>NZ_CP162743.1:4800000-6049464 GCF_054667615.1 Pseudomonas sp. S3_E10
CTGCGCTATTGGGAGCAGGAGTTTCCTCAACTCAACCCCGTCAAACGTACCGGGAACCGTCGGTATTATCAGCGCCAGGATGTGCTGATGATCCGACAGATCCGTGCATTGCTGTACGACCAGGGTTTCACCATCAGCGGCGCACGCCAGCGTATGTCCGGCGATGAAGCCAAAGATGACACCACCCAGTACAAGCAACTGATTCGCCAGATGATCTCCGAACTCGAAGATGTGCTGGTGGTTTTGAAGAAGTGATTCAGGCTTTTAAAATACTTCCACATTTCAAAAGCTTGCGGTATATTCCTGATCGCTTCGTTGCGAAGCAAACCCAGTAACACGCCTAGTCGGGGCGTAGCGCAGTCCGGTAGCGCACTAGCATGGGGTGCTAGGGGTCGAGTGTTCGAATCACTCCGTCCCGACCATATTATTCAATGACTTAGCCCAATTTTCACCGGTTGGGCTTTTTCATGTCTGCGAAAAAAACCCTACTAAAACCCCTACCGCACCGTGGGCTGTTGTGGGCCCGAGGTTTTCGCGCCTCCGTGACCTTGTCTGGTCATTGCAAACCTGGCGCCATTTGACGTATAAATTTGATCAAATGGTGGGCATGTCTATGAGCACGGCAGTTCAGTCCCACGTCTCTGACGAGTCCGTGTTCGGGCGAATGGCGCGTTTCGCGTTTGTTGGATATTCAGTTCGCATCGGAGTCCGATGCCTTGCGTATCGTGGTTGCGGGCATTTCCACCCACAGCTACAAGCGCGTCGCCAGCAAGCTGAAGCTGTCGCTGTCACTGGTGGCGCCGGAGAGCACCATCCGACGCCGGTTGAGCAGCAATGCACGCTTTAGCGAGGCCGAGTCAGAGCGGGTCGTGCGTCTGACGCATGGATGTGGCGCCGGAGGCGTTGATGGGCGCACCGCCGGCGTTGCCGGTGGGCTGGCAGGCCAATGAACCGACTTCGCAGTCGGTCGGCAACCGTTGGTTGGATGAGGGCGTGGAGTTGCTCCTGCCAGTGCCGTCTGCGTTGCTGCCGCACGCGACTAACTATCTGATCAATGCCGCTCATCCACAGGCGCAGACACACCTGAGCGAGATGCTAGAGCGGTTCTGGTTCGATAAGCGTTATCTGCGCTGACGACGGCTGGGCACAGCGAACATATTGCTGTGGTAAGGCTGCGTGCATGATTGCCCAGTGCTGCAGGACACTCCCCTGAAATGGCTGGCGTGAAGTTGATAGGCGTTGTCCCGGGCATGTCGATACTCCATTAGCACACCTGCCCTAATTGATCCTCGCTCAAGCCCACTATTAGAGTTTGAAGCGCAAGCCAATGTATTAACGATGGGAAGGGGAGTGAAGATGAGAATAAAAAATACGTCTATATGACGGCTGCAGCCTGCCTGTTAGCGACTTCAAGCGTGCATGCGTCGTTCGCCACCAGTTGCCAGGATTCTCAGCCGTGGTACCACTTCAGCATGATTGAAGCGGCAACCTGTTGGCTCTCTGGCCAATGGTAACCGGGTCGCCCCCGCTGTGGTTCGGCGGGGGAGAGCCCAAGTGATCCCGCTCAAGTCGTGCCTTTCGGGCATTGCCCTCGATTGCGCTGACTTGAGTCATCAACATTTGCTTAAAACATCTCGCTGCCTCACCTGGCCTGACGCTGCGAGCGAACCGTTGCGCCTGTGATCACGTCTGTGCGGATGGCGGACGGTTGCCCAGCGTTGTTGCGTGCATAGCTGCATAGCGCGATTGGCAGCTCTGCTATATCAAGGAAAATGCCGTCCATGGCCAGGGCGTAGCGATCGTCGTCAATATCGCCACAGGTGGCGCTGATCGACGCGTTCACGCTGTAGTAGTAATGCTGGCTAAAACCGTTGTGCTGGGTTTCCCAGGCGATGTGATAGCGGTGCTTGAGCTGTGGTGCAGGTGCCGGGTTGGTCAGGAACACCGAATGGGTGAACACATTGCGCAGCAGCGCTTCGGTCAGCGGCTGCTCGGCCTTTTGCACCCCGAGTATGCATAGCACATGCGGCCCCAGCACTGGTCCAATGGGCTGGTTGATATAGGCCTCGTCAGAGGCGGCAGCCACTTGGTAGCCCTGCGTGCGTGCGCACTCACTGACGTCATTCACGGCCTTGAATCGGTAGAACGGTTCCTGGATCGAAAACCTCAGGTTCCAGGTCGGACGGGTAACCTGGTCGGCGTCGTCACGTTGTAAATGCACATAGGGTTTCAGGTTCCACGGCTCGTCCAGCGTGATGTCAACCGCCTTGAGCTGGCAGGTCGGGGTGTCGTTACGGAAAACACCGTCTACAAAGCAGTAGTACAAGTCGTTGGCGGGATAGCTGTAGTTGAATTTCGCGGCTTCGCATGCAGAGTTGTTCTGGCAACTGTTGAGAATGTCTTTCTGAATGGCAGACGCGACCTTGCTGATGATGCTGGTGATTTCATTGGTGTTCCGGTCCAGCATCGGACTGCCGGAGCTGCCTGGGCGCAGACCGTTGCAGCGGTTGCGCAAGGCGCTGGGGAACACGCCAGGATGCTCGGCAAAACTGTTGAGGGTCGACTCCACGCAGGCGCTCATGCGCAGGCCCTTTTTCAGAAAACCGGTCGGCGCTCCCACGTTGATCACTTCTCGATTCGACGTCTGCCGCTGGGAGGCCAGCTTGAGTGGCATGATCGCACCGGCCACCAGCACGCCCAGAGATGTATCCAGTTCGAGCACGGCCAGGTCAGTGCCCGCCATGCTGCTCCAATGTGCTGTCTTGACGGCGTAAGTGGCGCGCTGTTCGGGCGTGTCATGAAAGTAATTGAAGGTCACCTCGGCGGTGAATGCCTGGCGCACGCGCGCCGTACCGTAGCTGTAGAACACACAATGCCCGGCGGTCAGCACATAAGCCGGGCCGACGGCCTTACCCTGGCGATTGAGCGTGTCGAGCAGAACGGCATTGCAGGTCTGGCCTAAGGCGTTTTTCAGTGAGCCGATGCCGGTCCATTGCGGGTACCGTTGGTTCTTATTTTCAAGTGCCACGGAAGGTGACTGTTCCGTAAGTCCCTCGGCCAGGTCTCTGGCGTGGCTGGGCCAGACAGTGCCGAGCAACAGGAAATACAGGAAGACGCAGGCGGTGTGAGTAAGCGACATAAGGGGCCTCGACAAGGAAGTCATTGATTGGCTGAAATTACCCAATCAGGCCAAGGTAGAAGACGTACATGGCTATTGCGTAACCCTTGACGCGGGTGCTGGGGGCGGGTTGACGTTGAAGGTGTGAGCGATCTCACACTGAATTTGTAGCGCCCGTCACCAATTTTGTAACTCAATGTTGGTTCGCTGGAACCCCTGGCAGCACCGTCGTATAAACGCTGATGGCAGATGTGCTTTTCGCCCACCTTCTGTGGCCGTTCAGTTCGCATCTGTGTCTGTCGATCGGAGGTGTGCGATGCGCAAGTTGATCTTCTTCACTGCACATCAAAAAATCACCTAAGCCTATGTTTTATATAGACTAATCAGCGTTTTTACGTGTCGCCAGGTTGCCCGACGAACCGCTCTTAAACCCATGGGGTGCTAGGGGTCGAGTGTTCGAATCACTCCGTCCCGACCATATTATTCAATGACTTAGCCCAATCGGTAACGGTTGGGCTTTTTCATGCTTGAAAAATACCCCCACAATTACACCCACGGATATCTTGGATCTTGGTAGCGCTGCGTGTAAGTGTAGTTGGCTCCGAATTTGGCACCGCATTCGTCCACTGTCTACTTAGCTACTTGCTGTCAAACTGAAAGCTAGCTGTGCACGGTGAGCGTACGCCTCTCCAGAGGTTAGCGAATAGCGGGCCCACCCAAAAAACTCTTCTGAAAGCAGCGCCCACTCGAAGGAACGGACCCCGGTGAATCTCAACGACACCAGTTTCGAAGAACTGCTCAACGCTTTACATGACGGCGTCTACATTACGGATGGCGACGGCAAGACGCTGAAGGTCAATCAAGCCTATGAACGTCTGACCGGGCTCAGCGGTGCGGATCTCGTCGGCCGATCCATGCAGGAGCTGGTGAAGGAGGGTGTCATCTCGCAATCGGCCACCTTGCGGGTATTGCAGGGCGGGCGGCCGGTGTCGGTCATGCAGAGCCTGAGCCAGGGCAAGAAATTGCTCGTTAGCGCCACGCCGATTCTTGACGCTGGAAGGCGGATTTCGTACGTGGTCAGTACCGTGCGCGACATGACGGAACTGCTGCGCATGAAGCATGAGCGTGATGAACTGCAACAGCTTAAACAACTGCGCAACAGCACCGCCAAACTTCATGCCGGCCAACGAGACAACCTCCTGCTTTCTCCCCTGATGGCCAATCAGGAAATGTCCGGTCGCGTTCTCTCGCTGGCCCGCCAGGTTGCCAGCAGCTCGGTCAAGGTGTTGCTCCAAGGTGAAACCGGCGTCGGCAAGACCCTCGTTGCGCAATTCATTCACAACGCCAGCCCGCGTGCCAGCGAACCCTTTCTCGCGCTCAACTGCGGTGCGCTGCCCGAGAACCTGATCGAAGCCGAGCTGTTTGGCTACGCTCCCGGAGCGTTCACCGGCGCAGGTCCAAAAGGCAAGCGTGGCCTACTGGAGCTGGCGCATCACGGCACATTGTTTCTAGACGAGATAGGTGATTTGCCATTGCCGGTGCAGGTCAAGTTGCTCAAGGTGATCGAAGAGAACCGCTTCATTCCTGTTGGGGGCCTGGAGCTGAAGGAGGTCGATGTACGCATCATCAGCGCCACCCACCATGACCTCAAACAGCAGGTGGCGCAGGGGCGTTTTCGGGCGGACTTGTATTACCGGCTCAACGTGGTGCCGATCCACATTCCGGCACTGCGTGAACGTCGGGAGGAAATCGCGCCGCTGCTGCATTACTACCTCGACCGGTTCAATGCTCGTTACGAACGCCAAGTCCAATGGAGTCTCGAGGCCCTAGACTTGATGTGCGACTACGACTGGCCCGGCAACATCCGCGAGTTGATCAACCTTGTCGAGCGGTTGGTGGTGACCAATCAGACCGGGACTGTCGAGCCGCTCGATATGCCGGAAGAGATCCTCGACCTCAATCCACCCAGCACCCCGGACGCAGGCTTGCCGCTGCGCAAGGTGTTGGAAAATGCCGAGCGCAGTGCGATTCGTGCCGCGTTGCTTGCGCACAAGACCACGCGCCTTGCGGCCAAGGCACTGGGGGTGAGCCAAGCTACCGTGGTGCAGAAAATGAAACGCTGGGAACAGTCTGATTAGGATTCTGATCGGCTCCGGATAAATCGATCAGAAAACTAATCGGCACTGACCCAAAAAAGCCCTCCTGTTTTCGTGCGAGTCGCGCAGAGCCCCATGCCGCAGGGGCTTTGCGGGTATTGGCACGCCTTTCGCTATCTCCTGTGGCACGTCTTCCAATAAAACAACATCAACTGGACGAGCCCGATGAATATCTCTGCTTTCAAAATCGCTAATAAGTTGATTACCGGACCTGGTGCTGTCGAACAGCTTTGCGCGGAACTGACGCGCCTTGAGGTCAAGAATCCGCTGATCGTCACAGACGTCATCCTAGTGAACTCCGGCACCGTTGGCCTGGCCCTGGCGCAACTCGGCGATCGCCGTTACGGCATTTTCGATCAGGTCAAACCGGAACCTGAAGTGGCCATCGTCGAGGCGTGCACCCGCGCTTATCGCGAGGGTGGCCACGACGGATTGATTGCGGTGGGTGGCGGCAGTGCCATCGATATCGCCAAGGGCGTCGCGGCGTATGCCGGGCATGCAGGTCCGCTGAGCGAACTGTTCGGTGTCGACCTGGTGAAACGCAAAGGCCCTGTGTTGATTGCCATCCCGACGACCGCCGGGACAGGCTCGGAAGTGACCAACGTCGCCATTTTTTCCGACAAGCAAGCGCAGTTGAAGAAAGGCATCGTCAGCGACTACCTGCTGCCCGACGTGGCCTTGGTCAGTCCGGCGATGACATTGACCTGTCCCCGCGGTGTGACGGCGGCCAGTGGTGTCGATGCGCTGGTGCATGCGGTCGAGTCGTATATTTCGGTGAACGCTTCGCCCATCACCGATGCCATCGCCCTGGGCGCGATCAAGCTGATCACCAAGGCGCTGCCGAAGGCTTATGCCAATCCAACCAACCTGCGGGCTCGGGAAGACATGGCCACCGCCAGCCTGATGGCCGGCATGGCGTTCGGCAATGCCGGGGTAGGGGCGGTGCATGCGCTGGCATACCCGCTGGGCGGGAGATTCAACATTGCCCATGGTGTCAGTAACGCCTTGCTGCTGCCGTACGTGATGGAGTGGAACAAGACCGCCTGCGTCGAGCGTTTTCGCGACATCGCCGAAGCCATGGGCGTGCGCGTGGCGAACCTGAACGACAACGAGGCGGCAGACCAGGCTGTCAAAGCCATGGCTGATCTATGTGCCGCCGTTGACATCCCGTCCGGCCTGCGCACTTTCAACGTGCCCGAGGATGCCATCCCGGCGATGGCGCAAGAGGCCAGCAAGATCGACCGCCTGATGCGCAACAACCCGCGCAAGCTCAGCGCCGCCGATATCGAGAAGATCTACCGCGCTGCGTATTGATCCGAAAAAGCCACGATTCCGGTGCCGCCGGAGCGTGCGCCCGCCATTACAAAACCAATAAAACAGGTGAACCGAATGTCTGACACTCCTGCGCAACGGAGCGAAAGCCCGTACATCCCGCTGGGCCCTTTCAAGGTCCGGCTGCCGTTTATCCACTACAAGATCGAGCTTCCAGATTATCTCCAGGGCTTGCTGATGTGCGCCGTGGACCTGGCTGCGATTCCGCTGATGACCGAACTGCTCGGCATGCCCTTCGAGGTCGCGCTTGCCGTCGTGATGCTCAACGGCCTGCTGTATCTCGCACACCATCTGCTCGGCGACCCGACCGTGCCGGGCTGGATCACCCCGGCAGTGCCGTTGTTGATGGCGTACTGTGCGCAGTTTCCAATGGGCCCGGAGCGTGTCCACGCGTTGATTGCCTTTCAGTTGATGCTGGGGATTTTTTCAATCGCCCTGGGCGCGACCGGAATGGCGAAAAAGGTGGTGGAATACGTGCCCTCGGCGATCAAGTCCGGGATTATCGTCGGCGCCGGCTTGAGTGCAGTGATCGCGGTGTTCCAGGTCGGCGGTAAGTTCAATGTGCTGCCCTGGACCATTTCCATTGCGGTCGGCATCGCCTTCTATTTGATCTTTTCCCAGCACTTCAATGAGCTCAAGCAACGCAACCGTTTCTGGTGGAACTTCGCCAAGCTCGGCATCTTGCCGATCGTGCTGTTGGCCGTAGTGCTTGCCCCGTTGTTCGGGGAAGCGCCATGGCCAACCCTCCAGTGGGGCATCAGCCAACCGGATTTCGCCGGCCTATGGAACAACTACACGGTATTCGGCCTGGGCATGCCGCCACTGTCGATGTTCATCTGCGCGCTGCCGACCATGCTTGCGGCGTACATCATCGTTTTCGGTGACGTCCTCAGCGCGAAGTCGCTTCTCGACGAAGCAGAAACCGTCCGCACTGACGAAGTCGTCGACTACAACGCCGACCGCGCCCACCTGATCTTCGGTGCGCGTAACGCGTTCATGAGCATCTTCGGCCCGGACGTCGCCATGTGCGGCCCGAAATGGGCGGCGATGCTGGTGGTGGTAATCGAGCGTTTCAAAGGTGGGCCGAAAGCGATGCAGTCAATCATCGGCGGCGTCGGGTCGTTCCGCTGGGGCACCAACAGCGGTCTGCTGCTGTTGCCGGTCGTGACATTGGTACAGCCGATTCTCGGCGTTGCCCTGTCGCTGACGTTACTGATCCAGGGTTACGTGAGCGTGCGCCTGGGCATTCTTGAAGCCAAAAGCCAGCGCGACCTGGGTATCGCCGGCGTGATCGGCGCGGTACTGGCGATCAAAGGCGCGAGCTGGGCATTCGGGATTGGCGTTGTGTTGTGCTTGCTGATCTATGGCAAAAATTTCTTCAAGGGAGAGGTGGATGGGATATTTACCAAGGACCTGAAGGCTGCGCCTGTTAAAGATGCTGAGTCGGCCACGGCTGTTAAGCGGGGATTAGAAGAACCTATAGTTGAATGATAGGCGTAGCCGCTCACTGACATGAACATCCATTTAAAAACGTGTCGTCATTAAGCGAGCGCTTTATTGGGTTTTTGTGTGCTCTGATTGATAGGGAAGCAAGGCGCACGGGTGTGCGCTTAATAACCACTGCAACTAAAAAGGAAAAACTATGACGACTTCAGTTCCTACTATGGAAGAACTATTGGGCGATGCTCCTTCTAATTGGGGCAGATGGGGCGCGGAAGATGAAGTTGGCTCTCTGAATTACCTGACTGCGCAGGAAGTCATGCGCGGGGTTGCGCACATTAAGACCGGAAGCGTATTTACCTTACAACGGATGATCGGCGATCCTGCTGGCGATCCAGTGTGGCCAGGCCGTACCCCGGCAGAACGTACGATGGTTCTTGATGAGTCGAGTTGGGACAATGATCATGGCCCTTGTTATCCGGGCGGCTTGCACTACGCGGATGACAAGATCGACGCGTTCCTGCAAGGATCCACGCAATATGATGCGCTTGGCCACCTTTGGTACGGCGGAAAAATATGGAACGGGTACGACGCGCGAACAACAGTGGGCGGCCTCGACAAGGCCAGTGTCGCACCTATCGGCGAACGAGGAGTCGTCGGGCGCGGAGTATTACTGGATATGGCACGGCATCGCGGTAAGCGCATGCTGGATAAAGGTGAGACGTTCACTCATAGGGATCTTGAGGCGTGCGCAGAGGCTCAGGGCCATTCAATCGAGCCTCACGATATCCTGATTATCAGAACCAACTTTCTTCAAGCGTTCTATGAGCAGGGCGAAGCGTTTTATGACGGTTTCTGCGAACCAGGCCTTACGTATTCGCAGGAACTTGTTCAATGGTTTTATGATAAGGAAATTCCAAACCTTGTCACCGATACCATCGCCAATGAAGTGACGATAGACCCCGTATCAGGCGTGGCGCTGCCTCTGCACTGCGCTTTGATGCGTAATCTCGGTATCGCCTTTACGGAAATCTGTAACTTGGAGACGCTGGCTGAAAGTTGCGCTAAAGATGGGCAGTACACTTTTCTTTATGTGGCTGCACCGCTCAAAGTGCACCGCGCGACCGGGTCGCCGGTTAATCCGGTTGTGATCAAATAGTCATTTATGCTGGGGCAGTTTAATCCTGCCTCAGCATGATTGAAGCGTTGATATAAAGGTACTTGCCCAACACGTTATAACCCTGGCCGCAGGCAAAGAACAGCCCGTGATCGGTGTGCCTCAAACAACCCCCGTTGGAGCGTTGCCTACACGGGCAACTGCACATCGCCACGATGCACGATGTGCACTTTATTGCCATCCGGGTCGCGCAGGTAGGCGCCATAATATCCGTTTCCATAATGTGGGCGCGGTCCTGGCTTGCCCTCATCAATACCTCCAGCGCGAAGGCCAGCGGTATAGGCCGCATCGACTGCCTCCGGATGTGGCGCGGCAAAAGCCACCATGCTGCCATTTCCCGCGGCGGCCTTTTTAAGATTGTAGGGGCAGTAAACATAGAAGCGAGGCAGGGGATGGTCGGGGTTAACCCAGCATGCGGAAGGTGGCCCTCCATCAGGGCTTACAACCCGACGGCGAAGGCCCAGGGGAGTCAGTACCGCTTCATAGAAGGTAGCGGCCCTATCGAGATCGTTTGTCCCTACGGTGATATGACTGAACATCCTGTATTCCTGCTGACAAAGACGAGGCGTTATCGTGTCATTTTGTGGGCTGCCACGTATAGCCGGTGTTGTGTGGAACTGCGAGAGCGAGTCTCGGCCAGGCAATCGCAGGCGTGAAAGCCCCCACTCAGTACTGCGCTGCGATTACCTGGGCCAGTTGCATGTCAGACATCAGTGGCGATGGGTAGGTGGCGCGATAGTAGTGAGACGCCTGCTCAAACTGAGCGCCGCGGATCTCACCATCAGAGCCTACAAATGCGAGCGCATCGCTCTTCGCTTTCTTCATCATTGATGGGCCATAAACGGTAAACGCTGTCGTCCCGCCGAGGATCATAGTGGGGACCAGGGTGGTAGCGGACAACGCTCTCTCGACCGGATTCTCGACGTACCACGCCATAGCGTCAGCGCTGATCGATAGCGTGATAACGGCTGTCAACGTCTTCCATAAACCCATTCTTCGATGCATCCATTGCGGTCAGAGGGCGCCACGAGATTAACGGGCATGACCAATAAACTAAAGTGAGCGCCTGCCTATTGGATTTCCGAGGCAAGATACTTGGCTTCAAGATCAAGAAGCTGACGGCTCCTGTTTTTTATACGCTTGGCCGGGACCCCAAAGTAGATTCCCCATTCCTCGGTCGACTTTGTGACCATTGACATAGCCCCAACAGAGCAACCCTCAGCCAGGTTTACACCGGGAAGTACGATGGAGTGGGTGCCAATAATGACGTGCCGACCAATATAAATGGCGCTCTTGGTTTCGGCCTTGTACTCGTTGGGAACGGTTGGATTGGTCAGTGTCTTTCCTGAATAGTCATCTGACTGAGCAAACACTTGGCAGCCATAAGCCAGTCCAGAAAAGTCTTCCATCGTCACACCTGGCTCGCCGCCGGCGACGTTGCTGAACACGGCAATGTGAACGTTACGCCCAAGTGTTACTGTCCCCGAGATCATGCAAAAGTCGTCGATTCGAGTGTTATCGCCAATTGAAATTCTGTCGCAGTTGTAGAGAGAGGCTTTATCGCTGATCTTTACATTCTTGCCGAGATGCTTGAAACCCATTTCCTTTAACTGAGCCTCTGTCAGAAATGCCATGTTGTTTTCTCCTCGGCGAAGTTAAAAATTGCCACTTTATACAGGATGAAAATGCTGAGCGCGAGCAGGTCGATGTGTGTGGTTGCACGCGCGAATATCTCGTGTGCCGGCGACCTATCAGTCTTTGGAGACTTTAAGAAGAGTGCAGACAGACCGGCCTTTCAGCAGCGCGCCCGGCGCCGTGATTGTTGTTTCTAGCGACACCTACTCTGCTATGGTGGCGCTCCTCTGATAGCAACGGAAGCCTCGAAGAATGGACTCATGGAAGATCCTGGCCATATCCGCAATGGTGTTGATCAACACGCCGGCGGTGTCCGGCGAAAACGTCAACCCTGTCGCTGCGGGGTTTATGATCACGACGTTCTTGCCAACCCTGGTGATTGGAGGCCTCACCTCCCTCACGACCGAGCCGCCAACGGTCTTCAAATCAGCCAAGACCGATGCGCTGGCGTTCATTGGCTCTGATGGTGAAATTCGTGGGGCACAGTTCGAGCAGGCTTCGCGGCACTATCGTTCCACCTATTCCCCACCGCTGATGTCGGATGCACAACTTGCCCAGGCGATAGCTTTGTCCTTCTGACGCTGCGCCGCGATTGAAAACGCCTTCCAAAGACACGCGCGGCGTGGCCAAGGCGGGTGCCATCTCTGCGTCCACACCGGGGGATCACAACGCCAAAGGGTTGAGTAAGGCCGGGGCGTCGGTTTCAAAAAAATCTCACTGATTCGCGACGTCTGCCGCACGCGGCTTTGAGCAAACGGGCGCCCTGTAAAGAGCGCCCGTTTTCATTTATTTCCCTCGCGCTCGCAAGCGTGGCCGCCGGCAAAGTCGACATTGGCCTGGCGCAGCGCGTCACTGCGCGCCCAGCGACACCCACCCCGCCAGGGCCACCAATGCGGTATTCAAGCAGGCCAATGCAAAGCCGAAGCGCACCAACTGACCTTCTTCCTCCGCGGTGGTCATTGGTCTCTGAATCGAGGTTGTTTTCGGTAAGTTTTTCTCACCCCCGTCGCTTCTGTGTACCCCAGGTGCAGCAGTGCGACTGCGTTGTTTGCCCAGTGCCCCAACGTGAAGTGGTTCAAGACCCTGCTGGCGCTGGACCGGGTCAACGTCGGCCTGGAAACCCCAGTGGGTTGAAAAATAATCGTCGAAGCCTGTCCCTTTTTTTCACCTCGCCTGTCATTCCAGGCAAGTGAATAAAATCGAGAGTTTCCTCCCATGCCCGCCGTCCTCCCCCTGCGCTTGCGCCCGTTGCTCAAACTGAGCCTGATGCTGAGCCTCAGCGCCAGCCCACTGTTCGTCCCTTTCAGTTTTGCCGAAGACAGCGCCGCCCGGCGCAGCTACCAGGTGCCGGCCGGCAGCCTGAGCGCGGCGTTGACCCGGTTTGCCGGGCTGTCGGGGGTCAACCTGTCGGTGGACCCGGCGCTGGTCAGCGGGCGCAGCAGCAGCGGTCTGACCGGCGAATACGGCGTGGAGGAGGGCTTCGCGCGCCTGCTGCAAGGCTCCGGCCTGCAACTGCAACCCATGGGCGCGCAAGCCTACACGCTGGTGCCGGCGCCGCAGGGCAGCAGCCTGGAACTGGCGCCTACCGCCATCCTCGGCACCACCGGCCTGTACGATGGCGATACCTATGCCGGTGGCCAAGTGGCGCGCCGTGGCTCGCAAGGTTTGCTGGGCACGCGAGACTTCATGGAAACGCCGTTCAGCATGACCACCTACACGGCGGACGCGGTAAAAAACCAGCAGGCACGTACCCTCGGCGACCTGATCGCCAGCGACCCGTCGGTGCGCGCCACCAACCCGGCCGGTGGGCGCTATGAGCAGTTCACCATTCGAGGCTTCAGCCTGTTCAACAGTGATGTGTCGTACAACGGCCTCTATGGCGTACTGCCGACCTACACCATCGACATGGAAATGGCCGATCGCGTCGATATCTTCAAAGGGCCCACCCAGTTGATCAACGGCATCTCGCCGCGCGGCAGCGTGGGCGGCGGCATCAACGTGGTGCCCAAGCGCGCCACCGACAAGGACATCACCTCGTTCACCGGCACCTGGGCTTCCGACAGCCAGGCGGGCGGCGCGGTGGACGTCGGCCGACGCTTTGGCGAAGACAATAAGTTCGGCCTGCGTTTCAACGGCGTGAAGCAGTCCGGCGATACCGAATGGGACCACCAGAGTGTCGACCGCGAGATGGCCGTGCTGGGCCTGGATTTTCGCGGCGAACGCCTGCGCCTTTCCACCGACATCGGCCGCACCGAGCGTGACACCGATGCCCCGCAGGAGCGTGTACAAGTGGCCGCCGCCGCACCGGTACCCAGCGCCAACGATGTGCGCCGCAATTACGCGCAATCCTGGAGCAAGGCACGCACCAAGGACACCTTCGGCACGGTGAATGCCGAATATGACCTCAGCGATTCGGTGATGCTCTATGGCGGTGTCGGCGCGCGCAAAAGTAACCATGAGTTCCTGCGCCACGCCGTGTCGGTGGCCAATGCGGCCGGCGCGTTCAGCGTGCAGCCCCGGGATTTCACCCGCGATGAAAACGTGCAGACCGCCACCGCCGGCGTGCGCAACTGGTTCCACACCGGGCCGGTGAGCCATGAGGTCAACCTGGCGGCCAGCTACTTCTACATGGACTTCACCAACGGCGGCGCACGCTATACCAATTCGACGAGCAATCTGTACAACCCGGTGCAAACCCCGACGCCGTCTACGATCACGCGCCGGGACGCGAAGGTGTACACCGAGAACAAATTCAGCGGCGTGGCACTGTCCGACACCCTGGGCTTTTTCGATGACCGCCTGTTGCTCACCCTCGGCGCGCGCTGGCAGCGCGTGGCCGTCGACGACTGGAGCGATGGCATCAAGGGCGACACCAACTACGACGAAGAAAAGGTCTCTCCGTCGGGCGGGCTTCTGTTCAAAGCCACCGACGCGCTGTCGCTGTATGCCAACTACATGGAGGGGTTGAGCCAGGGCAAAATCGCACCGTCCACGTCGAAAAACGAAGACCAGATCTTCCCGCCGTTTATCAGCCGCCAGATGGAAGTGGGCGCCAAGTACGACGCCGGCGCCTTCGCCGTAACCGCCGCGGTGTTTCGCATCAAGCAGCCGGCTTACGAAACCAACGCCACCACGCAGCTGTTCGGCCCCAACGGCAAGCGCCAGAACACCGGTGCGGAGCTGAGCGTGTTCGGCGAACCGCTCAAGGGCATGCGCTTGCTCGGCGGTGTGATGTATATCGACAGCAAGCTCAAGGGCACCACCAACGGCACCTTCGACGGCAACCGCGCCCCGGCCACGCCCAAGTACAACGTCAACCTGGGTGCCGAATGGGACGTGCCGACCTTCGAAGGCCTGACCCTGACCAGCCGCGGCATCCACTCCAGTTCGCAGTACCTGGACCAATCCAACGTCAAGCAAATCGATGCCTGGAACCGCATCGACGTCGGCGCGCGCTATGCCTTCAACGTGGACGACAAACACATCACCTTGCGCGCGAATGTGGAGAACGTCGCCGATAAACGCTACTGGAGTTCGGCGGGCGCGTCGGATGACAGCGAGCCGGGGCTGACCTTGTCGACGCCGCGCACCTATCTGCTGTCGGCCACGGTCGACTTCTGACCGATGTACACAGGCCAAATCAGCGGGTGATCGAGCGGCAAAGTGCCTAGGCGCACTTCACCGCCAGCACATAGGGGCGTGCGGCGTACGCCTGCATCGCAAGGCAGCGTCCCCTATCGCGCAAGGCTGAGCTTTATTTGCGGCCCCCCGTCAATTTGGATAGGGTGCAACCCAGCCATCAAGGACTTTCTCATGAGCGATCTGCCCCCCAAGACCCGCCGCGCGCCCAAAGGTGAAAAACGCCGCGAAGAGCTGCTGGACGCGGCCTTGCAGGTGTTTTCCCTGGAGGGCTACGGCGGCGCTTCAATGGCCCAGGTGGCCGGGATAGTCGGCATTTCCGTGGCCGGGTTGCTGCATCATTTTCCCAGCAAAATCTCGCTGTTGATGGGCGTGTTGCAGCGGCGCGATGAGGTCAATCAACGGATTGCCGATGAAGTGCGCGCAGAGAAATCCCTCAACGGTTTGCTCGGCAGCCTGCGGGCGATCAATCGTTCCAATGCCACGGCGCCGGGCGTGGTGCGGGCATTCAGTATTTTGAATGCGGAGAGTCTGTTGGATACCCACCCGGCGTGGAGTTGGTTCCAGGTGCGCTACGCGGCGATTCACCAGCGCCTGCAGGGTCAGTTCGCCGAACTGGTCGCGGCCGGAGAGGTGCGCGGCGATGTCGACATCGCCGGGCTGGTGGAAGAAATCCTGGCCATGATGGATGGCCTGCAGATCCAATGGCTGCGCTTTGCGGAACAGGTGGACCTGGTGGCGCGCTTCGATACCTACCTTGCGCGGGTCGAAGCGGCAATCAGAACCTGAGCCGAACACCATTCAAATGTGGGAGGGGGCTTGCCCCCGATGGCGGCGGGTCAACTGATACACCTGTGACTGACCCACCCTCATCGGAAGCAAACCCCCTCCCACCCTAGACCGCGCCAGCATCAGTTACCGGCAGCGCTGCCTTGGCTGCTGTCGTAACCATCACCGTCACCGGTGCCGCTGTCACTTTCATCCTGATGCAGTACGCCGCCGGTCTTGACCGTGGACTCACGCAGGGTCGAATTGAGGGCCGAGCGCGGCAATGGGTTGCTGGTGGTGGTCGACAGTTCCTGGCGGAACGGGTTGACCAGCCTGGCGTTCAGGCGAATGTCCTGGGACGAGGCGCCCACCGACAGAGTGAAGCTGTCGGCGTCCACCACCCATTGCTTGCGCTTGACGTCGTAGTAGGCCAGTGAGCGATCGTTGAGCTCGATCGTCACGCGCTTGCTCTCGCCAGGTTTCAGGAACACCTTCTTGTAGCCTTTGAGTTCCTTGAGCGCGCGCTCGACTTTCGGCGCGTTCTGGCCCACGTACAGCTCGGCGACTTCGGCGCCCGCCACCTTGCCGGTGTTGGTCAGGTCGAACGACACCTTGATCGGCGCGCCCGCCACCGCGACCCCTGGGGTCACACTGATGTTGCTGTAGCCGAAGGTGGTGTACGACAGGCCGTAGCCGAACGGGTAGAGCGGCTTGATGCCTTTTTTCTCGTAACCGCGATAGCCCAGGAACAGGTCGTTCTTGTAGCTCATCGTGGCCAGGGTTTCCTGATTGTCGAATGTCGGGAAGGTCGCGTAGGTCGGGTTGTCTTCGATGTTGCGCTCAATGCTGATCGGCAACTTGGCCGATGGGTTGACCTTGCCCAGCAGGATCTCCGCCAACGCCTGGCCGCCGTTCTGCCCTGGGTAGAACGCATGCAGCGCGGCCGGCACCTGGTCGATCCAGTCGCTCATCTTCAGCCCGGTGCCGCCGTGCAGGGTGACGATGGTGTGGGGGTTGACCCTGGCGATGCTCTGGATCAATTGGCCCTGGAATTCCGGCAGGTCGAATCCGTGGTCGAAGCCTTCACCTTCGTACTCATTGCTGTTGCCTGCGGCCACCAGCACGGCGTCGTACTTGGCCAGGTCCTGTGGCGCAACCAGCGACGCCCAGCTCATCTGCACGCCCACCAGGCCGCCCATGGTCGAGAGGTAGCCGTTGCGGCGCGAATAGTCCAGCTTGATATCGACCGGTTGGCCGGCTTGCAGATTGACCTTGGCGAACACCGGGATGGTCGGCGGAATGCTGTTGTTGGGCAGTGGTTTGCCGTCGCCGTTGTCGAGGACTTTCTGGCCGTTGACGTAGAGGCGCACGGCACCGTCGGCGCGTACCTTGAACACCTGCTCGCCGCTGACGGTCGGGGTGATTTGGCCGCTGTAGCGGATCGAGGTGGCGGCGGTGTCACCGTTCACCGGCAGGCTATCGGTGGACCAGTCCAGGTCGACATGGTTGTCGGTGCGGCTGGCGGCCGGGTCACCGGACCAGTTGCTGTTGCTGAAGAACTCAGTCTTCAAGCCTTTGACACGGTTGCCATTGCTGTCGGCATGGGTCCAGCTGGAGCTGGCCGGGTCCAGGGACAACCCGTCGATAAACTCGACCTTGGCCCCCGGCGCCAATTGCCGCAGGCCGCTCAGCTCGCTGATGTAATTGGCCGCCATCACGTTCGCGCTGCCGAAACCGGTCGGTGGGGCGTACTTGGCCAGGTTGCCGACCACCGCGATGATCTTGACCTGCTTGGCGTCCAGCGGTAACAGGTTGTTCTGGTTCTTCAGCAGCACAATGCCTTCGCGCGCCGCGTTCAGGGCCACGCGGTTGCTGGTGGCGCTGTTCATGTTGTGGCGGGTCAGCGGCGCCTTGCTGTCGAACGCGTACAGGTAGATCTGCTTGAGGATGCGGCGCACCTTGTCATCGAGAGTCGCGCTGCTCAGCTCGCCGCTGTCCAGGTACGGCTTGAGCACCGTGCTGTTCATCTGGTAGCCCATCATGTCCAGGTCGGTGCCGGCCTGCGCCGCCGGCAAGCCGTTGACCACTGCGTTGTAGTCGCTCTGTACGAAGCCTGGGTAACCCCACTCGGTCTTCAGGATGTCGTGGATCAGGTGCGCGTTTTCGCAGGCGAACTCGCCATTCACCTTCTGGAAGGCGCACATCATCATGGCGACTTTGCTGTTCTTCGAGGCGGACTCGAACGATGGCAGGGTCATCTCGCGCAGCACCCGCTCGCTGATGCTTTCATCGAGGTGGAAGCGGTTGCTTTCCTGGTCGTTGGCCGCGTAGTGCTTGGCGTTGGCCCACACCCCGCGCGACTGGATGCCATTGATCACCGCCGGCCCCAGGCTGGCGCCGAGAAACGGGTCTTCACCGGACAAGTACTCGAACGCACGGCCGCTGTACGGCATGCGGTACAGGTTCATGCCGGGGCCGGTGACGAACTGATACCCGCCGCTGGCGGTGTCATAGCCCAGGGCGCGACCCAGGTCAATGGCGCGGCGCGGGTTCCAACTGGCCGCCAGGTTCGGGCCCGACGGATACACCACGCCCTGGTCGTTGCCTTCGCTGGTGTAGCGCACGCCGACGCCGCCATCGGCGCCGTGGATCTGCGGGATGCCGTACCGGCTCAGCGGCTTGACGTCCCAACCGCCGGTGCCGCCGATGTAGGCGAGTTTTTCTTCCATCGTCATCTTCGCCAGGGTGTTATCCGCGGCTTTTTCCGCACGGTTCACCCGGCCTTCATCCAGCGCAGGGCTGGTGGCTGCCTGCACGTGGGACACGGCCAGGGCCAGCAGGGCGAATGCCGACTGTGCACCGATCATCTTGCGTTTACTCATGGGGTTCTCCGACAACTCTTCGTTGAGAAATGCGACGTCACGCGTCACTTTTTCGTGGGCAATAGTTCACCTTGATCGCAATGTTTAACCGATGGCTAATTGCAATTACTTGGCGGATTTTTCAGTTATAAAAGTTTAATAATTGTATTGATTGTTCTTGTGGGTAATGTCTTGGCGATATCACGAGATGGCAGTTTGAACCGCTAAAGCGGCATAATTAGGGCAATTATTGCGACAGTAAGTCAAATGAAAGCTAATTTTTGCGCGAAATAAGAAATATTTCATTACGATTTTGAACTTAGTCTAAACCTACCAGTCGATTGGTTTAAGAAATTAAAGGGCGGCATGTCAAAATAGTGGCTCCGTCCGGTAGTTCTAAAAGGCCATGTTTTATACAAGCTGTCATACACAACGCTTTGGTGTAGGGTCTTGAACGCATTCAGGGCGCTACTTGAGCGGTCCGTTGTTTTTTTGTCTGGAGAATGTTCATGAAGATGTCCCTGTTGGGTGCCGGTTTTGTGCTGGGCGTTGCATTGAGTAGCGCGGCCATGGCGGCTGAAGCCACCGACGCTGACGCCAAGTCCGGCGCCACCGATTCCACCGTGCTGACCCAGGCCCAGGATGCCAAGGCCGCGAAAAAACAGAAGGCTGAAACCACCAAGGGTGGGCGGCCGTTGACTGGCAGCAGCGAGGCCGCGCCGAAGACCTCCAACTAACGGGGAAAACGCGATCAAAAAGTGGGAGGGAGCAAGCCCCCTCCCACAGGGTTTTCCACCGTCCTTAGAACATAGCCCCTCAGACAGTCACCCATGCCCAGCTCCTCAACCCCCATCGATGCCTGCCAACTGCACATCCCGCACACCGAACAGGTCTGCGCGTGGCTGATGCGACACGCCGGCTTGAAAACCGTTGACCTGGAGCGCGCCCGGCGCTTGTCCCAGGAGTCTGGCGACAGCCAATTGCTCGGCCTGTTGACCCGTCTCGGGCTGGTCCCCGAAGTGGAGCTGGCTCGCGCCTGGGCCGATCTGCTCGGCGCGCCGCTGTTGTTGGCGGAAGCCGCGCCGCCCTTGCTGGACCCATTGCCGGCCTTGACCGAGCGTTTCATGCGCCACTATCAAGTGGTGCCGGTGGGCTGGAGCCACGGTGGCCTGCGCGTGCTGGCGGCCAACCCTGCGCTGGTCTATCCGTTCCAGGCCATGGCCTATGCCTGCGGCGTGCCGGTGTGGCTGGCGGTGGGTCCGCGCAACGAAGTCGAAACCCTGATCGAGCGTTACTACGGCCAGGGCCGTTCGGCCATGGGCACCCTGATCGAAAACCTCGACGAGCAGGGCGGTGCGCTGGAAGACATCGAACACCTCAAGGACATGGCCTCCGAAGCGCCGGTGATCCGCCTGGTCAACCTGATCCTGCAGCGCGCCGTGGAACATCGTGCCTCGGACATTCATATCGAACCCTTCGAAAACCAGCTCAAGGTGCGCTACCGCATCGACGGCGTGCTGCACGAGGCCGAGGCGCCGCCATCCAGTTCGTCGGCGGCGGTGATTTCACGGGTAAAGATCATGGCGCGCCTGGACATCGCCGAGCGGCGCCTGCCCCAGGACGGGCGCATCATGCTGCGCATCCAGGGCAAGGAGCTGGACTTGCGCGTGTCCACGGTACCGACCAGTTTTGGCGAATCGGTGGTGATGCGCCTGCTTGACCGCCAAACCGTGCAGTTCGATTTCCAGAGCCTGGGTTTCGATGGCCGGCGTCTCGAAACCTTCCTTGAAGTGCTCGAACGCCCCCACGGCATCCTGCTGGTCACCGGCCCCACCGGCTCGGGCAAGACCACCACGCTGTACACCGCGCTGTCGCGCCTCAACACCGCCGAGCGCAAGATCATCACCGTCGAAGACCCGGTGGAATACCAGCTCGAAGGCATCAACCAGATCCAGGTCAAGCCGGCCATCGGCCTGGACTTTGCCGGGGCACTGCGTTCCATCGTGCGCCAGGACCCGGACGTGATTATGATCGGTGAAATCCGCGACCTGGAAACCTGCCGCATCGCTATCCAGTCTTCCTTGACCGGGCACCTGGTGCTCTCGACCCTGCACACCAACAGCGCGGCGGCGAGTATCACGCGCCTGCTGGACATGGGCGTGGAAAGCTACCTGATCGCCTCGACAGTCAACGGTATCCTCGCCCAGCGCCTGGTGCGACGCCTCGACCCGGCCACCCGAGAGGCCTTTGAGGCACCGCCGCCATTGATCGCCGAACACGGCCTGGATCGCTTTACCGACCAGCGCCCGATCCTGCTCTACCGCCCCCGCGCGGATGCGCCGGGCGGCGGCTATCACGGGCGCAGTGCGATCACCGAATTGCTGGTGATGAATGACGAACTGCGTAGCCTGCTGATGCGCCAGGCCGACGCCGCCACCCTCGAACAGGCCGCGCGTCGCGGTGGCCTGCGCACCTTGCATGAAGAGGGCCTGCGCCAGGCGGTGGCCGGCGTTACCTCGCTCGAAGAAGTGCTGCGCGTCACCCGTGGTGAGGGCGCATGAGTCTGTTCAAGTACCGCGCCCTCGACAGCCAGGGCCAGCCGCAAAACGGCTCCCTGGAGGCCAAGGACCAGGACGCCGCCGTCGCCGCGCTGCACAAGCGCGGGTTGTTGTTACTGCACATCGATGCGGCCGGCGCCCAAGGGCTGCGCAAGGCGTTTGGGCGAGGCCAATTGACCGGCGCGGCGCTGGTCAGCTTCACCCAGCAACTGGCGACCCTGCTGGGGGCCGGCCAACCGCTGGAACGCTCCCTCGGCATCCTGCTCAAACAGCCCGGCCCGCCGCAGACCCGTGCGTTGATCGAGCGTATCCGCGAACAGGTCAAGGCGGGCCAGCCCTTGTCCAAGGCTCTGGAAGAAGAGGGCAGCCAGTTCTCGCCGCTGTACCAGAGCATGGTGCGTGCCGGTGAGGCCGGCGGCGCGCTGGAAAACACGCTGCGCCAACTCAGCGACTACCTGGAACGCAGCCAGTTGCTCCGAGGCGAAGTGATCAACGCTTTGATCTACCCGGCGTTCCTGGTCGTGGGCGTGCTCGGCTCGCTGGCGCTGTTGCTGGCGTATGTGGTGCCGCAGTTCGTGCCGATCTTCAAGGACCTGGGGGTGCCGATCCCGCTGATCACCGAAGTGATCCTGGGGCTCGGCC
Source organism: Pseudomonas sp. S3_E10 (assembly GCF_054667615.1). Classification (NCBI taxonomy): domain Bacteria; kingdom Pseudomonadati; phylum Pseudomonadota; class Gammaproteobacteria; order Pseudomonadales; family Pseudomonadaceae; genus Pseudomonas; species Pseudomonas sp. S3_E10. The sequence goes on from NZ_CP162743.1 coordinate 4,821,327, forward strand.
AGTTCCTCGGCGCTTATGGCCTGGCGGTGTTGGCCGGGTTGATCGTGACCGTCTGGAGCCTCGCCGCGCGGCTGCGTGATCCCCAGCGGCGTGAACGCCATGATCGACGTGTGCTGGGCCTTCGCGTGATCGGCCCGCTGTTGCAACGGGTCGAAGCCGCGCGGTTGGCGCGCACCCTGGGCACCTTGCTCAGCAACGGCGTGGCCCTGCTGCAGGCGTTGGTCATCGCGAGACAGGTTTGCACCAACCGCGCCCTGCAAGCGCAAGTCGCGCAGGCCGCCGAAGCGGTCAAGGGCGGCGGCACCCTGGCCGCCGCCTTCGGCAGCGAGCCATTGCTGCCGGACCTGGCCCTGCAAATGATTGAAGTCGGCGAACAGGCCGGTGAACTGGACAGCATGCTGCTCAAAGTCGCCGAGGTGTTCGACGTCGAAGCCAAGCGCGGCATCGACCGCCTGCTCGCCGCGCTGGTGCCGTCCCTGACCGTGGTCATGGCGGTGCTGGTGGCGGTGATCATGCTGGCGATCATGCTGCCGCTGATGAGCCTGACCAGCAATATATGAACCCTCAAGGAAGCAAACCGATGCGTCAGACCCGATTCAAACCCGCCCGCCGCCAGGGCGGTTTTACCCTGTTGGAAATGCTCGCGGTGATCGTACTGCTGGGCATCGTCGCGACCATCGTGGTACGCCAGGTCGGCGGCAATGTGGACAAGGGCAAGTACGGCGCGGGCAAGGCGCAACTGGCCAGCCTGAGCATGAAGATCGAAAGCTACGGGCTGGACGTCGGCTCGCCGCCCAAGACCCTGCAACAGTTGGTCGACAAGCCCGGCAACAGCGCCGGCTGGGCCGGGCCATACGCCAAGCCGTCGGACCTCAAGGACCCGTTCGGTCATGCCTTCGGTTATCGCTTCCCCGGTGAGCACGGCGCGTTCGACCTGATTTTCTACGGCCAGGACGGCCAACCCGGTGGCGAAGGCTACGGCGCCGACCTGGGCAACTGGGAATAAGCCGCCCCCATGGCCAACGCTCAACGCGGCTTTACCCTGCTGGAAATGCTGGTGGTGATCGTGCTGATCAGCATCGCGTCCGGGTTGGTCGGCTTTGGCCTGCAACAAGGCCTGCGCGCCGCCAAGGAGCGCCAGGCCGTCGGGCAGATCGTCGAGGCGCTGCGCAGCACGCGGGCGCGGGCAATTGTGAGTGGTACCCCCCAAAGCACCGTCTTCGATTTACAGCAATTGAGTTTTCAAGCATCCGGGCGCCCGAAAAAACACTGGCCGGCCGACCTGCAAGTGACCCTGCACACCGCCGAACAAGCCGGTTCGGCGGTGGCGTTTTATGCCGATGGCAGCTCCACCGGCGGCAACCTGCTGTTGGCCAATGGCAGCCGGCGTTGGCGCATCGATATTGGCTGGCTCACCGGCAGCGTTCAGTCCAGGGCGTTGCCATGAAGCGCCAGCGCGGGTTCACCTTGCTGGAAATGCTCGCCGCGCTGACGCTGATGGCGATCTGTAGCACCGTGCTGCTGGTCGCGTTCGGCCAGAGCGCGCGCTCGCTGTTGCAGGTTGCCCACAGCGACCGCCTTACCCACGCCGCCGTGAGCGTGATGGATGAGCAGGGGAGTGGGCCCCTCGCCAACGGCACTCATGAGGGCGAGATGGACGGCATCGGCTGGCAGCTGCGTATTGCCCGGCAACCGAGTCGTGTCGGCCAGCCCCACCTGTATCGCCTGGACCTGACGGTGCGCGAAGGCCCGCGTCAGGCCACGTTCAGCACCCTGAAGCTGCGCACTGCCGGGAACGCTCCGTGAAGCGGCGCCAGCAGGGTTTTACGTTGCTCGAAATCATGCTCGTGCTGAGCCTGCTCGGGGTGTTGCTGACCCTGGTCGGCGGCGCGTTGCTCGGCGCCAATCGCGCGGTGCTCAAGGCCCAGCGCTACACGGTCAGCCTGGATGAAATGCGCGCCGCCCAGCAGTTCTTGCGCACCGCCATCAGCGAGTCGTTGCCGTTGGACGTGACCGAGGACGACAGCCAGGTCGATGGTTTTTTCGCCGGTGGCCCGCAGCGCATGCAATTTGTCGCGACCTTGCCCGGCGTGCTTGGCGGCGGCATCCAGCGCTTCACCTTGCAGTTGACCGGCCCCGAGGCATCGCGCGATTTACAGGTGGCGTTCGCGCAGTTTGAGTCCAAGGCGCAGGTCAGCGTGCCGGCCTCGCGCAGCGAACCGCAGGTGTTGCTCAAGGGCGTTGAGGGTTTGCACTTCAGCTATCGCGGCCTGTCGCCCAAGGGCCAGGCCACCGGTTGGATCAGTGAGTGGCCGTGGCCCAGGCGCCTGCCGTATGCGGTGCGCATCAGTGCGCACGTGAACGGGCCGGTGCCTTGGGTGACGCAAGTGATTGCCTTGCGCCTGAACCTGTCGAGCGGCTCCCCCGAATGATCAGGCATCAACGCGGTGTCGCGCTGTTACTGGTGCTCTGGGTGCTGGCGTTGCTCAGCTTGTTGCTGGGCGGCCTCGCCGCTTGGGTGCAACTGGAAACACGCCAGGCGGCCTGGCATCGCCAGCATACCCAGGCGGTATTGGCGGCCGAGGCGGGCGTGGCGCTGGCGATGCAAGCCGTGGTCGACCCGTTGCAGCGCAAGCAGTGGATTGCCGATGGGCGTGACGTCCCGCTGGTGTTCGACGATGCGCAGTTGCACGTCAGTCTGTACAGCGAGCGTGGCAAGTTGTACCTCAACAGCGCCGAGGTGGCTGACTTTGCCCGTCTGGCCCTGGCGTGCGGTGCCACCCAGGCCCAGGCCAGGCAACTGGCCAGGGCGCTGCAAGTGCGGCGCAACCAGGGCCTGGCGCCGTTCCGGGTGGTGGAAGAAGTGCGGCAATTGCCCGGCATGACCCAAGCGCTGTACAGCGCCCTGGTGCCGCAAATCAGCCTGTGGAGCGGCCTCGACCGCCCCGACCCGGCCTTCGCCAGCCCGTTGATGCGCCACGCCCTCAACCTGCCGCATCAGAGTGCGGTGGGCGCCGACCCCGGCGAGGTGCTGGTGGTGATCAGCCGTGCACAACGCCCCGGTGGCTACCGCGCCGAAGTACAAGCCACGGTTTTATTGAGCCCCGCGCAAGGTAGCGCACAACCTTATCGAGTATTGCGTTGGCAAGAATAAATCAACACGTAACCGCGCGGCTGGAGGCGCTGGCCGCGCCGATTGCCCGGCGCTGGCGCGCCAGCCTGCTGCAACAGGGGTGGCGCTGGTGGCTCAAGGAACTGCGTGGCTGCCTGCCCGCGTGGCTGTCCTTGCACGACATCCCCGAGCACGTTTACCCGTGGCCGCTCACTGGCGCCGTGGCCAAACCCACCGGGCAGGCGCGCCAAGTGCTGTTACTGGCGCCTGATGCTGTGCTGGTGCAAACCCTGCAATTGCCACTGGCCGCCGCGCGCAACCTGTCGACGGTGGTCGGTTATGAACTGGACCGCTTCACCCCGTTCGAGGCCGCGCAGCTGTACTTCGTCGCGCGCCAGGAGCGCCGCACAGCCAGCCATTTGCAGGTGATGCTGGTGGCGATCCTGCGCGAGCGCCTGGACCGGGTCCTCAGTGACTGCGCCGCCCTCGGCCTGCAACCGCATGCCGTGGATGTGGCGGATGACACGGGCAGGCCCATGGGCATCGACTTGCTGCCGGCACCGTTGCGTCCACGCCAACGCCCGGCCGGCAAAGGCTTGCAACGCAGCCTGCCGTGGCTGTGCGGTGCCTTGCTGATTGCGGCCATGTTGCTGTGGCTCGACGACCGCCAGCGGGTGCTCGACGCCATGCAGCACAGCGTGCGCGAACAGAAAGCCGAGGTCGCCGAGGTCCAGGCGCTGCGCCAGCAACTGCTCAATACGCGGGGCGCCGCGCAGTACCTGATTCGCCGCAAAATGGCCCAGCCGCCGTTGGCCGCGTTGCTCAATGAACTGACCGCGTGCCTGCCGGCCGACACCTGGGTCGACCAGTTGGAAGTCAACGACGGCGCCCAGGTGTCTTTCTCCGGGCAAAGCGCCAAGGCCAGTGCGTTGATCACCCGTATCAAGAACTGCCACAGCCTGGAAAACGCCCAGTTCGAAGGGGTGATTCAACCCGATGCGCAAACCGGCAAGGATCAGTTCTCCTTGCGCGCCCACCTGCACCAGGAGGCCGCCGATGCGCCGACCACTGACACCCCGTGAGCGCCGTGGCGCGGCCTTGATCGGCCTGGCCGTGGTGCTCGGCGCCGCTTACTGGTTATTGATCGACAGTTGGTTCGCCGGCCCCTTGCGCGCCATGGGCGAGCAGGCCGAACAATTGCGTGAACAGCAACAGCGTTATGCCGGGGTACTGCGCCAGCGCGACAGCTTGCGCGAGCAGCTCGAACAGGCGCGGCAAGACCCGGCCAGCAGCACCAGTCTGTTGCCGGGCAATGACCCCAGCGCGGTCGCGGCCGACCTGATGCAACGCATCGTCGACCTGATCAACAGCCGCGCTGGTCTCGGTGGCGGTTGCAGCCTGACCCAGCGCATGCCGATCACCCCGGAGCAGGACGATGCCGAGCCTTATCGCCAGGTCAAAGTCAGCCTGACCCTCAACTGCGCCATCGAACCGCTGACCGCGATCCTGCATGAGCTGGAGTACCAGCGCCCGTTTCTGTTCGTCGATGAAATGAGCATCCGCCGTGGCCCGCACGCGCCCGCCACCGGAGGCGCCGGCAAACTGGTGGTGCACTTGCTGGTGCGCGGTTACCTGCAACCGGCCGGCGCGCGGCAGGTGGCCCGATGATCAACCCATTGCGCCCGATTGAGTGGGTTTTGCTCGGTCTGTCCGCCGCGTTGGGCGTGCTGATGCTGGGTATTTTGAGCAGCATCGGCGACGCGCCGCAGTGGCTGCCGGAGCCTGAGCCCGCCACCCCCGCAAATGCCGCGGCCAAGGCGCTGACCGCGCCGGATGCAAGCCTGGACAGCCTGGCCGGTACCTGGCAGGCGCCGCTGTTCAGCACCGACCGCAGCCCGGATCCTACGGTGGGCCAGGCGGCGGTCTCCAGCCTGTCGGGCCTGACCCTCACCGGCATCGTGCTGGACGGCGACCTGCGCGTGGCACTGCTCAAGCGCGCCGACGGCCCGCCGTTGAAAGTCCACCAGAACCAGACCCTGCCCAACGGTTGGCGCCTGGAACACCTGACCCCGCGCGACGCGCGCTTTGTGCTCGATGGCCGCAGTCAAACCCTGAGCCTGCGGGCCTTGCGTCTACCGCCGCCGTCGACGACGCCCCCGATTACCCTTCCTCACGAGTCCGCCCCTTGATCGATACCTACCCTGGCGCCTTGCGCACCACCGTGCTTTGCCTGGCAACCGCTATTTCCCTGGCGGGCTGCGGGACATTCCCCGACCACCTCGACCCGGACGAGGCCCTGTTGCACGAAGCGATGCAGGGTACCGGTGCGCAACGCCCGCCCGTGGATCCGGCCAGTGAACAAGCGCCGGTCAACAGCGGCCAGCCTGCGGCAAACCCTGCGGCCCAACGCCAGTTGATTCGCGGCAACCAGCAGTTCGTGCGTCAGCCCGCCGCGGCGTCGGCACTCAAGGAGGAGGGCGGTGGCGACATCCTGTTCAATTTTGCCGACCAGCCGATTGAAGCGGTGATCAACAGCGTGATGGGCGACCTGCTGCACGAGAACTACAGCATTGCCCAGGGCGTGAAGGGCAATGTGAGTTTTTCCACCTCCAAACCGGTGAACAAGCAGCAGGCGCTGTCGATCCTGGAAACCCTGTTGTCCTGGACCGACAACGCCATGATCAAGCAGGGCAATCGCTACGTGATCCTGCCGGCCAACCAGGCGGTGGCGGGCAAGCTGGTGCCGCAAATGCGCGTGTCGCAGCCCGCCAGCGGGTTGTCGGCGCGCCTGTTTCCACTGCGTTATATCTCCGCCACCGAGATGCAGAAGCTGCTCAAGCCGTTCGCCCGTGAAAATGCGTTTTTGCTGGTGGACCCGGCGCGCAACGTGCTGAGCCTGGCCGGTACGCCGGAGGAACTGGCCAACTATCAGGACACCATCGACACCTTCGATGTGGACTGGCTCAAAGGCATGTCCGTCGGCGTATTCGGCCTGCAACGCGCCTCCGTGGCCGAGCTGATGCCCGAGCTGCAAAAGATGTTCGGCCCCGACAGCGGCATGCCCCTGGCGGGCATGGTGCGGTTCCTGCCGATCGAGCGCACCAACTCGGTGGTGGCAATCTCGTCGCAGCCGCAGTACCTGAGCGAAGTCGGCGACTGGATCCACACTATCGACGAAGGCGGCGGCAACGAGCCGCAGATGTACGTGTACGACGTGCGCAACATGAAAGCCAGCGACCTGGCCAAGTACTTGCGGCAGATCTACGGCAGCGGCGCGATCAAGGACGACGCCCCGGCCAAGGTTGCCCCCGGTTTGCGCACCGCGACGCTGTCATCGCCCGGTACCAACAGCACCTCCGGCAACACCCCGGGTGGGCTGAGCAGTACGCTCAATAACCAACCCGCCGCCGATGACCAGGCGCCAGAAGCCGAGGCCGAAGAGACCGCCGAGCCAGAGGTTACCGACGGCGCTCCCGCCAAAAGCCTCGACGCCGGCACCCGCATCACCGCGCAAAAAAGCAGCAACCAACTGCTGGTGCGGACCCGCCCGGTGCAGTGGAAGGAGATCGAATCGGCGATCAAGCGCCTCGACAACCCACCGCTGCAAGTGCAGATCGAAACACGCATCCTCGAAGTCAAACTCACCGGTGAATTGGACTTGGGCGTGCAGTGGTACCTCGGGCGCCTGGCCGGCAATTCCACCAGCACCACCGTGGCCAATGCCGCCGGCAGCCAGGGCGCGCTGGGTGGTGGCGGGGCGGGGTTGGGCGCGGCGGATTCGTTGTTCTACTCCTTTGTCAGCTCCAACCTGCAAGTGGCGTTGCATGCGCTGGAAACCAACGGCCGCACCCAGGTGCTGTCGGCGCCGTCGCTGGTGGTGATGAACAACCAGCCGGCGCAGATCCAGGTGGGGGACAACATTCCCATCAGCCAGACCACGGTGAACACCGGCACCTCAGACACGACGTTGAGCAGCGTCGAGTATGTGCAGACCGGTGTGATCCTGGATGTGGTGCCGCGCATCAACCCGGGCGGGTTGGTGTACATGGATATCCAGCAGCAGGTCAGCGATGCCCAGGACCAGGCGAACGCCAACAGCGACACGCCGACTAATCCGCGTATTTCCACGCGGTCGGTGTCGACCCAGGTGGCGGTGCAGAGCGGGCAGACGGTATTGCTGGGGGGGTTGATCAAACAGGACAACGCCGACACGGTAAGTGCCGTGCCGTACCTGGGCAAGATTCCGGGGTTGCGGTGGCTGTTTGGGAGCACCAGTAAGTCCAAGGACCGTACCGAATTGATTGTGTTGATTACGCCTAGGGTCATCACCAGCGGCAGTCAGGCAAGGCAGGTGACGGATGATTATCGGCAGCAGATGCAGCTGTTGCGGCCGGAGAAAAACTGAAGGAATGCGGTTGGAAAGGGGGGCGGGAGGGCTTGCCCTGATGCCAGTCAGTTAAGCGATAGAGCGGGGGAACACTGTACCTGTGGCGAGGGAGCTTGCTCCCGTGACGGCCTGACAGCCGACCTGGATGTTGGATCAGATCGAGTACATATCCATTTCTGCGGTAACGGCCACTTAGGGTTACGCCCTTACGGCGTGTCACTTTTGGAAGAGCGCCAAAAGTAACCAAAAACGCTTCGCCCCAACACTCGGCACCTCGCTTAGGCTCGGTGTGCCCGAACACAGGCTTGAATCCGTGGCTAACCCGGCGTCCTGCCGGGTTACCCACGGATTCAAGCCTGCGTTCGGCCAGCGTGTTTGACGGGGCGCCTGAGATCAAGATCAAAAGCCAGAGCCAGAGCCAGAGCCAGAGCCAGAGCCACGGCAACAGCAACAGCGCGGGAGCGGGAGCAAGAGCAAGCAGATCGCAGCCACCTATGAAACGGAGTTCCGCAGGTGCGAGTCTCGGATCTTTCCGACAAAGCTTTCAGGTTGTCGCTCGGAACTGCGCTGACTAACCTCCTGGCCGTCGCTGCCAATTCAGCGACCGGATTTGACCGTCCGACTCGTAGTGCTTCTGTGCCAACATCGACTCAGGCGTTTTTTTTACGTCTGTTGTATCGTGTCGCGGCAGCTGTGCGCGGGATACCTTCGGGTATGCCGGTGTTCCTACGAGCCGGTCGGTCAACCCGCGTATAGCTGCCACCTTATTTCGTTTGACCGCGAATCGTGGCGGCTCCATTTTCGTAGGAGTTCCACCATGATCAAAGACAGCCCAAATCCTCCAAGCGCTTCAGACACCGATACCCGTTACGGGCTCTTCACCGTACGCGCCGATCTGGACACGGAAACCTTACTGGTCAATGCCTCCCAGGACTTGGCCTCTATCAGCAACATCGCCACCCATCTGGCCTTTGAAATCGACGGTGCCCAACGCAATGTCGCGCTGGGCATGTGTCGAATGCTTGAAAGCGTGCAACTTTTGGTGGACAGGGCATTGGATAAGTCCCACCCGGCTGTATGAGAGGTGGGAGCGACTGCTGCTTGGCGTTGATCCTGATGGTTGCCCGGGCGATCATCAGATGCAGCTGTTACGCCCGGCGAAATACTGAAGGAACGCGGTTAAAAATGTGAGAGGGGGCTTGCTCCCGATGAGGGAGTGTCAGTGATGCATCTATGACTGACCCACTGCCATTGGGAGCAAGCCCCCTCCCACACGTTGATCTGCACAGATCAGGTAGGCCTCCGTCTAAGCTAAAGGCCAATATCAAAATATATTATTTATATCAATAAAATAATAAAATTAGAGAATATTAGCTTATACCAAAACAGCATTATATTTTCAAAACCCATTCCGTTATGTTTGATCGCAACAGCCTACCCCTGACCTCGGATGGTACCCAGCGTAATCAAGATTCTGCGTGCCATAACGGGGTGATCATCCCCGCAGCAGAATCGTTGGAAGGGAGCTCAACGTATGTTGCCGATTCAACCCCCACGCCACACCTAGCGCCAAATCGCCGCAACACCCCTCACAAAACCCGAGCACCGCACACGACCGCGTGCCTGCCCGACTTCGCGATTTGCAACGCTGGGAGTAGCTATGAAGCACGTTTTACAACCCACCACGGTGCTGGCGCTGGCGATCCTGGGGAACACCGCGCAAGCCCAGGACGACAGCACCCTGTCCACCGTCGTCGTTACCGGTAACCGAGGCGCCGAACAGCGCACCGTCACCAGCAGCCCGGTGCCGATCGATGTGGTCAGCGCCAGGCAACTGCAAAGCACCGGCAAGCCCGGTTTGATGGAAGCCTTGAGCGCGGTGATCCCGTCGCTGACCCTGCCGGAAAAAACCGGTTGGGACGCCAGCGGCATTGCCCGTGCGCCCAACCTGCGCGGCTTGAGCGCCGCCGAGGTGCTGGTGCTGGTCAACGGCAAGCGTCGCCATACCGCCGCCACCTTGAACATCAACGGCATCAACACCGGCGCCGCACCGGCGGACCTCGACCTGATCCCCATCAGCGCCATCGACCATGTGGAAGTGCTGCGCGATGGCGCCGCCGCGCAATACGGCTCCGACGCCATCGCCGGGGTGATCAATGTGATCCTCAAGGCCGACACCAGCGGCACCTCGGTGACCAATGCCGGCCTGGGCTATGACGGTAAAAAGCAGACCGTGCAACAAAGCCTCAACAAGGGTTTCGAGATCGGCAATGGCGGCATCCTGCAACTGGCGCTGGATGCGCGCAGCCAGAACGATGACAACAAGGCCAGTGCCAACGGCTACACCTATGCCCAAGCCTATGAGCAGGCCGGTCGCGCCACCTATGGCGGCTACGGCACGCCCAAGACCAACCTGCTGACCCTGGGCTACAACGCCGAACTACCCATCGACGACAGCTTCAGCCTGTACTCCTTCACCACCTACTCCCGACGCAAGGCCGAGCAGGGCCAGAATTTCCGCCTGCCGACCATCACCAACACCATCACCACCGGTCCCAATGGCTACCCCGGCGGCTATACGCCGACCTGGTACATCGACGAGGACGATTTCCAGGCCGCGTTCGGCGGCAAGGGCACGGTCGGGGCGTGGGACTGGGATTTGTCCACCACCTACGGGCGCAACGAAGCGGAGCAGGGCACCACCCACAACCAGAACCCGTCCCTGGGCGAGGCCACGCCCAATAGCTTTACCTCCGGCACCTGGATCAGCACCGAGCTGACCACCAACCTCGACTTCAAGCGCGGCTTCGATGTGGGCCTGCAAAAACCGTTGGACCTGAGCTACGGCTTCGAACATCGCCGCGACACCTATGAGGTCCGGGCCGGTGACTACGCCTCCTATGCCAACGGCGGTTACTGCGTGGCGCCGGGCAATTGCGCTTCCTCCGGGGCCCAGGTCACCAACGGCATTTCGCCGGATGAAGAGAGCAGCGCCTCGCGCAACAGCCTGGCCAGTTACGTCGACGTGGGCTTCAACCCGCTGCCGGACTGGTACGTGGGCACCGCGTTTCGCTATGAACACTACAACCAGGGCGTGGGCGCCACCCGCAGCGGCAAGCTGACCACCCGCTACGACTTCACCCCGAAATTTGCCGTGCGCGCCACGGTCAGCAATGGCTTTCGAGCGCCGTCGTTGGCCAACAGCCTGTTCAGTGCGCGCTCCACCACCTATGGCGTGGTGAACGGGGTGTATCAGTCGATCAACTACGGGGTGCTGCCGGTGGGTTCGGCGGCCGCCAAAGCGCTGGGCGCCGAGGAACTCAAGCCCGAGCGCTCGACCAACTTCAGCCTGGGTTTCACCCTCACGCCCACCGACCGCCTGAACTTCACCGCTGACGCCTACGTGATCAACCTGCGCGACCGCATCACCCTGACCGGCACCTTGCTCGGCCCCGAAATCACCCAGGTGCTGCAAGGCAACGGCATCACTTCCACCTCCGGCGGCCAGTACTTTATCAACGGCGCCGACACCCGCACCAAAGGCCTGGACCTGGTCGGCAACTACAACCAGGACCTGGGCCCTTATGGCGCGCTGAAGTGGACCGCGGCATTCAACTGGAACCAGACCAAAATCCTCAACTACAAAGCGTCCACCACGATCCTCGGCACCGCCTACGACCTGATGGACCGCCAGGCGCGCAACCTGATCACCGGGGTGCAACCGAGCACCAAGTTGATTCTCGGCGGTGACTGGAGTATCGACCGTTTCAACCTCAACCTGGCCCTGACCCGCTACGGCGCCTACAAGGAGGTCAACGTCTCCGCCGACCGCGGCCTCGACCGGGTCTACAGCGCCAAATGGATCACCGACCTCGACCTTGGCTACAGCCTCACCAAGGACCTCAACGTGGCCATCGGCGCCAAGAACCTGTTCGACCTCTACCCCAAGAAACAAGGCGTGCCCAGCAGCACCATGCTCAGCAGCTATGGCACCTATTCGCCCTACGGTTTTACCGGCGGGTATTACTACACCCGCCTGACCTATGCCTTCTGAGGCCGAGGAATACAGCATGCCTATCGTCGCCAAATCCTATGACCTGATCGACACGCACCGCCCGGTTCGCCAGGCGCGCATTTCCACACCGATCAAAGCCCTGCGGGTGGTACCCGCGCGGCATCCCTGGCGCTGGGCCGGGTCGATCTTCGCCGCGCTGGTGCTGCTGGCCGTCGTGCATTCCCTGGCCACCAACCCGCGCTGGGAGTGGGGCGTGTTCGGCCAGTGGTTCTTCTCGCCGTCGGTACTGCGCGGCCTCGGCCAGACCTTGTTGCTGACCCTGTTGAGCACGCTGTTCAGCGTCATCCTCGGCACCGCGTTGGCCCTGGCGCGGCTGTCGGGCTCGCCGCTGCTGGCGGCGCTGGCCTGGGGTTATATCTGGTTCTTCCGCTCGATGCCGGCGCTGCTGGTGCTGATCATCCTGTACAACTTTGCCTACCTGTATGACCACATCGTGCTCGGCGTGCCGTTCACCAGCGTGGTGTTCGCCGAGTGGTCGACGGTGGACGTGCTCAGCCAGTTCACCACGGCGGTGCTGGGCTTGAGCCTGATGCAGGCGGCGTACGCGGCGGAGATCATTCGCGGCGGGCTGATCGGTGTCGACGCCGGCCAGCATGAAGCGGCAGCGGCCCTGGGGCTGCCGGCGTCGCGACGGATCTTTCGCATCATCCTGCCCCAGGCGCTGCGCTCGATCCTGCCGTCGGGTTTCAACGAAATTATCGGCCTGGTCAAGGGCACCTCCATCGTCTACGTGCTGGCCTTGCCGGAGCTGTTCTACACCGTGCAGGTCATCTACAACCGCACCCAGGCGGTGATCCCGCTGCTGATTGTGGCCACCGTGTGGTACCTGATCATCACCACCGTGCTCACCAGCGCGCAGTACTACGTCGAGCGGCATTTCGCACGGGGTACGGCAAGAGTGCTGCCGCCCACGCCGGTGCAACGGGTGCGCCGCTGGTTCAAGGAGAAACACCATGGGTGAAACACACGCCGGGCGCATTCAAATCCAGGGCGTGGGCAAACGCTTTGGCAACCAACAGGCGCTCAAGGACATCGACCTGACCATCGACCCTGGCAAGGTTACGGTGATTCTCGGGCCCTCCGGCTCGGGCAAGTCCACCTTGCTGCGCACCATCAACCACCTGGAGAAGATCGACAGCGGCCACATCACCATCGACGGTGAATACGTCGGCTATCGACGCAAGGGCGACCTGCTCTTTGAACTCAAGGAACGCGAGATTCTCAAGCGGCGTATCGACGTGGGTTTTGTGTTCCAGAACTTCAACCTGTTCCCGCATCTCACCGCCTGGGAAAACGTCGCCGAAGCGCCCCTGGCCCACAAGCGCTGGGGCAAGGCCGAGGCGCAGGCCAAGGCGGGTGAACTGCTGGCCAAGGTCGGCCTGGCGGACAAGGTCGACGCTTACCCCCGCCAACTCTCCGGCGGCCAGCAGCAACGCGTGGCCATTGCCCGCGCCCTGGCGCTGGACCCGAAAGTGCTGCTGTTCGATGAACCCACCTCAGCCCTCGACCCGGAACTGGTGGGCGAGGTGCTCGACGTGATCAAGGGCCTGACCCAGCTGGGCGTGACCCTGGTGATCGTCACCCACGAGATCGGTTTTGCCCGCGAGGTGGCCGACCACGTGGTGTTTCTCTGCGACGGCCAACTGATCGAAGAGGGCCCGCCCGAACAGATCTTTCGCCAACCCCGACATCCCCGCACCGCCGCCTTTCTCGGCAAGGTGCTTTAGTTAACGGAGTGACTGCCATGTCTATCAAAACCGCCCGCGTGGCCTGGCTGACGCTGGCCCTGAGTGCCGCGCACAGTGCATTCGCTGCCGTGCAACCGGTGGATCTGAGCCCTGACCGCGCGCGCATTCATGCGCCGCGCAACGCGGCGGCCATCGCGCAGATCCCGCCGGGCTTCAAGTTCGCCCAGCCGGGCAAGTTCACCGTGGCCGTGTCCGGCGTGGCCGGGCCGCCCCTGGCGCTGCTGGCCAGTGACGACAAGACCACCATCGGCAGCGAAGCCGACACCGCGCAGTTGATCGCCGACAGCCTGGGCCTGCAACTCAACGTGGTGCAGACCAGTTGGGAGGATTGGCCGCTGGGGGTCAGCTCGGGCAAATACGACGCCGTGATCAGCAATGTCACCGTGACCGAGGCGCGCAAGAAGCGCTTTGATTTCGCCACCTATCGCCAGGATGTGCTCGGCTTCTACGTCAAAACCACCAGCAGGATCACCGAGATCAAACAGGCGGCGGACATCGCCGGGTTGAAGATCATCGTCGGCTCCGGCACCAATCAGGAGAAAGTCCTGCTGGCCTGGAACGAGGCCAATGAAAAGGCCGGCCTCAAGCCCGCGCTGTTGCAGTACTTCGACGACCAGGCCGCCGCGCAACTGGCGGTGCAGTCGGGGCGCAGCGATGCGCTGTTCGGGCCCAACTCGGTGTACGCCTATTCGGCGGCGATCACCGGGGGTATCAAGCGCGTCGGCACGGTCAATGGCGGCTGGCCGTTGCAGGCGGATATCGCGGTGACCACGCGCAAGGACAATGGCCTGGTGCAGCCGATCCACACCGCCCTGCAAGGCGCAATTGCCGGCGGCCAATACGAGCAGGTGCTGCAACGCTGGGGCCTGGACGTGGAGCGTGTCGACGCATCGCAGATCAACCCACCCGGCTTGCCGGACTGAGGAGCAATGAGCATGGGACTGACACGACGTGAAGCGTTGTCGAGCATCGCTGCGGTCGGCGGTGAAAAGGCGGTCAAGGATGCACTCGCGGTGTTGGGGTTGGGGCCGTCATCGCACCGCCGCCCGCAACCGTTGCAACTCCAGGAGGGCCTGGGGCAGGGCACCCGCGTGCTGGTGCTGGGCGCGGGGATTGCCGGGTTGGTCACCGCCCTGGAACTCGGCCGCGCCGGGTTCGACGTACAGGTGCTGGAGGCGCGCGACCGCGTCGGCGGGCGCACCTGGACCCTGCGCCAGGGTGATCGCGTGGCCTACACCAATGGCCGCACGCAAACCGTGGCCTTCGATCCGGGCCTGTATTTCAACGCCGGCCCGGCCAGGATTCCGAGCCAGCACCGCACGCTCCTCGACTATTGCAGCGAACTCGGTGTGCCCCTGGAAGTGCTGGTCAACAGCAGCCACGGCGCCCAGGTACGGCCCGATCTGCGGCAACCGGCGTTCACGGTCGGCCAGGCGATCAACGATGCGCGCGGGCATGTGTCCGGCTTGCTGGCCAAAGCGGTGCAACGCGATGCCCTCGATGACGTACTGAGCGGTGAGGAGCGCACGCGCTTGCTGGGCTTTTTGCAGGTGTATGGCGACTTGTCCCAGGAGCTGGCCTTTGAGGGCACGCTTCGTTCGGGGCACTTGGAATCTCTTGCCCATCCCGGCGCCTTGCCGGCCAGCCGCGCACCGCTGGGGTTGGATCGGTTGCTGCATCCCGAGCTGTGGGGCGCGTTGCTGCACACCGAGTTCCCGGAATTTTCCGCGACCATGTTCCAGCCCGTCGGCGGCATGGACCGCATCACCGACGCCTTCTACCAGCGCGTGCGTGACCATGTGCAGTTGGGCGCGGTGGTTCGCCAGATCCGCCAACGGGATGACGGCGTGGCGGTGACCTACCACGACCGCGGCAGCGGCCGCGAACAGGTGGTACGCGCCGATTATTTGATCTCGACCCTGCCGTTGCCGCTGCTGGCCAGGCTCGACACCGACTTCAGCGAGCCGATCAAAGCCGCGTTGCACGGCACGCGCAACGACCAGGCGACCAAAGTGGCCTGGCAATCGCCGCGCTTCTGGGAAACCGACTACCGCACCTACGGCGGCCTGTCGTGGATCGATCACCCGGCGCGCCTGCTGTGGTACCCCAGCAACGACCTCAACACCCGCGACGGCGTGCTGGTGGCGGGCTATGTGACCGGCGAGGGCGCCGATGCGTTTGGCGCAACGCCTTTTGCCGAGCAATACGCCGCCTCCAAGGAGGCCGTGGAGCTGCTGCACCCCGGCAATTCAAAACACCTGCGCAACCCCTTGGCCGTGTCCTGGGAGCAGATCCCCTACAGCGAAGGCCCATGGCTGCAACGCGAACACTTTGCGGCCGATGCCAGCGCCTTGCTCGAAGCCGGCCACGGTCGCGTGTATTTCGCCGGTGACGGCCTGGTGCAAAGCGGCGTGGGCATCTGGCAGGAGTCGGCGGCCAACTCGGCGCGGCACGTGATTGCGCAACTGGCTGAACGGGTTACCCAACAACGACAGGTCGCGGCACTGGCCGCTTCTTAAGGAGACTCATCATGAGCGACAGCATCCAACGCACCAGCGTCGGTGATTTCCCGATCTCGCAGACCGTTACCGTACCGGCCTGCGCCAGCCTGGTTTTCGTCAGCGGCACCTTGCCCGACCTGGCCGACCCGAACGTGCCAGGGGTGTTTGGCGATACCGAGGTTCAGACGGTGTCGGTGTTCAACAAGCTGCGCCAGATCTTGCGCCAACAAGGCCTCGACCTGGGCGACATCGTGCAACTGCGGGTGTTTCTGGTGGGCGCCGAGCAGACCCAGGGCAAGCTCGACTTTGCCGGGTTGCAGCGCGGCTACACGCAATTTTTCGGCACGCCCGAACAGCCGAACAAACCGGCGCGCACGGCGCTGCAAGTGGTGGCTTTGCCGTTGCCGGGGGCGTTGGTGGAGGTTGAAGCGGTCGCCGCCAGGCCGGCCTGACAGCAACGGTGCAGGGCCTGCGCCGGGGCGCTGGTTATTGGGAGATTTCCTACACATAAGCAGGAAATCTCACCATTCTGATTAATGTTTTTCCTCCTAGCATGGCCCCCGCTTGAACTCAGGCGGGCCCTTAAGGGCCACTCGAACCCAATGCTTAGGAGCCGAACCGTGAAAATGACGAGTGTCAGTAACTACCTGCGCCGCTCGGCTTTCGCCGTCATCGTCGTGAGTGCATTGGCGGGCTGCGCCGCAACGCCTCTGCCCGCAGAAAAAATCTCCCTGGCCCGTGACTCGGTAGAGCGCGCGCTGTCGGCGCAAGCCACTCAATTCGCCCCGCTGGAACTGAGGACAGCCCAGGACAAATTGGCGCGCATGGAGCAAGCCATCGGGGAAAAGAACTCGGTCCAGGTCCACACGTTGGCCGAGCAGATCGAAGCCGACGCCAACCTGGCCGAAGTCAAGGCCAATGCCGCGCGTAAACAACAGGTCTTGAAGCAGGCGCGGGAGGGCATCCAGGTGCTCAAGCAAGAAATGCTCAACGCCCCCGCGACCACCCACTGAGGACTTTGCCATGCGTGCCATTTTTTTCATTCCTGCCCTGTCGGTCCTGAGCCTGGCGTTGGCCGGTTGTGCGACTGCGCCGGAAAACCCGCAACTGCTGCAAGCCCGCAGCCAGTTCTCCGACCTGCAACAAAAGCCCGAGTCCAATACCCTGGCGGCGGTTGAAACCCGTATTGCCGCCAACGCGCTGGACCGCGCCAATCAACTCTCCCTGCACAGTCGCACCGACCCGCAGGTCAACCAGTTGGCCTACCTCGCCACGCAGAAAATCGCCCTGGCGGAACAGACCATCATTGGTCGCACAACCGATGCCCAGCTCGACAACATCGCGGCCGACCGCACCCAGGTACAGCTTGATGTGCGCACCGCGCAGCTCAAGGCTTTACAGGCGATGAAGGCCAAGCCGTCCGAGCGTGGCCAGGTCATCACCTTTGGGGATGTGCTGTTCGATACCGCCAAGGCCGACCTCAAGCCCGCCAGCGCGCGTGATCTTCAGGGGCTGGCGGATTTCCTGTTACAGAACCCGGAGCGCCAGGTGCGCGTGGAAGGTTTCACCGACAGCACGGGGGCTGATGCTTTCAACCAGAGCTTGTCCGAGCGACGTGCCCAGGCGGTCGCCCGTGGCCTGCAACGGCTCGGCGTCGCGGCCGAGCGCGTGACGGTAACCGGTTACGGCAAGCAGTTCCCGGTCGCTGACAACCTGAGCGCACACTCGCGCCAGCTGAACCGCCGCGTGGAAGTGATCGTGTCCAACGGTGCCTCGGCGGTCAGTGCTCGCCGCTGAGTCTCGACGCTCATGGACGAGCCCTTTGCGTAGCCGCTGCGGGGTTTTGGCGCGGCTGCGTGTGCGGTGTGTCACCCACGCTGCAGACGCAGCCACGTCAGGGCGCGTTGCTAGCGCTCGCGCCACACCGGCTTGAGGTGGCGGTCCAACGCCCAATGCGCCTCACCCGGCCGCGTGCAAACACCGCCTACCCACCGCTCGGATTGGGTGTGGGCTATCCAGTTGGCGTTGCCACTCAATACCTCGCTTCCCAACGGCGTCAACGCCAGCCTGCGCTGAGGCCATGGCAGGTGGGCCTCGGTTTCGAGCAGTAACGGCTGTGCCCCATCGATCAACGGCCGCAGCAGCGCATGAAACATCATGTCCCCCAGGAACGGCAGCGGCTCGCGCTTGGCCATCAACTCGGCGAACACCCGGCCGAACGCTACCGGCCCGGCTTCGGCGATGTAAGTGAGGGCAAGGCGTTCGGTCAGCGACAGGCCGTCCTCAAGCCCCGGCAATTCCTGCAACTGGCGCAACAGGGCGGGTGCCATAAGCGGCAGGGCGGTGTGCTCGGCATGGGCCAACTGCGCCAGTGCGATGGGTGAGCTGTCGCAGTACGCCGCCCAGGCCTGTTTGGCCAGGTGAACCGCGTCGTCATCGATCACGCGCCGTTGCGGCCATAACCAGGCCAATACATCCGGTGCCAGTTGGCCAATGCCGATAAAACGCTCGACGCCGGGAATGCGGTCCACCTCGATCAGTTCCAGCCTGGGCGGAGCCTGCTCGAGACCGGCCAGGGCGCGGATCAGGAACAGCTGGTCATAGGCATCCGCCTCGCACCACAGCACGCTGTGTTCGGCGCTGGCCAGGGTTTGCAGTTGGGTGTATTCGTCGACCACGCGGCGTGTGGTGTCTGTTTCGTCCATGGCGAAGGCCCGGCTGATGAACGCGCCGCGCATGTCGTGGAATGCCTGGCGGGGCAGGTCGCGCACCGGGCCCATGCACAGCGGGTCGGTCAGCATCCGGAAGCGGCCCTTGAAGCCTGCCACCTTCAGTGTGTGGGCAATGTCGCTGCCGCAACGCCAGTGGGTGGTGCGCGCTTCATCGCTGGCATCGAAGCCCGGGTGGCGAGCCGCGAAGTCGAGGGCGTCGACATGCGCCTTGAGCTTGGGCCAACTGCTGAAACCGAGCTGTCTGGCGACTTGCCATTGGGCCTGGGATAGCGTGGCTGCCGGGTCTTGGGTCTTGAGCTGGGATAACAGTTCCTTGGCGCGCTTGCGCTGCTGCTCAAGGTTCAGACGGCCATCGGTGTTGGAGGTGACGGGACGTTGCGACATACGAGCTCCTTGCACAAACCTTTCCGCTTTAAGGTGTGGAGTCGTAGAAATAAGAGGGTGCTTCACTGTCTTGGGCGCAGCCCTTTCCGCGGAAGGTGGCGTAGAGAGCGCCAGGCGGCAAATATAGGCAGTGCGGTGCGCGATTGCAAATCAGGCGCGCGCATCGGGCTTGCGGTCGATCCAGTGCGTCTTGATGCCCTTGGCCCACGCCACCGTGTAGAAACAGCTGAGCAATACGATGCCCCATTGCTCGGCATTGATCGAAGACCAGAACCAGAACGGCTGGCCCGCCATGCCGAACAGGCAGGCGTAGCGGCGCACCTTCAGGCGTTTGCTCTGGCTGAACCAGATGGCGACGACGCCGAGGGCGGCGATCATGATTTGTGCGATCAAGGGGCGTGCTCCATGTTCTGAAGTTTCACAGGAGGCGCTGGCTCGCGTGTGGCAGCGCGGTGCCGGAACCTGAAGTTCTGAACCGCGCAGGTGGCGATAGTTTGATTTTTTCAGGCAAAAGTCGCACTGCCTGGCAACCACCGCGCCCACAGCAAAGTCACAAACGGGCGTTAATCCAGATCGCTCACGCCAAAATCCAACACCACCTTCATCGCCTGGGTCTTGTCCGCCGCCAGCTCAAATGCCCGCACCGCCTGTTCGAATGGCACGGTGTGCGAGATCACCGGCCGTACATCAATGATCCGGCGGTTGAGCAAATCCACTGCCTGGGCAAATTCCGGATGAAAGCGGAAGGTGCCGCGCAGGTCGATCTCGCGGCTGACCAGCAGGTTGAGCGGCAGCGTCACGTCACCGCCCAACCCGACCGTCACCAACACGCCGCGCGGGGCGATGCATTCCAGGCCGTTGCGCAGGGCCTGGGCGCTGCCGGACACTTCGAACATCACATCGAAGTAGCCTTTTTCGCTGGTGTAGCGCTTGAGTGCATCGTTGCCGTCGGCAAGGTTGTGGGTGCGGCTGGCGCCCATTTTTTCGGCGCAGGCGAGGGCGCTGGCCGACAAGTCCACGGCGACGATTTCAGCCGCGCCCGCTGCGCGCAAACCACCGATCAGCAGGTTGCCGATGGGGCCGCAACCGGTCACCAGCACACGCTTGCCGAACACCGCGCCGGCGCGTTGGATGGCGTGCAAACCCACCGACAACGGCTCGGCCAGCGCACCTTCGGCGAGGGTCACGTGGTCGGCCAGGCGATGGGCCTGGTGCGTTTCGATCACCAGGCTTTGGCGAAACGCGCCTTGGACATGCGGGAAGGGCATGGCGCTGCCGTAGAAGCGCATATTCAGGCAATGATTGGGCAAGCCCTGCTGGCAATAACGGCAACCGCCGCAGGGGCGCGACGGCGAGACCGCGATGCGCTGGCCGACCTTGAACGGCCCGGCGTCCACGCCCACGGCATCGATCACCGCCGACACTTCATGGCCGAGCACCATCGGTTCACGCAGGCGCACAGTGCCGAAACCGCCGTGTTGGTAGTAATGCAAATCCGACCCGCAGATACCGCCGCGGGCGATGCGCACGCGCAGTTGGCCGGGGGCGAGGGTTTGCGGTTCATCCTGAGGGCTGACCCGCAGGTCTTTTGAGGCATAGCAGACGATAGCGTGCATGAGTTTCTCCGGGTTACAGCGATGCGGTGATGCCGCCGTCGACATACAGGATATGGCCGTTGACGAAACTGGCCGCGTCACTGGCCAGAAACACCGCCGCGCCGGCCAGTTCGGCCACGTCGCCCCAGCGTCGGCTCGGCGTGCGTTGCACCAGCCAGTCGCTGAATTCGGGGTTGGCCACCAGGTTGGCGTTCAGTTCGGTCTTGAAATAACCGGGGCCGATGCCGTTGACCGTCAGCCCGTGCGGGCCCCAATCAATCGCCATGCCTTTGGTCAGCATCTTCAGCGCGCCCTTGCTTGCCGCATACGGCGCAATGCCTGGGCGGCCCAGCTCACTTTGCACCGAGCAGATGTTAATAATGCGCCCACGCTTGCGCGGGATCATCGCCCGCGCCACGGCCTGGCCCACCAGGAACGCACTGTCGAGGTTGGTGCTGATCAGCTCGCGCCAGTGGTGCTCGCTGTAGTCTTCCAGCGGCCCACGGCGTTGCATGCCGGCGTTGTTCACCAGAATCTCCAGCGGGCCGAGGCGCTCCTCGATGCTCGCAACGGCGGCCTGGATCGCCGCGCTGTCGGTCACATCGAACGGCTGGGTGTGCACCTCCAGGCCCTCCAACGTGAGCAAGGCGGCCGCGTCACGCAAGGTGCTGCGGTTTCGCCCGTTGAGTACCACCCGCGCCCCGGCCTGGGCCAGACCGCGCGCGATGGCCAGGCCGATGCCGGCACTGGAACCGGTGACCAGCGCGAGCCGGCCGTCGAGGCGGAAGTTATCTAAAACGCTGTGCATGGAGCCTGTCTCCTGACGTGCTTATTGTTATAAGCAAACTCATCTTCAATCATCGCGAGTGACCTTAGTTCACCCCAAGGCGCGGTGGGGGGCCAATATTCATTTATGATCGGCTGATCAATTTTTGTGATAACCGAGGAGGCGGGATGGAACTCAAGCACTTGCGGGCGTTTGTGGTGCTGGCCCAGGAGCTGCATTTCGGGCGGGCCGCCGCGCAATTGTCGATTGTGCAGCCGGCGCTGAGCATGCAGATCAAATTGCTCGAAAGTGGCTTGGGTGTGCGCCTGCTCGACCGCAATCGCCATTCGGTGACGCTGACCGAAGCCGGCCGTGTGTTCTTACCCGAAGCCCAGGCCACCTTGCATCAGGCCGCACGGGCGGCCGATGCGGCGCGGGCGTCCAACCGTGGTGAAATCGGCCGTGTGCGCCTGGGTTTTGTCTCGTCGGTGTTGCCGCAATGGCTGCCCGAGTTGATCCGCGCGGTGCACCAGCGCTACCCGCGCATCGAGCTGGAACTCAAGGACATGCCCGGCCCCGATCAAGCCGCCGCGTTGAAAAACGGCCTGCTGGATTTCGGCCTGATGCGCCTGCCCGCCACACATCCCGGCGTGCAGACGCGCGCGGTGCTACAGGAAAGTTTTTGTGTGGCGTTGCCGGCGGACCATCCGCTGGCGGCGCAGCCCTGCGTGCTGCCCAGCGATTTGCTCGACCTGCCCGTGTATATCCTCGCGCGTCGCTATGCGCCGGGTTTTTACGATGAATTTATCCAGGCACTGGGCATGCCCTTGCAGATCGCTGCCGAACTGGGCGAGTTCACCACCATGCTTGCACTGGTCTCTGCCGGGTTGGGCATTGGCGTATTGCCAGAGCAGGCGGCGCGGGCGCTGCCGACCAACTGCGTGTCGCGGCCTCTGCAACTGGGCGCGTTCAAGGCCAGCACCGGGTTGGCCTGGACCGAACTGGACAGTGCGGTGAAGAGCACCGTGTTCAACCTGATTGGGGAGTTGTTTGGGGAGTGATTGTGAGTGGAGGGGCGGTAGGGGCAGTGAATGCATTTATAGCTGACCCACTGCCATCGGGAGCAAGCCCCCACATTTGGATCGCGGGGCCTCAGTTAGAGAGTTGTTCGAACCGTCACACGTCGATGAGATCGTCACGCACTGCGATGATTTCTACATGCTCAGCCAGCGGCGCTTCAATCGTTTCAATGATGCGCAAGGCTTTATGAGTGCGTACAAGGCCAAGAGCCTGGATGAGGCGTTTATTCATGCGGCGAGCCTGCGTTCGTGAGGGGGAGTTGTGGATACACGATCAATTCCAGTGCCCCTTTGTAATAGCGCTTGCCCCCCGGTGGCAGTTGCCCGGCCTCGCGCATTTCGCTGGTGCTGTCGACGCGTATCAGCACGCCACTTTCTAATCCTCAGTGAGGGCTCTGGCTCCCTTAACGGTCTGACAGCAAGCAGACATCTACCGCATGCCCTGCGGCCTAGATGTAGGCGGGACAAAGCCTAGCCAGTAACGTTTTTGAAACGCTTTACACGCATGGTTTTTTATACAGGTGAGGGTCAATACCGTTCGTAAAAGCGGAGTGGATTTTGCCATTTGTCGGATTGTCTGCTGCATTTTTGAAGAATGCCCAGTTTGCTAAAAGAAAATGCCTTCGAGAGCGGTCATTTCTTCTTTTAGTCTGATTACGTCTAACTTATTAATTTAATAAAGAAACAGATTTTTGATGTATGGCAAGAAGTGCTTTTTAGTGTTTTGCGCAACTATTCTTCGTCCGAAATTGTTGAGTGAAATTTCCTAATGCTTTGGGTTAAATTTCGTACGTGAGTTTTTTATTAATATTGCAGTTTTTTTTGAAGCGGCTAGATTTGGTTTTGTCGCTTGTTGATAAGCGATTGGAGGTCAGAGTTGTAAATAAAAAAGTGGAGAGTTGAAATGAACATTGAAGAGTTTGGAGAGTTTGTTTTTAGTTTCGAAAGTGAGTATGGGTTCAACCCTTATGTAGATAACGCCGGAGGGTCTGGGAGCCAAGGCGGGTGCGGGGGGAGCGGAGGATGTGGTGGTGGCGGAGGATGTAATGGAGGAAGTGGTGGCTGCCATAATTCGATAGCGGAGCATCCAGCTGCGGATGAATAGATTCAGTCTCCACTCACCTAATGAGGTTTTCTGGTTTGCCAGAAAACCTCTACAGGAGATCGTTCGATGAATATAATCATACCCAGCTATGAAATTTTAAACTTTGAAACGGAAAGTCTTGTAGTGTCTGATGTCGGGATTTCAAAAATCCATTCTCAGCCTCTGCTAAATGTGCTTCGAAAGTTAAAATTGTCGAACGTAATGACGAAAATTGAGTTAGATGAATTGCTCGCGGAAAATGGGTTGATTCAAAGTGATGCGTTTGATTTTTTAGAAAGAATTATTCCGTTCAAATGTATTGATGAGATATATTTTGAAAAGACGATAGTGGTTCATGAGTGGAAAGGCCAGGTTGATATTGAGGCCCTATTTGGTGAGGAGTTATCTGGTTGCTTGGAATTTAAGTCATTCTCAAGTGAACTGGTTGAAGCGGTACGGCCGTTCAAGTGCTTTATTGTCTTGTTGTGCCATTCATATAATTATGAAAGTATCCGAAGCTTATATTTTAAACTTGCGCATGCATCGCCAAAGAGCGCTATAAGCGTCTGTTGGCAGATGGGCAGTGTTTTTTGTATTGGTCAGCCTTACATTCAGGAAATAGGAAATCCTTGTCATTTCTGTGCTGTGGATAGATTAATTAATAATGAGTCGATAGCCCCGGCAAAGAACAGTTGGTCAAGTGCCCTAGCTTTTTGCAAAAGTCGACGTGTAGGGATTCCTGCTAAAGCGCTGAGTCTTTATCAGGAAATGATCGTTATCGGTGCAGTTATCAGAAAGATAAAATTCTTCACTGAGCATAACGACGGATGTAAGTATCAAGATGACGTTCTGTATAGCTCATATCTTCAATTGAAAGACGGTCAGCTTTTCGAAGAATCTAATTCTCACTGGTATATGTGTGATTGCTTGAGGGTGGAGGGATGAAAAATATTCCACATGATTACTATCTCAGATTTATAAATTCTTCAGTGTATGATGATGTGCTAGAGTTTCATTATAAAGGGAATTTTATTTTTCATAAGGCGTTCAAAGATCGTACCATTCTTCATCGTTTGGATGAAAAGCATTTGGCCCAATTGACTGGGAATGAGCTGGCTTTTTATCCGGATCTGGATTTAACAATAAAATTGCCCCAAGATAACAGAGAAGAATCGTTGTGTAGAAATGAGTCGTGTGAGCATTTTTTACCGTTGCCTTTAGAATTTTCTGACGTTGAAAAACTAATGTGTCCTTTACTTTCAAAGAGCCAGGACTCATACAAGCGAGGATATCCAAGCGCGGGAGCGCTTTACCCTGCGGAAATTTTCCTCTGTTCGCTTACTGAGGAAAACTCTAATTGGCCCAGTGCCGGAAAAATCCTTCACTTACTCCCCCGGTCACGTAAATTTGAAGTGATGCAAATTGAAACTGATATTGAAGAACTAAAAGCGGCGCTGTTGTCCTCGTTTAATAATATTGGAACGCCAAGCTTGGCGCTCATTTACGCAATCTATATGCCTAAAAATTTATTCAAGTATCGGTATCGCGGGTACCGGATGGCACTGATGGAGATTGGTTCAATTTACATGCTCGTCGAACTGCAAGCTAAATCTTTGGGGCTGGCGTGTAGACTATGGTCTGCATATACCGATACGATGCTTTGTAGGGCTCTAGGAATAAATCCAGCTTTGTTCTTCCCAGTATGCGTTCATTTTATAGGTAGGCAAAATGAAACTTATTAATCTAATGCATAAGCCTGATTTGCCCGGCACCCTCCTTTTTCAACCTGCATGTATTCTCACTTTACCTCACTCTGCCGAGGTTTCAGATTTCCTCTCGGTGAATGGGAACGGTGTTGGAGGAGGCTCAAATTCGGTTAAAACTGCTTTGGGAGAATATTTTGAGCGCCGTCATTTTTATAGAGAAGTTACTTCAAGAAGGAGTGGTCGTCTGAGTGAGTTTTTATCGGGGCGTGAGGTTCTTGGCTTTGCAAGAGCATTCGTTCAGACGGCATCTAAAAAAATGTCCATTTCTGATATTGAGAAGCATGAGTTCGCTTTAAGTGAAGTGATCAGGTCTTCAGACTTTTCCAAGTGTTTTATCCCTACTGCCTGTATTTCACTGTCATCGCATAGTCTAGGTGAGGATAGCTTGCTTTATCCTCTTCGGGATACATGTGGATGCAGCTTTCACTGGAATCCCAATATTGCCTTCTTAGGAGCAATAAAGGAATATCTGGAGCGTCAATTTCTTGTTAGGTTCTGGCTCACGAAGAAATGCTGCTCTCGAATCTCTACTGTTGAGACGGGCGAGTTATTGAAGGGGCAATCCGTTCGGCAACTCTATAAAGCTCTGGCGGCTTCAGGAGAAATTACATTTTTAGATATATCTGATACTAGATTTCCAGGGTTTTGCGTACTGGTTGTATATGGGCAAAAGAACATTAATCATTACGTAAAATATTGCGCAGGAATGGCTTATGCGTCGGAATTGGCGGTGGCTATGCAGAAGTCTTTGCTGGAGTTATGGCAGACTTTTCGTTTTATGAATTTATTCAAGGCAACTGATTCTGAAGAAAAAATGCTTGAAGATTCATATATACGTTACTTTCTAGGTTGCAATGTTTACGAGACCTACCAAGAGATTACCGATGTTGTAGAGTGCGGAGGTTGTAGGTCTTTGCAGGATTTCACCGTTTCTGAGTTCTTGTTTGTATTGAGGCGAATGGATGTTGCTGGATATTTTTATTCAACAATTGGAGGGGTTGATGGAGGGGGAGGCGTTTTTGTTAAATTTATTTCTCCTGATTTATTTCTTCATATGAATAATTCAAGAAACTTTAATTCGATCAATAAGTACTCTAAAGGGTTTAAATCTTCAATACTCCAGTCTCGGTTAGAAAAAATGGTTCCGTTTCCATGAGGTGAATCATGACCCCGTACGCCCTGTCGAAGCCTGTTTTGTTAGCGCTGTTATTTATCAAAGAACAGTTAAAAGAACCTGTTGCATTGTTTTGGACAGTGATTTCTCCGGTCGTTACCTATTACCTGATTGCCTACACAAGGGCGCCAGTGATGGGGGGGGGCTGGCGATTATTTGTCGAACACTTCATGGTTCTACGCTTTTGTCGCATCAAGTGTTGCGTTGTTCGGGCTGGCGTTTTACATCGTGGGTCGCAGAGAGAGCGGTTTTCTGCGGTCTTTTGTCTATACAGGTCGCACGAAGGTTATTTTCCTTGCCGGGCAGTTTCTCGCGTATTCGATTGTTTCAATCCTGTATTGCTCTGTGTTCTACCTGCTGACACGTTATTCGTTTGGCGCGGTAGATATAGCCGAGTATCTCGTTGTCGTCGGGCGGTTTTATGTGTGTTTTCTGCTGTTTTCCATACCTTCGCTTTTGTTAACCCTGGTCCCAGTGGGCTTTCAGAATGCGAGTACGGTTTTCTCCATGTTGTCCCTTGGGATGTTGGCGCTTGGAATCGTAAGTATCGGCTCCTTAAACTCAACGCTTGCCTTGGTCCGGTTTTTTAATCCGATGTGGTGGGCAAATAGAGTTATGTTGGTTGGCGTGACGGAGTGCGGGTGGGTTGTTGTGGTGGTGGTGGTTTGTCTCGTACTTTCATGGGGGCTGATGTTTCGCTTTTTATTGATTAATCCCGTTTGGAGTCGTTACTAATGGCGCGGCTCATTGTGGACTCGCTTGATGTTCGATATGCATCGCATACCGTGCTTCATAACGCCTCGCTGGAGGTTGAGGCAGGTTCGATCTCTGGTCTGCTGGGTCCTAACGGTTCCGGTAAAACCACGTTTTTTGACGTGATGTGTGGCCTGAAAAAAGGCATGGCGGCGAGATAAACAACTCTTTTTCGAAGCTGCTTTACCTCTCGCAAGTCATCAGCACGCCCGCTGTGTTGCGCATGTTCGACATTTTCAAGATGGTCATGCTTTTTTGCTCAGAAACGAAGGTCACGCAAGAGCACGCGCTCAATCAAATCGAAAAATGGAGCCCAGGCATTGCGCAGCGGTATTGCGAACTCTGGAACAAAAAGTCCTCCCTCTGCAGCTACGGAGAAAAGCGCTGGTTTTTCACCTTGTCGCTGCTCTGCGCCAATGCTGACATTGTGATACTGGATGAGCCCACCGCAGGTGTAGATCCCGAGTTTCGCTACCACATCTGGCGATGCCTGGAGGGGGCGGCGGCAGACGGTGTCGCGGTGCTGGTTTCATCGCATAACGTCGATGAGATCGTCACGCACTGCGATGACTTCTACATGCTCAGCCAGCGGCGCTTCAATCGTTTCAATGATGCGCAAGGCTTTATGAGTGCGTACAAGGCCAAGAGCCTGGATGAGGCGTTTATTCATGCGGCGAGCCTGCGTTCGTGAGGGGGAGTTGTGGATACACGATCAATTCCAGTGCCCCTTTGTAATAGCGCTTGCCCCCCGGTGGCAGTTGCCCGGCCTCGCGCATTTCGCTGGTGCTGCCGACGCGTATCAGCACGCCGACCGACCCCTGTTGGCGGGCGTCCTTGAGCCAGGCTTGCACCTGGTCCAGGTCGATCTTGCGGTGGACCGAATCGGCATATTGCAGGCCGTAGCGCAGCTCGCCTTCGGTGTCATACAACGCCACTTGCGGGCGTTGCAGGCGCCAGGCGAGGGCGGCGGCGAGGCTCAGGTCGTTGCTAAGCAGGGCGTGGGTCTGTTGCAGGACTTGCTGATGCTCCGAGACGAACGTGTCGGGCATTTCGTTATCGGCGATCACTTGCGGCATGCTCGCCGGCAACAGAATCACCAACAGGCCGATACCCAGCACCGGCATGGCCCACAGCGTCAACGGGCGAAAGGCTTGCAGCAGGTTGGTGAGTATCCACCCCAGCAACACGATAAACGCCAGGGACAGGCTGAACATCTCGGCGTGGCTGTTGCTGTACACGGGCCTGGCGATTTGCAGATAGATCAGGCCGACCATGGCCGCCATGCCGATCACGAAGTTGAGCAGGCCATTGAGGCAGATCGTGCGGGCCTGGCGTAGGCGCCGCAGGTCGCTCAAGGTATGCCCCATCAGCAACGCCAGCGGCAGCAGGCACGGCATGATGTAGGTTGGCAGCTTGCCGTTGCTCAGGCTGAAGAACACCAGCGGCAGCAACAGCCACAGCGCCAGGAAAGCGATGGCCGGCTGGCGTTTCTGCTGCCAGGTGGCGCGCAGGGTGCTGGGCAGCAACCCGGCCCACGGCAGGCAGGACACGGCGATGATCGGCAGGAAGAACCACCACGGTCGCACGTGTTGCGCGTTGTCGGCGCTGAAGCGGCGGATGTGTTCATTCCAGAAAAAGAAGCGCCAGAAGTCCGGCTCCTGGCTGTGAATGGCCAGCACCCACGGCAAGCACACCAGCACCGCGACACAGATCGCCAGCGGGCCATAGCGCAGCAACTCGCCCAGGCGCCGTTGCCAGAGCATGTACGGCAGCGCGATCAACACCGGCAGCGCCCCGGCCAGGAAGCCCTTGGTCATGAAACCCATCGCGCAGGCAAACCCCAACACGGCCCAAGCCCCCAGGCGGCTGCGTGGGGTGCTGCTGTCGAGGGCAAACCACAATGCCACGAGGCTGAGGTTGACCCACAAGGTGAACTGCGGATCGAGGTTCGAATACCCGGCCTGCCCGGCGATCAGGCCAAAGCTCAGGTATAGCAGGGCACAGGCGAAGCTTTTGCGCGGGTCGTTCCACAGGCGGCGGGCGATGAGGTAGGCCAGCAGCACGCTCAAGCCACTGGTGAGCGCAGAGGCAATGCGCACGCCGAACAGGTTCTGGCCAAACACGGCCTGGCCCAGGGCGATCAGCCAATAGCCGCCGGCCGGTTTTTCGAAATAGCGAATGCCCATGAAGTGCGGCGCCACCCAGTTGCCACTCTGGAGCATCTCCTGGCTGATCTGGGCGTAGCGAGTTTCATCCGGGGTCCACAAACCGTGCAGGCCCAGGGGTAATAGATAAAACGCGGCGAGAGCCAAGAGCAGCACCGGCAGGGGGGTTAAACGGTTCACGAACACGTCGCTCCTTGACGTTCAAAGTTGAGGTTTTTAAGCGATGAAGTCATCACGCAAGTGTTCACAGCGTTTATTGAATAACGTGAATAAGTCATGAAGTTCTTAGTTAAAAGGCGCAATTAAACATGCCAGAACAGGCCTGTCTTTTTGCTGAACATGGGCGGTAATCGCGTTGGCGCGATGACTTAGAATTGTTTGAGGGCAGCGGGCCAGTCGGGGTTATTCATGATGCCCAGGGTCTTGAATTTGCCATTGGGCAAAACCTGTACGAACAGTGCGCTGCCGTACTCGGGGAACCTGGCGCGAGGGAAGCCCAGGCTGGTTTCGAAGTCGGCGATGCAGCCGCTGTGGGTGATGAATACGAGGTTGCGCCCAGGCTGTTTGTAGCGCAGCAATTCTTCGCCCATGGCTGCGCCGCAGACGGCTCTCTCGCCGGAGGTCAGCTCATGTTTGTCGAACATGAAGCGCAAAGTCTGGGCGGTGCGGATAGCGGGGCTGGCGAGCACGTCGCTCTGGGCCATGCCCAGCGATTTAAAGGCGTTGCCGAGTGTCTGCGCGTGTTGGCTGCCGTTGATCGTGAGGCCTTCGAGCGGGCCCAGGCACGGGTTGCTCGAACGGTCGCAGCGCTCTTCATGGCGCACCAGCACAATCACTTCGCCGTCGCGCCAAAGGGGGATCACTTGCGAGGTCAGGAGACGATCGCCCACCCCCAGGTTCCGTGGGGACGCCGGCCACAGCAGGCTGCACACGAGCAGCAAGGTGACCACGCTAATGCCTAGCCACAGCCGTTGCAGGCGCTTGGAAAAAGCCCGGCGCGAACGTGGTTTGGTCAGGGTAAGGTCAACCACTTCATTCACCATGGGCGCTGTTGGCAATGTTGTATTTGTTTGGCGCAACGTGTCGGCTATTCGCCGCAGTGAAACAGGAGGCTGTCATAGGGCTGCTGTCTTTTCGCTGAACACGTGGCGGTTAAAAAAGTTGCCAGGCGTTGTAACTAACAAGTTGCCGACGCGTGGCGCTTGACCGGTAATTTAAAGCGGGGGGAGTGGGCAACCGGTGAAATCCATGTGAAAAATTTGCGTAGGATCAATACATAGCCGTTATCCTCGATTGCCCCCCATCAAACG
This sequence comes from Pseudomonas sp. S3_E10, assembly GCF_054667615.1. Taxonomy (NCBI): domain Bacteria; kingdom Pseudomonadati; phylum Pseudomonadota; class Gammaproteobacteria; order Pseudomonadales; family Pseudomonadaceae; genus Pseudomonas; species Pseudomonas sp. S3_E10. The sequence goes on from NZ_CP162743.1 coordinate 4,851,958, forward strand.
AGTGTTGTCATGTTGCAGGTGCACGCCGTGTTTAAAAGCTATGCCACGCCCCAAGGCCCATTGGCGGTGCTGTCGGGGGTCGACCTGCACTTGGCCGAGCGCAGCAGCCTGGCGTTGATGGGCGAGTCGGGCAGCGGCAAGAGCACGTTGTTGCACCTGGTGGCGGGGCTCGACCGAGTGGACCGCGGCAGCATCCAGGTGGGTGAGCAGCGCCTCGACCAGATGAGCGAAGCGCAACTGGCCCAGTGGCGACGTACCGACATCGGCCTGGTGTTCCAGCAGTTCAACCTGATCGGCAGTTTGCGTGTCGACGACAACCTGGCGTTCCAGGCCCGGCTGGCGGGGCGTTTTGATCCGCACTGGCAGGCGCATCTGGTCGAGCGCCTGGGCTTGGGCGATTTGCTCAAGCGCTACCCGGAACAACTCTCGGGCGGCCAGCAACAGCGCGTCGCCGTAGGGCGCGCGCTGGCATCCAGGCCCGGCTTGTTGTTGGCGGATGAGCCCACCGGCAACCTGGATGAGGCTACCAGCGACGAGGTGCTGCAACTGCTGCTGGACCTGCTGCGGGACAGCGCCGCCAGCCTGTTGATGGTCACCCACAGCCCGCGCATCGCGGCGCGGCTGGACCGCCAGGTGGTGTTGCATCATGGCCATATCGTGCCTGCGGACGCGCGCTGAGATGGCGGTGTTTTATTGGACGCTACGCGCGTTGCTCAGCCATTGGCGACGCCATCCGGTGCAGTTTTTCAGCGTGCTCACCGGGCTGTGGCTGGCCACGGCGCTGTTGACCGGGGTGCAGGCCCTCAACAGCCAGGCTCGCGACAGCTACGCGCGCGCCAGCCAGTTGATCGGCGGCGAAGCCCAGGCCAGCCTCAGCGCTGCGGACTCGGCGAGTTTCCCCGAGGGGTTGTTTGCGCAACTGCGCCGCACCGGCTGGCCGGTGTCGCCGGTGGTGCAAGGGCGGGTGCAGTTGCAGGGCCATGAGGATGTGCGCCTGCAATTGATGGGCATCGAGCCGTTGTCGTTGCCCGGCAGCGCGACAGTGGCGGGGCAACGCTTGAGCCAGGCGCAACTGCTGGCCTTCTTTGACCCGCCGGGACGCACCTGGGTTGCCCCGCAGACCTTGCGGTCGCTGGGTTTGCAGGAAGGCATGCAACCACTGACGCTCAATGGCCAGCGCCTGCCGCCCCTGCAAGCCCAGGCGGACATGGCGCCCGGCCTGTTGTTGACCGATATCAGCTTCGCCCAACCGCTGCTCGACATGCCCGGGCGACTGTCGCGCCTGCTGGTAGACAAGGCGTTCGCCGCCGGCCAGCCCACGCCGCCCACCGACCTGCAACTGCGCCAGGCCGAGGACAATAACCTGGCGCGCCTCACCGAGAGCTTTCACCTGAACCTGGACGCCTTGGGTTTCCTCTCGTTTGTGGTGGGGCTGTTTATCGTGCACGCCGCCATCGGCCTGGCCCTGGAACAACGGCGCGGGCTGCTGCGTACCTTGCGTGCCTGTGGGGTCAGTGCGCGGCGTTTGATCTTCAGCCTGGGCGTGGAGTTGGCCGCGTTGGCGCTGCTCGGGGGCATCCTCGGCGTCGCCAGCGGCTACGGGCTGGCCAGCCTGTTGCTGCCGGATGTGGCCGCCAGCCTGCGCGGCTTGTATGGCGCCGAAGTGCCGGGGCAATTGAGCCTGAGCCCGGGGTGGTGGCTGGCGGGGTTGGGCCTGAGCCTGCTCGGCGCGTTGCTTGCCGGCGCAAGCAGCCTGTGGCGGGCCGCGCGCTTGCCATTGCTGGCGCTGGCCAACGACCAGGCGTGGCATGAGGCCCATGGCCGTTGGTTGCAACGCCAGGGTGGGGTGGCGGCGGCCGCGCTGCTGATCGCACTGTTGGCGCTGTGGCTGGGCGATAGCCTGGCGGCCGGCTTTGTGCTGATGGCGGCGTTGCTGCTTGGCGCGGCCCTCGGTTTGCCGGTGCTGCTCAATGGCGTGCTCAACGCCGTGCTCGGGCGCAGCCGCTCAGTGCTCGGCCAATGGTTTCTCGCCGACTGCCGCCAGCAGTTGCCGGCGCTGAGCCTGGCCTTGATGGCTCTGCTGCTGGCCCTGGCCGCGAATATCGGCGCGGGTTCGATGACATCGGGCTTTCGCCATACCTTCAACAACTGGCTGGAACAACGCCTCACCGCCGAGCTGTACCTCAACCCGCAAACCCCGGCCCAGGCCGAACAGCTCGGCGGCTGGCTGGCGCAACAGCCGTGGGTAAGGGCGGTGCTCCCCACCTGGCAAGTCGCCGTGCAAATACAGGGTTGGCCGGCGGACCTGTTCGGGGTGGTCGATGACCCTACTTATCGTCAGCATTGGCCGTTGTTGGAGGCTGTAGACCAGCCGTGGGACCAATTGCACACAAACGACACGCTGATGCTCAGCGAGCAGTTGGCGCGTCGCCTTTCAGTGACACTGGGGGATGTGCTCCCTATCCCAACAGCGCAAGGTGTATGGTCGCCCAGAGTCGTGGCGATCTACGCCGACTACGGCAACCCCAAGGGCCACATACTGGTCAATTCGCAGCACCTGCTGGCGCATTGGCCGACACTCTCGCCGGCACGCTTCAACCTGCGTGTCGCCGCGCCCGACGTGGCGCCGCTGGTGCGTGAAGTGCAGCGCGCATTTGCCCTGGAGGACAGCCGGATCATCGATCAGCAGCAACTCAAAGGCTGGTCGAGCCAAGTGTTCGAGCGCACCTTCGCCGCCACCGCGGCCCTCAATAGCCTGACGTTGGGCGTGGCCGGCGTAGCGCTGTTCATCAGCCTGTTGACCCAGAGCCAGAGCCGCCTGGGCCAACTCGCACCGCTGTGGGCGCTGGGCGTGACGCGCCGGCAATTGATGCTGCTGAACCTGGGGCAGACCTGGCTGCTGGCGGTGCTCACCCTGGTGCTGGCGGTGCCGCTGGGCCTGCTGCTGGCGTGGTGCCTGGATGCGGTGATCAACGTGCAAGCCTTTGGCTGGCGCCTGCCGTTGCAGGTGTTCCCGTGGCAGTTGGCGCAACTGCTCGGGCTGGCGTTACTGGCGACATTGCTGGCATCGGCGTGGCCACTGTGGCAGCTGTACCGCAGCCGTCCGGCAGACTTGTTGAGGACGTTTGCCCATGAAGGTTAAAGCGTTGTTGTGCGCCGCTTTGCTGCTGGCCGGTTGCGACAAAGCCCCCGCGCCGGCGCAGAGCTTCGCGGGCCTGGGCAATGATGCGGCGGACTTTGCCCAGGTGGTGCCGGGCAAGGTGTTCAGCTTTCCAGACGACCACGGCCCCCATGACGGTTTTCGGATCGAGTGGTGGTACGTCACCGCCAACCTCAAGGACGCACAGGGCAACGTATTCGGGGTGCAATGGACGCTGTTCCGCAATGCCCTCAAGCCCGGGCCGACGCAAGCGGGCTGGCATGACTCCACCGTGTGGCTCGGCCACGCCGCCGTCACCAGCGCCACTCGCCACTACGCCGCTGAACGTTTGGCCCGTGGCGGCGTCGGCCAGGCCGGTGCCCAGGCGGTGCCCTTCAACGCCTGGATCGACGATTGGAATTTTGCCAGCCGCCCCGGCGCCGCCAGTGCGTTGGCGGATATGCAACTCAAGGCCGGCGGTGCGCAATTCGCCTACGATCTGCACCTGACCTCCAGCCGCCCGCTGGTGCTGCAAGGCGCCAACGGCTACAGCCGAAAATCCGATCTGGGCCAGGCGTCGTACTACTACAGCCAGCCGTTTTTCAACGCCAGCGGCAGCCTGAGCATTGATGGCAAGGTGTACCAAGTCACGGGCCCTGCCTGGCTGGATCGCGAATGGAGCAGCCAACCCTTGAGCGCCAGCCAAACCGGTTGGGACTGGTTCTCCCTGCACCTGGACAGCGGGGCGCAACTGATGTTGTTCCGTGTGCGCCAGCAGGACGGCGCCGGTTACCTCACCGGCACCTGGATCGACCCGCAAGGCCACGCCGAGACGTTGCACAACGCCAATATTCAACTTGCGCCGCTGGCAACCACGGCCATCGAGGGGCGCAACATGCCCACGCGCTGGTCGCTTAAAATTCCGGGCAAACAGCTGGACATCAGCCCTGAGGCCGTCAACCCGAACGCCTGGATGAACCTGAGCATTCCCTATTGGGAAGGGCCGGTGCGGTTTGACGGCGGGGTGGGGTATCTGGAAATGACCGGGTATTGAATAGGTAAAATTTCCTACAAAAATACTGGACATGCATACAGTTGTTGGCTAGATTCCATCCCAGGTGACCGGATGTCACCTGACCTTCAGTTTTTAACTATGGATGGATAAAAAATGAAATCGAAAAAAGCCTTTATGTTGGGCGCGGCCATGGCGGCCTCCTGCTTCGTGTCGGCCTTTGCCCTGGCCGAGCAATACCCTCAGAAGCTCAGCGCCGAAGCGGTCAGGCTGGCCGTGGACAAAGCGCTAAAATCCGGCGGCAAGCTGGAAACAACCCAAGTTTCAACCGCGCTCAAGCAAAAGCTCAAGGCGGCGATGGCCGGCAATTCGAAGCCAGCGCAGAGCAAGGCCGCAGTCAGTGGCGCGCCGGTTGACGTGCAGGTCGATGCATTGAACACAGCTGACCCGGCGCAACTGAAAGGCTCGGCGATTGCTGCGTTCACGCCGCTGTTCCCGACCCTGGATATCAATACGCTGTACACCGTCAGCGGTGTGGAAACCGGTGCGCAAATCGCCTATCACTTCAACCTGCCGAAAAACGCGCGCATTCAGGTGCAACTGCTGAACCAGAGCGCCGGCACGGACATGTCGTTGACGCTGTTCCACGATGACGGCCAGGGTAATTTGACGCCCCTGGGCACTTCCGACGCCGCCGGCAATGCCGATGAGTACCTCAACGGTGTGATGCCGGCCGGTGACTACTACTGGTACATGGTGGCGAACACCGCGAGCAACGCACAGTTCAGCTTTGGTGTGGCGGTGGACAGCAACATCGATGCCTTCGAGCCCAACGACACCGCACAAACCGCGTTTGCCTTGCCGGATGCGCTGAACCAGGTGACGGGCAACATCGACTCCGTCAACGATGTCGATTACTTCGACTTCACTTCGCTGCGCGGTCAAGGCGTGGCCGTGTACCTGGATGAAGAAAGCACAGGCGCGCGCAACCAGTGGGTGTTCGAACGGTTTGATGGGAATAACTGGATAGTGGTCCAGCCGGAAAATACCTCGACCTACCCGAGCGTGCCCGTGGGCTATACCGTGAAGGTTCGCGTGCGCGCCAACCCAGCGGTGGCATTGAACCCCCAGGCGCACTACAAGTTGACGCTGGGTTCGGCACCCCGCCTGAACCAGTACGACGTGATTGGCGACAATGTGGTGCGCATCCCCAGTTCGATTTTCCAACTGGCCACCCAGGCGGCCCGCAACCTGAGCTGGAGCACGCAATGGTCTGACAGTACCGGCGAACCCCTGCGCGGCGTCACCCCGGTATTGCGGGTCGATAAGCAGTTCAGCGGCGCCTATAACTTTGTCAATTACGAGGCCACCACCGGCATCACTGGGGCAGCTTCGGGCAATGTCGCGCTGGGTACCTGCTCGGGTGACCACAACGCGATCTACCCGGACAGTTCGTCCGGCCAGACCTACAACTGGAGAACCTGGTTCAACGACGGCGGCTGGCGGATTGAACTCAAGGAATTCCCAGGCGTGGGTGTCGGGGTAGGTGGCAATATCGTGCAATACGTTAGCCTGGGTCATATTTGCAGCCAGACCATCGTGCGCTAACTGATTCATGCAAGTGAGGCGGGGGGCAGTCCATAGGGCTGCCCCCTTTTTTTGCGCCTGTTATGCGCACCTCTCCAAGAGGCTGTTTGCAGGCGGTACGACCAACGGGGGCTTGCACGCCCGGGATTTCCTTGCTAGCTTCTCGCAAAATGTTAACGATAACATTTGCTCTAAAAATAAAAACAAAACAGAGACCCACGCCATGAAAATGCTCCCGAAAACCCTGTGTTTATTGGCTGTAAGCATCACCCTCGGCACCGTTGCACCGGCATTTGCCGACGCCGCCAAGCCGATCCGCATCGGCGCGTCATTCCAGGAAATCAACAACCCCTATTTCGTCACCATGAAAAACGCCCTGGAAGAAGCCGGCGCGAGCATCGGTGCGAAACTCATCATCACCGACGCCCGCCACGACGTGTCCAAGCAGGTCAGCGACGTGGAAGACATGCTGCAAAAAGGCATCGATATCCTGCTGATCAACCCCACCGATTCGGTCGGCGTGCAATCGGCCGTCAAATCCGCTCACGCCGCCGGTGTCGTGGTGGTGGCGGTGGACGCCCAGGCCGAAGGCCCTCTGGATTCATTCGTCGGTTCGAAGAACTTCGATGCCGGTTTCCAGGCCTGTGAATACCTGGCTAAAAACATTGGCGACAAAGGCAACATCGCGATCCTCGACGGCATTGCCGTGGTGCCGATCCTGGAGCGTGTGCGCGGTTGCAAAGAGGCCGTGGCCAAGCACCCTGGCATCAAGGTCGTGAGCATCCAGAACGGCAAGCAGGAGCGTGACCAGGCGCTGACCGTCACCGAAAACATGTTGCAGGCCCAACCCGGCCTCAAGGGCATTTTCAGCGTCAACGACAACGGCTCCCTCGGTGCCCTGTCGGCCATCGAAGCCAGTGGCCTGGACGTGAAACTGGTCAGTGTCGATGGCGCGCCGGAAGCGATCAAGGCGATCCAGAAACCCGGCAGCAAATTCATCGCCACCTCGGCCCAGTACCCCCGCGACCAGATCCGCCTGGCCCTGGGCGTTGCCCTGGCCAAGAAGTGGGGCGCGCAAGTGCCCGCCACTATTCCGGTGGACATCACTCTGATCGACCAGGCCAAGGCCAAGGACTTCAGCTGGTAAACCGCCCATGGCCCCACGGAAGGCGTGGGGCCTGGGGCTCCTTCTGAGCGAGAGGTCGGCGGCATGAGCAGTCTTCTGAAGCTGGAAAATATCTGTAAGCGTTACCCAGGGGTGCAGGCCCTCAAGTCCATCAACCTGCAAGTCGAGCGCGGCGAGATCCATGCCTTGCTCGGCGAAAATGGCGCGGGCAAATCGACCCTGATGAAGATCCTCGGCGGCGTCGAGCACCAGGACGAAGGGCGGATCCTCATCGATGGCCAGGCACAGCGTTTCGCCACTTACCGCGACGCCATTGCCGCCGGAATCGGCATCGTGTTCCAGGAATTCAGCCTGATTCCCTATCTCACGGCAGTGGAAAATATCTTCCTCGGCCACGAGCTGAGCAACCGCTTCGGCCTGTTGCGCAAGCGTGAGATGGTCGCGGCCGCCGAGGCATTGTTCCAGCGCCTGGGCGTGAGCATCGACCTGCATTGCGCGGTCGAGCATTTGAGCGTGGCCGAGCAGCAGTTCGTCGAAATCGCCAAGGCCCTGGCGCTGGATGCGCGTTTGCTGGTGCTAGATGAACCCACCGCGACCCTGACGCCCAGCGAGGCCGAGCTGCTGTTCGAGATCATGCGTGAACTCAAGCGCCAGGGCGTGGCGGTGATTTTTATCTCCCATCATTTGGAAGAGATTTTCCAGGTCTGCGACCGCATCAGCGTGCTGCGCGACGGCGCTAACGTGGGCGTCACCGATGTGGCCGACAGCGATATCGACCGCCTGGTGGAAATGATGGTAGGCCGCCGCCTGGAATGCAGTTTCCCGCCCAAGCCCGGCACCGGGCGCGGTCCGTTATTGCTGGAGGTCAGGGACATCCAGTTGGTGCGCAACGGCCCGCATAACAGCTTCCAACTGCACCAGGGCGAGATCCTCGGGTTTGCCGGCCTGGTCGGCTCCGGCCGCACTGAGCTGGCCCTGGGCATGCTCGGCGCGCTGCCGTCGGTGAGCAAGGAGGTGTGGCTGCGCGGTGAAAAAATCCGCCTCGACGACCCGGCCCAGGCACTGGCCCATGGCATCGGCCTGCTGCCGGAAAGCCGCAAGAGCGAAGGGCTGATCACCGATTTCAGCATTCGCGAAAACATCTCCCTGAACAACCTGCCCAAGTACCAGAACGCCGGTGGCCTGATCGACAAGGCCAAGGAATGCGCCAGCGTCGAGGCATTGATGAAGCAGCTGTCGATCAAGGCCCCGAGCGGCGAAAGCCGGGTGTTCAACCTCAGTGGCGGCAACCAGCAAAAGGTGGTGATCGCGCGTTGGGTCAACCACCACTGCGACGTGCTGGTGTTCGACGAACCCACGCGCGGCATCGACGTGGGCGCCAAGGCACAGATCTACGCGCTGATGCGCAGCCTCACCGAACAGGGCTACGCGATCATCATGATTTCCTCCGAACTGCCCGAAGTCATCGGCATGTGCGACCGCGTCGCCGTGTTCCACAAAGGCGCGATCGTCAAGGTCCTGGAAGCGTCCGCCGTCAATCCTCAAGAGGTCATGCGCCATGCAACAGGGGGCTCAAGTGAATACGTCCATTAACCGCGCCGACACCGCTCGGCTGCGCCTGAACCTGGCGCGGCTGGTGCGTTCGCCGGCGTTCTATCCGTTCGTGGGGCTGGTGGTGGTGACCCTGGTGATGATCCTCGCCAGCGACACGTTCCTGACCGCCAGCAACCTGTCGAACATCGCCCGGCAGGTGTCGATAAACGCGATTATTGCGGTGGGCATGACCTGCGTGATTCTCACCGGTGGCATCGATTTATCGGTAGGGCCGGTGATGGCGTTGTCCGGCACGCTGACGGCCGGGCTGATGGTCGCGGGGCTGCCACCGGGGCTGGCGATTGGAGCCGGCATGCTGATCGGCGTGGCCTTCGGCATCGGCAACGGTTTATTCGTGGCCTACCTGCACATGCCGCCGATCATCGTCACCCTGGCGACCATGGGCATCGCCCGGGGCCTGGGCCTGATGTACACCGACGGCTACCCGATTTCCGGCCTGCCGGACTGGTTTGCCTTCTTCGGTCGCGAAAGCGTGTTCGGCATCCAGGTGCCGATCCTGATCATGCTGATCACTTACCTGGCCGCCTACGTGCTGCTGCAACACACCCGCGTCGGCCGCTACATCTACGCCATCGGCGGCAATGAGGAAGCCGTGCGTTTGTCCGGCGTGCGCGCGGCGCGCTTCAAGTTGCTGGTGTACGGCATCAGCGGCCTGACCGCCGCGATTGCCGGGCTGGTGCTCACCTCGCGCTTGATGAGTGGCCAGCCCAATGCCGGTGTGTCGTTCGAGCTGGATGCGATTGCCGCCGTGGTACTCGGCGGTGCGTCGATTGCCGGGGGCCGCGGGGTGATCGTCGGCACCTTGCTCGGCGCCATGCTGCTCGGCGTCTTGAACAACGGATTGAACATGCTCGGCGTGTCGCCCTACGTCCAGAGCGTGATCAAGGGCGGGATCATTTTGCTGGCGATTTTTATCAGCCGTCAGCGCCATAAATAAACTCCTCTCATATAGGTCAACCATCATGGACAAGCACACCCAAATGCAAGCCGTCGTCTGCCACGGCCCTAAAGACTACCGCCTGGAACGCATCGGCAAACCGCAGGCGCGCCCCAATGAACTGGTGATCCGCATCGCCGCGTGCGGCATCTGCGCCAGTGACTGCAAGTGCCACTCGGGCGCGGCGATGTTCTGGGGCGGCGACAACCCATGGGTCAAGGCGCCGGTGGTACCGGGCCATGAGTTTTTCGGCTATGTGGAGCAAGTGGGCGAGGGCGCCGAGGAACACTTCGAGGTGCAGGTGGGCGACAAGGTCATCGCCGAGCAGATCGTGCCGTGCGCCAAGTGTCGTTTCTGCAAGTCGGGTCAGTATTGGATGTGTGAAGTGCACAACATCTTCGGCTTCCAGCGTGAAGTGGCCGAAGGCGGCATGGCGCAGTACATGCGCATTCCCAAGACCGCCATCGTGCACAAGATTCCGGCGGCGGTGTCGCTGGAAGACTCGGCGCTGGTGGAGCCGATGGCCTGCTCGATCCACACCGTCAACCGTGGTGATATCCAGCTTGACGATGTGGTGGTGATCGCCGGTGCGGGCACCCTCGGGCTGTGCATGGTGCAGGTCGCGGCGCTGAAAACCCCGAAGAAACTGGTGGTGATCGACATGGTCGACGAGCGCCTGGAACTGGCGAAAAAATTCGGCGCCGACGTGGTGATCAACCCGGCCCGCGAGAATGCCCGCGAGATCATCAATGGCCTGACCGACAACTATGGCTGCGACGTTTACATCGAGACCACCGGCGTGCCGGCCGGCGTTACCCAGGGTCTGGAGCTGATCCGCAAGCTTGGGCGTTTTGTCGAGTTCAGTGTGTTTGGCGCCGAGACCAGCGTGGACTGGTCGATCATCGGCGACCGCAAGGAACTGGACGTACGCGGCGCTCACCTCGGGCCGTATTGCTACCCGATCGCCATCGACCTGTTCGAACGCGGGCTGGTGACGTCCAAGGGCATTGTCACCCATGATTTCCCGTTGGATGACTTTGCCGAGGCTTTCGAACTGGCCAATTCGACCAAGTCGATCAAGGTGCTGCTCAAGCCGGTGCGCTGATCATGCATTACGTGATGGGTGTGGACATAGGAACCCAAAGTACCAAGGCGCTGCTGGTGGATGCTCAAGGCACGATCATCGCCCAGCATAGCCAGGGGTATCGCGTGGATACCCCCAAGGTGCGCTGGGCCGAGCAATGGCCGCAGGTCTGGCTGGATGCCGTCGAGGCCTGCGTGGCGCAGTGCATGGCCAAGGCCGAGGTGGCGGCGGGGCAGGTCAAGGCGCTGTGCATCAGCAGCCTGTATGGCGGCTCGGGCATCCCGGTGGATGCGCAGATGACGCCGCTGCACCCGTGCCTGATCTGGATGGACCGGCGTGCCGGCGAGCAGGTGGCGTGGGTACGCGAGCATGTGGACCTGGAGCGCTTGTTCAGGATCACCGGCAACTCGGTGGACAGTTATTACGGCTTCACCAAGATGCTCTGGCTCAAGCAGCACCAGCCCGAGGTCTGGGCGAACACCCGCTACTTGCTGCCGCCCAACAGTTACATCAACTGGTGCCTCACGGGTGAGCTGGCGGTGGACCATAGCAGTGCCGGCAATATCGGTGGGGTCTACGATGTGGCGGCGCGGGGTTGGTCCGAAGCACTGCTGGCCGAGCTGGGCATACCGTTGGCGATGATGCCGCAGCGCCTGCTGTATGGCGCCGACGTCGTCGGTGGTTTGCTTGACGGCTGGGCCACCCGCCTGGGCTTGCAGGCGGGCACCCCGGTGCTTGCCGGGGGCGTGGATGCAGCCATGGCAACGCTGGCCGCCGGCGTCACGCAGCCGGGCAACCACGTGGCGATGATCGGCACCAGTATGTGCTGGGGCTACCTGAACCAGCAGGTGGATGCGCGTCACGGCTTGGTCAGCATGCCCCACGTCTACAACGGTCATCGGGACCTGTACATCTTCGGCGGCGCGATTACCGCAGGGGCGTCGGTGAGCTGGTTTCGCGAACAGTTCTGCCAGGCCGAGGAACAACAGGCCAAGGCCCGCGGCCTGGACAGCCTGGTACTGCTGGAACAGAGCGCGATGAATATTCCGGCGGGCAGCGAAGGGGTGGTGTTCCTGCCCTACCTGATGGGCGAGCGCAGCCCGGTGTGGGACGACCGCGCCAGTGGCAGTTTTGTTGGCCTGAACCTGTATCACAGCCGTATCCACCTGTACCGCGCGGTATTGGAGGGGGTGAGTTTTGCCCTGCGCCATAACATCGAGGCGGGTACTCGCGGCGCGCACTCACTGGACCCACGCTTGATCGTGGTGGGGGGCGCGAGCCGCTCGGATTTGTGGATGCAGATCATCGCGGATGTCACGCGGTTACCGGTGTACACCATTGTTCAGGAAGTCGAGGCGGCCTTGGGCGCGGCGCTGCTGGCGGCGCACGCGGTGGGGTGGGTGAGTGATGAGGCGATGGACAAAGGCTGGGTGCACCTGGCGTTGCGCGCCGAACCCAAGGCGCAGAACGCCGAGGTGTATGACCGGGTCTTCGCCGAGTATGTGAAGTTGTATCCAGCCCTGAGGCCGATCATGCACAACCTGCAAACTACCTAAATCAACACGGTCCAAAAATGTGGGTAACTTTATCGCCTATGGAAAAGTGATCATGAACGCAACCTTCGACTTCACCCACCAGCGCATTCTCGTCACCGGCGCCAGCAGTGGCATCGGCCGCGAAATTGCCCGGCAACTGATCGCCAGCGGCGCCGAAGTCTTTGCGCTTGGCCGCGACGCCGAGGCCCTGTCGCAACTGGGCTGTCACACCCTGTGCCTGGACATCGCCGACAGCACCGCCCTCGACAAGGCCCTGCAAGGCTTGCCGCCCTTGCACGGCCTGGTCAACTGCGCTGGTATCTCGCGCCTGGAGCCTGCCGCCGCCATCAGTGCCGAGGCCTTTGACCAGGTTATGCAGGTCAACGCCCGCGCCGCCGCGCAGGTGGCCAGCCGTGTGGCGGCCAACATGATCCAGGCGCATATCGCCGGCAGCATCGTCAACGTCTCCAGCCAGGCGTCATTGGTGGCGCTGGACGAGCACCTCGGCTACTGCGCCTCCAAGGCCGCGCTGGATGCGATCACCCGTGTGCAGTGCGCCGAATGGGGCCGCTTTGGCATCCGCGTGAACAGCGTCAACCCCACCGTCACCCTCACGCCCATGGCCACCATGGCCTGGTCCGACCCGGCCAAGCGCGATCCGGCGCTGGCGGCGATCCCACTGGGGCGCTTTGCCGAGACCGTGGAAGTGGCGCTGCCGGTGTTGTTTCTGCTCAGCGATGCCGCCAGCATGATCAGCGGCGTGAGCCTGCCGATCGACGGTGGTTACACCAGCCGCTAGCCGTTCTCCAGCTTGCCGGCGATCACCACTTTGTCCCGTGGTTTGTACGGATCTTGCAGGCGATCGAGCAGCAGGCGTACCGCGCTGCTGCCCGCCAGGGACGCATCGTGGGCCACGCAGGCGATCGGCACGCCGAAGATATCGGCGAACGGCAGGCGGTCGACGCCGCAGATGGTCAGGCTGTCATGGGGAATGTTGTGCATGCGCAGGGCGCGCAGGGCGCCCAGGGTGATCAACTGGTTGAAGCCCATGATCGCGTCCGGCGCCGGATGTTCGGCCAGGTAGTCGAGGGTGTGCAGGTAGGAGGGCATCAGCGTGTAGTCGCCGGCTTGCACGTGCACCTGTACCTGTGGATGTTCGGCCAGCACTTCGCGCAGGCCTTTGAGGCGTTCGACGGTGATGCGCGAATGCGCGGGGCCGGTGAGCACCAGCAGGTGCTTGAGGGCGGGGGTTTGGCGCAACAGGTACTGCGCAGCCTGGATGCCGCTGTGGTAGTTGTCGAGCACCACGCGACTGAACGGGCTGTCATGGAGGGTGCGATCGAGCAGCACCACCGGGGTCTTGCCGTTGCGCAGGCGCTCCAGGTAGTCGGGTTGGTAGCTCGGCTCGTCGGAGACCGGTGACAGGATGATCCCCGCCACGCGGTAGCCCAATAACGTATCGACCGCTTTGCTTTCCAGTTCCTCCAACTCATCGGTGTCCACCAGCATGATGGTGTAGCCGTGTTGTTTGGCCTCGCGGGAAATCGCCTTGATCATCTCGCTGTAGAACGGGTTGTCGACTGACGCGGTAATCACGCCGATGATCAGGCTTTCACTGCGTTTGAGCCCGCGTGCAAAGGCGTTCGGCACGTAGTCGAGTTCGCGCGCCACTTCCAGGATGCGTGCCAGTGTGGCGGGTTTGACCAGGTCAGGTTTGCTCAACGCCCGGGACACGGTGATGGTGGTCATGCCGACGCGTTTGGCGATGTCGCTGATGGTGACGGACTTTTTCTTGTTCATCGGTAAGGCTGCCAGAGGACACCCGCGCAGGCTAGCATGCGCGGCGACTGACAGTGATTCAAATCAGTGGGTCCCAGCGCTGTGACCAGTCACTTTCGGCCTTGACCACCCCGCGCAGCAATTCCAGCGCCTGCTGCAATACCGCCGAATCCCGTGCCCGCGAGTACACCAGGTACGTCGGGAAACTGAACTCCGGCGCCTTGGGCACGCGCCGCATCACGCCGCTGTCCAGGTAGCTTTGCACCACGCGTGTGCGGAAATAGCCCGCGCCGCCATGTTCGAGGATGTACTGCAACGCCAGTGGCCCCAGGTTGAAGCTCACGGCGGCGCGGGCCTTGTCGGGCAGGGCGGCGTCATGCTGCTGGCGAAAGCCCTGGCCCCAATCGATGTACACGTAGGGCTCCGGCTTGCTCACCAACTGCACCAGGATCAGTTTTTCTTCCAGCACTTGCTCCACCTGCAACCCCGGCCAGTATTGCGGCTGGAACACCAGTGCGGCATCGAGCACACCCAGTTCCAGTTGGCGCAGCAGGTATTCGCCTTCGCGGATTTCCGTGCGCAGGGCGTGCCCGGGGATGTGTTCGCGCAGGGCCTGGGCCCAGCCGAGCATCAACGGGTTGCACAGGCTCACCTCGCCGCCGATATGCAGCACATTGCGATAGCCATCGGGCAACGGCAGGTCGCGGCGCGCGGCTTCCCAGGTTTGCAGCAATTGGTTGGCGTATACCACAAACGCCTCGCCGTCGGCCGTCAGCCGGGCGCCGGCGCGGTTGCGCACGAACAGCGTACAGCCCAATTGGTTTTCCAGGTTTTTGACGCGTGCGGTAATGGCGGTCTGGGTGACGTGCAGTTTCTCGGCCGCCGCGGCCAGGCTGCCGCAACGGCTGATTTCAAGGAAAGTGCGTGCCAGTTCGATGTCCATGAAGCCCCCTGGGAAGAATGGGCGACAGTGTAAAGGCTAGGAACTGGAATGCAGTCAAAAATGTGGGAGGGGCGGTTATCGGGCTAACAGGGACGGTTCTATTCAGACTTGGCCAGCCGGTACTTGGGCATGAATGTCTGCGCAGTATCGGTAGGCAGCAGCGCCCAGCGAAAATAGTGCATGGCGCCTCGATAGCGATTGTTGTTCATCTCCCCCAGGGTGAAACCGTCCTTGGGTTCTGCCCACAAATCCTGGTCCACCACGAAGTAGCTCTGGCCGGCCTTGACGGGCAAGTCAAACTGACGCGTGGCTTCGTCGGTGAGGATTGAGGTTTTGTTGGAGCTGATGCGGTGCACGCCGGCGGGCAAGTCAACCTTGAAGTAGCCTCCGGTAGGCAGTTCCCCAAGGCTCTTGCCGTCCACATGGACTTCGGTGGTGAACTGCGGGCTCATGAGGCGATACTCGCGCACGAAGTAAACGGTTGCCTTGTCGTTGGCGGTTTGGGCCGGCGCGGTGAAGTAGGGCTGCCCCAGCAGTGGGTCGGTATGCGCGCAGCCTTGCAAGCAGGCCAGCGCCAAGAAAAGACCTATCCGTGTGAGTGTTCTTGGCATTGCATAAAACTCCTGAAAACGTTGGGGGCGCGAGAATAGCACTGAGCCAGGCGTCAGCGCATGCCGAAGGCACGGCGGTTATCCGTCAGACCGGTGCCTGCAAATGTCGGGTTGGAAAAGCGCGCGCATACACCTGGCACACCCTCAACACCTGCTCATCGGCAAACCGCGCCGCCACCACATGCAGCCCCACCGGCAAGCCATTCGCCGCCAAGCCGCACGGCACCGACGCCGCCGGTTGCTGGGTGAGGTTGAAGGGGTAGGTGAACCGCGTCCACTCGGTCCATTCCTGCAGGCCCGAGCCGGGCGGTACGTTATGCCCGGCCTCGAACGCGGTGATCGGCATCATCGGCGACACCAGCACATCGTAGTGCTGGTGGAACGCCGCCATCTTTGCCACCAACGCGGCGCGAGCTTCGAGGGCCGTGTTGAAATCATCCAGGCTCAACCGCTCGCCACGCTCCGCAATGCGCCGCAGGCCGGGGTCCAACAGCTGTTTTTGGGCGTCGCTCATCGTGCGGGTCAGGCGTGCGGCGCCGGCGGCCCAGAGGGTGCTGAATACCTGCTGTGGGTCGCTGAAACCGGGGTCGATCTGCTCGACATGAGCGCCCAGCTGCGCCAGGCCCTCCACCGCCCGGGCGACGACTTCGGCCACCTGCGGGTCAACGTCGATGTAACCGAAGTTGGGGCTGTAGGCGATACGCACACCCTTCAAGTCCGTCGCGTGCGATAACCACGGCGTGCTGCGTGGCGCTCCGATCAAACCATCCCGCGCATCCGGCCGCGCCACGGTTTGCAGCATCAACACACTGTCTTCTACCGTGCGCGTCATCGGGCCCAAGTGCGACAGGATCGTCATGGAGCTGGCCGGCCATTGCGGCACATAGCCGAAGCTCGGCTTGATGCCGAACGTGCCGGTAAACGCGCACGGGATCCGGATCGAGCCGCCGGCATCGCTGCCCTGGTGCAGCACGCCCAGGTTCAGCGCCGCCGCCGCGCCGGCACCGCCGGATGATCCGCCGGCGGTGGTACGCGTGTTCCACGGGTTGCGGGTGATGCCGTACAAGGGGTTGTCGGTAACGCCTTTCCAGCCGAATTCCGGGGTGGTGGTTTTGCCCAGCAGCACCGCGCCGGCCTTGCGCATAAAGGCTGTGAAGGGTGCATCGATGTCCCACGGGCCTGCAGCGCAGGTGGTGCGCGAGCCCTTGCGGGTGGGCATGCCGACAGTCAGCGTCAGGTCTTTGATCGAAGCCGGCACACCGTCCAGCGCACCGCACGGCTCGCCCTTGAACCAGCGCTGCTCCGAGGCGCGTGCGGCGTTCAGCGCGCCTTGCGGGTCCACGTGGCAATAAGCGTTGACCACCGGGTTGTAGCGCTTGATACGCAGCAACGCATCTTCGGTGACCTCCACCGGCGATAAGGTCTTGTTGCGAAAATGCTCCAGCAGTTGCACCGCTGTCAGTTGGCCTATCTCGCTCATGCCAGGTCCCCCTGCGCCGCATTGACCATGGCGCGCAGCAGCACCGCGCAACCGGCCGCCAGGTCATCCGGCGCGGCATTCTCGATTTCGTTATGGCTGATGCCGCCTTCGCAGGGCACAAAGATCATCCCGGCCGGCCCCAACTCAGCGACGAAAATCGCGTCATGCCCGGCGCCGCTGACGATATCCATATGGCTCAAGCCCAACGCCTGGGCGCCGTCACGCACGGCTTTCACGCAAGCCGGGTTGAAATCCAGCGGTGGGAAGTCGGCGGTAGGGGTCAGCTCAACGCTCAGGCCGTGACGCTGGGCGGTGGCGTCGATCACGCCGCGCACTTCATCGACCATCGCTTGCAGTTTGTCGGCGTGCAGGTGGCGCAAGTCGAGGGTCATGTGCACCTGGCCGGGAATCACATTGCGCGAGCCGGGGTGCAGGGCCAGGCAACCAACCGTGCCGCAGGCGTGAGGTTGTTGTTGATGGGCGATGCGGTTGACCGCGCTGACCACCTCGGCGGCGCCGACCAGGGCATCCTTGCGCAGGTGCATCGGTGTTGGGCCGGCGTGGGCTTCGACACCGGTGAGGGTCAGGTCGAACCACTTCTGGCCCAGGCACCCCATGACCACGCCGATGGTGGTGGCCTGGTCTTCCAGCACCGGGCCCTGCTCGATGTGTGCCTCGAAGTACGCACCGACCGGGTGGCCCAGCACCGCACGTGAACCGGCATAACCGATGCGCTGTAATTCGGCGCCCACCGACAGGCCTTGTTCATCCCGCTTGTCGAGGGTGTCCTGCAAGTCGAACTTCCCGGCAAACACCCCGGAGCCCATCATGCACGGCGGGAAGCGCGAGCCTTCTTCGTTGGTCCACACCACCACTTCAATCGGCGCATCGGTTTCGATCTTCAAGTCATTCAGGGTGCGGATCACCTCCAGCCCGGCCATCACGCCGTAGCAACCGTCGAACTTGCCGCCGGTGGGTTGGGTGTCGATATGGCTGCCGGTCATCACCGGCGGCAGGGCCGGGTTACGTCCCGCGCGGCGGGCGAAGATATTGCCGATGGCATCGACGGTGACGCTGCACCCGGCGGCCTCGCACCACTGCACAAACAGGTCACGGGCCTGGCGGTCCAGGTCGGTGAGGGCCAGGCGACACACGCCGCCTTTGACCGTGGCGCCCAGTTGCGCCAGGTCCATCAGCGATTGCCACAGGCGGTCGCGGTTGATCAGCGGGGCATTGCTCTTGAGCGGTTGCGCAAAACTATTCATCTGCAATCTCCGATCAGGCACTCAGGGCCAGGTAGCGGTTCTTGATGGTCGGGTCGGCGCGGAAGGCTTCGGCGCTGCCTTCGTACACCACGCGGCCCTGTTCGAGTACGTAATGGCGGTCGGCGAGTTTGTCGCAGACCATCAGGTTCTGTTCCACCAGCAGCACCGGCAGGCCGTCGTCCTTGACCTTGCGCAGGATCTTCACCAGTTCGTCGACGATCACCGGGGCCAGGCCTTCGGTGGGTTCATCGAGGATCAGCAGCTTGGGATCGTTGAGCAGGGCGCGGGCGATGGCGAGCATCTGCTGCTCGCCGCCGGAGAGGGCGTGGCCGGCGTTTTTGCGGCGCTCCTTGAGGCGCGGGAACATGGCGTACACGTCCTCCAACTGCCAGCGGCTGGTTTTGCGTGCGGCGATGCGCAGGTTTTCCTCTACCGTGAGCAGGCGGAAAATCCCACGGTTCTCCGGCACCAGTGCCAACCCTTGGCGGGCGATTTCAAAGATCTTCCGCCCGACCAGCGCCTGGCCGTTGAAGTGAATCTGGCCCTGGCGCGGGCAAATGATGCCGAGGATGCTGCGCAGGGTGGTGGTCTTGCCGGCACCGTTGCGCCCCAGCAGGGTCACCAGTTCGCCGGGGTTGACCGTCAGCGACACGCCTTCGAGCACATGGCTCTTGTCGTAGTAGGAATGGATATTCTCGACGATCAGCATCAGGCAGCCTCCCCCAGATACGCCGTGCGTACGCGCTCATCGGCGCGCACGAATTGCGGGGTGCCTTCGACCAGGATCTGGCCGTGGCTCATCACGGTGATGCGTTGGCTGATGGACATGACGATGCTCATGTTGTGTTCGATCAACAGCACCGTGTGGTCGCGGCCGAGGTCGCTGATCAACTGGGTCATGATGGGGATGTCATCGATGCCCATGCCCGAGGTGGGCTCGTCGAGCATCAGCAGTTTGGGCTTGGAGCAGATCGACATGCCCACCTCCAGCACCCGTTGCTGGCCGTGGGACAACTCGCCGGCCAGGGTGTCGGCGCGGGTGCTGAGTTGCAGGCGTTCGAGGACCTGATCGGCCATCTCCAGGTGTTCGCGTTTGCTATCGACCCGGCGCCAGAAGTTCAGGGCGCGGGCGCCGTCGCGGCCCTGGGCGGCCAGGCGCAGGTTTTCGCGCACGCTGAGGTTCTGGAACAGGCTGGTGAGCTGGAACGAACGCGCCATGCCCAGGCCGACACGGGCGTGGGCCGGCTTGCGCATCAGGTTGTTGCCGTCGAAATGAATCGCCCCGGCGGTGGCCTGGCGTTCGCCGGTCAGGCAATGGAACAGGCTGGTCTTGCCGGCGCCGTTAGGGCCGATGATGGTGTGGATGGTGCCGGCCTCGACCTTGAGGTTGACGCCGTTCACCGCATGGAACGCGCCGTAGGCCAGTTCCAGGTTTCTGGTTTCCAAAAGGATGCTCATAGCACGTGCTCCTTGTTCACCACACTAGCCTTGCGGCTGCGGCGCACCTTGTCGAACAGTGAGGCCAGGCCGCCCCACAAACCGCCGCGCATGAAGATCACCACCAGGATCAAAATCACCCCCAGCAGCATCAGCCAGCGCGGCCACAGGTCGGAGAGGAAATCCCCCAGCAATACGATGGAGCCGGCGCCCAGCAACGAGCCGAACAACGAACCGGTGCCGCCGACGATGGTCATGATCAAAATGTTCTCGGACATCGCCAGGTCGATGTTCGACAACGGCACGAAGTGCAGCAGCATGGCGTACAACGCACCGGCGATACCGGTGACGGCGCCCGACAACACAAACACCAGGATCTTGAAGTGGCGCGTGTCGTAGCCGATGGCCGAGGCGCGGGTTTCGTTTTCGCGGATTGCCATCAGCGTGCTGCCGAACGGCGAGGCGATGACGCGGCGCGCGCCGATGAAGATCAGCAGGAACAGCACCGCGACAAAACCATAGAAGGCACGGGCGTCGGCCAGCGACAGCAGCACGGTGTCACCGATGCGGACCTGCGGGCGCGGCACGCTGAGCAGACCGTTGTCGCCGCCGGTCCAGTCGCTCAAGGTGTAGGCGACGAAGTAAGCCATCTGGCTGAACGCCAAGGTGAGCATCACAAAGTAAATGCCGGTACGTCGGATCGCCAACGCACCCACCAGCAACGCCAGGAAACCACCGGCGACAGCGGCACCGAGCAACGCGGTGAACAGGCCCCATTGCAGGTGGATCATCAGCAGCGCCGCGCAATACGCACCGGCGCCAAAGAAAATGCCTTGGCCGAACGACAACAGCCCGGTGTAGCCCAGCAGCAGGTTGCAGGCCAGGGCCGCCATGGCGAAGATCAGGATCTCGCTGGCCAGGGTTGCCGAAGGCAGGATCAACGGCAGGCCGATCAGCACCGCCAGTACCCACAGCAACATGGCTTTGGACTGGGTCTTGGCAAACGGCAGGGGGTTTTTCTCGCTCATGTCAGGCTCTCCCGAACAGGCCATAAGGGCGTACCAGAATCACCACGGCCATCGCGCCGTAGATCATCAGGCTCGCGCCCTGGGGCCAGAGTGTGGTCATCAGGCTCTGCACCACGCCGACCAGCAAACCGCCGACCAGCGCACCGCTGAACGAGCCCATGCCGCCGATCACCACCACCACGAAGGCGATGCCGAGAATTTCCGGGCCCACGAATGGCTGCGCGCCGCGCAAGGGCGCGAACAGCACCCCGGCTACCCCGGCCAGGGCCACGCCGAGGGCGAAGGTCATGGAGAACAGACGCAAGATATTGGTGCCCAGCAGCGACACGGTTTCGGTGCTCTCACTGCCGGCACGCACCAGGGCGCCGAAGCGCGTGCGTTCCAGCAACAGCCACAGGCCCAGGCCCACCAGCCCGGAAAACACAATGAGGAACAGGCGGTAGTAGGGGTAGACGAAATCGCCCACCACCAGTACGCCGCGCAGCAGTTCCGGCACCGCCACGCTTTTGCCCACCGGGCCCCAGATCATCACGCTGGCTTCCTGGATGATCAGCGCAATGCCCAAGGTCACCAGGATCTGGAACATGTGCGGCAAGTGGTAAATGCGCTGGATCAGCAAGCGTTCAATCACCCAGGCCAGGGCGGCCACCACCAGCGGCGCGATCAGCAGCGCCAGCCAAAAGTTGCCGGTGAGGCTCACGGCGGTGTAGCAGATGTAGGCGCCCAACAGAAAGAACGCGCCGTGGGCGAAGTTGACGAAGTTGAGCAGGCCGAAAATGATCGTCAGCCCGACTGCGATCAGGAAGTAGATCATCCCCAACCCCAGGCCGTTGAGTATCTGGAACAGGTAAAGATTAAGCATGCAGAAACCCTCGAACAGGCGGCTTGGGGCCGCCTTGTCGTGTTTAACCGTTCAGGATCAGGCGAGCGTGCAGCCCGTGGCGTCTACCGGTGGGAACGATTGGCCGGCGCTGAGCACCTTGGCCAGGTCGTCCTTGTCGGCCATATCAGCCGTGGCTTTGCCGATCAGCAGGTAGTAGTCCTTGATCACCTGGTGGTCGCCTGCGCGGATCGACTCCTTGCCGGTCGGGCCCTCGAAGCTCAGGCCCTGCATGGCCTTGGCCACGGTCGGCCCGTCGAAGCTGCCGGTGGCGATGATGCTGTCCAGCATGACCTTGGTGCTGATGTAGTCGGCGGCCAGCGGGTAGGTGGGGTTGATGCCGTATTTGGCGTTCGTCAGCTTGACCAGCTCGCGGTTGAGCGGGGTGTCGACCTGGTGCCAGTACTGCGCGCCGAGGTACACGCCTTCGAGCACATCGCTGCCCAGTTCCTGGAATTGGTCAAGCCCGGCGGACCACACCAGCAGCACTTTCATGCGCTCCTTGATGCCGAAATTCACCGCCTGGCGCAGGGTGTTGGACGACTGGCTGCCAAAGTTGAGCAGCACCAGCACGTCGGGCCTGGTTGAGATGGCGTTGGTCAGGTAGCCGGAAAATTCCTGTTCCTGCAATGAGTGGTAGCTGTTGCCGACGTGCTCCAGGCCGTGCTCTTTGAGCACTGTCTTTGCGCCTTCGAGCAGCGCTTCGCCGAACACATATTGCGGGGTGATGGTGTACCAGCGCTTGGCCTCGGGCAGCAGTTTGATCAGCGGCACCATGGTTTGGCGGATCGCGCCGTAGGTGGGCACCGACCAGCGGAACGTCGCCTTGTTGCAGTCCTTGCCGGTGACTTCATCGGCGCCCACCGGGGTCATGAACACGCCACCCACCTTGTCGACTTCCTTGGCCACCGCAAGGGCTGATGACGACAGGGTGCAGCCCTGGAAGAACCGCGCGCCATCCTGCTGGATGGCCTCTTGCACCTTACGCACGGCCTTGCCGGCATTGCCTTCGGTGTCGATGACTTTGTAGTTGAGCGGGCGCCCGAGAATCTCGGGATGCTGTTCCACCGCCAGGCGCGACCCCATGTCGGCAAACTTGCCATAGCTGGCAAAAGCGCCGGACATGGACTTGAGGCCGTAAAAGGTAAAGGGCTCGGCGGCGAATGCCGAACGCACGCTCAGCGGGAGGCTGAGGGCGGCTGCGGCGGTAAGACTGGCTTTCAATAACGTACGACGCTGCATGGGGTGACTCCCTGGTTTAGTTATTGGCAGGAGCGGCAAGGGCGATACGGTGAAGCTGGGGCCTGTGGGCAGGCGTTTTTTATTGGGGTAACGCGGTGTATTCAGTGGTTGTGATCGAACTCCAGCAGAAAGTGCGGGCTGACCTGGCCTTCCAGCGCGGTCATATGGTGTTCGGCATCGCACATGTGTTCATGCATCAGGCTGCGCACCGCGCTTTCATCCCCGGCGCGAAAGGCGATCAGCAGCTGTTTGTGATAGTCCAGGTTGGCCGCGTCGAACTGTTTGCGCTTGGGTTTGTAGGCTTTTTTCAGCACCACGAGGTCGCGCAACAGGTCATTGAGAAACTGCGCCATAAAGCTCAGCAACGGGTTGGGGCAGGCCTTGGCCAGCAGGTTGTGAAACTCCAGTTCCGCCAGGCGCTGTTCGCGCTGGCCGGCCTCGCTGTCTTCCGGGTCGCTGCAAAAATCCACGTTGTCCTGCAAGGCCTGAAAGTCGTTTTCACTCAAACGCCCGAGCACGGAGACCGCCAGCTCCACCTCGATCACCTTGCGCAGTTGGTACACCTGCTCGCCGTCCAGATGCTGGAAGTGCAGGTAGTTGCGCAAGGCGCGGCTGGCGGGTTCGGTGCCGGCCTGGTTCAGGTACGCGCCGCCGCTGGGGCCAGTGCGTGTACTCACCAAACCTTCCACTTCCAGGGCCTTGAGCGCCTCGCGGGCCGAGCCTTTGGAGCACTGGAAACTTTCCATCAGCTCGCGCTCGGTGGGCAGGCGGTCGCCGGGTTTCAAGGCATCGGTGACGATGGAGCGCTTGACCGACTCGACAATCACATCGGAGAGCTTCTGGCGTTTGCGTCGCAGCGGTCGGCTTAGCATGGGTTCGATTTATCGTATTAATGCGGATAAATAGCACTTAATAACGATTGGCACGGAGCGTCAACGCAGCGCGTCGTTTTCGGGGCAAGGAGGTCGTAAACGGCGTGCTGTCCCCCGTCATCTGAACCCACACAGCGGGTCGACGGTGGCGGCTGTTTGCCATACGCCAGAAAGGCCCCGACCCATTGGGTCACGCAACGGTTGGCGCCGGGTTTGGCGGGTTCCTTGAGGTGCAGTTGTTGCACTTGAGGCGCGTCCGTCATGCCGCGTTCGCCGTTGACCAGCACCATGCGCGCGACGCGTTCGGGAAACAGCGCCGCGTAGCGGTTGCCCAGGCGCGTGGCGGCGGCGTTACCCAGGTAGTGCAGTTGTGCGTCGCCCAGTTGGGTGCGTACGAATTCCAAGTCGCGTGCGGCTTGTTCGACATCCTCATCGCGGCCCAGGTCGCGCGTGCCCAGCTCAATCACGTCGTAGCGGTTGAGCAATGTGCGATAGGCGCTGGCCGCGGAAGCCCCCCACTGGCTGGCCAGTTGAATGGCGAAGGTGCCGCCGCTGTTGGGGTGTGGCGGGTCGCCGGACTGGGCGAATACCACACCCTCGCGGTTCAACGGCTCGCGGGCACCGACCCGGGTCAGGTAGAGGTTCAGGTGGCCTTGCCTGGGAGCGGCATGGTTACGCGGTACGCTCACGATGCCGCACTGGGTGCGCGCCAGTACCTCGGGGTCCAGACGCTGCGCGGTGGGGAGGGGGCAGTCCAGCAGCCAGTCGATCGCGGTGGGCCTGATCAGCGGCTCGGCATGGCCAAGGCCTGCGGCCAGCCAGAGACAGCCCCAGGCGAGGTGCTTTGCGACAGTCATCGGGAGGTCCTGGGCAGCCGTGTTAGGGCGGCTTTTTTACCAAGGACCCCGGTCTAAAGAATGTAGGGTGAGAAGACAGCTTGTGTAGGATTTTGGATTTTTTATCAGTGTTCGCTTTGCCAGCCACCCCCCAATGCCTTGTACAACCCGATGCTGGCTTGCAGGCGCGACAGACGCAATTGCACATGGGCGTCCTGGGCGGCGTACAGGGTGCGTTGGGTTTCCAGTACCGTCAGCAGGTCTTCGGCACCCGCCTGGTAGCGGCTTTCGGCGATCTGGAAGGCGGTCTGCGCCTGTTGCAGTTCTTCTGCCTGCCATTCGCGCTGCTGGTTCAGGCGCGTGATGCTGCTGAGGGATTTTTCCACATCGGCAAACCCATTGATGATTGCGCCGCGATAGGTTTGCAACAGTTCATCCTGGCGCGCACGGGCCTTGTCGCGCTCGGCGCTTAAACGACCGTTGTTGAAGATCGGCCCCACCAGGCCGGCGGTCAGGGTGTAGTAAGGGCTGCGCAGGATGTCCAGGGCTTTGTAGGCGTCGGAGCCAAAGGTCGCGCCGAGGGTCACGGCCGGCAGCATGGCGGCGCGGGCCACTGTGACGTTGGCTTGCGCCGCCGAGAGTTCCGCTTCGGCCTTGGCGATATCCGGTCGGCGGCTGAGCAGTTGGCTGGGCAGGCCGGCGCCGATGGTCGGCCAGGTCAGGGCCTGGAAAGGTTCGGTGCCCAGGTCCAGGGCTTGCACCGGTTGGCCGAGGAGGGCGGCGAGGGTGATCCGGGATTCTTCGGCCAGTTGGGCAAGCAATGGCAACTGGCGCTGTTGGCTGGCCACCAGGCTTTTCTGCTGGGCCAATTCCAGGGCGGTGGCGGAACCTGCGTCATAGCGGGTTTGCACCAGCTTGAGCACATTGCGCGCATTGGCCAGGTTCAACTCGGCGATCTGCTGGCGCTGGCGGGTGGCCAGGGTTTGTGCGTAGCGGTCGGCCACGTTGCTGACCAGGGTCAGCTCCACGGTGGCGCGGTCGAATTCGCTGGCGCGCAGGCTGTGCAGGGCGCTGTCGCGGGCGGCGGCGCGGCCGCCCCAGAAGTCCACTTCGTAACTGGCGGCAAGGTTGACGCCGAAGCCGTCGACCGTGCGTTCGCTGGGCGAGGCATCCAGGTTCGGGCCGCCGGGCCCGCGCATCAGTTTCTGGTGGCTGGTGCTCAGGTCGAACTTCACCTCGGGCAACAGCGGCGCCCCGGCGATCACCGCCGTGGCCTGGGCCTGGCGCACGCGAGCCATGGCCGCGGCCACGTCAACGCTGTCATGCCGGGCCTGAACGACCAGGCGGTTGAGTTGCGGGCTGCCGAACTGCGCCCACCATTGTGGGTGGGCGGTCTGGGCGGCTTCGCCCCCGACGTATTGCCAGGCCGCCGGCGGCGTGATTTCGCTGTCGACGGCCGCAGGGTTGCCGGCGCAGGCGCCGAGCAACAGGCACAGGCTGAGCACGCACGGGTGAGCGGGGATGGGTCGTTTATTCACTGGTCAACGCCTTAACCGGATCGAGCCGGGCAGCTTTACGGGCCGGCATAAAGCCGAATACGACGCCGGTGACCAGCGCACAACCAAATGCGCCGAGTACCGCCACCAAGGAAAACTGCACCGCCACCTTGGCCAGCACCAACACGCCACCCACCAGCAGCGCCAGGGCGATACCGCACAGGCCGCCGACCACCGAGAGCATCACCGCTTCGGTGAGGAACTGGCGCAGGATGTCGCGCTGGCGGGCGCCGGTGGCCATGCGGATGCCGATCTCACGGGTGCGCTCGCGCACGGTCATCAGCATGATGTTCATGACACCGATCCCTCCCACCAGCAGCGAAATCGCGGCAATCGAACCGAGCATCAGCGACAGGGTGTTCTGGGTACGCGCTTCGGCCTGGATCATCGCGGCGTTGTTGGTCAACTCGTAGTCGCGTTTACCGTTGTGCAGCTTTTGCATCAACTGGTCGATCGCCACTTCGGTTTCGTGAACCCGACGCGCATCAGCGGCGGCAATCACCACGTATTCGGGGTTGTAGCTGCCGAACAGGCGCACGCTGGCGGCGGTGTAGGGGATGGCGATGCGGTCGTCGCTGTCCTTGTCGCCGGAGGCGGCGCCTTTTTCCGCGAGCACGCCGATCACTTGGAAGGGCACGTTTTCAATCAGGATGTACTGGCCGATCGGGTTGACCGGGGCCTTGAACAGCCGCTGGCGGATACGATGGCCGATCACGGCGACCGTGGCGCCGGTGCGTTCGTCGGCGGCGGTGAAATAGCTGCCCTCGACCACTGGCCAGTTGAAGATGTCCGGGAAGTTGGTGTCGTTGCCGCCCACATAGGCCATGTAGTCGAGGTTGCCATAGCGCACGCCGGCTGCGCTGCCGTTGACCGGCATGATGCGCTTGACCTGAGGCAACGCCGCCAGCGCCGCGACGTCACTGAGCGTAATCACCCCCGGCGGCGTGCGCGGGTTGGGCGATGCGCCGCTCAGGTAGAGGATGTTGGAGCCGAACGCGCCCATTTGCGCCATGACCTGGCGTTTGCTGCCTTCGCCGACCGCCAGCATTACCACCACCGAGGCCACGCCGATGATGATCCCCAGCAGGGTCAGCGCCGTGCGAAAACGGTTGATCCACATGACGCGCCAGGCCGCTTGCACGGCATCCACCACTTCGGCCTTCCAGGCGCCATTGTGTTCGACGCCGTCGCTCAGCCGCCGGCGCAGGTCCACGGCTTGCAGGGCGCCGCTGTGGGCGGTAGGGGCGAGCGGGCGGTGCTCGGCCGAATCGCTGATGATCAGGCCGTCACGAATCTCGATGATGCGGTTGGCCCGCGCCGCCACCTCGCGGTCGTGGGTAATCAGGATGACCACATGGCCCTGGCCGGCCAGTTCGTCCAGCAGGGTCATCACCTCGGCGCCGCTGTGGCTGTCGAGGGCGCCGGTGGGTTCATCGGCGAGGATGATATGGCCGCCGTTCATCAGGGCGCGGGCAATCGAGACCCGTTGCTGCTGCCCGCCGGACAGTTGATGAGGACGGTTGCCGGTGCGCTCCGCCAGGCCCAGGCGGGTGAGCAGGGCGGTGGCCCGGGCCTGGCGCTCGGCGGTACTGGTACCGGCATAGATCGCCGGCATTTCGACGTTTTCCTGGGCCGAGCCCGAGGGGATCAGGTGGTAGCCCTGGAAGACGAAGCCAAACGCCTCGCGACGCAGCCAGGCCAGCTCGTCGCTGTCCAGATGGGCGACGTTTTCCCCGGCGAACAGGTAGTCGCCCGCACTCGGGCGGTCGAGGCAACCGAGGATGTTCATCAAGGTGGACTTGCCGGAACCGGAAGCGCCGACGATGGCGACAAACTCGCCGGCGTGGATCGACAGGTCGATGCCACGCAAGACGTCGACCTGCGGGCTGTCGCCGCCGCCGTAGGATTTGCGGATGTGCTTGAGTTCAATCAGCGGTGTGGTCAATTCAACCCCCGGTGCCGTCGGCTGGGCCGATCACCAGGTGATCGCCTTCGCTCAGGCCGCCGAGTACCTGCACCCGCAGGCGGTCGCTGAGGCCCAGTTGCACTTCGCGCTCTTCGATGCGCCCGTTCGGCAGGACCACCCGGGCGATCTGCTTGTCGGTGCTGCCGTTGCCGAGCAGCGCGGCAACCGGCGCGGTGAGTGTGTCCTTGGCTTGGCCGGCGACAAAAAACACCTGGGTGGTCATTTCCGCCATCAAGGCATTGTCGCTGTTGTCCACATCCAGCAGCACGGTGTACAGCACCACGCGGCCGGTGCCGCTTTTGCCGAAACCGTTGGGGCTGCCGCTGCCCTGGGTCTCGCTCAAGGGCTTGGGCGGGATCGGCAGGATCTGCCGCACAGTGCTGGCCCAACGCCGGTTGCCGCCGCTCAGCGTGGTGAAATACGCGGTCATGCCGGGTTTGACGTGGCCGATATCGGCCTCCGACACTTCAGCCCACACGGTCATCGGCGACAACTTGGCGATACGCAGGATCAGCGGCGTTTGCTGCTGGGCGTTGAGGGTCTGGCCGACCCGCGCGTCCACCGCAACCACTGTGCCGCTCATCGGCGCATAGATGCGTGTATAGCCCAGCTCGGCTTCATCGCTGCGCAGGCTGGCCTGGGCCTGGAGAATCTGCGCCTGGAACATGTCGACCCGGGCCTGGGTGGCGTTCAATTGCGCCTTGGCGGTTTGCACATCCTCTTCGCGGGTGGCGTTGCCGGCCACCAGGCGCTGCTGGCGTTGGTACTTCTGGCGGGCCAGTGCGTGCTGGGCCTGTTGCTCCCGAAACTGGGCCTTGAGGTTTTCGATGGCATAGCGGCTGGCGTCGAGCTTGGCTTTTTGCGTGGACGGGTCGATCTCCACCAGCAATTGGCCTTCCTGGACCTGATCGCCGGCCTCGACGTGGATCTTGCGAATCTGCCCGGAGGCCTGGGCGCCGACATCCACGTAACGCCGTGGTTGCAGAGTGCCCAGGGCGGTCACGCTGTTTTCGATAGTGCCGCGCGTGACGGCGACGGTGGTCAGCGTATCGCGACCCGGCGGCAGTACCTGCCAGGCGGCGACGGCAAGCACGGGGATCAGGCACGCTACAACAAGCAGGGCGCGTCGGGCAGGTCGAGGGCGTTTCATGCTTAGGTTCCAGCCGGGAAAGTTCGGAGCGCGGTTGCGCGGAGCTGACAGTTAAACGAGAAAAATGCCCGAGGATTTAGGCCGTTACACACCGTGTAACAGGTGGAATACGCAAAAAAATCGACCGCTGGCGTAAGACTTCTTTAAAAGTAGATGAGAATTACTATAAATTGCACTTGGTCAAACTGCCATTACCCAATCGGCTGTCATTTTCAGGTGCTCAAGGAACGGATACCGCCCCTTTCGGCGGACGGGAGTCATGTTGGAAAACTACTATCGCGAGCTGGTGTGTTTCCTCAACGCCAAGCTGGGCAACCGTCAGGTGGCCGAAGATGTGGTGCATGACGCTTATGTGCGGGTACTCGAGCGTTCCAGCGACACCCCCATCGATCAGCCGCGCGCGTTTCTATACCGCACCGCGCTCAACCTGGTGATCGATGGCCATCGGCGCAATGCCCTGCGTCAGCACGAACCGCTGGAAACCCTCGACAGCGAAGAGCGCTTTTCTGCCACTTCCCCCCATGCCAGTCACGACCAGAGCCAGCGCCTGGAGCTGCTTGAGCGCGCCCTGGCCGAGTTGCCGGCGGCCTGTCGCAACAGCTTCCTGCTGCGCAAGCTCGATGGTTTGACTCATCTGCAAATCGCCGAGCGCCTGAATATTTCCCGCGCACTGGTGGAAAAACACATCGTCAATGCCATGAAACATTGCCGCGTGCGGATGCGCGAGTGGGACGCGCACTGATCGCCGATCAGTTAAATTTTATTTCACTGTCCTCGTTTCCTATCAACACACGACCTGTTGTGCAGGTCTTGAAGGTATTCCCCGCCCCATCGCCAGGGGCTTATCCAGAGGACACTGGAATGACACAGGCAATTGCTTCGCCCGCGGTTCACGACCTTATCGGTATCGGTTTCGGCCCATCGAACCTGGCGCTGGCCATCGCCCTGCAGGAACGCGAGAAAACCCAGGGCAAACTGGATGCGTTGTTTCTCGACAAGCAGGCCGACTACCGCTGGCACGGCAATACCCTGGTGACCCAGAGCGAACTGCAGATTTCGTTCCTCAAGGACCTGGTGACCCTGCGCAACCCCACCAGCCCGTACTCCTTTGTCAATTATCTGAAAGCCCACGATCGCCTGGTCGACTTCATTAACCTGGGCACCTTTTATCCGTGCCGCATGGAATACAACGACTACCTGCGCTGGGTCGCGGCGCAATTCCAGGGCCAGGGCCGATATGGCGAAGAAGTGCTGGCGATCGAACCGATCCTGCATCAGCAGCAGGTCGAGGCGCTGCGTGTGATTTCCCGCGATGCCCTGGGCGAGCAGCATGTGCGCACCACCCGTTCGGTGGTGGTCAGCGCCGGCGGCACCCTCGGGTACCCGAGGCATTCAAGGCGCTCAGGGACGACGGCCGCGTGTTCCACCACTCGCAATACCTGGCGCGCATGGCGCAGCAGCCGTGTGTCGAGGGCAAGGCGATGCGTATCGCGATCATCGGCGGTGGCCAGAGCGCTGCCGAGGCCTTTATCGACCTCAATGACAGCTACCCGTCGGTGCAGGTCGACATGATCCTGCGCGGCTCGGCGCTCAAGCCGGCCGATGATAGCCCGTTCGTCAATGAGGTGTTCTCGCCGGCCTTTACCGACCTGGTGTTCCAGCAGGTCGGCGCCGAGCGTGAGCGGCTGGTCGCCGAGTACCAGAACACCAACTATTCGGTGGTGGACCTGGACCTGATCGAACGTATCTACGGGATTTTCTACCGCCAGAAAGTCTCCGGTATTGCCCGCCATGCGTTCCGCACCATGACCGTGGTCGAAAAGGCTGTGGCGGGCCCGCTGGGTGTGGAGTTGACCCTGCGCAACAATGCCACCGGCGAGGTCACCGTCAATCACTACGATGCCGTGGTGTTGGCCACCGGTTACGAGCGCCAGATGCACCGCGAACTGCTGGCGCCGCTGGAAGCCTACATGGGTGACTTCGAAGTGGCCCGTGACTACCGCATCGTGACCGATGAGCGCTGCAAGGCCGGCATCTACATCCAGGGGTTCAGCCAGGCCAGCCACGGGTTGAGCGACACGCTGTTGTCGATCCTGCCGATTCGCGCCGATGAAATTGCTGCGTCGTTGTACGAAAACGACCGTAACCGCGGCAAGGGCCGCTCGGTGCAGGACCTGTTGCTGGCCTCCGCCAGCTGACGGGCTGCGCTTGTGAGCCGAAGGGTTGGCTGATACTGTACAAAAAACCAGTATCAGGCAGCCCTCCATGCAGTTGATCGAAAAACTCAGCATTCTCGCCGACGCCGCCAAGTACGACGCTTCGTGCGCCAGCAGCGGCGCGCCCAAGCGCAGCTCCGAGGGCAAGGCGGGGCTGGGTTCCACCGATGGCATGGGCATCTGCCATAGCTACACACCCGATGGGCGCTGCGTATCGCTGCTCAAGGTGTTGCTCACCAACTTCTGTCTCTACGACTGCCAATACTGCGTCAACCGCCGCTCCAGCGATGTGCCCCGTGCACGTTTCAGCCCGGAGGAGGTGGTGTCCCTGACCCTGGATTTCTACCGGCGCAATTGCGTCAGCGGGTTGTTTCTCAGCTCCGGCATCATCCGTTCGGCCGACTACACCATGGAGCAGTTGGTGCGCGTGGCCAAGCTGTTGCGCCAAGAGCATGACTTTCGCGGTTATATCCACCTCAAGACCATCCCTGAAGCCGACCCGGCGCTGATTGCCGAGGCCGGGCGCTATGCCGATCGCCTCAGTGTGAACATCGAGCTGCCCACTGACGCCAGCCTGCGGACGTTGGCGCCGGAGAAGCAGATCGGCTCGATCAAGCAGGCCATGCAGACCATCTATACCGGCGAGCAGACCGTCTTCAACGAACCCCGCGCGCCACGGTTTGCACCGGCTGGGCAGAGCACGCAGATGATCGTCGGCGCCGACGACACCGACGACAGCACCATCCTCCACGGTGCCGAGGCGTTGTACGGCAACTTCAAGTTGCGCCGCGTGTATTACTCGGCGTTCAGCCCCATTCCCAACAGCCCCAAGAGCGTGCCCCTGGCGGCGCCGCCGCTGATGCGCGAGCACCGTTTGTATCAGGCGGATTTTCTGCTGCGCAGCTATGGCTTCAACGCGGGCGAACTGTTCCAGGGCCCTGGCCATTTGGCGTTGGACATCGATCCCAAGCTGGCCTGGGCCCTGGAGCATCGCGAGGTGTTCCCGCTGGACCTGAACCGCGCCGAACCCACCCTGATCGCGCGTATCCCAGGCATTGGCCTGCGCACCACCCAGCGGCTGGTGGACCTGCGCCGCGAGCGCAAGATCCGCTTCGAAGACCTGACCCGCATGCGTTGCGTGCTGGCCAAGGCCAAGCCGTTTTTCATCACCAGCGACTACCACCCGCAACAGGCTGAAAGCACCAGCGTGCTGCTGCGCGAACAACTGCGTGACCGCCCGCAGCCGCAGCAGATGGGGTTGTGGGGATGATCAGCCTGGAATGCGACAACCTGTTCAGCACCTGGCGCGAACAGGCGCGCTGGTTGCTCAGCCATCAGGTCGACCCCAGCCAGGTCTGTTGGGGCGAGGCCGAGGTGGCGGACCTGTTTGCCACCGATGAGCCGATACCCACCGGGCTTGGGCCGTTTCAGGCGCGGATCCCCAAAGCGTTGATCGAGCTGCTTGAATCAGCCGCCTGCTACCACGGCGATCAACGCTGGAGCCTGTTGTACGAAGTGCTATGGCGGGTCAGCCATGGGGATCGCACGGCGATGCTGGCAGGTGACAAATTGGGCAGCGAGTTGCAGCGGCGCATCAAGCAGGTCAGCCGTGAAGCCCATCACCTGCACGCGTTTGTGCGGTTCATTGCGCTGCCAGCCGAGGCGGGGCCGCATTTGCCGGAGTACGTAGCCTGGCACGAACCGGCTCATGACATCCTTAAACCCGCCAGCCAGCATTTTGTCGGGCGCATGGGGCGTCATCGCTGGATGATCGCCACGCCATTGGACGCGGTGTATTACGACGGCGAGCAATTGATTCACGAGCGCCAATGTCCCGAAGCCTGGCGCCAGCTGGCGCAAACTGTTGAAGACCCGCACAGCGCCATGTGGTTGACGTACTACAGCCATATTTTCAATCCGGCGCGGCTGAACCCCAAGGTGATGGAGGGGCACCTGCCAAGTCGGTTCTGGAAGAACCTGCCGGAGGGCAAGCTGATACCGGGGTTGATCAGCGAGGCGCGTACCGGCAAGCAAAAGGATGGGCAGGCGAAGCTGGTTGGCGCTAGACCCGGCAAACGTATTTCAAGCGGGCAGGGTTAAAAATCTGGGAGGCTTGACCCGATGCCAGTCAGTTAAGGGTGGGCAAAAAGTAACCTGTGGCGAGCGGGCGGGTGACTATCTAACTGATGCCCCCCGCCCACATTAAATCTCCAGTGTTGTGGGGCAGACGATCAGGTCAGTTCAGTGGCGGTGTTCTTGACGACCGCGAGTTCGGGATGCGCCACGAGCTTGTCGATATGCAGCTCATCATTGTTCAACCAGGTCTCCGTCAGCACCCGGTAATGCTCCATGTCCCGGCAGCGCATCCTCAGGCTGTAGTCAAACGGCCCGCTGATCAACTGGCATTCGAACACCTGGGGGCACGCTTTCACGCAGGCCTCGAACGCCCTTTGTGCCGAGCGCCCGCTTTGGTTGGACAAGGCCACCAGCACCAGCAGCGACAGCCCCGGTGAGACCATCTGCACATCGATGATCGCCCCGTACCCACGGATCACCCCGCGTCGCTCCAGCTTGCGCACCCGTTCCAGGCAGGGCCTGGGGGTGAGATGCACCAGCGACGAGAGCTTTTCGTAGGTGATACGCCCCTGATGGCGCAGTACTTCGATGATTGCCTCATCGATGCGGTCCAGCGCGGGGGAGGTATGGGGTCCGTTGGCCTTGGTATCCATGGGTTTCACTTCAAACGGTTGGAAAGAAATTGCTGCAAGCGTTCGCTGTTGGGGTGGTCGAGGATCTCGGCACCGCCTTGTTCCTCGACCCTACCCT
This sequence comes from Pseudomonas sp. S3_E10, assembly GCF_054667615.1. Taxonomy (NCBI): domain Bacteria; kingdom Pseudomonadati; phylum Pseudomonadota; class Gammaproteobacteria; order Pseudomonadales; family Pseudomonadaceae; genus Pseudomonas; species Pseudomonas sp. S3_E10. The sequence goes on from NZ_CP162743.1 coordinate 4,886,079, forward strand.
GATGCAGGAACAGCACTTGGCTGGACACCTGGCGGGCAAAGCCCATCTCGTGGGTGACCATCAGCATGGTACGGCCTTCCTCGGCCAACGTCTGTATGACTTTGAGGACTTCTCCTACAAGTTCTGGGTCCAGTGCGGAGGTGGGTTCGTCGAACAGGATAATTTCCGGTTCCATCGCCAGGGCGCGTGCGATGGCCACGCGCTGTTGCTGGCCGCCGGACAGAAATGCCGGGTATTGATCCGCCACGCGGCCGGGCAGGCCGACTTTGTCCAGGTACAGGCGCGCACGTTGTTCCGCCTCGGCCGCGCTCACCCCCAGCACTCGGCGCGGGGCCATGGTGATGTTCTCCAGCACGGTCATGTGGCTCCACAGGTTGAAGTGCTGGAACACCATGGCCAGGCGCGTGCGCAGGTTCTGCAATTGCGCCTGATGCGGTGCGCGAGTACCTGCGCGGCCTTGTTGCATTTGAATGCTGATGCCGTCCAGGGTGATGACCCCGGCGTCCGGCTGTTCCAGAAAGTTGATGCAGCGCAGCAGGGTGCTTTTGCCCGAGCCGCTGGCGCCGATCAGGCTGATCACATCGCCGTGGCGGGCGTTGAGGGACACGCCCTTGAGCACCTCGTGTTCGCCGTAGCGTTTATGGATGCCTTCGACCTGGAGCTTGACGGCAGCGGTTGCGGTTTTGGCCGCGGGAATATCGACAGGATAGGTGGCCAGGGCCTGCGCGGACTGATTCATGGGTTAGCCTCGGGTAGGAACAAGAAAACGCATCCAGCGACGTTCGGCCAGTCGAAACAGGCCCACCAGTGCAAAGGACAGCAGCATGTACAGCAGGGCCGCGATACCGAAGGCCTGGAAGGTCAGGAAGGTTTCGGCATTGGCGTCGCGGGCCACTTTGAGAATGTCGGCGACCGTGGCGGTGAACGCCAGCGACGTGGCGTGCAGCATCAGGATCATTTCGTTGCTGTAGGCCGGCAACGCACGGCGCAAGGCCGCCGGAACCACCACAAACAGATTCAGCCGCCAGCCGTGCAGGCCATAGGCGCGCGCGGCTTCGATCTCGCCGTGGGGAATATTGCGGATAGCGCCGGCGAAGATTTCCACGGTGTAGGCGCAGGTGTTGAGCACAAAGGCCAGCAGGGTGCAGTTCAATGCATTGCGGAAAAATTGATTGAGCAGGGCGTTGTCCTGCACCACGTCCAGGCTGTACAGCCCGGTGTAGCAAATCAGCAGTTGGATATACAACGGCGTGCCACGGAACAGGTAGGTGTACATCTCGACCGGCCAGCGCAGCCAGAAATGCGCCGAGACCCGGGCCAGTGCCAACGGGATCGACAGAAAAAAGCCGAGTACCACCGAGACAATGAACAGCCATAGCGTCATGGCCACGCCGGATAACCCCGCGCCATCGCTGAACACGTAGGCCAGGCCGTATTGCTGGAACAGTTCGATCATCGCGCCATCCCCTTGATGCCGAGGTTGTAGCGCCGTTCGAGGCGCTTGAAGATGCGGTTGGAGAGGGTGGTGATCACCAGGTACACCAGGCCCGCGAGGATCAGGAAGTACAGCGGCTCGCTGGTGGTCTTGCCGGCGTTTTGCGCGGCCTTTACCAGGTCCGACAGGCCGATGATCGAAACCAGCGCCGTGGACTTGAGCAGCACCAGCCAGTTATTGCCCAGACCCGGCAGCGCAAAGCGCATCAATTGCGGGAATAGCACCAGATGGAAACGCTGCCAGCGGCTCAGGCCGTAGGCGGTGGCGGCTTCCAGTTGGCCGGCCGGCACGCTGAGGATCGCGCCACGGAAGTTCTCGGTGAAATATGCCCCGTAGATAAAGCCCAGGGTGATCACCCCAGCGGTGAAGGGGTCGATTTCGAAGTAGTCCCAGCCGAAGGTTTCGGTCAGGTCGTTCAGCCACAGTTGCAGGCTGTAGAAAATCAGCAGGATCAGCACCAGGTCCGGCACGCTGCGGATCAGCGTGGTGTACAGCGTGGCGGGTATGCGCAGCCATTTGGCGCTGGACAGCTTCGCGCCGGCGGCAATCAGGCCCAGGGCGAGGCTCAGGGCCAGTGCGAGGAACGCCAGCTTGAGCGTCATCCAGGCACCCTGGGCCAGCATCGGGCCGTAGCCGTGCAGGTTGAGAAAGTCGTTCATCGGAAGAATCTCTGAAGGGCGCAGACATACCCTTGTGGGAGAGGCTTTTGGGGGAGGGGGCTTGCTCCCGATAGCGGTGGGTCAGTCAATACATGTGCCGACTGGCGCGCCCTCATCGGGAGCAAGCCCCCTCCCACATAAGCCATCTCACACAGGGGATTGTGATGGCTTACTCGTGGTAGATGTCTTGGTCGCCGAAGTACTTTTGCTGGATCTGCGCATAAGTGCCATCGGCCTGCACGGCAGCGATGCCCTTGTTGATCAGCGCACGCAGTTCCTGATCGTTCTTGCGCAGGCCCATGGCGATGTCCAGGGGCAGGGTCGGGTCCTTGAAGGCCGGGCCGGTCTTGAAGTCGGCGCCTTCAGGCTTGGACAGGAAGTTGAGCTGCGCTTCGAGCTTGTCGGTCAGGGTGGCGTCGAGGCGCCCGTTCTGCAGGTCGGCGTAGTTCTGGTCCTGGGACTGGTACGCCTTGACCTGGGCACCGAGCCTGGTCAACTGCGCGCGGGCATAGGCTTCCTGCAGCGAGCCTTGCAGCACGCCGACCTGCTTGCCCTTGAGCGATTGCGGGGTGTCGCCGAAGTCGGCATTTTTGCGGATGATCACCGAAGTCGGGCTGAGGAACAGGCGGTCGGTGAAGTCGATCTGTTTTTCGCGGGCCGGGGTCACGGCCATCGACGACATGATGGCGTCGAACTTACGCGCGCGCAGTGCCGGGATCATGCCGTCGAATTCGTTGTGCACCCAGGTGCATTTCACTTCGAGCTTGGCGCAGATCGCATTGCCTAATTCGATATCGAAGCCTTGCAGGCTGCCGTCGGCGGCGACGGATTCGAAGGGAGGGTATTCGGGGAACACGCCGAAGCGGATTTCTTTCCATTCCTGGGCGTGGGCGGCGGTGGCGCACAGTGGCAACAGCAACGCAGCGATGAGTGATCGCAATGGGGTCATGGTGTAGTCCCTATATTTTGTAATTGATGTCAGGGCAGTAGAAAAAGGTGCGGCTTGCATGCATTGGGGGACGCTTTGGTCGGGCTCAGAATGCTTCATGATGGTGCGTTTTTTGTGTCGTTTACCCCGTGCGCAAAAGGCAAATTGCGCTGTTAAAAAGCGCAATGCAGCGGAATCGGCTGCCGCACGCGCTAAATCGGCTTTTTACTCGTCGAAATCTGACCTGGCCTGGGCGCAAAGCGGCAGGCCAGAGCGGTCTCAGGCGCGCTTTTTGTGCTGTACGCCGGGCTGTTGGGCCAGGCGTGCGAACAGGTCCTTGGGGTCGGCGAGGTCAGGCACCAGCTCCAGCTCGCGGCCTACATCCAGGGCCTGGGCCACGTCCAACACGTAACGCAGGGCCGAGTAGTCTTCGATGGCAAAGCCCACCGAGTCGAACAGCGTGACCTGGCGTGCGTTTTCGCGGCCGGGTTGCTGGCCGTTGATCACTTGCCACAGTTCGGTCACCGGTGAGTCTGGCGGCATGTGTTGGATCTCACCTTCGATGCGGCTTTGCGGTTCGTACTCGACGATCACCCGGGCGCGCTCGACGATGCGGCGGTCCAGCTCGGTCTTGCCCGGGCAGTCGCCGCCCACGGCGTTGAGGTGCATGCCCGGCTCGATCATCTCGTTGGTGAGGATGGTGGCGTAGGCCTTGTCGGCGGTCACGGTGGTGACGATGTCCGCGCCTTTGACCGCTTCGGCCACGCTGGCGGCCAGGATCACCTTGATCGCCGGGAACGCCTTGAGGTTGGCCGCCAGCTTGGCGGTGGCCTTGGCGTCGATATCGAACAGGCGAATTTCATTGATGCCGAGCATGGCGTGGAAGGCCAGGGCCTGGAATTCGCTTTGGGAGCCGTTGCCGATCAACGCCATGCTGCGGCTGTTGTCGCGGGCCAGGTAGCGCGCCACCAGCGCCGAGGTGGCGGCGGTGCGGATGGCGGTGGTCAGGGTCATTTCCGCCAGCAGTACGGGTTTACCGGTGTCGACATCGCCCAGGGCGCCAAAGGCCATGACGGTGAGCATGCCGGCCAGGGTGTTTTTCGGGTGACCGTTAACGTATTTGAACGCGTACAGCGACGCGTCGGACACCGGCATCAGCTCGATCACGCCCTCCGGCGAGTGGTTGGCCAGACGTGCGCATTTTTCGAAATCCTGCCAGCGCAGGTAGTCGGCGTGGATGTATTCGGCCATCTCGCTGATGCAGGTTTGCAAGCCTTTTTGCGAGACCAGGTAGCTGAGGTCGTTTACGTCGATATAGCGGGTCATGGCAAGACTCCTTATTGAAATGAGGCGCGGGCGGGCAGATGGACTTCCGCCAGCATGCAGCGGGCACTGCCGCCGCCGATGCGTTCGATGTTGTCGATGTTCACCACCACCGGTCGCGTATGGCGTTCCACGTGTTGACGCTGGGCCGGTTGCAACGCGCCCCAGGCACTCGCGGACATCACCAGCAGCGGCTGGCCGTCGCGGTCATGCACTTCGAGCATGTTGCCGGCGAAGGCTTCCAACTGGTCGAAGTCCAGCGCGACGATGTCCTTGCCGGTGTCGCGCAGGGAGCGTTCCAGGGCCTGGCGTTCACCTTCCTCGGGCAGGGCTTGCAGGCACACCACCGAGAGGTCGCGGCCCACGCTCATCATCACGTTGCTGTGGTAGATCGGCGTGCGGTGACGGTCGACCGCGTGGAATACACACAGTTGGTAGTCGAGGCGTTCGGCGAATTGGCGCAGGGCGTCCTGATGAGTGCGCCCGGAGTGGCAGGCGTAGCTGATGCGGTGCTGGCGGTCGAGCACCATGCTGCCGGTGCCCTCGAGGAAGATGTTCTGCTGTTCCAGATGGCTGAGGTCAATGGTGTGCTTGACCGTAAAACGTTGCTCCAACACTTGCAGCACACCTTTGTTGCGCTCCAATCGTCGGTTCTGGCCTTCCATCGGGTACAGCACCAGGCTGCCGTCGGCGTGGCTGCTCCACCAGTTGTTGGGGAAGATCGAGTCGGGCGTGTGGGGCGCCGGGGTGTCTTGCACCACCAGCACTTCCACGCCGTGCTGGCGCAGGGTCGCGACATACCCGTCGAACTCTTTCAGCGCTTTGTGCTGTGCGTTGAGCGGGTCCAGGGGCTGGCGCTGGAAACGGTTGTTGATCGCGGTGTCCGGGTTGAAGGCAAAGCGCGCCGGGCGAATCATCAGGACGGTGTTGGTGGTTTGCATGGGGGCACGGGTCCATGGGGGATCTTGTGCCGCTATTTTGGGCGCTGTACGGGGTGAATCCCGGCTGAAACAACGCAGCGGTTCAGCCGGGAAAGCTGAAAAGGTGGGTGCGGCAGCCGAATCGGCTGCAGGATTGAAATAGGGTCACACTGTGGGAGGGGGCTTGCTCCCTCCCACATTGGTATTGTGGTGTTTGTCATAGTCGTGTCAGGCAGGAGGAATCATGTCTACCGCCGTTCGTCTCGCTCAGCCCACCGATGCCGAAGGCATCAGCCAGGTCATATTAGCGGCCCTGCACAGCAGCAATGCGCGGGATTACCCGGCGGATGTGATCGCTCGAGTGGCGAGCAACTTCACCGCCGACGCTGTGCTGGAACTACTCAAGCGCCGCGTCGTGCTGGTGGCGGTCCAGGCTCAATTGATTGTCGCCACGGCGGCCCTCGAGGCGAACGTGGTGCGCTCGGTGTTCGTCAACCCGGCGCTGCAAGGGCAGGGCATTGGTCGCCTGCTGATGCTCGAGATTGAGGTGCGCGCCCGTGAAGCCGGGGTAACGGTGCTGAGCGTGCCGGCCTCGCTGACCGCCGAGCCGTTCTATACCAAGCTGGGGTTTCACACCGTGCGCGACGTCTACCACGGCAACGAGCGCACGCTGGTGATGGAAAAGACGCTGCTGTCGCGCCACCCCATCGGGCCGTATCGCGACCGTCAACACCGCACACAGGTGGTCGCGCTATGGCAGCAAGCATTTGGCTATGACACCGCGCACAACCTGCCGAGCCTGGCGATCGATAAGAAGCTGGCGGTCAATGATGGGTTGTTCTTCGTCGCGACGGATAAAAAAACGGTGATCGGCACAATTCTCGCCGGCTATGACGGCCATCGAGGCTGGCTGTATTCGGTGGCGGTGCACGCTGACTATCAGCGCCATGGCCTGGGTTCGTCGTTGGTGCGGCATGCGGAACAGGCGTTGGCGGCACTGGGCTGCATGAAGATCAACCTGCAGATCACCGGCGGCAATGACGCAGTGGCAGGGTTCTATGAGGCGCTGGGGTATGCGGTGGAGCCGAGGATCAGTATGGGCAAGAAGATTGCGGCGAATATTCCCTGAACCCAAGGCGGGCCCCATGTGGGAGGGGTGTAGCCCCCTCCCACAGGGTATTGCAGGGTGGCTGGATTAGACTTTTACGATCCAACCCGCTGGCGCTTCAACATCGCCGGTCTGCACGCCGGTCAGCTCTTTGTAGAGCTTCTGGGTGAGCGGGCCCACTTCGGTTTCGCTGTGGAACACGTGCAGCTGGCCGTTGTACTGGATGCCGCCGATCGGCGAGATCACCGCAGCGGTGCCGCAGGCGCCCGCTTCTTTGAAGTCGGACAGCTTGTCAATGAACACTTCGCCCTCGACCACTTCCAGGCCCAGGCGGGTCTGGGCCAGTTCGATCAGCGACAGGCGGGTGATGCCTGGCAGCACCGAAGGCGACTTCGGCGTGATGAACTTATTGTCGTGGGTGATCCCGAAGAAGTTGGCCGAGCCGACTTCTTCGATCTTCGAGTGGGTCATCGGGTCCAGGTAGATCGCGTCGGCGAACCCGGATTTTTTCGCTTCCGAGCCCGGCATCAGGCTGGCGGCGTAGTTGCCGCCGACTTTCGCGGCACCGGTGCCTTGCGGCGCGGCGCGGTCGAACGTGGAGATCTGGAAGTTGTGTGGCACCAGGCCGCCCTTGAAGTAGGCGCCAACCGGGATGCAGAACACCGAGAAGATGAACTCCGGCGCGGTACGCACGCCAATGTTGTCACCGGTGCCGATCACGAACGGGCGCAGGTACAGCGCGCCGCCGCTGCCGTACGGCGGGATGAATCGCTCGTTGGCCTTGACCACTTGTTTGCAGGCTTCGATGAAGTCCTCGGTGGGCACGTGCGGCATCAGCAGGCGGGCGCAGCTGCGCTGCATGCGCGCGGCGTTCTGGTCCGGACGGAACAGGTTGATCGAGCCGTCCTTGCAGCGGTAGGCCTTGAGGCCTTCGAAGCACTGCTGGCCATAGTGCAGGGCGGTGGAGCCCTCGCTGATGTGCAGCACGTTGTCGTCGGTCAGGGTGCCAGCTTGCCATTCGCCGTTTTTCCAGGTCTGGAGAAACCGCTTGTCGGTCTTGATGTAGTCAAAACCCAGCTTGTCCCAATTGATGCTTTCGTTACCCATGACACCCTCTATCTCTGGTCAAGTCGGATTTTTTCTGAATGGGCGCAACAATACTGCATTAGCCGGTGCCTTAGCACCCCCTTCAAAGGTGCAACGCGTGCCCCAATGCCCGCAGCGCAGCTTCCTGTACCGCCTCACCCAAGGTTGGATGGGCATGGATGGTGCCGGCCACGTCTTCCAGGCGCGAACCCATTTCCAGGCTCAGGCCAAACGCGGTGGACAGTTCCGACACGCCCACGCCCACCGCTTGCCAGCCGACGATCAGGTGGTTGTCACGTCGCGCCACTACCCGCACGAAGCCGGTTTTCGACTCCAGGGTCATGGCCCGGCCATTGGCGGCGAACGGAAAGCTCGACACGATGCAGTCCAGGCCGGCCGCCTTGGCCTCGTCCGGGGTCTTGCCGACCACCACCAGTTCCGGGTCGGTAAAGCACACCGCCGGGATGGCCGCCGGGTTGAATTCGCGGTGTTGACCGCTGATCAGTTCGGCCACCATTTCACCCTGGGCCATGGCCCGGTGCGCCAGCATCGGCTCGCCGCTCAGGTCGCCAATGGCATACACATTGCGCATGCTGGTCTGGCAACGGCTGTCGATCTTGATCGCCGCGCCGTGCATGTCCAGGTTCAGCGCTTCGAGGTTCCAGCCCTGGGTGTTGGGTTTGCGACCAACGGCCACCAGCACTTGATCCGTTTCCAGCGACAAGGTGTCGCCATTCGGGTCACGCACTTGCAGGCAGTGGTCGGCAAAGCCGATGACGCTGTGCTTGAGGTACAGCTTGACGCCCAGTTGCTTGAGGGATTCGCCGACCGGCTGCGTCAGTTCGGCGTCGTAGGCCGGCAGGATGCGATCCTGCGCCTCGACCACACTGACCTCGGCGCCGAGTTTGCGGTAGGCAATCCCCAGCTCCAGGCCGATATACCCGCCGCCCACCACGATCAGGCGCTTGGGCACGCGAGTCGGCGCCAGGGCTTCGGTGGACGAGATGATCGGCCCGCCAATCGGCAGCATCGGCAGGTTGACGCTGGTCGAGCCGGTGGCCAGCAGCAGGTGTTCGCACTGGATACGCTGGTCGCCGACATCGACGGTCTTGCCGTCGACCACCTTGGCCCAGCCGTGGATCACCTGCACTTTGTGCTTCTTGAGCAGCGCGGCGACGCCGGTGGTCAGGCGGTCGACGATGCCGTCCTTCCATTCCACGCTCTTGCGGATGTCCAGGGTCGGTACATCCACTTCGATACCCAGCGGCGAGCCCTGGCTGTGGTGCACGCTCTGCTGGAACTGCTCGGCCACGTGGATCAAGGCCTTGGACGGAATGCAGCCGATGTTCAGGCAGGTGCCGCCCAGCGCCTGGCCTTCCACCAGAACGGTCGGGATGCCCAGCTGGCCTGCGCGGATCGCCGCCACATAACCGCCGGGGCCGCCGCCGATAATCAGCAGCGTTGTTTGCAATGTCTGGGTCATGCCCTTACTCCAGGAACAGGCTGGCGGGTTGTTCGAGCAGGCCGCGAATGGCCTGGATGAATTGCGCCGCGTCCATGCCGTCGACCACGCGGTGATCGAACGAGCTGGAGAGGTTCATCATCTTGCGCACCACGATCTGGCCCTTGATCACCATGGGCCGCTCAACGATGCGGTTAACCCCGACAATCGCCACTTCCGGCAGGTTCAGCACCGGCGTGCTGACGATACCGCCCAGGGCGCCGAGGCTCGTCAGGGTAATGCTCGAACCCGACAGCTCGTCACGACTGGCCTTGCCGTTGCGCGCGGCCGTGGCCAGGCGTGCGATTTCCTCGGCATTGCCCCACAGGCTGCGCGCCTCGGCGTGACGCACCACCGGTACCATCAGGCCCACATCGCTCTGGGTGGCGACGCCCACATGCACCGCGCCGAGGCGGGTGATGATCTGGGCTTCGTCGTCGTAACGCGCGTTGATCTGCGGGAAGTCGCGCAACGCCACGACCATGGCGCGCACGATGAACGGCAGCAGGGTCAGCTTGCCGCGCGTAGTGCCGTGTTTTTCGTTGAGGTGTACACGCAGCTCGTCCAGCGCGGTGACGTCGATCTCTTCCACATAGCTGAAATGCGCGGCCCGCCGGGTGGCGTCCTGCATGCGCTGGGCGATCTTGCGGCGCATGCCGATCACCGGGATCTGTTGTTCGTCGTTGCGTTCGGCGTAGGGGTTGGCCGCTGTTGATGGCCTGGACGAGCCTTGTTGCAGGTACGCCTCGAGGTCTTCATGCAGAACCCGGCCCGCCGGGCCGGTGCCTTGCACCAGGCGCAGTTGAATGCCCGCGTCCAGCGCATGTTTGCGCACCGCCGGAGAGGCCAGCGGACGTTCATCGGCTGCACGGGCCGCTGGCGCCTGAGCGGTCACCGCGACCGGCGCTGGTTTGCTTTCGACCGGTGCCGGCCTGGCTTCAGGCACAGGCGCTGCCTTCGGCGGCTCAGCCACTGTCGGCGCGTCCTTGGCGTTACCAGCGCCTTCCACTTCAATGCTGATCAAAATACTGCCCACGGCCATGACCTCGCCCGGCTCGCCGCCGAGGGAAATCACCTTGCCGTGCACCGGCGAGGGGATGTCCACCATCGCCTTGTCGGTCATTACATCCGCCAGCACCTGGTCTTCGACGACCAGGTCGCCGACCTTCACATGCCACTGCGACAATTCAACTTCCGCGATGCCTTCGCCGATGTCCGGCATCTTGATAACGTGCGTGCCCATTCAGACCTCCATGACCCGTTTCAACGCCGCGCCCACTCGGGACGGCCCTGGGAAATACGCCCATTCCTGCGCGTGCGGGTAGGGCGTGTCCCAGCCGGTGACGCGTTCGATCGGGGCTTCCAGGTGGTGGAAGCAATGCTCCTGCACCAGCGACACCAGCTCGGCGCCAAAGCCGCAGGTGCGGGTAGCTTCGTGCACCACCACGCAGCGGCCGGTCTTTTTGACTGACTTGACGATGGTCTCCAGGTCCAGCGGCCACAGGCTGCGCAGGTCGATGACTTCGGCGTCGATGCCGGTTTCCTCGGCGGCGACTTGCGACACATACACCGTGGTGCCGTAGGTCAGCACCGTCACGGCCGAACCCGGACGCACGATGGCGGCCACGTCCAGCGGCACGGTGTAGTAACCGTCCGGCACTTGCGCTTGGGGGTGTTTCGACCACGGCGTTACCGGGCGGTCGTGATGGCCGTCGAACGGGCCGTTGTACAGGCGCTTGGGCTCCAGGAAGATCACCGGGTCATCGTTTTCGATGGATGCGATCAGCAAACCCTTGGCGTCATAAGGGTTGGACGGCATCACCGTGCGCAGGCCGCAGACCTGGGTAAACACCGCTTCGATACTCTGGCTGTGGGTCTGCCCGCCATAGATGCCGCCGCCGCAGGGCATGCGCATGGTCAGCGGCGCGGTGAACTGGCCGGCCGAGCGATAACGCAGGCGCGCGGCTTCGGAGATGATCTGGTCGGTGGCGGGGTAGACGTAGTCGGCAAACTGGATTTCCGCGACCGGTCGCAGGCCGTAGGCGCCCATGCCCACGGCCACGCCGATGATGCCGCTCTCGGAAATCGGTGCGTCGAATACCCGCGAGCTGCCGTACTTGGTCTGCAAGCCTTCGGTGCAGCGGAATACGCCGCCGAAATAACCGACGTCCTGGCCGAACACCACCACGTTGTCGTCGCGTTCGAGCATCACGTCCATGGCCGAGCGCAGCGCCTGGATCATGGTCATGGTGGTAGTGGTCATGGCGGTTTCCACTTCAATGCTGTTGTTGTGATCGTTCATGTCAGACCCCCAACTCTTGACGCTGGCGCTTCAAGTGCTCCGGCATCTCTTTGTAAACGTCCTCGAACATGGTCGCGGCGCTTGGAATCTGGCCGCCGGCGAGAGTGCCGTATTGTTCGGCTTGTTTTTGCGCGGCGATCACTTCGGCTTCCAGTTCGGCACTGACCGCCGCGTGTTCCTCTTCGGACCACTGGCCAATCTTGATCAAGTGCTGCTTGAGGCGCGCAATCGGGTCGCCCAGCGGGAAGTGGCTCCAGTCGTCGGCGGGGCGATATTTGGACGGGTCATCGGACGTGGAATGCGGGCCGGCGCGGTAGGTGACCCATTCGATCAGGGTGGGGCCGAGGTTGCGGCGCGCACGTTCGGCGGCCCAGGCGGAGGCGGCGTATACGGCGATAAAGTCGTTGCCGTCCACGCGCAGCGAGGCGATGCCGCAACCGACGCCGCGTCCGGCGAAGGTGGTGGCTTCACCGCCGGCGATGGCCTGGAAGGTGGAGATCGCCCATTGGTTGTTGACCACGTTGAGAATCACCGGCGCCCGGTACACGTGGGCAAAGGTGAGGGCGGTGTGGAAGTCGGATTCGGCGGTGGCGCCGTCGCCGATCCAGGCCGAGGCGATCTTGGTGTCGCCCTTGATCGCCGAGGCCATGCCCCAGCCCACGCCCTGTACGAATTGAGTGGCGAGGTTGCCGGAAATGGTGAAAAACCCCGCGTCCTTCACCGAATACATGATCGGCAACTGGCGGCCCTTGAGCGGGTCGCGCTCGTTGGACAGCAACTGGCAGATCAGGTCCACCAGCGGCACTTCTCGGGCCATCAGGATGCTTTGCTGGCGGTAGGTGGGGAAGCACATGTCGTCGATGTTCAAGGCCAGGGCCTGGGCGCTGCCGATGGCTTCTTCGCCAAGGCTTTGCATGTAAAACGACATTTTTTTCTGACGCTGGGCGACCACCATGCGGTTGTCGAAGATGCGCGTCTTGAGCATGGCGCGCATGCCCTTGCGCAGGATGTCGGCGGGAACGCCTTCGGCCCACGGGCCCAGGGCCTGGCCCTGGTCGTCGAGTACACGGATCAGGCCCTTGGCCAGGTCGGCGGTGTCGGCGGGTTCTACGTCGATGGCGGGTTTGCGCACCAGGCCCGCGTCGGTCAGGCGCAGGTAGGTAAAGTCGGTCTTGCAGCCTGGTCGGCCCGAGGGTTCGGGAACGTGCAGGCGCAATGGTGCATACGGCTGGTTCATGGCTTCTACGCTCGATCTTGTGAATTTCTTGTAGTGGGCGCGCTAGCTGACAGTCAGTCTTCGGGTAGAAGAAATCTTGTCCTACAACAATCATAGGCGGGGCGCAGAAGAATATTTATCTGTGTTTCGTTGCGCTGGGGCTCATTTGCGGATAAAAAAACTGCATAAACATAATAAACAGGTGATTTTGTCTCATGCGCAAACTGGACCGTACCGACATCGGCATTCTTAACGCCCTGCAGGAGAATGCCCGCATCACCAACGCCGACCTGGCCCGCTCGGTCAACCTGTCGCCCACGCCGTGCTTTAACCGGGTGAAGGCAATGGAAGAACTCGGCTTGATTCGCGAGCAGGTAACCTTGCTCGACGCCGACCTGCTGGGGCTGCACGTCAACGTGTTTATCCACGTGAGCCTGGAAAAGCAGAACGAGCTGGCACTGCAGCAGTTCGAAGGGGCGATCTCGGACCGACCCGAGGTGATGGAGTGCTACCTGATGGCCGGCGACCCGGATTACCTGATCCGGGTGCTGGTGCCGACGATCCAGTCGCTGGAGCGCTTCATGATGGATTTTTTGACCAAGGTGCCGGGTGTCGCCAACATCCGCTCGAGCTTTGCACTCAAGCAAGTACGCTACAAAACCGCGTTGCCGCTGCCGGCGAATGGCATCAGCCTCGGTTCTTGAATTAACACAAGACAGAATGTGGGAGGGGGTCCCCCCACATTGTTTAATCGCATTTCATAGTTGGTTGAGTGGGATCTTCAGGTAGGTCACGCCGTTCTCTTCCGCCGGCGGCATATTCCCCGCCCGCACATTCACCTGGATCGCCGGCAGCAGTAATGTCGGCATGCCCAACCCGGCATCGCGCTGGGTGCGCATCGCCACGAACGCCGCCTCATCCACGCCGTCATGCACATGGATATTCCCCGCGCGCTGCTCGGCCACGGTGGTCAGGCATTTGGCTTCGCGACCTTCAGGCGGGTAGTCATGGCATACGTACAGTTGGGTGTGCGGTGGGAAGGCCAGCAACCTGCGCATCGACGCATACAACTGCCGCGCATCGCCGCCGGGGAAGTCGCAGCGGGCGGTGCCCACGTCGGGCATGAACAGCGTGTCACCCACCAGGATCAAGCGGTCGTCGATCAGGTAGGCCATGTCTGCCGGGGTATGCCCCGGTACATGCAGCGCCTGGGCTTTTATCGCGCCGATATGAAAGATTTCATCCGGCGCGAACAAATGATCGAACTGCGAGCCATCGGCGCGAAATTCAGGCTCCAGGTTGAACAGGTGCTTGAACACGTCCTGTACCTGGCTGATGCACTGGCCAATGGCGATCTTGCCGCCCAGCGTGCGGCGCAGATACGGCGCGGCCGACAGATGGTCAGCATGGGCGTGGGTCTCCAGCAGCCACTGCACCTGCAAACCGTGCTCGCGGACAAAGGCGATGACCTTGTCGGCCTGGCGCGTGTCGGTGCGCCCGGATGCCGGGTCGTAGTTGAGCACCGAGTCGACAATGGCGCAGGGGCCGCCGTCCGCTGCATAGACGACGTAGGTGTAGGTCGACGACGCCTCGTCCAAAAAGGAATGAATCAACGCTGACATGACGGCTACCCCTGCTGCTGAAAAAAGTGATTACAATCACTTTACATTTACACATAATGTTTCGAGCTTAAGTGACGCAAAGGACCCGAGGCAAATGGAATCTACTCTGAGTGAAGGCGAAGTTGCCCAGTTGCGCGCATCGGCGTCCAAGGCCTGTGCCTTGCTCAAGGCCCTGGCCAATGAGGATCGCTTGTTGATCCTGTGCCAACTCACCCAGGGCGAGCGCAACGTCGGTGAGTTGGAAACCATGACCGGCGTGCGCCAGCCCACGCTGTCACAGCAGTTGGGCATCTTGCGTGATGAAGGGTTGGTCGCCACCCGTCGGGAAGGCAAATACATCTTCTACGGGTTGGCCAGCCACGAAGTGATTCAAGTGATGAAGACCCTGTCCGGCCTGTACTGCGGCGCGGTGATAAAAAGTTGGGCGTGACGCCATACGGCAGCGACCCTTGTGTGCATTGACGATAAAAGGCAATAGACCATGACCGACCAACACTGGGGCCCAACCATCAGTGGCGATATCGTCGTCATCGGCGGCGGTTCGGCAGGCATCGGCCTGCTGGCCAGCCTGCTCAAGCGCGACCCGCACCTGAATATCACCCTTGTCGAACCCAGCGATCACCACTGTTACCAACCGGCCTGGACCCTGGTCGGCGGTGGCGTCTACGACATTAAAAAGACCCGTCGCCCCCTGGCGGACGTGCTGCCCAACGGTGTCACCTGGGTGCAGGCGGCCGTCACTGAGCTGCTGCCGGACGAACACACCCTGGTACTCGACAGCGGCCAGCGCGTCACCTGGAACAACCTGATCGTCTGCCCCGGCCTGCGCCTGGCCTGGGAAAAAATCGAAGGCCTGGAAAACACCCTGGGCCAGCACGGCGTCACCTCCAACTACCGCTACGAACACGCGGCCTACACCTGGCAATTGGTGCGGCAGCTCAAGGGCGGCAAGGCGATCTTTACCCAGCCGGCGATGCCGATCAAATGCGCCGGTGCGCCGCAAAAGGCCATGTACCTGTCTTGCGACCATTGGCTCAAGCAGGGCAACCTCAAGCACATCGACGTGGAATTCAACCTGGCTGGCGCGGCGTTGTTCGGCGTGGCGACCTTTGTGCCGCCGCTGATGAACTACGTAGCAAAATACAACGCGCGCCTGGCCTTCAATGCCAACCTGGTAAAGGTCGACGGCCCGGCACGCAAGGCCTGGTTTGAAGTGAAGGACGCCGAGGGCAATGTCACCGTCGAGGAAAAATCCTTCGACCTGTTGCACGTTGTTCCCCCGCAGGTCTCCCCGGACTTTATCCGCCACAGCCCACTGGCCGATGCTGCCGGCTGGTGCGAAGTGAACCCCCACAGCTTGCAACACCTGCGCTACCCGCACATTTTCGGCCTGGGCGATGTGTGCGGCACCACCAATGCCAAGACCGCCGCCGCCGTGCGCAAACAGATCGTAGTGGTTGCCGAAAACCTGCTGGCCCTGCGCAAGCAGGCGCCGCTGCCGCTCAAGTACGACGGCTACGGTTCCTGCCCGCTGACGGTAGAGAAGGGCAAGGTGGTACTGGCCGAGTTCGGCTACGGCGGCAAACTGCTGCCGACGTTCCCCCTCGACGCTACCAAGGCGCGGCGTTCGATGTGGTTCCTCAAGGCCACGCTGCTGCCGTGGTTCTACTGGAACGGCATGCTCAAGGGGCGCGAGTGGCTGACCCGCTTGAGCAAGGTGGACTGAATGCTGCTGGCCAGTGTGTTGGGGTTGTTGATGGGCCTGGTCATGGGCCTTACCGGCGCGGGTGGCGGCATCCTCGGCGTGCCGGCGTTGGTGCTGGGCCTGGGCTTGAGCATGACCCAGGCCGCGCCGGTGTCGTTGCTGGCGGTGGGCGCGGCGGCGGCCGTCGGTGCGATTGATGGCTTGCGCCACGGCCTGGTGCGTTACCGCGCCGCGCTGCTGATCGCCTTGCTCGGCGCACTGTTTTCGCCGTTGGGAGTGTTTGTCGCCCATCAACTGCCGGAGCCGTTGCTGATGGGCCTGTTCAGTGCGCTGATGGTGCTGGTGGCCTGGCGCATGTTGCAGCGGGAAAAAGTCGACGCCGGGCCGAGCGACCATGGCGCCGCGTCCTGGGGCCAGAAGAACTGCATGCTCAACCAGCAGACCGGGCGCCTGGCCTGGACCGCCAAATGCAGCGCCACCCTGGCTGCGCTCGGCGCCGTGACCGGCGCGGTGTCCGGTTTGCTTGGCGTGGGCGGCGGTTTTCTGATCGTGCCAGCGTTCAAGCAGCTCACCGATGTACAGATGCGCGGCATCGTTGCCACGTCGCTGATGGTCATCAGCCTGATTTCGCTGATCGGCGTGGCGGGGGCGTTGCATGCCGGCGTGCGCATCGAACCGGTCGGGTGGATGTTCATCGGCGCCAGCATCGTCGGCATGCTGGTCGGCCGACGCCTGTGTTCGGTGATCCCCGCGCGTGCCTTGCAGGTGGGGTTTGCCGGCCTCTGTGTACTGGTTGCCGTGGGCATGTTGGCCAAGGCCGGTCTTACGCATTAAGTGCCGGGCCTGCGAGCGGGCCCGTCTTACGCCAGAATTGCCGGGCACCCGCTGCCCGCCCAAAGCACCTTCAAACCACGGCCAAGGCAGCGTAGGCCGTGGCCTGGCGCCTTTCGATAATCGCCTCCGACATCAAGTCCCCGTTGCGGAGCGCGTTATGCATAACAATAAGAATGTCCCCCTGCGTCTGTTACCTGCGTTTATCGTCGGCCTGAGCCTCAGCCCGTTGGCTGGCGCCGAAATCATGCTGTACGACAAGGACGAAACCACCTTTTCCACCGACGGCTACATCAACGCTTTCTACGTCAACAGCGATGTGGACCGCGCCGGCGACCAGTACGACCGCCGTCAGTCCCGCGTGAAGATGGGCTTTCTGCCCAACTACCTGGGCTTCAACATGAGCAAGCAGGTCGACGACCTCAAGCTCGGCGCCCGCGCCTCGTTCTGGGTCACCATCAACGACAGCGAAACCAACGGCACCGACACCGCCATCGACGTGCGCCAGTTCTACGGCACCGTGGCCAACCCCGAGTGGGGCGAAGTGCTGATCGGCAAGGACTTCGGCCTGTTCGCCCGCTCCAACATCCTGCTCGATGAACTGCTCGCCGGTTACGGCCAGGTCAGCGACAGCCTCGGCCTGGTGGACGGCGGCGGAGTGTCGTTCGGCAATATCGGCAGCGGTTACCCGTACCCGTTCCCCACCTCGCAGATCACCTATCGCACTCCGGTGATGGACGGCCTGCGCGTGGCCGTCGGCATCATGGACCCGGTCGACACCAACGACAGCAGCGCCGTGGGCAAGGCCTACCAGGAGAACCCGCGCACCGAAAGCGAGGTCACCTACCAGTTCGACCTGGGCGGGGCGAAGATCTACAGTTGGCTCAACGGCAGCTACCAGACCTCCGATAACACCGACTCCTCCGTGGCCTCGGTCACCTCCAAGGGCCTGGGTTATGGCGTGCAAGCCAAAATGGGCGGCTTGTCGCTGACCGGTTCCGGCTTCCAGGCCAAGGGCATCAACCCGTTCTTCACCAACAATGCCGGGGAAGCCACCCTGCGTAATGTGGACAGCAACGGCTACCTGGTGCAGGGCTCGTACAAACTGGGCAAGAACCGCCTGGCGCTGTCCTACGGTAAAACAAAGGATGACGGCAACGGCGTGGTGGGCAGTGGCGCGGATTATGAGACGCACGGGGTTGCGCTGTTTCATGACGTGAATGACAACCTCAAGCTGGTGGCCGAGTACAACCAGTTCCAGATCAAGGGGCATGACACCAGCGCCCAGAATGAAGACACCGATACCTTCGCCGTTGGTGCTGTCTTGACTTGGTAATGCGGTTAACTGTGGGAGGGGCGGTGCGACGATTCGACTTGCCCCTCCCACATTTTGATCTCCATCAGTCTTGAGAGAGTCATCCCATCGCATCCCCCTACCCAGTACACAAGTAGCATAGGTCCCGCCCCCCGGCCCTTTGTACACTCATGCCTCAGAGGGGGAACCAACGATGCATAACAGTGAAGGCGTAGTCAGCGCCATGTCCCAGGCCACCGACGCGGGGCAGGCGGCTGAGGAGTTGGCCCGCCAACTGCTGCACCCCTACCTGGGGTTTGTGCTGTTTTTCTGTTCGGCTTCCTACGATTTGCAGGCGTTGGGCCAGGCCTTGCAGCAGTGTTTCGGCAATGTGCGCGTGGTGGGTTGCACCAGCGCCGGCGAGATCACGCCCCAAGGCTACGGCCGCAATTGCATTACCGCGATGGGTTTCAACCACGCGCATTTTTCCATCGCCACCGAGCTGATCGACCAGGTCGAGCACTTCAGCCTGATCGACGCCCAGCACATGGTCGAACGGCTGGTCGGCGGCTGCCGCAGCAATACCCTGGCCCCCATCAAAGGCAACACGTTTGCCCTGACCCTGCTCGATGGCCTGTCCAGCCGCGAAGAGATGGTGCTCGCCGCCCTCAGCGCCGCCCTTGGCGATATCCCGCACTTTGGCGGCTCGGCCGGCGACGACAACTTCCTCACCCACACCCACGTCTACTTCAACGGCGCCTTTCACAGCGGCGCGGCGGTGGTGGTGCTGGTCAATACCTGGCTGGATTTCGAAGTGTTCACCACCCACCACATCCTGCCGCGTGCCGAAAAACTGGTGGTGACCGGTGCCGACAGCCCCTCGCGCCGGGTCTACGAGCTCAACGCCGAACCCGCCGCCGAAGAATACGCGCGGCATATCGGCGTGGCGGTGGCCGACCTCGACCATCGGGTCTTTGCCGCTCACCCGCTGGCGGTGCGCATCCATGACCAGTACTACGTGCGCGCCATCCAACAGGTGCATGAAGACCTCAGCTTGAGTTTCTACTGCGCCGTGGAAAACGGCATCGTGCTGACCGTGATGAAGCCCGGCCCGATCCTGCCCAACCTGGACAGCCTGTTCGACGGCCTGCAGTCGCGCCTCGGCGAACTCTTGCTGACCATCGGCTGCGACTGCTTCCTGCGCCGCCTGGAATTGGAAGACGCCGGCAACCTGGAACAGATCGGCAGTTTCCTGCAAGCCAAACGGGTGATGGGCTTCAACACCTACGGAGAACAGTTCAATGGCATGCATATCAACCAGACCTTCACCGGGGTCGCCATTGCCAGAGGCCGGCGCTGAACTGCTCGCCCAGGTTGCCCAGCTGCAACAGGACAACCACAAGCTGGCCCGGATCAACGCCGCGCTGATCGAACGCATCGAGTCCGGCATGAGCCAGGGCAATAACCCGTACACCACCTTCCAGCATTCGGTGGTGCTGGCCGAGCAAGTGCGCGAACGTACCGATGCGCTGAACCAGGCGATGGCCGAACTCAAGGCCAGCAACCACCTGCTGATCAACGCCCGGCTGCGCGCCGAAACCCTGCGCGGCGAACAAGTGGCGGCGCAGAAAGCCCAGGAAAGCGAGCGCTGGATTCGCCTGATCACCGATAACGTACCGGCGCTGATCGGCTACCTGAATGCCGACCTGGTCTATGAGTTCACCAATAAAGTCTACGAAGAATGGTACTGCTGGCCGCGCGGCATGATGCTCGGCCAGAGCCTGCGCGAAGTGCACAGCGAACAGCACTGCCAGCGCCTGGACGCCTACGTCGCCCGCGCCCTGGCCGGGGAGAGCGTGACCTTCGAATTCGCCGAGACCAATATCAATAACCAGGAACGCTACATGCTGCGCTCCTACGTGCCGAACATGCTGGCCAGTGGCGAAGTGGTGGGGATCTTTGTGTTGATCCGCGACATCACCGAACGCCGCCGCACCGCTGAAGCGCTGCATCAGGCCTATCAGCACCTGGAACAGCGCGTCGCCCAGCGCACCTCGGAACTCACGGCGCTCAATGACCAATTGCTCAAGGAAATCGACGAGCGCCGGCGTATGGAAAGCCGCCTGCGCGAGGCCAAGCTGGAGGCTGAACAGGCCAACCTGTCAAAAACCAAGTTCCTCGCGGCCGTCAGCCACGACCTGCTGCAACCGCTCAACGCCGCACGGCTGTTCACCAGCGCCTTGTTGGAGCGCCCGAGTGAAAAACTGGTGCGCAACGTGAGCAATTCCCTGGAAGACGTGGAAAACCTGCTGGGCACCCTGGTGGATATTTCCAAGCTGGACGCCGGGGTGATCAAGGCCGATATCGCGCCGTTCGCCTTGAGCGAATTGCTCGATAACCTGGCCGTCGAGTACACCGAATTGGCCCGCAGCGAAGGGCTGGAGCTGCACTTCATCGGCTGTTCCGCGCTGGTGCGCAGCGACATCCAGCTATTGGCGCGGATCCTGCGCAACCTGCTGAGCAACGCGATTCGCTACACCTATCAAGGGCGCATTGTGCTGGGGTGTCGGCGCCAGCATCAGCGCTTGTCGATCCAGGTGTGGGACAGCGGCATGGGCATTGCCGAGGAGCGGCTGGAGGAGATTTTCCAGGAGTTCAAGCGCGGCGATGTGCAGCGCCCGGACCAGGATCGCGGCTTGGGCCTGGGGCTGGCGATTGTGGAAAAAATTGCCGGCATTCTGGGGCACCGCATCACAGTCAAATCCTGGCCGGGCAAGGGCTCGATGTTTGCAGTGGAGGTGCCGTTGAGCGCCACCGCGCCCAAGTCATTGCCCCTGCCGTGCATGAGCGAGGCGTTGCTGGAGCGCTTGCAGGGCGCCCGGGTGTGGGTGCTGGATAACGACGCGGCGATCTGCGCAGGCATGCGCACCTTGCTCGAAGGTTGGGGCTGCCAGGTCGTGACGGCGTTATCCGAAGAAGACCTGGCGCGACAGGTGGACAACTACCATGCCGAGGCGGATTTGCTGATTGCCGATTACCACCTCGATGACGACCAGAACGGCGTCGACGCCGTGGCCCGCATCAACGCCCGGCGCGCCAGCGCGATCCCGGCGATGATGATCACCGCCAACTACAGCAACGAGCTCAAACAGCAGATCCGCGAGTTGGGGCACACCTTGATGCACAAGCCGGTGCGGCCGATGAAGCTCAAAACCGCCATGAGCCACCTGCTCGGCCGTCCCTGACAAACACAAAACCAGTGTGGGAGGGGGCTGTGTGGTTGCTGTGGGCTCAGCGGCGCAGGTAGGAGCCGAAATCGATATCTCCGGCACTCAATATCGCCTGCACGCGGTTATGCACATTCAGCTTGCGCAAGATCGCCGATACATGGGCCTTTACCGTGGTTTCGGCAATTTCCAGGGTGTACGCGATCTGTTTGTTCGACTCGCCCTTGGTCATGCGTTCGAGCACCAGCAACTGCTTGCGCGTGAGGGCCTGCAATAGCTCGGGGGCGAAGCCCGGGTTTTCGTTGAGGCGCCTGTGGGTGCCGGTTTTCTGGGTGCGGATGATGTCGGGCGGCAAGTACACATTGCCGTTGAGAATCTGCTGGATCGCCTCGGTCATTTGCAGGCGGGGCGAGGACTTGGTGATAAAGCCCACCGCGCCATAGGTGATGGCTTGCAGCACGATCTGCTTGTCCTGCTCGGCCGAGACGATCACCACCGGGATGGTCGGTGCCTCGTTGCGCAGGTTGATCAAACCGTTGAGGCCGTGCATGCCGGGCATGTTCAGGTCCAGCAGGATCAAATCGAGGTCATCGTGTTCCTGGGTCAGGGCAAGCGCGCTGTCCAGGTCGGCGGTTTCCATCACCTCGCTGCCGGGGAAGCCGTCGCTGATGACGTTGTGGATCGCCTCGCGAAACAGCGGGTGATCGTCGGCAATCAAGATCTTGTACATGGCCGTTCACCTTCTTGTTGTGGTTTTTTATTGAAAGGGTTCGGGTGTCGCAGCCGTCACTGGCAGTTGTGCCGCTTCCCAGGCATCCAACCCGTCGCGATACCAATACACAGAGGTATAGCCCAGGTTGGCGGCACGTTTTACCGCGTTCCAACTCAGCCAGCAATCGGCGCGGCAATAGAACACCAGCGGGCGTGCGAGGTTGCCGTCGGTGAACTTATACAGGTGGCGCGCGAAGTACCCCTGCCACTCGGGCGTGAGGTCGCCGTCGCCGGTGTTGGCCAGCCAGTGGCTGCCGGGCAGGTTGGCGTGGGGCTGGTCTTCGATGAAGCGACCTTGCAGCCATGGGCGGCGATACACGTCAATCAGCACCGGCGCCGGCGTTTGCTCGAGCAGGGTTTGCAGGGCCGGGGTGTCGACAACGGCCGCCCCCGGCAGTTGATCGGGCGTGGGGCTGCGGTACAGGCTGATGCGATAGCCGTCGGCGGAAAACAGCGGGGAGTCGGCCTGGGCGTTGACACAGAGCAGGCACAGTAACGCCAACAGAGGCAGTCGGGCAGGCAGCATGGCGGGTCAATCCTTATCGTTATGTCGCCATTACACGTGAGTCGCGCTGCCTTGGGAATGCGACGATAGACAGCAAAACCAGTACTAAAGTAGTAGTTTTGCCGCCCTCAGCCTTTTTTGCGCAGCGCCGCGTGCTGGGGGTTGAAGGTCAGCACCGCCAACAGCGTGAACAGCACGGTCAGCCCCAGGCACACCGCCAGTGCCAGCCCGGCGAAGCGCTCATACAGGGCAAAGCGCACCAGTTCCACGGCGTGGGTAAACGGGTTGATCGCGCACAACCAGTACAACCCTTCGCTGGAGTCGCGCATCTTCCACAGCGGGTACAGCGCCGACGACAGGAAAAACAGCGGGAAGATCACGAAGTTCATCACGCCGGCAAAGTTCTCCAATTGGCGAATCGCATTCGACAGCAACAAGCCCAGGGCGCTGAGCATCAACGCCACCAGCAGCAACGCGGGCAGGGCGATCAACAGCCCCATGGCCGGCGGGCGCACGCCGTAAACCCAGGCAATGGCGAGGAACGCATACACCTGCAACAGCGAGATCAACGCAGTGGCCAATAGTTTGCTGCACAGCAAAAACGTGCGCGGCAGCGGGCTGGTCAACAGCACGCGCATGCTGCCCATCTCGCGGTCGTAGACCATCGACAGCGAGCCCTGCATGCCGTTGAACAGCAGGATCATGCAGGCCAGGCCGGGGATGATGTAGACCTCATAGGGGATGTAGGTGTCGTAGGGCTCGATCACCGAGATGCCCAGGGCCGCGCGGAACCCGGCGGCAAACACCACCAGCCACAACAGCGGGCGCACCAGCGCGCTGAGAAACCGCGTGCGCTGCAACACAAAGCGCAGCCATTCGCGCAGCACGATGCCGCGCAGGCACTGCCAATAAGCGTTCATGCCGTGGCCCCCGCAATGGCGGGGCGCGTCAGCCGGGCGAACAGGCTGCCCAGGTCATCGCCCTGTTGTTGAGTGAGCACATCGACTTGCCCGCTGGCCACCAAGCGGCCCTGATGCAGAACCATCAGTGCGTCGCTGGCCTGCACCTCATCCAGCAAGTGGGTGGTCCACAGCACGCTGATGCCGTGTTCGGCGCACAGGCTGCGCACGTGCCGGTTCAGGGCCAGGCGGCTGGCGGGGTCGAGGCCGACGCTGGCTTCGTCGAGCAGCAGCACGCGCGGCGCGTGCAGCAACGCGCGGGCAATTTCCACACGGCGGCGGTGCCCGCCGTTGAGTTCGCGAACCTTTTCGCGGCGTCGCTCAGTGAGGGCCTGGCGCGTCAGTTCGGCTTCGACCCGCGTGTTGGCCTGGCGTCGCGACAAGCCATGCAGCGCGGCGTGGTAACGCAGGTTCTGCTCCACGCTCAAGTCCAGGTCCAGGGTGCTTTGCTGGAACACCACGCCCAACTGGGTGAGGGCGGCGCGCGGTGCCTCGCGCAGGGAATGCCCGCTCACGCGAATGTCGCCCGACTGCAGGTCATACAGCCGGGTCAGCAGGGCGATCAAGGTCGATTTGCCGGCGCCATTGGCGCCCAGCAACGCCGCAAATTGCCCGGCTGCGAGGCTGAAACCCACCTCGTTCAAGGCCTGGCGCGAGCCATAGGCGAAACTCAGCGCGCTGACCTCCAGGGCGCTCATGGCGTTACCACCACGCCCCAGGGGTAGCGCCCGACTTTTACCGACTTGATCACCTTGAGGCTGTCCACATCGATCACCGACACATCACCGCTCACGCCGTTGGTGGCCAGCAGTTGTTTCTGGTCCGGGGTAAAGGCCATCTGCCACACGCGGCGGCCCACCAGCAGGTAGTCGAGGATCTCGAAGGTCTTGGCGTCGATCACCGCCACATGGTTGGCCGGGCCGAGGGCGACAAAGCCGTATTTGCCGTCGGCGCTGAGTTTGATGCCCACCGGTTGCACCTTGTCCGGGTGGACGCCCTTGATCTTGAACGTCAGGGTCTTGAGAACCGCGCGGCTGGCCACGTCGAGAATGGTCACGGTGCCGCCGATTTCCGCCGAGGCCCACAGCTGCGAGCCATCGTTGTTGAATTCGACAAACCGTGGGCGCTGATCCACCAGGGTGCTGTCGGCCAGGGTCTGGGTGCTGGTGTCGATCCAGTGCAGCATGTTCGTGGTTTCGCTGGTGTTCACCGCCCATTTGCCGTCCGGGCTCACCGCCATGCCCTCGGGCTCGACGCCGACGTTGATCTGGCCGAGCACCTTGGACGTCTCGGTGTCGATCACCGTGACCAGCGCATCGTCTTCGTTGGACACATACAACCAGCGGTTATTGGGGTGCAGGGCGAACTGCTCGGGGTCTTTGCCGGAGGGCAGCTCCTTGATGATCTTGCGCGTGGCCACGTCCATCACCTGCACCCGGTCCGAGTCGCTGGCGCAGATGTACAGCAGCTTGTTGTCATGGGACAGCAGCAGGCCCCGCGGGCGCTGGCCGACCTTGAGCGTGTCGGTGACTTGCAGGGTCTGCAGGTCGATCAGGCTCAGGCTGTTGTCTTTTTCATTGGAGACCCAGGCGGTACTGGCCACGGCGTGCCCGGCGGCAAGCAGCAGGGCGCATGAGAGCAGGGTGCGGCGCATGGCGGATTCCTTATTATTGTGGGGTGGCGATCAGGGATAGCGGCACGTCACCTCGGGCTTGTCATAGCCCAGGCTGTCCATTTCATTGGTGGGGTGCAGGAAGCCGTCCTGGGGTGAGGTGCTCACCAGGGCGCGCGGTTGCACGATAGGAATCGGCTGGCGCAACTGGCCGTTCCAGGGGCGATAGCTGAGCTTGCGACCCTTGAAACCGTCCAGCGGCAGCTGTTCGCTGATCGCCAGTTGGCGGATCGCCATGGGGTCGGCCTGGCGTAACCGGCTCACCGCACTGGCAACGCTGCGCACGGCCATCCAGGCGGCGAAGTCGCGGTCGTTCATCCAGCGCCCGGTCAGGGCCTCAAAGCGTTTTTGCAATTGGGCCGCGCCGTAGGTCTCGACGGTTTTGTGCCAGCCGGTCGGCGTGAGGCCCTGCGTACCGGCGACGGGGCGGGGGTACCAGGTTTGATAGGGGACGTACTCGCCGAAGTCGCCGCGCTCATCGGCCACCAGCACCACCTCGTATTCGGCGGTCTGGGTGAACAGCGGCATATCCGCCTGGGCGCTGCGGCGTTGGTCGTTATCGAAACGCCAGGCTTTTTCCGCCACCAGTTGCACGCCAAAACGCTTGGCGGCGCGGCGCAGGGCGGCGGCGTAGGCCTGGTCGTCTTCGGTGGGGCCGACGATCAGCAGCGCCTTTTGCCATTTGCGCAGCACCAAAAACTGCGCCAGCGCGTCGGCGAGCATCGCGCGGCTGGGCAGGGTATGCAGCACGTTGCCCAGGCAGTCGGTGCTGCGCAGGCTGTCATCGGGGCTGCCGGCGTTGAACAACAGGCTGTCGGGCAGGGCGGCGCTGAGTTGACGCAGGCTGGCGGTGGGCGCGTTCACCACGAACAGGCGCAGGCCCTGGTCATGTTGCACCTTGGCGGCGGCAAGCAGCGCCTCGGCCGTGTCCACCGT
The DNA here is from genome assembly GCF_054667615.1 of Pseudomonas sp. S3_E10. NCBI lineage: Bacteria > Pseudomonadati > Pseudomonadota > Gammaproteobacteria > Pseudomonadales > Pseudomonadaceae > Pseudomonas > Pseudomonas sp. S3_E10. The sequence goes on from NZ_CP162743.1 coordinate 4,912,139, forward strand.
GGCGCTGGCCAGGCTGTAGCGTTGATTGAGAAAGGCGCCGGTGCTGTTGCTGTCGATGATCGCCAGTTCGGCGCCGCGTTGCCCGGCATCGGCGGGTTCGGTAATCACATTCGACAGCAGCGGCCCAGGGTCAGGTCGATAGCCCAGGTAGCCGAGCTGCACCTGCAACGGCGTCTGGGCAGCCTGGCCGGTGGTGGCCCAGGCGATCGCCATCAGGCAGACCACGGCATAAGGGGCGAGCTGGCGCATAAGGCACTCCATGACAGGTAGCGCCAGCATAGGAAGGCTTACGGTCGCTGCAAATATGCAGAAAGTACCGCCGAGCCAGTACCAAGGTAGTAGCCCCCCGCGCGCTGCGCGGTTTTAGCATGGAGCACCACGGGCCTATTCACAGGAGTGACACCAGCATGCGCGTCTTGTCGGCCTTGTGGCGGATCAACCTGTGGGTGTGCGGCTTCTTCGTGCTGGTCACCTGTGCCTGCACTGCGTTGTTGCTGCACCAGGCCCTGGCGGATGTGGAACGCGAGCTGCAATCGGCCGAAGCGGTGGTGCACTACCTGAGCGAGACCGCCGAACGCGACCCCGCCAGCCTGCAACCCAGGCTCACCGCCAGCCTGCGCCATGTGCGCGTGCACTGGCTCAAGCCTGGCGAGACCGCGCAGGCGCCCACGGCGCAGGGCCCGGATGCCTGGCTCGGGCGCCTGTTGTTCGTCGAGGCACGGCGCACGGCCCAAGTGCTGGACTTACCGGACGGTCGACGCGTGTCCATCGCGGTAGACCCACGGGATGAAATCGACGAAGTCTGGGACTCCCTGCAACAACTGTTGGGCCTGTGCGCCCTGGCGCTGGCGCTGAGCCTGTTGACCATCCGCTGGGCGGTGCGCCGTGGCATGGGCGTGCTCGATGAGCTGCTGCGCGCCCTGCAACAGGTGTGTGCCGGCCGGCTCAATGTGCGCCTGCGCAGCGAAGGCGCGCCGGAAGCGCGGCAATTGGCGCTGCACTTCAATCGCATGACCCACGCCCTGGAACAGGCCCGCACCGACAACACCCAACTCACCCAAACCTTGCTGGCGGTGCAGGAGCAGGAACGCACCCACCTGGCCCAGACCCTGCACGACGACCTTGGCCAATACCTGGCCGGTATCCGCGCCCAGGCGTGCCTGTTGCGCCTGGTGGCCGATCAGCCGCAAATGCTCACGCGCACCGTGGGGTTGCTGGAGGCGCATTGCGAGCATTTGCAGCAAGGTTTTCGCGCGCTGGTTCACGACCTGTACCCGGTGGCCCTGCAACATCTGCCGATGGCTGAGGCGTTCGCCATGCTGGTGACGCAGTGGCAGGCCAGCCATGGCATCCCGTGCCGGTTGCAGGTCAGTGCCGATCTGCCGGCGCTATCCGGCGCCAGCAAGACCCACCTGTATCGCCTTCTCCAGGAAGCCCTGACCAACATCCTGCGGCATGCCGACGCCAGCCAGGTGCGCGTGCGCCTGCAGCATCGCGGTTCACGCCTGCGCCTGTGGGTGCGCGATAACGGACGCGGCGCAGACACCCCCCAGCGGCCCGGCGTGGGCCTGCATTCGATGGCCGAACGCGCGCGCTGCCTGGGCGGCGAACTGAAGATCCTCAGCCACCCCGGCGCCGGTTGGGCGCTGGCGTTGAACATGCCATTGGAGGCCGGATGAATATTCTGTTGGTGGATGACCACGCCGTGGTGCGCCAGGGTTACGCCAGCCTGTTGCGCGCCGTGCTGCCGGCGGTCGAGGTACGCGAGGCCGCCAGTGGCGAAGAAGCGTTGAGCCGGGTGCAGGAAGCGGTGCCGCACCTAGTGATCATGGACTTCGGCCTGCCGGGCATCAGCGGCCTGGAAACCACCCGCCGCCTGCGCCAGCGCCTGCCGCAGCTGCGCGTGCTGTTTTTCAGCATGCACGACGAATTGCCACTGGTGCGCCAGGCCCTGGAGGCCGGGGCCTGGGGCTACCTGACCAAAAGCTCGGCGCCCGAAGTGTTGATCGAAGCGGTGCGGCGCATCCTCGACGGCCACGCCTACATCGAACAGGCCCTGGCCACCGAACTGGCCTATACCCCCAGCGATCAACGCCTGCAGGGCATGACCCCACGCGAGCTGGAAATCTTCCTGATGCTGGCCAAGGGCACCCCCACCCGTGCGATAGCCGACCGGCTCAATATCAGCAGCAAGACCGTGTCCAACCACCTGACCCTGCTCAAGAGCAAATTGCAGGTCAGTTCCCATGCTGAACTGGTGCATTTGGGAATCGACATGGGGGTGGTGCGGGTGGCTGGATAAGCGGGCCAGCGTGTTTGACGGGAGCCTGAGATCAAAAGCTCGGGCAACAGCAAAAGCAAAAGCCAGAGCTGAGGCTGGCTGAGCTCTATTTGATCGATGGAGATAAAACTGTGGGAGGGGGCTTGCTCCCGATAGCGGTGGGTCAGTTGACGTATCTGCAACTGATGTACGGCTATCGGGAGCAAGCCCCCTCTCACATTTGAATGGCGGTGTGCTAACGGTCCCAGGTGGTGGGGCAGTCCGTGCAGCCCTCCAGGTTGGCGTCCTGGAAGTTCGCGTAGTGCTGGCGACTGCCGGTGAGTGTCGCTTTTTCCAGGTTGCTCTCGCCAAACTTGGCTTCCTGCAAGTTCGCGTCACGCAGGTCTGCCCCTTGCAGGTCCGCCTTGCTCAACCAGGTCATTTCCAGATCCGCTGCACGCAGGTTGGCCTTGTGCATCTTCGCTCCCGACAGCCGTGCGAATTGCAGGTAGGCCGCGCTGAGGTTGGCGTTTTCAAACTGCGCGCCCTGGGCAAACAGGCCCCAACCCTGGATCGCCATCAGCGTGGCGCCGGTAAAGTCGGCCAGGCGCAGGTTGCTTTGCTGCAGGCTGGCGCGGGTGAGGTTGGCGCCTTGCAGTTGGGCTTTTTCCAGGTTGGCCAGGTCGAGCGTGGCGTGGCGCAGGTCCGCACCGCGCAGGTCGGCGCCGGCCAGGTTCATGTTGCCGAGGTTCTGGTTGCGCAGGTTGGCACCCTGCAGGTTGGCGCCGGGGCATTGGCTGTGTTCGGCGATGGTGCAGCCGTTGATGATCAGCGGGGCGTCGTCGCCATCATCGGCGTGGGCCAGGGGCAGGGCGAGCAGGAGTAACAAGGGTATGTAGTTCATCACGAGACCTCTGGGGATCCTGTAGCGAGCGAGCTTGTGGGGTGAGCGGGGCAAGCCCGTTCACCACAAAAAAGCGCGGCCCGGCATTGGCTGATGGGTTATTTCTGGGCGGTCTTGTTATCCCAACTCGGGATCTTGAACACCCAGAACGACCCACCCTGTGCCACCGGCTTGGTCAGCTCAGCCATGTCGCCGCCCCACAACGGCACCGCGCCGCCATAACCGACAGTCACGCCGATGTACTGCTCGCCATCCTGCTCCCAGGTGATCGGCGGCGAGACGATGCCGCTGCCGGTCTGGAACTTCCACAGCTCCTTGCCGGTTTTCGCGTCGAAGGCCTTGAAGAAACCGTCGCCGGTGCCGGTGAACACCAGGTTGCCCTTGGTCGCCAGCACGCCGGCCCACAATGGCAGGTGTTCCTTGTGCTCCCACACCACCTTGCCGGTGGTGGGGTTCATCGCCCGCAGGGTGCCGACGTGGTCGTCATACATGCGCTTGATGCGAAACCCCATGCCCAGGTACGCCGAGCCCTTCTTGTAGTTGACCTCTTCGGTCCAATATTCCTCTTTCCACTGGTTGCCCGGGATGTAGAACAGCCCGGTGTCCTGGCTGTAGGCCATGGGGTTCCAGTTCTTGCCCCCCAGGAACGGCGGCGAGACTTCCACCGGTTTGCCTTTGGTTTCGCCGGGCAATGGCTTGGCCGGGCGCTGGCCTTCGTTCTCGACCGGGCGGCCGGTCTTCAGGTCGATGTGGCTGGCCCAGGTGATGTTGTCCACGAACGGGAAGGCGTTCTGCAGCTTGCCGTTGTTGCGGTCGACCACGTAGAAGAAACCGTTGCGGTCGGCGTGGCCGGTGGCCTTGACCACTTTGCCGTCCTTGCCCTTGTAGTCGAACAGCACCAGCTCGTTGTTGCCGGAGAAATCCCACGCGTCGTTGGGGGTGTGCTGGTAGAACCACTTCACTTCACCGGTGCTGGGGTCGACGCCGACCTGGCCGGAGGTGTAGAGGCTGTCGAAGTCGTGGGGGTTGCCGTCCTTGGCCGTCCGCGCCCAGGTGTTCCACGGGCCGGGGTTGCCGGCGCCGACGATGATGGTATTGGTCTCGGCATCGAAACTCGCGCTCTGCCAAGGTGCGCCGCCCCCGTGGCTCCAGGCTTCGACCTTGCCGGTTTCGGTGGTCGGGTCGTTCGGCCACGACGGTGCTTTCACGTCGCCGGTGGGCGTGCTGTCCTTGCCGTTCAGGCGACCCATGTGGCCCTCCACGAACGGGCGCATCCAGACTTCTTCGCCGGTGTCCGGGTCGCGCGCATACAGCTGGCCGACCACGCCGAATTCATCGCCGGAGCTGCCGTGGATCAGCAGTACTTTGCCGCTGACTTTGTCTTTGATCAGCACCGGGGCGCCGGTCATGGTGTAGCCGGCGGCGTGGTCGCCGAATTTTTTGTTCCACACCACTTTGCCGGTGTTTTTGTCGAGGGCGATCAGGCGCGCGTCGAGGGTGCCGAAGTAGATCTTGTCGCCGAAAATCGCCGCACCGCGGTTGACCACGTCACAGCACGGGCGAATGTTGTCGGGCAGGCGGTGGTTGTACGTCCACAGGCGCTTGCCGGTCTTGGCGTCGAGGGCAAATACGCGGGAATAGGACCCGGTGACGTAGACCACGCCGTCGTTGACGATGGCCTGGGACTCCTGGCCGCGCTGCTTCTCATCGCCGAACGAATAGGACCAGGCCGGGGTGAGCTTGAACACGTTCTTGTCGTTGACCTGCGCCAGCGGGCTCCAGCGCTGGGCGTTGGTGCCCATGCCGTATTGCAGCACGTCCTGGGTGGTCAGGTGGTCGTTGGCGATGTCTTCCCAGGTGACGTTGCGCGTCGGTTTTTGGGTAGAAGGGGCAGGCTCGGCGGCGGCAAAGCCGGTGGCACTCAACGACAGGCTGCCGACCAGCAGCAAGGCCTGCACGGCAAGGCTCAACGGTGAACGGGCGGGTAGCGATCTTATTGTCATGGTTGCAGTTCCCAGTGGAGGTTTTGGCCTGCACAGGGTGGAGCGCCGGGGCATTGGGCGGATACGGAAAAAGTCCCGCTGTGGCCGGGAAGACTTCCCGGACCGCCGCTGTTTTAGGCGTGCCCCTCAAGCCCTACTACCAAGGGAGGAGAGGCCGACCACCAAAGCAGCATACGGCCCATGCCCAGGGCTTTCTAAGATGGTTGCCATAGCCTCTGTAATGAGGTTTTGCGTGCAATTCTGAGGGCAAAATAATGACAACAAAACACAATGCCTGGCTCGTGGCTGGCCTGTTGGTGGGTGTGATCGGTGCCGGCTCCGCCTGGGCGCATGGCAACGTGGTTCCGCAAGCGGTGGAAACCAAGGGCCTGACCTCGATCAAAGACGCCGGTGTGCCGGTCGATGCCGACGGCTGGGCGGCGGTGAATCCGTATCGCACCTCGCCGGAACATGACAAGGCCGTGGAAATCGGCTCGTCGGCCTACAACCAGAACTGCGCTGCCTGCCACGGCCTGGAAGCCAAGTCCGGTGGTATCGCCCCCGACTTGCGCATGCTGGATGCGGGCGAGGCCGGTGATGAGTGGTTTGTGGAGCGCGTGCGCCACGGCGCGGTGCGCGACGGTCGGGTGTATATGCCGAAAATGGCCGATTACCTGAGCCAGGAGGCCTTGTGGGCGGTGCGTACCTACCTGGACTCCGTGCACGTCGAGGAGTAACCCATGCGCCTGTTCGCGTATGTGCTTGGCCTGGCCCTGCTGTGTTGCCAGACGGCACAGGCACAGGTGCGCAGCTATGACCAGATGATCGCCGCCGGCGAGATCAAAGTGGCGGTGTACAAAGACTTCGCCCCCTACAGCTTCCTGGACGGCAGCACGCCACGGGGGGTGGACGTGGAACTGGCCCAGGCCCTGGCCAAGGCGCTGGGGGTGCGGTTGGCGCTGATCTGGGCGCCGGCCGGCGAGAAACTCGACGACGACCTGCGCGACTACATCTGGCGCGGCAGCCCGTTGCACCACCAGCAACTGGCCGACCTGATGATGCGCGCGCCCTACGACCCTGCCTACGCACAAAAGCGCAACGACCAGGGCGAGTTGGAAAACGGCCACGTGGTGATGTTCGGGCCCTACCAGAACGAACAATGGCAGGTGGCGTATGACCGCCGACGCCTGGACAAGGTCGCCAGTGTGGCGGTGTTCGAGCAGCACCCGATTGGCGTCGAAGTCGACAGCGTGCCGTCGTTCTACCTCACCTCGGTATTCAACGGCATGCTCGCCGGCAAGACCCGTCACTACCCCGGCGTGCCCCAGGCGTTCGCGGCGATGAAGGCCGGCGAGGTCGACGCGGTGATGGCCATGCGCGGTGAAATCGACTGGCAGGTGCACGAGGCCCACGACCCGCAACTGGCCCTGGCGCAAAACGCTTACCCCAACATGGGCAAGCAGCGCTGGGAGATCGGCATGGCGGTGCACGAGAGCAATCGCCAGTTGGCCTATGCCGTGGAAGAGGCGCTGGAAGCGCTGATCCGCGATGGCTCGGTGCAGCGCATCTATAGCCACTACGGCCTGCAGTACGAAGTGCCCGACATGTACCAATAGGAGCAGGCGATGAACTGGCGACTGAGCTGCATATTGGCCTGCTGGCTGCCGTTGGCGGCGCACGCCGTGGAGGTCGACCCGGTGCCGTCGGTGATGTGGGCCTTCTACCACAAGCAGTTCCTGGCGGATGCGCCGTTTGTGTTCGACGAGCGGGTCAAGCTGCTGGCGCCGCCGTTCGCCGAGGATGCGCGCCAGGTGCCGCTGGAAATCGACGCCCGTGCGTTCAACGGCGAGGTGGTGAAGATCCTGGCCTGGGCCGAGCTGAACCCGCTGCCGAAGATTGTTGAGTTTGAACCCAAGGCCGGGGTGTTGCCGTGGCTGGCGATCCGTATTCGCATCGAACAGGCCACGCCGTTGCGCGCGGCGGTACTCACCACAGACGGGCTGTGGCACGTCGGCTCGACCCTGATCGACGCCGCCGGTGGTGGCTGCACCGCACCCAGCGTGGTGCGTAGCCAACCGGGGTGGGAGGAGCATATCGGCGAGGTGCTCGGCGGGCGTTACCCACGTGGCGAATTCAGCCGGGTGCGCGTGCAGGTGGCGCACCCGATGGACAACGGCATGGTCAGCGGCATCCCGGAATTTTTTCTCAACCATGCGCAATTGCGTGGCCGGGATGATCAGGTGCTGGCCGAACTGGAGCTGTTCCCGGCGGTCAGCGAAAACCCCAACCTGGCGTTCGATATCGACGCGCCAGGGCCCACCCGCCTGGTGCTGCGTGACAACAGCGGCAACGAATTCGACGCGGCCATCCCCTGACCAGAAGGAGCGCGGCATGCGCTGGATTCTCTTGTTGTGCCTGGGCCTGAGCCTGCCCGCCCTGGCAGACCTCGACTACGCCCTCAAACCCCGACTGATCGCCGACGACACCTGGCTGCTCGAAGGCAGCACCGACAACTTTGCCAAGGCCAATGGCGGCAATATCGTCAACACGGCGTTCATCGTCACCGAGGCCGGCGTGGTGGTGATCGACACTGGCCCGTCGCGGCGCTACGGCGAAGCCCTGCGCCAGGCCATTGCCAAGGTCACCGCCAAACCGGTGGTCCGGGTGCTGATTACCCATCATCACCCCGACCATGCGCTGGGCAACCAGGCGTTCAAGGACGTCCCCATCGGCGCGCTGGCCGACACCACGCAGTTACTGCACGAGCAGGGCGACAGCATGGCGCAGAACCTCTACCGCATGGTCGGCGACTGGATGCGCGGCACCGAAGTGGTGTTGCCCACCCAGGTGCTGGAGCCCGGTGTGCTCAGCGTGGACGGCCACGACCTGCGCCTGCTGGCACTCACCGGGCACACCGGCGCTGACCTGGCGATTCTCGACCAGAGTACCGGCGTGCTGTTTGCCGGTGACCTGGTGTTTTATCAGCGCGCCCTTACCACCCCCAACAGCCCTGGGCTGGCGGTGTGGCTGGCCGACCTCGACACCCTGCAAGCCTTGCCCTGGAGCCTGATCGTGCCCGGCCATGGCCCGGTGGCCAGCGATGCGCAGCCCTTCGCGCAGATGCGCGACTACCTCACCTGGCTCGATCAACTGCTGCGCGACGGCGCCGCCCAGGGCAGCGACATGGCCGAGATGATCCGCAGCCCCATCCCCGAGCGGTTCGCCGCGATCAGCCTGGGCCGCTATGAACTGATCCGCAGCGTCAGCCACCTGTACCCGCGCTACGAGCGCGCGCAGATGCAACGGGTGGATACCCGCTACTAAGGAACTAGCGATCTCGATACTGCGGTCAATTGTGACAATCGCCCCTGCGCCCAAGAATCTGCACCAGACCGGGAAAATTTCCCGGATATAACAAAAAACCGCAGAGGTAGCCGTCATGACCCAACCCGCACGTCGCCAACCCTTCGCCTTGAGTGTGTTGCTCGGTGCCATCCTGTTATCCGGCCAAACCATGGCGGCCGTGACCGACCAGGACATCCTCCAGGACCCGAAAACCCCCGGGCAGATCGTCACCAACGGCCTTGGCGTGCAGGGCCAGCGTTATAGCCCGCTCGATACGCTCAACGTGGACAACGTCAAGGAGCTGCGCCCGGTCTGGGCATTTTCGTTTGGTGGCGAGAAACAGCGCGGGCAGCAGGCGCAGCCGATGGTCAAGGACGGGGTCATGTACCTCACCGGTTCCTACTCGCGGGTGTTCGCGGTGGACGCGCGCACCGGCAAGAAGCTCTGGCAATACGATGCGCGCCTGCCCGATGACATCCGCCCCTGCTGTGACGTGATCAACCGTGGCGTGGCGCTGTATGGCGACCTGGTGTTCTTCGGCACCCTCGACGCCAAGCTGGTGGCCCTGAACAAAGACACCGGCAAAGTGGTGTGGAGCAAGAAAGTCGCCGACCACAAGGAAGGCTACTCGATCAGCGCCGCGCCGCTGGTGATCAACGGCAAACTGATCACCGGCGTGGCCGGGGGCGAGTTCGGTGTGGTGGGCAAGATCGAGGCCTACGACCCGAAAAACGGCGACCTGTTGTGGAGCCGTCCGACCGTCGAAGGCCATATGGGTTACGTCTACAAGGACGGCAAGGCCGTGGAAAACGGTATCTCCGGTGGCGAGGCGGGCAAGACCTGGCCCGGCGACCTGTGGAAGACCGGCGGCGCAGCACCGTGGCTGGGCGGCTACTACGACCCGGAAACCAACCTGCTGTTGTTCGGCACCGGCAACCCGGCGCCGTGGAACTCGCACCTGCGCCCTGGCGACAACCTCTATTCGTCGTCGCGCCTGGCGCTGAACCCGGACGACGGCACCATCAAGTGGCACTTTCAGAGCACGCCCCACGACGGTTGGGACTATGACGGCGTCAACGAGCTGATCTCCTTCAACTACACCGACGGCGGCAAGGAAATCAAAGCGGCGGCGACCGCTGACCGTAACGGCTTCTTCTATGTGCTCGACCGCACCAACGGCAAGTTCATCCGTGGCTTCCCGTTTGTCGACAAGATCACCTGGGCCACCGGCCTGGATAAGAACGGCCGGCCGATCTACAACGAAGCCAGCCGCCCCGGCGCGCCGGGCAGTGAAACCAAGGGCACCTCGGTGTTTGTCGCGCCGGCGTTCCTCGGCGCGAAGAACTGGATGCCGATGGCCTACAACCGCGACACCGGGCTGTTCTATGTGCCGTCCAACGAATGGGGCATGGATATCTGGAATGAAGGCATTGCCTACAAGAAAGGCGCGGCGTTCCTTGGCGCGGGTTTCACCATCAAGCCGCTGAACGAAGACTATATCGGCGTGCTGCGCGCCATCGACCCTAAAACCGGCAAGGAAGTCTGGCGCCACAAGAACTTCGCGCCGCTGTGGGGCGGGGTGCTCACCACCAAGGGCAACCTGGTGTTCACCGGCACGCCGGAAGGGTTCCTGCAGGCGTTCAACGCCAAGACCGGTGAGAAGGTCTGGGAATTCCAGACCGGTTCCGGCGTGCTCGGCTCGCCTGTGACCTGGGAAATGGACGGCGAACAGTACGTGTCGGTGCTCTCCGGCTGGGGCGGCGCGGTGCCGTTGTGGGGCGGCGAGGTGGCCAAGCGGGTCAAGGACTTCAACCAGGGCGGCATGCTCTGGACGTTCAAATTGCCTAAAGAGCTGGTCGCCAAGCACTAAATCTACGACCAAATAACAAGAGCCCCCCCTGCCAACGGCGCATTCGCCCGGCGGCGGGGGCTCTTTACTATCGGGTCATCGCCTGTTGACCGACAGGCCCGGACCCAGACAGAGGCTTCAACATGATCTACGCACAACCTGGTACCCCTGGCGCTATCGTCAGCTTCAAATCGCGCTACGGCAATTTCATCGGCGGCGAGTTCGTTGCGCCGCTCAGTGGTGAGTACTTCACCAATTCCTCGCCGGTCACCGGTGAAGTCATCGCCGAGTTCCCGCGTTCCAACGCCGCCGACATCGACAAGGCCCTGGATGCCGCGCACGCCGCCGCCGACGCCTGGGGCAAGACCTCGGCCCAGGACCGTTCCCTGGTGCTGCTGAAAATCGCCGACCGCATCGAGCAACACCTCGAAGTGCTGGCCGTGAGCGAGACCTGGGACAACGGCAAGGCCGTGCGCGAAACCCTCAACGCCGACGTACCCCTGGCTGCCGACCACTTCCGCTACTTCGCCGGTTGCATCCGCGCCCAGGAAGGCGGCGCCGCCGAGATCAACGAACTGACCACGGCCTATCATTTCCACGAGCCGCTGGGCGTGGTCGGGCAGATCATTCCGTGGAACTTCCCGCTGCTGATGGCCGCCTGGAAACTCGCCCCGGCCCTGGCCGCCGGTAACTGCATCGTGCTCAAGCCGGCCGAGCAGACGCCGCTGTCGATCATGGTGTTTGCCGAGCTGATCGCCGATCTGCTGCCACCGGGCGTGCTGAACATCGTGCAGGGCTTTGGCCGCGAGGCGGGAGAGGCGTTAGCCACCAGCAAGCGCATCGCCAAGATCGCCTTTACCGGCTCCACCCCGGTGGGCGCGCACATCATGCATTGCGCGGCCGAAAACATTATTCCGTCCACGGTGGAGCTGGGCGGCAAATCGCCGAACATCTTCTTTGAAGACATCATGAACGCCGAGCCTGCGTTCATTGAAAAAGCCGCCGAAGGCCTGGTGCTGGCATTTTTCAACCAGGGCGAAGTGTGCACCTGCCCGTCGCGGGCGCTGGTGCAGGAGTCGATCTACGAGCCGTTCATGGCCGAAGTGATGAAGAAGATCGTCAAGATCAAGCGCGGCAACCCGCTGGACACCGAGACCATGGTCGGCGCCCAGGCGTCCGAGCAGCAATACGACAAGATCCTCTCGTACCTCAAGATCGCCCAGGAAGAGGGCGCGGTGCTGCTCACCGGCGGCGCGGCCGAGCGTTTGGATGGCGACCTGGCCAGCGGGTATTACATCCAGCCGACGCTGCTCAAGGGCCACAACAAGATGCGCGTGTTCCAGGAGGAAATCTTCGGCCCAGTGGTGGGTGTGACCACCTTCAAGGACGAAGCCGAGGCCCTGGCGATTGCCAACGACAGCGAGTTCGGCCTGGGCGCCGGTTTGTGGACCCGCGACATCAACCGCGCCTATCGCATGGGCCGGGCGATCAAGGCCGGGCGTGTGTGGACCAACTGCTACCACCTGTACCCGGCGCACGCGGCATTTGGCGGGTACAAGAAATCGGGCGTGGGGCGTGAGAACCACAAGATGATGCTCGATCACTACCAGCAGACCAAGAACCTGCTGGTGAGCTACGACATCAATCCGCTGGGGTTCTTCTGACCCCCTGATTGCAACGCGGTCCCCTGTGGGAGGGGGCTTGCTCCCGATAGCAGTGGGTCAGTGACATGAATGTTGACTGACCCACCGCCATCGGGAGCAAGCCCCCTCCCACATTTTGTCCTGGGTACATTCGCGACTATTGCAGTGCATTCACTCCTTCGAAAGTAGCATTCGCACACCCATCCCCCCATGCATTAATGCCTCTACCGGAATCTTCCGGCATAACAAGAGGACTACCCCATGTGGACTAAACCGACCTACACCGACCTGCGTATCGGCTTTGAAGTGACCATGTACTTCGCCAGCCGCTGATCGCGGGCGCCGCACGGAGGATGCCTCTTTGGTCTGATTGCATTCGCGGCCGGATCGGTTAGTGTGGAGCGCATCTTCCAAAATAATAAAAACAGGCTTTCCAATGAGCCCCAACTTGAGCCTCCTGCGTAAATTCGTCTCGCCTGAAATCATCTTTGGCGCCGGCTGCCGGCATAACGTGGGCAATTACGCCAAGACCTTCGGCGCGCGCAAGGTGCTGGTGGTCAGCGACCCCGGCGTGATCGCCGCCGGCTGGGTGGCGGACGTGGAAGCCAGCCTGCAAGCCATCGGCATCGACTACTGCCTGTACAGCGCCGTGTCGCCCAACCCCCGCGTCGAAGAAGTGATGCAGGGCGCCGAGGTGTACCGCGAACACCATTGCGACGTGATCGTGGCCATCGGCGGCGGCAGCCCCATGGACTGCGCCAAGGCCATCGGCATTGTGGTCGCTCACGGGCGCAGCATCCTCGAATTCGAAGGGGTGGACACCATTCGCGTGCCCAGCCCGCCGCTGATTCTCATCCCCACCACCGCCGGTACGTCGGCGGATGTGTCGCAGTTCGTGATCATTTCCAACCAGCAGGAGCGCATGAAGTTCTCCATCGTCAGCAAGGCGGTGGTGCCGGATGTGTCGCTGATCGACCCGGAAACCACGGCCAGCATGGACCCGTTCCTGTCGGCCTGTACCGGTATCGATGCGCTGGTGCATGCCATCGAAGCGTTCGTGTCCACCGGCCATGGCCCATTGACCGACCCCCATGCGCTGGAAGCGATGCGCCTGATCAACGGCAACCTGGTGCAGATGATCGCCAACCCCAGTGACATTGCCCTGCGTGAAAAAATCATGCTCGGCAGCATGCAGGCGGGCCTGGCGTTTTCCAATGCGATTCTCGGCGCGGTACACGCCATGTCCCACAGCCTCGGCGGCTTTCTCGACCTGCCTCACGGGTTGTGTAACGCGGTGCTGGTGGAACATGTGGTGGCGTTCAACTACAACTCGGCGCCAGAGCGCTTCAAGGTGATCGCCGAGACCTTCGGCATCGACTGCCGGGGCCTTAACCATCGGCAGATCTGCGCGCGGCTGGTGGAGCACCTGATCGCGTTGAAGCACGCGATCGGCTTCCACGAAACCCTCGGCCTGCATGGGGTGCGCGTGGCGGATATTCCGTTCTTGTCCGAGCATGCGATGGACGACCCGTGCATCCTTACCAACCCACGTGAGTCGAGCCAGCGTGACGTCGAGGTCGTGTATGGCGAAGCGCTCTGACGAGCAGCAACGCGCCCTCGCCGGGCTGCTGGGGCTGGGCGACCAGTCGGCGCGCAAGAGCCACTACCCGGAGCTGACGGCGCGCCTGGATGAGTTGGAGGACGAGCGCAGGCGCTACATCCGCCTGAACGACGAGCTGGAGCAGCGCGTGGCCGCGCGCACCGACGAGCTGCTGGAAGCCAACCACAACCTGCAACAGCAGATCGCCCAGCGCGAACAGGTCGAGCAAGCCCTGCGCGACGCCCGCGATGCCGCCCAGGCGGCCAACCGCAGCAAGGACAAATACCTCGCCGCCGCCAGCCATGACCTGCTGCAACCGCTCAATGCCGCGCGGCTGCTGATTGCCACGTTGCGTGAACGTAACCTGCCCAGCGTCGAGCAGGTGCTGGTGGAACGCACCCACCAGGCCCTGGAAGGCGCGGAAGATCTGCTCACCGACTTGCTCGACATTTCGCGGCTGGACCAAGCGGCGGTCAAGCCGGACGTGGCCCTGTATCGGCTGGATGAAGTGTTTGCGCCGCTGGTCTCGGAGTTTCAATCGGTGGCCCAGGCCGCCGGCCTCAACCTGCGGGTGCGCATGGGGCACTACGCGGTGCATACCGACCTGCGCCTGCTCACGCGGATCCTGCGTAATTTCCTCAGCAATGCCTGCCGCTACACCGATGAAGGCTGCATCCTGCTCGGCGCACGCCGCCGTGGTGATTACCTGCGCCTGGAGGTGTGGGACACCGGGCGCGGCATTGCGGCCGACCGGCTGGAGGCGATCTTCCTTGAGTTCAACCAACTGGACGTGGGCCGCGCCGCCGACCGCAAAGGGGTGGGGCTGGGCCTGGCGATTGTCGAGCGTATCGCCGAGGTGCTCGGTTATAGCATCGCCGTGCGTTCGTGGCCGGGGCGGGGCTCGCTGTTCAGCATCGAAGTGCCGCTGAGCGCCCAGATGCCAGCGGCGATCAGCCAGTTGCCGGTGCAACCGACCACGGGCAACCCGCTGCCGGGCCGGCGCTTGCTGGTGATCGATAACGAAACCAGCATCCTGGAGAGCATGCGTGCGTTGCTCGGCCAGTGGGGCTGCGAGGTCGTCATCGCCACCGACCAGGCCGGCGCGTTGCTGGCGTTGCAGGGCAGGGCGCCGGAGCTGATCCTGGCGGACTATCACCTGGACCACGGCGTACTGGGCTGCCAGGTGGTGCGGCAGTTGCGCGAGCATTTCGCGCAGAAGATCCCGGCGGTGATCATCACCGCGGACCGCACCGACCAGTGCCGCCGTGCGCTGCGGCGGTTGGATGCGCCGCTGTTGAACAAGCCGGTCAAACCTGGAAAGTTGCGGGCGGTGTTGAGTCAGTTATTGGGCTAGCCCATTGACACCTGTCAACACGCGGCGCGGCGCTTTGCCTCATGCTCAAGGCTTGATTTAGAGCCCTGGAGCACCCCGTGAGCGCGGCATCTTTCAAATTACCGTTGGGCCTGGTGGTCGCCGTACTGGTGATGACCGGTGTGCTGCTGTTGCCGCTGCCCGCCGACTTGCCGGTAGCGGGGCAGCGGATGCTGGCGATCCTCGCGTTTGCGGTGGTGGTGTGGATTACCGAAGCGGTGTCCTATGAGGCCAGCGCGATCATGATCACCTCGCTCATGGCGTTTTTGCTCGGTACCGCGCCGTCGCTGCAAGACCCCGCGCACCTGATCGGCAGCAGCCCGGCGATCAGCATGGCCCTCACCGGGTTTTCCAACCCGGCGCTGGCGCTGGTGGCGGGCGCGTTGTTTATCGCCGCCGCGATGACCCACACCGGCCTGGACCGGCGCATCGCCCTGGTTACCTTGAGCCGCGTCGGCACCAGCACCCGGCGCATTCTGCTGGGGGCGATTGCGGTGACTATTCTGCTCAGCCTGGTGGTGCCCAGCGCCACCGCACGCAGCGCCTGTGTGGTGCCGATCATGATGGGCGTGATCGCCGCGTTCGGCGTCGATAAACGCTCGAACATCGCCGCCGGGATCATGATCGTGGTGGCCCAGGGCACCAGCCTCTGGAACGTCGGCATCCAGACCGCCGCCGCGCAGAACCTGCTGACCGTGGGCTTCATGGACAAAATGCTCGGCCAGCGCGTGTCGTGGATCGACTGGCTGATCGCCGGTGCGCCGTGGGCGCTGATCATGTCGGCGGTGTTGCTGTTTCTGGTGCTCAAGTTGCTGCCTCCCGAAACCGACAGCATCCCCGGTGGCAAGGAGGCGGTGGCGCAGTCCCTGGTCGATATCGGCCCCATGACCGGCCCACAGAAACGCCTGCTGAGCGTGTCGCTGTTGCTGCTGCTGGCCTGGGCCACGGAAGGGCGCCTGCACGCGTTCGACACCACCTCGACCACCTACGCCGGGTTGGTGTGCCTGTTGCTGCCGGGTATCGGCGTGATGACCTGGAAGGATGTGCAGTCGCGGATTCCGTGGGGCACGGTGATTGTGTTCGGCGTGGGGATCAGCCTCGGTACGGCGTTGCTGAGCACCCAGGCCGGGCAGTGGCTGGGTTCTGCCGTCGTGGCCCACACGGGGCTGGATCAGGTGGGGCCGTTGGGGGTGTTTGCGATTCTGGGGGCGTTTTTGATCGTGATTCACCTGGGGTTTGCCAGCGCCACGGCGTTGACCTCGGCGTTGCTGCCGATATTGATTGCGGTACTGCAGACCTTGCCGGGGGATTTCAGCCGGTTGGGGATGACCATGCTGTTGGGGTTTGTGATGAGCTACGGGTTTATCCTGCCGATCAATGCGCCGCAGAACATGGTGTGCTTGGGCACCGGCACGTTCACGGCGCGCCAGTTTGCCAAGGTGGGCATCCTGGTGACGCTGATCGGGTACGGGCTGATGCTGGTGTTTGCCGCGACCTACTGGAGTTGGCTCGGTTGGATCTGATTGCTCTTCTGAATGCACAAGAGATCTGAATGTGGGGCTTGCTCCCAATGAGGAAGTGTCAGTGGATGCATCTGTTGCTGACCCACTGCCGTCGGGAGCAAGCCCCCCTCCCACATTTTTGACCGTGCCCGCTTCAGCCGTTAATTCCCCGCCAACATGACAAGATGAACTCCATTCAGGTTTACTACTCCCTGAATAACGCCCCCTGCGATCCCAACCGCCGGCTCATCCAGGTCATTGAATGGACAAATACACCCCCCACACCTGGGAACCCCACGAGCGCCCGAGCCTGCCGGGTTCGCCGTCGACACCGTTGCACCCCACGCACAAGCGTTGGCTGTTCGCACTGGTGGGCGTGCTGGTCGCCATCACCGGTGGCCTGGGTAACGCCCTGGTCATCGCCAACCTGCAATACCTGCAAGGCGCCCTCGGCGCGACCACGGCGGAAATGGCCTGGCTGCCCGCCGCTTATGTGATGACCAACGTTTGCATGAACCTGCTGCTGGTGAAGTTTCGCCAACAGTTCGGCCTGCGCGCGTTTACCGAGGTGTTCCTGGTGTTGTATGCGCTGGTGACCTTCGGCCATTTGTTCGTCAACGACCTCAGTTCAGCCATCGCGGTGCGTGCGGCGCATGGGATGGTGGGGGCGGCGCTGAGTTCGTTGGGTTTGTACTACATGATCCAGGCGTTCCCGGCGAAGTGGCGCTTGAAGTCGCTGGTGCTGGGCCTGGGCACGGCGCAACTGGCGTTGCCGCTGGCGCGGCTGTTCTCCGAAGACCTGCTGCAAATCGCCGAATGGCGGGGCCTGTACCTGTTCGAGCTGGGCCTGGCGCTGATCTGCCTCGGCTGCGTGTTCCTGCTCAAGCTGCCGCCTGGCGATCGTTTCAAGACCTTTGAAAAACTCGACTTTCTCACCTTCGCCATTCTCGCCAGCGGCGTCGCGCTGCTCTGCGCGGTGCTGTCCCTGGGGCGTATCGACTGGTGGCTGGAAGCGCCGTGGATCGGCGTCGCCTCGGCCTGTTCGCTGGTGTTGATCATGGCCGGCCTGGCCATCGAACATAACCGCGCCAACCCGATGTTGATGACCCGCTGGCTGGGCAGCGGCACCATGATTCGCCTGGCGCTGGCAGTGATCCTGATTCGCATGGTGCTGTCCGAGCAGTCCACCGGTGCGGTGGGCTTCATGCAGATGCTGAACATGAGTTACCAGCAGATGCACACCCTGTACGTGGTGATGCTGGCCGGGGCGATCAGCGGGTTGGTGGTCAGCGCGTTAACCATCAACCCGGCCCACTTGTTGATGCCGCTGGTGATTTCCCTGGCGCTGATGGCAACCGGCTCGGTAATGGACAGCTTTTCCAGCAACCTGACCCGCCCCGAGAATCTGTACGTCAGCCAGTTCCTGCTGGGCTTTGGCGGCACGTTCTTCCTGGGGCCGACCATGGTGCTGGGCACCAAAAACGTATTGGCCAACCCGCGCAATCTGGTGAGCTTTTCGGTGATGTTCGGCATTTGCCAGAACCTCGGCGGGCTGATTGGCGCAGCGTTGCTCGGCACCTTCCAGGTGGTGCGCGAGAAGTACCATTCCAGCATGATCGTCGAACACCTGAGCCTGATTGACCCGCGTGTGGCCGCACGGGTGCAGAGCGGCGGTTCGGCTTATGGCGGTCTTGTCGCCGACCCGGAACTGCGCAACCTCATGGGCATTCGCAGCCTGGCCACGGCGGCTACCCGTGAGGCAAACGTCATGGCTTACAACGATGTCTTTATGCTGATCGCGATTATCGCGATGCTGACCATGACCTGGATCTTTATCCGCAGTCTGTGGTTGATGAGCACCACCAAAACGGCCACTCCCGTTCAACCCAGCGGCGCGACTTCATGACCGAACCCACGACCACGACCACCAATGCCATCGCCTCCACCCCGGAAGGCACTACGCCGCCGGGCGCCACCGTTACCGAGCCGCGTTCGTTGCGGGTGCGCATACTCTCGTCCCTGGGCTTTGCCGCGATTGCCGTGGTGGGGGTGTTGATTGTGCTTTACGCCTGGCAGTTGCCGCCGTTCAGCAGCGCCGTGGAAACCACCGAAAACGCGCTGGTGCGCGGGCAGGTGACGATCATTGGTCCGCAGCTCAGTGGCTATGTATTTGAAGTGCCGGTGCAGGACTTTCAGTACGTCAAGGCCGGCGATTTGCTGGTGCGCCTGGACGACCGTATCTACAAGCAGCGCCTGGACCAGGCCCTGGCACAGTTGGCGGTGCAGAAGGCCGCCTTGGCCAATGTGGTGCAGCAACGTAACAGCGCCGAAGCGACCATCAAGCTGCGCCAGGCGGCATTGGCGGACAGCCAGGCCCAGGCGCGCAAAAGCACCGCCGACCTGCGCCGCAACGAAGAGCTGATCAGCGACGGGTCGGTGTCCCGGCGCGAGCTGGACGTGACCCGTGCCGCCCATGCGCAAACCCTCGCCGCCGTGACGCAAGCCCAGGCCAGCCTGGAAATTGCCCGGCAGGACCTGCAAACGGTGATCGTCAATCGCGGCTCCCTGGAAGCGGCGGTCGCGAGTGCCGATGCGGCGGTGGAGTTGGCGCGGATCGACCTGTCCAACACGCGCATTACCGCGCCGCGTGACGGTCAATTGGGGCAGATCGGTGTGCGCCTGGGGGCCTACGTCAATTCCGGCGCGCAGTTGATGGCGCTGGTGCCCAAGCAGTTGTGGGTGATCGCGAACATGAAAGAAACCCAGATGGACAACGTGCAGGTCGGCCAACCGGTGACCTTCACCGTGGATGCGCTGAACCACCGCAAATTCCACGGCACGGTGCAGCATATTTCCCCGGCCACCGGGTCCGAGTTCAGCCTGTTGCAGGCGGACAATGCCACCGGCAACTTTGTGAAGATCGCTCAGCGCGTGCCGGTGCGGATTATGGTGGATCCCGACCAGGTTGAGAGTGAGCGGCTGCGGCCGGGGTTGTCGGTGGTGGTGAGCATTGATACGGCGGGGCGCCTGAAAAACAGCCCGCCCTGACATCCCTGACACAACACAAATCAAAATGTGGGAGGGAGCAAGCCACCTCCCACAGTTGGAATGTATTTCAAGGTGAAATCGAGGTGGGTTGATTGGCCTTGCTCCAGCAGTTTCAGGCCCGGTTTGCCCGGCAGGTGATGAGCATTCACCGGATGACTCACCGGCTCGATGCAAAAGAACCCCAGCCCCGGCGGGCAGTACAGCAGGAAGTAATCGGCGCCGCTGGCCTGGCATTCCAGGGCGTAACCCAGCTCGGGCTGTTCAATGCGGCAATGCCCGTCCCACTGGCAAAAGCCGTTGTCCACGAGACCTTCGGGCAGCGCCTTCAATAGCTGAAAATCCCATTCGGGCGGCACTGGCGCCAAGCCTGTCGGCAACTTCGTGGTATCACTCAACCACACCTGTGCCGCCGAGGCCTGCAATCGTGTGTCCGGCCGGCGCGGGAAGTAGGGATGCAACCCCAGCCCGTGCCACGCGGCTTTTTCCGCCAGGTGGGTGACGCGCAATTCGATACTCAGCTCCCCATTGTTCAACCCAATCCGTTGCTCGGCGCGATAGGTAAACGGTGTCTCGCACCGCACCTCAAGCACCACTTCATTCGCCGTTTGGCTGACCACCTGCCACGCCTGCTGCCAGGCCGAGCCGTGAATCGGAAACGGATCGGTGGCGCTGTTGGGCGTCAGCACCAGCCAGCCGTCGGGATTGTCGAACCCTTCTTTTGCAATGCGGTTGGACCAGGGCGCCAAGGGGTAACAGCCCAGCTTGCCGGGCAGGCCGATGTTCAATGCCTGCTGGTCGTTATGCCGCAACAGCGGCTGGCCCGTGGCGCGTGCGGTCCAGTTGACGAGGCTGCCGCCGATGGCGGGGGCGAGGGTGAGGTGTGTGAGTTGATCGCTGATTTCGATGAGGTTTGAAGGCATGGTCTTTCGCCGGATGAAGGGGGACGGTGGCAGGGGCAAATTGTGGGAGGGAGCAAGCCCCCTCCCACATTTGATCTGCTTTGTGCTTGAGAGCGGGTTTACAGCACCACACTCGGCAGCCACAGCGACAAGGCCGGGATGTAGGTCACCGCTATCAGGATCAGGAACAGCACCGCGTAAAACGGCAGCAGCGCCTTCACGGTTTTCTCGATCGTGGTTTTGCCCACTGCCGCGCCGACGAACAGCACCGCGCCCACCGGCGGGGTGATCAGGCCGATGCCGAGGTTCACCAGCATGATCATGCCGAAGTGCACCGGGTCGACGCCGATACCCAGCACCACCGGCAACAGGATCGGCGTGAGGATCAGGATCAGCGGCGCCATGTCCATCACCGTGCCGAGCAACAGCAGCATGACGTTGATGCACATCAGGATCACGTAGCGGTTGTCCGACAGGGTCAGGAACAGCGTGGTGATCTTCGCCGGGATCTGCATCAGGGTCATGATGTAGCCGAAGCTGGCGGCGAAGGCGATCAGGATCATCACGATGGAAATGGTGCGCACCGTGCGGTGCATCAGCTTGGGCAGTTCGTTCCACTTATAGTCGCGGTAGATAAACATGGTCACGAAGAACGCCCACAACACGGCAATCGCGGCCGATTCAGTGGCGGTGAAGATCCCTGAGAGGATACCGCCCAGAATGATCACCATGGCCATCAGGCCCCAGAGTGCATCGGCGGCAATTTTCAGCGCCTGCTTGAGGGGGATGACTTCGCCTTTGGGGTAGTCGCGTTTCTTCGCGAAGATCAGGCACAGCACCATCAGGCACGCGCTCATCAACAGGCCCGGGACCACGCCGGCCATGAACAGCGAGGCGATGGACACCGTGCCGCCGGCCGCCAGGGAGTAGAGCACCGAGTTGTGGCTGGGCGGCGTCAACAGCGCCTGCACCGAGCCGCTGACGGTCACGGCGGTCGCGAACTCACGCGGGTAGCCACGCCGTTCCATTTCCGGGATCAGCACCGAGCCGACCGAGGCGGTATCCGCCACCGACGAGCCCGAGATGGCGCCAAAAAAGGTCGAGGCCACGATATTCACCAGGGACAGGCCACCGCGCACGAAGCCCACCAGCACCCCGGCAAACGCCACCAGGCGCCGCGACATGCCGCCCTCGGCCATGATCGCCCCGGCCAGCACAAAGAACGGGATCGCCATCAGCGAAAACTTGTTCACGCCGCCGGCCACCTGAATCATCAGGGCCTGGAAGGGGATGTCGATCCACCATGCGCCAATCAGCGCTGACAAGCCCAGGGCGTAGGCCACCGGCATGCCGATCAGGATCAAGGCGATAAAGCTGCCCAACAGAACTAAAGCATCCATTTCACGCAGCCCCTTCACTTTCTTCGACGAGGTCGAAGCGCACCACACGACGGTTGCTCTGGTCACCGAGCAGGAGTTTTTCCACCACAAAAATCAGCGTCAACACACCGCCGATAGGGATCGGCATGTAGGTGATGCCCACGCGCAGGGTGGGGATGGCACTCATGAATTGGTTCCAGGTGGACAGGCACAGCTTGGTGCCCCAAATGGCCATGAACAGACAGATGGTCGCCATCAGCAGTTGCGAGAAAATGCCGACGAGGCGGCGTTGTGCGGGCGGCAGGCGGTCAACGACCATGGCCACCGACATATGCGCGCCGGCGCGATAACTGGCGGCGGCACCGATAAAGGTGAACACCAGCATCAGCAGGATAGCGGTGGGTTCCGGCCAGCTTGCGCCGGTACCCAGGACGTAGCGGGCGAAGATGCCCCAGGGGATGATCAGGGCGACGCCGAGAACCGAAAGGCCGGCGACCCAGATACAGGTCATATAGATACGGTCGTTGATGCGCAGCAGTAAATTCTTCATGGCGTTCACCGTGACCGGGCGCGTCAGTACCCACCGCGCCGGGCCTTGTCAGAGAGGAGGGCGTTACTGCACGGCGTCGATACGCTTGATCAGGTCGGCGTAAGGCGCGCCGTACTTGGCCCGCACCGCTGCGGTGGCGTCGTAGAAGGGTTTTTTGTCGACGCTGATGAACTCGACGCCGGCATCCTTGAGTTTTTTCTCACTGCTGGCGGACTTGGCGTCCCACAGCGTGCGCTCATCGGCCTGGGCGGCCTTGGCGGCTTTTTTCACCATGTCTTGCTGGGCGGGGGTGAGTTTGTTCCAGGTGATTTTAGACATCACGATGGGTTCGGGCAGGATCAGGTGTTCGGTGAGGGTGTAGTACTTGGCGTTCTGGTAGTGGTTGTGCTCGAGCATGGTCGGCGGGTTGTTCTCCGCGCCGTCGATGACCCCGGTCTGCAAGGCGCTGAAGATCTCGCCGGTGTCCATGGCGATGCCATTGGCGCCCATCGCGTTGAAGGCTTCGATGAAGATCGGGTTGCCCTGCACGCGAATCTTCATGCCCTTGAGGTCTTCGATTTTGCGCACCGGTTTCTTGGTGTAGAGGTTGCGCGTGCCGCCGTCCATCCAGGCCAGGGCCACCAGGCCGAATTCGGAGTTGGTGATTTTGGCGAGGATTTCGTCACCGATCTCGCCGTCGATGATCTTGCGCATGTGCGCCTGGTCACGGAATACGAACGGCAGGTTGAACACATTCACATCGGGCACCACCGGCCCGACAATGCCGAGGCTGACGCGGGTCATTTGCACGGCGCCGACCTGGGCCTGTTCGACCACCTCTTTTTCGGAACCGAGCACACCACCAGGGAAGTACTTGAAGGTCAGTTCGCCGTTGGTTTCCTTCGTCAGTGCCTTGCCCATGTTCTCTTCGGCAACCACGGTGGGGTAGCCGGCGGGGTGGATATCGGCAAATTTGATTTCCAGCGCGTGGGCGGCGCTGCTGAGGGTGAAGACTGCGGCGGCGAGCAAGGTGCGTTTGAAGTCCATGGGTGTGTCTCCTGTGTTGTTATTTTTTTATTCAAGGCACAGCGATGCAGCTAGAGGGTGAAGGTGGGCTCCGGCAATCCGGTGACGCCGGGGTTGAGGGCGAACACGCCGCCGGACAATGACTCTTCACTTTGGTCGTCACGGATCGAGGTGACGAACAGGGTGTCCAGGCGACTGCCGCCAAAGGCACACATGGTGGGTTTTTTCACCGGCACGCTGAGGGAGCGATCCAGCCGGCCGTCAGGGGTGAAACGGTGGATCAACCCGGCGTCGTTGGCGCAGATCCAATAGCAGCCGTCGGCGTCCACCGCGGCGCCGTCGGGGCGGCCAGGGTGGTTATGCATGTCCACGAACACGCGGCGATTGGACGGCGTGCCGGTGTCGATGTCGTAGTCAAAAGCCCAGATCTGTTGCACCAGCGGGTGCGAATCCGAGGCGTACATCGTGCGGCCATCGGGGCTGAAGGACAGGCCGTTGAGGGTGATGAAGCCATCCAGTTGGGCGTGGGGTGCTGAGCCTGACGCATAGCGGTAGAGGATGCCCTCGGCGGCATTTTTGCCCATGTTCAAGACCATGCTGCCGGCCCAGAAGCGGCCCTGGCGATCGCAGCGGCCGTCGTTCAGGCGCATGTCTTCACGCGGGTGCTCGACGCTGGCCAAAGCCACGGTGTCGAGGCTGCCGTCGTTGTGCGGGGTGAGTTGGAAAAAACCGGTTTGCATGCCGGCGACCCACTTACCCGCCTCGGTGCGGGCGATGCAGGCCAGCATCTGCGGGGCTTTCCACGCGGCGAGGTGGCCGCTGTCGGCGCTCCAGCGTTGCAGGCGACCATTGGGGATGTCCACCCAGTACAACGCGTTTTCCTCTGGCACCCACACCGGGCATTCGCCCACGGCGTTGCGGGCATCGACGATCAATTCAGCAGTCATGGCAACGCATTCCCTTGGGTTGATGTGAACTCAGTCACCAAACGGCCCGGCTGCGCAGAACGCACCGCCCTGATACACCGCGGCCGGGTCATCGGCGGGCACCGGCGGTTGGGCTTCGACCTGGGCGCGGAACACTTCGGAGCTGTCCTTGGGTACAAAACCCAGGTGCGCGGCGTAGCGGTTGTCCCACCAGGTAGCGAGGTTGTCCGACACGCCGTAGACCACGGTGTGGCACACATTTGGCGTGTACAGCGCACGTTCGAGCAGTTGGGTGAGGTCATCGAAGCTCAGCCAGGTATGCATCATGCGGCGGTTCTGCGGCTGCGGGAACGAGGAGCCGATGCGGATGCTCACGGTCTCGATGCCGTAGCGGTCGAAGTAGAAACTGGCCATGTCTTCGCCATAGGACTTGGACAGGCCGTAGTAGCTGTCCGGGCGGCGAGGGGAGTGGGCGTCGATGGTTTCGGTTTGCTTGTAGAAGCCGATCACATGGTTGGAACTGGCGAAGATCACGCGTTTGACGCCATGGCGGCGGGCGGCTTCGTAGATGTGGAAGGTGCCGCTGATATTGGCGCCGAGGATTTCTTCAAATGGGCGCTCTACCGAGACACCGCCGAAATGCAGGATGGCGTCGACGCCTTCGACCAAGTGATGCACAGCTTGTTTGTCGGCGAGGTCGCAGGGCTGGACTTCTTCCGAAACATCGGCAGCCGGGGCCATGGCGGCGATATCGGACAGGCGCAGGACGTGGGCGTAGGGGCGCAGGCGCTCGCGCAGGACTTTGCCGAGGCCGCCGGCGGCGCCGGTGAGGAGCAGGCGGTTGAAGGGCGCTTGGGTGGTCGTGGTCATGGGGATTCCAAATTTTTGTTGTAGGTTGTCGTATGACTGTGTCGAAGTATTGTGATGCAGCCCCAGGTTGTCAACGCTCTTGCCGACGAGTGAGAGTCAAAATGTGGGAGGGGGCTCCCGATGAGGGAGTGCCAGTAAATGTATCTGTTACTGACTGACCTATATCGGGAGCAAGTCGAATCGTCGCACCGCCCTCCCACAGGGGATTCGCTGTAGGAGGACGACTAAGTTCTACAGCAGGGAAATCGGATAGCTGACAAAAATCCGGTTCTCGTCAAACTCGTTGGTGCTGAAGTCCCGACGAATTGACGCGTTGCGCCATTTCACGTTGAGGTTCTTCAGCGCGCCGCTCTGCACGGTGTAGGCCAGCTCCGATTCACGGCCCCATTCCTTGCCATCGGTGATCGTCCCGGTGTGCACGTTGCTGCCGCTGATATAGCGGTTCATCAAGGTCAGCCCCGGCACGCCGAGTGCCGCGAAGTTGAAGTCGTGGCGCACCTGCCAGGATTTTTCCTTGGCGTTGTCATAACTGGAGTTGTAGCTGTCGTTGGCCAGGGTGCCGCCGCTGGTGCCGTTGACGCGCATCCACACGCTGTCGCCGGTGAGTTTTTGCAGGCCCACGTAGAAGGTGTTGCCACCGTATTTGGCCGAGAGCAGGGCGAAGGTGGTTTTGTTGTCGAGGTCGCCGGCCAGGGCGCTGCCGTCTTCCTTGCCGCTGAAAAACCCGAGGTTGGCGCCCAGGGTCCAGTCGCCCACGGGTTGGCTGTGGGTCAGGTTTATGTAGCGCTGCTGGTAGATATCGGTGAGTTCGGCGTACCACAGGCCGACCTGGGTGCGTTTTTCGTTGAAGCTGTATTCGCCGCCGCCGAAGTTGAAACGGTCGGAGGTGAACGCGGCTTTGCCGTTCATGAACATGTCTTCCATGCTCGCGTCGTTGCGCGGGCTGTTACCCCGGAACTGCCCGCCGTAGAGGGTCAGGCCGGCGATTTCATTGGAGGTCACCTGGCCGCCGCGGAACGTTTGGGGCAGGGAGCGGCCATCGTCGGAACGCAGGATCGGCAATACCGGCATCCATTCGCCGACCTTCAACTCGGTCTTCGATAGCTTGGTTTTCAACGCCACGCCCAGGCGCCCGAAGTTATCGGCGGGGCGGCCGTCGTCGTGGATCGGCAGCAACTGAGTACCCCCGGTGCCTTTGCCGCCATCGAGCTTCTGCGAATACAGGCCCAGCACATCCAGGCCAAAGCCCACGGTGCCTTGGGTGAAGCCGGACTTGGCGTCGAGAATGAAACTCTGCGTCCATTCTTCAGCCTTGCCCTGGGCATTGGCCGGGTTGGTGAAATTGCGGTTGAAGTAGGCGTTGCGCAGGTTGAGCGTGGCCTTGGCGTCATCGACAAAACCTTCGGCGTGAGCACCGAGAGGCAGGGTGAAGGCCAGGCTGCCGAGGCCGATAAGGCCCAGGCGTGAAGAGGAATTGCGGGCGAATTGACTCACAGCGGTGCTCCCTTCTTTGTTGTTTTTATTATTTGTTATACGTCGTCGTACAACATTTGAGGGGATATTTGCGGGGTTTTCGTGGAGTGTCAAGCAGAAGTTATACGATGACTAAGCGGGAGGTGATCTAAAAAAGCGGACACGGTCAATGCGGGAGGGGGCTGCATTCAAACTTGAGAGCGGTGGGGTTCAGCCAGCCAGGACCATCGGAGGCAAGGTGCCAAGCACTGACACGGCCGCTACCGCGCCCACACCCAGGGCCCATTCCAGCATCACACTGGTTTTCAGGGCGGCCAGGCGCTGCTCGCACTGCTCCAGGCGCAACCGGTTGAGCAACGCCAGCGCTACCATGCCCAGCACGAGCATCGCCTTGATCAACAGAATCAGCGCAAACCCGCTGAACAATGGCGTGGGCCACAGTTGCCCGGTGAGCACGCGCACGTTGATCAGCCCGGTGACCAGCAAGCCGGCAACCAAACCGTAGCCCACACCGCTGAAGCGCCGCAGGACCGTCTGCAACGCATACCCCGGCGGTTGCCTGAGGATCAAGACCAGCAACAACAACCCACCCAGCCATGCACCGACACAGGCCAGGTGCGCCATTTGATTAAGGATCAGCAACTGCCCGCTAAGGCCGTCGAGCATCGCGCCATGGCCGACGGGCGCCAGGGTTACAAGCAATAGCGCCAGCAACGCCAGGCGCAAGGCCGGCCAGGGTTTGATCAGCGCGATCAGCAGTAGCAGGTTGAGCAGCAAGTGCCAGCCCCACACCTGGCCAAAAAAGTCTTGCCCAGCACCAATCGCACCGTGCTCGGTTGCAGCGCTGCGCTCCAACTGCCGGCCATGCTTGCGGTGATCAACAACAACCAGGCCACCCCGGAAACCAGCGCCACCCAGGCCAGGCCACGGGTGATGCGCAGCAGTTGCCGGTCCAGCCTCGGCTGCGGTGCAGCGCCCAAAAGCCGGGGCCTGAACACGCAGGCCCCGAACATCAGCAACACCACGCTGAAATGCAGGAAGCGGCACAGCACCAGCAGCGTCATCATCGGTTATTGGCCAACCTTGAAGCTGTATTCACCGTTGCTCTTGTGGGTGTCGACCGAGACGGCGTTCCACACGACTTTGTAGTTGCCGGCGGCCAATGGCGCAGCGGGGGTGACCACCAGGACTTTTTTGTCGGCGTCCGGTGTTTCTACGCCCTTGATGGCAACTTCGGTGCCGTCCTTGCTCAGGGATACCTTGGTGAAGGTGGCCTCGACGCCTTCGCTGAACGTCAGGCGCAGCTCCTTCGGCGCCGCGCCGCTGCTGTCGGCGGCAGGTTCCGAGCTTTTCAGATGGGCGTGGGCAAAGGCCGCCGAGGTACCCAGCAGGGAAGCAAACAGGGCGATGGCGGTGAGGGATTTCTTGATCAACATTGTTCAATACCAATCAATGGGCAGGAGCGGGCAGTGTACGAAGTTTCAGT
Organism: Pseudomonas sp. S3_E10; assembly: GCF_054667615.1. Taxonomy (NCBI): domain Bacteria; kingdom Pseudomonadati; phylum Pseudomonadota; class Gammaproteobacteria; order Pseudomonadales; family Pseudomonadaceae; genus Pseudomonas; species Pseudomonas sp. S3_E10. Next base: position 4,940,232 of record NZ_CP162743.1, read on the forward strand.
TGCCCCTGTCGCCCCGATCTAGAGCGGATGGTAGTCTTTGGGCCAAGTAGTTGTCAGGGAGCCCTTATGGGCAATCACAAGATCGGAATTCGTCGGGTCAACGTCGAGAAAATCCTGCTGGCGGCGGAGAAAGTCTTCGCCGAGAAAGGCTATGGCAGCACTGCCATGGCCGACATCGCCGAGCAAGCGCAACTGCCGCGCTCCAACCTGCATTACTACTTCACCACCAAGAGCGAGTTGTACAGCGCGGTGCTGTTCGACCTGCTCGATGTGTGGAAGCAGGACGCCCTGAGTTTCGAAACTTTCGATGACCCACGGGTGGTGCTCAGCAGCTACATCCGCGCCAAGATGCAACGCTCGCGCACGCGGCCCTATGGCTCCAAAGTCTGGGCCAACGAGATCATCCATGGTGCGCCCACTCTGGGTGAGGCATTGGATGAAAGCCTGTACGACTGGGCCAAGATGAAGGAGGCGAAAATTCGCCAGTGGGTGGAAGACAAACGCATCCTGCCGGTGGAGCCGTCGAGCCTGCTGTACATGATCTGGGCCTCGACCCAGCACTACGCTGACTTTGACCACCAGGTGAAGATTTTGAATGATCACCAGCCGCTGTCGGATAGGCAGTTCGAGAAGGCGATCCAGACGGTGACGGCGGTGATATTGCGGGGGATTGGGTTGGAGCCTTGAGTCTGTGGTGAGGCTGATGGCCCTATCGGGAGCAAGCCCCCTCCCACATTTTGAATGTGTTCACACATCGAAATGTGGGAGGGGGCTTGCTCCCGATAGCGGCCTAAAGGACTACACAGCCTCCCGGTAGGGATTGCGGGGGTCCTGGGTCCAGTTCAAAAACGGCTTGCCCGTGTCCACCGGCACCATCTCGATGCAGTCGGCCACCGGGCAGGTGATCTGGCACAGGTTGCAGCCCACGCACTCATCATCGATGACCTCGTAGGTGTGCGTACCGTCTGCCTGTTTCACGCTGGCGATGGCCTGGTGCGAGGTGTCTTCACAGGCAATATGGCAACGGCCACAGCCAATACAGGCCTCTTGGTCGATCTTGGCGATCACCTGGTAGTTGATGTCCAGGTACTTCCAATCCGTGGTATTGCCCACCGCCTTCCCGGAAAACGCTTGCAGGCTGGTGTAGCCCTGGCTGTCCATCCACCGCGACAGCCCATCCTTCATCTCTTCAACGATGCGGAACCCATGCAGCATCGCCGCCGTGCACACCTGCACCGCGCCGCAACCCAGGGCGACGAATTCCGCGGCGTCGCGCCAGTTGCCGATGCCGCCGATGCCGCAGATCGGCAGGCCTTGGGTCTGCGGGTCGCGAGCGATTTCGGCGACCATGTTCAAGGCGATCGGCTTGACTGCCGAGCCGCAATAACCGCCGTGGGTGCTTTGCGTACCGACGGTGGGCAGGGCAACCATGTGTTCGAGGTCGACGCTGGTGATGGAGTTGATGGTGTTGATCAGCGATACCGCATCCGCACCGCCTCTGTAAGCGGCACGCGCGGCCACGCGGATATCGGTGATGTTCGGCGTGAGCTTGACGATCACCGGCAGTGAGCAATAGGTCTTGCACCAGCGCGTCACCTGTTCCACGTATTCCGGCACCTGGCCCACCGCCGCGCCCATGCCGCGTTCGGGCATGCCGTGGGGGCAGCCGAAGTTCAGTTCGATGCCGTCGCAGCCAGTGGCTTGCACCAGCGGCAGGATGTTTTTCCAGGACGCTTCAACACAGGGCACCATCAGCGACACGATGAGCGCACGGTCGGGCCAGTCCTTTTTCACCTGGGTGATTTCCCGCAGGTTGATCTCCAGGGAACGGTCGGTGATCAGCTCGATATTGTTGATGCCCAGCACTTCACGGTTGGCGCCGTAATGTGCCGAATAGCGCGACGACACGTTGACCGCCGCCGGGTCTTCACCCAGGGTTTTCCACACCACGCCGCCCCAGCCGGCCTCAAAGGCGCGGACCACGTTGTAAGCCTTGTCGGTGGGTGGCGCGGAGGCCAGCCAGAACGGGTTGGGGGCTTTGATACCGGCGAAGACAATCGAGAGATCGGCCATTACGCAGCCTCCACATTGAGCATGAGTTGGGCGTGCATGGCTTCGGCGGCCAGCTTGCCGTGTTGCACCGCCTGCACGGTGAGGTCCTGGCCGAGGCTCACGCAATCGCCGCCGGCGTAAATGCCTGGAATGCTGGTGCGCAGGTGCTCGTCGACGAAAATCCGCTCGCCCACGCGATGCAGTTGCTGGGCCAGTGGATCGTGCAATGCCGCGTTGTCGAAGCCTTGCCCGATGGCCTTGAAAATCGCATCGGCGGCCAGTTCGAAGGTGTCTGCGGTGGCGCTCAGGCGGCCGTTTTCCAGGCGCGTGCGGGCAAAGCGCATGCCGCGCACATGGCCTTGAGCGTCGAGCAAGACTTCCTCGGGTTGGGCCCAGGTCAGCAGGCGTACCTGGTTGGCCTTGGCGATGTCCTGTTCGTGGTGAGTGGCGCCCATGTCCGCCAGGCCGCGACGGTAGACAAGGTTGACGTCGCGGGCACCGAGACGGGCCATTTGCACGGCCATGTCGATGGCCGTATTGCCGGCGCCGAGCACGATGCAGCGGTCGGCCAGCGGCAGTTGGGTCAGGTCATCGGCCTGGCGCAGTTCGCGGATGTAGTCGGTGGCGGCGAGCAGGCCGGGGGCGTCTTCATGGGGCAGACCCAGTTGTTTGCTGGCGGCGAGGCCGAGGCCGAGGAACACCGAATCGTATTGCTGGTGCAGTTCGCTCAGGGTGAGGTTGTCGCCCAGGCGCTGGCCGTGTCGAATCTCGATCCCGCCGATTTGCAGCAGGAACTCCAGCTCCTTCTGGGCGAAGTCGTCCACCAGCTTGTACTTGGCGATCCCGTATTCATTCAGGCCGCCGGCCTTTTCCCGCGCTTCGAAAATCACCACGTCATGGCCATGCAAGGCAGCGCGATGGGCGCAGGCCAGGCCGGCGGGCCCGGCGCCGACCACGGCAATGCGTTTACCGGTGGGCGCGGCGCGTTGGAAGGGGTGGTCGTCAAAGTGCGCATTGTCGATGGCGTAGCGTTGCAGCAGGCCGATCAGCACCGGTGCGCACTCTTCGGCGTGGTTACGCACGCACGCCTGTTGGCAAAGGATCTCCGTGGGGCACACCCGCGCGCAACTGCCGCCGAGGATGTTGGCCGAGAGGATTTTCTGCGCGGCACCTTGCACATTGTCGGTGTGGATGTTGCGGATGAACGACGGGATATCGATCTCGCTGGGGCATGCATTCACGCACGGCGCGTCGTAGCAATACAGGCAGCGCGAGGCTTCCAGCTGGGCCTGGCGGGCGTTGAGCGGGGGCGCCAGGTCGGTGAAATGGGCGGCGAGGGTTGTGCCGTCTTCACGGGGGTGGGGGAGGTGGGTCAGGGTCTGGATCACGGTGGTGGCCTCACGGTTTTTTTTTTGGATTGCCTCTAAATGGGCATTTTTGTTGCCTGTGCTGGCCTCATCGGGGGCGAGCCCCCTCCCACATTTGACCGCGTTTTTCCAATTGGAATGAGATCAGTGTGGGAGGGGCGACTTGCTCCCGATAGCGGTCTCAGCGTTTCACGGCCGTGGGCCTGGAATGCTCGGCCCGCTTGCTCAACTGCTCGAACACCGGCGGGTACGCCGGCCGTTCCACATAACGCCCGGCCCCGCGCTCGGCGCGCAGGTCGCCATCGGCCCAGACCAGCTTGCCCTGGCTGATGGTATGGCTCGGCACGCCGCGCACGGTCTTGCCTTCGAAGATGTTGAAGTCGACTTGCTGGTGATGGGTCTTGGCGGAGATGGTCCGGGTGCCTTCGGGGTCCCATAGCACCAGGTCGGCATCGGCCCCCACGCGGATCGCGCCTTTGCGTGGGTAGAGGTTGAAGATCTTCGCGGTGTTGGTGGACGTGAGTGCGACGAACTCCTGCATGGACAGGCGCCCACTGTTGACGCCTTCATGCCACAGCAGCGCCATGCGGTCTTCGATACCGGCGGTACCGTTGGGGATCTTGCTGAAATCGTCGCGCCCCGCGGCTTTTTGCTCGGCGCAGAAGCAACAGTGGTCGGTGGCGGTGGTGTGCAGGTTGCCCGCTTGCAGGCCGTGCCAAAGCGCCTCCTGGTGCCCACGCGGGCGGAACGGCGGGCTCATCACGTAGCCGGCGGCGGTTTGCCAGTCGGGGTGCTGGTAGACGCTGTCGTCCAGCAACAGGTGGCCGGCGAGCACTTCGCCGTACACCGGCTGGCCCTTGGCGCGGGCATAGGTGATTTCATCGAGCGCCTCCTTGGTGGACACATGCACCAGGTACAACGGCGTGCCGAGGGTCTCGGCGATGCGGATAGCGCGGCTGGCCGCTTCGCCTTCAACCTGGGACGGGCGCGACAGCGGATGCGCTTCCGGCCCGGTGATGCCTTGGGCCATCAGCTTGCGTTGCAGGTGGTACACCAGCTCGCCGTTTTCCGCATGCACGGTGGGCACCGCGCCCAGTTCCAGGCAGCGCTCGAAGCTGGCGACCAGGGTATCGTCCGCCGCCATGATTGCGTTCTTGTAGGCCATGAAGTGTTTGAAGCTGTTGATGCCGTGATGGCTGACCAACTCGGCCATTTCCGCGCGCACTTGCTCGCTCCACCAGGTGATCGCCACGTGAAAACCGTAGTCGGATGCGGACTTTTCGGCCCAGCCGCGCCACTGGTGAAAAGCTTCCATCAGCGACTGCTGCGGGTTGGGAATCACAAAGTCGATGATCGACGTGGTGCCGCCCGCCAAACCCGCCGCCGTGCCACTGAAAAAGTCTTCACTGGCCACGGTGCCCATGAAGGGCAGTTGCATATGGGTATGGGGGTCGATGCCGCCGGGCATCAAGTATTGGCCACTGCCATCGAGTACTTCAGTACCGGCCGGAATATCCAGACCGGTGCCAATGGCGCGAATCAAGCCGCCCACACATAAAACATCGGCGCGGTAACTTTCATCATGGGTAATAACGGTGGCGCCACGGATCAACAGCGACATGTCGAGTTCCTCACAGGCTTGACCGGCTTGTGCCAGTTCTAAGTGTTGTAATGCTGCTTGCCGATGGCTGGTTTATTCTTGTCATCGGTGACAGGAATAGAAACTAGCCCGAGTTTTTCGATTGGGCAAGCAGATTTTTTATAAGCTTATTGAGATAGTAAATACTTGATTTTTAAAGGAAAAAATCAAATATCACCAAAATGTAGCGGCCTCTCCCCATTTTGACGCACTTGACAGGTTCGAGATTTGAGCAACATTTTCTATTGCAAATCAGGTGCTTGAGATATGCCTCTTGACGGCGTCGGGAAATAAAAATAATTGTGTCGCACCAGATTGAACCCCGACAGTTCGGGCAACTTGCAGGTTATTGCGCCTGGGTAACGCGGCAAGTGCGTAAGGTTTAATCGGAAAGCTGATTAACATCAGCAAGTTATATAAGCGGTGCGGGCGTGGTGGTGGTTTTCGGCACGGTTATTGAGTGCGGTAACGGCTGGCCGGGCCCGTGATGTCATGTTGTTTACGAGGTACTCCGGCCACCTGCATTCACTACGCAGGTGAGCAAAAATAATTCGAAAAAACCGTGGAGCGGCCATGCAACAGAACAGATCGCAAGTCATTGAACGCAACGGCCTGTACGAACTCGACGCCGGCCCCGACGTCCTCGACAGCCCTCGCTACAACCACGACATGGCACCGACCAAGGTGCACGAACGAACCTGGAACACATGGCACATCACCGCGCTGTGGGTTGGCATGTCGATCTGCGTGCCCACCTACACCCTGGGCGGGGTGCTCACGGCGTATTTCGGGTTGTCGGTGGGCGAGGCGCTGGTGGCGATTTTGCTGGCCAATATCGTGGTGCTGATCCCGTTGACCCTCAACGCCTTCCCGGGCACCAAGTACGGCATTCCATTTCCAGTGTTGTTGCGTTCATCGTTCGGCATTCTCGGCTCCAACGTGCCGTGTTTGATACGGGCGCTGGTGGCATGCGGCTGGTTTGGTATCCAGACGATGTTTGGCGGGCTGGCGATTCACCTGTTCCTGGGGTCGATCTTCGAGGGCTGGAAGTCCCTCGGCGGCACCGGTGAAGTGATCGGTTTCATGGTGTTCTGGACGCTTAACCTGTGGGTGGTGCTGCGTGGCGCCGAATCGATCAAGCGCCTGGAGACCCTGTCGGCGCCGCTGCTGGTGGCGGTGGGGATCGGCCTGCTGGTGTGGGCGATGCCCAATGTGTCGCTCAGCGAACTGATGGCGATCCCGCCCAAGCGTCCGGAAGGCGCGAGCCTCACCGGTTATTTCATGGCGGGGCTTACCGCGATGGTGGGGTTCTGGGCCACCTTGTCGCTGAACATTCCCGACTTCAGCCGCTACGCCAAGAGCCAGAAAGACCAGATCCTCGGGCAGATTTTCGGCCTGCCGCTGACCATGTTCCTGTTCGCCGCGCTTGGCGTGGTAATGACCGCCGCCTCGGTAAAACTGGTGGGCGTGAGCGTGTCCGACCCGGTCACCTTGATCGGTCATATCCACAGCCCTGTCTGGGTGGCCGTGGCCATGGCGCTGATCATTGTCGCCACGTTGTCCACCAACACGGCGGCCAACATCGTCTCGCCCACCAACGACTTCCAGAACATCGCGCCCAAGCTGATCAACCGCACCACGGCGGTGATCCTCACGGGCCTGGTCGGGCTGGTGCTGATGGCCCATGAACTGCTGAAAAAACTCGGCCTGATCGTCTCCGATGTGAGCCTGGAGACCGTCTATTCCAACTGGTTGCTGGGCTATTCAAGCCTGTTGGGGCCGATCGCCGGGATCATGGTGGTGGACTATTTCATTACCCGCAGACAGCAATTGGACCTGGCCGGCCTTTACCGCGACGACGTGTACCCGGCATGGAACTGGAGCGGCTTTATCGCCTTTGGCGTGCCGGTGGTACTGACCTTGCTGTCGCTGGGCAGCGATGCGTTCAGCTGGTTCTACAGCTATGGCTGGTTTACCGGCTCGGCGTTGGGCGGGGTGTTGTATTACGGGTTGAATGCCAGGCGTGGCGTGATTCCGGTCGCGGCTAAATCCCCGTTGTAAACACTGCCAAATGTGGGAGGGGACTTGCTCCCGATTGCGGTGGGTCAGCCGCCCATGCACTGGCTGAAGGGCTGCTATCGGGAGCAAGCCCCCTCCCACACTGAATCGCGTTTCACCTGTTCCAATCATAAGAAACTCAGCCTGAGGAGATCCCCATGAACGCTGCCCTGGACGTTCTGCAATCGACCGATCAGCACATCAATCGCGACCGCTTGTGGCAGTCGCTGATGGACCTGGCCACGCTCGGCGCCACGCCCAAGGGCGGCGTGTGCCGGCTGGCCCTCACCGACCTCGACCGCAAGGCCCGCGACCTGTTTGTGCAGTGGTGCGAAGCGGCCGGCTGCACCGTGACGGTGGATGGCATCGGCAATATTTTCGCCCGCCGTCCGGGGCGCAATCCCGATTTGCCGCCAGTGATGACCGGCAGCCATATCGACACCCAGCCTACCGGCGGTAAGTTCGACGGTTGCTTCGGTGTGCTGGCGGGGGTGGAAGTGCTGCGTACCCTCAATGACCTGAACCTGCAAACCGAGGCGCCATTGGAAGTGGTGGTGTGGACCAACGAAGAGGGCTCGCGTTTTCCACCGTGCATGATGGGCTCCGGGGTGTTCGCCGAGAAGTTCACGCTGGCGGACACCCTGGCCAAGGTGGATGCGGATGGGGTCAGCGTGGGTGAGGCGTTGAATGCCATTGGCTATGCGGGAACGCGGCCGGTCAGCGGGCACAAGGTCGGCGCTTACTTTGAGGCGCATATCGAGCAGGGGCCGATTCTGGAGGATGAGAAAAAGACCATCGGCGTGGTGCTTGGTGCCCTCGGGCAAAAATGGTTTGACTTGAAGTTGCGCGGCGTCGAGGCGCATGCCGGGCCAACGCCGATGCACCTGCGCAAGGACGCCCTGGTGGGTGCAGCGGCCGTGGTCGCGGCGGTGAACGCGGCAGCATTGGCGCACCAGCCCCATGCGTGCGGCACGGTCGGTTGCCTGCAGGCATATCCGGGTTCACGCAATGTCATTCCGGGTGAAGTGCGCATGACCCTGGACTTTCGTCACCTGGAACCGGCGCGGTTGGATGCGATGATTGCCCAGGTGCGCAAGGTGATCGACGACACCTGTGCCAAGCATGGCTTGAGCTTCGAGATGCAGCCCACCGCCGACTTCCCGCCGCTGTACTTCGATAAAGGTTGCGTGGACGCCGTGCGCGATGCCGCCAATGGTTTGGGGTTGTCGAACATGGACATCGTCAGTGGGGCAGGGCACGACGCGATCTTCGTCGCCGAACTGGGCCCGGCGGGGATGATCTTCGTGCCGTGCGAAGGCGGCATCAGCCATAACGAAATCGAGAATGCCGCGCCGGATGATCTGGCGGCGGGGTGCGCGGTGCTGTTGCGCGCCATGGTTGCTGCTTCGGCCGCGATTGCCAGCGGTAAGCTTGCGGCCTGAAATGCGCTAAACAATGTGGGGGCTTGCTCCCACATGGGGCCTGTGGTGTTTATACATTGTGTGTCTGGCATAGAGCCAGTGTGGGAGGGGGCTTGCTCCCGATGACGGTGGGGTGGGCACTGCATGCATCAACTGAAGCAGTGCCATCGAAAAAACCGCCTCATGCCCCAGGCTGCCAACCACCCCCCAACGCCGTCAGCAACCCCACACTCGCTTGCAACTGCCGCGTCTGCACCGCCTGCAACGTCCGTTGCGCCTGCAATGCCGCCGTTTGGGCGGTTACCACGTCCAGGTAGCTGACCGCGCCCGCCTGATAGCTGTTCATTGCCAAGGCCTCGGTATGCTGGGCTGCATCCGCCGCTGCTTGTTCATCCTGTGCCTGCTGTTGCAAATCGCGCAGTTGCGCCAGGTTGTCTTCCACTTCGCGTACGGCTTTGAGCACTTGGCTGCGGTACTGCGCGCTGGCTTCTTCAAACTCGGCCTTGGCCTGGCGCTCATTGGCGCTTAAACGCCCGCCGTCGAAAATCGGCAGATTCATCAGCGGCCCCAGCGCCCAGTACCGATTACCCGCCGAGAGCAAATTCCCCACGCCCTGCGTCTGCCCACCGACCACCCCGGTCAAACTGAAATCCGGATACCACGCCGCCTTGGCCACGCCGATAGTCGCGTTGGCCGCAAACACCCGTCGTTCTGCCGCCGCGATATCCGGGCGACGTTGCAGCAGTTGACTTGGCAACTGCGACGGAACTACCGGCAGGGCGATCAAGTGCTTGTCGGGCGGCAAGCTAAAGTCGCCGGCTGCCACGCCCACCAACTCACCGATGGCATGCTCAGTGAGGCTGCGTTGCCCGCGCACCTCATCCCATTGCGCCTTGGCCTGCGCCAGTTGATTTTGCGCACGGGTCAGGTCCAGCTCCGAGGCAATCTGGCCTTCGTAACGGCTGCGGGTCAGTTGCAGTGCCTGCTTGAAATCCTCCAGCGAGCCAGTGAGGATCCGGCTCTGGGCGTCCAGCCCGTTGAGCTGCACGTACAAGGTTGCCAATTGACGCTGCAAGCTCAGGCGCGCCACCGCCAAGTCATCTCCGCACGCTTGTGCCTGGGCATCGCCGGCCGCGACCTGGTTGCGGATTCTGCCCCACAGGTCCAGCTCGTAACTCAACGAAAACCCGGCGCTGTTGCTGTCGTACACCGACGGCTGCGTGGTGCCCCGCAACGGCCGCGAGTCCGATTGGCGCTGGCGCAGGGGCTGCGCGCTGGCGGTGATCTGCGGGAACAACCCCGCCTGCAGCTGGCTGGCGTACGCCTGTGAGGCGTCGAAGTGCGCGAGTGCCGCCGCCAGGTCCGGGTTGGCCTTGAGCAGTTGCTGTTGCAGGTCATTCAGGCGCGAATCGTGATAGAGCTGCCACCATTCGGGGGCCAGTAGGTCGGACGGTTGCGCGCTGTGCCAGGGGCCGTCGCTGATTTGTTCGCGGTAGTTGGCCGGCAGGTCGAGCGTCGGCACCTTATAGGTCGGCGCCATCGAGCAGCCTTGCAATGCCAGCAGCATCACCGCCGCGAGCGGTTTAAGCCTTGGGTGCATGCGCACCTCCGGCGTCGGCCAGCTGTACGGCATCGCCTTCGCGCAGAGCATCGGGCGGGTTGTCGACGATGCGGTCGGCGGGTTTCAAACCTTGGTCGATCACCAGGCGTTCGCCCAGGTCCAGGCCGATATGGATCGCTTGCAGGTGCACATGATTCTGCGCATCCAGCACCGCGACCTGGGTGCCCTGGGCGCGGAAAATCAAGGCGCTGGCCGGGATGCTCACACCATGGGTATCCGCCGGAATCGGTAGGGTGGCTTCGGCGTAGTCGCCGGGCAGCAACTGCCCGCTGGGGTTGTCGACCACGAACTGTGCGAGCAGGGTACCGGAGCGGCGGTCGATGGCGGTGGAGTCGCCAATCAAGCGTGCGGTGAAATGCTTGCCGGGGTGTTCGGGCACGGTCAACGCTGCCTCCAGGCCGGGGTGGATCACCGCCGCGTAGTTCTGCGGCACCGGCACGTACAGGCGCAGTTGATGGGTGTCGGCAATGTTGAACAGCTCCGGATCGCTGTCGGTGTCGGCCTTGATCAACTGGCCGATATCGGTATTGCGCGCGGTGATGGTGCCGGCGAACGGCGCACGAATGGTCTTGTAGCTTTCCAGCGCCGACAGCCGTGCGACGTCGGCAGCCGCCGCCTCGGCATTGGCTTTGGCGGCCGCGGCGTTGGAGGTTTTTTCATCGGCTTCCTGGCGCGACACCGAGTGGCTGGCCAACAGGTTCTGCCAGCGCGTGGCGGTGGTTTGCGCCAGCCGCGCATTGGCTTGTTCCTGCACCAGCCTTGCCTGGGTTTGTGCAAGCTGTTGGTCCAGGTCCGGGCTGTCGATTTGTGCAAGTATTTGCCCGGCTTTGACCGGGCTGCCGATGTCGACTTTCCAGTCCTTGAGGTAACCGCTGACCCGTGCGTGAATCGGCGCCTTGCTCCAGGCTTCCAGGTGCGCGGGCAAGCGCAGGGTGTCGCCGGTGGCGTTCTGTTTGGGTTGAAACACCATCACTTGGGGGACCGCGGCGGTTTCGGTCCAGGCAGTGACGGTTTGTGCGTGCAAAGTGCGCGCGTGCAGGCCGTTGGCGACCAGCAGGGCGGCGAGGGTCAGGCCACCGATACCCAGCAGCATCAGGCGCTTGCGCGAGGGTGTGTGATCAGACGACATGTGGGGTTTCTCCAACAGCTGCGCGAGTGGGGTGACGCCCGTGGACCAGGCTGAAGACCACGGGAACGAACAATAGGGTGGCGACGGTGGCAAAGATGAGGCCACCGATGACGGCGCGGCCCAGCGGCGCGTTTTGCTCCTCGGACAAGGCCAGCGGCAACATGCCGATGATCATCGCCAGGGCGGTCATGCACACCGGGCGAAAGCGCGTATAGCCGGCTTCCAGCGCGGCCTTGAGCGCGTCGCCATGTTCGGCCAGGCGTTCACGGCAAAAGCTCACCACCAGGATCGAGTTGGCGGTGGCCACGCCCATGCACAGGATCGCCCCGGTCAAGGCGGGCACCGACAGCGAGGTGCTGCTGAGGAACAGCATCCACACGATTCCGGCCAGCGCGGCCGGCAGCGCGGTGATGATCACGAACGGGTCGGCCCAGGACTGGAAGTTGACCACGATCAGCAGGTAAATCAGCACCACCGCGCCGAGCAGGCCCAGGCTCAGGCCGCTGAAGGCTTCATGCAGTGCATCGATTTGCCCATGCAGGCTGATCGTCGCGCCTTTGGGGCGCAGGTGCGCGGTGTCATCCAGCACTTTTTGCACGTCGCGAGCCACGCCACCGAGGTCGCGGCCCTGCACGTTGGCGTACAGGTCCAGGGTCGGTTCGATGTTGTAGTGGGTGACCACCGCCGGGCTTTGTACCCGGGAGATCGTGGCCACGCCGCCGAGGATCTGTGATTGGCCATCGGCACCGGTGACCGGCAAGGCTTCCAGCGACGGCAGGCTGTCGAGGCGATATTGCGGGGTGGCGGCGACGATCGAATACGACACGCCGTTGGCCGGGTTGAGCCAGAAGGTCGGCGCGGTTTGCGAACTGCCGGCCAGCGACGCGACCATGCTGTTGGTCACGTCACGTTCAGTAATGCCCAGGCCGTTGGCGCGCAGGCGGTCAACATTGACCTGCAGTGACGGGTAGCCGGTGGATTGTTGGATCCGCAGGTCGGCGATGCCCGGTACATGTTGCAGGCGGCGTTCAAGTTCGATGGCGTAGGCGCGGTTTTCGGCGTCGTTGCGCCCGGAGATTTTTACGTCCAGCGGAGCCGGGGCGCCGAAGTTGAGGATCTGGCTGCTGATATCCGCCGGCAGGAACGCGAAGTGGCTGCCGGGAAAACTCTGCGGCAAGGCTTCGCGCAGTTTTTTTACGTAAGCGGCGGTGGGCGCATGCTGCGGTTTCAGGCTGACCTGGATGTCGCCATCCTGCGGGCCGATGGTGCCGCTGCTGCTGTAGGCCATGTCGATGCCGCTGAGCGGGATGCCGATGTTGTCGACGATGGTGTCCAGTTCCTCGGCGGGAATGACCTCGCGAATCCGCGCTTCGATGCGGTCGAAGGCGGCGGCGCTTTCTTCGATGCGTGTGCCCAGCGGCAGGCGAACGTGGAGGGCCAGTGCTCCCGCGTCGGTGGCCGGGAAAAAGTCCTGGCCCAGGCTGGGCAGCAACAGCATGGAAGCGAGGACGCAGGCCAGGAAACCGATGATAAAGCGGCGGCGATGGCCCAGCGCAAGGGCGAGCAGGCCGTGATAGGTATCGCGGATATTCGAGAAATGGCGCTCGAAGCCCTGCTGAAAATTCAGCACCGCTTGCAGTGCGCGGTTACGCGGCTTGTTGTGCTGCTCACCCTCATGGTGGTTGATGAATGCATCTTCCGGGTGATGGCCTGCGCCCTGCTCGGGTATATGCGGCTTGAGCAGGAACATCGCCAGTGTCGGCACCAGCGTGCGCGAGAGGACGAACGAGCTGACCATGGCAAAGATCACCGCCAGCGCCATCGGCCGGAACAGGTAGCCGGCGATGCCTTGCAGCAGGAACATCGGCACAAACACGATGCAGATGCACAGCAGCGAGACAAAGGCCGGGCCGACAATCTGCGCGGCGCCGTCGAGGATCGCAGTCTTCACCGCCTTGCCTTGTTCCAGGTGCCAGTTGATATTTTCGATGGTCACCGTGGCGTCATCCACCAGGATCCCCACGGCCAACGCCAGCCCGCCGAGGGTCATCACGTTGAGGGTTTGCCCGGTGGCCGCCAGCAGCGCAATGGCCGACAGCACCGCCAGCGGGATCGACGCGGCGATGATCAGGGTGGAGCGCCAGCTACCCAGAAACAGCAGGATCATCGCGCTGGTCAACAGTGCGGCGATGATGCCTTCCTGAGCCACGCTGCCCACCGATTGCTTGACGAACACCGAGGCGTCGCCCAGCAGCGAGGTCTTCAGCGACGGCGGCAGGGTTTCGTTGATGCGCGGCAGCATCTGGCGGATGCCGTCGATGATCGACAGGGTGGAGATGCTGCCGTTTTTCAGCGCCGGCATCAGCACCGCGCGGTGGCCGTCGACGCGCACGATGTTGGTTTGTGGCGGCGAACCGTCGCGCACATGGGCCACCTGGCCGATGGTGATCAACGCGCCGTCGACGGTCTTGATCGGCAGGTCGTTGAGTTCATCGATGGCCTTGGGGCTGTTATTGAGCAGGATCGTGTATTCGTTGGGGCCGAGCTTGGCGGTGCCCACTGGGATGATCTGGTTCTGCAGCGCCAGGGCGTTGCCCACGTCCTGTGCCGACAGGCCTTTGGCAGCCAGTGCCTGGGGGTCGAGGTCGAGGGTGATCTGGCGTTGCTTGCCGCCCATGGGGGTGGGCATGGCCAGGCCGGGCAGGGCGCTCAGGGGCAGGCGGATGTTGTTCTGCACCAGGTCGCGGATTTTGGCTTCCGACAGGCTGGGGCTGGAAAACGCCATTTGCAGGATCGGTACCGTGGACGCGCTGTAGTTGAGGATCAGCGGCGGCGTGATGCCCGGCGGCATCTGCTTGAGCACGGTTTGTGACACGGCGGTTACTTGAGCGTTGGCGGTGCGTATATCCACGCCGGGCTGGAAGAAGATCTTGACGATGCCCATGCCGGGCAGCGATTGCGACTCGATGTGTTGGATGTCGTTGACGGTGGTGCTCAGGGAGCGTTCGTAGGTGTAGATCACCCGACCGGCCATGGCGTCCGGCGACAGGCCGTTGTACTGCCACACCACGGCGACCACGGGGATGCCGATATCGGGGAAAACGTCAGTGGGGGTACGCAGGGCCGCCATCGGCCCGATGATGCAGATGAATATGGCCAGCACGATAAACGTGTAAGGCTTTTGCAGTGCGGTCTTTACCAGCCCGAGCATGCGTGATCTCCGGAGAAAGCAGGGTTGCAAACCCCGGCAGTCTTGCCCGACCCACCTAACACGCACCTTTCAGCCAGGTGAAGGAACATTTAGGTCGAGGCTGAAAATCGTTTCATGGGTATTCATTTGTTCTACACAGGGCTGCTCGCCAAGCTTGTAACCCATCGGACACATTGTCTTTATTGGAGCCCTGCCATGTCACTTAAACCCTTGTTGTTGATCCCTGCACTCGGTGCCGTCCTGTTGTTGTCGGCGTGCGCCGGCCCGATCCCCAAGGCAGACCCGAGCGAGGCCTGGATTGGTCTTCAAGAAGAAGCGCCGAACGACCTGATGGCCGAACGCGTGGACGGCAAGCGTGTGGATGACGGGCGCTTCTTTGAAGTGACACAGGGCGATCATCGCCTGGATGTGACGTTATTTGAGGAAGAGGCGGGCGAGGACAACCAGCAGGACTGCCAGGGGCGCGTCGAGTACAGGCACTTCAAGGCGGGTGAGCACTACATCCTGGTGGAATCCAGCCTGGGCACCACCGTGCGCGCATCCTTGAAGGATGACCACGGCAAGGAAGTGGCGGCGACGCAAGACTTCAACTGTATGCCTGGCTAGGCGTGGCGTACCGCAGCCTTAGGGGGCTTGGCGGTTTTGACGTGGGGGTGATGGCGACGGGTAATGCGCAATACCCCCCACAGCATGGCGCCGGCAACCGCCAGCCAACCGCAGATCAACAGCATAATCGTCGTTGCAAGGCTCATTTGGGCCTCCTTTCGCCCCGCAGGGGGCACACACAGTCTTCTCAATGGACAGTCTAGCCACCTGACGGTTGCCTGCTATTGACCAATGGTCGTGTCTGTCCAACTTGTTTGCTCTATGCGAGCGGTAAACCCAGGCTTTGGGCTATACCCGCGTGGCAGAGCGTCCTATGATCAGGGCCCTTACCGGCAGTTGATCAAGAGAGTAAAAAATTGCGGTTACGGTCGAACGTTAAAACCTCCTTGTTATTGGCCTGCGCCCTGGGGCTGGCGGCGTGTGCCGGGCAGCCGTCGAAACTCGCCGGCTTGCCTGAGCGCGTTGAACTCAACGGTGTGCCGACCTTTCGCAGCGAGGCGTATCAGAGCGGTCCTACGGCTCTGGCCAGCATGCTGTCGCAACAAGGCATTGTCATGACACCAGGCTTGTTGGATAAGCCGCTGCGTTTACCGGGCGGCGAAGCGGACCTTGAGCGCAACATGCAGGTGTTGGCGCGTGAATACGGGCTGATGGTGTATCCACTGGATGCCAGGCTGACGGCGGTGCTGGCGCAAGTGGCGGCGGGTTATCCGGTGATGGCGCGGGTGGGCGGTGGGCTGTGGTCTGACGCGCACTATGTGGTCGTGGTGGGGTTCAACCAGCAGAAAAGCACGGTGCTGCTGCGCTCGGGCATGGACCGGCGCTTGTTGATGAGCTTCAGCGACTTTGAATCGAAGTGGGCAAGTGCCGGGAACTGGGCGATCCTCATTCAGCGCCCCAGCCAGTTGCCGGCCAATGTGGATGCGCAGCGCTGGCGCGAGGCCGCCCATGCGACGGCTCAGGCCGGGCAGGAACAGGCCGCCGCGCAGGCACTCAAGGTGCTGGCGCAAGGAAAATAAAAAAAGGCGCTCATGGCGCCTTTTTCATTTATCGGTTACCGACGGACTTCTGCGGCATTCGGGCGGCTCTTCAGGTTCTTGTCGGCTTTATAGCGCAGCGCCACATCCGGCACCGAACCGCCCTTGCCGGTCTCGACCCAGCTGCGAATACGGCTGGCATCAGCGAAGTGAGTGAACTTGCCGAACGCATCCAGAATCACCAGCGACACCGGACGATTACCCATACTGGTCACCAGCACCAGGCAGTGGCCGGCCTGGTTGGTGAAGCCGGTCTTGGTCAGCTTGATGTCCCAATTGGCGCGGTTGATCAGGTGGTCGGTGTTGGAGAAACCGAGGGTGTAGTTGGGTTTGCGGAACGAAACGGTCTTTTCCTTGGTGGTGCTCAACTGGCTCAACATAGGGTAATGACGGGCGGCGGCCAGCAGTTTGCTCAGGTCGCGGGCAGTGGACACGTTATGGATCGACAGACCGGTGGGTTCCACATAATGAGTGCTGGTCATGCCCAGCGCCTTGGCTTTGGCGTTCATCGCTGCAATAAAGGCTGCATAGCCGCCTGGGTAGTGGTGGGCCAGGCTGGCTGCGGCGCGGTTTTCGGAGGACATCAGGGCGATCAGCAGCATTTCCTTGCGCGGCATTTGGCTGCCGATCTTCACCCGCGAAAACACGCCTTTCATTTCCGGGGTGTCGGTGATGTTGATGTCGATGTATTCGTCCATGTTTTGCTTGGCTTCAAGCACGATAAGGCCGGTCATCAATTTGCTCACCGAGGCGATGGGCACGACTACGTCCGGGTTGCTGGCGTAGATGACTTTGTTGGTTTGCAGGTCGACCAGCATGGCGCTGCCGGAAGCAATCTGCAGTTTGGACGGATCGCGCGGCGCCAGGGTGGATTCGGCGGCGTGCGCAAAGGTGCCTGTGAAAGCAAAAAATAGGCTGACGATAGAAAGACGAATTTTCACGCGGATGAACTCGCTAAAAAGTAAGAAATACCGTTAAAAAACGGGTTTTGTGAAAAATGGCGTTACATTTTAGGAGTATGGATCAGAAACTGTCGAATGTTCTTCTACATCCAGATGAAAGTGCTTAAAAACTAAGAAAAAACAGGGTTTCTTCCGGGCAATAAAAAGCCCTGCGATAAGGCAGGGCTTTTTCAGTACGCCTGGTTATTAAGCGTGCAGGGTCTCTGCGGCGTACAGGGTGTTTTCCAGCAGGCAGGCACGCGTCATCGGGCCAACGCCGCCCGGCACAGGGGTGATCCAGCCGGCGCGAGGCAGTGCGGTTTCGTACACCACGTCGCCCACCAACTTGCCGTCTTCCTGACGGTTGATGCCCACGTCGATGACGATGGCGCCTTCCTTGATCCATTCCCCTTTGACCAGGCCAGGCTTGCCGGCGGCAACCACTACCAGGTCGGCACGACCGACGTGGCCAGCGAGGTCCTTGGTGAAACGGTGCGTGACGGTCACGGTGCAGCCGGCCAGCAGCAGTTCCATGGCCATTGGGCGACCGACGATGTTGGACGCGCCGACGACCACGGCATCAAGGCCGTACAGGTCGATGCCGGTGCTTTCCAGCAGGGTCATGATGCCTTTGGGCGTGCACGGGCGCAGCAGCGGGATACGCTGGGCCAGGCGGCCGACGTTATAGGGGTGGAAACCGTCGACGTCTTTGTCCGGGCGGATGCGCTCCAACAGCTTGGATGCGTCTAGGTGCTCGGGCAGCGGCAGTTGCAACAGGATGCCGTCCATCGCCGGGTCGTCATTGAGGCTGTCGATCAGGTCGGTAAGGGCCTGCTGGGTGGTCTCGGAAGGCAAGTCGTAGGCCTTGGAAATAAAGCCGACCTCTTCACAGTCTTTACGCTTGTGCGAGACATAAACCTGAGAGGCAGGATCGCTGCCGACCAGGATCACCGCGAGGCCCGGCGTGCGCAGGCCTTGCTGGCTGCGCTCGGTGACTCGTTTGGCGATCTGCTGGCGCAGGCTGGCGGCGATTGATTTGCCGTCGATAAGTTGTGCAGTCATTACGCGTGATTAACCATCGAGAGGGGGAAGAAAAGTGCGCGCATTCTCGCACGCCAAGACGTGAGGGCAAAGGCGCTTGGTCTGCAAATTGGCCTAACCCCTTAAATAAAATGAATTTTTTTAAAAAAGATTTGACGGGTTTCCAGCCCCTCTATACTATTCGTCGCACTTGTCGGGCACAGCCTAGCACTGGTTAAGAAGGTCAAGCAGAATTGCTGTTCTGCAAGGCTGGAAAGCACTTAGTTTGTAATCCTCAAAGAGTACAGATTAATAAGGCGCCCGTAGCTCAGCTGGATAGAGCATCCGCCTTCTAAGCGGATGGTCGCAGGTTCGAGTCCTGCCGGGTGCGCCATTAGGCAGCTTTGGCACAAGTAGCGCTATATGGTGGGCGTAGCTCAGTTGGTAGAGCACGGGATTGTGACTCCCGTTGTCGAGGGTTCGATCCCCTTCGTCCACCCCATATTTTGAAAAGGCGCCAGATTAATCGTCTGGCGCCTTTGCTTTAAGAGCTGCAAGCGCGGATGTGGTGGAATTGGTAGACACACTGGATTTAGGTTCCAGCGCCGCGAGGCGTAAGAGTTCGAGTCTCTTCATCCGCACCAATATAGCTTGGCCCAGTCGACAGGCAGGGTAGGGCTCAACAAAGAAGTGGTTTGGTTTCTTTGTTAACGCAATATGGTGGGCGTAGCTCAGTTGGTAGAGCACGGGATTGTGACTCCCGTTGTCGAGGGTTCGATCCCCTTCGTCCACCCCATATTCGAAAGGCGCCAGATTTAACAGTCTGGCGCCTTTTTTGGTTTTAGCGGTTCAAATATTCGCGACTGCAGGTGCTGGGTCGCAACGGCAGGGCGTTTCGTCGTATTTGTGTTGCTCGATGATGCCGCGCTGCCTGCCGGCCCCGTTTGCGGGTTGGCCGTCAGGGAAGTGGATGACGACTTCTTCTATATATAGAAGGGGCGGCGCAGAGCCCTGGCGTGATGGGCTGTATTTGTCACCGGGGCGAGGTGCATCAGTGCCTTCGTACCGATAAATTGCCGGCTGTTTTCGGGCGTATTTCCAGTAGGGTGACTTCTTGAGTTTGACCCTCTAGAATGCATGCCCTTGATTGGGGTCGGAAATGGCCGGCTAACGTCTGTGCAACGAGGAATATCCATGCAAGTTTCTGTTGAAAATACTACTGCTCTCGAGCGCCGCCTGAGCATCACCGTGCCGGCAGAACGTATTGAGACTGCGGTCAACAAGCGTCTGCAGCAGACTGCCCAAAAGGCCAAGATCGCTGGTTTCCGTCCAGGCAAAGTGCCGATGAGCGAAATCAAGCGCCGTTTTGGTGCCGATGCGCGCCAGGAAGCTGTGGGTGACGTCATCCAGGCTTCTTTCTACGAAGCCGTTGTCGAGCAAAAGCTGAACCCGGCTGGCTCGCCTTCGATTGAGCCGAAGTCCCTGGAAGCTGGCAAGGACCTGGAATACGTTGCCGTATTCGAAGTGTTCCCAGAGTTTGAGGTTGCCGGCTTTGACGGTATCGAAGTCGAGCGCCTGAGCGCCGACGTCGCTGATGCCGACCTGGACAACATGCTGGAAATCCTGCGCAAGCAGAACACCCGTTTCGAAGTGGCCGACCGTGCCGCTCAGAGCGAAGACCAGTTGAACATCGATTTCGTGGGCAAGGTTGACGGCGAAGTGTTCGCTGGCGGCTCCGCCAAGGGTACTCAGCTGGTGCTGGGTTCCAACCGCATGATCCCTGGTTTCGAAGACGGCCTGGTTGGCGCCAAGGCTGGCGAAGAGCGCGTTCTGAACCTGACTTTCCCTGCTGACTACCAGAACCTGGACCTGGCCGGCAAAGCCGCCGAGTTCACCGTGACTGTCAACAGTGTTTCCGAGCCTAAGCTGCCAGAGCTGAACGAAGAGTTCTTCGCCCAGTTCGGTATCAAGGAAACCGGTATCGAAGGTTTCCGCACCGAAGTTCGCAAGAACATGGAGCGCGAGCTGCGTCAGGCCATCAAGTCCAAGGTCAAGAACCAGGTCATGGACGGTCTGCTGGCGACCAACCCGATCGAAGTGCCTAAGGCTCTGCTGTCCAATGAAGTGGATCGCCTGCGCGTTCAAGCGGTTCAGCAGTTCGGTGGCAACATCAAGCCTGACCAACTGCCGGCCGAGCTGTTCGAAGAGCAAGCCAAGCGTCGCGTTGTGTTGGGTCTGATCGTGGCGGAAGTGGTCAAGCAGTTCGACCTCAAGCCTGACGAAGACCGCGTTCGCGAAATGATCCAGGAAATGGCTTCGGCCTACCAGGAGCCTGAGCAGGTTGTGGCTTGGTACTACAAGAACGACCAACAGCTGAACGAAGTACGTTCGGTTGTGCTGGAAGAACAAGTTGTGGATACTGTTCTGCAGAAGGCTAAGGTGACCGATAAATCGGTCTCTTACGAAGAAGCAGTCAAACCGGCGGAAGCAGCACAAGCCGACTGATTGTCCAACTCGTTGGAAATACAACCATAAGCCAGCCTCGCGCTGGCTTATGCGTTTTCAAGACATGACTATTTGGGAGTAACTGCAGAGCATGTTCCGTAATTCCTATATTCAGCAGAACTCTGATATCCAGGCCGCAGGCGGCCTGGTCCCGATGGTTGTCGAGCAGTCCGCTCGTGGCGAACGCGCCTACGACATCTACTCGCGCCTGCTCAAGGAGCGAGTGATCTTTCTGGTGGGCCCGGTAGAGGACTACATGGCCAACCTGATCTGTGCGCAACTGCTGTTCCTTGAAGCGGAAAACCCGGACAAGGACATCCATCTCTACATTAACTCGCCGGGCGGTTCGGTGACCGCGGGCATGTCGATCTACGACACCATGCAGTTCATCAAGCCGAACGTATCGACGACCTGTATTGGCCAGGCCTGCAGCATGGGCGCCTTCCTGCTGACCGCCGGTGCCGAGGGCAAGCGTTACTGCCTGCCGAACTCACGCGTGATGATTCACCAGCCACTGGGCGGTTTCCAGGGCCAGGCGTCGGACATAGAAATCCACGCCAAGGAAATCCTTTTCATCCGCGAGCGCCTCAACACGCTGATGGCCAAGCACAGCGGGCACACCCTGGAAGAAATCGAGCGCGACACCAACCGCGACAACTTCATGAGCGCCGAAGCCGCACGTGAATACGGGTTGATCGACGCAGTGATCGAAAAGCGCCCCGCTTAATATAAGCACCTCAAAATAAGGCTGGTCGGCTTTTCCGATCATCGGCGGGCTTGAAAAAGCCCGCATAAGCCTTCATCTTGTGTTGCAAGCCTATCGGATTTGGATCGAACGAATGACTGACACCCGCAACGGCGAGGACAACGGCAAGCTGCTCTATTGCTCCTTCTGTGGCAAAAGCCAGCATGAAGTACGCAAATTGATTGCCGGCCCCTCGGTCTTTATCTGCGACGAGTGCGTCGACTTGTGCAATGACATCATCCGCGAGGAGGTGCAGGAAGCACAGGCCGAAAGCAGCGCGCATAAATTGCCTTCGCCTAAAGAAATCAGCGGCATCCTTGACCAATACGTCATCGGTCAAGAGCGTGCAAAGAAGGTTCTGGCCGTAGCGGTGTACAACCACTACAAGCGTCTGAACCAGCGTGACAAGAAAGGCGACGAAGTCGAACTCGGCAAGAGCAACATCTTGCTGATCGGTCCTACAGGCTCGGGTAAGACCCTGCTTGCAGAAACCCTCGCTCGTCTGCTCAACGTTCCCTTCACCATCGCCGACGCCACCACTCTCACCGAGGCTGGCTACGTTGGCGAGGACGTCGAGAACATCATTCAGAAGCTACTGCAGAAGTGCGACTACGACGTAGAGAAGGCCCAGATGGGTATCGTCTACATCGACGAAATCGACAAGATTTCGCGCAAGTCCGACAACCCGTCGATCACTCGGGACGTTTCCGGTGAAGGCGTGCAGCAGGCCCTGTTGAAACTGATCGAAGGCACGGTTGCTTCCGTACCGCCACAAGGCGGCCGCAAGCACCCGCAGCAGGAATTCCTTCAGGTGGATACGCGTAACATCCTGTTTATCTGTGGTGGTGCGTTCTCGGGTCTGGAAAAGGTCATTCAGCAACGCTCCACCCGTGGCGGCATTGGGTTCAGTGCGGAAGTGCGCAGCAAGGAAGAAGGCAAGAAGGTGGGCGAGTCCCTGCGTGAAGTCGAGCCTGACGATCTCGTCAAGTTCGGTCTGATCCCGGAATTCGTTGGCCGTCTGCCGGTTCTGGCTACGCTGGACGAACTGGATGAGGCTGCTCTGATTCAGATCCTCACCGAGCCGAAAAACGCCCTGACCAAGCAGTACGCCAAGCTGTTCGAAATGGAAGGCGTGGACCTCGAGTTCCGCACCGATGCACTCAAATCGGTGGCCAAGCGGGCACTGGAGCGCAAGACCGGTGCGCGTGGCCTGCGTTCCATCCTCGAAGGCGTGTTGCTCGACACCATGTACGAAATCCCCTCGCAGTCCGAGGTGAGTAAAGTGGTGATCGACGAAAGCGTTATAGAAGG
Source organism: Pseudomonas sp. S3_E10 (assembly GCF_054667615.1). Lineage (NCBI taxonomy): Bacteria > Pseudomonadati > Pseudomonadota > Gammaproteobacteria > Pseudomonadales > Pseudomonadaceae > Pseudomonas > Pseudomonas sp. S3_E10. Next base: position 4,962,895 of record NZ_CP162743.1, read on the forward strand.
CAAGTCCAAGCCACTGTATATCTACGAAAACAGTGAGCCGGCTGCCAAGGCTGCGCCAGACGCGTAAGCGTTTCGCAGTTTCGGTACAAACAAGGGGCCTCTAGGGGCCCCTTTGTTTTTTCGAAGAGTTTTACTGCGTTTAACCGCGGGCAATAAGCTTGTTTTTTTTGCATGCAGCCCCCATCTTGGCTTCAAGCATATTTTTCAACTGTCATAGAGGCGAAATCATGAAGACAACCATTGAATTGCCTCTCCTGCCGTTGCGTGATGTCGTCGTCTATCCGCACATGGTTATCCCGCTGTTCGTGGGGCGCGAGAAGTCTATCGAAGCCCTCGAGGCCGCGATGACGGGCGACAAGCAGATCCTGCTGTTGGCCCAGAGAAATCCTGCCGATGATGATCCAGGCGAAGATGCCCTGTATCGCGTCGGTACCGTTGCCACCGTGCTGCAATTGCTCAAGCTGCCGGATGGCACCGTCAAGGTGCTGGTGGAAGGCGAACAGCGCGGTGCGGTCGAACGTTTCATGGAAGTGGACGGCCATCTGCGCGCCGAAGTGGCGCTGATCGACGAAGTCGAAGCGCCTGAGCGCGAGTCCGAAGTTTTCGTACGCAGCCTGCTCTCGCAGTTCGAGCAGTATGTGCAGTTGGGCAAGAAAGTCCCGGCTGAAGTCCTGTCTTCGCTCAACAGCATCGATGAGCCAAGCCGCCTGGTCGACACCATGGCCGCGCACATGGCGCTGAAGATCGAGCAGAAGCAAGACATCCTCGAAATCATCGACCTGCCGACCCGTGTCGAACACGTGTTGGCACTGCTGGATGCCGAAATTGACTTGTTGCAGGTCGAGAAGCGCATCCGGGGCCGTGTGAAGAAACAAATGGAGCGCAGCCAGCGCGAGTACTACCTGAATGAGCAGATGAAGGCCATTCAGAAAGAGCTTGGTGACAGCGAGGAAGGCCACAACGAGCTCGAGGAGCTGAAAAAGCGTATTGATGCGGCCGGCCTGCCAAAAGACGCTTTGACCAAAGCCACTGCCGAGCTGAACAAGCTCAAGCAAATGTCGCCGATGTCGGCCGAAGCCACCGTGGTGCGCTCGTACATTGACTGGCTGGTTCAAGTGCCGTGGAAGGCCCAGACCAAGGTGCGCCTGGACCTGGCCCGCGCCGAAGAAATCCTTGATGCCGATCACTATGGCCTCGAAGAAGTCAAAGAACGCATCCTCGAATACCTCGCCGTGCAAAAGCGCGTGAAGAAAATCCGTGGTCCGGTGTTGTGCCTGGTCGGTCCTCCGGGTGTAGGTAAAACCTCCCTGGCTGAGTCGATTGCGAGTGCCACCAACCGTAAATTCGTGCGTATGGCCTTGGGTGGCGTGCGTGACGAAGCGGAAATCCGTGGGCATCGCCGTACGTACATCGGTTCCATGCCAGGAAGATTGATTCAAAAGATGACCAAAGTGGGCGTGCGCAACCCGCTGTTCCTGCTTGATGAAATTGACAAAATGGGCAGCGACATGCGCGGCGATCCGGCGTCGGCGTTGCTTGAAGTGCTCGATCCGGAGCAGAACCACAACTTCAACGACCATTACCTGGAAGTCGACTACGACCTGTCCGACGTGATGTTCCTGTGCACCTCCAACTCCATGAATATTCCGCCAGCCTTGCTGGACCGGATGGAGGTGATTCGTCTGCCGGGTTATACCGAAGACGAGAAAATCAATATTGCCGTCAAATACCTCGCGCCCAAGCAGATTTCGGCCAATGGCCTGAAGAAGGGCGAGATTGAATTCGACGTCGAGGCAATCCGCGACATCGTGCGTTACTACACCCGCGAGGCCGGTGTGCGTGGCCTTGAGCGTCAGGTCGCGAAGATCTGCCGCAAGGCGGTCAAGGAACATGCCCTGGAAAAACGCTTCTCGGTGAAGGTCACGGCCGACTCTCTCGAGCACTTCCTGGGTGTGAAGAAATTCCGCTACGGCTTGGCTGAGCAGCAGGATCAGGTAGGGCAGGTGACTGGCCTGGCATGGACCCAGGTGGGCGGTGAGTTGCTGACCATCGAGGCCGCGGTGATCCCGGGCAAGGGCCAACTGATCAAGACCGGTTCCCTGGGTGATGTGATGGTCGAATCCATCACCGCAGCGCAGACCGTGGTGCGCAGTCGCGCCCGTAGCCTGGGAATTCCTCTGGACTTCCACGAGAAGCACGATACCCATATCCACATGCCGGAAGGGGCAACGCCCAAAGACGGTCCCAGCGCTGGCGTAGGTATGTGCACTGCGTTGGTGTCGGCATTGACCGGCATCCCGGTGCGCGCCGATGTCGCCATGACCGGGGAAATTACCCTGCGGGGTCAGGTATTGGCCATCGGTGGTCTGAAAGAGAAATTGCTTGCCGCACACCGGGGGGGTATCAAGACCGTGATCATTCCTGAAGAGAATGTTCGCGACTTGAAGGAAATTCCTGACAACATCAAGCAGGATCTTCAGATTAAACCGGTTAAATGGATTGACGAGGTCCTGCAAATTGCGCTGCAATACGCGCCGGAGCCCTTGCCGGATGTGGCTCCGGAGATAGTCGCTAAGGACGAAAAGCGAGAGTCTGATTCCAAGGAAAGAATTAGCACGCATTAATGCAATTAAGCCTGGGGGCTTCCTTGACAGCATTTTAGAGCCCTTGTTATAAAGCGGCTCTTAAGTGTCTGTAGGCCATTCAGCACTCGTTTTTGCTGTTTACCAAAAAAACTTAGAATCATACTCAATAGATATATAAGGGGACTTAGAGTGAACAAGTCGGAACTGATTGATGCTATCGCTGCATCCGCTGATATCCCGAAAGCTGCTGCTGGCCGTGCGCTGGATGCAGTAATCGAATCCGTCACTGGCGCTCTGAAGGCCGGCGACTCCGTGGTACTGGTAGGCTTCGGTACTTTCTCTGTGACTGACCGCCCAGCTCGCACTGGCCGCAACCCACAGACTGGCAAAGCACTGCAAATCGCTGCTGCCAAGAAACCAGGTTTCAAAGCCGGTAAAGCCCTGAAAGAAGCCGTTAACTAAGCTTCGATCAAGCCTTGCTTACCCGGGTCGGACGCATGTCCGGCCTGGCAGCGGAGCGGTAGCCGACCCACGTATCCATCGGGTCGCCACGCCGGGGGTGAGAAGTCAAACCCCCGTCCGCTCCGCCAGTTACGAGAAGGCGCATCCTCGGATGCGCCTTTCTTCTATCCGGACTCTACCCACGCTCCACGGTTGCCTATTTTTGAAGTTCAACCGTTTCTGGGGGACGCATGCTGCAAAATATCAGGGACAATTCACAAGGCTGGATTGCCAAGACCATTATCGGGATCATCGTCGCATTGATGGCGTTCACCGGTATCGAGGCCATTTTCCAGGCTTCGGGTACTAACAAGCAGGACGTGGCCAAGGTCAACGGTGAAGCCATCACCCAGACCGAACTGAGCCAGGCTGTCGACATGCAACGTCGCCAACTGATGCAACAGTTGGGCAAGGATTTCGATGCTTCGCTGCTGGACGAAAAACTGCTGCGCGAAGCGGCGCTCAAGGGCCTGATCGACCGCAAGCTGTTGCTGCAAGGTGCCGCCGATTCCAAGTTCGGCTTCTCTGAAGCGGCACTGGACCAGGTGATCCTGCAAACGCCGGAATTCCAGGTGGACGGCAAATTCAACGCCGAACGCTTTGACCAGGTGATCCGTCAGCTGGGCTACAGCCGTCTGCAGTTCCGTCAGATGCTGACCCAGGAAATGCTGATCGGTCAGGTTCGCGCAGGTATCGCGGGCAGCGGTTTCGTCACCGATGCCGAAGTACTGGCCTTCGCCCGTCTGGAAAAACAGACTCGCGATTTCGCCACGGTCAACATCAAGGCCAACCCCGCAGCGGTGAAGCTCACCGACGACGAGGTCAAGGCCTACTACGACCAGCACGCCAAAGAGTTCATGACGCCGGACCAAGTGGTCATCGACTATCTGGAATTGAAGAAGTCGTCCTTCTTCGACCAGGTCAGCGTCAAGGATGATGAACTGCAGGCGGCCTACGAGAAAGAAACCGCCAACCTCGCCGAACAGCGTCGTGCCGCGCACATCCTGATTGAAGTCAACGACAAGGTCACCGAGGCGCAAGCCAAGGCCAAGATCGAAGAGATCCAGGCGCGCCTGGCCAAAGGCGAGAAGTTCGAAGCCCTGGCCAAGGAGTTCTCCCAGGACCCAGGCTCGGCCAATAACGGTGGTGACCTTGGCTTTGCCGGCCCTGGCGTCTACGACCCGGACTTTGAAACCGCCTTGTACGCGTTGAAACAGGACCAGGTATCGGCGCCGGTGCGCAGTACCTTCGGCTGGCATCTGATCAAGCTGTTGGGCGTTGAAGCACCACAGGTGCCGACCTTCGCCAGCCTGAAAGACAAGCTGACCCGTGAGCTCAAGGCCCAGCAAGTCGAGCAGCGTTTTGTCGAAGCCACCAAGCAATTGGAAGATGCGGCATTCGAAGCGTCCGACCTGGCTCAACCCGCATCTGACCTGAAGCTGACCGTGCACACCTCCGCGCCATTCGGCCGTGAAGGTGGTGAAGGTGTTGCGGCCAACCGTGCCGTGGTCACCGCAGCGTTCAGCCCGGAAGTGCTGGATGAGGGTGCCAACAGCACCGCCATCGAGCTGGACCCGGAAACCATCATCGTGCTGCGTGCCAAAGAGCACCGCAAACCTGCGCAACTGCCGCTGGAAAGCGTTGCCGCGGCGATCCGCACCCAGATGGCCAAGGAGCGCGCCAGCGCCGCTGCCAAGACTCACGCCGACGAGCTGATCGCCAGCCTGCGTGATGGCAAGACACCGCTGAACCAGCCGGTCGACGGCCAGGCCTGGAAAGTCACTGAAGCGGCTACCCGTAGCGCGGACGCGGTCGACCCGGCCGTGCTGCAAGCGCTGTTCCGCATGCCCAAGCCTGCGGCCAAGGACAAGCCGACCTTCACCACCGTGACCCTCGCTGACGGCAGCCTGGTGATCGTGCGTTTGAACGGCGTGAACGAAGCGAGCGCTCCAACGGAAGAAGAAAAGGCGCAATACCGTCGCTTCCTCGCTTCCCGTGTTGGCCAGCAGGACTTCGCGGCATACCGCAAGCAGTTGGAAACCCAGGCTGACATCAAGAAGTATTGATGGCGGTTTGAATAAGAAGCCCCCGGCCTGAAAAGACCGGGGGTTTTTTTATGTGCGCTGGACGCCGACCTGTGATGCACCTGCCAGGGCCAACAGCATCAATAACACGATCGCCCAGGGGAACGTCGCAACGCCCCAGCCCTGAAGCAACACGCCGCCAGCCAACCCGCCGCCGGCTATCCCCAGGTTCCATACGGTCACCAGCATCGATTGCGCGGCGTCCGCCGATTCGCCCGCCGATTGGGCCAGGGCGGTTTGCAACAAAGCCGGCAGGCCGCCAAACGCCAGGCCCCAAAACACCACCGCGAGGTAGATGACGGTCGGCACCTCGATCCATAACGCCAACGCCAGGGCGATCATGCCGAACAGTGCGCAACTGATAAGCAGCAGTGTGCGCAACCACCGATTAATCAGCACGCCGGCCAGCCAGATGCTCAACAGCGCGGCGAGACCAAACACCAGCAGCACTCGGTCGATATCGGCAGCGATACCGGCGGGCTCCAACAGCGGTGCCACATAGGTGTAGAGGATGTTGTGGGCCAATACGTAGGTAAAGGTCACCCACAGCACCGAGCGAATACCGGGCAGGGTCAATACCTGGTGCAGGCGCAGGCGCTTTTGAGCGGCTTGGCCGGCAAAGTCCGGAAGCTGCCAGCGTGCCCATATCAGCAACACCAGTGTGAGCCCGGTCATGATCGCAAAACTCAGGCGCCAGCCCACGATGGTGCCGAGCCAGGTGCCGGCCGGCAGGCCCAGGCACAACGCCAACGGTGCGCCGAGCATCGCCACCGCGATTGCCCGGCCTTGCAGGTGCGGTGCCACCATGCGGCTGGCGTAGCCGGCGAGCAATGCCCAAAGCAGCCCGGCGAACACGCCGGCAAAGAAGCGTGCCACCAGGGTCAGCCCGTAGTGGCTGGAGAATGCCGTCACACTGTTGACCACGGCAAAGCCGCCGATGGCCATCAACAGCAGCGGTCGGCGGCGCCAGCCTCGGGTCAGCAGCGTGAGGGGGATGGCCGCCAGCAATGACCCTAGGGCGTAGAGGGTGACCAACTGGCCGACCAGTGCCGGCGACACGCCCAGGCCTTGGCCCATTTGCGGCAAGAGCCCGGCGGGCATCGCTTCGGTGAGAATGGTGATAAAACCAGCGCAGGCCAGGGCCAAAAGGCCACCCAAGGGCAGTGTTTCCCGTGGGGCGGTGGTGCCGATCTCAGTCACTAAGGGGTTAGCGCTCATAGTGTGTCCATGCAAAAAAGGGGCGAGGGCGCAGCGTAGGGGGCTGTGCCTTGCGGAAAAACAGGCTAAGGTTCCGAACTTATCGGACGTGGGTGTCCGCAATCGGCAAAGGCAAAATCATGGATAGCTTGGGCAGCCTCGCGGTATTCGTGCAGGTGGCGCAGACCCGCAGTTTCACCGCTGCCGCGCGTGTGCTGGGCGTATCGTCATCGGCGGTGGGCAAAAGCATTGCGCGCATGGAGGAGCGCCTGGGCGTGCGGTTGTTTCATCGCAGTACGCGCAGCATCACCCTGACTGGCGAAGGCGCACTGTTCCTTGAGCGTTCGCGGCGGATCCTGCTCGAGATCGAGGCCGCCGAGCGCGAATTGACCGACGCCCGCGTGGCGCCTCGAGGCAAGTTGCGCATCAGTGTGCCGCAAGTGCGTGGCTTGTTGATGCCGGTGCTCAGCGACTTTATGCGCGCTTACCCGGACATTGAGTTGGATGTGGATTTTTCCGACCGCATGGTTGACGTGATCGAGGAAGGTTTCGATGCGGTGATTCGCACCGGCAAGCCAGAAGATTCGCGCTTGATGGCCCGTCATCTGGGGCACTATCAACTGGTGCTGGTGGCGACGCCGGGCTACTTTCAACAGCACGGCACGCCGCTGCTGCCCCAGCATTTGAGCGGTCACGCCTGCCTGCGCCACAAGTTTTGCGCCACCGGTCAACTGGAGCCCTGGCCGCTGCGGCGGGCACTCGACGAGGTGGAGCCCACCTTGCGTACGCCGTTGGTCAGCACCACCATCGAGTCCCTTAACCATGTGGTGCATGAAGGCTTGGGCATTGCCTGCCTGCCGGACTATATGGTCCACCAGGCAGTGCGGGAGGGGCGTTTGCAGCGTGTGCTGGACGACTACCTGGAACACCGGGGCAGTTTCTGGATGTTGTGGCCATCCAGCCGCCATGCATCGGCCAAATTGCGCGTGTTTATCGATCATATGTGCGCGCAGCTTTTTCCTGCAGGCGCCGTCGTGTAGGTCTGTGACGTTTTACCGACAGGAATGCGCGCGCCAAGGCCACGTTCTGTTGCACAATACCGGCCAGACCGTTTTCCTCAGGATTTTCAATGTCGACATCATTTCACTTGCGTTGCCTCGGGATGGCGCTGGTGTTGGCGGGCGCCGCGGGCTGCTCGTCACCCAAGACCGCTATTTACGAACATGAGAATTTCGACGACTCCGGCACGTTTTCCCGGGATTATCCGGTCAGTGATACCGCCGCGTGCGAAGCTGCCCGGCGTGCCTTGCTGAGCCAGGGTTACATCATCACCAGCAGCGATCCGAAGTTGGTAGTGGGTAACAAGAGTTTCCAGCAGACCGGCGAAACCCATCTGCAGATCAGCTTCAACGTGGTGTGCGCCGATGACGGCAAAGGCACCCACCATTCGACGATGTTCGCCAACGCCTTGCAGGACCGTTATGCGCTGAAGAAGGTCAACAACTCGGCAAGCCTGGGTGTGGGTGTGCTGGGGTCGGTGTCGATGCCGATCGGCTCCACCGATGACTCGATGGTGAAAGTGGCCAGTGAGACCGTTTCGGCACCGAAGTTCTACGAGCGTTACTTTGCGCTGGTGGACGTGTTCCTGCCTCAGGAAGTGAAGCAGGCGGCGCACATTCCCGAGCAGCCCAAGGCGGAGCTGGGTGTTCCGGAACCCAAGGCCGCACCGGCTGCCGAGAAGGTCGAAGCGCCGAAGGAAGAACCCGCCGCTTCGGAACCTGTGGCACCGCCGGCCGAACCTACGCCGATCGCGCCTCAGTCAGAGCCGGCACCGTCGCCGACCAATCCTGAGCTGCCGGCGCCGACAGAGGCGATTCCACCGCTGCCGACGCCTGCTCCATAAATCAGACCGCTGCGGGGTCGGTCTTGTCGACGTTGATCCCGTAGCGCTTGATTGCCTCACTGACTTTATCGCGACCGATCACGCCGTCATCGGCCAGTGCCTTCAAGGCCGCGAGTGCGATGAAGTGTCGGTCCACCTCAAAGAACTCGCGCAAGGCCTCCCGCGTATCCGATTGCCCGAAGCCGTCGGTGCCCAGCGCCACAAAGCGTCGGTTGTGCACGAATGGGCGGATCTGGTCGGCGAACAGTTTCATGTAGTCCGTCGCCACCACCACCGGCCCCGTCTGTCCGGCCAGGCATTGCTCCACATAACCCATGCGTGGCTCGCCTTCCGGGTGCAACAGGTTCCAGCGCTCGACTGCCTGCCCGTCACGGCGCAATTCGGTGAGGCTGGTCACGCTCCACACGTTGCTGTACACCGCGAAATCCTTGGCGAGCAATTGCGCCGCCGCGATCACTTCGCGCAGGATCGAACCACTGCCCATCAGTTGCACCTGGGCCTGCGGGCTGACGCCGAGCGGGTACATGCCCTTGAGAATGCCTTCTTCCACATCTTCTGGCATGGCCGGGTGCGGGTAGTTTTCGTTGAGCAGCGTGATGTAGTAGTAAATGTCCTCTTGCTCGACATACATGCGCCGCATGCCTTCGCGAATGATCACTGCCAGCTCGTAGGCAAAAGTCGGGTCATACGACACGCAGCACGGAATGACCGACGCCAGGATATGGCTATGGCCGTCGTCATGCTGCAGGCCTTCGCCCATCAGCGTGGTACGCCCGGCCGTAGCGCCCAGCAGGAAGCCACGCGCCCGCGCATCGGCCGCCGCCCAGGCCAGGTCGCCGACGCGCTGGAAGCCGAACATCGAATAAAAAATATAGAACGGTACGGTCATCAAACCGTGGTTGCTGTAGGACGTACTGGCCGCTATCCACGAGGAAATAGCGCCGGACTCATTCAGGCCTTCCTGCATAATCTGTCCGTCCTTGCTCTCCTTGTAGTAGCTCAGTTGCCCGGCGTCCTGTGGCGTATAGAGCTGGCCGACAGCAGAGTGGATGCCGATCTGTCGGAACAGGCTTTCCATGCCGAAGGTGCGTGACTCATCCGGCACGATGGGGACGATCAACTTGCCCATCTGTGGGTCCTTGAGCAGGGTGCCGAGGATGCGCACGAACGCCATGGTGGTCGAAATGGCCCGCTCGCCGGTGTCCTTGAGTTGAGTGGCGAAGGCGGCCAGGTCGGGGATCTGCAAAGGCTCGACGGCACTGTGACGCGCTGGCACGTGGCCACCCAGGGCTTGGCGGCGGGCAGCGAAGTAGCGGGCTTCTTCGCTGTCGACGGCGGGCTTGAGGTAAGGGATGTCGGCGAGTTGTTCGTCGGCCACGTCCAGGCCGAAGCGGTCGCGGAAGGCCTTGACGGCGTCGGCGCCCATCTTCTTCAGTTGGTGGTTGATGTTCTGGCCTTCGCCGGCTTCGCCCATGCCGAAGCCCTTGACGGTTTTGGCCAGGATCACAGTGGGTTGGCCGGTATGGCGCACGGCGGCGGCGTAGGCGTTGTAAACCTTGTCCGGGTCGTGCCCGCCGCGTGAGAGTTTCCAGATATCGTCGTCGGACATGTCCGCAACCAGTGCCAGCAATTCTGGGTATTTACCGAAGAAATGCTCGCGCACGTAGGCGCCGTTCTGCGATTTGTAGTTCTGATAGTCGCCGTCTACGCATTCCATCATGCGCTGGCGCAGCAGGCCGCTCTGGTCTTTGTCGAGCAACGCATCCCAGCCACCGCCCCAGATCACCTTGATCACATTCCAACCGGCGGCGCGGTACAGGCTTTCGAATTCCTGGATCACCTTGGCATTGCCGCGCACCGGCCCGTCCAGGCGTTGCAGGTTGCAGTTGACCACGAAGATCAGGTTGTCGAGTTTCTCGCGCCCGGCCAGGGAAATGGCGGCGAGGGATTCCGGCTGGTCCATTTCGCCATCACCGAGGAACGCCCAGACCTTGCGGCCTTGGTGTTGCTTGAGGCCGCGGTACTCCAGGTAGCGCATAAAGCGCGCTTGATAGGCGGCAGTGATCGGCCCGAGGCCCATTGATACCGTAGGAAATTGCCAGAAGTCCGGCATGAGTCGTGGGTGCGGGTAGGACGAAATCCCTTCGCCATTGGCCTCGCGCCGGAAATTGTCCAACTGCGCTTCGCTGATGCGCCCTTCGAGATAGGCGCGGCCGTAGATACCGGGTGAGGAGTGGCCCTGGATGTACACCAGGTCGCCATCGAAGCTATCGGTGCGACCACGGAAGAAATGGTCAAAACCTACGTCGTACAGGACGGCGGCTGACGCATAGGTCGCAATGTGCCCACCGACGCCCGAATGTTTGCCCGCACGCAGCACCATCGCCATGGCGTTCCAGCGGATAAACGCGTTGGTGCGGCGTTCGATGGCCAGGTTGCCGGGGTAGGGCAGTTGGCGCTCCACCGCGATGGTGTTGACGTAGGGGGTTGTCACCCGCCCGTAGAAATCACCGTGACGCGCCACGTCGAAATCCAGCAATTGATCGATCAGGTAGTGGGCGCGCGGGCGGCCTTCGGTGGACAGCACCGATTCGATGGACTCCAGCCACTCGCGGGTTTCCTGTGGGTCGTCGTCGCGGCGCACTGCGGTATTGGGGGTCATGTGAGGCTCCAGGGTAGGCGGATATCGAGTGGCGGGCTCCTTGTGGGAGTGTCGCCAAAGTAATTGCAATTACAACTACATAAACGAATCTAGCGCGGGATGAGCTACTATTGCAACCTTCTTGAAATCCCCCGGATGGTGTTGCATGTCGTCGAAAGAGCCTGATGTATGGTTCCGTTTTGTCAGGGCTCACAGGACGGTCATCCGTGAAATCGAACGCCGCCTGGCCGAGGCGAACCTGCCGCCTTACGCCTGGTACGACGCCTTGTGGGGCCTGGAAAGCGGCCCCGACGGCACCCGCCGCATGCACGAATTGGCCGATGTGCTGGCCATCGAGCGCTACAACCTCACGCGCCTGGTAGACCGCCTGGAAAAAGACGGCCTGGTGGAGCGTTCCCGCTCGGACGGCGATGGCCGCGCGGCGTTTGCCTCGATTACCGAGGCCGGGCGGGCGCTGCGAAAAAAGATGTGGAAGATCTATGAAAGTACGGTAGATGAGCTGTTCCTCTCGCAGATCGAGCCCGAACAGCGCCAGGGGTTTGCCGATGCGTTGGAGCGCACGGCCGGGCTGGCGATGGAGGCGAGTGTGCAGACCCGCAGCCGCCGCAAATCCTGAAGTCGAAGCCGATCCCGTGTGGGAGGGGGCTTGCTCCCGATAGCACCGGGTCAGCTACAGATGCGTTGGCTGATGCACCGCTGGTGCCGATGGCTGCACCGAACCTGCTCCCAGCGCGATAAACCTTGAGTCCACGTAGGCCGCTAACTGATCGACAATCGCCTGCGGATACCCGGTTACCGCAATCACTGCGCCGCCTCGAAGCTCAGGGGCTAAATTCGGATAACGCTGCTACGTTTAATCTTGGAGTGCGGGAACGCCATGACGCAGACATTTTTTCGTCATGACGGCACTTTAAGCTGCTCATGCAGGTCATCTGTGTGCAGCCGCTTTTAACGTCAACAAGGAGTCCACGATGGATGATTACCAGGAAGAACTGCTGGAGTACCAGGCCTTTGAATGGGATCCGCTGGATCCGGCCGACGACGCCACCGAGCTGTAGGACCGATTTCAGGCGTACTGCCGCTGACTGCGGCGAAACTCCCCTGGGGTCTGGTTGTTCCACCGCCTGAACGCCCGTTGGAATGCTTGGGCCGAGGCAAAACCGAGCAAGTAGGCGATCTCGCCGAACGCCAGTTCCGTATCGCGGATGTAGGTCATGGCCAGGTCGCGGCGGGTATCGTTGAGAATCGCGCGGAACTGAGTACCTTCTTCGGTCAGTTTGCGGCGCAGTGTCCAGGTTGGCAGCTTCAGGCGTGCCGCCACTTCTTCCAGGTCGGGTTCCCGGCCGCCATTGAGCATTGGCCCGAGCAAGCGGGTAATGCGCTCGCGCAGGCTGCGGGTGCGGGTCAACTGCTCCAATTCCCGTTCACACAATTGCAACAACAGCTGCCAGGTACTGGGGCAATGCTGCGGGTTGCGCAGGGCCAGGGTGGCCTGGTTCAGGCGCAGTTGGTTGGCGTCGGCGCCAAAGTGGACCGGGCTGTCGCCCAACAGGCGGTATTGGTCGCTATAGTCCGGTGCTTCGAACTCGATGTCGATGCGTTGCGCCTGCACTGGTTGTTGGGCCAGGCTCGACAGCTGGTGCAGCCAGCCGGCGATGATCGAGTCCACCACAAAGCGGTTATAGGCGTTGTAGGGGCTGATGGAATAGAAACGCAGCCAGGCGCCGTCGGCATCTTCTTCAAAACTGGACTGCCCACGATAATTGGCGCCATACAGCGGCTCGAAGCGCGTGAGCGTGCGGGCCGCCTCGCGGACGTTGGGCGCCTGGGCGGCGGTGACCCCGGCGAGCCCCGCCTGGCTCAAGCGGCTGAGCCGGCCCATGCGCAGGCCCAGGCCGGCGTCGCCGGTGAGTTGGATGGCCGCATGGCCCAGGCGCATGTAGCGTGGGATCGACAAGCGTGCGCCCGCTTCGGCAAGGCGCGCCGCGTCGAGGCCGTATTGCAGCAGCAGCGGTTGCGGGTCCAGGCCATGGCTGCTGATGGCATCGGCCAGGGTGTGCACGAAGCCCACCGACAGATCCCCCAGGCGCACCGGTTTCACGGCGTTACAGCCAGATATTCAATAAGCGCGCACCCTGTGCGTCGCCGTCGGCGCTGATATGCCCGGCGTGGCTCAGGAAGCTCTGCCCGGCGGTGCCCAGGTCCCAGAACTGACCCCGCAGGAACACGCTCATGCCGGCGCTGGCCTGGCTGATCGGTTGTTGGCTGATCAGTGTGAGGCGCCGCCAGGCTTCGCCTTCGCTGAGTTCCTCGGGCTTGAGGCTGATTTCCGGCGGTGTCGACACGCTTTTGAAACCGCGCCACGGCCGTTCCCAGGTATCGCGCCCGAGCACAAAGGCCGGCACCGCGATCAATTGCGCGCCTTGTTCGTTGAGTTTGCGGTAGTTGTCCGGGTACCAGCTGTCGCTGCCCACTAACACGCCGAGGCGTCCGGCTGGCGTGTCGACCACGCTGACGATGTTCTCGTCGCCGGGCTCGATAAAGCCGCGTTCATCGTAGATCGGGTAGAGCTGGCGCTGTGGATCGCCGATCGGCAAGCCGTCCGCCGCGAACACCACGCTGGCGTTGTACAGCGCACCATGACCGATCTGCAGTTGCCCCTGCCTCACCGTCGGGTTGGGCAGGGCGATGGAGCCGGCCACCACGGTAACGCCGAATTCCTTGGCCAGGCCACCGAACAGCACTTGATAGTCACGCGCCATGGTCGGGGCCTTCATGCGCAGGTACGCGTCGTCGCTGCGGCTGGTGCCGGTGGCGCTGATCCAGGCGCGCAGGAATTGCACTGGGTTACTCAATGACAACCAGTTCATCGCATCTTTCACATGCAATGCCTGGTACACCTCGTTTTTTTCGCCGGTGAGCATCAGCCAGGTGCCGATGTGCTCCGGCAGCACCACGATGGTCTTGTCGTTGATCAGGCCTTGGTCCCGGGCGTTTTGCAGGTAGGCCGCGAGTTTCAGGTGCAGGCGTTCCAGGCTTTGGTAATCGGCGGGGTACAGCTGCGGTTGGATGCCCAGCAAGTTGCCGCGATCGGCCGGCTGGCCTTCGTTGACCGCGAGGGTGATGCGCAGGTCCGACAGGTAATGCGCCACGGGGCGCTCCTGGGTCCAGACCAGATACGCGGCGACGGTGGCAACCAGGGCCAGGGTGACGGTGAACGCTAGAAGTTTACGCATGGGGCAACAGACAACAGACCGTGTGCTGGGTTCGCCGACTAGGGTAGGGCGCCTGTGGCGGCTTGCCAAGGGGCGCTGTGCATTTGGATCAATAACTTGTGAGTTTCGGTCATTGAGCGGTAGGGCATCGGCTCTTAGTCTGTGGGACATAAACCGATGGGGCGTCATTCGAACGCCTCACGTCCCGTGATGATCCGTTGTGGAGCTGTACCATGACCGCTGCTGCCTACCCGCACCTGCTGGCCCCGTTGGACCTGGGTTTCACCACCTTGCGCAACCGTACCCTGATGGGCTCGATGCACACCGGCCTGGAAGAAAAACCCGGCGGCTTCGAGCGCATGGCCGCTTATTTTGCCGAGCGCGCCAGGGGTGGCGTGGGCCTGATGGTCACCGGCGGCATTGGCCCGAATGACGAAGGCGGGGTGTATTCCGGCGCGGCCAAGCTGACCACCGACGAAGAAGCGCAAAAGCACAAGATCGTCACCCAGGCGGTGCATGAGGCGGGTGGCAAGATCTGCATGCAGATCCTTCACGCCGGCCGTTATGCCTACAGCCCCAAGCAGGTGGCGCCAAGCGCGATCCAGGCGCCGATCAACCCGTTCAAGCCCAGGGAACTGGACGAAGAGGGCATCGAAAAACAGATCCAGGATTTCGTCACCTGCTCGCTGCTGGCCCAGGTGGCCGAGTATGACGGTGTGGAAATCATGGGCTCCGAAGGTTATTTCATTAACCAGTTCCTCGCCGCCCACACCAACCACCGCACCGACCGTTGGGGCGGCAGCTACGAAAACCGTATGCGCCTGGCCGTGCAAATCGTAAGCCGTGTGCGTGCAGCGGTAGGCCCGAACTTCATCATTATTTTCCGCCTGTCGATGCTCGACCTGGTGGAAGGCGGCAGCACCTGGGAAGAGATCGTGCAGTTGGCCAAGGCGATCGAGCAGGCAGGCGCGACGATCATCAACACCGGCATCGGCTGGCACGAAGCGCGTATCCCGACCATCGCCACCAAAGTGCCACGCGGCGCATTCAGTAAAGTCACCGCCAAATTACGCGGCGCGGTGCAGATCCCGCTGATCACCACCAACCGCATCAACACCCCGGAAATTGCCGAGCAGATCCTCGCCGAGGGCGATGCGGACATGGTCTCGATGGCGCGACCGTTCCTTGCCGACCCGGAGTTCGTCAACAAAGCTGCTGCCGGTCGCGCCGATGAAATCAACACCTGCATCGGCTGCAACCAGGCGTGCCTGGACCACACCTTCGGCGGCAAGCTGACCACTTGCCTGGTTAACCCGCGGGCGTGCTACGAGACCGAGCTTAACTACCTGCCGGTGCGGCAGATCAAAAAAATCGCCGTGGTCGGCGCCGGCCCGGCGGGTCTGGCCGCCGCCACGGTGGCGGCTGAGCGCGGCCATCAAGTGACGCTGTTCGATTCGGCCAGCGAGATCGGTGGCCAGTTCAACATCGCCAAGCGCGTGCCGGGCAAGGAAGAGTTCTTTGAAACCCTGCGCTATTTCAACCGCAAGCTGCAGACCACCCACGTCGAGCTGTGCCTCAACACTCGCGTGGATGCCGCGCAGTTGGCGGCCGGCGGCTACGACGAGATCATCCTGGCCACCGGCATCGCACCGCGCACGCCGGCGATCCCTGGTGTAGAAAACGCCAAGGTGCTGAGCTACCTGGACGTGATCCTCGAACGCAAGCCAGTGGGCAAGCGCGTCGCGGTGATCGGTGCTGGCGGTATCGGTTTTGACGTCTCGGAGTTTCTCGTGCATCAAGGCGTGTCCACCAGCCTGGACCGCGAAGCGTTCTGGAAGGAGTGGGGCATCGACACCCACCTGCAAGCCCGTGGCGGCGTCGCCGGGATCAAGGCTGAGCGCCATGCGCCGGCGCGCGAAGTATTCCTGCTGCAACGCAAGGCGTCCAAGGTCGGCGACGGTTTGGGCAAGACCACCGGCTGGATCCATCGCACCGGGTTGAAGAACAAGCAGGTGCAGATGCTCAACAGCGTTGAGTACCTGAAGATCGACGACGACGGCCTGCATATCCGCATCGGCGCCGAGGGCGAGCCGCAACTGCTGGCGGTGGACAATATCGTCATCTGTGCCGGCCAGGACCCGTTGCGTGAACTGCACGACGGCCTGGTCGCTGCGGGCCAGAACGTGCACCTGATCGGCGGTGCTGACGTAGCGGCCGAGTTGGACGCCAAGCGCGCTATCAACCAGGGCTCGCGCCTGGCGGCCGAGCTGTAAAAACCCATGCGGGGCGGTGTTAGACTACCGCCCCGTTTTTCATGCGGTTCCCCTCCAATGGGCCCCTTCGATTGGCTTCCCTACGCACCCCTTGAACCCTTGGCGCTGGATTGGCTCAATGGCGTCGAGTTGGCCGTGCTGCGCCTGGATCGCATCGACCCGCTGATCAGCGGCAACAAGTGGTTCAAGCTCACCGAGCATCTGGCCCAGGCGCATCAGGCGGGGGCCAGTGGCGTTATCAGCCTTGGCGGCGCCTATTCCAACCATCTGCACGCACTCGCGGCGGCGGGCAAGCGTTTTGGCTTTGCCACCGTCGGCCTGCTGCGTGGCCATGCGCACCACACGCCTACCGTCGAGGATCTGCAGGCATTTGGCATGCACCTGCATTGGCTGGGTTTCGGCGGCTATCGCGCGCGCCATGAGCCGGGTTTCTGGGCGCCCTGGCGTGAGCGTTACCCGCATCTGTATCCCGTGCCCGAAGGGGGCGGCGGGTTGGCGGGCGCAACGGGTTGCCGGGTGCTGGTCGAGCAAGCTCGCGCGCAATTGAGCCACCTGGGTTGGGCCGATTACGACGCCTGGTGGCTGGCGGCGGGCACCGGTACCACGCTGGCGGGGTTGGTCTTGGCCGAGGCGGGGGCGCATTTGGTGTACGGCGCCATGGCGGTGCCGCACGATCATGGCGTGGCGCAAAATGTGAGTGCCTTGGTGCAGGGCGGCTATCAATTGCTGGACGCCAGCCGGGGCGGCTTCGCCAAGGTCGACCCGCTGTTGCGCGACTTTATTGAAACCACGGAGCAGGCCTGCGGCGTGCCGCTGGAACCGCTCTACACCGGCAAAGCGTTACTGGCGTTGAAGCATCAGGTCGAGGCCGGGCACGTCGCGCCCGGCACTCGCCTGATCTTTGTGCACACCGGCGGCCTGCAAGGCCGGCGTGGGTTTACAGCCGGGCGCGCTTGACCGGCATCATGCGCAACGCGGTGTTATCGCGCACCACGTAATGGTGGAAGATCCCCGCCAATGCATGCAGCCCGATCAACCAATAGCCGATCTGGCCGAACAGCACGTGCCAACCTTCAATCTGTTTGGCCAAGGCTTTGTTCTCGCCGATCAACGGCGGCAGCTCGATGCCGTAGAACAGTACCGAATGCCCCTCGGCACTGACGATCAACCAGCCCGCGATGGGCAGGCCGATCATCAAGGCGTACAACGCAAAATGCGTCAGCGTGGCCAACAGGCTCTGCCACTTCGGCGGCGCCGGTACGATCTTCGGCGCAACCCCCAGGCTGCGTGCAAACAGGCGCAGCCACACCAGCACAAACACGGTGAGGCCGAGCATGAAGTGCATCTCGACGATCAGTGTGCGTGCGCCACTGCCTTTGGGGAACTGGCCGCGTAACTCAATGCAGGCGTAGACCACCGCCAGCAGCACCACCATCAGCCAGTGCAGCGCAATCGACATGGTGCTGTAGCGCGTATCGGAATTTTTCCACGGCATCGCTGGGTTTCCTCATTCATCAGGGCAAGCCTCCGTTCTTTGGCGACGGAGTACGGTTACTGTATGCCTGTTTTGAACGGATTACCCGGCGCGAATGCCGCACTATTGACCTCCATCAGCGGCCTTGCGGCATTTCACCGCGCGCCAGGCGCTGGTTGATATCGCTGATTACCGCCGGCAGGTCGGTAATGGTGTCGATCAGGTAGTGCGGGCGCGAGCCTTCGAACATCGCCTCGATGCGCTTGCGCTCGCCGGCCAGTGTGGCGTTGTCCAGGGCGCGAAATTGCTCATAGGTCAGGCCCAGCGCGTTGCCCGAGCAGGTCAGCGCCACGCTCCACATCCCGGCGCGGCGGCCTTCAAGGATGCCCGGCACGGTGTCGTCGACCTTCACACACGCCGCCACATCATCAACCCCCAGGGCAATCACGTTGGCCAGCGCCTGGGCCGGCCATGGGCGGCCGTTGGGTACTTCGTCGGTAGCCACTACATGGTCGGCGACGTAGCCATGGGTGGCGGCCAGGGCGACCACCTTGTCCATCACTTGCTTGGGGTAGCCGGAACACGAGCCGATCCTGATCCCTTGCCCGCGCAGATGCGCGAGGGTGTCGAGGGCGCCGGGGATCAGGGCCGAGTGCTCGGCAATTTTCTCGATCTGCAGGGGCATGAAACGCTGGTAGATGGCGGTCACGTCGTCGTCGGTGGGCGTACGGCCGAACGCCTTGCGGTAGCGCTCGGCGACCTGCGGCTGGTTGCAGAGGGTGCGGATATGGTCCCACTTGCCCATGCCCATCGGGCCACGGGCTTCTTCGATGGAGACTTGCACATCGAACTCGGCGAAGGCTTCGACAAAAATCTGGGTAGGCGCGAAGGAGCCGAAGTCGACCACGGTGCCGGCCCAGTCAAGGATCACGGCCTGGAGGGTGTTGGGGTTTTGATAGTTCATGGTTCAAATCCTGTGGGTAAGGGGGGAATCAAATGTCCAACACGTCCATTTCTTGCAGCACGTGGGCGATGGCCTTGACTGCCGCGCGCATGCCGGTGGCGTCGACGTGGCCGATGCAGCCGACGCGGAAGGTCTCAACCTGGGTCAGTTTGCCGGGGTACAAGATGAATCCCTTGGCCTTGACCCGTTCGTAGAAGTCCCTGAACTGGTAGCGCGGGTCTTTCGGGGCGTGGAAGGTCACGATAATCGGGGCCTGGATAGCGGCCGGGAGGAAGCTGCGCAGGCCGAGCCCGGCCATGCCCTCCAGCAGCGCCTGGCAGTTGTCGGCATAACGTTGATGGCGCGCGGGCAGGCCACCTTGCTCCTGGTATTGCAGCAACGCTTCGTGCAGGGCGGCGACCACGTGGGTTGGCGGGGTGAAGCGCCATTGGCCGGTCCTGGCCATGTAGGTGTATTGGTCGAACAGGTCCATCGCCAGGGAGTGGCAGTTGCCTTGGGCGGCGGCCAGTGCCTGCTTTTCGGCGAAGACGAAGCCCATGCCGGGCACGCCCTCCAGGCATTTGCCGGAGGCGGCGATCAGGGCGTCGAACGGCACTTGGCGGGCATCGATGGGCAGCGCGCCGAAGGAGCTCATGGCGTCGATGATCAGGCGCTTGCCGTGGTGCTTCACCACCTGGGCGATTTCCGGCAGCGGGTTGAGGATACCGGTGCTGGTTTCGCAGTGAATCAAGGCAACGTGGGTGATGCCCTCGTCGGCCTGCAACAGGCGCTCGACATCGGCGGCCGTCGTGGGCTCATCTTCAGCGGTTTCAAAGGTGCTGAAGTCGCGGCCCAACACTTCACAGATGTTCGCCAGGCGCTTGCCGTAGGCGCCGTTGATCAGCACCAGCACCTTGCCATTACGCGGGACCAGGGTGCCGATGGCGGCCTCGACGGCAAAGGTGCCGCTGCCCTGCAAGGGGACGCAGTGATGGCTGGCCGCACCGTGGAGGATCGCCAGTAACCGGGCGCAGACGCTGGCGGTGAGTTGGTTGAAACCTTCATCCCATGAACCCCAGTCCACCAGCATCGCCCGGCGCGTGCGGTTCGCTGTGGTCAGGGGGCCAGGGGTGAGCAGGAGGGGCGCGGCAGGGGTCATCTCGTGTCCTCGTAAACAACGGTGTGAATCTACGGCGCCTAAATTGCAGTTTGGCTTGTTATCAATCAAATTGTTTGTTGTTATGCGAGCTATCAGTGAGGCCGATAGCTATGAACCTGTTCCAATTGCGCGCATTCGACGCGGTGGCCCGCGAGGGCAGCTTTACCCGTGCGGCGGCGCGGCTGTTTATCAGTCAGCCGGCGGTGACCGGGCATATCAAGGCCCTGGAGGAGTACTACCAGATTCCCCTGTTGCGTCGCACCGCCCGGCGGGTGGAGTTGACCGAGGAGGGCGCACGCCTGGCCGCGATCACCCGGGCGATCTTCGGCCTGGTGGACGAGGCGCAGACGCTGCTCGAAGCCAATCGGCAATTGCTCACCGGGCGCCTGGAAGTGGCGGCGGACGGCCCGCACCTGGTGATGCCGATGATCGCCAGCCTGCGCGCGCGTTACCCCGGCATCACCGTCAACCTGCGCTTGGGCAATGCCCAGGAAACCCTGGCCGCGTTGTTGTCCGAGCACGCGGATGTGGCGGTGCTCACCGAAGTGCAGGCGCGCAATGGCCTGCACTTGCAGCCCCTGGACGAATCACGCATCTGCGCCTTGGTGCCGGCCGGTCACCCCTGGGCGATGCAGGCCGAGGGCATTCGTCTCGAACAGCTCCATGAGGTGATCATGGTGCTGCGTGAACCCGGCTCCATTACCCGTCGCACCTTTGACGATGCCTGCCAGGCGGCCGGTGTGCAGCCTAGCGTGCTGCTGGAACTGGACAGCCGTGAAGCCGTGACCGAAGCCGTTGCGGCGCAACTGGGCGTGGGGGTCGTGTCGTCATTGGAGGTCAGCCCCGACCCCCGCGTGCAGGCGATTGCCCTTCAGGGCCATGGGCTGGTCAATCGACACCTGCTCGGTTGTTTGGAGCGGCGGCGCTCATTGCGCTTGATCCAGGCGTTTTTCGACTTGGCGCCCTGAGGGTTTTTTGGTGGAACGATGCGTTCTCGCGCTATAAACTCTGCCCCCAAAGCGCCGGCCAGTAGACGTCTCGGCGCTATGGAAATCAGAGAGTGAGTCATGGGCGCACAGTGGAAAGTCAAACATAAAGAAGCGGCATCCAATGCCAAGGGCAAGATCTTCGGCAAGCTGGTGAAAGAAATCACCATCGCCGCCCGCAACGGTGCCGACACCGCGACCAACGCCCACCTGCGTCTGGTAGTGGAGCAGGCCAAAAAAGCCTCGATGCCTAAAGAAACCCTGGAACGCGCGATCAAGAAGGGCGCCGGTCTGCTCGGTGAGACCGTGCAGTACCACCGCGTGACCTACGAAGGGTTTGCCCCGCACCAGGTGCCGCTGATCGTCGAATGCGTGACCGATAACATCAACCGTACCGTGGCCGAAATCCGCGTGGCGTTCCGCAAGGGCCAATTAGGGGCTTCGGGCTCAGTGGCCTGGGACTTCAACCACGTCGGCTTGATCGAAGCTTCCCCGGACAGCCCGGACGCCGATCCGGAAATGGCCGCTATCGAAGCCGGCGCCCAGGATTTTGAAGAGGGCGAGGAAGCGGGTACGACCCTGTTTATCACCGAGACCACCGACCTGGATGCGGTACAGAAAGCACTGCCGGAGCAGGGTTTTACCGTGCTGTCGGCCAAGCTGGGCTACCTCTCGAAAAACCCGGTGAGCGGTTTGACCGATGAGCAGATGGCTGAAGTCGAGGCGTTCCTCGAAGGCCTGGACAATCATGACGACGTGCAGGACATGTTTGTCGGTTTGGCGGGCTGATTCTTATCTGGATGCATGGGGGCAAAATGTGGGAGGGAGCAAGCCCCCTCCCACATTGGTTTCAGGGGTGTTGGATAGATTTGAGCAAGACCTCTACCTCTTCAAAGCTTGGTCGCGCCAACACATCCGACTGACAGCAGGTTCTATGCAGTTCCAGCAGTTCGTCGCTCGCTCCCCCCTCAACCCGCGCCAGCAACTCCCCCAGCAACACCCCGAACGCCCGCACTTCAATCCGCTGCAACGCCCACGTTTCGAGAGTGTCCGCCGTGGCATGGAACGACGCCGCGCCAAAATCCCCGAGCAGACAACTCCCCGCGTCATTCCACAGAATATTGTGGCCGTACAGGTCGCCATGGGTGATGCCGTGGCGGTGCAAATGCGTGGCCACCGAAGCGATGCCCCGGGCCATGCGCAGGGCCACTGCGGCACTGAAGCGAGTATCGGCGGCGTACACGTCGCGGGTACATGAGGCCAGGCTCGGCAGGCTCGCGAGGTTGCGGTAGCTCGGGTCGATCAGGTCCATTACCAGTGCGGCCTGTTGGTCGGGATGGCCGACCACGCGGCCTTGCACCTTGATCAGGTTGGGGTGCAGCCCGGCGGCGATGCACGCCTGCATTTCGTGCAGCGGCGAGCCGTCGCTGGTGATGGTGCCTTTGTAGAGCTTGACGGCGACAGGTGTGCCTGTGGGTTTGCGCAGCGCTTGGCGAATCACTCCCGATGCTCCTTCGCCCAGCACCTCGCCCAGTTCCAGCTCTGCCCAGGGAATAGTCGGCGTGGCGTCGTCGGTAACCACCTTCACCGCCATTTCTACCGGGTTACCGGCATAGGCCAGCCAGGTCAGGCTTGGCAGCGTCAGCAGCCACTCGGGCAGGCGGGTGAAGCGGTTGGAGGCAATGCGCAGCAGTTCGAGGTGGTGACAGTTGGCCAGGCTGTCCGGCAGCTCTGCCAGGTGGTTGCCGGCCAGCATCAGCTTTTGCAGGTGGGGGCGCTCGCCCAATTCGCGGGGCAATTGGCTGATGCGGTTGTCGGTGAGGATCAGCCAGCGCAGCAAGGGCGGCAGCGCGGCGGCGGGGACGTGGCTGATGCGGTTGGCCTTGAAGCCGATCATGCTCAGTTGCGCGCACTGGCCCAGGCATTCGGGCAGCTCGGTGAAGGCGTTGTCCGAGCAAAACAGCACACGCAGGTGCGGCAGGCGGTGTAGGTCGTCGGGCAACTGGCTCAGGGCGTTACCGCTGAGGTTGAGGATTTGCAGGGAATCGGCCAGTTCGAAGATTTCCCGGGGGAACTCGGTAAGCCCGCAAGACAGGTCCAGGCGCGTAATGCCGGCCAGTTGGCCGGCCTTGAGTTGGGCGAGGGTATGCATGAACGGCGCGGTCACTCGGCTAGGGGGTAAAGGGCGTTCATGATACCGGGTCGGGCAGCGGTTGCGGGCTGGCCTGTTGCAATTGGTTCAGGCGGCTGGCGGTACGGGCGAGGTCGATGGCCTGGCCGCTCAGCGCCTGTGCCAGCGGTTGGTCGCCGATCAACACCACATGCTTGTCCTTGTCGTAGAGCACGTCCACCAGGTTGATAAAGCGCTGCTGCACGGCGATCGGGCAGTGCGCCAGAGGCGGCAGGCCGTCGATGATCCAGTGGTCGAAAGCCTCGCACAACAGCAGATAGTCCATCACCGCGGTCAATTGTTCGCAGAGGTCGTTGAAGGTGAACGCGACAGTGCGCGCCTGATGAAAGCGGCAGATCAGCTGCCGGTTTCCGACCGCCAGGGGGTGCGCCGGGCCATCCGTGGCGGGCAGCCCGAGCGCTGCACGCTGGGCCGCGGTGCCTGGCCACAGGTAGTGCCCGGTGGTAAAGCGCTGCGTGGCATGGGCCTGGGGCAGGCTGCGAAAATCCTTGGGTGAATTGACCTCCAGCACGTCCATGCGCGCGGCGATCAAGTCGATCACCGGCTTGAAACGCTCGTGATACAGCGGGTTGGGCAACAGGCCTTCGGGCGGATAGTTGGAGGTGACCAGTACCAGCACACCCCGCTCGAACAGGGCTTTGAACAGCCGCGTGATCAGCATGGCGTCGCCGATGTCGTGGACGTGGAACTCGTCGAAACACAGCACCCGGCAGCCGGCGAGCAGTGTGTCGAGGGTCACGCCCAGTGCGTCGTCCGCGGCTTGGTGCGCGAACATGCCCCGGTGCAAGCGAGCGAAAAAACCATGAAAGTGCACGCGTTGTTTCTCGGCGATGGGCAGCGCCTCGAAAAAACCATCCAGCAGCCAGCTTTTGCCACGCCCCACCGGGCCGTGCAGGTACAGGCTGCGGGTGGGCTGGTTGGCGAGCAGGTGTCGGGTTTCGCGGGCCATGGCGGCGATCGCCTGGGCCTGGCCCGCGCTGAGGGTATACCCCTGCTGTCGGGCCTTGTTCTGAAAGAACGTCTGGATGGGCGAGTGTTTGTGGCTGTCGGAAGGTTTACCGAGCCAGCGACGGATCAACGAAAGCACGGCCAATGCGAGTCACTCTGTAGTGCGGTGGTCGCTCACTTTAGGACGCTCGCTGTGATTTGACCAATACAGAAGGCGCCTGCGTTCGCCTAGAACTGCAACACATGCGTGGGCGCCAGATCCGCCGGGCTGACCACCGCATAGTTGTAGCCGGCGCCGGACCAGTATTGCGCTTGCAGCCCGTTTGCCGTGCGGCTGCCGTGGGGCAGGAAGCCATTGTTCGGACCCGGTGGGCGAATGTAAAAGCTGATGCGCCGACCTTGTGGGTCTTCGTATAGCACCATGGCAGCCGTGCCTTGCTCGGTGTTGAGTAGCCGCCCGCTGACCGGTTTGAACCCCGATGGGCTCAAATCCGGCAGGCGATGGGCCTGGTTGAAATAGCGGTCGAGCCACGCCTGCATGGTGCCGCTGTCCTGGGCACGGTAATCGGCGGGCAGGACACCGTCCTGGGCAAACAGGCGGAATGCTTGCATCGCGTCGGCCATCGGTAGCATCGACGGTTGAGTGGCTTCGCGGGCGTGCCAGCCGCCGAGGCCGCCGAGGCTCACGGCGATCAACAGCACGGCGGCCGTCGCAAGGTGGCGGCGCGATTGGAGCCTGATGCGCCGACGAATCAGCGCCGGGTCCAGGTCGGGGTTGGCCGGCAGTTGCAGGGTGCCGCTCAATGAGGCACGCAGCACGTGCGCGTCCTGCTGCCAGGCATGTACCTGGGCGGCGGCGTCGGGGTGGGCGGCGAGCCAGGTTTCGAGGACTCGGCGATCACTTTCCGGCAGTTGGTGATCGACGTAGGCATGCAGGTCGCGTTCGCAGGGGGGCAGGCTGATCATTTGAGTATCCGCAGGGAAGGGCTGGCAATTTCACCATCGCTGAGTTGCCGCAGGGCTTGGCGGGCGCGTGACAGGCGTGACATCACGGTGCCAAGCGGCACATCGAGTATTTCGGCGACTTCCTTGTAGCTCAAGCCTTCGACCGATACCCACAGCAACAACGCGCGCTGTTCGGTGTTGAGTTGATCGAACGCTTGCAGGGTCGACTGGGCGATCACCGTACGCTCGACGGATGGCTGCACATCCTCGCGGCCGGTGAAAAACGCCAGCATGCGCGCATAGCGCCGGGTGCGGCGGTGGGCATCGAGGAACTGGCGATAGAGGATCGAGAACAGCCATGCACGCAGGTCGCCTTCGATGCGCTTGTCGGCCCAGCGGGTAATCGCCCGTTCCAGGGTCGATTGCACCAGGTCGTCGGCGCTGCTGGCGTTACGGGTCAGGGACACGGCAAAACGCCGCAGCCTGGGGATGAGTTCACGTAACGGTTCGTCGAGTTCATGCATGGGATGTCTGGCTGGTCACTGCGCTGGGACTAGAGAGACGCCCGGCGCTGGCGGTTATTCCGGGCCACGGAAAATAAATCCGCGGCGAGGGAATAGGGTGGATCGGCGTTCGTCTCAATGCTCCGACCTTATGTTTGACCCCCTAAGGCCTTTGGCCCTGGAGTTTGTTCATGGTAGATCACTCATCACCGCCCCGTCCCCCGTTGAGTACGGCGAGCCTGATCGCGCGCCTTGCCGGTATCGGCGCCGTGGTTGCCGTTGTTGCGGGGGCATTTGCCTACGTCAATGGCACGCTCGACCCACAACGGCTGCGTCCGAAAACCTTGGTCAACGCCTTGGAAACCAATAATGGCGTGCACGCAGGCTTTCGGCGTAACCATGCCAAGGGCGTGTGCGTGGCCGGGTATTTCGAGAGCAGCGCCCAAGCCCGCGCGTATTCCAGCGCACAGCTGTTCAGCGACGCCAGGACCCCGCTGATCGGCCGGTTTGCCTTGCCCAGCGGTAACCCCTATGCGCCGGACAGCAGTGTGCCAATCCGCAGTTTTGCCGTGCAATTGAGCCAGGCCAACGGCCAGCAATGGCGCACGGGAATGAACAGCATGCCGGTGTTCCCCGTGGGCACTCCCGAGGCGTTTTACCAGTTGCTCAAGGCTGGCGCGCCGGACCCGGCCACCGGCAAGCCGAACCCGGCAAATATGCCGGCGTTTTTTGCCGCGCATCCGGAGGCCGCGCCATTTTTGGCGTGGGTCAAGACCGCCAAGCCCTCGGCCAGCTATGCCACCGAAACCTATAACGGCATCAACGCGTTTTACCTGGTGAGCGCCGAGGGCAAGCGTCAGGCCGTACGTTGGAGCGTAGTGCCCCAACACGAGGATGCCGAGGGCGAGACCGCACCGGCCGGCGCTGACTTCCTCGAAAAAGACCTGGTGCAACGTCTGGCTGCCGGCCCGTTGCGTTGGCAGTTGAACATGACCCTGGCCAACCCCGGCGACCCGCTGGACGATGCGAGTAAGCCCTGGGCCGGTGAGCATAAGGTCTTGAACGCCGGCACCCTGGTGCTGCAAAGCAGCCAGCCCCAGGCGGAGGGCGATTGTCGCGACATCAACTTCGACCCGCTGGTTCTGCCCAGCGGCATCGAAGCCTCCAATGACCCGCTGCTGGCCGCGCGTTCGGCGGCGTATGCCAGCTCGTACCTGCGCCGTGCCGGTGAAGTCAGCCCGTTGCACAGCGCCCCCAAGGAGTCGAAACCATGAATGCACAACCGCGCTTTTTCGCGCCTTTGGCGCGCCTGCTGCATTGGCTGATGGCGTTGCTGATCATTGCCATGCTGTTTATCGGGGCAGGGCTGGCGGCGTCGGTGTCGCAGCGGCATGAATGGTTGATTCACCTGCATAAACCCTTGGGGATTGCGATCCTGGCACTGGTGATTGTGCGCCTGGTGGTGCGCTTTTCTACGCGCCAACCGCCATTGCCCGCCGACTTGCCGCGTTGGCAAGTGCTGGCGGCCAAGGCGTCTCATCTGCTCTTGTATGCCTTGATGCTGGTGTTGCCGTTGTTGGGCTGGGCGATGATTTCGGCGGCGGGCGACCCGGTGATGCTCGGCAGTTCGGTACGGTTGCCGGCGTTGGTGGCGGCGGATGCGCCATTGTTTGCGCTGTTGCGCAAGGCCCATGGGTATTTGGCCTACCTGCTGTTCCTGACGGTGCTGCTGCACTTGGCGGCGGCGCTGTTCCATGGCTGGGTTCGGCGTGATGGTGTGCTGCAGAGCATGACCGGCACCAAGGGCTGATGCCGGGGGCAGGGGTTAGCGCAGGGCTGTGACGATATCGGCCACGGTGCTCAGCACATCCTTGCCCAATTGCTTGGACCGTTCACCTGACCAGCCGGTTTTTGGGTTGGGGGCGTCATTGTTGTCCTTGAAGGGCATTTCCAGGGTCAGGGACAGGCAATCGTATCGCTCGCCGACCGCATTGCAGGCCAGGGTCATATTGGCTTGGCCTGGCTGGTCGCGGGTGTAACCGTGGGTGGTCTGGAAGTCGCGGGTCAAGGCGCTCAAGTGGCGGCGGAAGTGTTTTTCCAAGGTCTCGATACGCGGGGTGTAGCCCGGGTTGCCTTCGCAAGCGGCGGTGAACACATAGGGGATTTCTTCGTCGCCGTGGATATCGAGGAACAGATCGACACCGTACTTCTCCATTTGCTGCTGCACAAACAGCACTTCCGGGCTGTTCTCCTGGCTGGCGCTTTGCCAGGCGCGGTTGAGGTCCTGGCCGGCGGCATTGGTGCGCAGATGGCCATGGAAGGCCCCGTCTGGGTTCATATTGGGCACCAGGTACAGGTCGGCCACCTTCAGGAGCTTTTTCACCTCGGCATCGCCGTCTTGTTGCAGACGCTCGATGATGCCTTCCATAAACCATTGCGCCATGTGCTCGCCAGGGTGCTGCTGGGCGATGATCCAGACCTTGCGTCGGCCCTCGCCGCCTTTGCCACGGCGAAGCAGTTGGATGTCGCGCCCCTCGACACTTTTGCCCGTGGCCAACAGCTTAGTGCCGGCGTATTTCAATGCCTGCTCGATCAGCCAGGCGTGGCGTTCGCGGCTGTAGGGTTCGAAATAAGCGAACCAGGCGTGTTTCTCGCGGGTTTCCAGGCTGATGTGCAGGATTTCTCCATCAAAGCGCGTAGGCACTCGGAACCAGTTGACATGGTCATAGGACGCCACGGCGTTGTAGCCGCTCCAGGCATGCTTGTAGGAAGACTTGCCCGCGTTGCTCAGGCGGAACGTGTGGGTGTGGCCCACATGCATGCCTTCGGCCTTGAAATGAAACCATTGGAAATGCTGGCTGCGAGTATCGGGTTTGATTGCCAGCAGCAACTGATAGGCATCACTGGCGTCGAGCACCTGGATGTTGCCACTGTCGAAGTTGGTGCTGATCTTGATGGAGGTCAAGGCCACGGTCATAGTCTGGTTGCCTGAATATGAGTGTTGTGGCGGCTATATTACACAGGAGTCCGGTAAAGCCCGGATGCAAAATTGTTGCGAGGAGGGGGCGTCGTCCATGACGCGGCCGCAGCTTAGAATTTATGAGATTGATTCTCAAGCGCTATTTCGCAGAGATACGAGCCGGAGCGCTACGCTGGCTTTCATTAGGCGATGGTCTTTTGCTACCATGCGCGCCATCAAGCAGCACACAGTCTTCATTAGCCTGAAGCCATGCCAGGGAAACTGGCAAAAAAAAGACCCGGCCAAAGAGCCGGGTCAAAAACCGTGATTAGCCTGATGAGGAGATATTCCAAGAGTCCGACCTAAGGTCCCTTGGACTATCGACTGATCTCGCGATCAGCTGATCCCAATAATAATCATTATCATTTGCAAGTCAAATGTTTTTATCCGTGGGATAGAAATATTTTTCCTTCGGGCCTTCTATACGTTCGCTTGAGCCTCTGTCGCCTGCAACGAGCGCTCCAGCATCGCCTTCGCCATATCAATCAAATACACCACTGAAAACGCCAGGTCGCGGTGATTGCCTTGATGGCTGCTTGCTGACTCGTAGGCTGTTGCCGCCGCACTGCGCAGCAGGTCGGAGGCGTAGACCAGCGCCTCCTCCTGGCTGATGCCAGGCTTGATGGCAAACATGGCCTCGTCCGGGGCGGGTGCCGACATTTTTTCTTTCAAATAAAAGTCCAGCGCGCGCTGGGCAGCACCGCTGCCACGCAGGTCGTGCGCGTCATTGTTTTCGGTTGGTTCGGGCAGGAGGTACGGGCTCGTCGTCATAAGGGGCGGTACTCTGGGTGGGTGTCGAAAACCTTATGCCTGATGATAGTACGTGTCGTATTAATGTCGTTTCGTGGATTACTACAAACTGTTTATTGCCCTGAAAAATACCTGACGTATTGTCTGGCCCCATGGATAACTGGATAGCGTTGGTCAAGGCCAACATGAAAGACCGCAAGGTCACGCAGGGTGAGCTGGCTGAACGCTTGGGCATGTCCCAGGGCGGCGTCGGCCATTGGCTCAACAAACGCCGCGTGCCGAGCCTGGCGGACATGAACCGGGTGCTCGAAGAACTGGGCCTGGGTTATCTGGAAGTGGTGCAGGAAGTCCGCGAAAAGGCCCGCGACGCACCAGCCCTGTCAACACAGTACAACCCGTATTTTCGTTACCCGGTCAACGACTGGAGTGGCCTGTGCGAAGTCCGCGAAGAACGCCAGGCCTACGGCGCCGCGCGTTTCGAAACGACCGACTACCATGCGCGAGGCGACGCCTTCTGGCTGCCGGTTACAGGCGATGCCATGACCGCACCCAGCGGCCTGAGCATCGCTGCGGGCATGATGATCCTGGTGGATCCGGCCCTTAGCGCCGAGCCCGGCAATTTGGTGGTCGCCCAATGGGCTGACCGGCCTCACGCGACGTTCCGCCAGCTACTGGAAGAGAGCGGCCAGCGCTACCTGGTGCCGCTCAACCCCACTTATCCGAAACAGCTGTTTGACGCCGATTGCCGCATCCTTGGCGTCGTGGTGCAGGCCACCGCGAAGTTCTAGCCGACTGTTTCGAGCTCCACCAGTGCGCACCCCTCGGCAACCATTTCGCCCTCCTGGCAGAACAGCGCCTTGACCACCCCCGCCTGGGGCGCGCGGATGCTGTGCTCCATTTTCATTGCCTCCAATACCACCAGTTGCGCGCCGGCTTCGACCGCTTGGCCAATGTCCACCAGCACCCGTACGATGCTGCCGTTCATTGGCGCCGTGAGGCCTCCCTGGTGAGACTGGCTGGCCTCCACCGCTGCAATCGGGTCGAACAGGCTGACGCACTGCATCTCGCCATCCCAACGCAAAAACACCGCCCCCGCGCGACGCACCGCCAAGTGTGAACGGCGCACGCCCTGACGCTCGATCAGCAACTGTTCGCCCTGCAACTGCGCAGCATCTGCCGCCAACGTCACCAACCGATCCTGTCCGTTGCAGCTCAGGTGCAACGACACCTCGGCGGGCAAACCGGCACGAAAACCACGTCTATCCGCCCACGGCCCTTCAGCCACGGGCAAGCTCTGCATAAAGGCCGCGCCCGCCGCCTGCCAGAACTCATCGCTCAATTCACCGGGTGGCGGTAGCAACTCATCCTGATAACGTGGAATAAACCCGGTATCCAACTGCGCGGTTGCAAACGCCGGGTGCCCGATGATGCGCCGCAGGAACCCCAGGTTGGTCTTCAGCCCGCCGACGGCAAATTCATCGAGCATACTCAGCAAGCGCAGGCGTGCCTGTTCACGGTCCTCGCCCCAGGCAATCAGCTTGCCGAGCATCGGGTCGTAAAAGGGCGATACGCTGTCACCTTGCTCGACACCGCTGTCTACCCGGCGGCCCGCACCGGGTGCCGATTCGCGATACAGCGCCAGATGCCCGGTGGCGGGCAGGAAGTCATGGGTCGGATCTTCGGCATACAAGCGCACTTCAATCGCGTGGCCGATCAGCGGCACTTGTTCCTGGGTGAGCGGCAGCGCTTCGCCCTGGGCCACGCGAATCTGCCAGGCTACCAGGTCCAGGCCGGTAATCGCCTCGGTCACCGGGTGCTCCACCTGCAACCGCGTGTTCATTTCCATGAAAAAGAACTCGCCGCGTGCGTCCAGCAAGAACTCCACCGTGCCGGCGCCTACGTAGCCAATAGCCTGGGCCGCCCGTACGGCGGCTTCGCCCATGGCCCGGCGTTGTTCAACGCTCAACCCCGGTGCCGGTGCTTCTTCGACGACTTTTTGATGGCGACGTTGGATCGAGCAATCCCGCTCGTTGAGGTACAGGCAATGCCCGTGTTGATCGGCAAATACCTGGATCTCCACATGGCGTGGCTTGAGCAGGTATTTCTCCACCAGCATCTGCCCATTGCCAAAGGACGACAGGGCTTCACGCTGGGCCGAGGCCAGGGCTTCGGCGAGTTGGTCGACGTGCTCGACCACCTTCATGCCCTTGCCGCCGCCACCGGCTGTGGCCTTGAGCAGTACCGGGTAACCGATGCGTGCGCAGGCTTCGCGGAAAGTCTCCAGGTCCTGGGCTTCGCCGTGATAACCCGGTACCAGTGGCACGCCGGCGGTCTCCATCAGCGCCTTGGCGGCGGATTTGCTGCCCATGGCGTCGATGGCCGAGGCGGGTGGGCCGAGGAAGATCAGGCCCGCGGCTTCAATCGCGCGGGCAAAGGCGGCGTTTTCGGACAGGAAGCCGTAGCCCGGATGAATCGCCTGGGCCCCGCTGGCCTGGGCGGCGGCGATGAGCTTGTCGATTTGCAGGTAGCTCTCCGTGGCCTTGCTGCCGCCCAGGTCGACGCGGACATCAGCCTCGCGGCTGTGTCGCGCGTCGCGGTCGATGGCGCTGTGCACGGCGACCGTGGTCAAGCCCATGGCCTTGGCGGTACGCATCACCCGGCAGGCGATTTCGCCACGGTTCGCCACCAGTAAGGTGGTCAACGTGCTCATGAGCGCGGCTCCTGCGGTTGCCAACTGGGCGCACGTTTTTGCAGGAAGGCTCTCAAGCCTTCCTGGCCTTCGGCGCTGACGCGAATCCGTGCGATGGCATTTTCGCAATAGCGACGCAGGGCAGGGGTGAGGGCGCCGTTACCCACTTCACGCAGTAAGTCTTTGCTGGCGCGCATCGCGGCGGGGCTGTTGTGCAGCAGGTTGGCGATCCACTGTTCCACGTGCGTGTCCAGCTCGCCCGCCGGATAGCTTTCCGCGAGCAGGCCGATGTCCCGCGCACGCTGGCCGCCAAAGCGTTCGGCGGTAAGGGCATAGCGCCGCGCCGCACGCTCGCCGATGGCCTGCACCACGAAGGGACTGATCACCGCCGGTGCCAGGCCGATACGCACTTCCGACAGACAGAACTGCGCGTCGTCGGCGCCGATGGCCATGTCGCAGCAACTGATCAAGCCCAGCGCGCCACCATAAGCCGCCCCTTGCACCACCGCCAGGGTAGGGATTTTCAGCTTGGCCAGGTTGTACATCAGCTCGGCCAGTTCGCGCGCGTCGTCGAGGTTGGTGTGGTAATCCAGCTCGGCCGACTGCTGCATCCAGGCCAGGTCGGCGCCGGCGCTGAAGTGCTTGCCGCGCCCGCGCAGCACCAGGAAACGCAGGGAGGCATCGCCTTGCACGTGGTCGAGGGCGATGATCAGTTCGCGGATCATTTCGGCGTTGAACGCGTTGTTCTTGGCTTCACGACTGAGCCACAGCGTGGCAAAACCACGGCGGTCGGTGATCAGTTCGAGGGTGTTGAAATCGCTCATGGGGTACAGCTCCAGTTACATGCGGAACACGCCGAAGCGGCTCGGCTCGATGGGGGCGTTCAGCGCGGCGCAGAGGGCCAGGGCCAGCACATCGCGGGTCTGCAACGGGTCGATCACGCCGTCATCCCATAGGCGCGCGCTGGAATAGTAGGGGTGACCCTGGGTTTCATACTGGTCGAGGATCGGCTGTTTGATCGCCGCTTCCTCCTCGGCACTGAAGGGGTTACCGGCCCGCTCGGCCTGCTCACGCTTGACCTGCACCAGCACCCCGGCGGCCTGCTCGGCGCCCATCACACCAATGCGCGCGTTGGGCCACATCCACAAAAAACGCGGGTCGTAGGCGCGGCCGCACATGCCGTAGTTACCGGCGCCAAAGCTGCCGCCGATGATCACGGTGAATTTCGGCACCTTGGCGCAAGCCACGGCAGTGACCAGTTTGGCGCCATGCTTGGCGATGCCGCCGGCTTCGTATTTTTGCCCGACCATAAAACCGGTGATGTTCTGCAGGAACAGCAGCGGGATTCCGCGTTGGCAGGCCAGTTCGATAAAGTGCGCGCCCTTTTGCGCCGCTTCGGCGAACAGAATCCCGTTGTTGGCCAGGATTGCAATCGGGTAGCCGTGCAGGTGCGCAAAACCGCACACCAAGGTGGTGCCGAACAGCGCCTTGAACTCATCGAACACCGAACCGTCCACCAGCCGCGCGATTACTTCGCGCACGTCGAACGGCTGCTTGGCATCGGCCGGGATCACGCCATACAACTCTTCGCCGCTGTACAGCGGCGCCATCGGCACGCGCTGGGCCAATTGGCCGTGCTTGCGCCAGTTGAGGTTGGCCACGCTGCGCCGGGCCAGGGCCAGGGCGTGTTCGTCGCTGTCGGCATAGTGGTCGGCCACGCCGGAGACCTTGCAGTGCACATCGGCACCGCCAAGGTCTTCGGCGCTGACCACTTCACCGGTGGCGGCTTTCACCAGCGGCGGGCCGGCGAGGAAGATGGTGGCCTGGTGGCGCACCATAATCGCTTCGTCGGCCATGGCCGGTACATACGCGCCACCGGCGGTGCATGAGCCCATCACCACGGCGATCTGCGGGATGCCCTGGGCACTCATGTTGGCCTGATTGAAGAAGATGCGCCCGAAGTGTTCTCGGTCGGGGAACACTTCGTCCTGACGCGGCAGGTTGGCGCCGCCGGAGTCCACCAGGTAGATGCACGGCAGGCGGTTCTGCTCGGCGATGGCTTGGGCGCGCAGATGTTTTTTCACCGTGAGTGGGTAGTACGAGCCGCCTTTCACCGTGGCGTCGTTGGCGACGATCATGCATTCGACGCCCTCCACGCGGCCGATCCCGGCGATCACCCCGGCGGCGGGCACATCCTCGCCATACACTTGGTGAGCGGCCAATTGGCTGAGTTCCAGAAACGGCGAGCCGGGGTCCAGCAGGCGGTTGATGCGCTCGCGCGGCAGCAGCTTGCCCCGTGAGGTATGCCGCTCCTGAGCCTTGGCGCCGCCGCCTTGCTGCACGTGGGCGAGCAAGGTGTGCAGGGCGTCGACCTGTTGGCGCATTGCCGCGCTGTTGGCGGCGAATTCCGCCGAGCGCGGGTTGAGTTGGGTGTGCAGGGTGGCCATGGCGCGTTCCCTCAGCGGGTTTCGTTGAACAGTTCGCGCCCGATCAGCATCCGCCGAATCTCACTGGTGCCGGCGCCGATTTCGTACAGCTTGGCGTCACGCAGCAAGCGCCCGGCGGGGAACTCATTGATATAGCCATTCCCGCCCAGAATCTGGATGGCATCCAGGGCCATTTGCGTGGCGCGTTCGGCGCTGTACAGGATCACCCCGGCGGCGTCCTTGCGTGTGGTTTCGCCGCGCTCGCAGGCCTGCGCAACCGCGTAGAGGTAGGCACGGCTGGCGTTGAGTTGGGTGTACATGTCGGCGACCTTGCCCTGGATCAGCTGGAACTCGCCGATGCTCTGGCCGAACTGCTTGCGGTCATGGATATAGGGCACGATCAGGTCCATGCAGGCCTGCATGATCCCGGTGGGGCCGCCGGAGAGCACCACGCGTTCGTAGTCGAGGCCGCTCATCAGCACTTTAACGCCACCGTTGAGTACGCCGAGGATGTTCTCCTGCGGCACTTCGACGTCGTCGAAAAACAGCTCACAGGTATTGGAGCCGCGCATGCCCAGCTTGTCGAATTTGTTGCTGCGGCTGAAGCCTTTCCAGTCGCGCTCGACGATAAACGCGGTGATGCCATGCGGGCCCTTGTCCAGGTCGGTCTTGGCGTAGATCACATAGGTGTTGGCGTCGGGACCGTTGGTGATCCAGGTCTTGCTGCCATTGAGCACGTAATGGTCGCCACGTTTGTCGGCGCGCAGCTTCATCGAGACCACATCGGAGCCGGCATTCGGCTCGCTCATGGCCAGGGCGCCGACGTGTTCGCCGCTGATCAGTTTGGGCAGGTAGTTGAGTTTCTGTTCGTGGTTGCCGTTGCGGTTGATCTGGTTCACGCACAAGTTCGAGTGCGCGCCGTAGGACAGTGCCACCGAAGCCGAGCCACGGCTGATTTCTTCCATGGCGACCACGTGGGCCAGGTAGCCCAGCCCGGCGCCACCATATTCTTCCGCCACGGTGATCCCCAACAGGCCCATGTCTCCGAACTTGCGCCACAGGTCGGCGGGGAACAGGTTATCGATGTCGATCTGTGCCGCGCGGGGAGCGATTTCCTTGGCCACAAAGGACTGCACCTGGTCGCGCAGCATGTCGATGGTTTCGCCAAGGGCGAAGTTCAGGGACGGGTAACTCATGGACAGGCACCTTAATGTCAGCGTTGTTGTTGTGTCGATGGCGCGCCAGGGGAGGGCGCTCACCTTTACGTTAACGTAAGCTTGCGTTACGACGCTGTCAATCGTAGTTTACGTTCACGTCAACCTACAAAAAAGACAACAGGGGTCGTTATGGATCAACCGCACCCGAGCTACAGCCGTGGCTCTCAGGATAAGCCCTTACTGGCCATGACCATTGGCCAGGCCTTCGATCACACGGTGGCGCAATACCCCGACGGCGAAGCCCTTGTGGTGCGTCATC
The DNA here is from genome assembly GCF_054667615.1 of Pseudomonas sp. S3_E10. Taxonomy (NCBI): domain Bacteria; kingdom Pseudomonadati; phylum Pseudomonadota; class Gammaproteobacteria; order Pseudomonadales; family Pseudomonadaceae; genus Pseudomonas; species Pseudomonas sp. S3_E10. Next base: position 4,998,824 of record NZ_CP162743.1, read on the forward strand.
AGCAGCGCCGCTATACCTGGCGGCAACTGGCCGAAACGGTTGAACTGCACGCCCGTGCATTCCTGGCGTTGGGCATGCGGGCCGGCGACCGCCTGGGGATCTGGGCGCCCAATTGTGCCGAGTGGTGCATCAGCCAGGTCGCCAGCGCCAAGCTCGGGGTGATCCTGGTGAATATCAACCCGGCCTACCGCAGCAGTGAGCTGGACTACGTGCTCAAGCAATCCGGTTGCCAATGGCTGGTATGTGCCGGGTCGTTCAAAACCTCCGATTACCACGCGATGCTTCAAGAGCTGAAGCCCGATCTGCGCGGCCTCATCAGCCTTGACCCCAACCCACCTTCGGGGTTCTTGCCCTGGTCGCAACTGACGGCCCTCGGCGCGGGTGTGCCGCCCGAGCAAGTGCACCGCCGCCAGGCCAGCCTGCACGTCGACCAGCCCGTGAATATCCAGTACACCTCCGGCACCACCGGCTTCCCCAAGGGTGCCACCCTCAGTCACCACAACCTCCTCAACAACGGCTACATGGTCGGCGAAAGCCTGGGCCTGACTGCGCGGGATCGCCTGGTGATCCCGGTGCCGCTGTATCACTGTTTCGCGATGGTTATGGGCAACCTGGGTTGCATCACCCACGGCACCACCATGATCTACCCCAATGACGGCTTCGACCCGCTGCTGACCCTCACCGCCATCGCCGCGGAGCGCGCTACCGGCCTGTACGGCGTGCCTACCATGTTTATCGCCTTGCTCGACCACCCACGGCGGGGCGAGTTTGAATTGTCCAGCCTGCGCACCGGCATCATGGCCGGCGCCACATGCCCCATCGAAGTGATGCGCCGGGTCATCAATGAGTTGCACATGGGCGAAGTACAAATCGCCTACGGCATGACCGAAACCAGCCCGGTGTCGTTGCAGACCGCTGCCACGGACGACTTGGAACGCCGCGTCACCACGGTCGGCCGCACCCAGCCGCACTTGGAACACAAGATTATCGACGGCGATGGCAACACGGTCGCGCGCGGTGAGATTGGCGAGTTGTGCACCCGAGGCTACAGCGTGATGCTCAGCTACTGGAACAACCCCGAAGGCACCCGCGACGCGATTGACGAGGCCGGCTGGATGCACACCGGCGACCTGGCGACCATGGACGAGCAGGGTTACGTGTGCATCGCGGGGCGTAACAAGGACATGATCATCCGTGGCGGCGAGAACGTGTATCCGCGGGAATTGGAGGAGTTTTTCTTCACCCATCCGGCGGTGGCGGACGTGCAGGTCATCGGTATTCCCGATGAGCGTTACGGCGAAGAGATCGTCGCCTGGGTCAAATGTCATTCAGGCCATATGGTCAACGAGCTTGAGCTTCAGAACTGGTGCAAGGGCCGCATCGCGCACTTCAAGACGCCGAGGTATTTCAAGTTCGTGGAGGCGTTTCCCATGACGGTGACAGGCAAGATCCAGAAGTTTCGGATGCGTGAGATCACCCTGAAGGAACTCGGCCGCGCTTGACACACTTCGGCATACGCAGGGCGATACTCGTGTGCCGCCTGTGTGCCGGTGCCACAGCCTAGGGTAGCGAATCTATTTCGCTCCCCCAGGGTTATGCTCGTGACACAGACCACTTCAGGCCAGAATGAACAAAACGTTCACCTTCACACCATCACAGACAACACACCCGACTGGTACACCGACGCGCTGGCGGAACACAAAACACAATTGGCCCTCCAGCCGCTGAACATTCCGGGTTGGTACAGGCACGCACCGGAGTCAGCCAGGGACGCGCTCAAGGCGATCCATATACGTAGCCGGCGCTCATTGAATCAGCTGGATCAACTGCTGGTCGGGTTGAACAGTGTCACTGACTTTGCCGAACCCTTGCTGGTCGAGGCCATCAAGAAAACCTTCGGCGTTCAATTGGACGTCAGGCAGACTTTTTATGCACGCAAGATAGAACAAAAGGAATGCGAGCGCCTGTCCGCTGAAGCGTCCCGAAGTCGTGAGTCGCCACTGGCGTCAGAGTTCTACTCCTATAAAGGGGTTAGCCTGCTGGAAGCGGCACTAAGCAACTTCAGCGAAGACGAAACCAGTGTGCCTGTCTGCCAGGACTGCCACCTGATTACCCGATACCCCTTTCATCGGCGTTCATTGCGGGCATGGCCGGATGCGGGCAACGTCAGGTCTGTGCCGGTGGGAATCAAGGCTCACGAGTTTGCCCGCATGTGCAGGACACTGGACCTGGGGGCGAAGTATTACGCGCATGTGCGTACCACGCTCAATGCCCGGATCACCTCGACAATCCCGGGGGCAGCCGCCGGTAAACTCTACAGCGCGATGATTACCGCGCATCGCAACCAGCTGGAGCTGGCCGCGCAGATCGCGGTGATGAAGCAGGACATCCAGAATGATGGTCATGCCTTGATCAAGGACATCCTGGTTAACCATCGCGGCCGGCAGTTGGATGGGGAGGATATTAAGTTCTCCAGGTTCTCGCTGTGCGCATTGGCGCTGGAAAATATTCTGGTCATCGGGCCCGTAGTGTTTAAAGCCCACTTCAGGAATGCTTCGCTTCAGCCCCGGCGATGCTGGGTCTACATTCCGGGCGATCCGGAATGTGTATTGAAGGAATATCCCAATCTCGGCTGGTTTGCCGATGATCTGACCACGCGTTTGTGCAAGGCCGAATACCGGACGTTCTTCAGCCAGTTCGTGCCGCTTTCCGAGCAGCAGGCGTTTTTCACCAAGCTCAAGACACTGCTTGACCCTGAGGGAAAGTTCACTCAATCCGAGGATTTCGCCCCGGCTTCCAAGCGCAGAATCTTTAGCCCGGCCGACTACGGCTACGGTCCGTCATTAAAGGATGTGTGGCAGGACAGCGCGGTGCAGAAAGTCCGTTTGATCATGGCCAACTGCAGTACCGCAGCCGTTTCGACGGGGGACATGGATAATCGTGTCGCACGCGCCAGGCTGTCGTTGTGGGGAAACAGGCTGCTGGACATTCTGAACCTGGCCGGGCTTGTGGTGCCGGGTCTTGGCGAAGTCATGCTGGTCGTCGGAGCGCTGCAAATGTCCTATGAGCTTTTCGAAGGCATCGAGTCGTGGTCCGAGGGGCAAGTACAAGAGGGCTGGGCGCATTTCTCGACGGTATTGCTGGGTGTGGCGGGGCTGGCGGTTCCCAAGGCACTGCTGGTGGCCAAGGAGTCGGCGTTCGTCAAACGCCTGGTCCGTGTCGAACTCGGGGGCGCAAGAGTACGCTTGTTTGATTCCGATCTGAGGGCCTTCAGGCACACGGTTACCCTGCCTGCCGAACTCAAGCCGGATGCCCGAGGGTTATACGCGCATGCGGGCGAAAGCTATCTGCCGGTGGAGGGCGGGCACTACAAAGTCGCAGGCAGCCATAACGATATCCGGCTTGTCCATCCAGACGACGCTTCGCTGTATTCACCGCGTATTCGGCATAACGGCGGCGGCGCCTGGGTGCATGAGTTCGAACAGCCCCTCACCTGGGACCGTAAGACGTTGTTACGCCGTATAGGGCACAGTGTCGACGCCTTGAGCGATACAGACCTGGAACAGCTCAGGGTCATGAGCGGGGTGACGGATGAAGCGCTGCGTGGCATCTATATTGACCAGCAGTTACCCCCACCGCTGTTCAGGGAAGCCCTGAGACACTTCGAGGCAAGCGCCAGACACCAGGCATTGCTCGATAATCTGCGCAGTACGGACCCGCAAGCGCTTACGCGCGTAGCCGGCTATGAGCAACTCAATTTGATCATGCGTAAGGGTGTGTGGCCTGACACCAAGGAGCTGCGGATTGACAATGCGGCGGGAGACGCCGTGTGGAGTTCTTATAAGGGAGACACAGAAAAGCCAGTCGTGCTGCTGCACGAACAGGACGTGCTTGCTGGGCGTATCCTGCCGTCGCTCCTGGCACAGCTGGAGCTGACGGAAGCTCGTCAGTTATTGGATGAAGGCATTGCGCGCGATACGGTAAGACTCGATACCCTCGTCGGTGAGACAGAGGTCGAGCTGCCGGATCACTTGCAACGCCCTCTCGCCAAGAGGGCGCTTGAAGCGCCTTCCGACGCCAAAAGGCTTGTCACCTACCAGCGTCGTTTGCTGCAACTGGCAACTGAGTACCGCAGTGAAATCATTGAGCGCGACATTGCGTCCGGGGACCTGTCCGTTGACAGCAACGTGCAGCGGATCCAGCGCTCCTTTCCTGGCCTGCCCAAACTGGTCATCGAAGAATTGCTGGCCAATGCCAACAGCGAGGAGCTGGCACACATGACGCAGCACTCACGCGTGCCGTTGCGGCTGGCGGAAGAGGCGCGCCGCTACTTGCCGCGCTTACGCATCCTGCGGGCGCATGCCGCGCTTAATTTTGACGGCCCTCTCACAATGGATACTGTGCAACTGGCCCTGCACACGCTGGCGGCCATGCCTGGTAGATTGGAGGCAATCGGCATCGAGTTACGTGCCGACAGCCTCACCGGCGCGCTGCTCGATCGTGTTGGCAGCAAGGATGCTCCCCTACAGCGCCGGTTGGTTCGGGTCACCCTGGCACATTGGGAAGTTGTGGATGAGTCCGGTAAAACGCTGTACGCCCGAACCGATAAAGACGCTTTCTACAGCGCCCTCTGGTTCGCCGCAGGGGGTAAGTTCACCAGTTGGGAACGGCTGCACGCCGACACTCAGGCGCTGAAGCTTGAGCTTATGAGACAACCTTTGAACGACGCGCAGGCCCGGCGTGCATTAGCGCTACAACCCATCAAGCCAGGTTACAAATCCCCCATGCGCCTTGCCGATGGGCGTTTCGGTTATCCATTGAGCCCTGTGGGGGGCGCCTCGCAGCGACCTCTGGCACTTGAGCTTGCGGCGGTGAAAATCTATCCCTCCAGGACGCTTGAAGAGGTGCGCGCCTTTTTGGGATTTGAGGGGCGTAGCGACGCTGACTTCCACGCGAAGCTGACTGAGCTTGGGGTTGAGTTTGAACAACTCCAAACGGTGCTTAGCACATGGGTTGACGAGGCGGGTTCGGGTTATGCAAGGGCCAGGCGCAGGGTCGCCAGCACCCTCAAACTTGCTTGGCAGCGCAGCACCACCCAGGCATTTGCAGGAGCGCATACCCTGGATTTGTCTGACGAGATGATCGAAGAGCTCCCCGCGATCAGCGCAAATATGGACCATGTGAGCGATCTGCGTTTGAGCCGTATGGCGTTGAGCGATGAGTCGGCGGGGTTCTTGCGGGCCTTTGGCGGCTTGCGACGGCTGCTGCTCGAAAATAATAACCTGACCCAATTGCCGGAGTTTGCCAATGGCGGCGTCAACCTCACTGAGCTGAACCTGAGCGCCAACGATATTCGCCTGACCGAACAGTCGACCGCCCGCCTTGAGAGCCTGCATAGCCTGCAAATCCTCGACCTTTCCCATAACACCCTGCTGGGGTGGGCCCCAGACCTGAGCGGCCTGCGAAGCCTGAACCGGCTCAACCTGCGCCGTACCGGGACAAGAACATTCCCCACAGGTGTGCAGCATTTGCCGCAGCTTGTCGATATCGATTTGCATACCAATCAGATCAGCACGCTGCCCGATTACGTGTTCGAACAACCTGCACGAATCAATCTGCACGACAATCCGTTATCCGCACAGACGCTCCAGCGGCTGGGTCTCCAGGCCCCTGTGGTTCAACCGAACTGGGAGCATGTTACGGCTGCCGAAGGGCGGGAGTCATGGCTGCGCGACTTGGAACAGATCGAGCGATCACGCTATGAAACGATCTGGGACTCGCTCACGGCCAATCCGGAATCGAGTGCATTGCTGACGGTAGTGGCCGATACCACACGCTCTGCCGAATACCGCAGCGCGGCCACTCGACCGCAATTGAGAGCGCGTGTCTGGGAGATGCTCAAGGCGGTCAGCGAAAACGAGCGTATTCGCAATGAGTTATTCGTGATTGCCGATGACAGGGCCACGTGTGGTGATGGCAGTACGCTTGAGTTCATGAACCTGGAGCGTGAACTGTTCGTGCTGAACGTCATGGAGCTGGCAGAGGGACCGGCGCTCAAGGATCAGTTGTTGAACGCTTCGAAAAAACTGTTTCGACTGAAGTTGGTAGATGACATTGCGCAACGAGATGTGATCGCCAGAGGCGCGGCGTTTACAGAGCAGAGTGAAGTGATTCTGGCGTATCGAATTGGGTTGGCGGACAAGTTGGGTTTACCGGTCAAGTCGCGGAACATGCTGTTTTCTCAGACGGCCAATGTGGGCCAGGCGGCCATCGATGACGCCTACACGCAAGTGCTGACAGCCGAAGCTGTCAGCGGCGACCGGGAAACGTTTCTGGTTGAACAAACATTCTGGGACAGATACCTGCGTACGCACTACAACGATGAGTTGCAAATGCTGACAGCCCCCGCAATCAAGCTGATAGATGAAAAGAGCGATGCGCTGTATGAGCTGTCGAGGTTGCAGGAGGGGCCCGGTGCTCAAGCGGATCAAGCGGCAAGGGAGGCCTGGCAAACGGAACGAGACAGGGCGGTTGACACAGTGGTCAGTACGCTGGGCATGAGCCGCGAAGAAATTTTGGTCGATGGCTCGATGCAAAGTGACTTTTATGTGAAGCAGATGGACGCGCTCAGCATCGCGCGAAGGAGAGAGGAAAAACTGGGGCTAACACTATTGACGCGAAAAGTGCTCAATAATCACGCTGCGGAGCATGGCTCGCAGCTCTGAAATACCCACCGGAAAACACAAAGGGGACCCGAAGGTCCCCTTTAATGTGTCGTTGCGTGCTCTTTTTTATTATTGAGGGGCGGCCTGTTGTTGTTTTTGGCAGCCGTGGCCCTTTGTTGCTGTTTTTGGCGACCCCCATTCGGGGTCAAGAGCAAACGTATTTTTTTGAGCGCTGATCTGCTTCTTCGTAAACGATCCAACCAGTGGGTAGCTACCTGAGGTAGTTTTATTGTTCTCTAACCGGTTGCGGGTTTCGGCAAGCCGTACCCTGCGAAGCACATCTTCTCCAAAAAAATCTGTTAGCTGCGTCTCTGCCGTGTTGTTTTTGTTATGTCAGAGTCGTTTCGTCTTATTTTTATTAGGTTTGGTGCTTTTTATTCTTGTTATGCAATAGAGATAGCAGAAGGCGTGCCAACTTTTAAAAGTCGTTTAAATTCAATGGCTTGAGTTTTTTAGGGGAAATGCCACGCGGCCAATGCCCCACAATATGTTCCCGTGTTACTCGATGTGTAGAGGCTCGGTAACACATTGTCACAAGCCTTCTACTCAAACCGCACTGCGCGCCTTGGCCACCCGTGAGCCGGTAGGCCGGCCCAGTACCGTACTGATTTGCCGGCCCGCAAGAATCAAGGCCTCCAGGTCGATACCGGTGTCGATCCCCAAGCCATTGAGCAGGTACACCACATCCTCGGTGGCGACGTTACCGCTTGCGCCCTTGGCATAGGGGCAGCCGCCAAGGCCCGCGATAGAGCTGTCGAACACCTGGATGCCCTCCAGCAGGCTGGCGTAGATATTGGCAATCGCCTGGCCGTAGGTGTCATGGAAGTGACCGGCCAGTTTGTCCCGTGGCACCTGGGCACCCACCACCTCAAACAGCCGCCGCGTGGCGCCCGCCGTGCCGGTGCCGATGGTGTCGCCCAGGGACACTTCATAACAGCCCATGGCGAACAGTTCGCGGGCAACCGCCGCCACCTGTTCCGGTGCGACCGAGCCTTCGTACGGGCAACCCAACACGCAGGACACATACCCGCGCACGCTCACCCCATGGGCTTTGGCGGCGGCCATGATCGGCACAAACCGTTCCAGGCTTTCGCTGATGGAGCAATTGATATTGCGCTGGGAAAACGCTTCGGACGCGGCCGCAAACACCGCGACTTCCTTCACCCCGGCCGCCAGGGCATCTTCAAAGCCGCGCAGGTTCGGCGCCAGCGCGCCGTAGGTCACGCCGGGCTTGCGCTGGATTTGCGCAAACACCTCGGCCGAACCGGCCATCTGCGGCACCCACTTGGGCGAGACAAAACTGCCGACTTCGATATAGCTCAAGCCCGCGGCGCTGAGAGCGTCCACCAGTTGCACTTTGTCGGCCACGCTGATGGGGTGGGCTTCGTTCTGCAAACCGTCGCGCGGGCCGACTTCCACCAGGCGTACGTAGGAGGGGAGGGACATGGCAGTTACCTTCTGATCAATGGCCGGCCTGGCTCATGGTGTGCGCAAGGGCCTGGGTGCAGCGCTCTTCGGCGGTGTCCAGTTCCAGTTTCATCTGCTCGATATCCAGCAACTGCTGTTCCAGTTGCTCACGGCGCTCGGCGATTTTCGCCAGCATGCTGTTGAGCTGGATATGGTTGCCGCTGGTGGGGTCATAGAGTTCGATCAACTCGCGGCATTCGGCTAGGGAAAAGCCGATGCGTTTGCCGCGCAGGATCAGCTTGAGGCTGACCTTGTCCCGCGCCGAGTAGATGCGTTCCTGGCCCCGGCGCTCCGGGGCCAGCAAGCCTTGCTCTTCATAAAAGCGAATGGCGCGGGTGGTGATGTCGAGCTCGCGGGCGAGGTCGGAAATGCTGTAAGTGGTGCTCATGACGATGCTCAAGGGTGGCTTGGGCGTTAGGCTAGTGGCTGGTTTACGTTAACGTCAAGGGCTGCTTTGCAGCCCCGGCGCAGGTCAAGCCTGCTTGCCATCCAGTTTTTTCTCATGGGCCGTCACTTGCTGGCACAACTCGATCATCTGTTCGCGCATCCAGCGGTTGGCCGGGTCCTGGTCGGTGCTTTCGTGCCAGTACAAATGGGTTTCCACCGGCGGCACATCATTGACCGGCAAATTGAACCAGTGCAGTTCATGGCGCCGGGCGAAGCGTTCGGGCACGGTCATGACCATATCGGTCTGCTGCAGCACTTGCGAGGCCATCAGGTAATGCTGGGAGCGCAGGGCGATCTTGCGCTGCAGGCCCATCTTGCCGAGGGCCAGGTCGACATGGCCCAAGCCGTTGCGGCGGCTGGAGATATGGATATGGGTCAGCCCCATGTAATCGTCCAGGGTCAGTTTGTCTTTACCCACCATCGGGTGGCCCTTGCGCATGGCGCACACGTAGCGGTCTTCCATCAGCTTGACATGGCGCACTTGCGGGTCGGTGTTGAGCGGCGCGTCCACCGCAAAGTCCAGGCGGCCGGCGGCCAGTTCCTTGGTGGTTTCGCGGCGCTTGGACAGGAAACTCTCGATCACCACCGTCGGCGCCAGGCGGCGCAGGCGCTGGAACAGCAGCGGCAAGATCACCGCCTCCGTCAGGTCGGTCATGCTGATGCGGTAGGTCTTGGCCGCCTGTTGCGGGTTGAAAATGCGGCTTTCCTGCACCGACACCCGCAGCAACGACAGCGCATTGCGCACCGGCCCGATGATGTTCTGCGCCATGGGCGTAGGCACCATGCCTTGGGCGGTGCGCACGAAAAGCGGGTCGTTGAAGGTCTCGCGCAGGCGCGCCAATGCGTTGGACACCGCCGGCTGGGTGATGCCGACGATCTGCCCGGCGCGGGTCAGGTTGGCTTCGGTGTAGATCGCGTCGAAGACGATAAAGAGGTTGAGGTCGACCTTGCTCAGATTCATTGGGGTGCGCTCTTATTGTTAGGTGGCGATTTGTTGCGTGCCGAGGCGTCGATCATATATCGGTGATGAATGTTAATACACGCCGAGAATAGGCTAGGTAAATTATCAACGCTGTTCTAGCATCGATTGCATGACTTAAACAACCTCTCAGAGAAGGGAGCTGCTCATGGATTTCGCCTATTCGCCCAAGGTTCAGGAACTGCGTGAACGCGTCACCGCCTTCATGGACGCTTACGTCTACCCGGCTGAGCCGGTGTTCGAGCGCCAGGTCAGCGAAGGCGACCGCTGGCAGCCCACCGCAATCATGGAAGAGCTCAAGGCCCGCGCTAAAGCCGAGGGCCTGTGGAATCTGTTCCTGCCCGAGTCCGAACTGGGCGCCGGCCTGACCAACCTTGAGTACGCACCGCTGGCCGAAATCATGGGCCGATCCTTGCTGGGCCCGGAGCCGTTCAACTGCTCGGCCCCCGACACCGGCAACATGGAAGTGCTGGTGCGTTATGCCAACGAAGAGCAAAAGCACCGCTGGCTCGAGCCGCTGCTGCGCGGCGAGATCCGTTCGGCCTTCGCCATGACCGAACCCGACGTGGCCTCCTCGGACGCCACCAACATGGCCGCCCGCGCCGAACGCCAGGGCGACGAATGGGTGATCAACGGTAAAAAGTGGTGGACCTCCGGCGCCTGCGACCCGCGCTGCAAGATCCTGATCTTCATGGGCCTGAGCAATCCGGATGCGCCGCGCCACCAACAGCACTCGATGATCCTGGTGCCGGTGGACACCCCCGGGGTGAAAATCGTACGGCCGCTGCCGGTGTTCGGCTACGACGACGCGCCCCACGGCCACGCCGAAGTGCTGTTCGACAACGTGCGCGTGCCGTATGAAAACGTCCTGCTCGGCGAAGGCCGCGGCTTTGAAATCGCCCAGGGCCGTCTTGGCCCGGGCCGTATCCATCACTGCATGCGCTCCATCGGCATGGCCGAGCGTGCGCTGGAATTGATGTGCAAACGCTCGGTCAGCCGCAGCGCATTTGGCAAGCCGTTAGCCCGTTTGGGCGGCAATATCGACAAGATCGCCGACTCACGGATGGAAATCGACATGGCGCGCCTGCTGACGTTAAAAGCCGCCTACATGATGGACACCGTGGGTAATAAAGTGGCGAAAAGCGAAATCGCCCAAATCAAGGTGGTGGCACCGAACGTGGCCTTGAAAGTGATCGACCGCGCCATTCAGATCCATGGCGGAGCGGGCGTGTCCAATGACTTCCCGCTGGCCTACATGTACGCCATGCAACGTACCCTGCGCCTGGCCGACGGCCCGGACGAAGTGCACCGCGCAGCCATCGGCAAATTCGAGATCGGCAAGTACGTGCCCAAAGAGCTGATGCGCGGCGGGCAGTAAGATCGCGTCGCCTGTATCGGGAGCAAGCCTGAGCCCCGCAAGGCTCAGGTTTTAATACACCCAGACCTCCACCCGCCGATTCTTGATCCGGCCTTCATCCGCGGTATTCGCCGCCACCGGCATCTGCGCGCCAAACCCGCGAATGTCCCTGAGCACCACGCCGTTTTTTACCAACTCGCGACGCACCGCCATCGCCCTCAGCTTCGACAGCAACGCGGCCCGCTGCGGGTCATTCTTGGCGTCGCCGAACCCCACCAGTGTCACCTGTTTATCCAGCTTGGCGTGGTTGCGCAGGTACGCCACCACCCGCTGCAGATCCTGGCGCGCTTTGTTATCCAGGCTGGCGCTGCCTTCTTCGAAACGAAAATTCACCGTCAGCCGCTGGGCATCGCGGGCGATGGCTTGATAGTCCTCGGGCATCGACCCGCGCGCTTGCACCGCCATCGCCTGCACCTGCTGCGCGATAAACCCGTTGGCCGCGACGATGGCCTGGCCCTTGCTGCTCTGGGCAAACTCCACCAGTGCCTTGGCCCATGGGTTGTGGCCTGCCGGCGGCAAATAAAAGAACAGCCGCCGGGACAGTGGGTAATCCTCGGTGGCAATCAGGCTGTTGAGCGGCAACATGGGTTGTGAGTCGCCGTCCACAATCGCCACGGCCTTGGCCTGGCGTACATAGGGCAGGCCGATAAACCCGATGCCTTGGGCGTCCTGGCTCACCGCATCCGACAACTGCTCGCTCGACTCGAAACGCTTGGCCGAGGCGACGAGGGGCTTGCCACGCAAGCGCAGCACCAGTTCCTTGAAAGTGTCGTAGGTGCCGGACTGATCATCCCGCGCATACACATGGATAGGCCCGCCGATACCGCCCAGCGCCTCCCAGGTGCTGACTTCACCGTTGAAGACTTGCGCCAGTTGCTCGGTGTTCAAGGTATTCAGCGGGTTTTGCGGGTTGAGGATGATCGCCAAGCCGTCAATGGCGATCACCTGTTCGGCACCGGGGCTTTTCAGGTCGCCGAGGGGCTCGAGGTCGACCAGCTCATTGTCCTTGATCGGGCGGGATGAAGCCGCGAGGTCGGCCGTGGAGTTTTTCAGCGCAGCAAAACCCGTGCTGGAACCATGAGCCGCCACTTCGACAGTGACCGACTTCCCCTGGCGAGTCTTGCCGATCACACGCTGCTCGTTGGCGCTGGCCGGCTCAGTGTGTATCGCCTGCAAGCCCTGTTGCTCCATCAATCCCTTGGCCAACGCAGGTCCCAGCGCCGCGCCGATGGTGTTGGAGCCCTGGATGCGCAACGCGGGGCCTTGTTCGGGGACGGGTAGGGGAGTGGCCATGGCGCAGAGGGGCACCGCGCAACACAACAGAAACAGAACGCGCAGCGTCATGCCGGCACCTTCTCAAGCCAAAGGGAGTGCCGCGAGATTAAGTCAGTTGGATTGCAATAATGTGACTGGCAATCAAGCGATCAAATGTGGGAAAGCCCTCCCACATTCAACCCAAGACGGTGAGGGGGATCAGCTCAGTTCAAGCCAGATCGGCGCATGGTCCGACGGCTTTTCCAGGCCGCGCAAATCGTAATCCACACCGGCATCCTTGACCCGCTGCACCAGGCCAGTGGACGCCATGATCACGTCAATGCGCAGCCCACGCTTGGGCTCATCTTCAAACCCACGGCTGCGGTAGTCGAACCAGCTGAAGCGGTCGGCCACGTCCGGGTTGAGGTGGCGGAAGCTGTCCACCAGGCCCCAGTTCTTCAAGCGGGCCATCCACTCGCGCTCTTCCGGCAGGAAGCTGCACTTGCCGGTTTTCAGCCAGCGCTTGGCGTTGTCGGGGCCGATGCCAATGTCGCAATCTTCCGGGGAAATATTCACGTCGCCCATCACCACCAGCGCCTGGTCATTGCTGAACTGGCTTTCCAGCAGGTGCTGCAAATCTTCGTAGAACCGTTGCTTGGCCGGAAACTTGGTAGGGTGGTCGCGGCTTTCGCCTTGAGGGAAATAGCCATTCATGATGGTGATCGGCTGGCCGTTTTCATCGGCGAAGGTGCCCCAGATAAAGCGGCGCTGGGCGTCTTCTTCATCGCTGGCAAAACCTTTGTTCACGCTCAGTGCTTCCTTGCGCGAAAGCAAGGCCACCCCGTAATGGCCTTTTTGGCCGTGGTAATACACGTGGTAGCCAAGGGCCTGTACTTCGGCCAGGGGGAACTGATCGTCGTGGACTTTGGTTTCCTGCAGGCCGATCACATCCGGTTGGTGCTTTTCAATCAGCGCCGCCAACTGATGGGGGCGGGCGCGCAGCCCGTTGATATTGAAGGAGACGATTTTCATGGTCGGCAGTCCGGTCCTGGCAAAAGGGCGATGCTAGCCGACAAGTCAGACGGGGGCCAGCGTGGCGGTAGCACAGTTGCACTGCTAAGGTCTGAGAACGATTTGTGCCGCGCAGGTTCGTACCCATACGAACGCCATCGTTTAAATGGCGCCCAGGGAGATTGACCGTATGCCTGAAACTTCGACTGCCGTTGCTGAAATCCGCCTGCTCAACAGCGGGTACTCCCGCGAGGCCCGCTCACTGCTGTACCAGGCTTATCGGCATGAGCCGACGTTCGCCTATATCTTCGAAGCAGAGCGTACCGGCTATGAACAACGGGTACGCGCCACGGTGCGCGAACTGGTCAAGCAACACTTTTTCCAGAAGCTGCCTGCCATTGGGCTGTTCGTGAATGATCGGCTGATCGGTATTGCCCTGATCGCCCCGCCGCAACGGCGCCTGGGAATTACCGAGAGCTGGGCCTGGCAGTTGCGCATGTGGCTGAGCACCGGCGTACGCGGTACGCGGCGTTACCTCGACTACCATCACGCGGTGCTGGCGTGCCTGCCCAGCGAGTCGGTGCACGTGCTGCCATTGTTGGGTATTCACCCACAGTTCCAGGGCAAGCACTACGGCGAGCAGTTGCTGGAGGCGGTCCACAACTGGTGCGCCGACGACCCGCATTCGTCCGGGGTGGTGCTGGATACCGGAAACTCACGGTATCTGGATTTCTATAAACGCCAGGGCTACGAGGAAATCGGCGAAGTGGCTGTAGGGCCTATCCTGGAGCACGTGTTTTTCCATCCCAACCCGCAGTCGTTACAGGCGACAACGGCTTAGAACAGAATTATTCAGATAATTCTCAGTTCAACGTAACTCTTCAGCTCGTGTAGCATCCGCGCCTATGAGATTTCCAGGAAGATTTACCAGCGGCTTGGTTCTGCTGTTCACAAGCTGCGGCGCATTTGCACAAAGCGAATTGGACGTGCGGATCAAACCCTCGAACGACGCGTTGAAAGCCAACATCGAAGGCTATATCGGCGGGGTGGGCGATCGTGATGAAGAGGCCTTGCTACGGTTCAGCCGTGGCGCCGAGGAGCAGGCGCGCAAAGCCGCCCAGGCGTTGGGCTTTTATCAGCCACAGATCGAAAGTGACGTGAAGGGCGGCAAGAACCCGCGCCTGATCCTCACCATCGACCCCGGCGAACCGGTGCATTTACGTAACGTGACCTTGCGGGTCGATGGCCCGGCCGCGAACCTCAAGGCGTTTCGCGTGCCCGCCAGCAACGACCTCATTTCCGGCGCCGTGCTCAACCATGGCCACTACGAAGACGCCAAGCGGCTGATCCAGAACCAGGCCTCGCGCTACGGTTTTTTCAGCGGGCGGTTTACCCGTCAGAAACTGGCGGTGGACCCCCAGGCCGGCGTTGCCGATATCGAACTTGTCTACGAAAGCGGCCCGCGCTACACCCTGGGCAAGGTCAACTTCGCCGGCGACACGCCGTTCGACGAAGAGCTGCTGCAACGCATGGTGCCCTTCAAGGCCGGCGACCCGTACGACTCCGAACTGATCGCCGAACTCAACCAGAACCTGCAAGCCAGCGGCTTTTTTGAGGGCGTGCGCGTGGACGCCGCTCCGGCGGCATCGGCCAACGATGTCATCCCGGTCGCCGTACGCCTGCAAACCCGCAAGCCACGCACCATGGGCCTGGGCCTGGGGTTTTCCACCGACGTCGGGCCGCGCGGCAAAGCCAACTGGACGCGCCACTGGGTCAACCCCCAAGGCCACAGCTATGGCTGGGAAACCGAACTGTCGGCGCCGCGGCAGAACGTCGGGCTGTGGTACGACATCCCGCTGGACCCACCGCTTACCGACAAACTGCGTTTCGCCGGTGGCTACCAGAATGAAGAACTGGCCAACACCGACACCCTGAGTAAATTGCTCACCGTGGGCCCGGAATGGCACAGCAAGTTGCCCAGCGGCTGGACCCGGGTGATCTCGCTCAAATACCAGCGCGAGGAATATCGCCTGGGCGATGACTCGGGCCTGAGTAACCTGGTGATGCCGGGTGTCAGTTATTCCTACCTGCGCAGCGACAACCGCATCGACCCTCACCACGGCTACCGCCTGCAATTGGATACCCGGGTGGCCAAGGAAGGCTTGGGTTCGGACACCAACCTGCTTTACGGCACGGCCATGGTCAAAGGCCTCACCACCTTGTGGGACAACCACCGTTTCCTGGCGCGGGCCCAGTTCGGCGGCAGCGCCACCAATGGCTACAAGTCGGTACCGCCGTCGCTGCGCTTCTTTGCCGGTGGCGACCAGAGCGTGCGCGGCTACGAGTACCAGACCTTGTCCCCCGAAAACGATCGCGGCGACCGCATCGGTGGCCGCTACATGGTGGCGTTGAGCGCCGAGTATCAATATTCGATTGCCGACAAATGGCGGATCGCGACGTTTATCGACCAAGGCAATTCCTTCAACAACCTGGAGCTGCCGAGCTTGAAAACCGGGGTCGGCATCGGTGTTCGCTGGGTGTCGCCCGTCGGCCCGATCCGCCTTGACCTGGCCCATGCCCTGCAAGACCCGGGCGGCATTCGTTTGCACTTTTCCATGGGGCCTGAGTTGTGATGCGTGGTTTGAAAATCGCGGGGCTGGCGCTTGTCGCTGTCCTCGCCGTGGTAGTGCTGGCGCTGTGGGTGGTACTCGGTACCCAGGCGGGCAGTCGCTGGGCCTTGGGCCGCTTGCCGGGGGTGAGCGTGGAGAACTTCCAGGGCCACTTGGGTGGGCAGTGGCGCGCCGATCATCTGCTGTGGCAGCAAGGCAGCAGCCGCGTGGAGCTGACTGCGCCGACCTTCGATTGGGCGCCGGCCTGCCTGCTGCGCATGACGCTGTGCATCAACCGGTTGGATGTGGAGCAGGTCAGCCTGCAATTTCCACCGAGTACCGAAGACAGCAGCGGCCCCATCACGTTGCCGGATTTGACGTTGCCGGTTGCCCTGCAGTTGGGCGACATTCGCGTCGCTAGCCTGCTGTTCAACGGCAGCGAGGAGCTCAAGGGTCTGCAATTGGCGGCGCATTGGACCGCCGCCGGCCTGCAGATCGATTCGGTGCAACTGCAGCGCGACGACCTGGCGCTGGACCTCACCGGCCTGCTGCAACCCACCGGCGATTGGCCGTTGACTGCCAGCGGCAACCTGAGCCTGCCTTACGCGCCCGGCGGCGTGCCTTGGAAAATCGCCCTCAAGGTCGATGGCAACCTGCTCGATACCCTCAAGCTCGACGCCGATAGCAGCGGCTACTTGGCAGCCAAGCTCACCGGCGAGCTGCAACCCTTGGTGGAAAACCTGCCGGCAACCGTGCATATCAAGGCTGACGGTTTCAAGCCCAGCGCCGATTTGCCCGACACCTTGCAACTCAATCAGCTCAACCTCAGCGCCCGAGGCGACCTGAAAAAGGGCTATCAACTGCTGGGCAAAGCCGCGCTGCCGGCGGAAAAAGGCCCGATAGACCTGCTGCTGCAAGGTAAGGTCGACGCCAAGGGCGCACAGATCGCCGGCCTGGACCTGACTGCCGGGGATAAACAGAGCGTTAAACTCAGCGCCCAGCTGGATTGGCAACAAGGCTTCAGTGCCGACGCCAGGATCGATTGGATCGACTTCCCGTGGCATCGCCTTTATCCGCTGATCGACGCGCCGCAGGTAACATTGCGCACCTTCAACGGTGAGATCTCCTACAAAGATGGCAACTACCTCGGCAACCTCAAGGCCGACCTCGACGGCCCGGCGGGCAAGTTCAATGTAGTCACCCCGTTCAGCGGTGATCTTAAGCAAGTCTTCCTGCCCGAGCTGAAACTGACCGCAGGCCAGGGCAAGGCCGAAGGCCACCTGAACCTGCAGTTCGCCGATGGCATCGCCTGGGATACGGCGTTGGACCTGTCGGCGCTGAACCCGGCGTACTGGGTGGCTGAACTGCCCGGTACGCTGGCCGGGCCGCTGCGCAGCAAAGGCGAGTTCAAGAATGAGCAGCTCAAGCTCAACGCCGACCTCGACCTCAAGGGGCGCTTGCGGGGGCAAACGGCAGTGCTGGCGGCCAAGGCCGATGGCGCCGGCGAGCAATGGACCTTGGCGAACCTGGATATCCGCCTGGGTGACAACCGCATCAATGGCAGCGGCAGCCTGCAACAACGTCTGGCCGGGCAAATCGACATCAAGCTCGCGCGTCTGGCCCAGCTGTGGCCGCAGTTGCGTGGGCAGGTCAACGGTCGTCTCGATGTGGCCGGCAGCCTCAAGGCGCCCCACGGCAAACTCGACCTCAAGGGCCAGCAACTGGCGTTTGCCGACAACCGCCTGCAAAGCCTGAGCCTCG
Organism: Pseudomonas sp. S3_E10; assembly: GCF_054667615.1. Taxonomy (NCBI): domain Bacteria; kingdom Pseudomonadati; phylum Pseudomonadota; class Gammaproteobacteria; order Pseudomonadales; family Pseudomonadaceae; genus Pseudomonas; species Pseudomonas sp. S3_E10. The sequence continues at coordinate 5,016,494 of NZ_CP162743.1, forward strand.
GCGCCACCCTGGATAATGCCCAGCGCGCGACCATCGATCTCAAGGGCAGCGGCATTCAAAGCGGCGAGACCCAACTGGGCACGCTCACCGCCGCCGCCCAGGGCGATATCAACACGCAAAAAGTCCAACTGGACCTGGCCGGCCCGTTGCTCAAACTGGCCCTGGCCCTGGACGGCAACCTCGACAAGGGCAACTGGCGCGGGCGCCTGGCCAGTGGTGATGTGCAAGCCGGCGGCCAGGACTGGAAACTGCAAGCCCCGGCGAAAATCGAGCGCCTGGCCGATGGCAAGCTGACCTTTGCTGCGCATTGCTGGGTGTCCGGTCCTGCCAGCCTTTGCGGCGAAGACCAGCGGCTGATGCCTGAGCCCAAACTGCGTTACCACCTCAAGCAATTCCCCCTCGACAGCCTCGCGGCGTTTTTGCCTAAAGACTTCGCCTGGCAGGGCAAGCTCAACGCCGACCTGCAGTTGGACCTGCCCAACAGTGGCCCCAAGGGCCTGGTCTCGGTGGATGCCAGTGGCGGCACCTTGCGCGTCAAGGACAAAGACCAGTGGCTGGATTTCCCGTATGACACGCTCAAGCTGGAAACCACCCTCAATCCCAAGCGCATCGACACACTACTGAACCTGCGCGGTGGCAAGCTGGGTGAGTTGCTGGTGCAGGCGCAGATCAACCCATTGCCGAAGAGCAAGCCGATGACGGGCAACTTCAGCCTCGTCGGCCTCGACCTGGCCGTGGCGCGACCCTTTGTACCGATGGTGGAAACCCTCGGCGGCACGCTCAACGGCAATGGACGCATCTCTGGGGGGCTATTGGCGCCGCAGGTCAACGGCAGCGTGAATCTGGTGGGCGGCGAAATTTCCGGGCCGGAACTGCCCATCAGCCTCGAAGGCTTGAATGTGCAGGCGTTGATCGCCGGTGAAAGCGTGCAGCTCAACGGTGGCTGGCGCAGCGGCAAGGCCGGGCAGGGCAGCCTCAAGGGCCGCATCGACTGGGGCCAGGCCCTGGCAGTGGACCTGAGCCTGCAAGGTTCGCAGTTGCCGGTGACGGTGGAGCCCTACGCGGTGCTCGAAGTGGCGCCCGACCTGAACATCAGCCTCAAGGATGACAAACTCGCCATCGTCGGCAAGGTGCGGATCCCCCGTGGTGACATCACCGTGCGCGAACTGCCGCCGTCGACCGTCAAGGTGTCGGACGACACGATCATCATTGGCAGCCAGACCGAAGAGGGCAAGCCGCCGATGGCCATGGCTATGGATATCGACGTGGCGGTGGGTGAAGACCAGCTCAATTTCTCCGGCTTCGGCCTGACCGCCAAGGTGCAGGGCCACGTGCATATCGGCGACAACCTAGACACCCGTGGCGAGTTGTGGCTCAACGACGGCCGCTATCGCGCCTATGGCCAGAAACTCGACGTACGCCGCGCGCGCCTGCTGTTCGCCGGGCCCCTGGACCAGCCGTACCTGGATATCGAAGCCATCCGCAAGACCGACGACGTGGTGGCCGGCATCCGCCTCAGCGGCAGCGCCGAACAACCCACCACGCAAATCTTCTCGGAACCGGCCATGAGCCAGGAGCAGGCGCTGTCCTACCTGGTGCTGGGCCGCCCGCTGAGCACCACTGGCGAAGACAACAACATGCTCGCCCAAGCCGCCCTGGGCCTGGGCTTGATGGGCAGCGCAGGGGTGACATCCGACCTGGCCAGGAACCTGGGCATCAAGGACTTTGAACTCGACACCCAGGGCAGTGGTAACAACACGGCGGTGGTGGCCAGCGGCAAGATCACCGAGAAACTCAGCCTGCGTTACGGCGTCGGGGTGTTCGAACCGGCCAGCACCATCGCCTTGCGCTACCTGCTGAGCAAGAAGGTGTACCTGGAAGTGGCCAGCGGCGTGGCCAGCTCGCTGGATATCTTCTACAAACGCGATTTCTGATCCTGAAGCGGTAAAAAAAGTGGGCGGGGCGGGGCGACGATGCGACTTGCCCCCTCCCACATGGGGCCTCTTTCAATCCTCCTTCCTGAACAAATACCAAGCAACCTAATTATTCCGTTTGACTTTCGCTGCCTAGGCAGTAACATCTCGTCACACATTCACTGCCTAGGCAGTAATAAGGTGACTTCCGATGTCCCACTTCACCCCTGACAACTTCCACAACTGCCACCTCGGCTTGTTGCTGGGCCGCGCGGCGATCCTCAAGGACCGCATCATCGACACCCATATGGAACCCCACGGCATTACCGCCGCGCAGTTCAAGGTGTTGATCATCATGGCGCAGTTCGGCGTCGACACCCCGGCCGAGCTGTGTCGCCACCTGTCGTTGGACAGCGGCTCGATGACCCGCATGCTCGACCGGCTGGAGCAAAAAGACTTGCTCAGCCGCAAGCGCTCCGAACTCGACCGCCGCCAAGTGCAGTTGGTACTGACCCCCGACGGCCAGCGCCTGGCGGACCTGCTGCCGTACATCGGCGCGCAAGCGTTGAACCAGTTGGCCGGCGCACTTGAGCCGGGTGAGCTGGAAACCCTGGAACGGATTCTCAAGAAAATTCTGATAGCTGCCGGTGACCCCATCACCCTGCAGCGGGTAGGTAAATAATGAACCCACGTGCCCTTTGCCTGGTGCTCGCGGCGATGAGCCTGGCCGGTTGCGCCAACTTCAGCGGCCTCGACACCCAAGGCCGGCGCCTCGACGCCAACACCTTGCAGGCGGGTAAATCCCTGAGCGGTGCGGCCCTGTCGAACGCCGCCTGGCCTCGCGCCGACTGGTGGAAAAGCCTCGGCGACCCGCAACTCGACGGCCTGATCCAGGAGGCCCTGCAAAACAGCCCCGACATGCAAGTGGCCAGCGCCCGTGCCCACCAGGCCCAGGCCGCTGCCTACGCCGCGAACGCCGCGCGCATGCCGACCCTGGACGCCAGCGCCGGCGTCAGCCGCTCGCGCCTGGCCCGGGACCAAGACCCGCGCGGTGAGGGCGATGCCTACTCCACCGTGCGTAATATTGGCGCCAGCTTCAATTACACCTTCGACCTGTGGGGTGGCCAGCGCGCCGCCTGGGAAGCCGCGTTGGGCCAGGCCCGTGCCGCCGAAGTCGACCAGCAGGCCGCGCGCCTGACCCTTGCCGCCGATGTGGCCAAGGCCTACAGCGACCTGGGCCAGGCGCATATCGTGCGCGACCTGGCCACCGATGACCTCAAGCGCACCCGGCAAATGCTTGAATTGAGCAAGCGACGCCTGAGCGCGGGCATCGACAGCCAATACCAGTACCAGCAGACCGAGAGCCTGGAAGCCAGCTCCCAGTCGCAACTGATCGACGCGGAAAAACAACTGCAGAGTGCCAAGATCGCCCTGGCGGTGTTGCTCGGCAAGGGCCCGGATCGCGGCAATGAGCTGGCACGCCCCAGCGTGTTGAAACCCGCCGCCGTTGCCGTCCCTTCGGTGCTGCCCGCCGAACTGTTGGGCCGTCGCCCGGACCTGATCGCCGCGCGTTGGCGGGTCGAGGCCGCGAGCAAGGACATCGCCGCGAGCAAGACGCGCTTCTACCCCAACCTCAACTTGAGCGCGAGCGCCGGGGCCGAGTCGTTGCTGGGGGACGCGATGTTTGGTTCGCCGAGCCGCTTCTTCAATATCGCACCGACTATTTCCCTGCCGATCTTCGACGGCGGCCGCCTGCGCGCCGACCTTGACGCGCGTGACGCCGACTACGACCTGGCGGTGGCGCAATACAACAAAACCCTGGTGCAGGCCTTGGGCGATATCGGCGACACGCTGTCGCAACTGCGCGAAACCGGCCGGCAGATCCAGGCCCAGCAACACGCCACCGACATTGCCCAGCAGTCCTACGACACCGTGGTTCAGCGCTACGGCTCCGGGGTCGGTAACTACCTGGATGTGCTCAGCATCGAGCAGCAATTGCTGCAGGCCCAGCGTCAGCTGGCGACCTTGAATGCCGGGCAAATCGCTCTGTCGATTCAATTGATGCAGGCCCTGGGCGGCGGCTTCGACGCCGACAACGTGGCATCGACCACCCCAGCCACACGCACGGAATAATTCGAGGTATTTGTCATGGCCACTGCCGAAAACACCCAAGCAACTGAACAACCGAAAGACAGCAACCCGCGCAAACGCAAAGTCATGCTGATCGGCCTGGCGCTGATCGTCATCCTCGGCGTCGTGGGCGTATGGGGCTGGTATGAATTTTACGGGCGCTTCAACGAAAGCACCGACGATGCCTATGTAAACGGCAACGTAGTGGAAATCACCCCGCTGGTCACCGGCACCGTGGTCAGCATCGGCGCCGACGATGGCGACCTGGTCCACGAAGGCCAGGTGCTGGTCAATTTCGACCCGAATGACGCTGCCGTCGGCCTGCAAAGTGCCCAGGCCAACCTGGCGCGCACCGTGCGCCAGGTGCGCGGTTTGTATAGCAACGTCGACGGCATGAAAGCCCAGGTGAACGCACAGAAAGCCGACGTGCAAACCGCCCAGGACAACTACAACCGCCGTAAGACATTGGCCCAGGGCGGGGCGATCTCCCAGGAAGAACTGTCCCACGCCCGTGACAGCCTGACCGCGGCGAAGAACGCGCTGACCAACCTTGAGCAGCAACTCAAGACCAGCAATGCGCTGGTGGATGACACCGTGATCAGCTCTCACCCCGACGTGCAGGCCGCCGCCGCGCAACTGCGCCAGGCCTACCTGACCAATGCGCGCAGCACCCTGATCGCTCCGGTGACCGGCTACGTGGCCAAGCGCACCGTGCAACTGGGCCAGCGCGTGCAACCGGGCACCGCGTTGATGGCGGTGATCCCGTTGAACCAACTGTGGATCGACGCCAACTTCAAGGAAACCCAACTGCGCGACATGCGCATCGGCCAACCGGTAGACATCGAGTCGGACATCTACGGCAGCGACGTGAAATTCAGCGGCACCGTCGACAGCCTCGGCGCCGGCACCGGCAGCGCGTTTGCCCTGTTGCCCGCGCAGAACGCTACCGGTAACTGGATCAAGATCGTGCAGCGGGTACCGGTGCGTATTCACATCAATGCCGAAGAACTGGCCAAGCACCCGCTGCGCGTGGGCTTGAGCACGGTGGTCAACGTGAACCTGCACGACCAGAGCGGCCCGGTGCTGGCGCAACAGCCACCGCAAAAGGCCTCGTTCACCACCAACGTGTATGACCGCCAATTGGCCGAGGCTGACGCCATGATCACCCAGTTGATCCATGACAACAGCGTCGCCGCTCCCAAGGCTGTGCAACGCTGATGAGCAATAACGCCTCCTTCACGCCACCCAGCCTGTTGATGGCCACCATTGGCCTGTCGCTGGCGACCTTTATGCAGGTGCTCGACACCACCATCGCCAACGTGGCGTTGCCGACCATTTCCGGCAACCTGGGTGTGAGTTCGGAGCAGGGCACCTGGGTGATCACCTCGTTTGCCGTGAGCAACGCCATCGCCTTGCCGCTCACCGGCTGGCTGAGCCGTCGCTTCGGCGAGGTGAAGCTGTTCCTGTGGGCAACCCTGCTGTTTGTGCTGGCCTCGTTCCTCTGCGGTATTTCTACCTCGATGCCCGAGCTGATCGGCTTTCGGGTGCTGCAAGGCCTGGTGGCCGGGCCGTTGTACCCGATGACCCAGACCCTGCTGATTGCGGTGTATCCGCCCGCCAGGCGCGGCATGGCCCTGGCGTTGCTGGCGATGGTCACAGTGGTGGCGCCGATTGCCGGGCCTATCCTCGGCGGCTGGATCACCGACAGCTACAGCTGGCCATGGATCTTTTTCATCAACGTGCCCATCGGTATCTTTGCGGCGATGGTGGTGCGTTCGCAGTTGAAAAAACGCCCGGTGGTGACCAGCTACCAGCCGATGGATTACGTCGGTTTGCTCAGCTTGATCGTGGGCGTCGGCGCCCTGCAGATCATCCTCGACAAGGGCAATGACCTGGACTGGTTCGAATCCAACTTCATCCTCATCGGCGCGGCGATTTCGGTGATTGCCCTGGCGGTGTTCGTGATCTGGGAAATGACCGACAAGCACCCAGTGGTCAACCTGCGCTTGTTTGCCTACCGCAACTTCCGTATCGGCACCATTGTGTTGATCGGCGGCTATGCGGGCTTCTTCGGCATCAACCTGATCCTGCCGCAGTGGCTGCAAACCCAGATGGGCTACACCGCCACCTGGGCCGGGCTGGCGGTGGCGCCGATCGGTATTCTGCCGGTGCTGATGTCGCCGTTCGTGGGTAAGTATGCGCACAAGTTCGACCTGCGCCTGCTGGCGGGGCTGTCGTTCCTGGCGATGGGGTTGAGTTGCTTCATGCGCGCCGGCTTCACTAACGAGGTGGACTTCACCCACATCGCCCTGGTGCAGTTGTTCATGGGCATCGGCGTGGCGCTGTTCTTCATGCCGACCTTGAGCATCCTGATGTCCGACCTGCCGCCGCAGCAGATTGCCGACGGCGCCGGCCTGGCCACTTTCCTGCGGACCCTGGGCGGCAGCTTTGCGGCGTCGCTCACCACATGGATCTGGATTCGCCGGGCCGACCAACACCATGCCTACATGAGCGAGAACATGACCGTTTATGACTCGGCCACGCGCGACGCCTTGCAGGCGCTGGGTGGGGCAGGGCAGAAGGCATACACGCAACTGGACCAGATACTGACCAGCCAGGCGTACATGATGTCCACCGTGGACTACTTCACCTTGATGGGGTGGATATTCGCCGGGTTGATGCTGTTGGTGTGGCTGGCCAAGCCGCCGTTTACCGCCAAGGCGGGGCCTGCGGCTTCAGGTCACTGACCGCTGAAGGCTGTAATGCAATTCAATTGGATCTCTATTCACGTTTGAACGACGGTGTGCTTGAGTCAGGCGCCAGGCAGCGCCAACTGCGGGTTCACAAAATCAAACGCCGCCAACGCGAACCCCTGCTCATCCACCTGCAAGGCCCAGCCTTGCTTGTCCCAGTCCCCCAGCACAATGCGCTTGGCCGCCTGGTCACCGATCTGCAATTTGTGGATGGCCGGGCGGTGGGTGTGGCCGTGGACCAGGGTACGCACGCCAAAGTGCTGCATCACCCGTGGCACTTCCTCGGGCGTCACATCGACAATGTCGTTGGCCTTCATGCGGGTTTGCGCACGGCTTTCACTGCGCAGCTTGCGCGCCAGCCTGTGGCGGGTACGCAAAGGCAGGTGACGCAGGATAAACAGCACGAGCGGGTTACGCAGGATGCGCCGCAGCTTCATATAGCCGAGGTCGCGGGTACACAGGCTGTCGCCGTGCATCAGCAGCACGGGTTCGCCGTAAAACTGCACGACACTCGGGTCCTTGAGCAGGGTGGCGCCTGCGGCTTTGCAGAACGCCTTGCCGATCAGGAAATCGCGGTTGCCGTGCATGATGAAAATCGGGGTGCCGCTGTCGCTCAGCTCACGCAGAGCCTCGCCAATCGAACGCTGGAAGGCGGTCATCCCATCGTCGCCAATCCAGGCTTCGAAGAAGTCCCCCAGAATGTACAACGCCTGGGCACCACGGGCGCGGCCGTGGAGCAGATCCAGAAACGCCCGGGTGATGTCCGGGCGCTCCTGTTCCAGATGCAAGTCTGAAATCAGCAATATCACGCTTCGATGATCTCGGCTTTCTCGACGATCACGTCTTCGGCGGGAACGTCCTGGTGACCGGCCTTGGAGGTGGTGGACACGCCTTTGATCTTGTCGACAACGTCGGTGCCTGCGGTGACTTTACCGAACACCGCGTAGCCCCAACCCTGCACGTTCTTGCCGCTGTGGTTCAGGAAGGCGTTGTCGGCGACGTTGATGAAGAACTGCGCGGAGGCCGAATGCGGCTCCATGGTACGGGCCATGGCGACGGTGTACTTGTCGTTGGAAAGGCCGTTATCCGCTTCGTTCTGGATGCTTGGGCGCTTGTCTTTCTTCTCTTTCATGCCCGGCTCGAAACCGCCGCCCTGGATCATGAAGTTGCCGATGACACGGTGGAAAACAGTGTTTTCGTAGTGGCCGGCCTTCACGTACTCGATGAAGTTGGCGACGGTGATCGGCGCTTTCTCGGCGTTCAGTTCGATGACGATGTCACCGTGGTTGGTGGTCAGTTTCACTTGAGTCATGTTCACTACTCTTTTCAGGGAATTCGTGGGTTTGGGCGAATAAACGCTTTACCTGTCTGGCTAAACGGCGGCCAAGGCGCGCAGTTTAGCCTGCCCTGTGCGAATTTCGAGGTGGTTTTTTACCGCCCGGGCAATTAATTGGCCGCGCTCTGTCAGTGTCTTGACTGCTTCGGCTATCATGAGCCCTTTGTTTTATCTGGCCCCAACCGGCCACGAACCTGTCTGTTCAAGGATCCTATGAGCAAGCCCACTGTCGACCCTACCTCGAACGCCAAGGCCGGACCTGCCGTCCCGGTCAATTTCCTGCGCCCGATCATCCAGGCGGACCTGGATTCGGGCAAGCACACGCAGATCGTCACCCGTTTCCCGCCAGAGCCCAACGGCTATCTGCACATCGGTCACGCCAAGTCGATCTGTGTGAACTTCGGCCTGGCCCAGGAGTTCGGTGGCGTCACGCACTTGCGTTTCGACGACACCAACCCGGCCAAGGAAGACCAGGAATACATCGACGCGATCGAAAGCGACGTGAAGTGGCTGGGCTTCGAATGGTCCGGTGAAGTGCGCTATGCCTCGCAGTACTTCGACCAGTTGCACGACTGGGCCGTCGAGCTGATCAAGGCCGGCAAGGCCTACGTCGACGACCTGAGCCCCGAGCAAGCCAAGGAATACCGTGGCAGCCTCACCGAGCCGGGCAAGAACAGCCCGTTCCGTGACCGCTCCGTGGAGGAGAACCTCGACTGGTTCGCCCGCATGCGCGCCGGTGAGTTCCCGGACGGCGCCCGCGTGTTGCGCGCCAAGATCGACATGGCCTCGCCGAACATGAACCTGCGCGACCCGATCATGTACCGCATCCGCCACGCCCACCACCACCAGACCGGTGACAAGTGGTGCATCTACCCCAACTACGATTTCACCCACGGTCAGTCGGACGCCATCGAAGGCATCACCCACTCCATCTGCACCCTGGAATTCGAAAGCCATCGCCCGCTGTACGAGTGGTTCCTGAGCAACCTGCCGGTGCCGGCGCAGCCGCGCCAGTACGAATTCAGCCGCCTGAACCTGAACTACACCATCACCAGCAAGCGCAAGCTCAAGCAACTGGTCGATGAAAAACACGTGCATGGCTGGGATGACCCGCGCATGTCGACGCTGTCGGGCTTCCGCCGTCGCGGCTACACCCCGGCGTCGATCCGCAACTTCTGCGACATGGTCGGCACCAACCGTTCCGACGGCGTGGTCGACTTTGGCATGCTCGAATTCAGCATCCGCCAGGACCTCGACGCCAACGCCCCGCGCGCCATGTGCGTGCTGCGCCCGCTGAAAGTCGTGATCACCAACTACCCGCAAGACCAGGTCGAACACCTCGAACTGCCGCGTCACCCGCAAAAAGAAGAACTCGGCGTGCGCAAGCTGCCGTTCGCCCGTGAACTCTACATCGACCGCGATGACTTCATGGAAGAACCGCCGAAGGGCTACAAGCGCCTGGAGCCCAATGGCGAAGTGCGCCTGCGTGGCAGCTACGTGATCCGCGCTGACGAAGCGATCAAGGACGCCGATGGCAACATCGTCGAACTGCATTGCTCGTACGACCCGGACACCCTGGGCAAGAACCCTGAAGGCCGCAAGGTCAAGGGTGTGGTCCACTGGGTGCCGGCCGCTGCCAGCATCGAGTGCGAAGTGCGCCTGTACGATCGTCTGTTCCGTTCGCCCAACCCCGAGAAGGCCGAAGACAGCGCGAGTTTCCTCGACAACATCAACCCTGACTCCCTGCAAGTACTCACGGGTTGTCGTGCCGAGCCATCGCTTGGCGACGCACAGCCGGAAGACCGTTTCCAGTTCGAGCGCGAAGGTTACTTCTGCGCGGATATCAAGGACTCCAAACCTGGTCATCCGGTATTCAACCGTACCGTGACCTTGCGTGATTCGTGGGGCCAGTGATTTAAGGGAGTTGTCGTGTTAACGATCTACAACACACTCAGCAAGACCAAAGAAGTCTTCAAGCCGCTCGATGGCAACAAAGTGCGCATGTACGTGTGCGGCATGACCGTGTACGACTACTGCCACATCGGCCACGGCCGCAGCATGGTTGCCTTCGACCTGGTGACCCGCTGGTTGCGTTTCAGCGGTTACGACCTGACCTATGTGCGCAACATCACCGACATCGACGACAAGATCATCAACCGCGCCAATGAAAACGGCGAGGCGTTCGACGCGCTGACCGAGCGCATGATCACCGCGATGCACGAGGACGAGGCGCGCCTCAACATCCTCAAGCCGGACATGGAACCGCGTGCCACTGACCACATCCCTGGCATGCACGCGATGATCCAGACCCTGATCGACAAGGGCTATGCCTACGCCCCCGGCAATGGCGACGTGTACTACCGCGTCGCCAAGTTCATGGGCTACGGCAAGCTGTCGCGCAAGAAGATCGAAGACCTGCGCATCGGCGCGCGCATCGAAGTCGACGAAGCCAAGCAGGACCCGCTCGATTTCGTGCTGTGGAAAGCCACCAAGCCCGGCGAGCCAAGCTGGGAGTCGCCATGGGGCGCCGGGCGTCCGGGTTGGCACATCGAATGCTCGGTGATGTCCACCTGCTGCCTGGGCGAGACCTTCGACATTCATGGCGGCGGCAGCGACCTGGAGTTCCCGCACCACGAAAACGAAATCGCCCAGAGCGAAGCCGCCACCGGCAAGACCTACGCCAACGCCTGGATGCACTGCGGCATGATCCGCATCAATGGCGAGAAGATGTCCAAGTCCTTGAACAACTTCTTCACCATCCGCGACGTGCTGGAAAAGTACCACCCGGAAGTGGTGCGTTACCTGCTGGTGTCCAGCCATTACCGCAGCGCCATCAACTACTCGGAAGACAACCTCAAGGATGCCAAGGGCGCCCTGGAGCGGTTCTACCACGCGTTGAAAGGCCTTCCCGCAGTGGCTCCGGCCGGCGGCGAAGCGTTCGTGGCACGCTTTACCGAAGTCATGAACGACGACTTCGGCACCCCGGAAGCCTGCGCGGTGCTGTTCGAAATGGTGCGCGAGATCAACCGCCTGCGCGAGAGCGATCTCGACGCGGCGGCGGGCCTGGCGGCGCGCCTCAAAGAGCTGGCCAGCGTGCTGGGCGTGTTGCAGATGCACGCCGATGACTTCCTGCAAGCCGGCGCTGAAGGGCGTGTGGATGCGGCTGAGGTGGATGCGCTGATTCAGGCGCGCCTGGCCGCTCGCGCAGGCAAGGACTGGGCGGAGTCCGACCGTATCCGTGACCAACTGACCGCGATGGGTGTGGTGTTGGAAGACGGCAAGGGTGGGACGACGTGGCGGTTGGCTGACTGACGCTTGGTTGCCGCACGCTGAATAAAAACGCCCCGACTGGTTCGGGGCGTTTTTTTTTGTGTTCTCAACGCTCTCCTCGCGATCTCAAGTGATGTGAGAGGCAAGCCCGCAAGCCTGTATGAAATGGAACCGCCCGCCGCCACTTCCCCACTTAGCGAATAAGAGGCCTCTCTGGCCTGCCGATCAGCGATGACAGGTTCACATAACCTCTACCCGCTGATGCATAGGTAATGCGTTTGACAGCACCTGTTCTTAGGACGAGGACATTTTCAAAAGTCTCTTTCAAGAGGGTTGAATATGCCGGTCTCCATGATCAATCTCCACGCACGCAACAGTCTGTACCCCTCCCACCCATCGCCTGAGCCTGAGGGCCCGCGCATCGCCGTTTCGTCTGAGAACACTGCGCAGCCCGGCTCGCCTCCAGGCAACGGGTTATTGCGAGCGCCGGGCGGGCACGTGGCGCCGCTTCCCTTTGGTACATCAGCGTTCGAGGAAACCGCTGCACGGCGCGAAAAACGCTCGCTTTTGAACGTGCCCTCCAGCGCCACGCGTCACACCCTGGGCATGCTGGATGGCCCGGCGTCTGCCTCCGTCGAAGCAGATAAAACCCTGCAAACACAATTGACCGGGAAAATGGCAAGCGTGTCTGACTCGTCGGTGAGCGTACCCGCGAACGCCCTGATCTCGCGACCGTTCGAGATCTACAAGCAAGTGGTGAATCAGCCCGAAGTACTGGCCTGGTTGAGGAGCAAGGGGTTTTCACTGGACTCGGTCGTTATTGGCCACAACGGCGTAACGGGCCTGGTCACCCGCGATGGTGTGGTCACCCGCCAAACCTATGCGTTGCAAGACACCTGCGGCTGGTGGCAAATATCCGGTCGAGTGATGCGTGCGCTCGAAGCACTGGACCCCTCACACCACGGCGTGCCTTACGTCTCTGCCGCCAGCTCGCACATTTCTCGCAACGTGGCGAGCCTGTTTTATGGCGTTCAGCCGCCTCACACCCCGGAGCAAGCGAGCGCATTGGCCGCGACGCTGGAGGCGGGTTGGCCCGCGCTCTCCACAGCCCAGACACGTAACCGCCAACTCAGGCTCGAATGGGCCAAGCGCGGTATCGCTGAAATGGACGACCGACACAACCTGGCGGACGCCTTGCAGCGAGTGGCGCAGGGCCTTGAAGACGATAAGCCGATAGCGTTATCGGCTACCGCGTTCGAGGTGTCTCGAACACACCCGTTAAAGAGCGATCACGAGGCTCGCACACGCCTGGCCGAGCTGATTGCACGCCCCGAGATGCAGGGTGTTTTGGCGGACCTTGGGCAAACATTGCCGGACCGGCCGGTGCGTATCAGCGAAGGCCGTCTGCAAGTGCTGCAACCCACGCTGAATCAATGGTTGGAGGTACCTGTCAGTGACCGTTGGAGCCAGCCGCTGAAAGACGCATTGGCGGCGGTCGTCGTGTCGAGCGAACCGTTCGGTAACGCGCTCTATTCAGACGATAGCCACGATCTGCGCCAGGTCGCCAGGTCGATGGGCCTGGGGGCGCTCGATACCGCCGGCCAGGCTCGCGCCGCTGCCAAATGGCTGCGCACCTACTTCGCGCCGACGACGCCTGTCGGTAATTACGCGACATTACTGCCTCAGCATTGGGCTGCGGGCGCCTTGTCGGCGGGTGACAAAACCAAGTTGATCGCGTTGGCGACGGATCAGAAGTATGGCGCCAATACGATAGGGTTCGCCTTGGGCCTGCACGCGGTGACACACGTCGACCCGCAGGAAACAGCCGCCAAGGCAGACCAGATCTGGGACGACATACTCAACACCCCGCAGGCCCGGCAGTGGGGGCTGGAGCTCGCCCAGGCGTTGAATTGGTATACGGGGAACGCCGACAGTGATGCCGCGCAACACAAAAACCTGCTGACCAGCGCCATCCTGCTCAGTGTCGACCCAGATGTTCCCGGCGTCCCGGGAAGCGCCGCGGGTTACCCGTTTTATACGCCGGCCAACATGGGCCGTGAGATGGGGGCCGTACGCAAAGACTTTGAAAAGCACCTGATCGAGAAGAAAGGCGTGAGCGTACGGGCTGCACCGTTGGTGGCTCATCTGTTCCTGGCACATGCCGCCCCGGAGTTTTTGGTGAAACCGGACCAGCAGGAGTCTGCAGCGCTCCCCGGGCCGCTACGCCAGGCGCCAGGCAAAATACGTATCGGCAGCCCGGCGTGGATGACGCTCAGCCTGGGCACCGCATTGGCTGAAGTGTGGGGCGGTGCCGGCGCCAGTCGCGGCATGAGCCTCACCGAGCTTGGCGCATTGACCACCCTGCAAGCCGTGCAGCCGCAACAACAGGTCCTGGCCATAGGGCTGGGTGCCAAGTTGGTGCTGGATGCAGGGGTCATGACGGGGGCCGTGCCGCGGCGCAGCGACAACCGCTATACGCCAGAGGATTACCAGTTGGCGTCTAGCGCCATAGCCCGTCGCAGCGAGGCGCTCGAGCAGTCCGTCGTCACACTGGGGACGGCGCCGCCCACGCGTAGCAGTCTGGCGATCAAGGCACTGAAACAGGCATTTCCCGAGCTGACCGAGCGCGAGATCGAAACGCTCACGTTGACCAAGCCCGCGACGAAACACAGCCTATCGGGTGTGGGCATTAATACGAAGTGGCCGACCTTGGTCGAGGCGTATGCAACGGGCGATCTGCATGAGCATTGGTTCAAATTCAGCCACCCTCGAATGACCCAAGCGCAATTTGAAGCCCGAATACAGACACTTCCGCGTATTGCCGATCAGGTCGCAGGTGCAGTCGATGAGTACCTGAGTGATGTCAAAGGTGCGATGCCCTCGCTGATGAAGATGAGCCTTGCAAACCTGCCGCTTGACGTTCGGCAGGCGCTTGAATGGGGGGAGGTCGACGTCTACAGGCTGCGTCGGGAAACCGGTGAAACGCAGAAGGATGACGCTGCCAAGGGCAATAAGGTAGCCCGGAACCGTGGGTGGCACGGGGTACTGCTGCGCAGCAAATACAACGGTAAATACCGCTACCTCGAATTTTTTCCCACGTCCGGGACGATCATTGATCGCACGGCCAGTCTGGCGGGGAACAAGTCATTGAACCTGAAGGGGGGCGTCCTTGAAAAAGAGACCGTGCCCAGATGGAGAAGTGGCGAGAAGACCCACTGGTATCTGCGGGGCACAAGGCAGCCTTTTGATTTCAACGCCTACCTCACCGGGGAAGCCCCTCGCGAGAACACCTGGTCTAAGGTCATCATTTCCAAAGTCGGTGCTTCCCTGGCGGGGTCAACGGCCAAAGGCGCCGGCGACAACCGTAATGACTGGGTGCCCGACACCTTTGCCTCGGCTAAAAGCCAGGCGATTGTCGACACTGTCCTGACGGGTAATTACCTGGGCAATTTCAGCGGGCATCGCCAGGAACTCATTGACCATGCCAATGCCATGCTGCCCAGCGAAGACACTGTTCGAGGCTACGTCAATCGTCTGACGAGTGGGGAGAACGGTCGCGCACTGGTGTCGATGATTTCGTTCATCGGCCCATTGGTGGATATCTATGAGGGCAACGTCAAAGACGGCTTAAAGAATCTGGCAATCGATGCATTGCTGCTGATTGGCGCGGGAGGACTTCAGGGCGCCCGCAAAGCCTGGAAGGCGGTCAAGTTTGCCTCGCGCCTGAACAAGCAGGCATTTGGCATTTCTGCTCTTAAGGAAGGCACGGCATTGCTGCGTGGCATTTTCAACCCGGCGGATGGCTTATCCAACCTGCCGAGCCTGCCGGGTCGACTCACCAACTTTTTAAGACGTTCGAGCAAGGGTGTCCCCGTCAGAATCGGGATGGGCGTGTATGCACCGGTTGATATTTTTGCAAAGCTTCGCTTCACCCGTGACACCACTCCCACGGTCGTCGACATGCTCAATAAGGCGAATGCCCAGCAGGTGACTCCCCTGCAGGGCACGGTTAACCAAGTGGAGTTGCAGGCGATCCAGGCAGGGGGGCAATGGTATGCGATCAATCCCCACAGCGGTTTACCGTTCGGCTCGCCCCTCCAGGGTTTTGTCCCAACACACCCTTAGCACCCACGGGCTGATGGCGTCGCTAGGCTGATTTGGAGCGTTCAGCTCGGCGACTGCTGACCTCGGCGGGCACATCGTCACCGGCCATGCGTTTGCGAAACAGCGCCGTACGCGCCAGCAAAAGGGTAGTCACCGGCACGGTGATCGACAGCAGAATCGGGATCAACCAACCGTGCAACACCGGCCCGGACTTGAGTACCGAAAAATAGATGATCGACGCCAACGCCACACACCATGCACCCAGCGTCGAGGCCAGCGCCGGCGGGTGCATGCGCTGGAAGAAGTCCTTCATGCGCAGCAAGCCAATTGCTCCGATCAGCGCGAACACACTGCTTAATACCAGCAGCACAGCCACGAGGATTTCCACCCATAACGGCATCATTCAATCACCTCCCCACGCAGCAGGAATTTGGCCAGGGCAAACGAGCCGACGAAGCCGAACAGCGCGATCAACAGCGCCGCTTCAAAGTAGGTATCACTGGCGTACCGGATGCCCAGCACCAGCATCATCAGCATCGCCAGGATATACAGGTAGTCCAGCGCCAGGACCCGGTCCTGGGCCGAGGGGCCTTTGAACAGGCGCACCAGGGTCAGCACCATGGCCAGCGAGAACAAAAACAGGCTGAACAGGATCGCATTGGCGAGCAGGGCGCTCATTCGAAGATCTCCATCAGGGGCCGTTCATAGGTGGCTTTGAAGTGTTCGATAAACGGCGCTTCATCGTGCAGGTCGAAGACATGCAACAGCAGGAGGCTGCGGTCCAGGGCCAGCTCCGACCAGATGGTGCCGGGAATCACCGTGGTGATCATCGACAGCGCGGCGAGGCCGTTGGGGCTGCGCAGATCCAGGGGGATCTTGATGAAGCGCGAGTGTGGCGGGCGTGAGCCGCAGGTCAGGACGCGCCACGCCACTTGCAGGTTGGAGACAATCACGTCGCGGCCCACCAGCAGAAACAGGCGCAGGATCACGCCGGGACGGCGCAGGCTTATCGGTTGCGGGCGCAGCGGTGCCATCATCCACGGCGCAAGAACGCCCAGCAGTGCGCCCAATAGCAGGTTGCCGGGGCTGACCGACAGGTTCAGCAGCAGCCACAGTATGCACAAGGCCAGCGATAACCACGGGGCAGGGAGCAGGCGTTTCATGGCTGTACCTCCCGTGCGGCGGCCTTGGCTTCAGGGCTAGGCACCGGGCGCGTGGCCATCACGGCCATCACGTAGCGCTCCGGGTTGTTCAAGCTCTGGGCGGTGGCCAACGTGTAGTGCAGCAGGGGTTCAGCCTTGAAGGTCAGCGCAATGCTCAGGCCCAGCAGCAGGAAGATCGGCAGGCACTCATAGCGCCGCAACAGCGGCGAAGGGCGCTCTTCGGGGGTCCAGAAGCGTTGGATGCCCAAGCGCGCAAAGGCGATCAATGAAGCCAGCCCGGACAGAATCAGCAGCGCCACCAGGCCCCAGGCCGCCGGGCGAATCGGCTCATCCACGGCATTGCCCAGGCCCAGCGGGTTGACCAGCGCACTTAAGAGGCTGAGCTTGCCGATAAACCCGGACAACGGCGGCATGCCGATGATCAGCAGCGCACAGGCGATAAAACTCAAGCCCAGGAAGGCCATGGTCCAGGGAATGACCTGGCCGACCACGGCTTTCTGTTCGTCATCCAGATTCACGCCTGGCCGTGGATGCAGCGACTCCATGGCCTTGGGCAGCGCATCGATTTCTTCATCCAGCGGCAGGTCATTGGCCGAGCGCGACCGCTCGATCAATTCCGCCAGCAGGAACAGTGCGCTCAGCGCCAAGGTGGAGCTGACCAGATAGAACAGCGCCCCGGCGGTGAGGCTCGGCTGGGCAAAGCCCACCGACGACAGCAGGATCCCGGCCGATACCAGAATGCTCAGGCTCGCCATGCGTTCCAGCCGCTGCGCCGCCAGCATGGCCAGCGCCGCGCAGACGATGGTCGCCATGCCGCCATACACCAGCCAGTCGCCGCCAAACAGCGCCGATGCGCCGGCCTGGCCGGAAAACAGCAGGGTCCACAAACGCAGCACGGTGTACACGCCGACCTTGGTCATGATCGCAAACATCGCCGCCACCGGCGCGCTGGCCGAGGAGTAGGCGGGCGCCAGCCAGAAATTCAGCGGCCACATGCCGGCCTTGGCCAGGAACGCCGTCGCCAGGATCGCCGCACCCGCATGCAGCAGGCCACGGTCAGCTTCGGGCACCAACGGAATCTTCAGCGCCAGGTCGGCGAAGTTCAGCGTGCCGGTCACGCCGTAGATCATCGCCGCGCCAATCAGGAACAATGACGACGCCAGCAGGTTGATCGCGATGTAATGCAGCCCCGCCGATACGCGCGCGCGGCCGGAACCGTGCAGCATCAAACCGTAGGACGCCGCCAGCAGCACTTCGAAGAACACGAACAGGTTGAACAGGTCGGCGGTGAGAAAGGCGCCATACAGGCCCATCATCTGAACCTGGAACAGGGCATGGAAGCTGGTGCCGGCACGGTCCCAGCGGGCCATGGCGAACAGCAGCGCGCTCACGCCGATGATCCCGGTGAGCACCAGCATCAGCGCCGACAGCGGGTCCACCACCAGCACGATGCCGAACGGCACTTGCCAGTTGCCCGGCAGGTACACGCCAATCGAGCCGGGGCCGTCTTGTTGCGTCCAGTACAGCAGCAACACGGCAATGCCCAGGCCGATCAGGCTGGAGAACAGATTGATGCGCGCCTTGAGCGGGCGGCGCTTCTCGCCGAGCATCAGCATCAGCCCGGCGGTCAGCAACGGCAGCAGGATCGGCGCGACGATCAGTTGATTGACCCCATTCATTCCTTGGGCTCCCGGCCATCCACGTGGTCGGTGCCGGTCAGGCCTCGGGAGGCCAGCAGCACCACCAGGAACAATGCGGTCATGGCGAAGCTGATGACGATGGCCGTGAGTACCAGTGCCTGAGGCAGCGGATCGGTGTAGTTGAGCAGGTCCTGCGGCACACCGTCCTTGATGATCGGCTCCTTGCCGATAAACAGGCTGCCCATGCTGAAAATGAACAGGTTGACCCCATACGACAACAGGCACAGGCCCATCACCACCTGGAACGTTCGCGGGCGCAGGATCAACCACACACCGGAGGCCGCCAGGACCCCAATGGCAATCGCGATGACTTCTTCCATCAGGCGGCTCCTTCTGTTGCGGCAACGGGTTGGGGCTGGTTGCTCGGTTTGTGCGCGCGCACCGATTGGTGGCCGAGGGCGGTGAGCATCAGCAGGGTGGAACCAACCACCATGGCGTACACCCCAACGTCGAAAAACAACGCACTGGCCACATGGATATCGCCCAGCAGCGGCAGGCTCACATGCCAGGTATGGGTGGTGAGGAACGGGTAGCCGACAAACAGCGCGCCGAGCCCGGTGAGGGTCGCCGACAGCAGCCCGAAGCCCATCCAGCGCATCGGCCGCAGGCGCATCTGCGCTTCGACCCACTGCGTACCGGCGACCATGTATTGCAGAATGAACGCCACCGACATCACCAAGCCTGCGACGAATCCGCCGCCCGGTTGGTTGTGGCCGCGCATGAACAGGTAGAACGACACCACCAGCGCAATCGGCAGCAGCAGGCGCACCAATACCGCCGGCACCATCATGAAGCCCAGGGCGGTGTCGCTGGCCTGGCGCGGGTTGACCAGGTCGGTGGCCACGTCCGGCGCCAGTTGGCGCTGTTGCGCGGGCAGTTGCATGCTTTCCTTCGAAGGGCGGAAGCGGCGCAGCAGCGCGTAGACGGTCAGCGCCACGGCGCCGAGCACGGTGATTTCGCCCAGGGTGTCGAAGCCCCGGAAGTCCACCAGCATCACGTTCACTACATTGCTGCCGCCGCCTTCGGGCAGGGCACGGCTCAAGTAGAACGAGGAAATGTCGTTGGGCGTCTGGCGCGTCAGCATCGCGTAGGACAGCAGCGCCATGCCGCCACCGACCACGGTGGACAACAAGAAGTCACGCAGGCGACGGACACGGGCCTTGCGCAACGAACTGGGCAGTGGCGAGACATCTTCGATCCGCCGTGGCAACCAGCGCAGGCCGAGCAGGATCAGCACCGTGGTGACGACTTCGACGACCAATTGGGTCAGCGCCAGGTCCGGCGCCGAGAACCACACGAAGGTCACGCAGGTCATCAGGCCGCACACGCTGACCATGGTCAGGGCCGCGAGCCGGTGATACTTGGCTTGCCAGGCGGCGCCCAGGGCACAGGCAATCGCCAGCAGCCACAAGGTTACGAACACGACGGAACCGGGGATCTTCGGCCGCTCGCCCCAGGTGAGGCCACTGTGCAGCAGCGGGATCATGGCGCCTATCACCGCGACGATCACCAGCAGGAACAACTGCGTTTGCAGGCGCTTGGTGCTGATGCGTTTTTCGATCTTGCGTACCCCGCGCATCATCACCACCAGGCAGCGTTCGAAACCGCGCTTGCCGTTGAAGTAGCTGATGACCGGCGGGTATTTGAAGCGACCGCGCTTGAGTTGCTTGCGCAGCATCAGGTAGAGCACCACGCCGCCGGTCATGGCCACCAGGCTCATGATCATCGGCGCGTTCCAGCCATGCCAGATCGCCAGGCTGTACTGCGGCAGCACACTGCCCACCACCGGCAACGCGGCGGCGGCGAGGATCGAACCGACCATCTGGGCCGGGAAGATCCCCACCAACAGGCAGGTCAATACCAGCAGCTCAACCGGCGCGCGCATCCAGCGTGGTGGTTCGTGGGGCGTGTGCGGCAAATCGGTGGCGGGCGGGCCGAAGAACACATCGACGGTAAAGCGCAGGGCATAGGCCACGCTGAATGTGCCGGCGATGGTCGCAATCACCGGCAGGGCGATTTCCACCCATTTTGTCGCCGAGATAAACACCGTTTCGGCGAAGAACATCTCTTTGGACAGGAAACCATTGAGCAACGGCACGCCGGCCATGGAGGCGCTGGCCACCATCGCCAGGGTCGCGGTAAACGGGATCAGCCGCACCAGGCCGCTGAGCTTGCGGATGTCCCGCGTGCCGCTTTCGTGGTCGATGATGCCCGCCGCCATGAACAGCGAGGCCTTGAAGGTGGCGTGGTTGAGGATATGGAACACTGCCGCGACGGCGGCCAGCGGGCTGTTGAGCCCCAGCAGCAAGGTGATCAGCCCGAGGTGGCTGATGGTGGAGTAGGCCAGCAGGCCTTTGAGATCGTTTTGAAACATGGCGCAGTAAGCGCCGAGGAGGAGGGTGAGGGCGCCGGCACCGCCGACGATCCAGAACCATTCTTCGCTGCCCGACAGCGATGGCCACAGGCGGGCCAGCAGGAACACGCCGGCCTTCACCATCGTCGCCGAATGCAGGTAAGCGGAAACCGGTGTCGGCGCCGCCATGGCGTGGGGCAGCCAGAAGTGGAACGGGAACTGCGCGCTCTTGCTCAACGCGCCGATCAGCACCAGGGTCAGCATCACCGGGTACAGCGAGTGCGCGCGAATCTGATCGCCCGCCGCCAGCACCTGGTCCAGGTCATAGCTGCCGACGATATGCCCCAGCAGCATCACCCCCGCCAACAGGCACAAGCCGCCCGCGCCGGTGACCATCAACGCCATATAGGCGCCGCGTCGTGCATCGGCGCGGTGGTGCCAGTAGCCGATCAGCAGGAACGAGAACAGGCTGGTCAGTTCCCAAAAGAACACGATCTGCACCAGATTGCCGGAGATCACCAGCCCGAGCATGGCGCCCATAAACGCCAGGAAGAACGCGAAGAACCGCGGCACCGGGTCTTCCGGCGACATGTAGTAGCGCGCATACAGCGACACCAGCGTGCCGATGCCCAGCACCAGCATCGAGAACAACCAGGCGAAGCCATCCATGCGCAGCACGATGTTCAGCCCCAGGCTGGGCAACCACATGAATTCTTCGCGGATCACGCCGCCATAGGCGACCTGGGGGTAGAGCAGGGCAACTTGAACAGTCCCGACCAAGGCCACCAGGCCGGCCAACAGGGATTCGGTGTTACGTGCGTTGTGCGGCAGCAAGGCCGCCAGACAGCTGCCGATAAAAGGCAGAAGCAGTAGAACTATCAGGGACATAGGCTTCTAATCTGCGGGAGTTTGGGATGCATCATACGTGCCGCTTTCGTGATCACCAAACGGCAAGATGTGGCAGGATCCTACAAGGTAGATCGAAAATTCCGAATAAGCATTGTTTCAGCCCCGCACCGTTACCTGTGGTGAAGGCCGGGTCTTATCCTTGTTGTTCGTGTTCTACCTCCGCTTGAAGTTCAACCGCCTTCTGCCCGCGCGTCTTCATCTCACTCACAATTACCGCCAGCACAATCAACACCGCCCCCAGCATCGCTATCGGCGGGAAGCGCTCGCCGGCGAGCCGCCCGATCACGCCGGCCCATACCGGCTCACCGGCATAAATCAACGTGGCTCGCGTGGGCGAAACGCTCTGCTGCGCCCAGTTCATCGCGACCTGGATCACCGCGCTGGTCAAGCCCAGGCCCACCGCGCTGAACAGCAGCAACCAGGAGAACCCCGGCAATACCTCGCCCATCGGCACGACCATCAGGAACGACAGCAGCGATGCCGTGGCCAGTTGCACCACGGTGACGCGACGTACATCCACCTGCCCGGCAAATGCGCTGATCAGGATGATTTCCGCGGCAATCGCGATGGCGCCGATCAAGGTCGCGATCTCACCCGCGCTGAAATTCAGCGACGCCCCCGCCGGGCCGGTCAACAGCATCAACCCGGCAAACGCCAGCATGATGCCGATACTGGGCATCAAGCCCGGACGACGCCCCAGCACCAGCCATTGCAGCAACGGCACGAACGGCACGTACAGCGCGGTGATGAACGCCGACTGGCTGCTCAAAATGGTTTGCAGGCCGATGGTCTGCAGGCCGTAGCCGAACATGATCGCCACGCCGATAAACACCCCGGCCTTCAGTTCGAACAGGCTCAGGTCACGCAGGGTGCGCAGGGAAAAGAAGCCCACCACAATCGCCGCCGCCGCAAAGCGCAGGCCCACGAAGAACATCGGCCCGCTGACGGTCATGGCGTGCTGCACCAGCAAAAAGGTGCCGCCCCAGATCATGGTGATAAACACCAGGATGCATTCGGCTTTGCTGAAACGATTGAAACGCGAAGGGGAGGTCGGGGCGGTCATGGCGGCTCTGGTCTTGCAAGGGAAAGGCACGGACCGCACAATGCGCCGCACGCTGGGCAGTATACTGCGCACACCCACCCATTGAGCAATATAGTGCACAAAGAAAATCCACACCGGGCCTCGGTCCTGCAACACGTCAGCCAGAACGTCCGTCGTCTGCGCCACGCCGCCGACCTCAGCCAGACCGCGCTGTCGGAAAAGTCCGGGGTCAGCCGGCGCATGCTGGTGGCCATCGAGGCCGGCGAGAAGAACGTCAGCCTGTCCACCCTCGACCGCGTGGCCGAAGCACTGGAAGTGGCCTTCAGCGACCTGATCCAGGCCCCGGATGCGGGCGACCACAGCCGCATCAACGAACTCGCCTGGGCCGGCGACATTCCCGGCAGCAAAGCCGTATTACTGGCCAAGGCCACTGCGCGGCGCGAAGTCGAGCTATGGGAGATGCGCCTGGAGCCCGGCGATCGCTACAGCCCCGAACCCGACCCCGAAGGCTGGAGCGTGCAGGTGTTTGTGTTTGAAGGCTGCCTGACCTTGCGCGTTGGCGAAGAAGACAAACAGGTCGCTGCCGGTGAGTTTTTCATGTTTGCCAGCCGCCAGGTCCATGGCTATCGCAATGACGGCGACGTGGCCGTGAGCTTCGTTCGCAACGTGGTGATCTAACTGTCCGCCAGGCAACAGTGGATGTGCAATTTGCTGGTTTGAGTCGCGCTCTGCGGCGCCGATTTGCCAGCAACCTGCTGATTTTATTGAAGATTAAGTTCAGGCACGACTCCTGCAATCACTCCGGTATTCCCTCGGAGCCTGGAGTCGGCCCATGTCAGCCCACCCTCAACACCCTGCCCATATCATCCGCTCGGACGCGGAGGCCATTGAAGTCGCCACGCGCCTGGCCGAACGCTTTGCCGTCGAAGCCAGCGCGCGCGACCGCGACCGGCGCCTGCCGGTGGCCGAACTTGACGAATTTTCCGGCAGCGGCCTGTGGGGTATCACGGTGCCCAAGGCCTACGGCGGTGCCGGGGTGTCCTATGTGACGGTGGCCGAGGTGATCAAACGGATTTCCGCGGCCGACCCGTCCCTGGGGCAAATCCCGCAGAACCATCTGGGGGTGGTGGACCTCCTGCTGCAAACCGGTACCGAGGAACAAAAGCGCTATTACTTCGGCAAGGTCTTGGCGGGTTACCGCTTCGGCAATGCGTTCTCCGAAGCCAAGAGCAAAAACGCCGGTACCTTCGACACGCAGATCCGGTTCAACGGCGACACCGCGCAAATCAATGGTGAAAAGTTTTACTGCACCGGCGCGCTGTTCGCCCATATCGTGCCCACCGCAGGCAATAACGAGCAGGGCCAGGCGTTTATTGGTTTCGTCGAACGCGACGCGCCGGGGCTGAGCGTGATCGACAACTGGGACGGCTTCGGCCAGCGCACCACCGCCAGTGGTGGCGTGACCCTCGATGGCGTGAACGTACCGTTGAGCGCGGTGATCCCTGCGCATCTAGCGTTCGATAAACCCACCGCCGACGGCCCGATTTCACAAATCATCCAGGCCGCCGTCGATACCGGCATCGCCCTTGGCGCGCTGGAACAGGCCAAGATCCATGCCCGCCAGGCCCGGCCCTGGATCGACAGCCAGCTGGACCACGGCTGGCAGGACCCATTCACAATCGCCGCCATCGGCGACCTGCAATGGCGCGTTCACGGCACCGAAGCCATCCTCGCCAAGGCCGGCATCGCGGTCGACCAGGCGCTGGCCGAGCCGAATGAAGACAGCGTGGCCCACGCCTCTCTGGTGGTGGCCCAGGCCAAGGTGCTGTCGGCCGAAACCGCCTTGCTCGCCAGCAGCAAACTCTTCGAACTGGCCGGCACCCGCTCGGTGACCGCCAAGCACAACCTCGACCGCTTCTGGCGCAACGCGCGCACCCACACCCTGCATGATCCGGCCCGCTGGAAATACCACCTGATCGGTAACTTCGTGCTCAACGGCGTGAAGCCTGCGCGCCACGCCTGGAATTGAGGAGCCTGCCCCATGACCGCACTGACACTCGCCCGCCAACTGCTCGACAGCACCCGTCTTCACGTCCAAAAAAGTGACGACCCCTACGTGATCAGCCGCTTCGGCGACTTGCAGATCCGTGTCGACGTGGCCGCCGCCTTGCTTGAGCGCGCCGACAGCCACCCCAGCCCGGTGGCCGCCACCGAAGCGCAGATCGCCGCGGCCGAGGCCCTGATTGCCGCCAGCAACGCCGAATTCGAATTGACCGGCCAACGCACCGCGCTGCCGTCGACCCTGGATGACCCCTTGCGGCGCAAATACCAGATCGTCGGCAACTACCACCTCAACGGAGTGCTTTGATGGCCCGCCAAATCCGCTTGAACGCCTTCGACATGAACTGCGTCGGCCACCAGTCGCCAGGCCTGTGGGCGCATCCGCGTGACCGCTCGTGGCAGTACAAGGACCTGGAGTACTGGACCGATCTGGCGAAAATCCTCGAGCGTGGCAAGTTCGATGGCCTGTTTATCGCCGACGTGCTGGGCATTTACGACGTGTACCACGGCAACGGTGACGCGGCGATTCGCCAGGCCACCCAAGTGCCGGTCAACGACCCGCTGTCGCTGATCGCACCGATGGCGCTGGTCACCCAGCACCTGGGTTTTGGCCTCACCGCGTCGCTGTCCTTCGAGCATCCGTACCCCTTCGCGCGCCGGCTGTCGACGCTCGATCACCTGACCAAGGGCCGCATCGGCTGGAACATCGTCACCTCCTACCTGGAAAGCGGCGCCAAGAACCTCGGCCAGAAGGCCCAGACCGAACACGATGCACGTTATGACTACGCCGAGGAATACCTCGAGGTTTGCTACAAGCTCTGGGAAGGCAGTTGGGAGGAGGGCGCGGTGCTGCGTGATCGGGAGCGTCGGATCTTCAGCGACCCGAGCAAAATCCATGAGATCCGCCACGTCGGCAAACACTTCCAGGTGCCCGGCATTCACCTGTGCGAGCCGTCGCCGCAGCGCACGCCGGTGCTGTACCAGGCCGGCGCCTCCAGCCGTGGCAAACAGTTCGCCGCCGAGCAGGCCGAATGCGTGTTCGTTGCCGCGCCGTCGAAGGTATTGCTGAAAAAAACCGTGGCCGATATTCGTTGCCGTGCCGCTCAAGCGGGGCGCGATCCGAAGAAGATCCTGATCTTCAACCTGCAGACGGTGATCGTCGACGAAACGGATGCCAAGGCCAAAGCCAAGTTCGACGAGTACAAATCCTACGTCAGCTACGAAGGCGCGATGGCGCTGATTTCCGGCTGGACCGGTATCGACTTCAGCCAGTTCAAGCCCGACGAGCCGCTCAAACATGTCCACACCAACGCGATTCAATCGGCGGTGGAGGCGTTCTCCACGGCTGATCCGAACAAGGTCTGGACGCCCAATGAACTGGCTGACTGGGTGGGCATCGGCGGGTTTGGGCCCTTGTTTGTCGGCGGCCCGCAAACCGTCGCCGACCTGTTGCAGGAATGGGTGGAAGACACCGACGTGGACGGCTTCAACTTGGCCTATGCACTGACCCACGAGACCTTTATCGACGCCGTGGAGTGGCTGGTGCCGGAGTTGCAAAAGCGTGGCGTATACAAGACCGAATACGCCCAGGGCACCCTGCGCGAGAAGTTGTTCGGCGAGGGCGCAAGGTTGGGTCCAAACCACCCCGGCGCCAGCTACCGCGATCTGTCTGGTGCACGAAATTCCAATGTGGGAGGGGGCTTGCCCCCGATAGCAGTGGGTCAGCAATTGATAGGTGTCTGACACACTGCCATCGGGGGCAAGCCCCCTCCCACATTTGTCCCGTGTCGATCCAAATATCCCAGCCAGCGGACCACCGCACGCTTGACCACCCCAATAGGAACCACCCCCTATGAGCGTGCACGACCCCAAGGCCCTTCTGGAGCACCTGCGCCGCTGGGCGCAACTTACGCCGTTGCACATCGCCCTGCGCCACAAGCGCCAGGGCCAGTGGTACGCCTGGCGCTGGATCGACGCCTTGCGCGACGTCGAACGCCTGGCCGATGGTTTGCGCCAGCACGGTTTCGATCAACACTCACGCCTGGTGCTCAGTGGCGCCTTTGAGCCGAACCTGCTGTTGCTGGCATTGGCGGCCCAGTCCGTCGGCGCGCAGGTGCTGACGCTGGCCGATAACCTCGAGCCGCAGGCCCTGGAGCAGCAACTGTGGCGTATTCACCCCAGTCATGCCTACGTTCAAGGTCGCCTGCGCGATTGGGCATTCACCCAGCGCTTGGACTTCGCTCAGTTGCTCGGCCCGGTCGATCCGGCGCAACACCTGCAGCGTTGGTGGCAACCAACGGGCGAAACCGTGCTGTGGAGCGAAGAAGGCACCGGCTGGCCAGACGGCCTTGGCGTGGTGCTGGAGCAATGGCTGCACAGCGGTCATGGCCTGGCGTTTCCGGAAAACCTGGCCTCGGCGCGACGCGATCGCAGCGAAGTGGCGCCCACCGGCCTGGTGCTGTCGCCCGAGCGTTTGCAGCACCTGGCCGATGAGATCGAAAGCCGCCTGGCTCCCGTCGGCAGTTGGCGGCGCCGCCTCTGCGACTGGGCCATCGCCCACCCGCAAGGCGGCCTGCGCCGGTTGCTGAAAAACCGCGTGCGCACACTGCTGGGCTTTCAACGCCTGGCCTCTATCTGGCAACCCCTCAAAGCCGGTAATGAGCCGACGTGGCTGGCCGAATTCAAACGGGACATCGCATGAGCCAGGCCATTCTCCAGGTGCGGGACATTTCGCTGTCGTTCAAAGGGGTCAAGGCCATCAATGCGCTGTCGTTCGAGGTACAACGCGGCGAGATCTGCGCGTTGATCGGCCCTAACGGCGCGGGCAAAAGCTCGCTGCTCAATGTGCTCAACGGCGTGTACCGTTTCGATGCCGGCGAGATCGTCTTTGAGCAACAACACTTCCATCGCATCGACCCCTTGGGCGCCGCCCGCCGAGGCATTGGGCGCACCTTCCAGAACAACGCACTGTTCAAGAAGATGAGCGTGCTCGACAACCTCCTTACCGGGCTGTCGCGGCATATGCGCGCCGGCTTTCTCGAACAGGCCCTGGGCTTGCCCCGTGCACGCCGCGAAGCCGAAGCATTTCGCCGGCGCGGCCAACACATCCTGGAATTTCTTGAGCTGCAAGCCCATCGCGATGTGCTGGTGGGCAACCTGTCCTACGGCCTGCAAAAGCGCGTGGAGTTGGGCCGCGCACTGATTGCCGGGCCCAGCCTGTTGCTGCTTGACGAACCCATGGCCGGCATGAACGCCGAAGAGAAACAGGACATGGCACGCTTCGTCGCCGACGTGAACCGAGACCTGGGCACCACGGTGGTGTTGATCGAACACGACATGGGCGTGGTGATGGGCCTGTCTGACCATGTGGTGGTGCTCGACTATGGGCGCAAGGTCGGCGACGGCACGCCGGCCGAGGTGCAGGCGCACCCCGAGGTGATCGCGGCGTATCTGGGAGCGGTGCGCTGATGTCGTTCTTCTTCGAAACCCTGCTCGGCGGTTTGCTGGCCGGCACCCTGTACTCGCTGGTCGCCATCGGCTTCGTGCTGATCTACAAGGCCAGCGGCGTGTTCAATTTCGCCCAGGGCGCGATGTTGCTGTTTGCCGCGCTGACCTTCGTCAGCCTGCACGAGCAGGGCGTTCCGTTCGCCGTGGCGCTGCTGCTGACGGTGCTGGTGATGATCGTCGGCGCGTTGCTCATCGAGCGCCTGGTGCTGCGCCCGCTGGTGAACCGTTCGCAGATCACCCTGTTCATGGCGACCCTGGGCCTGTCGTTCATCATCGAGGGCCTGGCCCAGGGCTTGATGGGCTCCCAAGTGCGCGCACTGGACCTGGGCATCGACGACGTGCCGCTGTTTGTCGGGCCGCTGATGCTCAGCCAGTTTGACCTGATCGCCGCCGCCACCGCCGTGGTGCTGGTGACGGTGCTGGCGTTGCTGTTCAACAAGACCCGCATCGGCGTGTCGTTGCGGGCGGTAGCCGATGACACCACGGCGGCGCTGTCCATCGGCATCAACCTCAACCGCATCTGGCAGATCGTCTGGGCAGTGGCCGGCGTCGTCGGCCTGGTGGCGGGGCTGCTATGGGGCGCGCGCCAGGGCGTGCAGTTCTCGCTGTCGCTGGTGGTGCTCAAGGCGTTGCCGGTGTTGATCATCGGCGGCTTTACCTCGATTGGCGGGGCGATGGTCGGCGGGCTGATCGTCGGCGCCGCCGAGAACCTCGCCGAGGTGTATATCGGCCCGCTGATCGGCGGCGGCATCACGCCGTGGTTCGCCTATGTATTGGCGCTGGCCTTCCTGTATATGCGTCCCGCCGGCCTGTTCGGCGAGCGCGCCATCGAGCGAGTCTGAAACCATGTCGATTCCTGTTGCGCAAGACACCGCGCCGTTACTGCTGATGCAACGACGCCTGCCCTGGGGCCTGCTCGGCCTGCTGGCCCTGGCTTTTGGCGTGGTGCCGCTGTGGGGCAATGACTATTGGCTCAATGCGATCCTGATTCCGTTTCTGGTGCTGTCCCTGGCCGGGTTGGGCTTGAACCTGCTGACCGGCTACACCGGGCAGACCTCGGTGGGCGCCGCCGGCTTCATGGCGGTTGGCGCATTTGCCACCTACGGCTTTCTGCTGCGCCTGCCCGAGCTGGGCCTGCCGGTGGCGCTGCTGGGCGGTGGGATTATCAGCGCAGGGGTGGGCTTGCTGTTCGGCCTGCCCAGTTCGCGGATCAAGGGCTTCTACCTGATGGTCACCACCCTGGCCGCGCAGTTTTTCCTGGAGTGGCTGTTCGTCAAATTCCCCTGGTTCTACAACTACGGTTCGTCCGGCACGATTTCGGCGCCCAAGCTTGCGCTGTTCGGCCATGACCTCAACACGCCGCTGGGCCGTTACCTGCTGACGCTGGTCACGGTGCTGCTGTTGACCTGGACCGCGACCAACCTGGTGCGCAGCCAAGTGGGGCGCAACTGGATGGCGATCCGCGACATGGACACCGCCGCCGCCGTGGTCGGCATTGCGGTGGTGCGCTACAAGCGCCTGGCGTTTGCGGTCAGTTCGTTCTACTTGGGCATCGCCGGCGCGCTGTGGGCCTTCGCCTACCTGGGCACCGCCAGTGCCGGCAGCTTCGATATCAACCGCTCGTTCCAGATCCTGTTCATCATCATTATCGGCGGCATGGGCAGCATCGCCGGCAACTTCGTCGGCGCGGCCTTCATCAGTTTGCTGCCGATCTTTCTCAGCCACGCCGGGCAGGCATTGTTCGGCGGTTCGGTGGACGCGGGGCAGTTGCAGAACCTGCAGAAAATTATCTTTGGCGTGTTGATCATCGTGTTCCTGATCAAGGAGCCCGAGGGCTTGATTCGCCTGTTGCATACCCTTCGCGATCGGCTGCGGCAGTGGCCGCTACGTTTCTAACCCCTGTAGAAGAGAACTTCCATGCGTGCATCCTTGAAACGTTCCCTGGTCGGCGCCGCCTTTGCGTTGGCCGCATTGGCCGGCGCCGTGCCCCAGGCCATGGCGACGCCGGACCAGCAATTCATTCCCCTGGCCACCTATCGCGTGGGCGCCTATGCCTCCAGTGGCGTGCAGGTATGGGCCGGGATGATCGACTACCTGCGCTACATCAACGAGGTCGAAGGCGGCATCAACGGCGTCAAGCTGGTGTGGCAGGAATGCGAGACCGAATGGACGGCCGAGAAGGGTATCGAATGCTATGAGCGCTTCAAGCACGGCCTGGATGGCGCGCCGGTCGCGGTGTACCAACCCAACGGCGCGCCGGCGGCGTATGCCCTGAGCGAGCGCGCCGAAGTCGACAAGATCCCGCTGATCACCCTCGGCTACGGGCGCACCGAGGCCACTGACGGCACGGTGTTCCCCTACAACTTCCCGGTGATGCTGACCTTCTACAGCGAGGCGTCGAGCCTGGTCAATTACATCGCCGAGCGCGAAGGCGGCTTCGACAAGCTCAAGGGCAAGAAGATCGCCACGGTCTATCACGACTCGGCCTACGGTCGCGAAACCCTCGGGCCACTGAAATTGCTCGCCGAAAAGTATGGCTTTGAGAACATCCAGATCCCGGTGGCCGACCCCGGCAACGAACAATCGGCGCAATGGCGCCAGGTCCGCCAGGCCAACCCGGACTGGGTGTTCCTGCGTACCTGGGGCGTGTCCACGCCGGTAGCGGTGAAGACCGCCGCGCGCTTCGGCTTCCCCGTGGACCACATCATCGGCGACATCTGGGCCAGTTCCAGCGAGGACGTGCTGCCGGCCGGTGCCGCCGCCAAGGGGTACCTGGCGCTCACGCCGTACCCGGCCGGGGCCGACTTCGAGATCCATCAGCGCCTCAAGCAAGCCATCCTCGACAAGGGCCACAGCGACCTCAAGGACCTGAAAAACTTCGGCAGTGTCTACTACAACTCCGGCCTGGTGAATGCCGCCGTAGCGGTAGAGGCGATTCGCACCGCGCAGGCCAAATTCGGTAAGCGCCCACTCAATGGCGAAGAAGGCCGCTGGGGCCTGGAACACCTGAACATCGACGACGCACGCCTTAAAGCCATGGGCTACCTGGGCCTGATGCAGAACCTCAAGCTGTCGTGCCGCGACCACGAAGGCGGCGGCTCGGCGCGGGTGCAGCAGTGGGACGGCGCCCAGTGGACGCTGATCAGCGACTGGATCGCCGCCGACCGCGCACTGCTGCGCCCGTTGATCGATGAAAAGTCGGCCGCGTTCGCCAAGGAAAAAGGCCTGACGCCACGCACCTGCACTGGGGATGAATAAATCATGAGCCAGCCTGCCACCGAGCCTGCGCGCCCGTCGCTGCTGACGGTCAACGACATTGAAGTGATTTACGACGGCGCAATCCTGGCGGTGGCCGGGGTGTCGCTGAGTGTGCCCAAGGGCGCCATTGTTGCCTTGCTCGGTGCCAACGGCGCCGGCAAGAGCACTACCCTCAAGGCCATCTCCGGGCTGGTGCGTGCCGAGCGCGCCGAGGTCAGCCGGGGTGTGATTGAATACGCCGGGCGCGACCTGGCCGGTATCGACCCCAGCCAGCGCGTGCGCGAGGGCATGGTGCATGTGCTGGAGGGGCGGCATGTGTTCGGCCAACTGAGCGTGGAAGACAACCTGCGCAGCGGCGGCTTTGTGCGCCGCCTGAGCCGCAAGGACATGGAGCACGACTTGGAGCGCATCTACACCTGGTTCCCAAGGCTCAAGACCAAGCGCCACACCCGCGCCGGGCTCACCTCCGGCGGCGAGCAGCAGATGGTCGCCATCGGCCGGGCGTTGATGACGCGTCCTACTTTGGTACTGCTCGACGAGCCGTCCATGGGTTTGGCGCCTATGATCGTGCAGGAGATCTTCGCGATCATCGCGCAGCTCAACCGTGAACAGCAGGTGAGCTTCCTGATCGCCGAGCAGAACATCAACGTCGCGCTGACCTATGCGTCCCACGGTTACGTGCTGGATACTGGGCGCGTGGCCTTGAGCGGCAGCGCCGCTGAGCTGCTGGCACGGGGTGATTTGCATGATATTTATCTGGGTAAACAGTAAGGGCGAACCTGCATGAGTGAATCCACCCGCGACGCTGATGTGCTGATCATCGGCGGCGGCCTGAGCGGCACGATGCTCGCCGTGCAACTGCTGCGCTTGCCTGGCCGGCGTCGGATCCTGGTGATCGAGCCGCGTGCCGAATTGGGGCGGGGCGAGGCCTACAGCGCGGTCGAGCTGGGCCACACGCTGAACGGCAACGCGGCGCGCATGAGCGTCGACCCCGACAATGCCGACGACCTGACGCAGTGGCTCACCGAGCACATCGGCGCCGGTGGCTGGCCGGAGTCGGACCAACAGCACGTACCGATCAGCGAACTGTTCCCGCCGCGCGGGCTGTTCGGCTTGTACGCGCAGCAGCGGCTGGCCGAGGCCAAGGCGCTGTCGGCGTCCACGGTGGCGCATGTAAGGGCCGAAGTGGTCGACCTGCAAGTGGACGCGGGTTCAACCCGGCTGACCCTCGATAACGGCCAGTCACTGCGCGGCGCCGTTGCGGTGTTGGCCACCGGCATGTTCCCGGCGGCGCGCACGCCACAAACCGAGTCCAGCGGTTTGAACGCGGCGGCGGTGGACCCTTGGGACGTGCAGGCCATGGCCCAGCTCGACCCGCAATCGACGGTGCTGATCATTGGCTCGGGGCTGACCATGGTCGATGCCGTGGTGTCCCTGGAACAGGCCGGTCATCGTGGGCCCATCGAGGTGTTTTCGCGCCATGGCCTGCTGCCCCATGTGCGCCGCCAACCGCCGAGTTGGGTGGACTTTCTCGGCGAGGACCACAGCCTGCGCAGCCCTCGGCAGTTGCTGCGAGAGGTGCGGCGCCAATGCCGGATTGCAGTGGCGCAAGGCATTGACTGGCAGGCGCCGCTGGACACGGTACGCGCGCATATCGGCCGGCTGTGGAGCCAGGCCGGCGAGCGTGAGAAACGCCAATTCGTGCGGCATGTGCGGCCGTGGTGGGAGAGCCATCACCACCGCTCGCCGCCGTTGAGTGCGCAGTTGGTGGCGCGGTTGCACGACGAGGGGCGGTTACGCATTCGCGCGGCGTCGTTCAAGGGCCTGGCGCCTGCGGATGAGGGCGTGACGATCCGTTTGCGCTATCGCGGTGAGCCAGCGCTGACCCAGGTGTCGGGCGCGGCGCTGATCAACTCCAGCGGCATCGAATACGACTGGCGCCGCGTGGCGCGGCCGTTGCCCCGGCAATTGCTCAAGCGCGGCCTGATCCAGCCTGGGCCGTTGGCGTTGGGGATTGCGGCGCACGTGTCGGGCGCGGTGCTGGACGCCCAGGGGCAGGCCAGCCAAAGACTGTTCGCCATGGGCCCGCCGTTGCGCGGGATGTGGTGGGAGAGCACCGCGGTGACGGACGTGGCGCTTCAGGCCAAAGCCCTGGCTTCGAGGCTGGCGGAAAACTGAGTGTGGGAGGGAGCAAGCCCCCTCCCACAGAAGAGCGGAACTCCATTTATTTTAAGATTTTCACCAGGCCGGGCTTGAGGCCGAATACCTCGACCCCTTGCGCCGTCGATTGGCCTGTCGTCACGTTCACCCGTTCCACCGGTTTATCCATCGCCTCGCGATATTCCACGGTCATGCCCGTTTGGATCGCCTGGCTCGGCACGACGAGCGCCTGGGCATTGTTGTAGGTGACGATGGTCAACCGTGCGCTCATGCCCAGCCGCACCCGCTGCAACTGCTGGGGCGTGAGCCGGGGGATCGTCAGGGTCACCGGAAACTGGGCGCTGCCCTGGCTGTCACTGGCCATCGCCAATCCACTGACCACACTCACCGAACCGCTCAGCCGTTCGCCGTCAAAACCATCACCCATCACTTCCACCGCCTGGCCCTGATGCAATTGGTTGATGTCCAGTTCCGAGACCTTGGCGACGATTTTGAGCCGTTCGATATTTGCCAGGCCAAACAGTACCTGGCCCTGGCTGACCTTACTGCCGGCCTGGATGGGCGCGTTGTTAATGTTGCCCCCCTGGGCTGAATTATTACCGGGCGCGGGCACCACGATGCCGGAGAACGGCGCCTTGACGTCCTGGCCTTCGAGCAACGTGCGCAGCGCCTCGTATTTCACCGTGGCGTTGGTCAGTTCCATGTCGGCGATCTGGCGGTATTCGCCCTTGCCCTGGTCCAGGGCCTGTTGCAGTTCACTGCGTGCGGAGGCGAGGTCCAGCTGTTGCTGTTGGGCCTGTTGCTTGAGGTCGTCCAGTTCATTGCGCGGGATGATGCCGCGCTTGAACAGGTTGTCGCTTTCGGTGAGCTTGCGCTGGGTGTTGCCGGCGCTCATTTCGGCGGTGCGCAAGCTGCGTCGGGCGCGGCTGACGGCGGGGCTGCTGTCCCAATCCTGCATTTCCTGCACGGTGCGCCGAGCCTTGAGCTGGGCGGCGAGGGCGTCGCGCAGTTGCATTTGCAGGGTGGCAGGGTCCATGCGCAGCAGCACCTGGCCGGCTTCGACCCGCTGACCTTGCTCCACCAGGTTGGCCTGCACATTGCCGTCGAATGGCGCGGTGAGGACCAGAGTGGTGTCGGGCTCGATCTTGCCCACCAGGCCGATCTGGTGCACCAGCGCGTCGGGCTTGACTGCCAGCCACTGCTCGGCGGTGCCGGCCGGGTCTTGCGCGGGGCTGCGCAGGGCCAGCGCCGCGCCGGCCACCAGCAGGATCAGCACAGCGCCCAACAGGCGTTTTTTATCAGTAGTCATTGAGGGCGATTTCCCAACTTTCCAACGTCATGCCCAGCATCAGGTCGAGCTGGGTCTGGGCGTTCAAATAAGCGATCAGGGCATTGAGCCGGGCATTTTCGGCGTTGCGCAGGTCGGTCTCGAAACTCAGCACCTGGAAGTTGGTGGAGCGCCCGGCGCTGAGTTTTTCCCGTTCGATCTCGATTTTGCGGCGCGACAACTCCACCGCGCGCTGGGAGATTTCATACTGGCGCCAGCGCGTGCCGAGGTCGCGCACCACATCGTTGACGCTGCGCTCCAGCTCTTGGCGCGCATCGGTGATGCGGATCTGCTGGTCCTCGACGTTGACCCGCGCACGCACTTCGGCCTGGCGGGTGCTGATGTCGCCGATGGGGATCTGCACTTGCACCCCGGCGTAGCTGTCCCAGGTGCGGTTGTTACTGCTGCCGGCGTCGTTGTTGTAGGCGTCGCGAATCTGGTTCGCGCCGGCGACGAGGTCGACTTGCCAGCGCCCGGAGTCCTTGGCGATCACCAGGTTGAGGTCGGCCTGCTGGCTGCCGAGCAGGGCGGCGAGGTATTCCGGTTGCTGGGTTTGCGCCAGGTTGAAGGCTTGGCGCTTGTCGATCTGCATGGGCTTGGCCTCCAGGGCTTCGGTGGCGCGAATCGGCGTGGACAGGTCCAGCGCCAGCAGGCGCAGCAGGGCCAGGCGATTGGTGTCCAGTTGGTTCTGGGCTTCCTCCACGCCCAGTTGCTGGGTGGCGATGTCGGCTTCGGTCTGCACGATTTCGAACTCGGCCATGCGCCCGGCACTGATCAGCGCCTGGTTCACTTCCAGCAGGGTGCCGGAGCGCGCGAGGGCGTCTTGCACGATGCTCAGTTGCTCCTGGGCGCGCAGCAATTCGCGATAGGTGGCGATGATCTGGCTGATGGTCTGCGCCACCGTGGCCTTGAGGTTCAGGCGGTTGGCCTGCTCCGACAGGCGCGACAGGCGCAGCGGCGCGGTGGTGGCGTCCCAGCCAGCGCCGCGCAGCAGCGGTTGGATAATTGCCAGGTCCAGGCCGTCGCTGCGATAGCGGCCGGCGCGGTCGGCGTTGTTCAACTGCTGGGTCCAGGCCATGCTCAGGCGCGTGCCGTACTCACCGAGCAGACTGCTGGACGGCGCCAGGTTGGCGTTGCGTGCGCTGTCCTGGGAGCCGCGAGTGCCGCGGTAATAGCTGTTGAGGGTGAGCTTGGGGTTGAACACGTCTTCGGCCACGCGCAGGTCGAACTTCTGCGCGACCCGTTGCAGGTACGCGCTGCGGATCGCCGGGTTGTTGCGCAGGCCCAGATACACCGCATCACCCAGGGTCAGGGTGGTGACCTGCGCATTCAGCGATACGCTGCGCGGGGTAGTGGGCGCCGACGGCCGGATGACCACGTCGGCGGCCATGCCGGGCAGGCTGATCAGCGTCAGCAATAGCAGCCATTTATTCATCGCGCAGGGCCTCCACCGGTTGCAACCGCGAGGCCGAGACCGCGGGGTAGATGCCGAAGAACAAACCCACCCACAACGTACTGCCCACTCCCAGGGGCAGGGCCGCCGCGGCCAGCGCGAATTCCCAGCCTGACAGCCAGGCGTAGAACCACGCCGCCGTCATACCGAGTACCGCGCCGCACAACGCGCCGACGGCGGTGAGGGTCACCGCTTCGATCAGGAACAGGTTGCGGATATCCCGTCGACGCGCGCCCAGGGCCATACGGATGCCGATTTCGCGGCGCCGCTGCGAAACGTTCATCAGCATCACGTTCATCACGCCCACGCCGCCGCCCACCAGCGAGATCGCGCCCAGGGCCAGCAGCAAATAGGCGAACGTGCGGCTTTGCCGGGTCATGCCATCGATCATTTGCTGAGGCACCTGGATGTCGACATCGTGGTCGGTGAGTTGGCGTTGCAAGGCCGCGGCGGCGGCTTTGGCAATGCGTTCCATGTCTTGGCCGGGCGCGGCGCGAATGATCACGTTGCTGATCTGCGGGGTGGCGTAGATGCGGCGCATGCCTTCGGCGGGGATGAACAGCGACTCGTTGGCCTGCACCGGCATTAACATCGCCCGGGGCTGGTTGTGCAGGATGCCCACGATCAGGAACAGGTAATCGTTGATGCGCACGCGGTCGCCCAGTTGCACTGGGTCGCCCGGTGCGCCGAGGGCCTGGGCGATCTGGTCGCCGATCACGCCATAGGTTTCGTGGGTGTCGAAGCTCGACAGGAAGCGGCCCTGTTGCACCACCAGGCGCATCGCTGGCTGGATGTCGGGCGTACTGCCGACAAAGTTGGCATTGACGCTGCGGCCATGGAACACGATGGGCCCGCTGAACAGCGTCAGGGCGCCGATATGCGCGATGCCCGCTACCGCCTGGCGCACCGCATGCAGGTCGAGACGGCTGCGCATCGGCACGTTGGCGCCGCCTTTGGGGGGGAACTGGACGATGAGCGTGTCGGTGCCCATGTCCTTGAAAATCATCGCGGCATCCACCGCCGCGTTGTGCCCGATATTGATCAACGCCACCACCGAGGAGCTGCCGATCACGATGCCGAGCAACGCCAGGACCGAGCGCTTGCCCAAGGTGCGCAGGCTGATAAAGGCTTCATGCAGCAGTTGGCTGAGGCTTTGTTCGACCCGCAGGCTCATGGGCGATGCGCCTCGTGCACCACGCCATTGCGCACCAGGATCTTGCGCGCCAGGCGTTCGGCGATGTGCGGGTCATGGGTGACGATAATCAGCGTGACCTGTTGCTCGCGGTTCAGGGCCAGCAACAGGTCCATGATGTCTTGGGCGGTGGTGCTGTCGAGGTTGCCGGTGGGTTCGTCGGCGAGGATCACCGAGGGGTTGCCGACCAAGGCGCGGGCAATCGCCACCCGTTGGCGCTGGCCGCCGGAGAGGTCGGCAGGGCGATGGTGAGCGCGGTCGGCCAGGCCGACCTGTTCGAGCATGCGCAGGGCCCGCTCCACGGACTCATGGCGCGACACGCCGCGATAGCTCAAGGGCAGGGCGACGTTATCCAGCGCGCTGAGGCGCGGCAGCAGGTTGAAGCTCTGGAACACGAAACCGATCTGCTGGTTGCGAATGGCGGCCAGTTCATCGGCGCTGGCGTTGAAAATATCGTGGCCGGCAAAGTGGTAGTGGCCGTCGTTGGGCAGGTCCAGCAAACCGAGGATATTGAGCAGGGTACTTTTGCCGGAACCGGAGGCGCCGAGGATGCCGCAGCTGTCACCGCTGGCGATGGACAGGCACACATCCTTGAGAATGGTCAATTCCTGCCCGGCGAGCTGATAGCGCTTGCCGATGCCTTGCAGGGAGATCAAGCCTGGGTGCGCGCGGGTATCGGTCATCATGACTACGCCTGCAGTCTCGACGCTGCCGTCATACCCCCGGTAAAGCCTTGTAACAAGTTCGGGAGCTGTCTGGTACGCGTCTCGGACTGGTTTTATTTCTTGTTTTTAAAATATTGTTTGAATACTAACCGCGTTCCCGGCGCTTCGCCAGCCATGGATGTAGAGCGTTTTTACCCTTTGAAATGATTCTTTGATGGCGCTGAAGGCGCTCTGGAAAACTCCCGGACGATCCCCGAAACCGCCGTATGCCGAGGCTTTCGATGATATGGCGGAGTGTCACTACTTGCTTTCGACGGGCTGCATCGGTATAAAAATCAAATTATTTTTTAAAACAATATTTCCGCCGTGGAACCCTTATGGTCGCGAAGAAACTCAGCGCTCCAAACGTTACCAAGACCCGCTTGCTGGATGCGACAGAAGCTCTGTTTATCAAATACGGGTATGACGCGGTGCTGTTACGGCAGATTACCGAGCGTGCCCAAGTCAACCTGGCCGCCGTGA
The DNA here is from genome assembly GCF_054667615.1 of Pseudomonas sp. S3_E10. Lineage (NCBI taxonomy): Bacteria > Pseudomonadati > Pseudomonadota > Gammaproteobacteria > Pseudomonadales > Pseudomonadaceae > Pseudomonas > Pseudomonas sp. S3_E10. Next base: position 5,055,312 of record NZ_CP162743.1, read on the forward strand.
ACTACCACTTCGGGGACAAGGATTCCCTGATGAAAACCCTGCTGATGCAACGTCTGGAGCCGCTCAACGAGCAGCGCCTGGAACTGCTGGCGCGCTGCGAAGCCGAATCCGACGGCCCGCTTGATTGCGACACGCTGCTGGGCGTGCTGTTCGCCCCGGCCATGGGCCTGGAGCGCAGCGACCCGTCAAGCGGGGAAGGGCGCTCGTTCATCCGCTTTTTGGGCCGGGTATACAGCGACACGTCGCCGTTTATCCAGGAATACCTCAAGGTGCATTACCAGCCGGTGTTCCAGCGCTTCTTCGAAGCCTTCGCCCTGGCCTTGCCGGACCTGCCGCGCAACGAGCTGGGGGTGCGCCTGCAATTTGCCCTCAAGGCGATTTCCGGGGTAATGGCCGGCACCGAGCTGCGCCTGCTGATGAACTCCATGAGCCTGGGCCGCCCGGCCACCGACGCCGAAGTCATGGCCAAGCTGATCACCCTGGTCTCGGCGGCGATCCGCGTGCCGCAACAAAGCCCCGAAGCGCAAACCGCCTTGGCCAAGGTGCTGGACACCCAGCGGGCTATTCGCGAACAAACGGCGCCTGTTGCCAACGCCGCACGCTGAGGCCAAACCCCAGGCAAAAAAAAGCCCGCTGGGGCGGCGGGCTTGATGTGCAACGTTTGTAACGGATGAGGCTTCACCCTACGTCTGTGCATGTGAATAAATCGTGAAAAAAGCGTAAGAAAAAGTGTGGATGTTAAGAGATTCATACTCGGTTGCGAGCACGTCGGTTAGGCATTGCGTCCTAGCCATTCGTCGTCACTGTCAATTCTGACAGTAGATTTGATTGTCTCCCCAGGCGTTTAGTCACCTTGCCCGTCGCGCCATTTCAGCGCGGCCCTGACCATGCAAGGTGATGGCGATGTCCACAAATTTTCCTGTACCCGAACTTAACCCTTCTCCGATATACCCCCCCGTAGACCTGACGAAGGCCAAATACGCTGAAACATCCAAGATAGGCCTTGGCAGAAATGGCATATATGCCCTATTTGGCATCGATGACACAGACAAGGGCGCCATATTTAGCGTTTTGCGTTGGGACGTCGTAGATGGCGACTATCTGAGTTTGTGGATCAATAATCAGGCGTTCGTCGGGGCCAACGTCACGCGCGGCGAAAACTCTCATTATCTCTTGGAAGTCCCTGCCGAAAAGGTACCCGAGGGTGACTGCACGTATTTTGCCAGAGTTCGCCGTGCGCTCAGCGGGAATGAGGTTGATTCGGAAGTTCAGTCCATTCTGTTCAAGACGACCATCCCGGGCGGCTACGACGACGACGATACGAAGCAATGGCACAGCGGTTTGGCGATGGAGCTTGGGAACTTCAAGCCAGGCGCTATTCTGACGCCGACCAACACCGCAGACGGCTTGCAGTGTTTGATCATGCCGTATGAGAACATCCGCAAGAACGACAAGATCATCGTTCGCGTGGGCGGGACTGTTTATGTGCACACCGTCGACGGTGAACAGGCGAAACAGCCACCGACGCAGCCGATTGTCGTGACTGTGCCCGTGGAGGTCTTGCGCAATCTCAACCCATCAGGGGAGGTTAAGGTGTACTTCACCGTGCTCGACGTGGTGAATAATGAACCTTTTGGTCGATTTCCGTACTCCCAACCTATCGTATTGAACAGTGAGATGTACACGTATCCGTTGGCGCCACCCTATGTGATGGTGGATGGCCAGTATATCAGCGAGCTTGATCTCGACACCCAGAGCGGAGCAACACTGGAGGTGGAGGTTGAGTTGAAGCCCAGTACCGTGCTGCCCAAGCCTCCGAATAAGGTAAAGGTTCATGTAGAAACGACCGATAAATACGGCGCGACCGAAACCTTGACTCACCAGGTAGACGACAACAATCGCAGGTTTCAAATCATCCCCCTGCCGGCCGAATGGATGGCAACGTTCAAGCAATTGGCCGGGGGGAGCTTTCGCGTATGGTACGAGCAGATTAAGAGCGACGGGGTATTCCTGAGGCGTTCGAACAGTACGTCGATTGGTGTAGTAGGTACACCAAGCCTGATGCCAGCACCCATCATCACACTTTTGGAAGCAGGGCTGTTTCCACTCAATACACATATGGAGTTGGTACTACCGCCTTATCAACCCCACGACCCTTCATACACGGAAACCGTGAAGCTTCAGCATATAGATGCGAACGGCGGCGGTGTGCTCGTGATCTCCCGTCAACAGGCTGGCGCGCAGGGCGGCACACGGCTGATACTCATGGAGGCCCTGAAGGTATTTGAGGGCAAGGGTGTCTGCCAGGCTTTCTACGAAACCGATGATAATAAAGGTACGCCTGGCTCTATTCGGCAATCGGAAAAGCGGAACTTCGAAATTGGTGTTCGCGTTCCAACCCTGCCGCCCATGACGGTTCCCGCCATCCTGGACAACAACATCGACCCGGCCACGGTGCCGGGTGCGAACTGGCTGATGTACATTCCCTACGCAGGCACTGTCGTCGGTGACAAAGTGTATTGGACCGTGAGTGGCAAAAGTACGGTGGCAGGTACCATCGACATCACGTCCTCGCTTGAAGGAGTTCAGTTGACAACCCTGGAAATTCCGATAGATACCTCTTTCCTTGTCGAGAACAACAACCGCAGCATCCGTATCAGCTATAGCGTTGTACACGCCGGCCCGCCAAAAACGACTGAGAGCTCGATGGTGCTCAACCCCACCGTCGGTGCGGCGGTGGAGCTGGGGTTGCTCAAAATTCTTGAGGCTGATCCGACTACGGGCAGTATCCGGCCGATAACGGTGAAAGACGGCGCAACCCTGCGCATCAGCTACAAATCAAGGCTGCCGGGCGATGTAATTATGTACACATGGCGAGGTGAATATGGCTACAGCCAGTTTAAAGCTGTCGCGGCACCCAATCCGGCAACCGACAGCATTGATGTGGTTATTCCGGCCAACGTCATTGCCAAGGGCGTGCACCCAAGCGGCAACGCCATCACGGTGGAGTGTGAAGTAACGCGTGGGCAACTGAGCTACAAATTTCAGCCGTTGAATGTGCGTCTGCTGCCCCTAAAGGTATTCCCGACGCCTTATATCGTTGGGTTTGAAAACCAGACAGTGTTGCCGGTGAGTGAGCTGCCTGCCGAGGCCACTATCAAGGTCGCGCCGTGGGAGTTTATCAGTGAAGGCCAACTCTATTGGGTGACGGTGGAAGGTACCTTGGCAACGGGTATTGAGTACACCGCCGACCTCGCCATCGCCAAGCCACTCACCGTAGGCGATCTGACCAACGGGATTTCCTTGCCGCTCTCGACAAGTATAGTGCGCGCGCTTCAGGATAATTCGGTCTTCAAGATTCGCGTTTGGGTAAGTTTCCCAGAAATCCCCATCAAGCAAGTAGCGATCGCCTTTGAGGTTGCCAATTACGTTGTACAGCTACTGCCGACTGAGCTGCCTTTTCCAACCCTTAACGGCGCTCCGAGTATCGGGCAAACGGTGACGGTCGACCCCTTGATGTTTAAAGACAGCACCCAGGTAACGGTTAAATACCTAGGTATGCTCGCGACGGACAGTATTACCGCGGAATGGATTCACTGGAATGGGACTAAAGTTACATTAACGCTCAATGGCATGGCAGGCGGATCGGTAGTTTTTGACTTTACAGCGCGTGAAGTTATACACGATAGCGTGAATAGTGTCGTGCAATTAAGGTACTCGATTGTGCGTAGTGGCAAAACGCTTGTTTCTCAAGTTCAAACGGTAACCGTTGGCACAATTGCAACGGCCAGGTTGCTGGGAGCATTGATTAACGGGCTGGCCTCCGGCGCTGCGTTGACTATGAATACCTTTTCAGGCGACGCTAAAGCCTCCGTCCCCGCGTGGCCGCTTATTAAAGCCGGGCAAAAGGTATATCTGAGCCTTTTGTCAGGAGGGCGTGAGTTAAAGGTGCTGGGTGGCTATGTCGTCACTATGCAGGAATTGACCAACGGCATTGTGAACAAGCCCGTATTGCGTTCTTGGTTACAGAGGGTAATACATAACACCCCCATCACGGTAAAGTTATCGGTGGGGTTTGATGGCAGTACAGACATGGCAAGAGCCACGCCATTTTTGACGACGACCTACCAAATGCTCAATTTACCTGACTTTACTAACTTTCAAGATGGGACGTTAAATGGTTGGGAACTTGGAACTGCAGGAGAAGGGGGGCGATAACCGGGGCGCCCGGAAGTAGAGTCTGGACGCAAACCACCGGTTCGGGCTTGAGTCAGTATCAAGGGTACGTGCTGATAAAAAGGATCACCCCTCTACCAGGGCATCGCTATAGACTTAGTTTTGCGGTCCGGCAGTTGAATGTGGGTACCACGACACCCAAGTTAAGGCTCACTGTTGGATACAGTACGACACCCACCTTTGCGGTGTCGTCTGGTAATTGGCAAGAGTACTCTCATACGGCGGTAAATAATGGCGAGGATCATTTCGCTGTGCACAGCGATGAGCCTACGTGGAGCGGAAATGACTTTGAAATTGCTTGGCTGAGAATCGAAAAAATATAAGTAAGGCAGTGAAACAGGGCAGATTTATTTAATCAATGAATCTGCCTTTTTAACAGGCGGTGGTGCCACGGATAGACCTTTATATAACCCTGCAGGCTCAACGCAGTGCTCAAACGCTCCAGTGTGGTAAATGCTTCACCAACCGGCCGCGCATTGCGTCCACATTGTCTGCCAATTGCATGGTTACCAACCGATAGCCATTGAGCGCAGTATCACCCTGTGAATTCGGTGCAGGCTCAACGCCACTGAGCTGGCCTGGTCGCTCCAACCGCTCTCCCGCACCCGACTTCAACGCCCGCGCCATCCCCACCAACTGCACCCGAATCTGCCGGTGCTCGGCCTTCAACATCACTTGCATTCTTGCCATTGCCTGCTCGTCACGCGGGTCCGGCCGGGTATTGCCGAGAATCTCCAGCGTGCTGATGCACATGCGGAGGTGGCGCTGGATGGCGTCCAGTTCGGTCATGGAGATGCGTACTTCCTTGGACACCGAGGGCATCAGCGAACGCAGTTGCACCATGGCCGCGTTGAGGCGGTTGAGCAGCTTGAGGTGTTCGTCGTCGGTGACCGATTGGCCATTGACGATGCGGCTGTAAATGGCGGCGCAGTCGCGCAGGGCGCCGGCCAGGTTGTAGCGCCACGAATACACCGCATACAGCGGCAGGGCGAAGGAGAACGCCAGGGCCAGCACGATGCCGATAAGAATATCGACGGTACGCCACAACCCGTCCGACAAGGGATTGTCCCCGTGGCCGGCGACGATAAACACGGTGATCGCCGACAACAGCGCGATGTAGCCGCCCTTGCCGATGGCATGGTAGGAGAAGAACCCGCACACCACCGACATCAGCAGGTAGGTCAACAGCGGCAGGCCAAAGTAGGCCTGTTGCACCACCAGCAGCAGGCCGACGCTGGCGCCGATCAAGGTGCCGTAGGCGCGCTCCACGGCCTTTTTGCCGATGTTGCCGTGGTGCTGCAAGCCGCCGATGACGATCAACATGGTCACCGATGCCCATTCGCCATGGGGTAGGTTGATGCCGGTGGTCAGCAGGATCGTCGCCAGCAAGCCGATGGACACGCGCGCGGCGTGGATCAGCTTGGCATGGCGATAGCGCCGGTAGGGGTCGAGCAACGGGCGCAACAGGCGCCGGGCGAAGAGTGGCAGGTTCATCAGTACTAAAGTGGCCTCGGTTCAGGAGATGTACCCCTCCCACACAGTGAGTCGTGCAGATGTTAGAAGATGTAATCGGTGGTCAGAAAGCTTGAATCGCGGTTGCGCAGGATGTCGCTGACCAGCGCCTTGTTGCTCTCCTGGAATTTGGTCGCCACCAACGTGCGGATCGAGAACACGCGCAAGGCGTCATGAACCGACAGCGTGCCTTCGGCGGAGTTTTTGCGCCCGTTGAACGGGAAGGTGTCCGGGCCGCGCTGGCATTGGGCGTTGATATTGATGCGCCCGACCTGGTTGGCGAAGGTGTCCACCAGGCGCCCGACCTGGGCGGCATCGGTGCCGAAAATACTCAGTTGTTGGCCAAAGTCGGCGTCGAGCACGTAGTCGATCACCGTTTGCAGGTCACGGTAGGGCACGATCGGCACCACCGGGCCGAACTGTTCTTCGTGGTACACGCGCATCTGCGGGTTCACCGGGTACAGCACCGCCGGGTAAAAGAACGAACCGCGACTGACCCCACCCTCGCTATTGACCACGTTGGCGCCGTGTTGCACGGCATCGGCGACCAGCCCGTTGAGGTAATCCACCTTGCCCGCTTCCGGCAACGGCGTCAGTGCCACGCCGTCCTCCCAGGGCATGCCGGGTTTGAGCGTTGCCAGCCTGGCGTTGAATTTTTCGATGAAACTGTCGACCACGTCCTGGTGCACAAACAGGATTTTCAACGCGGTGCAGCGCTGGCCATTGAACGACAGCGAACCGGTGAGCGCTTCGCTGACGGCGTTGTCCAGGTCGACCTCGGGCAACACGATGCCGGGGTTTTTCGCATCCAGGCCCAGGGCGGCGCGCAAGCGGTGCGGTTTGGGGTGCAGTTTTTTCAGGTCGCTGGCGGCCTTGTTGGTGCCGATAAACGCAAAGATGTCGATCTTGCCGCTGGCCATCAGCGCACTCACGGTTTCGCGGCCACTGCCGTAGATCACGTTGATCACCCCGGCCGGGAAGCTGTCGCGGAAGGCTTCCAGCAACGGGCGAATCAGCAGCACGCCGAGCTTGGCCGGTTTGAACACCACGGTGTTGCCCATGATCAGCGCCGGGATCAGCGTGGTAAACGTTTCGTTGAGCGGGTAGTTGTAGGGGCCCATGCACAGCGCCACGCCCAGCGGCACGCGGCGGATTTGCCCGAGGGTGTCCTGTTCCAGCTCGAAGCGGCTGCTGCGGCGGTCGAGGTCCTTGAGGGCGTTAATGGTGTCGGTGATGTAGTCGCAGGTGCGGTCGAATTCTTTCTGCGAGTCTTTGAGGTTCTTGCCGATCTCCCACATCAGCAGCTTGACCACCGCGTCGCGCTGTTCACGCATGCGTCGTAAGAACGCTTCGACGTGCTGGATGCGCTCGACCACGCGCATCGTCGGCCATGCGCCCTGGCCACGGTCATAAGCGCGCACGGCGGCGTCGAGGGCGGTGAGGGCGGTGCCTGCGTCCAGCAGCGGCGTGCTGCCGATATGCACGCGCTCGTCGCCCAATTGCACCGGGCTTTGCACGCGGGCCAGCGGGCCGTTCCATATGTGCAATTGGCCGTCCACCAGGAACTCACGCTGTTCAATGGGCGCTCCCAGGCGAAAGGGCTCGGGAATATCGGCGGCGGAGGTCGGGAACAGTTGGGCGATCAGGTTGCTGGTGGTCATGTCGCTACCCCTGGAATAGTTGCAAAACATGACTAGAGAGTCACCCATCCCAGTGCGCTATGGCAAGGCTTGCGCGCTTTCTCCTACGCACGATGGCGTGCGCCGGGTAAACTGCGCGCCTTTCTTGAAGGAGTTCACATGAGCCAGTACCAGCCGGGCATTCTTGCCGCACCGGTGCCTTTGCAGGCACGCCATCTGTTCTTTGCCGTGCAAACGCCGGTAGCCGTACCCGCTGCGCTGGACGCGTTGGTACAGCTTGCGGATTCGTCGGCAGTGGTCGGTTTCGGTGAGCCGCTGGTACAGGCATTGGGCGTACACATTGATGGCCTGCGCGCCTTCCCGGCCGTCAGTGGTCCGGGCGCGCATAACCCGTCTACCCAGCACGCACTGTGGGTGTGGTTGCACGGCGTGGATCGCGGTGAGTTGTTGCTGCGCAGCCGGGCGTTCGAAAAGGCCCTGGCCCCCGCGTTTGGCCTGGTGCAGTCAACCGAAGGGTTCCGCTACAAGACCGGTTTTGACCTTACGGACTACGAGGACGGCACCGAAAACCCCCATGACGACGCCGCCGTCGAAGCCGCCTTGACCGACAGTGGCGCCAGCTTCGCCGCCATCCAGCAATGGCAGCACGACCTGGATGGCTTCGCCACGTTGCCCGCCCAGGAGCGCGACCACATCATCGGCCGCCGCCATGGCGATAACGAAGAACTGGAAGACGCCCCCGAGTCTGCCCACACCAAACGTACCGCCCAGGAGAGCTTCACCCCCGAAGCCTTCGTGGTGCGCCGCTCCATGCCATGGGCCGAGAACGGCCAGGCCGGCTTGATGTTCCTTGCCTTCGGCCATTCCTTCGACGCATTCGAAGCGCAACTGCGCCGTATGAGCGGGCTGGAAGACGGGATCGTCGATGGCCTGTACCGCATCAGCACGCCGTTGACCGGTGGTTACTACTGGTGCCCGCCGATCATCGGCGGGCACCTGGACCTCAGCGTGCTGGCGAACATGAAATTGTCGATAGGCGGTTGATCGGCGGCTGAAAAAAATCTGCGCCGCCCTTAATCTGGCGGCCTTATCACCGCGTGGGTTCGTTCATGTCTTCTGTTGCCGATGGCCTGCCCCTTAATAAACGCCTGCCGGCGGTCATCGCGATTTCCCTGGGGATCGGCATGGCGACGCTCGATACGGCCATCGTCAACACCGCATTGCCGACGCTGGCGCAGGGCATCGGCACCGATTCGGCCTCGGTGATCTGGGTGGTCAATGCCTACCAGTTGGCGATTATCGCCACGGTCCTGCCATTTGCCTCGTTGAGCGATGTGCTCGGGCACCGACGGGTGTACCTCGGTGGGCTGCTGCTGTTTATCGTCTCGTCGTTGTTGTGCGGGTTGGCCGGTTCGCTGGTCACGCTCACGGCCGCACGGGTAGCGCAGGGCCTGGGAGCGGCGGCGATCATGAGTGTGAACACCGCGCTGCTGCGGCACATTTACCCGTCAACCATGCTCGGGCGTGGCCTGGGCTATAACTCGCTGGTGGTGGGGCTGGCCTTCACCTTGGGGCCGACCGCGGCGTCGGCGATTCTGTCGGTGGCCAGTTGGCACTGGTTGTACCTGATCAACGTGCCGCTGGGGTTGCTCGCCTTGGGCTTGGGCCTGCGTTCCTTGCCGACGTTGCCGATGACCGGGCATGCGTTTGATCGTCTGGCGGCGCTGTTGTGTGCCGGGCTGTTCGCCTTGTTGGTGCTGGGCCTGGGCACGGCGGTACACGGTGCCCAGTGCGCGTTGACCCTGGGGCTGGTTGCCGTGGCGCTGGTGTGCGGTGGGGTGTTGTTGCGTCGTCAGGCGGGGCATCCGGCACCGATGCTGGCGCTGGACCTGTTCAAGCGCCCGGTGTTTGCCCTGTCCTCGCTCACGGCGATCTGCGCCTTCAGCGCCCAGGGCCTGGCCTTTGTTTCGCTGCCCTTTCTGTTGCAGGCGGTGCTTGGCCATAGCCAGGTGGAAACCGGTTTTCTGATGACGCCCTGGCCGGCGGTGGTTGCGGTGATGGCACTGGTTGCCGGGCGCTTGGCCGACCGCGTGTCTCTGGGCTTGTTGTGCGGTATCGGCCTGTTGATGTTGAGCGCGGGCATGGCGGCGATGGCGACGTTGGGCAATGGCGCGTCCGCCTTCGATATCGCTTGGCGCATGGCCTTGTGCGGCGCCGGTTTCGGCTTCTTTCAGTCGCCCAACCTCAAGGCGTTGATGACCAGTGCGCCGTTGGCGCGCAGCGGTGGGGCCAGTGGCATCGTGGCGATTTCACGTTTGCTTGGGCAAACGCTGGGGGCTTCCTTGGTGGCTTTGTGTTTCCACTTGTCCTTGGGCAGCGGTCCTTACTACGCGCTGTGGCTGGGCTGCGCGTTTGCGTTGGTGGGCAGTGTGGCCAGCGGTTTGCGTTTGTTGCCCTACGGGAAAAAACCCTGATGGGGCGTTGTAAAACAGCGTTCGGGAAGGCTACCGTGGCGGCCTGAATATTTCGGGATGTTTCAGATTTATGTCCAGCCAGGCTCAACGCACTGCCGACACCACCTCCCGCCGCGCCGCGCTGACCCTGGCTTTGTGTTTACCCAGCGACGTGTTGCTCTACCTGTTGCTGCCCATGGAATCCCAGGCGTTCGGCATCACCTTGGCCCAGGCCGGGGTGTTGCTGGCGGCCAACCGCCTGGTGCGGATTTTCGGCTATCGGCATGTACTCAACTTCTACGCGCGCAACGGCGATCGCCTGACCTGCATGATCGCCGCCGGTGCGGCTGCGCTGTGCGCCGTGGGCAACTCGGTGCTGTCGGGTTTTGCCGCGTTGTTAGGGCTGCGGCTGGTGTGGGGCTTGTGTTTCGCGGCGTTGAACCTGTCGACCCAAGTGCTGGCGACCTCCGAGCCCGTCGGCGCCGCACGCCGGGCCGGGCGTTCACGCGCGTTGATCGCCTGGGGGCCGATGCTGGCGTTGCCGTTCGGCGGCTGGCTGACCTTATGGGTGGGGCCGCGACCGATCTTTCTGATTCTCGCCATCTGCTGCTTGCTGGGTGTGTGGGCGGCGCGGGGATTGCCGGGCGCCGCCCATGACTTGCACAACAGCTCGGGGCGGCGCTTCAAGTTTCCCGACAGCGTGGCGATGTGGTCGTTTATCGAAGGCGTGGCGTTGGATGGGTTGTTCATCTTTGGCCTGTCGATCCAGGCGCAAAAGCTGCTGGGGGGCGATGCGGTGCTGATTGCCGGTGGCTTGATGGCGCTGCGCTATGTCTCGGAAATGCTCCTGAGCCCGCTGGGCGGTCGCGCGGCGCAACGGTTTGGCGCCACCTCGATGTTGCTGCTGTTTTCGTTCCTGAGTGCCCTGGCCCTGAGCGCGTTCGGCAGCTATTGGGTGATAGTCGGCGCGGCCGCGGTGCTGGTGCTGCGCGCACTGCAACTGCCGCTGGTGACGACGTTGGTGGCCGAGCGCAACCCCGGCGCGATGCGCGTGTCGGCCCTGGCCTCCAATGCGGTGTGGCGGGACATCGGCGCAGGCCTTGGCCCGCTGCTGGCGGGCCTGCTGTTGCCGGTGGCCTCGGCGCCCCTGGTATTTGGCGTGGCCGGGGCGGCGATTGCCGTGAGCGCGCTGTTCTGCTGGCGGGCCGGCCCGTCGGCGAACTGACTCAGGCGCTCTTCAGGCGTTCCAGCCAGGCGGGATCGAAGCGGTTTTGTGCGGTGTCGATGCCCAGCGCCTGCAGCTTGGCTTGATGGGCCTGCATCTCGCCGACCAGTTGCGCCTGGGCACTGGAATTGGCGTCCAGCGCGTGCATCTGCGTCAGTCCCAGGTGATAGAAACGCAACACCTTCATCGCCGTCGGGTCGTTGGCCTGCACACCCTCGGTGACCTTGTGCATCACGTTGGTCACCCGCATCAGGCTGCGCTTGAGCTGCCAGCCATACACCGCCGGCGCCAGCCATGGCTGGCTCCAGAACGGGCCGCGTACCAGGGCAACGGTGATCAGCACGCCGGCGAATACACCGCCGACATTGAAGCGAAAGTTGTCTGCGCCGGGCTCGCCGAACAGCATCACCGCGGCGCTCGACAGCAGCATGGCCAAGGCCAGGAATAGCATGGCGACGATCAACGTGCTGCGGCGGGTCTGTTGGCGGTAGGTGACGGGGTCGCAGGCTTTGAGTTCGAACATGCGGGTAAGGTCTCCAGAGGGTGGCGGGGTGGCATCATCGCACGCCTGGGCAAACAAGTTGAACGATGCCGGCGGCGGCGTTCTCTAAATTCAGCCAGGCCACCAATGTTCATGAGGTGAACCATCATGCCCGAATACAAGCAGCCACCACCGGGTACACCCAACCCGGACCGCACACCCGGAGAAGAAGAGCGTGACAACGATGCGTTGCGCCCCAATGACCCGGCTGAGCGTGACCAAAATGACGACGTGGAGCGGGTCGAAGAAGACCTGGAAAACCTCCACGACAAAGCCCGCCCGCTTTGACAGAAGAGACTGCCATGACGAATCCTCCGAAAGGCCCGCGTTCCAGCGAGCACGCCAGCGGCAAGGACGAACTGGGCTTCGACCCGGACTCGCCGGACGTTGCCGACCCGCAGGTCGACCCCATCGGCCCGGCGATCGCGCCGTTGGACAAAGACAAGAAGCAGCCATCCGAAAAAAAAACGCCCTATGACCCGTTGGGCGACCTGAAGAAGTGACGCAGGCCCCGCCGTCGAGCGGGGCCTTCGTTTATTTGGGCGCTACCCAGGTGACGTCGCTGATCCCGTACTTTTCCGCCCAGGGCCGGGTGGTTTTTTTGACCTGCTCGTGGCCCACACGGCCGATGCGGCTGACGTGCGCAATATCGGCATCCACCGCCGCCCAGTGCCAGGCTTCGGCGTTATTCATCACTTCGGCGCGCACCACAAAAGACTTCGGTTTACCGTGCAATTGGTAGTGGACGGTGTAGATTTTTGCGCTACTCATGTTGCCTCCCTGTCTCGTTTTAAATGGAGGCAAATGCGTTCAAGAAGGTTCATTCAAAATGACAACCTGCACACGGCGGCGGCATAGTGGCCCATTCGCCTCGTGCACAAGGATCGCGGCTGATCGCCGGGAGCCTTGAGCTAGAGGCGTCGCTGAACCGTTTTATCTCCAACTGGGTGCATTTTTTTTCGAACCTTTTGCGTCAACCTGCGCTCGAACCGGTTCCTGAATAATTTGCAACCAACAAGGAGATGTAAAACGATGTCAAGGCTATTCGGAACATTCCTCAAGAATTCTTCATTGCTGGCGCTGGTTGCCGCGCCGGCCGTGGTGTTCGCCGCCCCGTCCACCGACCCGATTTCGACCTTCGGGATCCTGGGCAGCTACAACGACTTCAAACTGGAGGGCGGTAGCGAAAGCGATAAAGACCATATGCCGCAGGCGGGCCTGTTCTATAACTTCGGTAACAAGCTCACTGCCGAATCCGGCTTTATTTACCAGGCCGGTATCGAAGCCAAGTACGGCAAGAAGAGCGACAACAAACTCAAGGAAGGCCAGGCCGACCTCGACCTCGGCTGGCGTGCCGCGCTCGATGCGCGCAACTTTGTAGACGTGGTCGTGGGCGGTGGCTACAGCTGGACCCGTTACGAGTTGGAGTCCAACGACAACGATCTGGAACTCACCAACAAATCGCCATTCGCCAAGGCCGCCCTGGGTTACAACCACCAGTTCGATGACATGACCCTGCGCGTCGAAGCCGGTGCCCGTCGCACCCTGGATGGCCGCACGCGAATCAAGGTCGACGGTCTGGGCAGCGACACCGTGGACCTCAAGGACCGCACCAACCCCTATGCCGAAGTCAGCCTGCTGATGAACCAGAAGGGTGATCTGCCGGTGACGGCGGGCCTGTATTACGCCCGCACCGAGTACAAGCTGGATGCCGACTCCGAAGTCGCCGATAACACCAAGCTCAAGCGTGACGAGTATGGCGTCAAGGTAGGTATTGCGTTCTAAGCAGCTCCCTCGCCACAGAGGGGGCGGTGGTCTTCAGAATGTAAAAACGGCGCCCGAGGGCGCCGTTTTTTTTACTGCATCAGCGGTACGATCACACACCCAATACCGCGTGCTGCACCAAGGTGAGCAACGGTTGCGGGTACACGCCCAGGAAGAACGCGAGCAGGGCGATGGCCAGCAGCATCACGCCACCGGCTTTCTGTTCCCAGTGCAACTCGGCGTCCACACGGCGCAGGTTCGGCTCGATCAGGTACAGGGTGACCATCACACGCAGGTAATAGAACACGCCGATGGCGCTGCCCAGTACCAGGGATGCAACCAGCCACCATTCGTGGGCTTCGACACCGGTTGCCACGATGTAGAACTTGCCGATAAAGCCAGCGGTCAGCGGAATGCCGGCCAGGGACAGCATCATCACGGTGAGTACGGCGGTCAGGTACGGACGGCGCCAGAACAGGCCGCGGTATTCGTACAAGGCGTCGGCGTCACGGCCTTTGTAAGGCGAAGACATCAAGGTGATCACGCCGAACGCACCCAGGCTGGTGATCACGTAGGTGACCAGATACACGCCGATGGCTTCCACGGCCAGGCCTTTGCTCGCCACCAGGGCGATCAGCAGGTAGCCGAAGTGGGCGATGGACGAGTAACCCAGCAGACGCTTGAGGTTGTTCTGGGTCAGGGCCAGCAGGTTACCGAACAGGATCGATGCAATCGCGATCACGGTCAGCACGTTGCTCAGCACACCGGTGTTGGCCGCGGGCGAGATCTGGAACAGACGCACCATCACCGCAAACACTGCAACCTTGGACGCCGTGGCCAGGAACGCGGCCACCGGCGCCGGGGCGCCTTCGTACACGTCCGGGGTCCACAGGTGGAACGGTACCAGCGACAGCTTGAACGCCAGACCGATCAGCATCATCGCCAGGCCCAGTTGGGCGATGGGCGCAGGGCTGTTGGTGGTCGCCAGGGCGTGGCCGATACCGGTGAAGCTCAGGCTGCCGGCTTCGGCGTAGAGCAGGGCCATACCGAACAACAGGAACGCGGAACCGGCGGCCGACAGCACCATGTACTTGATGCCGGCTTCCAGGGAGCGTTTGTTGAAGAAGGCATAGGCCACCAGGCCGTAGGTCGGGATCGACAGCAGTTCCAGGCCGATGAACAGGCCGGCCAGGTGCTGCGCGCTGACCAGCACGATACCGCCGGCCGCAGCCAGCAGGATCAGCAGGTACAGCTCTTCGCGGTTGCCGGGGTAGCCGGTGCCGCCTTCGCCGAGGTAGGCGTGGGCGAGGGTGACGCAGGCCAGGGTCGCGACCAGGATCAGCGCGATGTACAGCAGCGCGAAGTCATCGACCATCATCAGCGGGGTGACCGCCAGTGGCGCGACCTTGAGGGCCGGGATGATCGACAGCAGGGCCAGGTTCAAACCGGCACAAGACAGCAGGAACGTTTGCGAGTGATTGCGGCGCCAGGCGATCGCCAGCATCACCACCACGATGGTGAGGCTGGTGATCAGCAGCGGCGCAAGCGCGATAAAGTGTTGGATCGTGAATTCCATAGCGCTCTTACCGGGCCGAAGCGAGTTGAGAGAAGGCGGTGCCGAACCACTGCTGCACGCCATGCATCGTTGCGGCAGAAGTGTCCAGGAACGGCTGCGGGTATACGCCGATGTAGATCAGCAGTACCGCGAGGCCGAGCACCATGATCAGTTCGCGAGCATCCATCCCCTTCAGGACAGTGTCGGACTTGGCCGGGCCGAAGTAGGCACGGTGGATCATGATCAGCGAGTAAACCGAACCGAACACCAGGCCCGAGGTAGCGATGGCGCTGATCCACGGCGTCTGCACGAAGGCTCCCATCAGGATCAGGAACTCGCCGATGAAGTTACCGGTACCCGGCAAGCCCAGGGATGCCGCGGCAAAGAACAGGCTGATCGCCGGCAGGTAAGCGATGCGTGACCACACGCCACCCATTTCACGCATGTCACGGGTGTGCAGGCGCTCGTACAACTGGCCGCTGAGGATAAACAGCGCAGCCGCCGAGACACCGTGGGCCAACATCTGGATCACCGCGCCCTGCAACGCCAGCTGGCTGCCGGAGTAGATGCCGATCAGTACGAAACCCATGTGGGAAACGGACGAGAAGGCGATCAGGCGCTTGATGTCGGTTTGGGCGAAGGCCAGGAACGCACCGTAGAAGATCCCGATCAGACCCAGGGTCATGGCGATCGGCGCGAACTCGGCCGAGGCGTTCGGGAACAACGGCAATGCGAAGCGCAGCAGGCCATAAGCGGCGGTTTTGAGCAGGATACCGGCGAGGTCGACGGAACCGGCGGTCGGTGCCTGGGCGTGAGCGTCAGGCAGCCAGGAGTGGAACGGCACCACCGGCAGCTTCACCGCGAAGGCGATGAAGAAGCCCAGCATGAGGATGTACTCGGTGGTCAGGGACATCTTGGTTTTCAACAGGTCGGCGTAGTTGAAGGTAATCACGCCTGTGCTGTTGAAGTTGACCAGTACCAGACCCAGGATCGCCACCAACATGATCAGGCCGGAAGCCTGGGTGAAGATGAAGAACTTGGTCGCCGCGTAGATCCGGGTTTTCTTGCCGTCCGAAGAACTGTGACCCCAAAGCGCGATGAGGAAGTACATCGGCACCAGCATCATTTCCCAGAAGAAGAAGAACATGAACAGGTCGAGGGCGAGGAATACGCCGACAACACCGCCCAGAATCCACATCAGGTTCAGGTGGAAGAAGCCCACGTGACGCTGAATTTCTTTCCAGGAGCAGAGTACCGAGAGGATACCCAGCAGGCCGGTCAGCAGGATCATCAACAGCGACAGGCCGTCGAGGGCCAGGTGCACGTTGATGCCGAAACGCTGGATCCATACGTGCTTGAATTCAAGCGCGAAGGTCGGATCGACGCCCGGTGCCGGAGCGAATGAGTAGTCACCATGGGCCCACAGCCAAAGGCCGAGCGCGAGTTCCAGGGACATGGTCAGCAACGCAATCCAGCGGGGGAGGGTGGCGCCGAAGCGTTCACCCATCCAGCAGAGCAGGCCGCCGATAAAGGGGATCAGGATTAGCCAGGGCAGAATCATGACAGGCTCGTTTCCTTTCGCAAGTTCGCAAAGTTCATATCAGACCGCTACCACTACGATGGCGCCGATCACCAGCACGGCACCGGCCGCCATGGAAGCTGCATACCAACGCAATTGGCCCGTCTCGCTTCGGCTCAGGGCGGTGTGACCGCCTTTCGCGGCGCGCGGGATCAGACCGATGGTCTGGTCGAGCGGGTCTTTGCGCAGTACGTGGCTGATAGCGAGGTAAGGCTTGACGAACAGTTTGTCGTAGATCCAGTCGAAGCCCCACGCGGCGAACCACCAGGCCGACAGGAAGCGGCCGATGCCACTGTTGGCCACGGCCGTCACGAAGCGACGCTTGCCGAGGAACAGCAGGGCCGCCAGCAGGATACCGGCAATGGCAATGGCGCCCGAGGCGATTTCCAGGCTGTGCTGAGCTTCGCCGCCGGCATGGCCGACGCTCTGTGGCAACACACCGTGCAGAGGCGGGGTGATCATCGCGCCGACGAAGGTCGACAGGATGATCAGCACCGACAATGGCAACCAGTGGGAGATGCCGTGGCCTGCGTGCGCTTCGGTCTTGGCTTCACCGTGGAAGGTGATGAAGATCAGGCGGAAGGTGTACAGCGAGGTCATGAACGCACCTACCAGGCCTGCGTACAGCAGGTTCCGGTTACCGCTGGCGAAGGCTTCCCAGAGAATTTCGTCCTTGGAATAGAAACCGGCGGTCACCAGCGGCAGGGCGGCCAGGGCGGCACCACCGACGATGAAGCTGGCGTAGGCCAACGGCAGTTTCTTCCACAGACCGCCCATCTTGAAGATGTTCTGCTCGTGGTGGCAGGCAACGATCACCGCACCGGAAGCGAGGAACAGCAGGGCCTTGAAGAAGGCGTGGGTCATCAGGTGGAAAATCGCCGCGTCCCAGGCTCCGACGCCCAGGGCCAGGAACATGTAGCCGATCTGGCTCATGGTCGAGTAGGCGAGGATACGCTTGATGTCGGTCTGCACCAGCGCGGCGAAGCCGGCCAGTACCAGGGTCACGCCGCCAACGATGCCTACAAGGTGCAGGATGTCCGGCGCCAGGGTGAACAGGCCGTGGGTACGGGCGATCAGGTAGACACCGGCGGTTACCATGGTGGCGGCGTGGATCAGTGCCGATACCGGGGTAGGGCCGGCCATGGCGTCCGCCAGCCAGGTTTGCAGCGGCAGTTGCGCGGATTTACCCACGGCGCCGCCCAGCAGCATCAGGGTCGCCAGGGTGATCCAGAAGTCGCCGACCTGGAATTTTTGCGGTGCCAGCACCAGCAGTTCCTGGATATTCAGCGTGCCCACCTGTTGGAACAGGATGAACAGGCCGATCGCCATGAACACGTCGCCGATGCGGGTGACGATAAACGCCTTGAGCGCCGCGTTACCGTTGTTGCGGTTGCTGTAGTAGAAACCGATCAACAGGTACGAGCACAGGCCCACGCCTTCCCAACCGAAGTACAGGAACAACAGGTTATCGCCCAGCACCAGGAACAGCATGCTGGCGATAAACAGGTTGGTGTACGAGAAGAAGCGCGAGTAGCCCGCTTCACCGCGCATGTACCAGGACGCGAACAGGTGGATCAGGAAGCCCACACCCACCACCACGCCGAGCATGGTGATCGACAGGCCGTCGACGTAGAGGGCGAAGTTGGGCTTGAAGCCCTCCACCGACATCCACTGCCACAGCACCAGGGTGTAATGGCCGCCTTCGGGCGGTGCCACGTTGAATTGCCAGATGACGTAAGCGGCGACGATGGCCGACAGGCCGATCGAACCCACGCCCACCAGGGCAGACAGGTTTTCCGACCAGCGTCCACGGGAGAACGACAGCAGCAGGAAACCGATCAGGGGAAATACGAAAGTCAGAAAGATCATGTTCATCCGCGCATCTCACTGGCAGCGTCGATATCAAGCGTGTGGAAGCGACGGTACAGCTGCAGCAGGATCGCCAGGCCAATACTGGCTTCGGCGGCTGCCAGGCTGATCACCAGGATGAACATGACTTGTCCATCCGGCTGGCCCCAACGTGCGCCCGCCACGATGAACGCCAATGCCGCGGCGTTCATCATGATTTCCAGGCTCATCAACACGAACAGAATGTTACGGCGAACCATCAGGCCGACCAGGCCAAGGCAGAACAGGATGCCGGCGACCGCCAGACCATGCTCCAAAGGGATAGCAGGCATCGTCATTGCTCCTTGGCTTCGTTGCGGCCCAAGTGGAAGGCAGTGATGGCTGCGGCGAGCAGCAGCATCGACGCCAGTTCGACCACCAGCAGGTACGGGCCGAACAGGCTGACGCCCACGGCTTTCGCGTCCACGGTGGTGTGGCCGATGGCCTGGCCGCTCTGGTGGGCGAACAGCACATACAGCAGTTCACCCAGCAGCAGCGCTGCGAGGACAACCGGGCCGAGCCAGATGCCGGGCTTGAGCCAGACGCGCTCCTGGGCGACCGAAGCCGGCCCCAGGTTGAGCATCATCACCACGAACACGAACAGCACCATGATGGCGCCGGCGTAGGCGATCACTTCCAGCACACCGGCGAACGGTGCGCCGAGGCTGAAAAAGGTCATGGCCACGGCGATCAGCGAAATGATCAGGTAGAGCAGGGCGTGCACGGGGTTGGTGTTGGTGATCACGCGAAGCGTGGACACCACTGCAATACCCGATGCGAAATAGAAAGCGAATTCCATCTTTCTTCCTTAAGGCAGCAAGCTCTTCACGTTGATCGGCTCGGCTTCGTTTTGTGCGGCGCCTTTGGGCTTACCGGCAACGGCCATACCTGCAACACGATAGAAGTTGTAATCAGGGTTTTTACCGGGACCGGAAATCAACAGATCTTCTTTCTCGTACACCAGGTCCTGACGTTTGAACTCGGCCATCTCGAAATCCGGTGTGAGCTGGATCGCGGTGGTCGGGCAAGCTTCCTCGCAGAGGCCGCAGAAAATGCAGCGCGAGAAGTTGATGCGGAAGAAGTCCGGGTACCAGCGACCGTCTTCGGTTTCAGCTTTCTGCAGGGAGATGCAACCCACCGGGCACGCCACGGCGCACAGGTTGCAGGCTACGCAACGCTCTTCGCCATCGGGGTCGCGGGTGAGTACGATGCGGCCGCGATAGCGCGGCGGCAGGTACACCGCTTCTTCCGGATATTGCAGGGTGTCGCGTTTGCGAAAGCCGTGACCGAACACCATCACCAGGCTTCGCAACTGGGTACCGGTACCCTTAACGATGTCGCCAATATATTTGAACATGGGTCAAATCCTCACTGAACCGCGCCGGCTGGCGTGTTCAACAACACGACGGCAGCCGTCACCAGCAAATTGATCAGGGTCAGCGGCAGGCAGAATCTCCAGCTGAAATCCATCACCTGGTCATAGCGCGGGCGCGGAATCGAGGCGCGCAGCAGGATGAACAGCATGATGAAGAACGCAGTCTTCAGGAAGAACCAGAAGAAGGCCAACTGCGGCAGGATGCCGAACGGACCGTGCCAGCCGCCGAAGAACAGCGTGACCAGCAGGGCCGAGATCAAGATGATGCCGATGTACTCACCGACGAAGAACATGCCCCACTTCATGCCGGCATATTCAATGTGGTAACCGTCGGCCAGTTCCTGTTCCGCTTCCGGCTGGTCGAAGGGGTGACGGTGAGTCACGGCCACGCCAGCGATGAAGAACGTACAGAAGCCAAAGAACTGCGGAATGATGAACCACAGGTTCTGCGCCTGGTACTCGACGATGTCGCGCATGTTGAACGAGCCAACCTGCACCACGATGCCCATCAGTGCCAACCCCATGAACACTTCATAGGATACGGTTTGCGCCGAGGCACGCAAGCTGCCCAGCAGGGCGAACTTGTTGTTGCTCGACCAACCGGCGAACAGCACCGCGTAGACCGACAAACCGGCCATGGCGAAGAAGAACAGCAAACCGATGTTCAGGTCCGCCACGCCCCAGGTCGGGGTGATCGGGATGATCGCAAACGCAATCAGCAAGGCGCTCATGGCCACGACGGGTGCCAGGGTGAAGATCACCTTGTCGGCAAACGGCGGGGTCCAGTCTTCCTTGAAGAACATTTTCAGCATGTCGGCGGCGATCTGGAACATACCGAACGGGCCAACGCGGTTCGGACCGTAACGGTCCTGCCACCAGCCCAGCAGGCGACGTTCGACGAAGCTGAGCAGGGCGCCCGCGACGACCACGGCCAACAGGATCACGATGGCCTTGACCACCGAGATGATCACGTCAATTACTTCCGGCGTGAACCAAGTCATTGCGCTGCCTCCTGCAGACCGTCAACGGTTTTGCCGAAAATGGCGGGCGGGATCCCGGCGATGCCTTTTGGCAGCGCAACCAGGCCGGCACCCAGCTCTTCGTTGATGCGCAGCGGCAGGCGCAGGGCCTGGCCGGCCACGTTCAGGCTGAGCAAAGCGCCGTCGTTGACGCCCAGGCGGTCGGCTTCGGACTTGGCCAGCGACACGTAGGCGGCTGGAATGCGCTCTTGCACCGGCGCGGCCTTGGAAGAGTTCTCTTCGCTGCCGAACAGGTGGAAGAACGGCACGACCTGCCAGGTACCCGGCGCCGGGTTGAACGGACGCGGGACCGCGGCGAACCAGTTCAGCGAGTCACCGCTGCTTTCGATCAGGCGGGTGCCCGGGTCACCGGCACGGATATGCCCACCGACTTCGTCCTGGAACTTGTTCCAGGCCTGCGGCGAGTTCCAGCCCGGCGACCAGGCGAACGGCACCTGCTGACGCGGTTCGGCCGAACCCGAGTAACCTTCCATCGAGAAGGCGAACGCGGTGTCGTTGTCTTGCGGGGTACGCGGTTCGTGCACGCTGATGTCGGCGCGCATGGCGGTACGACCGGAGTAACGCAGCGGTTCACGGGCGAGTTTCAAGCCCTTGATGCGGAACGCGGCGGACGGCGCGGCATCGACGATACGCGCCAGTTGCGGTGCACTGGAGGCCACGGCAGCGGTGACGTGGTCGAGCTGGGTCCAGTCGATCGGCTGGTTCAGCAGGGTCGCGCGCAGGGCATGCAGCCAGCGCCAGCCTTCGTGAACCAGGATGCTGGCGTCCATGTACTTCGGATCGAACACCTGGAAGAAGCGCTGGGCGCGGCCTTCCTGGCTGACCAGGGTACCGTCGCCTTCGGCGAAGGTGGCGGCCGGCAGCACCAGATGGGCACGGTCGCTGGTGGCGGTCTTCTGGTGGTCGGCCACGATCAGCACTTTGGCGGCGCTGAGTGCGGCGTCAACCTTGGCGGCATCGGTGCGGGTGTACAGGTCGTTTTCCAGTACCACGATGGCATCGGCACGGCCGTCGGTCACCGCTTGCAGCGCAGCGTCAACGGACTCGCCACCGAGCATGGCCAGGCCGAGGCTGTTGGCTTCCGGCACGACCAGGCTGATGGAACCGTTCTTGTCGCGCAGCTTGAGGGCCTTGGCGATGTTGGCGGCGGCTTCGATCAGCGCTTTGGAACCCAACGAGGTACCGGCAATGATCAGCGGGCGCTTGGCCGCCAGCAGGGCGTCGGCGATACGCTGGGCCAGCGCCACGGCTTCAGCGTCCAGGCCGTCGACGGCAGGCGCGCCGGCGTCAAGGGCGTGGGCCACGGCGAAACCGATGCGGGCCAGGTCGTCCGGTGCTGCGTGGACGCATTCTTCGGCGATGTCGTCGAGCTTGGTTTCAGCCAGGCTTGCGATAAACAGTGGGTTCAGCGCGTGCTGGCCGATGTTCTTCACGGCGGCGTCGAGCCACGGCTGTACGCGCATGGCGTCGGCCATTTCTTCGGCTTTGCCTTTGACCGACTGGCGCAACGACAGCGCTATGCGCGCGGCGGTCTGGGTCAGGTCTTCACCGAGCACGAAGATCGCGTCGTGGTCTTCGATGTCGCGCATGTTCGGCACGGGCAGCGGGCTGTCGTTCAGCACTTGCAGCACCAGACGGATACGCTCCAGCTCACCGTCTTCGATGCCGCTGTAGAAGTGCTCGGCGCCTACCAGCTCGCGCAACGCGTAGTTGCTTTCGAGGCTGGCGCGCGGCGAACCGATACCGACGATGTTGCGGCCGCGCAGCAGGTCGGCGGCTTTATCCAGCGCTTCGTCCAGGCTCAGCTTGGCGCCATCGGCCAGCAACGGCTGGCGTGGGCGGTCTTCGCGGTTGACATAGCCGTAGCCGAAACGGCCACGGTCGCACAGGAAGTACTGGTTGACCGAACCGTTGAAGCGGTTTTCGATACGACGCAGTTCACCGTAGCGCTCGCCCGGGGAGATGTTGCAACCGCTGGAGCAGCCATGGCAGATGCTCGGCGCGAATTGCATGTCCCACTTACGGTTGTAGCGCTCGGAGTGGGTTTTGTCGGTGAACACACCGGTCGGGCAGACCTCGGTGAGGTTGCCGGAGAACTCGCTCTCGAGCACGCCGTCTTCAACGCGACCGAAGTACACGTTGTCGTGTGCGCCAAAGACGCCCAGGTCGGTGCCGCCGGCATAGTCTTTATAGAAGCGCACGCAGCGGTAGCAGGCAATGCAGCGGTTCATCTCGTGGGAGATGAACGGGCCGAGGTCCTGGTTCTGGTGGGTACGCTTGGTGAAGCGATAGCGGCGCTCGTTGTGGCCGGTCATCACCGTCATGTCTTGCAGGTGGCAGTGACCGCCTTCCTCACAGACCGGGCAGTCGTGGGGGTGGTTGGTCATCAGCCATTCGACAACGCTGGCGCGGAACGCCTTGGATTCTTCATCGTCGATGGAGATCCAGGTGTTGTCGGTGGCTGGGGTCATGCAGGACATGACGATACGACCACGGGTGTCGTTCTCGTCGGTGTATTGCTTGACCGCACACTGGCGACAGGCACCGACGCTACCAAGCGCGGGGTGCCAGCAGAAATACGGGATGTCGAGGCCTAGTGACAGACATGCCTGTAACAGGTTGTCCGCCCCATCGACTTCGAGCGCTTTGCCGTCTACGTGGATAGTGGCCATGGTTCAAAGTTCTTCGTTGGCCCGTTGTCAGCGGGCGTGGCTAATGGAATCTTGTTATTCATGTGCATCTACACAGCCGTTACGGCGTCAGCACATGAGCAGGCGAAGGGCACGGACCCTTCGCCTGTTTAAGCGTTACGCGCCGACTACGATCGGCTTCGCCAGAGGCGGCACGGCGGCGCTGGTAGGCGCGATGCCGGCTTCGAACTCCGAGCGGAAGTATTTGATTGCGCTGCCCAGTGGCTCCACGGCGCCCGGTGCGTGAGCACAGAAAGTCTTGCCGGGGCCGAGGAAACCGACCAGGCCCAGCAGGGTTTCGATGTCACCCTCGCGGCCTTCGCCGTTTTCCAGCGCCATCAGCAGCTTCACGCTCCACGGCAAACCGTCGCGGCATGGGGTGCAGAAGCCGCAGGACTCGCGGGCAAAGAACTGCTCCATGTTGCGCAGCAGCGAGACCATGTTCACCGTGTTGTCCACCGCCATCGCCAGGCCGGTACCCATCCGGGTGCCCACCTTGCCGATGCCGCCGGCGTACATTTGTGCGTCGAGGTGCTCAGGGAGCAGGAAACCGGTACCGGCGCCGCCTGGCTGCCAGGCTTTCAAGGTGTAGCCGTCGCGCATGCCACCGGCGTAGTCCTCGAACAGCTCGCGCGCGGTCACGCCGAATGGCAGTTCCCACAGGCCAGGGTTCTTGACCTTGCCGGAGAAGCCCATGAGCTTGGTGCCCATGTCTTCGCTGCCTTCGCGGGCCAACGATTTGTACCAGTCCACGCCGTCGGCGATGATCGCCGGCACGTTGCACAGGGTCTCGACGTTGTTCACGCAGGTCGGCTTGCCCCACACGCCCACGGCGGCAGGGAAGGGCGGCTTGGAACGCGGGTTGGCGCGGCGGCCTTCGAGGGAGTTGATCAGCGCGGTTTCTTCACCGCAGATGTAACGCCCGGCGCCGGTGTGCACGAACAGTTCGAAGTCAAAACCCGAACCGAGGATGTTCTTGCCCAGCAGGCCCGCTGCCTTGGCTTCGGCCACGGCACGGTTGAGGTGCTTGGCGGCGGTGGTGTATTCGCCACGCAGGAAGATGTAGCCACGGTAGGTCTTGAGGGCGCGGGCACTGATCAGCATGCCTTCGATCAGCAGATGGGGCAGTTGCTCCATCAGCATGCGGTCTTTCCAGGTGTTGGGCTCCATTTCATCCGCGTTGCACAGCAGGTAGCGGATGTTGATGGACTCGTCCTTGGGCATCAGGCCCCACTTCACGCCCGTGGGGAAGCCTGCACCGCCGCGGCCCTTGAGGCCGGCGTCCTTGACCGTCTGGACGATATCGTCCTGGGCCATGTCGGCGAAGGCTTTGCGCGCGGCGGCGTAACCGTTCTTGGCCTGGTATTCGTCGAGCCATACCGGCTCGGCATCATCACGCAGGCGCCAGGTCAGCGGGTGGGTCTCGGCCGAACGCTTGATCAGGTTGGCCGGGCCGAAAGAAGTCAGGGTCATGGGTAGCCCTCGAGCAATTGGGTCACGCCAGCAGGCTGCACGTCACCGAATGTGTCGTCGTCGATCATCAACGCCGGCGCCTTGTCGCAGTTGCCCAGGCAGCACACCGGCAGCAGCGTGAAGCGCCCGTCCGGTGTGGTCTGGCCGAGGCCGATGCCCAGCTTGTTCTGGATCTCGCTGACCACCGACTCGTGACCCCCGATATAGCAGACCATGCTGTCGCACACGCGAATGATGTGGCGGCCGACCGGCTGGCGGAAGATCTGGCTGTAGAACGTCGCCACGCCTTCAACGTCGCTGGCGGGGATGCCGAGGATCTCGCCGATGGCGTAGAGCGCGCCGTCAGGCACCCAGCCACGTTCCTTCTGGACGATCTTCAAGGCTTCGATCGACGCCGCGCGCGGGTCTTCGTAGTGATGCAGCTCGTGCTCGATGGCCGAGCGCTCGGTTTCACTCAAGGTGAAACGGTCTGTCTGGATAAGCGTGCTGTTCATGCTTAGCGGTCCACGTCGGCCATAACGAAATCGATACTACCCAGGTACGCAATCAAGTCCGCGACCATCTCGCCTTTGATCACCGAAGGGATCTGCTGCAAGTGCGGGAAGCTTGGGGTGCGAATCCGGGTGCGGTAGCTCATGGTGCCGCCATCGCTCGTCAGGTAATAACTGTTGATACCCTTGGTCGCTTCGATCATCTGGAAGGATTCGTTGGCCGGCATGACCGGGCCCCACGAAACCTGCAGGAAGTGCGTGATCAGGGTTTCGATGTGCTGCAGCGTGCGCTCTTTGGGCGGCGGCGTGGTCAGCGGGTGATCCGCTTTGTACGGGCCGGCCGGCATGTTGCGCATGCACTGCTCGATGATCTTCAGGCTCTGGCGCATTTCTTCGACGCGCACGATGCAACGGTCGTAGGCATCGCCATTGGCCGCCAAGGGTACTTCGAACTCGAAGTTCTCGTAGCCGGAATACGGGCGTGCTTTACGCAGGTCGAAGTCGCAACCGGTGGAACGCAGGCCGGCACCGGTGACGCCCCATTCCAGGGCTTCTTTGGTGTTGTACTGCGCGACGCCGATGGTGCGGCCCTTGAGGATGCTGTTGTCCAGGGCGGCTTTCTGGTATTCGTCCAGACGCTTGGGCATCCACTCGACGAATTCCTTGACCAGGCGCTCCCAACCATTGGGCAGGTCGTGGGCCACGCCGCCGATGCGGTACCAGGCCGGGTGCAGACGGAAGCCGGTGATGGCCTCGATGACCTTGTAGGCACGCTGACGGTCGGTGAAGGTGAAGAACACCGGGGTCATGGCGCCGACGTCCTGGATATAGGTACCCAGGAACAGCAGGTGGCTGGTGATGCGGAAGAACTCGGCCATCATGATGCGGATGGTGTCGACGCGGTCTGGCACTTTAATGCCGGCCAGCTTCTCGACCGAGAGCACGTACGGCAGGTTGTTCATCACGCCGCCGAGGTAGTCGATACGGTCGGTGTACGGGATGAAGCTGTGCCAGGACTGGCGCTCGGCCATCTTCTCGGCACCACGGTGGTGGTAGCCGATGTCCGGTACGCAGTCGACGATTTCTTCGCCATCCAGTTGCAGGATGATACGGAAGGCACCGTGAGCCGAAGGGTGGTTCGGGCCCAGGTTGAGGAACATGTAGTCCTCGTTGGTGCCGGAGCGCTTCATGCCCCAGTCTTCCGGACGGAAGCGCGCGGCTTCTTCTTCCAGCTGTTGCTTGGCCAGGTTGAGGCTGAACGGGTCGAATTCGGTGGCGCGGGCAGGGAAGTCCTTGCGCAGCGGGTGACCTTCCCAGGTCGGCGGCATCATGATGCGCGTCAGGTGCGGGTGGCCAGGGAAGTCGATACCGAACATGTCCCAGACTTCACGCTCGTACCAGCTGGCGTTCGGCCAGATACCGGTCACGGTCGGGACGCTCAGGTCGCTTTCGCTCAGCGCGACCTTGATCATCACGTCGCTGTTACGCTCCAGCGACATCAAGTGGTAGAACACGGTGAAATCGGCGCCGCTCGGCAGCCCCTGGCGCTTGGTGCGCAGACGCTCGTCCACGCCATGCAGGTCATAGAGCATGACGTACGGCTTGGGCAGGTTGCGCAGGAAGGTCAGGACCTCGACGAGCTTGGCGCGCGCCACCCACAGCACCGGCATACCGGTGCGTGTGGCCTGGGCGGTGAAGGCGTCAGGGCCGAAACGGTTATTGAGTTCGACGACCACATCCTGGTCGTCTGCCTTATAAGGCGGGATATACAGAGCACTGCCTGTAGTCATGGTTTTTTATCGCTTTCGGTCAACGTAAAGAATGAGGCCAGGTTTTCGTTCTATAAAAGAAGCGGGCTGGATCAGACTTCGTCGGGGCTGCGCAGATTGGTGACTGCGATTCGCTGTTCGCGGCGCGCATCCTTTTGCGAAGGCATCTCGGCGCGATACACGCCTTGATCGCCGACGACCCAGGACAGCGGGCGACGCTCCTTGCCAATCGATTCCTGCAACAGCATCAAGCCTTGCAGAAATGCTTCGGGGCGGGGCGGGCAGCCAGGCACATAGACGTCCACGGGCAGGAACTTGTCCACCCCTTGAACGACCGAGTAGATGTCGTACATGCCACCGGAGTTGGCGCACGAACCCATGGAGATAACCCACTTCGGCTCGAGCATTTGCTCATAGAGACGCTGGATGATCGGCGCCATCTTGATGAAGCAGGTACCGGCGATAACCATGAAATCCGCCTGGCGCGGCGAGGCCCGGATAACTTCGGCGCCAAAGCGCGCGATGTCGTGGGGCGCCGTGAAGGCGGTGGTCATTTCCACGTAGCAGCACGAAAGGCCGAAGTTGTACGGCCACAGGGAGTTTTTACGCCCCCAGTTGACCGCGCCACTCAGCACGTCCTCCAGCTTGCCCATGTAGATGTTTTTGTGGACTTGGTCTTCTAACGGGTCGGAAACGGTTTCCCGTTCGCCGATGGGGTATTGCTCGTTAGGAGCATCCGGGTCGATCCTGGTGAGATTGTATTGCATCGCCAAAGCCTCATTGTTTCAGCTTCGCTTGCCGCTTACGACGAGCTTCCGGAGCCCAATCAAGGGCGCCCACTCGAAATAGGTAGACAAGGCCTGCCAACAGAATTGCTATGAAAACGAGGGCTTCGACGAATCCGGTCCAGCCGCTTTCGCGGACGGACACAGACCAGGCAAAGAGAAAAAGGGCTTCGATATCGAAGATCACGAAGAGCATCGCGACCAGATAGAATTTGGCTGAGAGCCGCAAGCGGGCGCCACCTGTAGGTAGCATGCCCGACTCGAACGGTTCGTTTTTGCTGCGGCCCCAGGCTTTTGACCCAAGGAGGCTGGAGACGCCGAGCATGAAGGCACAGAGGCCGACAACACCGAGGAGGAAAATGGCAAAGCCCCAGTTGTGGGCCATGAGTCCTGTCGCTTCGGTCATGCTGGAAATCCTTAACAGAGAGCAAAGGTCTCTGAGCTCGAAAAAGTAATGATGCAGTGACGATATGTCGCAGCGCAGTCAACCGCGGTGATTTTATGGCTAAACACCGGGCAAGTAAAATTGCGATAGCGAAATTATTCGTTGGAATAAGGACATAGTGCACCTCAATGGGGCTGTAACCCTTACAGGGTGGGCATTAGCGGGCATTTAATCAAATCTGTTTTGTTTAACCGGTAACGAAGCTTTTAAGTGCCAAATGATAATGAATATTGTTTGCGCGGAGGTTTAAGCGAGTGTTTCTCGTGTGGCGCGGGAAGTTGCCGTTACTTGCTTGAATGTCGCGAGTGTTGGAGTGGATCTTTTAACCGATTTATCTGCAGCGAATACCGCTCTGGATCAAGATTTGCGCAAAATTTTCAGGCAGATCACATTTCCCCATGTGGGAGGGGGCTCAGTCCAGGCAAAAAAAACGCCCCGAACCAGTCGGGGCGTGATTGTTGTGCGGCACGGCGGTTAGGTCTTCCCTGGGGCCGCCGTGGCCGTGTACCCGATCAATCAGTGAAACTGTTCTTCTTCGGTCGAGCCGGTCAGCGCGGTCACGGACGAGGTGCCGCCCTGGATCACGGTGGTCATGTCGTCGAAGTAGCCGGTGCCCACTTCCTGCTGGTGCGCCACGAAGGTGTAGCCCTTGGCGGCGTCAGCGAATTCCTGCTCCTGCAGCTTCACGTAGGCGGTCATGTCGTTGCGGGCGTAGTCGTGCGCCAGGTTGAACATGCTGTGCCACATGTTGTGAATGCCGGCCAGGGTGATGAACTGGTGCTTGTAGCCCATGGCGGACAGTTCGCGCTGGAACTTGGCGATGGTCGCGTCGTCCAGGTTCTTCTTCCAGTTGAAAGAAGGCGAGCAGTTGTAGGACAGCAGTTGGTCCGGGTATTCCTTTTTGATCGCTTCAGCAAAGCGACGGGCTTCGTCCAGATCCGGCTTGGCGGTTTCGCACCAGATCAGGTCGGCGTACGGCGCGTAGGCCAGGCCGCGAGCGATAGCCTGGTCCAGGCCGGCGCGTACTTTGTAGAAGCCTTCCTGGGTACGTTCGCCGGTCACGAACGGCTGGTCGTACGGGTCGCAGTCCGACGTCAGCAGGTCAGCGGCGTTGGCATCGGTACGCGCCAGGATGATGGTCGGCGTCCCGGCAACGTCAGCGGCCAAACGCGCAGCGGTCAGCTTCTGTACGGCTTCCTGGGTCGGAACCAGTACCTTGCCGCCCATGTGGCCGCATTTTTTCACGGAAGCCAGTTGGTCTTCGAAGTGAACGCCGGCAGCGCCTGCTTCGATCATGCTCTTCATCAGCTCGTAAGCGTTCAGTACGCCGCCGAAACCGGCCTCGGCGTCAGCCACGATCGGTGCGAAGTAGTCGATGTAGCCTTCGTCACCTGGGTTCTTGCCGGCTTTCCACTGGATCTGGTCGGCACGACGGAACGAGTTGTTGATGCGCTTGACCACGGTCGGCACGGAGTCCACCGGGTACAGCGATTGGTCGGGGTACATGGACTCGGCGGAGTTGTTGTCCGCCGCCACTTGCCAGCCGGACAGGTAGATCGCCTGGATACCGGCTTTCACCTGTTGGACTGCCTGGCCGCCAGTGAGGGCGCCCATGCAGTTGACGAAATCTTTGTCGGGGCGGAAGGAAGGCTTGGCACCTTGGGTGACCAGGTTCCACAGCTTCTCGGCGCCGAGTTTTGCAAAGGTGTGCTCGGGTTGAACCGAGCCACGCAGGCGGACGACGTCAGCAGCGGAATAAGCGCGGGTTACGCCTTTCCAGCGTGGGTTTTCAGCCCAATCTTTTTCAAGGGCTGCAATTTGCTGTTCGCGTGTCAGTGCCATGGGGAAAAACCTCGTCGCATAGGTCTAGGTGGAAAAGTCCTTTTGCCTGCCACGCAATCGTTGCGCGGTAGGGCGGCTCGCTGACCAGAGGCATAGGCGGTCAAGCCAGGTTCGACGGGGGAGGCGACGGGGTGAACGAAGGGCTCAAGGGAGAAAGTGAGCAGGTAGGGGCGAACCGAGAACAGTCTTTGGGCGTCGTGGGCCGTTGGACATTCTGCAGTGTGTTGCCGGGTTACCTGGTTAGCTTCCGTCCCTCGGGACAACTTCGTTCCAGTCGCAACCAACGTCAAACACACCTTGTGGGCGGTACAGACACGAATCGGCTCAGGTGGGTAACTTAGAGCGGCGATCCGAAGACCCTTGCCAGGGCCTCTGATTAGCGGGAGCGAGGCCATCATGCCCATGCTTTTTTGGATCGTCAAATGTTTTGTAGTGCTTTTTTTGAAGCACTACATCTTTAGTCTAATACGACTCATCAGTCAGTTTTTGGTGCTTCAGTTCAGGGTGTCGACCTTGACCCGTAAAGTCAGGTCGTCGCGCCCCTGGGTAGCGTAGCTGCGGGTTGTGGAGGATTTATCGGCCTGGGTTTCACGATTGACGCCGGCCAGGGATATCCATTCGCCCAAGCGCCCGCTGACGGTTGTGTCGGTACTTTGCACGTTCACTACATCGGGACGTTCCTGGCTCATGCGGTCACGGTTGGTACTGATCGCCAGGTGTACGGTCTCGCCAGTGACGCTGGCGGTCACATAAAAGCCCTGGGTGACATTGCGATATTGGGTCTGGTTTTGCGGGCGCCCGTACGCGTCGGGTTGGGTGGTGGTCAGCGGGACGCTCTGGCCTACCTGGATCAGGGCCGGCACGCCTTCACTGGCCTGGATCTGCTGGATGCCGCCGTCGCGACTGGCGGTGCCATAGCTGATGATGCGGGTCTGGCTGTCGCCGCTGTTTTGCTGGTTGGTTTCGTTGGTGTCGACGGTGATCAGCAGGCGCTTGGCCGGCGTGTCGAGTTGGGCGAGCAGGGCGCGCAGCTCTTCGATCTTGCCGGGCTCGGCTTTGACAATAAGCTGGTTGCCGTAAGCGCTGACGGTGCCGTCCTTGCCGATGAAGTTCTGTGCTACAGGCAGCAGGTCGGCGCTGGTGCGGTTGCTCAGGTTGACGACTTGGGTGTCGGCCATGGCCGAGACGCTGGCGGTCAGCAGGAGTGCGGTGAGCAGGGTGCGTAGGGACATGTCCGTTATCTCTGCGAGTCATTTGGGCTTGATAGTGCCAGTTTGTCGGCCTGGCGGGTCGCATATTGAATCGTAGACGGCAAAATGCCCTGGCTGGCAGGGCATTTTGGGGTGTTGCTGAGATAGCTATCGGGAGCAAGCCCCCTCCCACACTTGACCGAGTACATCCTTTGGAATGCGGCCAATGTGGGAGGGGGCTTGCCCCCGATGGCGGCGACTCGGTCTTGAGTCAGCCCCCGCGCACCATATCGACGTGCGGAATCCCGACTTCAAGAAACTCGTCACTGACGATCTCGAAGCCCAGCCGCTCATAAAACGGTGCGGCATACACCTGAGCGCTGAGAAACTGCTTGGTCTGGCCGCGTTTTTCAGCTGCTTCGATCACGGCCTCCATCAGCTTGTCGCCCACCTTCAGCCCGCGCCAGTCCTTGAGCACCGACACGCGGCCGATCTCGCCGCTGGGCAGCAGGCGCGCGGTGCCAATCGCAAAGTCGCCTTCGAATGCGAGGAAATGCATGGCGTCCGCGTCGTCCGCGTCCCATTCCAGCTCCGGTGGAACCGATTGCTCAGCGATAAATACCGCTTCACGAATGCGCCGAATCTCGTCGATATCCTTTCGCCAGTCCGCGACACTTACGTGAATCTTATTCATCGGCAAACCCCAAGCTCCCTTGCTTGACCAATTCGCACAGCAGGTCGCGACCGTCTTCGTCGGCGAGCCACTCGCCGAGGTTTTCGCTGTGCAGCGCATCGGCCGAGCACACCAGTTTCAACAGCTCGCGCAGTTTGCCTGGCAGGTAACGGCTCTGGCCGCTGGCGAACAGCAGTACATCATCATCCACTTCGGACCAGGCCATGCGCGCGCTAGGGTTGCGCACCAGGATCGCGCCGTCCTGCAGGCTGCCGAGGAAGTCTTCTTCGCCCACGTCTTCGCCCGCTACCAGTTCCGGGTAGCGTGGCTCGGTCATGAACTGGCCGAACCAGGTCAGCAACATGCGCTCGTCGCTCATGTGCTCGGCCAGCAGGCTCTTGAGGCGATCAAGGGCGTCGCTCTGGATCTGATGCGGGTCGCTGACGGGCTGGGCGTCGGCGTCGGTGTAGCGCTCTTCGTCCGTCAGGTACTGGGCGAGGAAGTCGGTGAAGTGGGTCAGTACTTCGGCGGCGCTTGGGGCGCGGAAGCCGACCGAGTAGGTCATGCAGTCATCTTCAGCGATGCCGTAGTGTGCCAGGCGCGGCGGCAGGTAGAGCATGTCGCCCGGTTCCAGCACCCATTCGGCACTTTCTTCGAATTCGGCGAGGATGCGCAGGTCGGCGTGTTGCAGCAGTGGGCTTTCGGAGCTGCACATCTGGCCGATCTTCCAGTTGCGCTTGCCTTGGGCTTGCAGCAGGAACACGTCGTAGTTGTCGAAGTGCGGGCCTACGCTGCCGCCTGGCGCGGCGAAGCTGATCATCACGTCATCGATGCGCCAGCTAGGCAGGAAGCGGAACTGCTCCAGCAACTCGGCCACTTCCGGTACGAACTGGTCGACCGCTTGTACCAGCAGGGTCCACTCGCGTTCCGGCAGGGTGCTGAAGGCGTCTTCGGCGAACGGGCCGCGGCGCAGTTCCCATGGGCGCTCGCCGTGTTCGATCACCAGGCGCGATTCGACTTCTTCTTCCAGGGCCAGGCCGGCCAGTTCGTCGGCGTCTATCGGGCTTTCGAAGTCAGGGATGGCCTGACGGATCAGCAGCGGTTTTTTCTGCCAGTAATCGCGCAGGAATTCCCGTGCCGTGATGCCGCCCAAAAGTTGAAGAGGGATATCAGGATTCATGTGTAACCTATTGAAAAAAAGCACTTTTTAGACTGAAATAAAAACGCCCGGCGCGGCCGGGCGTCTCAAGGGTCTTGCGATGATCAGATGCGCTTGGCTTGGGCCACGGCGTTGCCGATGTAGTTGGCCGGGGTGAGCAATTTCAGCTCGGCCTTGGCAGCGTCCGGCATGTCCAGGCCGTCGATGAAAGTTTGCAGCGCTTGCGGGCTGATGCCCTTGCCACGGGTCAACTCTTTGAGCTTCTCGTAGGGGTTTTCGATGTTGTAGCGACGCATCACGGTCTGGATCGGCTCGGCCAGTACTTCCCAGCACGCGTCCAGGTCGGCGGCGATTTTCTGCTCGTTGAGCTCCAGCTTGCTGATGCCTTTGAGGCTGGCTTCGTACGCGATCACGCTGTGGGCAAAACCCACGCCGAGGTTGCGCAGTACAGTGGAGTCGGTCAGGTCGCGCTGCCAGCGGGAGATCGGCAACTTGCTGGCCAGGTGCTGGAACAACGCGTTGGCGATGCCGAGGTTGCCTTCGGAGTTTTCGAAGTCGATCGGGTTGACCTTGTGCGGCATGGTCGACGAACCGATTTCACCGGCAATGGTGCGCTGCTTGAAGTAGCCCAGGGAGATGTAGCCCCAGATATCGCGATCGAAGTCGATCAGGATGGTGTTGAAACGCGCAATCGCGTCGAACAGCTCGGCAATATAGTCGTGCGGTTCGATCTGCGTGGTGTACGGGTTGAAGCCCAGGCCCAGTTCGTCTTCGATGAAGGCGCGGGCGTTGGCTTCCCAGTCGATCTCAGGGTAAGCCGACAGGTGGGCATTGTAGTTGCCGACAGCGCCGTTGATCTTGCCCAGCAGCGGAACGGCAGCGACTTGAGCGATTTGACGCTCCAGGCGGTACACCACGTTGGCCAGTTCTTTGCCCAGGGTGGTCGGGGAGGCGGGTTGACCGTGGGTGCGCGACAGCATCGGCACAGCAGCGAAGCGGATCGCCAGTTCGCGGATGGCTTCGGCGGTCTGGCGCATCAGCGGCAGCATCACGTCATCACGGCCTTCGCGCAGCATCAGGGCGTGGGACAGGTTGTTGATGTCCTCGCTGGTGCAGGCAAAGTGGATGAATTCACTGACCTGGGCCAGTTCCGGCAGCTTGGCCGCTTGCTCCTTGAGTAGGTACTCAATGGCTTTGACGTCGTGGTTGGTGGTGCGCTCGATCTCTTTGACACGCTCGGCGTGCTCCAGAGAGAAGTTTTCCGCCAGGGTGTTCAATACAGCGTTGGCCTCGGCGGAAAACGCCGGCACTTCGCTGATGGCGCGGTGACTGGCCAGGCGCTGGAGCCAGCGCACTTCAACCAGTACACGAGCACGGATCAAGCCGTATTCGCTGAAAATAGGGCGCAGGGCCTGGGTTTTGCCGGCGTAGCGGCCGTCAACAGGGGAAACCGCAGTGAGCGAAGAGAGCTGCATGGGGTGTTCTCGGACAGTCGGGCAACGAAATGGGGCGCGTATCATACATGAAAAAATCCGCCAGTCCGTTGCCAACTGACCGGCGTATTACGCGTAACGGCTTGAAAATAGCGTGCTGGTGCGACTTATTCGTTGCGCATCAACGGGTAAAGCTCTTTGAGCAATTTGCGCCGGCTGATCACTAGTTGCCAACGATGACCGCCCAACTGGCGCCACAACCGCGCCGAACGAATACCGGCCAGCAGCAGCGCACGGATTTTCGAGGCGTTGTTCGGTTGTTGCAGGTTGCGCATGTCGCCGTGCACCTGGATCCGTTGGCGCAAGGTACTCAAAGTATCCTGGTACAGCGCGCCGCAGGCGGCGATCACGTTTTCGTGAGCCGTGCCGAAGTGCTCGACCTGGGATTGGATCTGCGGCAGGCGTTTGCCGATGGTTTCCAGCATGTCGTCGCGCTTGGCCAGTTGCCGCTCGAGGCCGAGCATCGACAGGGCATAGCGCAGCGGCTCGCGCTGCAAGGTGCTCGGGTCGCGCTCCAAGGCGCCGATCAGCGCGCGGTAGCCTTCACGCAGCGCGAGGTCGTCGCCGCCGTAGACTTCGAGGGTGTCCTTGGGGTCGCGGATCAGCAGGCTGCCGAGCATGCAGGTCAGGCCCGCTTCGGTGACCTGGCCGGTCTTGGCGATCTTGTCCACCAGCACGGCAGACAGAAATACGCCGCCCAGTGCGGTCAATTGCTCCTGGGTCGGGCTCATGCCGGGTTGCTCCAGGCCTGCGCGACTTCAATCACGCCGCCGCCCAGGCAGATTTCACCGTCATAGAACACCACGGATTGGCCAGGCGTGACCGCGCGCTGCGGGTCATCGAAGGTGGCGCGGTAGCCCGAAGCGGTTTTTTCCAGGGTGCAGGGTTGGTCGCTCTGGCGATAACGCACTTTGGCGGTCAGGCGGCGCGGCGTGCTCAGGTCGATCGGGTTGACCCAATAGATTTCCGAAGCGAGCAGGGCGCCGGAGAACAGCAAAGGGTGTTCGTTGCCCTGGCCGACGATCAGTACGTTGTTTTCCAGGTCCTTGACCAGCACGTACCACGGCTCTTCACCGGCGTCTTTGAGGCCGCCTATGCCCAGACCCTGGCGTTGGCCGATGGTGTGGTACATAAGGCCGTGGTGGCGACCGATCACTTCACCATCGGTGGTTTTGATGTCGCCCGGTTGTGCCGGCAGGTATTGCTTGAGGAAGTCGCTGAAGCGGCGCTCACCGATAAAGCAGATCCCGGTGGAATCTTTCTTCTTGGCGGTGGCCAGGCCATGTTGCTCGGCGATCTTGCGGACCTCGGGCTTTTCCAGTTCGCCGACCGGGAACAGGGTCTTGGCGATCTGTTCGCCGCCGACGGCATGCAGGAAGTAGCTCTGGTCCTTGTTCGGGTCCAGGCCCTTGAGCAGTTCGGTGCGGCCGTCGATATCGCGGCGACGCACGTAGTGGCCGGTGGCGATCAGGTCGGCGCCGAGCATCATGGCGTAGTCGAGGAACGCCTTGAACTTGATCTCGCGGTTACACAGGATGTCCGGGTTCGGCGTGCGACCGGCCTTGTATTCGGCCAGGAAGTGCTCGAACACGTTGTCCCAGTACTCGGCGGCGAAATTGGCGGTGTGCAGCTTGATACCGATCTTGTCGCACACGGCCTGCGCATCCGCCAGGTCGTCCATGGCGGTGCAATATTCCGTTCCATCGTCTTCTTCCCAGTTCTTCATGAACAGGCCTTCCACCTCATAACCCTGCTCCATGAGCAGAACGGCGGAAACGGAAGAGTCCACGCCGCCGGACATGCCGACGATGACGCGCTTCTTTTGTGTGGCAGAAGGGGCTGGATCACGCATAGGGTTTCAACGGGTGTCTTGAAAAAGGACGCGATTCTAACAGGCCTGGGCCCGCAAGGCTAAAGAGAAGGGCGGATCAATTCCAGGCTGTGGCGCTGGCCGGCCAGATAATCATCGATACAGCGGATGATCAGCTCGCTGCGCCAGTCGTCGCGCAGGGCCATCAGTTCGTCACGGGTGAGCCAGCGGGCGCGGACGATGCCTTCGTCGAGTTGATAGCCCGGGTGGTGTTGCAGGGCCTTGGCGATAAAGCACACGCGCTGATAGGTCACGCCGTTGCTCGGTGCGGTGTACAGGTAGATGCCGACGATGCCGGTGGCTTCGACGTCCCAGCCGGTTTCTTCGAGGGTTTCACGCACGGCGGCTTCCGTCAGGGTTTCGTGCGGGTCGAGGTGGCCGGCGGGCTGGTTGAGCACGGCGCGG
Organism: Pseudomonas sp. S3_E10; assembly: GCF_054667615.1. Lineage (NCBI taxonomy): Bacteria > Pseudomonadati > Pseudomonadota > Gammaproteobacteria > Pseudomonadales > Pseudomonadaceae > Pseudomonas > Pseudomonas sp. S3_E10. Next base: position 5,092,404 of record NZ_CP162743.1, read on the forward strand.
CCGCCCTTGAGTTCTTCGACCATCAGGAACTTGCCGTTGTCTTCGACGATGGTGGCGACGGTGATGTGGGGTTGCCAGGTCATGAATGGCTCTCGAATGCAGGTGGGGGCTAAATCATCCTGCATGATACGCCGGACATGGCTGGGCTGCTCAAAACGTAGCGGTGGCCTGGGCTTGCGGGGAGAACGTCAATATCACTTCGTTATTCGGCCCAGCCTGCCATTTCTGTACATCCTGCGGGTTCTTTTCGTTGCGAATAATGCACTTCCATTCCACCTTTTCATCGAGCTGGACGCCCGAAAAACGCACCTGGCCGGTCCATGTCGGGTAGTTGGATGGGCTGAGTAAAACGGCGTTGGCGGGGTCCCATTTTCCGACTTCTGGGTGCGAGCCAACCACATAAACGCTATATCCTTGCGTTGTGACGCCGTTCTGGCAGGTAAAGCTCGCGTTGAGGAAGTATGTCATCTGGACGTTTTGGCCAGCGTTTGCCAGGGGCAGCAGCGCAAGTAAGAAAGCGCCCAGTGGCAATAAATAGTAGGTGCGCAACATTTGATGGTCTCCCGGTCTCGGCTCAGTCGTCACGGGATAAGGATGGCCCTCAGGGGGCTGGGGGGCACCTGTTAGAACTTACAGTTCATTAGAGTTTTTCGCGATTGTTCTGCCATCGGGAGCAAGCTCCCTCCCACATTTGAATCCGGTTTATTTGCTGGAAACAGAAACCCCGGCACAAGGCCGGGGCTTCTTTTGCATCGTTACAACCTTACTTCAACTTGGCAATCGCCGCGTTGAGGGTGTTGCTTGGGCGCATGGCCTTGCTGGTCAGCTCTGGGTTCGGCGCGTAGTAGCCGCCGATGTCCACTGGCTTGCCCTGTACGGCGTTGAGTTCGGCAACGATGGTTGCTTCGTTCTCCGCCAGGGTCTTGGCCAGTTCGCCGAACTGCGCTTGCAGTGCAGTGTCTTCGGTCTGGGCGGCCAGGGCTTGGGCCCAGTACAGCGCCAGGTAGAAGTGGCTGCCGCGGTTGTCGATGTTGCCGACTTTGCGCGATGGCGACTTGTTGTTGTCCAGGAACTGGCCGGTGGCCTGGTCCAGGGTCTTGGACAGTACCAAGGCTTTCGGGTTGTTGTAGGTCACACCCAAATGCTCAAGGGAGGCGGCCAGGGCCAGGAACTCGCCCAGGGAGTCCCAACGCAGGAAGTTTTCTTCCAGCAATTGCTGCACGTGCTTGGGTGCCGAACCGCCGGCGCCGGTTTCGAACAGGCCACCGCCATTCATCAGTGGCACGATCGACAGCATCTTGGCGCTGGTGCCCAGTTCCATGATCGGGAACAGGTCGGTCAGGTAGTCGCGCAGTACGTTGCCGGTTACCGAGATGGTGTCCAGGCCCTTGCGGGTGCGTTCCAAGGTGAACTTCATGGCGTCGACCGGCGACATGATGCGGATGTCCAGGCCTTCGGTGTTGTGGTCTTTCAGGTAAGCCTGAACTTTCTCGACCACGACGCCGTCGTGCGCACGCTTGGGGTCCAGCCAGAAGATGGCCGGGGTGTTGCTGGCGCGGGCACGGTTGACGGCCAGCTTGACCCAGTCCTGGATCGGCGCGTCCTTGGTCTGGCACATGCGGAAGATGTCGCCGGCTTCGACGTTCTGTTCCATCAGCAGGTTGCCCTTGCTGTCGGTGACGCGGACTACGCCGTCGGCCTTGATCTGGAAGGTCTTGTCGTGGGAGCCGTACTCTTCGGCTTTTTTAGCCATCAGGCCAACGTTCGGCACGCTGCCCATGGTGGTTGGGTCGAAGGCGCCATTGGCCTTGCAGTCTTCGATGACGGCTTGGTAGATGGTGGCGTAGCAGCGGTCTGGAATCACGGCCTTGGTGTCGTGCAGTTGGCCGTCGGTGCCCCACATTTTGCCGGAGTCACGGATCATGGCCGGCATCGAGGCGTCGACGATCACGTCGCTCGGCACGTGCAGGTTGGTGATGCCTTTGTCGGAGTTGACCATCGCCAGGGAAGGGCGAGCGGCGTAGACCGCCTGGATGTCCGCTTCGATCTGCGCTTGCTGGTCGGCCGGCAGCGCCTTGATGCGTGCGTACAGGTCGCCGATGCCGTTGTTCAGGTTGAAGCCGATCTGTTCCAGCACGGTGGCGTGCTTGGTCAGGGCATCTTTATAGAACTCGGCAACGATCTGGCCGAACATGATTGGGTCGGAGACCTTCATCATGGTGGCTTTGAGGTGCACCGACAGCAATACGCCTTGTTTCTTGGCGTCTTCGATTTCAGCGGCGATGAACGAACGCAGGGCGTTTTTGCTCAGCACGGCGCTGTCGAGGATTTCGCCGGCCTGGGCGGTGGTCTTTTCTTTGAGGACGGTGGTGGCGCCATCCTTGCCGACCAGCTCGATTTTGACAGCATCGGCCGCTTCGATCTGTACGGCTTTTTCGCTGCCGTAGAAGTCGCCGCTGCTCATGTGGGCAACGTGGGATTTGGAGTCGGCAGCCCAGGCACCCATTTTGTGCGGGTGCTTGCGCGCATAGTTCTTGACCGACAGCGGTGCGCGGCGGTCGGAGTTGCCTTCGCGCAGTACCGGGTTCACGGCGCTACCCTTGACCTTGTCGTAACGTGCGCGGGTTTCTTTTTCCGCGTCGGTGGTTACGGTTTCCGGGTAGTCCGGCAGGGCGTAGCCCTGGGCCTGCAGTTCTTTGATCGCGGCTTGCAGCTGCGGGGTCGAAGCACTGATGTTAGGCAGCTTGATGATGTTGGCTTCGGGGGTAACGGCCAGGGCGCCCAGTTCGGCGAGGTGGTCCGGTACAGCCTTGGTGCCCAGTTGCTCGGGGAAGCTTGCGAGGATGCGCCCGGCGAGGGAAATATCGCGGGTTTCCACGGCAATATCAGCGGAAGCGGTGAAGGCCTCTACGATAGGCAGCAGTGAATAGGTGGCGAGGGCTGGGGCTTCGTCGGTGAAGGTGTAGATGATCTTCGAGCGGGTGGGCATATTCGGATTAACTCTCTTCTTTGCTGAAAGCGTGCGCAGAAACTCGAGATGCGCCGGGTGGAGCGCGTTCGTTCAAAGTCATCCATGAGCGAAAGGTCGAGGTTTCTTCGCGGTGATGTTGGGTTGCATCAGTCGAGCGTCAAGCGGGTGGACTATTGTATTAGTCCTGCTTTTGGCGGAAGGCGCCGCTCTTTATTTGCAGAAACTGGAGCGGTCCGCCGTCGTGACTCTTTGGTCAGCGGCGGCATTATACATAGGTCGCTATGCTTACGCCGAGCCTTCATACAAAAGGTGTGTCGTCCATTGGTCTAAAGGTCGCAGGTACCGGGTTGCGCCTAAAGTCGCACGATGTGCTCAAGATTGGCGTTTTTCCCTTTGCTTTCAGGCTTGTAGGTGGCAATTTATGCTGTTTTCGATGCAAATGAGCATGGCGCGAGGTTTCAGTCGCCATTTATCTGGAGTAGGCTCGAACGCAGCCAGATGTTCAATCCATAGATGGAGTTCAGCATGGGATACAAGAAGATTCAGGTTCCGGCAGTCGGCGACAAAATCACCGTCAACGCAGACCATTCTCTCAATGTTCCTGACCAACCGATCATCCCTTATATCGAAGGTGACGGTATTGGCGTCGACATCAGCCCGGTGATGATCAAGGTGGTCGACGCAGCTGTTGAAAAGGCCTACGGCGGCAAGCGCAAGATTTCGTGGATGGAGGTGTACGCCGGCGAGAAGGCGACCCAGGTCTACGATCAGGACACCTGGCTGCCCCAGGAAACCCTCGATGCGGTCAAGGATTATGTGGTGTCCATCAAGGGCCCGCTGACCACACCGGTCGGTGGCGGGATCCGGTCGTTGAACGTGGCGCTGCGCCAGCAACTTGACCTCTATGTGTGCCTGCGCCCGGTGCGCTGGTTTGAAGGCGTGCCCAGCCCGGTCAAGAAGCCTGGCGACGTGGACATGACCATCTTCCGCGAAAACTCCGAAGATATTTATGCCGGGATCGAGTGGAAGGCCGGCTCGCCGGAAGCGATCAAGGTGATCAAGTTCCTCAAGGAGGAAATGGGCGTCACCAAGATCCGTTTTGACCAGGATTGCGGGATTGGCGTCAAGCCGGTTTCCAAGGAAGGTACCAAGCGCCTGGCGCGTAAGGCCCTTCAATACGTAGTGGATAATGATCGCGATTCGCTGACCATCGTGCACAAAGGCAACATCATGAAGTTCACCGAAGGGGCCTTCAAGGAATGGGCCTACGAGGTGGCCGCTGAGGAATTTGGCGCGACCCTGCTTGATGGCGGGCCGTGGATGCAGTTCAAGAACCCGAAGACCGGCAAGAATGTGGTGGTCAAGGATGCGATTGCCGACGCCATGCTCCAGCAGATCCTGTTGCGTCCGGCCGAATATGACGTGATTGCTACCCTCAACCTCAATGGTGACTACCTGTCCGACGCCCTGGCGGCGGAGGTGGGCGGTATCGGTATTGCGCCGGGGGCGAACCTGTCCGATACCGTGGCAATGTTCGAAGCCACCCACGGCACTGCGCCAAAATACGCGGGCAAGGACCAGGTCAACCCGGGGTCGTTGATTTTGTCGGCGGAAATGATGTTGCGCCACATGGGGTGGGTCGAGGCGGCCGACCTGATCATCAAGGGTACCAATGGTGCGATTTCGGCCAAGACCGTGACCTATGACTTCGAGCGGTTGATGGAGGGCGCCAAGTTGGTGTCGTCGTCGGGCTTTGGTGATGCGCTGATTTCGCATATGTAAGGCTCAAGCCATAAAAAACGGCCGCCCCACATTGATTGGGGGCGGCCGTTTTTTTTCGCGAGCTACGCGCTCGACGGTGGATCAGGCCGTTTGCTTCTTTTCTTTATGAGCGTGGGAGGGTACGGTTTTTTCCGTTGATTCGACTTTCACTGCATCGATGTTCACTGCGTGCAGCCCTTTCGGTCCTTGAATGATTTCAAAGCTCACCACCTGGCCAGCTTTCAGCGTTTTGTAACCATCCATAATGATCGCTGAGTAATGCGCAAAAAGATCCTCAGTTTTTCCTTCTTCATTCACAAAGCCATATCCTTTGGCGTTGTTGAACCACTTGACCTTGCCATTGATCTTGACGCCAGACATACCCATTTCCTTCTGCACCAGACTCCATCACTGGAGTATCATCCAGTTTATCCGTCCTAACCCGAATAAATAAGGTTGACTGCGCGGACCTTTTTTACCCACTGTGGGTTCTATTGGTTGTAACACCGATTTGCCGATAGTCAAGGCGACCAGTCGGTCAGAGTTGAATTTCTGACAGCTCGCCCCCACCACTGTATTTGAACCACTGACGAACCTTTCTTTCCATGCATGCAATCAGCCAGATTCGACTAACATTCAATCAGGATCGACCGGATCACGAACACGATGACGACGGTTCTGCGGGCATTGCTGTCAAAGAGGCCAAGCCTGCTTTACAGGCGCCGCCGATGTACAAGGTGGTTTTGTTCAATGATGACTACACACCGATGGATTTCGTCGTCGAAGTGCTCGAGGTGTTTTTTAACCTGAACCGCGAGTTGGCGACCAAGGTAATGCTGGCCGTTCACACAGAAGGACGGGCAGTATGTGGAGTGTTTACCCGTGACATCGCCGAGACAAAGGCCATGCAGGTCAACCAGTACGCCAGGGAAAGCCAGCATCCGCTACTCTGTGAAATCGAGAAGGACGGTTAACGCCGACCACTTGGGTATGAGGTGAAGCTATGTTAAACCGCGAGCTCGAAGTCACCCTCAATCTTGCCTTCAAGGAGGCTCGTTCGAAGCGTCATGAATTCATGACCGTCGAACACCTTTTGCTGGCACTTTTGGACAATGAAGCTGCCGCCACCGTGTTGCGTGCGTGCGGCGCCAACCTCGACAAACTCAAGCATGACCTGCAGGAGTTTATCGACTCCACCACGCCACTGATCTCCGTGCATGACGAGGACCGCGAAACCCAGCCGACCCTGGGCTTCCAGCGGGTATTGCAGCGCGCTGTGTTCCACGTACAGAGCTCCGGTAAGCGTGAAGTCACTGGCGCCAATGTGCTTGTGGCGATCTTCAGCGAACAGGAAAGCCAAGCAGTGTTCCTGCTCAAGCAGCAGAGCGTTGCCCGCATCGATGTCGTCAACTACATCGCCCACGGTATCTCCAAGGTGCCTGGGCACGGCGATCATTCCGAGGGTGAGCAGGATATGCAGGACGACGAGGGCGGTGAGTCTTCTTCTTCAAGCAACCCGCTGGATGCCTATGCCAGCAACCTCAACGAGCTGGCGCGTCAGGGGCGGATCGATCCGCTGGTGGGGCGTGAGCTTGAGGTTGAGCGTGTAGCGCAGATCCTGGCGCGTCGTCGCAAGAACAACCCATTGCTGGTGGGCGAGGCGGGTGTGGGTAAAACCGCGATTGCCGAAGGTCTCGCCAAGCGTATTGTCGACAACCAGGTCCCGGACCTGCTGGCCAACAGTGTCGTCTACTCCCTTGATCTGGGTGCGTTGCTCGCCGGGACCAAATATCGCGGCGATTTCGAGAAGCGCTTCAAGGCGCTGCTCGGTGAACTGAAAAAACGCCCACAGGCGATCCTGTTTATCGATGAGATCCATACGATCATTGGTGCCGGTGCGGCATCCGGTGGCGTGATGGACGCCTCCAACCTGCTCAAGCCATTGCTGTCGTCGGGTGATATCCGCTGCATCGGCTCGACCACGTTCCAGGAATTCCGTGGGATCTTCGAAAAAGACCGTGCCCTGGCGCGTCGCTTCCAGAAAGTCGACGTCTCCGAGCCTTCGGTCGAAGACACCATCGGCATCCTGCGCGGGCTCAAGGGGCGTTTTGAGGCGCACCATGGCATCGAGTACACCGATGAGGCGCTACGTGCCGCTGCGGAGCTTGCGTCGCGCTACATCAACGACCGTCACATGCCGGACAAGGCTATTGACGTGATCGATGAAGCGGGTGCCTATCAGCGCTTGCAGTCGGTCGAGAAGCGGGTGAAGCGCATCGATGTACCTCAGGTCGAGGATATCGTGGCGAAGATCGCGCGGATTCCGCCAAAACACGTCACCAGCTCCGACAAGGAGTTGCTGCGTAACCTGGAGCGCGACCTCAAGCTGACCGTGTTCGGCCAGGATGCGGCTATCGACTCGCTGTCTACCGCGATCAAGTTGTCGCGTGCGGGCCTCAAATCGCCGGACAAGCCTGTTGGTTCGTTCCTGTTCGCCGGTCCTACCGGTGTCGGCAAGACCGAGGCGGCGCGGCAGTTGGCCAAGGCCATGGGCATTGAGCTGGTGCGGTTCGACATGTCCGAGTACATGGAGCGCCACACTGTGTCGCGCCTGATCGGTGCGCCTCCGGGCTATGTCGGCTTCGACCAGGGCGGTCTGTTGACCGAGGCAATCACCAAGCAACCCCATTGCGTATTGTTGCTCGATGAAATCGAAAAGGCCCACCCGGAAGTCTTCAACCTGCTGTTGCAGGTCATGGATCACGGGACCCTGACCGACAATAACGGGCGCAAGGCGGACTTTCGCAACGTGATCGTGATCATGACCACTAACGCCGGTGCCGAAACGGCTGCGCGGGCTTCGATCGGCTTTACGCATCAGGATCACTCCTCCGATGCGATGGAAGTGATCAAGAAGAGCTTCACGCCGGAGTTCCGTAACCGTCTGGACACCATTATCCAGTTTGGTCGCCTCAGCCATGAGGTTATCAAGAGCGTGGTGGACAAGTTCCTTACCGAGCTTCAGGCGCAGTTGGAAGACAAGCGCGTGCAGTTGGATGTAACCGACGCGGCGCGCAACTGGCTGGCGGAGGGTGGTTACGACGCGGCAATGGGCGCGCGCCCAATGGCACGTCTGATCCAGGACAAGATCAAGCGGCCATTGGCCGAAGAGATCCTGTTTGGCGAACTGTCCGACCATGGTGGCGTGGTGCATATCGACCTGAAGGATGGCGAGCTGACCTTCGAGTTCGAAACCACGGCTGAAATGGCCTGATAGCGGGTTGCAACAAAGCAAAAGGCGCCGAAAGGCGCCTTTTTGCTGCCTTGGAATACGGTCATCAAAACAATTACATATCAAATGTGGGAGGGGCTTGCCCCCTCCCACAGAATTGCTCAGTGCTTGAGAAATCCTATGCACACAAAAACGCCCGGCATAACCGGGCGTTTTGTATTGACTTGCTTAGCGAGCGCGGTAAGTGATGCGCCCTTTGCTCAAGTCATAGGGCGTCAGCTCGACGCGCACTTTGTCACCGGTAAGAATACGAATGTAGTTCTTGCGCATCTTGCCGGAGATATGCGCGGTTACGACGTGCCCATTTTCCAACTCCACACGAAACATGGTGTTGGGCAGGGTGTCGACGACAGTGCCTTCCATTTCGAAGCTGTCTTCTTTCGACATGCAGTAAAGCCCTCGGTATCCAGTGAATGGCCCGGTGCAACTGCGCCAGGCAAAAGCGGCGTGCATTGTGCCCGAAAAAGGGTGTTTAAGCCAAGGGGTTCTAGTTAAGCGTGACCCATCTTTGATTAATCAGTAGCTCAATGGGCCGATATTGGGTCTTGTAGTTCATCTTTTTGCAGTTTTTTATCCAATATCCGAGGTACACCGCCTCCAGTTCCAGGCGCAGCGCCTCGCCGATTTGCCACAGGATCGCAAAGCGCCCGAGGCTACGGCGCTCCTCGGCCGGCTCGTAGAAGGTATAGACCGCCGAAAGGCCGTTCGGCAGCAAATCGGTCACCGCCACGGCCACCAGGCGGCCGTCCGCACGAAACTCGTAGAACCGCGAAAAGGGCAGGTCGCGCACCAGAAACGTTGAAAACTGGTCGCGGCTGGGCGGGAACATATCGCCGTCGGCGTGCCGTTGCTCGATATAGCGTTGGTAAAGATCGAAATACTCTTCGGTAAAGCGTGGCTTGCTCGACGTCACTGTCAGGTCGGCGTTGCGCTTGAGAATGCGCTTCTGGTTGCGGTCCGGCAGAAACTGAGCCACGGGAATGCGAGCCGGCACGCAGGCATTGCAGTTCTGGCAATGGGGCCGGTACAGATGATCGCCACTGCGCCGAAACCCCATTTCCGAGAGATCGGCGTACACGTGCACGTCCATAGGCTGGCTGGGGTCGAGGAACAGCGTGGTGGCCTGCTCGTCGGGCAGATAGCTGCAAGAGTGGGGTTGAGTGGCATAGAACTTCAAACGCGCCAACTCGGTCATGATCAACCCTCGGGGTAAGCTTTGAAATAAGTGTAAGCCAGGTGGGCGAATGTCGCCTACGAAACCCACGGCCCAGAGCTGGGTTGGTCCAGATGGTTGCGCAGAAAGCCGGCGAAGTCGCTGCGCGATATGGCGCGAGCGCCCAGGCTGTGCAGGTGATCATTGGGCATCTGGCAGTCGATCAGCACAAAACCCCAGGCCTTCAGTTGCCCGACGAGCGTGGCAAAGCCGAATTTGGAGGCGTTGTCGGCGCGGCTGAACATCGACTCCCCGAAAAACAACTGGCCCATCGCCAAACCATACAGGCCGCCCACCAGCTTGCCGTCGTCCCACACCTCCACCGAATGCGCGTAGCCGCGTTGGTGCAGTTCCAGGTAGGCAGCTTGTATGCCTTCGGTGATCCAGGTGCCATCGGCATACGCGCGCGGCGCGGCGCAGGCCTGGATAACGGCGGCGAAGTCCTGGTCGAAGGTCACGCGGTAACGCTGCTGGCGCAACAGTTTACCCAGGCTGCGCGATACATGCAGTTCGTCCGGAAAGATCACCGTGCGTGGGTCCGGCGACCACCAGAGGATCGGCTGACCCTGTGAGAACCACGGAAAGCAGCCGTGGCGGTAGGCTTGCACCAGCCGCTCGGCCGACAGGTCGCCGCCCGCGGCCAGCAGGCCGTTGGGTTCGCGCATGGCTTTGGCCAGCGGTGGGAAGGTCAGGGAGTCGCGTTGTAACCAAGTCAGCATGGTATCCAGGCTTACGGAAGGGGAGGGGAGTGGCAGGGATGGCGCCTGCCCCAAACGTGTTGATTATTGTCGACGCAGCGCCATCGGGCCAGCCCGAATCAGCCATGAAGGTGGATTAGCGTGAGCGGGTGTTTCTGCAACTCTATGCCTGAGGCGTGGTCGTAATCGGGTCTGAGCCATGCAGGCCATTTGCCAAGCTGGCCTGGATTGGTAAAAACAGCTCATAAGCCTTTGTCAGCAAAGACAATGCATGCTCAAATTGAGCACCTTATGACACGCCAATTGACTGGGCTGCCGGCTGAGTGGCAGGGCGTGGCATCGGAGACACAAACCCGTACAATGCGGCCATTGTGGCGTTATCGCCGTTTCGTGAATCAATCGCGCAGTGTTAAAAGTAGATCGTTCATTTTTCAGCTGCTCGGATTGGGCAGTATGTATCGTCATTTAACAGATGGACGCGCTAAAGGCGCAGGAATAGACCCGTTTTGAAGAAATCCACCGCAGCACCCAAGACAGTCGTGCCGGCCTGGCGCCAGCACCTGCATTATCGCCTCAAGGAAGGTGCGCTGATCGCGATCGGCGCGTTGTGCCTGTTCCTGATCATGGCGTTGCTCACCTATGGCAAGGACGATCCGGGCTGGAGCCACAACAGCAAGATCGACGATGTGCAGAACTTCGGCGGGCCGGTGGGCTCCTACAGCGCCGATATCCTGTTCATGGTGCTCGGTTACTTCGCTTACATCTTTCCCTTGCTGCTGGCGATCAAGACCTGGCAGATCTTCCGCCAGCGCCACGAGCCGTGGCAATGGAGCGGCTGGCTGTTTTCCTGGCGCCTGATCGGCCTGGTGTTCCTGGTGCTCTCCGGCGCGGCGCTGGCGCATATTCATTTCCATGCGCCTACCGGCCTGCCGGCGGGCGCGGGCGGGGCGCTGGGCGAAAGCCTTGGCGACCTGGCGCGCAAGACCCTGAATATCCAGGGCAGCACCTTGATGTTCATCGCGTTGTTCCTGTTCGGCCTTACGGTGTTCACTGACCTGTCGTGGTTCAAGGTGATGGACGTGACCGGCAAGATCACCCTTGACCTGCTGGAGCTGTTCCAGGGCGCCGCCAATCGCTGGTGGGCGGCCCGTGTCGAGCGCAAGCGCATGGTCGCGCAACTGCGTGAAGTCGACACCCGCGTCAACGAGGTGGTGGCCCCAAGTACGCCGGACCGCCGCGAGCAGGCCAAGGTCAAGGAACGCCTGATCGAACGCGAGCAGGCCCTGAGCAAGCACATGTCGGACCGCGAGAAGCAGGTGCCGCCGGTGATCGCTCCCGCGCCGCCCAAGGCCCCCGAGCCGAGCCATCGCGTGCAGAAAGAGAAGCAGGCGCCACTGTTTGTCGACAGCGCGGTTGAAGGCACCTTGCCGCCCATCTCGATTCTTGACCCGGCTGAAAAGAAACAACTCAATTATTCCCCGGAATCCCTGGCGGCCGTCGGCCACCTGCTGGAAATCAAGCTCAAGGAATTCGGCGTCGAGGTCTCGGTTGACTCAATCCACCCCGGCCCGGTGATCACCCGTTACGAAATCCAGCCGGCCGCCGGTGTGAAAGTCAGCCGCATCTCCAACCTGGCCAAGGACCTGGCCCGCTCCCTGGCCGTGACCAGCGTGCGTGTGGTGGAGGTGATTCCCGGCAAGACCACTGTGGGTATCGAGATCCCTAACGAAGACCGCCAGATCGTGCGCTTCTCAGAGGTGCTGTCGACGCCGGAATACGACAACTTCAAATCGCCGGTCACCCTGGCGCTGGGTCACGATATCGGCGGCAAGCCGGTGATCACTGACCTTGCAAAAATGCCTCACTTGTTGGTGGCCGGTACCACCGGTTCCGGTAAGTCGGTGGGCGTGAACGCGATGATCCTGTCGATTCTGTTCAAGTCCGGCCCGGATGACGCCAAGCTGATCATGATCGACCCGAAGATGCTGGAACTGTCGATCTACGAAGGCATTCCGCACCTGCTCTGCCCGGTGGTCACCGACATGAAGGACGCCGCCAACGCCCTGCGCTGGAGCGTTGCCGAGATGGAACGCCGCTACAAGCTGATGGCGAAGATGGGCGTGCGCAACCTGTCGGGCTTCAACGCCAAGGTCAAGGAAGCCCAGGACGCCGGCACGCCGTTGACCGACCCGCTGTACAAGCGCGAAAGCATCCACGACGAAGCGCCATTGTTGAGCAAGCTGCCGACCATCGTGGTCGTGGTCGATGAATTCGCCGACATGATGATGATCGTCGGCAAGAAGGTTGAAGAACTGATCGCCCGTATCGCCCAGAAGGCGCGAGCGGCCGGTATCCACTTGATCCTCGCCACCCAGCGCCCATCGGTGGATGTGATCACCGGTCTGATCAAGGCCAACATCCCGACGCGCATGGCGTTCCAGGTATCAAGCAAGATCGACTCGCGCACCATCATCGACCAGGGCGGCGCCGAGCAATTGCTGGGCCATGGTGACATGCTCTACATGCCGCCAGGCACCAGCCTGCCGATCCGCGTGCACGGCGCCTTTGTCTCCGACGATGAGGTTCACCGCGTGGTGGAAGCCTGGAAGCTGCGCGGCGCCCCGGAATACAACGACGATATCCTGGCGGGTGTCGAAGAGGCCGGCAGTGGCTTCGACGGCGGCAGCGGCGGTGGCGACGATGACGCCGAGACCGACGCGCTGTACGACGAAGCCGTGGCATTCGTGCTGGAAAGCCGCCGGGCCTCGATTTCCGCCGTGCAGCGCAAGCTGAAGATCGGCTATAACCGCGCTGCCCGCATGATCGAAGCCATGGAACACGCCGGCGTCGTCACCGCAATGAACACCAACGGCTCGCGTGAAATCATCGCCCCCGGGCAGATGCGCGACTGATCCCGTGCCGCGTGGCAATACGCGGCACGTCCTGACTACTCAATGAGGACTCCCATGCGCTTTATCCGCATGCTGTTGTTGCCGGCCCTGGCCCTGACCGCTGTTTCGGCTCACGCTGACCCGGCTTCGGTGGCCAGCCTGAAGAACCTGCTGGACAAATCCCAGACCCTGACCGCGCGCTTCTCCCAGCTGACCCTGGATGCCGGTGGCACCCAGTTGCAGGAAACCGCGGGGGAGATGGCCGTGCAGCGCCCAGGGCTGTTCTACTGGCACACCGAGGGCAAGGCCGAGCAGACCATCGTTTCCGATGGCCAGAAGGTTACCCTGTGGGACCCGGACCTGGAGCAGGCCACCATCAAGAAGCTGGACCCACGCCTGAACCAGACTCCAGCGCTGCTGCTGTCGGGTGATGTGTCGAAAATCAACGACAGCTTTGACATCACCTCCAAGCAAACCAGCAACGTCATCGAGTTCACCCTCAAGCCCAAATCCAAGGACACGCTGTTTGACACGCTGTCCCTGTCGTTCGGCAACGGCGTGATCAACAACATGCGCCTGGTCGACAGTGTGGGCCAGCGCACCGATATCCTGTTCAGCGGGGTCAAGGCCAACCAGCCGGTACCTGCGTCCAAGTTCAAGTTCGACATCCCCAAGGGTGCCGACGTGATCCAGGAATAAACTGCCCAGAGGTTTCAAACGCTGCCCATGGACCTGTTTCGAAGTGACCCGATTGCCCAGCCCCTGGCCGCACGCTTGCGCTCGACCAACCTGGATGAGTACGTCGGTCAGGAACACCTGCTCGCTCGCGGCAAGCCTTTGCGCGAAGCCCTGGAGCAGGGTGCGCTGCATTCGATGATTTTCTGGGGGCCGCCGGGGGTGGGTAAAACCACCCTGGCACGGCTGCTGGCGAAAGTCTCGGATGCGCACTTTGAAACAGTCTCGGCGGTGCTGGCCGGGGTCAAGGAGATCCGCCAGGCGGTGGAGGTCGCCAAACAGCAGGCTGGGCAGTACGGCAAGCGCACGATTCTGTTTGTCGACGAAGTGCACCGCTTCAACAAGTCGCAGCAGGATGCGTTCCTGCCCTATGTTGAGGACGGCACGCTGATCTTTATCGGCGCCACCACCGAAAACCCCTCGTTCGAACTGAACAATGCCTTGCTCTCGCGAGCGCGGGTCTATGTGCTCAAGAGCCTGGATGAAGGGGCGATGCAAAAGCTGCTGCAGCGTGCCTTGAGCGAAGACAAAGGCCTGGGCAAGCGCCAACTGAGCGTCAGCGACGAAGGCTTCAAGATCCTGCTCACCGCCGCCGATGGCGACGGCCGACGTTTTCTCAACCTGCTGGAGAACGCCTCCGACCTCGCCGAAGATGGCAGCGAAATTGGCGTCGACCTGTTGCAGAGCCTGCTCGGTGACACCCGTCGTCGTTTCGATAAGGGCGGCGAAGCCTTCTACGACCAGATCTCGGCGCTGCATAAATCCGTACGCGGCTCCAACCCGGACGGTGCGCTGTACTGGTTTGCGCGGATGATCGACGGCGGCTGCGACCCGTTGTACCTGGCCCGCCGCGTGGTACGCATGGCCAGCGAAGACATCGGCAACGCCGACCCCCGCGCACTGAGCCTGTGCCTGGCCGCGTGGGACGTGCAGGAACGCCTCGGCAGCCCGGAAGGCGAGTTGGCGGTAGCGCAGGCCATCACTTATCTGGCCTGCGCGCCAAAAAGCAACGCGGTGTACATGGGCTTCAAGTCGGCCCTGCGTGCGGCGGCCGAACACGGCTCCCTCGAAGTGCCGATGCACCTGCGCAATGCGCCGACCAAGTTGATGAAGCAACTGGGCTACGGTGATGAATACCGCTACGCCCACGATGAACCGGACGCCTATGCCGCCGGTGAAGACTACTTCCCCGATGAGCTTGAGCCCTTGCCGCTCTACCAGCCGGTGCCCCGTGGCCTGGAGTTGAAGATCGGTGAGAAGCTCAATCATCTGGCCGCACTCGATCGTTTAAGTCCCAGGCAGCGGAGAAAATCATGATTCCCTTGGTGGTCGCCGTCTCGGCGGGCGGTATCGCGGGTACACTGCTGCGCTTTGCGACGGGTAATTGGATCAGCGCGAATTGGCCCAAGCACTTCTATACCGCGACGCTGGCCGTTAATATCGTGGGCTGCCTGTTGATCGGCGTTTTATATGGCCTGTTCCTGGTGCGCCCCGAAGTACCGATTGAGGTGCGCGCCGGGCTGATGGTTGGCTTTCTTGGCGGCCTGACGACCTTTTCATCCTTTTCACTGGATACCGTACGCCTGCTGGAAAGCGGGCAAGTGCCGCTGGCGATTGGCTACGCTGCCATCAGTGTATTCGGCGGGCTGCTCGCCACCTGGGCCGGCCTGTCCTTGACCAAACTTTGATAAACGAGAGACCGACATGCTCGATTCCAAACTGTTACGTAGCAACCTTCAGGACGTAGCGGACCGCCTGGCATCCCGTGGCTTTGCCTTGGATGTTGCGCGCATCGAAGCGCTGGAAGAACAGCGCAAGACCGTCCAGACCCGCACCGAAGCACTGCAGGCTGAGCGTAATGCGCGTTCCAAGTCCATCGGTCAGGCCAAGCAGCGCGGCGAAGACATCGCGCCGTTGATGGCGGACGTCGAGCGCATGGGCACCGAGCTGTCCGACGGCAAGGTCGAGCTGGAGGGCATTCAGTCCGAGCTGGATTCGATCCTGCTGGGCATCCCTAACCTGCCGCACGAGTCCGTGCCGATTGGCGAAGACGAAGACGGCAACGTCGAAGTGCGCCGCTGGGGCACGCCAAAAGCCTTTGATTTCGAGATCAAGGACCACGTCGCCCTGGGCGAATTGACCGGTGGCCTGGACTTTGAGACCGCCGCCAAAATGTCTGGTGCGCGCTTTGCGCTGCTGCGCGGCCCGATTGCGCGCATGCACCGTGCCCTGGCGCAGTTCATGATCAACCTGCACACCGGCGAACATGGCTACGAAGAGGCCTACACGCCTTACCTGGTTCAGGCGCCCGCACTGATGGGCACCAGCCAGTTGCCGAAGTTCGAAGAGGACCTGTTCAAGATCAGCCGCGATGGCGAAGCCGATCTGTACCTGATCCCGACGGCCGAAGTGTCGCTGACCAATATCGTGGCCGGCGAGATCCTCGACGCCAAGCAACTGCCGATCAAGTTCGTCGCCCACAGCCCGTGCTTTCGCAGTGAAGCCGGTGCGTCGGGGCGTGACACGCGCGGCATGATCCGTCAGCACCAGTTCGACAAAGTCGAGATGGTCCAGGTGGTTGAACCGTCGACCTCCATGCAAGCCCTGGAAGGCCTGACCGCCAACGCCGAACGCGTGCTGCAACTGCTGGAGCTGCCGTACCGCGTCCTGGCGCTGTGCACCGGCGACATGGGCTTCAGCGCCGTGAAGACCTACGACCTCGAAGTATGGGTGCCGAGCCAGGACAAGTATCGCGAGATCTCGTCGTGCTCCAACTGCGGTGATTTCCAGGCCCGTCGCATGCAGGCGCGTTTCCGCAACCCGGAAACCGGCAAGCCGGAACTGGTACACACCCTTAACGGCTCCGGTCTGGCAGTAGGCCGTACGCTGGTCGCCGTGCTGGAAAACTACCAGCAGGCGGACGGTTCGATCCGTGTGCCGCAGGTGCTCAAGCCTTACATGGCGGGCGTCGAGGTCATCCGCTAAATGGAATTTCTGCCGCTGTTTCATAACCTGCGCGGCAGTCGCGTGCTGGTGGTCGGTGGTGGGGAGATTGCCTTGCGCAAATCCCGGCTGCTGGCCGACGCCGGTGCCGTGCTGCGAGTGGTTGCTCCCCAGATCGAAGACCAGTTGCGTGAGCTGGTGCTGGGCAGTGGCGGGGAACTGATTTTGCGCGGTTATCAGGAGGCCGACCTCGACGGTTGCACCCTGATCATCGCCGCGACCGACGACGAGCCCCTGAATGCGCAAGTCTCCAGCGAGGCCAAGCGTCGTTGCGTACCGGTCAATGTGGTGGACGCGCCGGCCCTGTGCAGCGTGATTTTCCCGGCGATCGTCGACCGCTCGCCGTTGGTGATTGCAGTGTCCAGCGGCGGCGATGCGCCGGTGCTGGCACGCTTGATCCGCGCCAAACTGGAAACCTGGATTCCGTCCACTTACGGCCAATTGGCCGGGTTGGCGGCGCGTTTTCGAGCCCAGGTCAAGGGGCTGTATCCGGACGTGCAGCAGCGCCGTGCGTTCTGGGAAGAAGTGTTCCAGGGCCCGATTGCCGACCGCCAGTTGGCCGGGCAGGGCGACGAGGCCGAGCGCCTATTGATCGACAAAGTCAACGGCGCACCGCCGCACGCGCCGGGTGAAGTCTACCTGGTGGGCGCGGGCCCCGGTGATCCGGACCTGCTGACCTTCCGTGCGCTGCGCCTGATGCAGCAGGCTGATGTGGTGCTGTACGACCGTCTGGTGGCCCCGGCGATTCTTGAGCTATGCCGACGTGATGCCGAGCGTGTGTACGTCGGCAAGCGTCGCGCGGACCATGCCGTGCCGCAGGACCAGATCAACCAGCAACTGGTGGATTTGGCCAGGCAGGGCAAGCGCGTGCTGCGCCTCAAGGGCGGCGACCCGTTTATTTTTGGGCGCGGTGGCGAAGAGATCGAGGAACTGGCGGCCCACGGCATCCCGTTCCAGGTGGTGCCGGGCATTACGGCCGCCAGCGGCTGCGCGGCGTATGCCGGGATTCCGCTGACCCACCGTGACTATGCGCAGTCGGTACGCTTTATCACCGGTCACCTGAAGAACGGTACTTCGGATCTGCCTTGGCAGGACCTGGTCGGGCCCTCACAAACGCTGGTGTTCTACATGGGCTTGATTGGCTTGCCGATCATCTGTGAGCAGTTGATCAAGCATGGACGCGCCGCCGATACCCCGGCGGCGTTGATCCAGCAGGGCACCACGTCCAACCAGCGCGTGTTCACCGGCACCCTGGCGGACTTGCCTCGCATGGTGGCGGAGCATGAAGTGCATGCGCCGACACTGGTGATCGTGGGTGAGGTGGTGGTATTGCGCGAGAAACTGAAGTGGTTTGAAGGCGCTCAGTCCCAGGTGTGAGGCTTAAAAGCATCGGGAGCAAGCCACCTCCCACCTTTGGAACGCATTCCAGGTGTGGGAGGTGGCTTGCTCCCGATGCGGCCATCCATCACACCCTATCTTTTGGATCAGCTCCAAACCCCTGAACCCACCAGCCGCGCCCGATCATGCTTGCCCTCAAACCGCTGCAACGGCCCTTTCGGCACAATTGCCGTCGGATTGATCGTCCGATGGCTGGCGTAGTAATGCCCCTTGATGTGCTCGAAATCCACGGTCTCGGCCACGCCAGGCCACTGGTACATCTCCCGCAGCCAATTGGACAGGTTCGAATAGTCCGCGATCCGCCGCAGATTGCATTTGAAGTGGCTGTAATACACCGCATCAAAGCGAATCAGCGTGGTAAACAAGCGCACGTCAGCCTCGGTCAGGTGTTCGCCGGCCAGGTAACGATGGTCGTCCAGGTGCCGTTCCAGATGATCCAACTCGGCAAACACATCATCAAACGCGCTTTCATACGCTTGCTGTGATGTGGCGAAGCCTGCGCGATATACGCCGTTGTTTACGGCCGGGTAGATGCGTTCGTTCAACGAATCGATGGTTGCGCGCAGCGGCTGGGGGTAGAAATCCAGCGTGTTGCCGGTCAGCCCGTTGAACGCGCTGTTGAACATGCGAATGATCTCGGCGGATTCATTGCTCACAATGCGCTTGAGCTGCTTGTCCCACAGCACGGGCACGGTGACGCGGCCGGTGTAGTCGGCCGTGTCGGCGGTGTAGCGCTGGTGCATATAGGTAAAGTCGTCGAGGGCATCGCCGGTGGAACCGTGAGCCTTATCGAACGTCCAGCCGTTTTCCAGCATTAGCCAGCTGACCACGGACACGTCGATCAAGCTTTCCAGGCCCTTGAGCTTGCGCATGATCAGCGTGCGGTGGGCCCAAGGGCACGCCAAGGACACGTAGAGGTGATAGCGACCGGCCTCGGCCTTGAAGCCACCTTCGCCGCTCGGGCCAGGCTGGCCATCGGCGGTCACCCAGTGGCGGCGCTGGGCCTGTTCGCGCTGGAAGGCGCCGTCCGCGCTACTTTCGTACCACTGGTCTTTCCAGTGTCCTTCGATCAGCAAACCCATGATTGGCTCCTCAACTAATAAGCGTTGGAGCCCAGTCTAAAGGGATGAGTTCGAACTAAAAGCGCAAAGACTGCGGGTGAATAATCGATTAAATCGATCTGTCCCGTGCATCCCAGTACTGCCGGGCCAATTCGAACGCCTGTTCCCGTGATTGCCCCAGGCCACGCAAGGCCAGGGCCATGGTGGCGATCAGCGCCAGTTGCGGGTAGCTGTCCTCGACGTCGCCACGCCACAGCGCTTTTAGATGCTCGGGTTCCAGGGTCGCCGGTTTGACGTGGCGCTGGGCGGAGAGGGCGGGCCATTCTTCATCCCAGCTTGCGCCGCCGGTGGTGCCGTAGAGGTGGCTGGCCGTGTCCGGGTTGATCTCGATTTCGCCGCCGTCACCCTTCACCACAATCACGTTGTCGCCAAGCAGGCCGCTGGCATCGCGGTGAACGCCCTGATAACCCGGATGGAAAATACTTTGCAGGCCGCAGCGCGCATTCAGCGGGTTGAGCAGGCGCGCCAGGGAGTGGATCGGCGAGCGCAGGCCCAGGGTGTTGCGCAGGTCGATCATGCGTTGCAACTGCGGCGCCCAGTCGCCCAGCGGGATAAATGCCAGGTTGCCTTGCTCGTAGGCACTTTCGACCTGCTGCCAATTGCGGCACAGCGGGATCTGCAGGGTGTGCAGCAATTGCTCGGTGTACAACCGGCCGGCCGTATGAGCGCCGCCGCCGTGCATGAGAATGCGCACGCCGTTGTGTGCCAGGCATTTGGCCGCCAGCAGGAACCACGGCAGATGGCGTTTTTTACCGGCGTAGGTCGGCCAGTCGATAGCCACATTCAGCGCGGGTGCGTTCAAGCGTTCGCGCACGGCTTCGGTGAAACCGGCGAGCTCTTCCGGGCTTTCTTCCTTGTGGCGCAGCAGCATGAGGAAGGCGCCGAGCTGGGTGTCTTCGACTTTTTCGTCGAGCAGCATGCCCATGGCTTCGCGAGCTTCCTCGCGGGTGAGGTTGCGCGCGCCGCGCTTGCCTTTGCCCAGGATGCGCACGAACTGCGCAAACGGGTGCTCGGCCGGTGTTTCAAGAGTGAGTGGGGCAAAGTCGGTCATAAGCAATTCGTCGGCCGGGGCAGGCCCGCCAGCTTGGCGGCGAGTTTGGCGGGAGTGCCATTGAACAGTTTGTTGAGATGCAGGCTGTTGCCCTTTTCCGGGCCCAGCTTCAGGGCGGTGTACTTGATCAGCGGGCGGGTGGCCGGGGACAGCTGGTACTCGGCATAAAACCCGCGCAGCAGTTCAAGGATTTCCCAGTGGGCCGGGGTCAGTTCCAGGTGTTCGGCGGCGGCCAGGGCATGGGCCACCTCGTGAGACCAATCGTTCAGGTCGACGAGATAGCCGTCCTTGTCCAGTTCGAGGCGGCGCCCGCCCAGGGTCAGGGTGTTCATAGCCAGGTGTTGACCTTGTCGTAGTCGATCGACAGTTGCACGAAACCTGGGAAGTCCACGCTGTCGGCCCAGTCCGGCAGCGGCAGATTGCGCGCCTGCATGTCTTCGCTCAGCACGAACACCTTCACGCCCTGGGTTTGCAGGGCCGCACTGTGCAGCGCATAGGCGCCATCGCCGCAGAGCAGGATCGCGTCCCTGTTGCCGCACACACGCAGGCAACTGTCGAGGCGGCTATCGGTAAACGGGGAATGAGACAGCACATGTAAAGTCGACATCAGAGGGTAATCACCTGGTCGTAACGGTCAATCAGCTTGGAGATAGCGTCGCTGTCCAGCGGCTGGGCGCTGGCGGGCGGGGCGAGCCCGCGTTCGGCCAAGCTGTGGCGGCAGGCGAACACTTCTTCGACGCCAAACAGCTCCAGCGCCTGCAGATTGGCACTCAAGTCTTTTTGCTGCACGGCCTTGGCGTTCTGGTGCGGTGCCAACTGGAACACGCCATCGTCCATAAACAGCAGGCCGATGGGCAGATCAAACGCGCCACCGGCCAACACGATATCCAGCGCCTCGCGCGCGCTCGGCCCGGACCACGGCGCCTGGCGACTGATCACCAATAAGGATTTGGACATGTCACGGCCCTCCAAAACAGATCAGGCGGTCGGCAGCCTGGATCGCATCATGCAACTGCCCCAGGCCCGACAGCGCCCACGGCGCGTCCAGGTTGATCGCGCTGCGTTGATAGCGCGTGGCCTCTTCGCTGTTGAGCACGCCACGGCGCAACGCGGCGGCGATGCACACCACGCCGTCGAGCTGGTGTTGGCTGACGAACTCACGCCATTGTCGGGCAATGTCTTGCTCATCCTGGGGCGCAACGATGGTGTTGGATGCGCTGTACACGCCATCCTGATAAAAAAACAGCCGCACAATCTCGTGGCCGCCGGCCAGCGCCGCCTGGGCGAACAGCAAGGCGCGGCGCGAGGAGGGTGCGTGGGCCGCGGAATACAAGGCAATCGCAAACTTCATGGAACACTCGGCAAGCAAACGTGAGCCAATGATAAAGCCGCCGCCGCGAAAAAGCCCGCCGTGATCAAAACGGTCACTGCCGGTGACTGTTCCGGCGATTGCCGGTAGGGCCAAGGCTGCCTAGTCTGTGGTCAGTCGAATCGCAAATGGAGTTCGTATGTCAGGTCCCTTGGCGTCCCTCAAAGTGTTGGATTTTTCTACCTTGCTGCCCGGCCCGTTCGCATCGTTGATGCTCGCGGACATGGGCGCCGAGGTGCTGCGTATCGAATCGCCCACGCGTATGGACCTGTTGCGTGTGCTGCCGCCCCATGACCGGGGCACGTCGGCGGGCCATGCCTACCTCAACCGCAATAAGCGCAGCCTGGCGCTGGACCTCAAGCAGCCCGAAGCGCTGGAGATCGTGCGCGCGCTGGTCACAGGCTACGACATCGTGCTGGAACAGTTTCGCCCCGGCGTGATGGAGCGCCTGGGCCTGGGGTATGAGGCGTTGAAGGCGATCAACCCAAGGTTGATCTATGTGTCGATCACCGGCTATGGCCAGACCGGCCCCTATAAGGATCGTGCCGGCCACGATATCAACTACCTGGCCCTGGCGGGGCTGGCCAGCCACACCGGGCGCCAGGGCAGCGGGCCGTTGCCGTTGGGCGTGCAACTGGCGGACGTGGGCGGCGGTTCTTTGCACGCGGTGGTGGGGTTGTTGGCGGCGGTGATCGCCCGACAGCAGAGCGGGGTGGGGCAATACCTGGATGTGAGCATGACCGACTGCTCATTCAGCCTCAACGCTATGGCGGGTGCGGGTTACCTGGCGTGCGGAGTAGAGCCTGGGTGGGAAAAACACGCGCTCAATGGGGGCAGCTTCTACGATTACTACCGATCCCGCGATGGCCGCTGGATGTCGGTCGGCAGCCTGGAGCCGGCGTTTATGCAGCAGTTATGCATGGCGTTAGGGCGGCCCGAGTTGGCTGCGTGGGGCCTGGACCCGGAGCGACAACCGGCGCTGAAACAGGCGTTGCAGGTGGAATTCGAGACGCGCAGTTTTGACGAACTGTGTGTGCTGTTTGCCGAGCTGGATGCGTGTGTGGAGCCCGTGTTGAGTTTCGCCGAGGCGGCGGAACATCCCCAATTGAAAGCGCGCGAACTGGTGAGCCAAGTACCCCGGGGCGATGGCTCGACACAGGCGCAACTGGCCTGCCCGCTGAAGTTTTCCGAGGGGTTGCCGGCGCCTCGGCATATGGGTGTCGCGGTGGGTGCGCACAGTGATGAGGTGTTGGCGCAGTTGGGGCTGAGTGCTCAGCGCATAGCCGAACTGCGGCACGCCAAGGTGGTTGGGTGACTGATCTGGCGCTATCGGGGGCTTGCTCCCGATAAGGTCCCTATTCCACCCGGGTTTCCCCGGTAAACACCAGGGTCTGCCGACACCGCCTGCACAAATACCGCCGCCCCTGGCCCACCATTCCATGGCGCTGCGGCGAAAATGGAAAGTCGCTGTCGGCACACGGGCAACGGTAGATGTAGCGCGTCACCTGGCGGCGTTTCACGGCATAGGTGTGACAACGGTCCGGCGGCAGTTCGTAGACCCCACGCATGATCAATTGCCATTCCTCGCCATGGGGCTGGATGCGTTCGCCGAATAATTGGTGAGCGATCAGGTGCGCCACTTCGTGGGCTACGGTCTGCTTCAGGAAATGTTGGCTGTTTTCACGGTACAGCTGTGGGTTGAAGCGCAGCAGGTTCTCGTGCAAATGCGCGACACCGGCTTTTTGGCCCCGCAGCTTGAGGCTGACCTGGGGGCGTTTGAAGCTTCGTTTGAAAAAGAATTCGGCTTGCAGGAAACACTCTTCGACGCGGGTATTGAGTTGCTCGGGCATGCTGTACCTATCTCCAGAGAGGCCCAGTATGCCGCACAACCGTGTGTTTCCGAATCTGTCAGGCGCCGAATGGTCGTGCATCACGCACAAAGCCACCTTGCGGTGGCTTTGCCTTGGGGGTTGTCGGGTCAGTTGGTATAAATCGGGCCTACGCCCAGGCCCCAGACGATCACGGTGAACGCCATGATCGCTACCAGCACCACAAGGCCTACAGCCAGCACCGAGCTGGAAAACAGAAAGCCTTCGTCCGGATCGATGTTCATGAAGGTCGGCAACCCTACATACAGCAGGTACACCGTGTAGCAGATCGCCGCCGTGCCCACGACCATGCCCAGCCACATATGCGGGTACAGCGCGGCCAGCCCGCCGATAAACAGTGGCGTGGCGGTGTAGGTGGCAAAGGCCACGCAGCGCGCCATGCTGGGGCTGGCATCATAGGTGCGCGCCATCCAATGAATGAAGGCGCCCATCACCGCCACGCCGCCGAGCATGGCCGCGTACGACATGATGGTCATCCATAACGCGCTTTCCTGGGTCAGCATCACCGGCGCGCGGTTGCCGATGACCCAGCCGACCTGGGTGGTGCCGATAAACGCTGAAATCGCGGGGATCGCCGCGAGAATCAGGGTGTGAGTGAAGTACATGTGGCCGATGCTTTCTTCTTTATCGCCACGGATTTCCCGCCATTCCTGGTCGGGATGGGTAAACAGCCCCACGACGTGATGGATCATGCCAGTCACTCCTGTCGTTATTACCATCGCCCCCCATCGGAGCGCCCACGGGCCAAATGGCCTGAAAGGTCTGGATATGTGTGCGACCTCATGTCGCAGTATAGGAAGGTATGACCGGAATGACTGTAGGGCCTTTAGAGCAAATCGCGCTGTAAATACCGGGCGTAATCGCGCCGAGGTCTGTGGCAGGCATGCATTTTAATGGGGGAGGTAGCTTGCTCCCGATGGCAGTGGGTCGGTTAATAAACAGGCGCCCGATATAACGCGTCGGGAGCAAACCCCCGCCCACCATGGAACTCGGTCGTTCATGAAGGTAAAATGCTGCGCTTTTCGTCACACACCTTTAGCGGATCCAAGCGCAATGGGCACTCTCACGGTCAACCAGAACAAACTGCAAAAACGCCTGCGCCGCCTGGCCGGTGAAGCAGTCGCCGATTTTAATATGATCGAGGATGGCGACAAGGTCATGGTTTGCCTCTCTGGCGGTAAAGACAGCTACACCATGCTCGACGTGCTGTTGCACCTGCAAAAGGTCGCGCCGATCAAGTTCGAGATCGTCGCCGTCAACATGGACCAGAAACAACCGGGCTTTCCCGAGCATGTGCTGCCGGCCTATCTGAAAGCACTGGGCATCGAGTACCACATCGTCGAAAAAGACACGTATTCGGTGGTCAAGGAGCTTATTCCGGAAGGCAAGACCACCTGCTCGCTGTGCTCGCGCCTGCGCCGTGGCACGCTCTATACGTTTGCCGACGAAATCGGCGCGACCAAGATGGCCCTGGGTCATCACCGTGACGATATCGTCGAGACCTTCTTTCTGAATATGTTCTTCAACGGCTCGCTCAAGGCCATGCCGCCCAAGCTGCGTGCCGACGACGGACGCAATGTGGTGATTCGCCCACTGGCGTATTGCAACGAGAAGGACATCCAGGCCTACTCCGACCTCAAGCAGTTCCCGATCATCCCGTGCAACCTGTGTGGCTCCCAGGAAAACCTGCAGCGCCAGGTGGTCAAGGAGATGCTGCTGGATTGGGAAAGCAAGACGCCAGGCCGTACCGACAGTATCTTTCGCAGCCTGCAGAACGTGATCCCGTCGCAGTTGGCCGACCGCAACCTGTTCGACTTCACCAGCCTGAAAATTGATGAGACCGCAGCGTCGCGTTTCGTCAATGTTGTGAACCTCTAACGTTTTTCAACGCTCTGAAAGACGGCGCTCACAGGCGCCGTTTTCATTTTCTATCCCCAGGAGAGGGCATGCGCGATTACAAGTGGCTGCACGAATATTGTCTGAACCGCTTTGGTTCAGCGGCCGAGTTGGACGCCCATCTGCCTGTACCCAAGACCCCTGCGCAATTGCGCAGGATCAGTGATGACCGCTATCTGTCTACCCTGGCTTTGCGGGTATTCCGTGCGGGCTTGAAGCACAGCGTGGTGGACGCCAAATGGCCGGCGTTCGAGCAGGTGTTTTTCGGTTTCGACCCGGAAAAAGTCGTGCTGATGGGCGCCGAGCACCTTGAGCGCCTGATGCAGGACACGCGGATCATCCGGCACCTGGGCAAGCTCAAGAGCGTACCGCGCAACGCGCAGATGATCCTCGACATTGAGCAGGAGAAGGGCAGCTTCGGTGCGTTTATCGCCGACTGGCCGGTGACCGACATCGTCGGGTTGTGGAAGTACCTGAGCAAACACGGCCATCAACTGGGCGGGCTGTCGGCGCCGCGTTTCTTGCGCATGGTCGGCAAGGACACGTTCGTGCCGAGCTATGACGTAGTGGCGGCCCTGAACGCACAGAAAATCGTCGACAAGGCCCCCACCAGTCTGCGCGATTTGGCAGCGGTGCAGGGCGCGTTCAACCAGTGGCACGCCGAGAGTGGGCGGCCGATGTGCCAGTTGTCGATGATGCTGGCGTATACGGTGAATCACTGAGGCTCAGGTGAGGCTGCCGCCAGCCGCCGGTTCAACTGATGCCGCCAGCGTACGTACAGCAGCGCCGTACAAAACACCGCCAGACTCGCCAGCATCTCCAGCACCCCGAACCCCTGCCGGTTCGGGTCATAGGCCGCCAGCGCGCCCTTGATGAAATACAGGTTCACCACAAAGCACATCCACGAATGCCCTCGTGCGCTGCCGACCAAGATCCCCGGCGCCAGCACCAGCAGTGGCACCAGTTCGATCAGCAGGATCACCCACGGCCGTGCGCCATGCAGGTCGGCCACAAACAGGTAATACACGCACAACAACCCCACCAGGGCGAAGAACGCCAGCAGGCTCAGCGCCCGAGCAACCTTGACACGCGGCTCCAGCCACGCCTGGGGCGGCAGAACCTTAGGTTTTCTGGCCACGGCCGTTCTCCAGCAGCGTGGCGGTGGTGGCCAGGCGCAGGCCCAAGGCCCGGCACAGCGCGATTTCATGTTGATCGAGCAGGCGCTTGCCGTCTGGCCCGGAATGGTGGCTGGCGCCATACGGCGTGCCGCCGCCTTGGGTGTCGAGCAAGGCTTGTTCGCTGTAGGGCAGGCCGGTAATCAGCATGCCGTGGTGCAACAACGGCAACAGCATCGACATCAGTGTGGTTTCCTGGCCGCCGTGCAGGCTGGCGGTGGACGTAAACACCCCGGCCGGCTTGCCGACCAGCGCGCCGGTGAGCCACAGGTTGCTGGTGCCGTCGAGGAAGTACTTGAGCGGCGCGGCCATGTTGCCGAAACGTGTCGGGCTGCCCAGGGCCAGGCCCGAGCAGTGCTTGAGGTCGTCGAGGCTCGCATACAACGCGCCTTCGTCCGGAATGCTCGGCGCCACGGCTTCACACTCGGTGGAGATCGCCGGCACGGTACGCAAGCGCGCTTCCATCCCGCCTTGCTCGATGCCCCGGGCGATTTGCCGGGCCATTTCACTGACCGAGCCGTTGCGGCTGTAATACAACACCAGCACGTACGCAGTGGTCACGGCAGAATCTCCAGCAGGTTTTCCGGTGGGCGGCCAATGACGGCCTTGTCGGCGGTTTCCAGGATCGGGCGTTCCATCAACTTGGGGTGCGCGGCGATAGCGGCGATCAGTTGCGCTTCGCTGAGGCTGGCGTCGGCCAGGTTGAGGCTTTTGTATTCGTCTTCGCCAGTGCGCAGCAATTGGCGCGCGTTGAGCCCGAGCTTGGCGAGCAGGGCCTTGATTTGCGCGGCGTTCAGTGGGGTTTCCAGGTAGCGCACGACGGTGGGAGTGAGGCCGCGCGCTTCGAGCAGTTCGAGCGCACCGCGGGATTTCGAGCAGCGCGGGTTGTGATAAAGCGTCAGATCGGTCATGTGCGGGTCGCATCTTGCGTAAGGTGGCGAGTATTCTACCCGCGCGGCGCCCCGTCCTTAAACCGTAAGAGGCGATAGCTCGCAGCCAACGTTCATTTTTGCGAAGGATTACCCCATGACAAGTCGACTGATCGGTGCATTGGCGATCATTACAACCCTGCTGCTCAGCGGCTGCGGGAATGACTACGGTGTTGACCAGTACGGTCAGAAAGTCGCGGCCCAACGTTTGGACAAGCAATGGCTGGTGGTCAACTACTGGGCGGAGTGGTGTGGCCCGTGCCGCACGGAAATCCCTGAACTCAACGCCCTGGCCGAACAGCTCAAGGCGCAGAACGTGGGGGTGTTCGGGGTCAACTTCGACAATGTGCAGGGGGAAGAGCTGAAGGCGGCCAGCGACAAACTGGGCATCAAGTTCACCGTGCTGGCGCAGAACCCGGAAGGGATCTTTGATATTCCGCGCAGCGAAGCACTGCCGGTCACCTACATCATCGATGACAAAGGCAAGGTGCGTGAGCAGCTGATGGGTGAGCAGACGGCGCAGGGCGTACTGGCCAAGCTCAAGGCCTTGCGCGGTTAAAGCAACACCTCAAATCAAATGTGGGAGGAGCAAGCCCCTCCCACATTTGGATCTCGATCCAGTCGGAGTCAGGATCAGCCTTCTTCAAGCCACAAGCGAATCGGCTTGCCCTCGGCCGGCCAGAACCGTGTCTGTTCGATCGGCGAGATGTCCCAGCGCTGCACGCCCCGCAGGGCCTGGAAGAAGCGGTTTTCCTGCTCCATCAAGGCTTCGCCGCACAGCTTGCGGGTGCTGCCCAGCGTGCCGAAGGTGAGCGTGTTGCCGTCCAGGGTGTACGGTGCAAACCAGTGGTTGCAACCGCCATTGCCATAGGCGCGACCATCGGCGCCTAGGGTCACGGTCAGGTGCGCGTAATCCATCAATGGCCGCTCACCGATCCACTCCACCACGTAGCTGTGGTCTTGCTTGAGTCTTACCCCGTCACCGGCGCAGCCATTCAGGGCCGCCCCGATGGCGGCGAGCAGCAGCAAGCGTTTCATTGCGCAGCCTGCTGGCATTTCGGGCAGCGGTGCTTGTCGCCTTCGCTGGTCCAGCCCAGTTCTTTGATACGCGCGTTGGCGGCGGGTTGCAGCGGCTCTTTGGTCAGCTTGGTTTCCACCGCGAATTCAAACTCCAGCACGCTGTCGCAGCTGTCGCAGTTGACCTTCCAGGTGTGAATTTCCAATTCGCCGAATTTGGGCCCCTGAGCCATGGCGACCCATTGGCCGGCCGGGCGGATGGAGTAGCGCGCATCGCCTTCGACGGTCAGGCGCATCGACAGGGTTTTACTGCCGCGCAGGGTGACGATCAGTACGTCGCCATGCTTGATCGAACCACCGTTGCCGGTGACTTGGTAACGGCCCGGCACCAGGGCGCGGCATTCGATCAGGGTGTGTTGCGGGCTCAGCAAGCTGAAGCGGAAATCGTGTTCGGCCATGGATCCTCCAAATAGGCGCGGCATCCTATCACGGGTGCCGGCCTATCATGAGCCTGGTATGTGACCGCTGATCATCCCTCCACGCGGTTTTGTACCTTGCCGCCGGCCCATGCGGCAATGTTGCTCAGCGTGGTGCCGGCAATCGCCGCCAGCGCTTCGCGGGTAAGGAACGCCTGGTGCGCGGTGATGATCACGTTGGGGAAGGTGAGCAGGCGCGCGAGCACGTCATCTTGCAAGGGCAGGTCGGAGCGATCCTCGAAAAACAACTGGGCTTCTTCTTCGTAGACATCCAGCCCCAGGTAGCCGAGTTGGCCGTCCTTGAGCGCGTCGACCAGCGCCGGGGTGTCCACCAGCCCACCGCGGCCGGTGTTGATCAGCATGGCGCCGGGCTGCATCTGCGCCAGCGAACCTGCGTTGATCAGGTGTTTGCTGTCGGCGGTCAGAGGGCAATGCAGGCTGATGATTTGGGCCTCGGTCATCAGCTCGGGCAGGCTGACATAGCGCGCGCCCAGGGCTTGGACCTGTGGGTTGGGGAAGGGGTCGTAGGCCAGCAATGTGCAGCCGAACCCGGCCATGATCTTGGCGAAGGTCGCGCCGATCTGGCCGGTGCCGACCACGCCGACGGTCTTGCCCACCAGGTCGAAACCGGTCAGGCCGTGCAGGCTGAAGTCGCCGTCGCGGGTGCGGTTGTAGGCGCGGTGCAGGCGGCGGTTCAGGGCGAGGATCAGCGCCACCGCGTGTTCGGCCACGGCGTGGGGCGAGTAGGCCGGTACGCGCACGATGGTCAGGCCCAGGCGTTTGGCGGCGGCCAGATCGACATGGTTATAGCCCGCCGAGCGCAGCGCGATGAGCCCGGTGCCGCCCCGGGCCAGGTGCTCCAGCACCGGCGCGCTGAGGTCGTCGTTGATAAAGGCGCAGACCACTTCGTGGTGTTCGGCCAGGGCCACGGTGTCGAGGTTGAGCCGGGCCGGCTGGAATTGCAGTTCCAGGCCCGCCGGCAAGGGTTCGCCGAGAAAACTGTCGCGGTCGTAGGTTTGGCTGCTGAAAAGAATCACGCGCATCAAAGGCGTCCTTATTGATAAGTTCAGGCGCTGATCCGCGCTTCACTGGCCAGCCGGGCGATGGCCATTTCCAATTCGTCCAGCGCGCTCATGGCCTTGGCATCGTCCTGTTTGAGCAGGGTTTCGGCACGTTGGCAGGCGGCGCGCAGTTGCGGCACGCCACAGTAGCGGGTGGCGCCGTGCAGGCGGTGGACGCGTTCGATCAGGGCAAGGTTGTCACTGGCGTCGCGGGCGACGTTGATGGCCTCGCGATCGGCTTCCAGCGAGGCCAGCAACATGGCGAGCATATCCGCCGCCAGGTCAGCCTTGCCGGCGGCCAGGCGCAACCCTTCCTCATGGTCCAGCACCGGCAGTTGCACGCCCGGGCCGAGGCCTTCCGTGGCGCGCTCCGGCCCTTGATTACGCAGGGCCAGGCCCGTCCATTTCAGCACCACCTGCGCCAGTTGCCGTTCGCTGATGGGTTTGGTCAGGTAATCGTCCATGCCGCTTTGCAGCAAGGCCCGTTTTTCATTGGCCATGGCGTGGGCCGTCAAGGCGACTACCGGTAATGGCGTGCCGTGGCGTTCGCTTTCCCACTGGCGAATCGCCTCGGTGCTTTGGCGTCCGTCCATGCCGGGCATTTGCACGTCCATCAACACCAGGTCGTAGGTGTCCTGTTTTACCGCGTCGACCGCTGCATAGCCGCTTTCTACCGCGCGCACCTTCGCGCCCATGTCTTCAAGCAGTGTTTGCACCAGCAGCAAGTTCGCCGGGTTGTCGTCCACACACAGCACGCGCGGCGCACGGCTGGCCAGCGGCTCGCCCGGTTCGTTGCGCGACGGGCGCGGGCTGATCAGGTCGGCCAGCGCCCGGCGCAGCTTGCGGGTGCACGCCGGCTTGGCCTGCAACTGGCTATTGGGGTTGGGCACCGATTGGTTGAACAGCATCTGTTCGGTGGTCGGGCACAGGATCAGCACTTTGCAGCCCAGGTGCTCCAAGTCCCACAGATGTTGGTTGAGGCGCTCGGGCGGAATGTCGTTGGCGGTCACGCCGAGCACTGCCAGGTCAATGGCCTGCTCGGTCTGATGGGCGCTGGTGATGCCGTTGGTCAGGCTTTCCAGGGTATTGAACGGCGTGACTTCAAGGCCGCAGTCTTCCAACTGATGCTGTAAGGCCTGGCGTGCCAGCTCATGGTTTTCCAGCACGGCCACGCGATGGCCCAGCAGCGGCGCGCAAGGCAGGTCTTCGACATCATCGCGGGTCTTGGGCAGGCTCAGGCTGATCCAGAACTCCGAGCCTTCGCCCGGCGTACTGTCGACGCCGATTTCACCGCCCATCTGTTCGATCAAACGCTTGGAAATCACCAGGCCCAGCCCGGTGCCGCCCGGCTGGCGCGACAGCGAGTTGTCGGCCTGGCTGAATGCCTGGAACAGCGCGCGCACGTCCTGGCTGGACAGGCCGATGCCCGTGTCCTGCACGCTGATGCGCAGTTGTACGCTGTCTTCCTGTTGGTCCTCGATCATCGCGCGGGCCACGATAGTGCCCTCGCGGGTGAACTTGATCGCATTGCTGATCAGGTTGGTGAGGATCTGCTTGAGCCGCAGCGGGTCGCCCACCAAGGCCAGCGGCGTGTCGCGGTAGACCAGGCTCACCAGTTCCAACTGCTTGGCGTGCGCGGCGGGGGCGAGGATGGTCAGGGTGTCTTGCAACAAATCGCGCAGGTTGAACGGGATGCTGTCGAGCACCAGCTTGCCGGCCTCGATCTTCGAGAAGTCGAGGATCTCGTTGATGATGCCTAGCAGGTTATCGGCGGATTTTTCGATGGTGCCCAGGTAGTCGAGTTGGCGCGGTGTGAGTTCGCTTTTTTGCAGCAAGTGGGTAAAGCCCAGGATGCCGTTGAGCGGTGTGCGGATTTCGTGGCTCATATTGGCCAGGAACTCCGATTTGATACGGCTGGCCTCCAGGGCCTCCTTGCGTGCCAGGTCCAGCTCGATGTTTTGGATTTCGATGGTTTCCAGGTTCTGGCGCACGTCTTCGGTGGCCTGGTCGACGCTGTGTTGCAGTTCTTCCCGGGCGTTTTGCAGGGTTTCGGCCATGCGGTTGATGCCCGAAGCGAGTTGATCCAGCTCCTGGCTGCCCAAGGCGGGCAAGCGGGTTTCCAGGTTGCCGTCCTTGAGTTGAGCCACGGCTTGTTTGATCAAGCCAAGCGGCGAGTTGATGGTGCGGCTGATACGCAACGCCAGGGCCGCGGTAAAAATCAGGCCGATGGCAATCAGCAACAGGCTGGCGAACAGGCTGCGATAGCCGCGCAGCAACATGCCGTTATGGGACAGCTCCACCTCGACCCAGCCCAGCAGGCGGTCGGCCTCATCGGGAATCCAGTCGCCCGCCAGGTTGCGGTGGCGGCCAAATACCGGCATGAGATAGCGAGTGGCGTCGTTGCCGGTGCGCTGCAACAGATGCGCACTGTTGCCGACCGGCGGCTGGTTGAGCATGGTCGGGCCGGCGTGGGCGAGGGGCGCGCGGTCTGGCGCAAGGAAGGACACGGCGCGTACGTCCGGTTGTTCCAGCGATTGGGTGGCGATGCGCTCCAGCAGGTCGGTGTTTTTGCTGCTCAAGGCAGGCGCCACCAGGGGCGCCAATTGCTCGGCGATCATTTCGCCACGTTGCAGCAGTTGGGTCTGCAACTCCGAGAGCTGCATCCAGGTGAAATACCCGCCCAACAGCAAGGCCATCAGGCTGGTCGGTAATAAGGTCAGCAACAGTACGCGGCCTTTTATCCCCATTCTTCTAAGCACGCCACTCTCCTGCTACGACACTGATATCAATCTTCCGCGCCGGCATCCGGCCCGCGCCACCTGCGCAGTGTAGCCATTTGCACGGGGTGGAATCTTGCAAATTAACGACCGAGCGCAATCTTCGGGCACTCGGTGCCCGGCAGCGATTGCCTGCGGCGGGGTAATCTTGAATAATCAGCGATTGAGAATGACTTGCAGACGCTAATGAATCCCGCAGCCGTTGGCCTACCCAGTATCCTGACCATTGAAGATGACCCTGTGCTGGGCGCGTATGTGCACGAGCACCTTGGGCGCTGCGGCTTTCAGGTGACGTGGTGCCAAAACGGCCAACAAGGCCTGGAGATGGCACGCGCGCAGGCTTTCGACGTGGTGTTGATGGATATCCTGCTGCCGGGGCTGGATGGCTTGTCGGTCCTCACCCATTTGCGCCGCAGTCATTCGATCCCGGTGATCCTTATGTCGGCCCTGGGCGCCGAGGCCGACCGCATCAGCGGTTTTCGCCTGGGGGCCGATGATTACCTGCCCAAACCCTTCAGCATGGTCGAGCTGCGCGTGCGCATCGAGGCCATCCTGCGTCGGGTGGCCCTGGATCGCCGCCCCGCGCCGACCCTGGCACCGCTACGTGAGGATGCGCACAGCCTGCGTTTGGACGATGAACAGTGGGATGTGTTTTATCAGGAGCGCTGGGCCGGCCTGACCCGCAGCGAATATCGTCTGCTGGAAACCCTGCATCGCAATGCCGAAGAAGTCCTCAGCAAGGCTTTTCTTTATCAACAGGTGCTGCAACGTGGTTATGCACCCCATGACCGCAGCCTCGACATGCATGTCAGCCAGATCCGTCGCAAGCTCAAGGCCATCGGCTATAGCGAGCGCGAAGTGCGCACGGTGTGGGGCAAGGGCTATGTGTTGAGCGGTCATGACGACGGGCTTTAAGGCTTCGCTCAAACGGCTGCCGGGCAAGCACTCGTTATTCTGGAAGCTGGCCTGCCTGTTGATCGCCTTCTGTTTGCTGATGATTTGGCTCAGTTGGTCCTGGGGCCGGTACATGGAGCAACAGAACGCGTACCTGTCCGACGAGGCGAGGGTCACTTTGAGTGGTTATGCCGTCGGCGCCGAACAGGCCTGGAACCGTGACGGCAACGCCGGCGTTGACGCGTGGTTGCAGGCGATGCGCCAGCGTGAAAGCACCTGGGTGGGCGTGATCGGCAATGACTTGCAGTCGTTGAGCAGCTATCCACTGAGCGACACCGAAAGCCAGCGCCTGACATTCCTGCGCGGCCTGGATTGGCCGGTGAGTCGTCACATAAAGGGCTTGCCGTGGTTGAAGATCCCATTTGCGGTCGACCCAGGTGTCGGCTCGCTTGTGATCGAATTGCCGCAGCGCTTTATGCCCGGGCGTTACCAAGTGTTCTGGCGCGTCGTAACCAACGGCGTGATTCCCGGCCTGTTTACCTTGCTGCTGTGCATTGGCTTGTATCGGTTGCTGATCATGCCCCTCAATCAGTTGCGCGAGCAGGCCAATGCCTGGCGTGCCGATCAGTTGAACACGCGGCTGTCCCATGACGCGACCAGTCGCCAGGATGAATTGGGTGAGCTTGGTCGGGCCTTTGACCATATGTCCGAGCGCTTGCAGGGGACGATGGTTTTGCAGCAGCAGTTGCTGCGCGACATGTCCCATGAACTGCGCACGCCATTGAGCCGCCTGCGCGTGGCGTGTGACAGTGAGCAGGACCTGACGCAACTGCGCGACCGGCTGGGGCGGGAGATAGACGCCATGCAACGCCTGGTGGAAGACAGCCTGCAACTGGCTTGGCTGGATGCCGAGCGGGCACCGCTGCCCAAGGAGGATATTCAACTACAGGCCCTGTGGGACATGCTGCGCGAGAACGCTTGTTACGAAAGTGATTGGCCTGCGTCACGCCTGCCGTGCCTATTGGCCACTGACTGTTGGGTGCGGGGCAACCTGAATGCCCTGGCCCAGGCCCTGGAAAATATCCTGCGCAACGCTATCCGCCATTCCCCGGACGGCGGCGTTGTGTGCCTGGATGGACGGCGCGATGGCGCGTATTGGCACCTGTGGCTGGAAGACCAGGGTGCAGGGATCGATGAGCGGGATCTTGAGCGGATCTTTGCGCCGTTTACTCGCTTGGATGGCTCGCGGCCCGGCGACGGAGGGTTTGGGTTGGGGCTGAGCATTGCACGCAACGCGGTGCAGCGTCAGGACGGCAGCCTATGGGCGGAAAATACCGGCCAAGGCCTGCGGGTGCACCTGCGGTTACCGGCACGCTAGGCGTCAACCGCGACGCTGCTTGCGTTTCTTCCACTGGTGCGCGACCCACCAGCGCCAGTAACCCATGGTCAGGCAGTAGGCCAGTGCGCCCAGCACCAGCCCCAATACCACGGAGCCGAGGAGGAAGGGCTGCCACAACGTACTCAACTGGCCGCTGATCCATTCCCAGGTCAGGTCATCGGGCAGGCTGCGCGGCGGTACATTCATCAGCCAGGCGCCGGTCATATAGGTGCAGATAAACACTACCGGCATGGTGATCGGGTTGGTCAGCCAGACCAGGCTGATCGCGATGGGCATATTGCCACGTACCGTAATCGCCAATATTGCCGCCAGTAACATCTGCAACGGAATCGGGATAAACGCCGCGAACAGCCCCACTGCCATGGCGCGCGCCACTGAGTGCCGGTTCAGGTGCCAGAGGTTAGGGTCATGCAGCAACGTACCCAGAAACTGTAATGACTTGTGTTCCCTGATACTGGTGGGGTCGGGCATGTACCGTTTGAATAAGCGCCGGGGCATAAGGGGTCCAGGTCAGTTCGAGGGGCAAGTATGCGCGCATTCTATAAACAGAAAATTCAGACTTTGTGACAAAACATCATTGGGCGCGCTGAACCCCCCGCTATGACTGAATGGGTCACTTGAAAAGGATGATCCATGAAAACAGGGATGTTTACGTTGGCGCTGGGGCTACTTGCCTTACGTTTCCTGCCGGCGCTGCCGTCAGTGGGGTGGCTTATAGCCATGTTGGTGTTGGCGTTGATGTTGCTGCCTTTTCGCACCTTTGCACTGGCGTTTTTCCTGCTGGGGCTGAGCTGGGCGTGCATCAGCGCGCAGTGGGCATTGAATGATCGCCTGCAGCCTGCGCTCGATGGTCAGACGCGTTGGCTCGAAGGGCGTGTGATCGGCTTGCCGCAGCAGACCGCTACGGGAGTGCGTTTCGACTTGGCCGACAGCCGGTCGCGCAATGCGCGGCTACCTTCGCGTATCCGGGTATCCTGGCACGGCGGGCCAGCGGTGCGCAGCGGGGAGCGCTGGCGCCTGGCGGTGACACTCAGGCGACCGTCGGGGCTGCTTAATTTTCACGGGTTTGATCATGAAGCCTGGCTGCTGGCCCAACGCATCGGTGCCACCGGGTCGGTCAAGGACGGCGAACGCCTGACGCCGGCGCGCCATGCCTGGCGCGACACGGTGCGCCAACGCCTGCTGGCGGTGGATGCCCAGGGGCGCGAAGCCGGTCTGGCGGCGTTGGTGCTGGGAGATGGTTCCGGGCTGGAGGCCAAGGACTGGCAGGTGTTGCAGGATACCGGCACGGTGCATTTGCTGGTGATTTCCGGCCAACACATCGGCTTGCTGGCAGGGTTGATCTACGGGCTGGTCGCGCTGCTTGCGCGCTACGGTTGCTGGCCCCGCGCCTGGCCATGGCTGCCGTGGGCGTGCGGCCTGGCATTTGCGGCGGCACTGGGCTATGGCGTGTTGGCGGGGTTCGGCGTGCCGGTGCAGCGGGCCTGCGTCATGGTGGGGTTGGTGTTGTTGTGGCGTTTGCGCTTTCGTCATCTGGGGTTCTGGTGGCCGCTGTTGCTGGCGCTGGTCGCGGTGCTGATCCTTGAACCATTGGCCAGCCTGCAAGCCGGGTTCTGGTTGTCCTTTGCGGCCGTCGCTGTGCTGGTGCTGGCATTCGGGGGCCGCCTGGGGCCTTGGAGTGTCTGGCAGGCCTGGACGCGACCGCAATGGTTGATTGCCATCGGTTTGTTTCCGGCGCTGCTGGTGTTGGGGTTGCCGATCAGCGTCAGTGCGCCGCTGGCCAATTTGGTGGCTGTGCCGTGGATCAGCCTGGTGGTGTTGCCTCTGGCGTTGCTGGGGAGCGTGCTGTTAGGAGTGCCCCTTGCAGGAGAGTGGCTGCTGTGGCTGGCGGGTGGGGCGCTGGATGGGTTGTTCAGAGGTTTGGCATGGCTTGCGGGGCACGTGCCTGCGTGGATACCGGCTGAGGTGCCCCTGGTTTGTTGGTGGGTGAGCCTGGCGGGCGCGGTGCTGTTGCTGCTGCCCAAGGGCGTACCGTTTCGGGTGTTGGGTTGGCCGATGCTGCTGTTGGCGGTATTTCCCCCGCGCGAGCAGGTACCCCATGGACGGGTGGACGTGTTGCAGTTGGATGTGGGGCAGGGGCAGGCGTTGATCCTGCGCACGCGCCATCACACCTTGCTCTACGATGCGGGCCCGCGCTCGGGGGCGATGGACCTGGGCGCGCGCGTGGTGGTGCCGGCATTGAAAAAGCTTGGTGTAGGTGCGTTGGACATGATGCTGCTCAGTCATGCCGATGCCGACCACGCCGGTGGCGCGGCGGCCGTGGCCCGCGCACTGCCGGTCAAGCGTGTCGTGGGCGGCGAAACCGGGGGGCTACCGGCATTGCTCGACACCCAACCCTGTAGCAGCGGCGAGCAGTGGACCTGGGACGGCGTGATCTTCGAACTTTGGCAATGGCCTGATGCCACTGCCGGAAACCCCAAATCCTGCGTGTTGCAGGTGCAGGCCAATGGTGAGCGGTTACTGCTGACGGGGGATATCGATCGTGCCGCTGAGCGGGCGTTTCTCGACTCTCCCTTGGCGCTGCGCACCGATTGGCTGCAAGCCCCTCACCATGGCAGCCGCAGTTCATCGTCGTGGCCTTTTCTTCAGCGGCTGGCGCCTGGGTCGGTGTTGATTTCCCGGGGGCGTGGCAACGCGTTCGGTCATCCTCACCAGCAGGTCATGCAGCGCTATAAGGCCTTGGGCAGTCGGGTATACGACAGCGCCGAACAGGGGGCCGTGCGCCTGCAATTGGGGGCCTTCGCACCCCCGGTTGTTGCGCGCGGTCAACGCCGTTTCTGGCGTGAAGCGTTACCCTGATCCAGCGTTAACCGGCGCTGGAGCCTGCGACAGGCGGCGCCATGGCCGACAGACCCCGCTGCCAAACCTATATGGTAAAGTGGCGCACTTTTTCGAGGGGACATTCACTGTGTGGGAATTGGTCAAATCCGGCGGCTGGATGATGTTGCCGATCATCTTGAGCTCCGTCGCCGCACTCGGCATCGTTGCCGAACGCCTGTGGACTCTGCGCGCCAGCCGCGTCACCCCCGAGCATCTGCTGGGGCAGGTCTGGGGCTGGATCAAGAACAAGCAGTTGGACAAGGAAAAACTCAAGGCCCTGCGCGCCGACTCGCCGCTGGGTGAAATCCTCGCAGCGGGCCTGGCCAACTCCAAGCATGGCCGCGAGATCATGAAGGAATGCATCGAAGAGGCCGCCGCCCGGGTTATCCATGAGCTGGAGCGCTACATCAACGCCCTCGGCACCATCGCCGCCATGGCCCCGCTGCTCGGTTTGCTGGGTACGGTACTGGGCATGATCGATATTTTCAGCTCGTTCATGGGTTCGGGCATGAGTACCAACGCCGCTGTGCTGGCCGGTGGTATTTCCAAGGCGCTGATCACCACGGCGGCGGGCCTGATGGTCGGTATTCCTTCGGTGTTTTTCCATCGTTTCCTGCAACGGCGCATCGATGAACTGGTGGTCGGCATGGAGCAGGAAGCCATCAAGTTGGTGGAAGTGGTTCAGGGCGACCGTGACGTGGACCTCGTCGGGGGCACAGCGTGAAATTTCGCCGCAAGCAACGGGAAAACGTTGATATCAACCTCGCGTCGCTGATCGACGTGGTGTTTATCCTGCTGCTGTTTTTTGTCGTCACCACCACCTTCACCCGGCAGACCGAGCTGCGTGTCGACTTGCCGGAAGCGGTGAGCGGTTCGCCGGCCGAAGACCAGGAGGTCAAGCAGATTGACATCGCCATCAGCGCCGACGGCGTGTTCTCGGTGAATAACCAGGTGCTGGAGAAAAACGACCTCGCCAGCCTGATGGTCGCCTTGGAAAAAGAGTCCGGGGGCGATACCAAGATGCCGTTGTCCATCAGTGCCGATGGCAAGACCCAGCATCAGGCCGTGATCACCGCGATGGATGCCGCCGGCAAGCTGGGTTTCAGCCACCTGCGCATGAGCACCGTCGAGGCGGCGAGCCAACCCTGATGGCCATGTCCGATCGTTTGCTCAAGGCCTGGTACGAGGGGCATCCGGCGCTCACCCTGTTGCGGCCGCTGGAGTCACTGTATCGCCGTATTGTGGCGCGCAAGCGCGCGCGGTTCGTGGCGGGCGAGGGCGATATTTATCAGTCGCCGGTGCCGGTGGTGGTGGTCGGTAACATTACCGTGGGGGGCACCGGCAAGACGCCGTTGATCCTGTGGTTGATCGAACACTGCCGGCGCAGCGGCGTACGCGTGGGCGTGGTGAGCCGTGGGTATGGTGCCAAGCCGCCGCGCTTGCCGTGGCGCGTCGAGGCCAGCCACAGCGCCGAGGTGGCGGGGGATGAACCTTTGCTGATCGTACAGCGTTGCGGCGTGCCCTTGATGATCGACCCCGACCGCAGTCGCGCGGTCAAGGCACTGCTGGCCAGCGAACCTCTCGACCTGATCCTCTCTGATGACGGCCTACAGCACTACCGTCTGGCTCGCGACCTGGAGTTGGTGCTGATCGATGCCGCCCGTGGCCTGGGCAACCGCCATTGCCTGCCGGCCGGGCCATTGCGCGAGCCGGTGGAGCGTTTGCAGAGTGTGGATGCGCTGCTTTATAACGGCGCCGGCTCAGATCGCGACGATGGTTTTGCCTTTCGCCTGCAGCCCAGCGCGCTGATCAACCTGCAGACCGGCGAGCGCCGCTGCGTCGAGCACTTCGCTCCGGGCCAGCGGGTGCATGCGGTCGCCGGTATCGGCAACCCGCAACGTTTCTTCAACACCCTTGAAACGCTACACTGGCAACCCATCCCCCATGCGTTTGCCGACCATGCGCCGTACAGCGCCGAGGTCCTGAATTTTACGCCGTCGCTGCCGCTGGTCATGACCGAAAAAGACGCGGTCAAGTGCCGCGCCTTTGCCCGGCCCGACTGGTGGTACCTTGCGGTGGATGCGTTGCCGTCGCCGGCGTTCGTCGCCTGGTTCGACACGCAACTGATGCGCCTGCTGCCTGACCGACTCTTGCCTTAAAACGCTTCTTTCCAGGAAACACTCATGGACACCAAACTGCTCGACATCCTCGCTTGCCCGATCTGCAAAGGCCCGCTCAAGCTCAGCGCCGACAAAACCGAGCTGATCAGCAAAGGCGCCGGCCTGGCGTACCCGATCCGTGACGGTATCCCGGTGATGCTTGAAAGCGAAGCACGCACCCTGACCACCGACGAGCGTCTGGATAAATGACCACTGCCTTTACTGTTGTCATTCCCTCACGCTACGCATCGACCCGCCTGCCGGGCAAGCCGCTGCAACTGATCGGCAGCAAGCCGATGATCCAACTGGTGTGGGAACAGGCCTGCAAAAGCAGCGCAGAGCGCGTGGTGGTGGCCACCGATGACCCGCGTATTATCGAAGCCTGCAAAGGTTTTGGTGCCGAGGCGGTACTGACCCGCGAAGACCATAACTCCGGCACCGACCGCCTGGCCGAAGTCGCCACTCAGCTTGGCCTGGCGCCTGACGCCATTGTGGTCAATGTGCAAGGTGACGAGCCGCTGATTCCGCCAAGCGTGATCGACCAGGTGGCCGCCAACCTGGCGGCCCATGGTGAAGCGCGCATGGCGACCCTGGCGGAGCCGATTGAAGACATTGAAACGCTGTTCAACCCGAACGTGGTCAAAGTGGTCAGCGATATCAACGGCCTAGCGCTCACCTTCAGTCGCGCGACCTTGCCTTGGGCGCGTGACGCCTTCGCCAAAAAACGTGATGTGCTACCGGCAGGCGTGCCTTATCGCCGCCATATCGGCATCTACGCCTACCGCGCCGGTTTCCTGCATGACTTCGTCAGTTGGGGCCCATGCTGGCTGGAAAACACCGAATCCCTGGAGCAACTGCGTGCCTTGTGGCATGGCGTGCGCATCCACGTGGGCGATGCCCTGGAAGCGCCGCCGGCGGGTGTCGACACCCAGGAAGACCTTGATCGCGTTCGTCGCCTGCTGGGGGCTTGATGGAGGTTCTGTTTGTCTGTCTGGGCAATATCTGCCGCTCGCCCACTGCTGAAGGTGTGCTGCGGCACAAGTTACGCGAAGCGGGGCTGGCCGGCCGGATCGAGGTGGCATCCGCCGGTACCGGCGAATGGCATATCGGCAACCCGCCGGACCAGCGCAGCCAGCGTGCGGCGCTGGAGCGCGGTTACGATTTGTCGGCCCAACGTGCGCAGCAGGTCTCCCGCGCCGATTTTGCGCGCTATGACCTGATCCTGGCCATGGACAACAGCAACCTGCGCAACCTCAAGGCGCTGCAACCGGGGCAAGGCAAGGCTGAGCTGGATTTGTTCCTGCGCCGCTACGACTCGGAAGTGGACGAGGTGCCAGACCCTTATTACGAAGGCGAGCAAGGTTTCGAGCGGGTCTTGGACCTGATCGAACGAGCCTGTGATTTATTGGTGATCGAATTGAAGGGGCGGTTATGACCTTGCAAGTACGTGCGCAGGTATCGCTCAAGCCATTCAACAGCTTCGGTATCGACGTGCGCGCCCGGCTGTTCGCCGAGGCCCATAGCGACGCGGATGTGCGCGAAGCCCTGGCCTGCGCCGCCGCGCAGGCGCTGCCGCTGCTGGTGATTGGCGGTGGTAGCAACCTGCTGCTGACTCAGGATATTTCAGCGCTGGTTTTGCGCATGGCCACTCAGGGCATTCGCGTGCTGCACGATGATGGCGTGCATGTGGTGGTCGAGGCCGAAGCGGGCGAGGCATGGCACCCGTTCGTGCTGTGGACGCTGGCGCAGGGCTTCTGCGGTCTGGAAAACCTCAGCCTGATTCCCGGCACCGTCGGCGCAGCCCCGATGCAGAACATCGGCGCCTACGGTGTGGAGATCAAGGACGTATTCGCGGGCCTCACTGCGCTGGATCGCCAAACCGGCGAGCTGCGGGAGTTCACCCTGCAAGAGTGTAACTTTGCCTACCGTGACAGCCTGTTCAAACACGAGACCGGGCGTTGGCTGATCCTGCGCGTGCGCTTTGCCCTGAGCCGCGCCAGCCACCTCAAGCTAGACTACGGCCCGGTGCAACAACGCCTGGCCGGGCAGGGGATTACCGAGGCGACGCC
The DNA here is from genome assembly GCF_054667615.1 of Pseudomonas sp. S3_E10. NCBI lineage: Bacteria > Pseudomonadati > Pseudomonadota > Gammaproteobacteria > Pseudomonadales > Pseudomonadaceae > Pseudomonas > Pseudomonas sp. S3_E10. Next base: position 5,134,528 of record NZ_CP162743.1, read on the forward strand.
GAGCGATGTCAGCCGCGCGATTTGCAGCATCCGCAGCGAAAAACTGCCGGACCCGGCCGTGCTGGGCAATGCCGGCAGCTTCTTCAAGAACCCGTTGGTACCCGAGGCCCTGGCCGAAAAGCTGCGGGCGCGGTACCCGGATCTGGTGGCCTACCCTCAGGCTGACGGGCAAATGAAGCTTGCCGCAGGCTGGCTGATCGACAAGGCCGGTTGGAAGGGCTTTCGTGACGGCGATGCGGGCGTACACAAATTACAGGCGCTGGTACTGGTCAATTATGGCGGCGCCACGGGGCAAGACATTGCCAACCTGGCCCGGTGCATCCAGCGTGACATCTCTGAGCGTTTTGAGGTCGAGCTGGAAATGGAACCCAACCAGTACTGACGTCCTGCTCTTTGATAAAAAAATGCCCCGCATCTTTCGATACGGGGCATTTTTATGTGGCTGGCAATCAGTCGTCGCGGCTCATGATGCCGAAGATCTGCAACAGGCTGATAAACAGGTTGTAGATCGACACATACAGGCTGATGGTCGCCATGATGTAGTTGCGCTCACCGCCGTGGATGATGGCGCTGGTCTGGAACAGGATGCACACGGAGGAGAACAGCACAAAACCCGCGCTGATCGCCAGTTGCAGGCCGCTGATCTGGAAGAACATGCCTGCAACCACCGCCGCCAGCAATACGAAGAAGCCCGCGGTGATGAAACCGCCCAGGAAGCTCATGTCCTTACGGGTGATCAGCACATAGGCCGACAAACCACCAAACACCAGGGCCGTCATGGCAAATGCCGAACTCACCACTTGCGCGCCGCCGGCCATGCCGAGGTAACGGTTGAGGATAGGGCCGAGGATAAAGCCCATGAAACCGGTCAAGGCAAACGCCGATACCAGGCCCCAGGCCGAGTCACGCAGCTTGTTGGTCAGGAAGAACAGACCATAGAAGCCGATCAGCACCACAAAGATGTTCGGGTAGCCGACGCGCATCTGCTGCGCCACGAACGCCATTACTCCGCTGAAAGCGAGGGTAAGGGCGAGCAGGCCATAGGTGTTGCGCAATACGCGGCTGACTTCAAGCTGCTCAGCCTGCGCGTTACCATTCACTGCGTAATTCTGTTCGCGCATGGCGACACTCCTTCGGTTTTGAAACGTTCAGTCGCAAAGATCATAACAGACGCTCTGTAACAAGCTATGGCGAGAGTTTGACAGTGTGTTTCATTCGGGTATTATGGCGCCCGCTGAGACAGGATGGCCTACAATAATCCTGCAATGCACAAGGGAAATTGGCAGAGTGGTTGAATGCACCGGTCTTGAAAACCGGCGAACGTTAATAGCGTTCCCAGGGTTCGAATCCCTGGTTTCCCGCCAAGATTCAAACGAAAGCCCCGCAATGCGGGGCTTTTGTGTATCTGGGGTTTGGGTGGAGCACGACGGTTACTCCTAAATATATGAGAAGGCCCAATGCCTCTTGGTCCGAATGTCTGGCGGTAGTGGTACTGTCTACGCAGCCCCCCCTGGAGCCTGCTAGATGAATCGTCAACGTTCACCTCACCGCGCCGCAGCGTCTCTAGTCGCATCAAGCAATGGCAGCCCCGCCGCCCATCCCCCTATTTGGCATCGCGGCCCGGACTTACTGACCTTTGGCAGCACGGGTGCGGCCATTCTGGGTTTCTGCTTTGTGGTGCTTGGGTTGTTGCCGGGCTTAGTACTGATGATTTTGCTCCTTCTCGGGTTCGAAGCGATGCAAGGCGAACCGAGCAGCGATGAGTCGGGTCTCACAATGTCGACGCTCATTCTGGGGCTGATTGGTTGTGTTGTGCTCATGGGGCTGGTCTTCGCGTGGGTTTTCTCTGCGGCTAGAGTGCTGGCCTTCACATTCGATGAAAACCAACAACTGCTTACCCTCACTGTCACCCGTCGCGGCCGTAAACCAACCGAAGTGCAGGTGCCATTTGACGACATTATTTGTATTTGTCCTTACGTGTTAGCCAGTTATGACCGTGATGGCTATTTTAGCGTTGTTTGTCAGGGGCCGAGGGACAAGGAGTTCGTATATCGATTGGCTGAGGGAACTTCTCTGGAAGACATGGAGTTTCATGCCGCTTGGTTGCGAGGAATCATTGGCGTGCGGATGCAGGAACTACTGAATATGGACAAATGAACTACTACGCCGTCTGATACAGGCTATGCGGCACATAAAGTGGTGCTAGGGATCAGCGCAATATTCGACCGTAACGCCTCTTATGGGAAAGGCCTCGACTTTGGAACAGTACGCTTTGGTGGGGGAGACGCGACTGGAGCCTCTAAGGGGTTGGACGCACCTGCAGCTCGCATGTGCCATCAAGGAACGTCGTATCGAGCCACGACTCGGGTTCGCGACATCCCATGCTCAAGCGCTCTATCGCCTGTTAGATCGCTGAAATCTGCGCTTGGCTGATGCTGCTGAAACAGTAGATCCACTTTCTGACTGTCGGCACAGAACCGGCCAGGCTTACATTGGACAACTTCGCAATGAGCGGACCCATTCTCGAAGTACTCGACGGAGGGAAGCAGCCATCCGGCATCTACAAAAAGGCGGAGCGATTGAATCTGTTTTTTGCGTCTTCTTTAAGCTTGGTCAGGACTGATCACGGCATCAGGCGGGCTTCTGTCGATTCACTCTCGTAGGGTTTCTGGTGAGTAGTAGGCCGATTCAAGGGGGGCGCGCAGTTGATTGCGGTTGATCTACGTGATACATGACGTAGCGACTTACCGGAGGTGTGCCCAGGCGGAGCCAGGGTACGATCCAAAAAAGCATGTCAACACTGTTTCTACGGCGTGAAAATTGATTTTAAATCAGTTGTTACGACGTGTACGGCTAGAAAAATGATATTTAAGGGAATGAAATGAGCACATGGTTCAGTAATATCCAGCTTGGCTTTGATATGGCGACAAGCTTGACAATTGTAGGTGCGGCAATTACTTGGAGTGTTCGTCAAAAGAAACAAGCCGAAGCTGAAAAGATTCGTGGAATCAATCAGCACGCAAGATCAACAGGTCTTCAAAAAGTTCAAGATGTGCTTTTTGAAATAGAAGATAAGTATTCGATACTGGTTAGCAAGACACAAGCCTTTGAAAAAAGTATCGACCTGCGCGTGCTCTGGTCTAACGATGTATTGGACTTCACTCGCTTGAATAAAGCGATAAGAGATGACAGTAATTTTTTAGCAGCGTCGGTGGAGCGCTTGCAAGATATTCGTGAAGAGCTGGGCCAGTTTTATGAGCTGATACAGGTTAGACGCTACAGCTTGATTCCTCTCCTTGATGCTATTAAAGAGGGTGATAAATATATTGGCGTATTCAAACGTAATATTGATGAGGTTGGCGAAGCATATAATGAAATGGGCTCTGGCAATGTATCCCTGCTCAAAGAGCTTCACGCAATGATCACCTTGCTTAATAATGAATACGGCGATGAATTGATTGACGTGTCTGATGAGTTCGCAGCCGTTATATTTAATAAAATAGCTACCAATGGAAAAATATTAAACGCCATCAAATCCATTATCTTCGATGAATCCTATTTTTATTGGGTTCAAGAATTTGTCCCTGCGGGTAAAGAAAAGGATTTTTTAGAAAAGGTTGTTAGGCCGAAAGAAATCGAAGATATGGATTTGTGCTATAAGGTAACATACAATTTTATTGTGTGCCTGATTGAAAAGAATCATGAATTGCTTTCTCAAGTTCTCACAACCGCCTCAAGTTCAGTCATGCAAGCACGTATTGAATGTAAGGATATCTTAATTGCGCTCAGCGCAATCTCACACAAATTGGTAATGGACAATAACCACGAGACCTTGGAGCAAGTGATCGGAAAGTATGACGCCGAGCAATACTTCGGTAGGGACATCACTATCCGCTAAGTGGGACTGTTAATAGCGTTCCCTGGCTCCCCGCCAAGATTCAAACGAAAGCCCAACGAAAGCGGGGCTTTTGCGTTTCTCGTGTCCAAAACACGCGCGCAACTCAGGTAAAGGGAACGCTACCCAACTCTCCCTCCCTTGGACATATCAATCTCGAAAACCAATTCGTCAGCAAGCTTCTGAATGCTTGAATTGTCTGTCAGTTGGGCCAGGTTGATTCCCGTCGTGCAAAACATTGAGTCATGTTCGAGCTGTCGGACGAAGACGGTAGCGTTCCAGCCGTTGATCAGGATGCAATCGACCTGATGCCCCGGCAGGCTCCGCTGCAGATCTTCGGTCAGCGAGATTTTCTTCCAGCTGTGCATGATGACGTACTACTTCGGCCGTGATGTGCGATTGACAGGCGGCGGTTGAAAAAGTGCCAATTGGCCATCACTTTGCCGCTCAACGCTTAGATATCATCGTCCCGGCTCAATGCTGTCAGTGCAAACGGTGCGCCTTGAGCCTGACACAGCTGGGAATAGGTATTGGCCTGATGCCATAGAAAATCGCGGACAAAGAAAAGCCCGCGATGGGGGGGAGCGGGCTTAAAGGGATGTTCACTAGGAGCTGGAAATGACCATAAGCGCCCGGCTGTGAAAAGAATGTGAAAGAGCCACAGTCGCCAAGGCCGCCCCTCAAGCGTAAATCATCAACGGCTGCCGATACCCGCGATCCATCAGTGGTACTGTCTGCGCTGCAAACCCCGGAGCCCGTCAGATGGATCGTCAACGCCCACCTCGTCTTGTCGCAACGCCTTTAGCCGCGCCAAGCACCGAAACCGTTGCTACCCACCCACCTGTTTGGCATTACGGCCCGAGTATCCCGATCATTGGCGGCAATGGCTACGCAGTTTTTGGATTCTTCCTAGGGCTGCTTTTGCTTTTACCGGGCTATGGGTTGGCGATGTTGCTTGTGGGGATGGGCGATATACACGGTGAGCCCCCCAGCGCTGGATCGAAGCTCAGCGAGTCGTCGTTCATGCTGCTCATGCTGGGTGCTGCAGTGTTCATTGCCGCGATGTTTGCGTGGGTGACGTCTGAGCCTCAAGTGCAGGCGTTCACGTTCGACGAAAACCAGCAACTGCTCACCCTCACGGTCACGCGTCGTGGCCGCAAACCCATGGAAGTGCGTGTGCCTTTCGACCACATTCTTTCCATCCGCCCCTACGCGGTCGCCCTGTTTGACCACGATGGCCATTTTTACGTGACGTATAAGGGCCCCAAGGGCAAGGTGTTGGGATATCAAATGGGTGACGGGACTTCTCTGGCAGACATCGAGTTTCATGCCGCATGGTTGCGAGGAATGATAGGCGAACGTATGCAGGAACTGCTGAACCTGGACAAATGAAGACGGGCCCCGCCACGCCCGCAGCCCTTTCAAAGGCAGTTTCCCCTCCGGATCAGCAAAAAAGCTGAGCCACCGAAAGCAGGCAAATCACCTGGACAAACATTTGTGCTCGAATTGGATGTTTCATTGCCGTCACCTCATTTACAGCGGCTGCTGATAGTGCCGCGGGCGCTGCGAACCACCCGCAAGGCCACGTAAAAGTGAAAATGCCATCCTGGCTCGCCAACAACGCACGCAACTGAAGTATAGGCGCTGAAACGAATTCGTCACGCGGCGCTCTGGCAGGCACCTCTTACAACTATCTGCTGCTGTCTTTCGCACTTTTTTAGATTTATCCGCTCTATTTCTGTCCCAGCCCCACCGATTTCCCGCGTGGGCAGAAGAACAAGATCGGGTGCCGATGGATCGCACGTTTCCTTTTTTCCGAGTTCGCGCCAGGCGCCAGCTGTTGCTCCTGGCCGCTGCATTAGTGTTTTTTGCTACCGGCTGCACTCAGCAACAAGGCCGCGATATTGCCAAGCAGTTCACCAATGGCAAGCCCGACGAGTTCTTTCAAACCAGTGTCGATCGCATGGCCACGCTGGGCATGCGCGACAACCTGCAAAGCCTGTACGTGCTGATGAGCAAGCTTTACCTGCGTAACCCCAGCCAATGGCGGCAGTCGGGTTACCCGGATGCGGCGAGTGCCGAGCGGGAAATTCGCCAGGCGATCGAGCAGCGCCGGCCGCTGCCAGCCTTGGGTGAACGTCGCGACCTGGTGGCCTTGAGCTATTCCTTGAGCCCGGAATTCCAGGGCGATCGGGTCGGGGCGTTTATCTACGCGATCGGCAGCATGCTGGTGACCGCCCACGGTGGGCGCACCGAGTTCTATATGACCGACTCGATCAACCCGCAATTCGTCAGCAACGCCGCGCGCAATATCGAGAAGGCCACGTGGTTGCTCAGCAAGCGTCAGGATGCCAATGGGGTGCTGCTGTTGTTTTCCAACGAGATATCGGAGGAGGGCAGTAACCTCAGTTTTGCGGTGGAGTTCGGCAAGATTGTCGCGCGGCTCGACCTGTTGACGCAGATGCTTGACGAGCGCTACCGGCGCATTGGTCTCAATTATGCGCAAAGTCTGTTGCTGATGAATTTCCTTCCGGTGCAGTGAGCGCTATTGGCAACGCAAAGCGGCAGCACAGCTATCCGTACAGGTACAGCGTTTCGTTTTCCTCTGTAGGAAGTGGCCTATCTTGCCTTCCCTTGCTTGAATCGCCCCGGCGTCGGCAATAGCCTCGGACTTTTCTGAAAAATGAGGCCCTACCCTTGAGTAAGCAAAAAACGGTGTGGCCTACGGATCGCGAAATACGCCTGCGCTTTATTCTCTTCGCGGTAATCGAGACCGCCAGTGCCGAAGGCGTTGCTGCCGAATTGTTATTGCCTGCACACAAGCTGCTGCGCGCCTCGCCAAGCGAGCCGCAGTTGCTTGAGGCACTTGGGCAGATACTCGCGGCAGATGAGATGTATGGTTTCCGGTTTCCCGCGGGCTCGGAGGCGCATGAGCTGATGCAGGGGCTGGAGCTGCCCGGTTAGGTCAATCACTTGCTTGGGGTCAGTGGCGCCGGCGTGACTGTTCGTCGTCTATGCTCAGCTTGCCGGCCACATGGCCGATGCAGTGATGACCACAGCAGGGACGCCACCATGTTCAATCGCCTCTTGAAGAAAAATTTACAGGACCAGGACGACGAGCTTTTTCATTTGCGACAGCTCGTTGCGCAATTTGACCGTGGCAGGCTTTCCATCGCCCTGGATGCGGAGTACCGCATTACGGCGGTCAATGACGCATTCGCGCGGGTGCTTGGTTATCCCCCAGAGCACTTGCAAGGTCGCTTGCTGGGTGAAGTCGTTCCCCCTTACGTCAAGGACTTGCCCTGCTTTCGCAATTTTCACGCAGCGGTTGAGCGCTTTGAACCGGTGACTGACGACTACCGCTATTTGCGCAGCGATGCCAGCCTGGCCTGGCTCAACCTGACCTGGTGCCCGATCAAAGGGCGTGACGGTCGGCTGTCGCATATCCAGGGCTACGGTGCCGATGTGAGCCGTGCCATTGAGCAATCCAAGGAAAACGAGGCGTTCATCAACGCGTTGATCCGCTCGACTGCCGTTATCCAGTTCAAACTGGATGGGACGGTGGTCACCGCCAATACTCAGTTCCTCGACGCCATGGGGTATAGCCTGGATCAGATTGTCGGCAAAAAACACAGCATGTTCTGCAGCCCGCAAGAGGCGGCATCGAGCGGCTACGTTGATTTCTGGCAGACCCTCAATCGTGGAGAGTTTGTCGCCAGCCGCTTCAAGCGGGTGGACAGCCGCGGTAACGATGTATGGCTCGAAGCCACTTACAACCCGGTGCACGACGCAGAAGGCAATCTGTGCAAAGTGGTGAAGTTTGCCAGTGTGGTCACCGGCCAGGTGTTGCGCGAGTCCGAGGTCAAGGCCGCGGCCGGGGTGGCTTACGAAGTGTCGCTGCAAACCGATGTCACGGCCGAGCGCGGCGCGGCCGTTGTACAGAACACGGTACAAACCATGCAAAACATTGCCGTGCAGATGCAATCGGCTACCGGCAGCATCGAAGCACTGGGTAAGCAGTCATTGCTGATCAGCGCGATTGTGCAGACCATCGGGGGTATCGCCGCCCAGACCAACCTGTTGGCGCTCAATGCGGCCATCGAGGCCGCCCGCGCCGGTGAACAGGGGCGGGGCTTTGCGGTCGTGGCCGATGAGGTCAGGCAGTTGGCTAGCCGAACCAGTACGGCAACCGAAGAGATTGTCAGCGTGGTCCAGCAAAACCAGCGTCTCGCCGACGAAGCTATTACCGAGATGTTCAGCAGCCGCGAGCAGGCAGAGCAAGGCTTGACCCTGGCCAACCAGGCCGGCGCGGTGATCACCGAGATCCAGGGGGGCGCCAAACAGGTGGTGAGCGCGGTCGGGCGCTTTGCCAATGAACTGCAATAACGTGCTGGGTTAGATCGTTTGTTTGCTAAAGGGGGGCTTCACAGTAGGGGCACTGTTTATTTCGTCAGATATTGAGTGTGCATGCGCGGACTCGATGTAGGACTTAATAAAAAAGCAGCTTGGCGTTGGTGTAGAAAGAAGCGGGTCCGTTAACAAAGCGTGACTTGGTGGGCCGCGTTGGCTTCCCATCACTGTTCGCGTGGTGGGCCAGGCCCTTCATGCCCCCGACTCCCAAGGACCTGCCCATGCTGTTGCGCCAACCTCCGTTGCTGTTTGCCGCCCTGACCTTAAGTTCGCTGGTGCATGCCGAAGACGTGCAACTGGCGCCGCTCGAAGTCACCACGGCCGAGGCCAGTGCCGGCGAAGTGGCCCAGGCGCAGCTGAAGAACGTGCCCGGCGCCACCAATTACATCGACATGAGCAGCGTGCAGCAGGGGCGGGTGAGCACCAACGAAGATGTGTTCAAGTACCAGCCCGGGGTGTACGCCAAGGCGGCGAATAACGAAGGGGTGAAGTTGTCCATTCGCGGTTCGGGCCTGAACCGCAGCCCCGGCGCGCATGCTTCCGGGCTCTATGAGATGTTCGACGGCCTGCCCCTGACCGGGCCTGGCGGCACACCCTACGAACTCAAGGACCCACTGTGGCAGAGCCGCGTCGAAGTGCTGCGTGGCGCCAACGGTTTTGATCAGGGCGCGCTGGCCCTGGGCGGCGCGGTCAACTACGTGACCCGCACGGGTTACGACGCGCCCAAGCTGCAAGTGCGCTATGAGGCCGGCAGCCGTGGTTACGCCCAACGCGAAATCAGCTCGGGCCAGGTACTGGGGGATGCCGATTACTACATCAGCCTGACCGACTCGGAATCCGACGGTTATCAGCACCAGAGCGCCGCCACCGGCAAGGGCGTGGCCGCCAACTTCGGCTACCGCTTCAATCCGAATCTGGAAACCCGCTTCTATTTCCGTTACCGCGAGACGACCAACGACACCCCCGGCAAACTCACCCGCAGCCAGATCAGCCACGACCCGCGCGCAGCCAACAGCCTTAACGCCAGCCGTGACTCCAAGCGCCTGCAACCGGGATCGACCTGGATCGCCAATAAAACCACCCTGCAACTGGACGACAACTCGCGCCTTGAAGTCGGCCTGGCCTATCACGATTACCCGATGGACCTGCGCGAAGGCACCAACCGCCTTAAAGTCGCCTACACCGACCTCAGCGGCACCCTCAATTACATCCGCCAGGACATGTTGTTCGGCCACGACAGCAAAACCACCGTTGGCCTGCGCACCACCCAGGCGATGCCCAACAATGGCGCGTCGGAATATGTGCGCGTACCTTCTACTGATCCCAAAAAGTACTACGCCCCCGGCACCAAGACCCGCGACTACAGCTACCTGGGCTCCGACACCGTGCTGCACATCGGCAACGAGCTGGAACTGGTGCCGGACCTCTGGCTGACCACCGGCCTGGCCGCGATCTACACCCGCCGCGAAACCCAGGTCACGTACCCTCAAGGCCAGGCGCCGCTCAGCCAGCATGATTGGGACTACGCGCCGCGCATCGGCCTGCGGTATGACGTCAACCCGCAATTGCAGGTGTACGGCAACGTGAGCCGCTCGGTCGAGCCGCCGCATGCGTGGTCGATGATCTGGGGTTCCAACAAATACTTCGCCGGCGGTGCGGCCACGGGGTTGGCGCGAGAAGGTGTCAGTTTGAAAAACCAGACCGCCACCACCCTGGAAATCGGCGGGCGAGGAGAGGCATGGCCTGGCCAATGGGACCTGGCGCTGTACCGCTCCGAAGTACGTCACGAACTGCTCAGCGTGGAAACCCAGCCCCAGACCCCAACCAGCAATGCAATCATCGCCGAATCCAACGCCAGCCCCACCGTGCACCAGGGCGTTGAACTGGGCCTGCTCAGCCCGCTGTGGGACGGCGGCCACCGCGGCATACTCAACCTGCGCCAGGCCTACACCTACAGCGACTTCCACTACCGCGACGACGACCGTTTCGGCGGCAACGCCTTGCCCGGTATCCCCAAGCACTACTACCAGGCGCAACTGCGCTACGACCACCCGACGGGCTTCTACACCAGCCTCAATACCGAGCATGCTTCACGGGTGGCGGTGGACTACGCCAACTCCTACTACGCGGCGCCCTACACCGTTTATGGTGCGACGTTCGGTTACGACGCGCCCCAACAGGCCTGGCAAGCCTGGGTCGACCTGCGCAACCTTGCCAACCGCCGCTACGCCAACACCGTTACACCGGCTTACGACGACAAGGGCGCGGATTTAGCCCGTTCTACACCCGCGGAAGGTCGTGGCATCTACACCGGCGTGTCGTGGAGTTGGCGTTAATCCGGCCCTTGCCCCGTCATCGTTTTACTGGCATTGTTTGCGCAATTGGTAACATTTCCCATTTGAGAAATTTTTGCGCATGCATGACATTCCGGCCGCGCTGGGCGACTCCGTGCGCCAGCAGACCCTTACGGCGATGTACCGCGAGCACCACGGCTGGTTGCATGGCTGGCTGCGCAGAAAACTCGGGTGTTCCCAGCACGCCGCCGACCTGGCGCACGATGCGTTCATTCGTGTGCTGATGCTGGCCGAGCCACAACACATCCAGGAACCTCGGGCCTTCCTGGCCACCACGGCGGGGCGCCTGTTGATCGATGGCGCGCGTCGACGCCGTATCGAAAAAGCCTACATGCAAGCGCTGGCCATCCAGTGTGAAGACGCCGGCATGCCCGACCCGGCCGCGATCCATGTGGCGCTGCAAGCGTTGGAGCGTATCGCGGAAATGCTCGCCGGTTTGCCAGCCAAGGCCCGCGAGGCCTTCCTGTTAAGTCGCCTCGACGGGCTGACCTACAGCGAAATCGCCAGCCGCCTGGGCGTGTCCTCCGGCACCGTCAAAAACTATATTTCCAGCGCCCTGGTGCACTGTTACCACAGCCTGCATGCGGCCGACCCGCTGTGATGAGTTCCGAACAGATCATTGAGCAAGCGGCGAATTGGCTGACACGCCTGCACGACGAAGACGTCACGGAAGCCGAGCGCCAGGCCTTCAACACCTGGTGCCAGGCCGATCCGCGCCACGCCGTGGCAATTGAACGCATGCGCGGCCTTTGGTGCAGCCTCGATACCTTGCCCGCGCAGCCGACGCGCGTGGCCCTGAATCGCGCGTTTAGCGCGCAACGCCCACGCAGTGCCCAAGTGTTGGGCTTGCTTGGCGTGTTGCTGTGCGGTTGGTGGGGCCTGGAGCACCTGCCGGTGTGGATGGCCGACCAGCGTACCGGCGTCGGCGAGCGTCGGCAGATCGCCCTCGAAGACGGCAGCCAATTGCAGCTCAACAGCAACTCTGCGGTGGATGTGCAATTCGACGGCCACCAACGGGTCCTCCAATTGCTGCAAGGCGAACTCTGGGTGGACGTGGCCAAGGATGCCCAGCGGCCGTTCGTGGTTCGCACCGACCAGGGCACGGCGACCGCGCTGGGTACGCGTTATCTGGTCAAGCGCGCGGCAGACGGCACCACGGTGGTCACGGTGATCGAGTCCACCGTGGCGGTCAAAGGTCAAGCGCAGGACGCAGTCAAGGTCACCGCCGGCCAGCGCGCCGTGCTCAAGGATGGCCACGCCATGCCCGCGCAAAACACCGGCAATGCCGACCCGGACGCCTGGACCCGTGGCCTGCTCAAGGTCAACGACCAGCCCCTGAGCGAGGTCTTGCAGACGCTGGCCAGCTACCGTCACGGGGTGGTGCGCTTCGACTCCCAGGCCTTGGGCGATCTGCGTGTGTCCGGCGTGTTCAAGCTGGACGACACGGCGGCGGCGCTGGCGGCCCTGGCGGATAACCTGCCGATCCAGGTGGAGTACTTCACCGACCTGCTGGTGGTGGTCAAGCCGCGCTAACCTTGGCGCAACCGCTTGTACAAGGTGTTGCGACTCACCCCCAACTCGCGCGCCAGGTGGGAGATATTCCCGCCCGCCGCCTTCAGGCGCTCGTTCAGGTCGATGCTGTCATCCAGGTATTCACTGGCAGTTGGCGGCGGGGCCACATTCAAGTCCACAAAAAAATCATCCGGCAGATGCTCCGGGCGGATCGGTTGTTCCTCGGCCATTGCCAGCGCCACCTGCAGCACGCTGCTGACCTGGCGCAAATTCCCCGGCCATGGATGCTGTTCGAAAAGCGCCAGCACCTCGCTGCTCAGGCCGGCCCATTGGGTCGGTTCGCGGTGTTGCTGCCACAGTTGCTGAAACAGCGCCTGCTTGTCGCTGCGCTCGCGCAAGGGCGGCAACTCCAGCGTCAGGCCGCCGATGCGGTAGTACAAGTCTTCACGGAAGCGCCCGGCTTGCACCCATTCGCGCAGGGCGCGGTTGGTGGCCGAAATAATGCGCAGGTCCACCGCAAACAACTCGCTGCTCCCCACCGGTTGCACGCAACGCTCCTGCAATACGCGCAGCAAGCGGGCCTGGGTCGGCAGCGGCATATCGCCGATCTCGTCGAGAAACAATGTGCCCTTGTCGGCCTTGCGGATCAGGCCGATGCTGCCTTTTTGGTTGGCACCGGTGAACGCACCTTTTTCATAGCCGAACAGTTCCGATTCCACCAGTTCTGCGGGAATCGCCGCACAGTTCACCGCGATAAAGGCCTGCCGGCTGCGGGAACTGGCTTGGTGCAGGGCTTTGACGAACACCTCTTTGCCCACGCCGGTTTCGCCGTGGATCAGCAGCGGGATGTCTTTTTCCAGCAGGCGCTCGGCCTGACGCACGGCTTTTTCCACGCGAACATCGCCGAAATGCAGAGTCTTGAGGCCAATCGCCGCTGGTTTTGGCGCAGCAGGCTCGCTGAACACCCGCGCCTGCACCGGCATTTGCTGGGGGCGTTTCAACACGCACTGGAACCGATTGCGTCCCGCCGCCTGCAACGAAAACGGCAAGCCTTCCGGCTGGTTGAGCAATTCCAGCAATGACACCTTGAACAAACTGTCGATCATCACCCGCGACAGACTGATGCCCAGCAGGTTGTCGGCGCGCCGGTTGGCCGACAGCACCTGGCCGCTTTCATCGAAGATCAACAGGCCGGCCCACTGGCTGTCGAGGTTGCTCAAGCCGGTGTTGAAGGTCAGTTGAAAATGCTCGTCGCGAAACAGGTTGAGGATCAGCCGGTTTTCCACGGTCTGGCTCATCATCTTGACCATGCCCAGGGTGTGGGAGGGCGGCAGGTAGCTGTCGCTGGACACATCCAGCACCGCAATGATTTCACGTTGCGCATCGAAGATCGGCGCCGCCGAGCCGGTCATGAAGCGGTTGGCCTTGAGGAAGTGTTCGTCGTGTTCGATATGCACCGCCTGGGCGCAGGCCAGTGCGGTGCCGATCGCGTTGGTGCCGCTGCAGCGCTCCTTCCAGCTGGCGCCGGCGCTGAAGCCACGGGCCAGTTTGGGCTCGATAAAGCGTTGAGTGCCCCACGACGTCAACACCTGGCCCTGATTGTCGGCCAGCATGATCAGGCAATTGGAATTACTGAGGATGTTCTCGTAGTAGGGCAGCACCTCCTGGTGGGTGGTCTGCACCAGGGAGTGCTGGCTTTCCAGCAATTGGCTGATGCCCTCGGCCGGCAACTGGTCGAAGCTGGGCGTGCTCTGGTGGTCCAGGCCAAACGCGCGGCAACGGCGCCAGGAGTCCTGAATGATGATGTCGTGGGGCAGCGGTTCGGCCATAGTGACCTTCTTTTTATTGTTATGGGGGCTTGCACGATCTACTGGTTGGATCCGGGGCTTGCCCCTCCCAGTTGTGCTCCAGTGCCCATAAAGTGTTGTTCAGAAGTGTTCATTGTCAACCCCCAACCTGTTCAGTTGTTCAGCCAGATTGTTCACTCTCGAACACCGCTTTTACCCCATTTCCTTACGGATCAAGCACCTGCCGTTTTTGGCATGAAATTCGCTCTGACGACTGGCCAGTTTCATTCCAATAATAAAAAGGTCGTGTCATGTCATTGACCCTGGAACATGTCTCCCGCGTCGTCTCCGGCCAAACCTGGATCGACGACGCCACCCTGCGTTTCGAGCCCGGCTCCTTCAACGTATTGCTTGGCCGCACCCTGTCCGGCAAGACCAGCCTGATGCGCCTGATGGCCGGCTTGGACAAGCCCGACAGCGGCCGCATTCTGATGAACGGCGTTGATGTCACCCACAAACCGGTGCGCCTGCGCAACGTCTCGATGGTGTATCAGCAGTTCATCAACTACCCGACCATGACCGTGTTTGAAAACATCGCCTCGCCGTTGCGCCAGGCCGGTGTGTCCAACGAGATCATCCAGAGCAAGGTGCAGGAAACCGCCAGGATGCTGCGCATCGAGAAATTTCTCCAGCGCCACCCGCTGGAATTGTCCGGTGGCCAGCAGCAGCGCACGGCCATGGCTCGCGCACTGGTCAAGGATGCCGAGCTGATCCTGTTCGACGAGCCTCTGGTAAACCTGGACTACAAACTGCGCGAAGAGCTGCGTCAGGAAATGCGTGAGCTGTTCCAGGCCCGCCACACCATCGCCATCTATGCCACCACCGAACCCAACGAGGCCCTGGCATTGGGCGGCACCACCACCATCCTTCACGAAGGCCGGGTGATCCAGAGCGGCAAGGCCGCCGAGGTGTACCACCAGCCGCAGACGGTGCTGGCGGCCGAACTGTTTTCCGAACCGCCGATCAACCTGATGCCGGGACGTATCAGCGGCAACGAGGTGAGCTTCGCCAACTTTGTGCACTTCCCGCTGAATGTCGACCTGCGCCCCATCGGCGAAGGCGAATTCCGCTTCGGTGTGCGCCCCAGCCACATCAGCCTGGTGCCGAGTAACGACGACGACCTGGAGTTGGCAGTCACCGTGGAAGTCGCCGAGATCAGCGGCTCGGAAACCTTCCTGCATGTGCGCAGCGAGCACTTCCTGCTGGTGCTGCACTTGCCGGGGGTGCACGAATACGACGTCGACGCGCCGATCCGCGTGTATATCCCCACCCATAAACTGTTTGTGTTCGATGGTCAGGGCCGTTTGGTCCAGGCCCCCGGACGCCGTGTCGCGAGGGTTGCCTGATGGCCGAGATCCACTTGCAGAACCTGGCGCACAGCTACAGCCCTACGCCGAATGGTCCGGAGGACTACGCCATTCGGGAAATGAACCACGTGTGGGAGCAGGGCGGCGCCTACGCATTGCTCGGCCCGTCCGGCTGCGGCAAGTCGACCCTGCTCAATATCATCTCCGGCCTGCTCAGCCCGTCCGAGGGCCAGGTGCTGTTTGACACCCAAGTGGTCAACGACCTCACGCCGGAGAAACGCAATATCGCCCAGGTGTTCCAGTTCCCGGTGGTGTACGACACCATGACGGTGTTCGACAACCTGGCCTTCCCGCTGCGTAACCAGGGCATGGCCGAGGCGAAAATCCACAGCAAAGTGCAGGAAATCGCCGAAGTCCTCGACCTGCAAAACCTGCTGACCAAAAAAGCCCGCAACCTCACCGCCGATGAAAAACAAAAAGTCTCCATGGGCCGCGGCCTGGTGCGCGACGACGTATCGGCGATCCTGTTTGACGAGCCGCTGACGGTGATCGACCCGCACCTGAAGTGGAAGCTGCGGCGCAAGCTCAAGCAGATTCACGAGCAGTTCAATATCACCATGGTCTACGTCACCCACGATCAGCTTGAGGCTTCCACCTTCGCCGACAAGATCGCGGTGATGTACGGCGGGCAGATCGTGCAGTTCGGCACGCCACGGGAACTGTTCGAGCGACCCAGCCACACCTTTGTCGGTTATTTCATCGGCAGCCCTGGGATGAATCTGATCGAAGTGCGGGCCGAGGCGGGCGGGGTGCAATTTGCCGGTACCCATCTGCCGTTGCCCGAGGCGTTGCAGCGACGCATTGCAGCGACGGACTACACCAAGCTGCAGGTGGGCATCCGCCCGGAATTTATCCACGTGTGGGACGAGCATAACCCCGACGCCATGCAGGCCAACGTCACGCACCTGGAAGACCTTGGCACCTACAAGATCATGACCCTCGACCTCGACGGCGCAACGCTCAAAGTGCGCCTGGCCGAAGACAAACCGGTGCCCGAGAGCCAGGCCTCCATCAGTTTTCCCGCGCAATGGCTGATGCTGTATGCCGACGACTACCTGCTGGAGGTGCAGCCATGAACAAGGTGCAGAACAACAAGGCCTGGTGGCTGGTATTGCCGGTATTCCTGCTGGTGGCATTCAGCGCGGTGATCCCGATGATGACCGTGGTCAACTACTCGGTGCAGGACATCTTCGACCAGTCCAGCCGCTACTTCGTCGGTGCCGACTGGTACAAACAGGTGCTGCTCGACCCGCGCCTGCATGACTCGCTGCTGCGCCAGTTCATCTACTCGGCGTGCGTGCTGTTGATCGAAATACCGCTGGGCATCGCCATCGCCCTGACCATGCCCACCAAGGGCCGCTGGTCGTCGTTGGTGCTGATCGTGCTGGCAATTCCGCTGCTGATCCCGTGGAACGTGGTGGGCACCATCTGGCAGATCTTCGGCCGTGCCGATATCGGCCTGCTGGGTTACAGCCTCAACGCCCTGGGCATCAGCTACAACTATGCGGCCAACACCATGGACGCCTGGGTCACCGTGCTGGTGATGGACGTGTGGCACTGGACCTCATTGGTGGCGCTGCTCTGCTACTCGGGCTTGCGCGCCATTCCGGACGTGTACTACCAGGCCGCGCGGATTGATCGGGCCTCCGCCTGGGCGGTGTTCCGACATATCCAACTGCCGAAGATGAAGAGCGTGTTGCTGATCGCGGTGATGCTGCGCTTTATGGACAGCTTCATGATCTACACCGAGCCGTTCGTCCTTACCGGCGGCGGGCCGGGGAACGCCACTACGTTCCTGAGCCAGACATTGACCCAGATGGCCGTAGGCCAATTCGACCTGGGCCCGGCGGCGGCGTTTTCCCTGGTGTACTTCCTGATCATCCTGTTGGTGTCCTGGCTGTTCTACACCGCCATGACCCATTCCGACGCCAACCGCTGAGGCCGCCAACATGAGCAAGCGCAAAGTCATACCGCTGCTGATCTACATCCTGTTCCTGCTGGTGCCGATCTACTGGCTGCTGAACATGTCCTTCAAGAGCAACACCGAAATCCTCGGCGGGCTGACACTGTTTCCGCAGGATTTCACCCTGGCCAACTACAAGGTGATCTTCACCGACCCGAGCTGGTACACCGGCTACCTCAACTCGCTGTACTACGTGAGCCTGAACACGGTGATCTCCCTGACCGTGGCGCTGCCGGCAGCCTATGCCTTCTCGCGCTACCGCTTCCTGGGCGACAAGCACCTGTTCTTCTGGCTGCTGACCAACCGCATGGCGCCGCCGGCGGTGTTCTTGCTGCCGTTCTTCCAGTTGTATTCGTCCATCGGCCTGTTCGATACCCATATCGCGGTGGCCCTGGCGCATTGCCTGTTCAATGTGCCGTTGGCGGTGTGGATTCTGGAAGGTTTCATGTCTGGCGTGCCCAAGGAAATCGACGAAACCGCCTACATTGACGGCTACTCGTTTCCCAAGTTTTTCGTGAAGATTTTCATCCCGTTGATCGGCTCCGGCATCGGCGTCACCGCGTTTTTCTGCTTCATGTTTTCCTGGGTCGAGCTGCTGCTGGCGCGCACGCTGACCTCGGTCAACGCCAAGCCCATCGCGGCGGTCATGACGCGCACGGTGTCGGCATCGGGGATCGATTGGGGCGTGCTGGCGGCGGCGGGGGTGTTGACCATCCTGCCCGGCATGCTGGTGATCTGGTTTGTTCGCAACCACGTGGCCAAGGGCTTTGCCCTGGGCCGGGTCTGAGGAGTCGATGATGGAATGGATGGCCTGGACCACCCCCACTGCACTGTTCTTTGGCGGCATCGCGCTGATTCTGGCGGGCATGACCACCTGGGAACTGCGTTCGCCGAGCATCCCTCGGCGTGGGTTTCTACCGATCAGCACCACCCGTGGTGATCGCCTGTTTATCGGTCTTCTCGGCAGCGCCTACCTGCATTTGCTGGTTATCGGCGTTACCGACTGGAGCATCTGGGTGGCGTCCGCGCTGTCCCTGGTATGGCTGTTGAGCGTGATGCGTTGGGGCTAATGCCCTTATGAATAAACCCCCAGGAGGTCTCTATGTTGAATAAAAACAATAAGCTGCGACATAGCATTTCATTGGCCGCCGTACTGGCCCTCAGCGGTTTGAGCGCCACGGCGTGGGCCGATGCGTATGAAGATGCCGCGAAAAAATGGATCGGCAGCGAGTTCAAACCGTCCACTCTCACCGAAGCCCAACAGCTCGAAGAGTTGAAATGGTTTATCAAAGCGTCGGAACCGTTCCGTGGGATGAAGATCAACGTGGTGTCGGAAACCCTCACCACCCACGAGTACGAATCCAAGGTGCTGGCCAAGGCCTTCACGGAAATCACCGGGATCAAGCTGACCCACGACCTGCTGCAGGAAGGCGACGTGGTGGAAAAGCTGCAAACCCAAATGCAGTCCGACAAAAATATCTATGACGGCTGGGTCAACGACTCGGACCTGATCGGCACGCACTTTCGCTACGGCAAGACCGAATCCATCACCGACCTGATGGCTAACGAAGGCAAAGACTTCACCTCGCCGACCCTCGACCTCAAGGACTTTATCGGCCTGTCGTTCACCACCGCGCCGGACGGCAAGATCTACCAGTTGCCCGACCAGCAGTTCGCCAACCTCTACTGGTTTCGCGCCGACTGGTTCGAGCGTCCGGAGCTCAAAGCCAAGTTCAAGGCAAAGTACGGCTACGACCTCGGCGTGCCGGTGAACTGGTCGGCCTATGAAGACATCGCCAAGTTCTTCACCGAAGACGTCAAGGAAATCGACGGCAAGCGTATCTACGGGCACATGGACTACGGCAAGAAAGACCCGTCCCTGGGCTGGCGCTTCACCGATGCGTGGTTCTCCATGGCCGGTGGCGGCGACAAGGGGTTGCCCAACGGCCTGCCGGTGGACGAGTGGGGCATCCGCGTGGAGGACTGCCACCCGGTGGGCTCCAGCGTCACCCGCGGCGGCGACACCAACGGCCCGGCCGCTGTATTTGCCACGCAAAAATACGTGGATTGGATGAAAGCCTACGCGCCACCGGAAGCGGCGGGCATGACCTTCTCCGAATCCGGCCCGGTGCCGTCCCAGGGCAATATCGCCCAGCAGATCTTCTGGTACACCGCGTTTACCGCCGACATGACCAAAGCAGGCCTGCCGGTGGTGAACGCCGACGGCACGCCGAAATGGCGCATGGCACCATCGCCTGTCGGACCTTACTGGGAAAAGGGCATGAAGAAGGGCTATCAGGACGTAGGCTCCTGGACCTTCCTCAAGTCGACGCCGGAAAAACAGAAACTCGCGGCTTGGCTGTATGCGCAGTTCGTGACCTCCAAAACCGTGTCGCTGAAGAAAACCATCGTCGGCCTGACGCCGATTCGTGAGTCCGACATCAATTCCCAAGCCATGACCGACATGGCGCCCAAACTCGGCGGCCTGGTGGAGTTCTACCGCAGCCCGGCACGGGTGGAATGGACCCCGACCGGCACCAACGTGCCGGACTACCCGCGCCTGGCGCAACTGTGGTGGAGCAATATCGCCGCCGCCGCCAGCGGCGAAAAAACCCCGCAACAGGCGCTGGACAACCTGGCCAAGGAACAGGACGCGATCATGACGCGCCTGGAACGCTCCAAGGTGCAACCGGTGTGTGGCCCGAAAATGAACCCCGAGCGTGACGCGCAATACTGGTTCGACCAACCGGGTGCGCCGAAGCCGAAACTGGCCAACGAGAAGCCTAAAGGCGAGACGGTGACCTACAGCGACCTGCTCAAATCGTGGGAGGCGGCGCGTAAGTAAACGCGGCGGGAAAGGCCTGAATGGCACGCTAGCGTGCCGTTCAGGCCAAGTTGCTGGCTTGGAGAAGCTGGCAGAAATCTAAATGTGGGAGCAACTGTCTGGATGACCCTAACGTTGGCATCGCTTTTTAAGACAGCCAAGCTCCCACAGCTCTCAAGCCGTGTGACCTTCAACCACACATCGCTGCCGATTTAGGCTAGCCGCCGTAAATGAGCCCGATGCCCTTAACTGAGCAGGCGTTCGACCTTTTCGCGGTCTAGCCTGTTGACGCTTTCGCGAATCAGCTGCTCTATCGCGTTCACAGCCTTGCTCAAGTAGTCGATATGGCTCTGCAAAGCCGGTTACTTCGCCGCAGGAGGCTGTTTTCAGGCGCCTTTTGTTATCGTCCCTCTGCTGAGCGAAGGTAAGCGTCCGGGGAAGTCATCTATCCGATCCCTGCGATGACTGGATGTGTACGGCAACGTCTTTCAGCACGCTTTTGCTTAGGTATTCACCCCTCCCTAACCCGCAAAAACTATATTCGCTAGCTCTTAAATCACTGTCGATTTCTCGGTGGAGACGTCGCTGCAGTCAGCTTACGATAGCGCGATCTGCACCTGTCTTCTCTCACCGGGGTACCACTGAATGACGCCACTAAGTGCGGTTTTCCGCAAACTTCACCCAGCTAATTTGTTGGTACTCGCCAACGTGAGCGATGCTGGCAGCGCACGTATGGTCGAAAGTGTTGGGAGTAAGGCAATCGCGACCAGCAGCGCCGCCGTTGCTTGGGCGCATGGATACCAAGATGGCAATCAACTTCCCCTAAAACTGCTGACTACTACAGTTGAGTCAATGGTTCGAGTGCTTACAGTTCCCCTCACGGTCGATGTCGAAGGGGGCTATTGCGACGACCTCGCCGCTGTTTCCCGCATCTCGAAAGCGATTTTTACCCCCATTCGATGACGAGGCTACGGTCTATGAGATCTTACAATCACGCTCTTCCGCCCAGAAGCGAGATGGTGAATGCGATGCTATGCAGTGATACCGCCTATGAGGGCGTTTTTTTCACTGCTGTCAAAACTACAGGTATTTTTTGCCGCCCTACATGTAGTGCACGTAAGCCAAAGCCCGAGAATGTAGAGTTTTTTTCGCAGGCTAACGAAGCGATGGCAGCAGGTTATCGGCCTTGCTTACGATGCAAGCCATTGGATCTCGCAGCTTGCGCGCCAGATTGGGTCAAGGCGCTACTGGCCTCTGTATCTGCATCACCTGACGCTCGCTGGAGTGATGCTGACCTAACTACGCGTGGTATCGATCCGTTACGCCTACGCAGGTGGTTCAAACAAAATTTTGGCATGACTTTTCATGCATGGATCCGTTCTAGAAGGCTCGGTGTTGCCCTAGGCCGGATTTCTTCGGGCGAAACGCTGGATAACACCGCATTTGACTTAGGGTACGAGTCATTGAGTGGCTTTAGAGATGCTTTCAAAAAAACATTTCAGATGCCCCCTGGTAAGGCAGCTGAAACGTCGCTCCTGCTATATCGCCATTTGACTACACCGTTGGGCCCAATGATCGCCATGGCAGAGGAGCGAGGTTTGGTACTCCTCGAATTTCTTGACCGCCCGGCCCTAACCGCTGAATTAAACGAACTGCGTGGGCGTCATGGGTATTCAATCGCACCGGGTGAGCATGTCTACATCAAGCAGATCGAAGTTCAATTAAAACTTTATTTTGATGGAAAGCTAAAAAGGTTTTCAGTACCGCTCCATATGCCAGGCAGCTCTTTTGACAGGCTTGTGTGGGCAGAGCTTCTAAAAATCGACTATGGAACTATTTCAAGCTACGGTGCCATCGCTAGGGGCATCGGTAAGCCAGGTGCAAGCCAAGCAGTGGGCAATGCAAATGGACACAATCGCTTATCCATTGTCGTCCCCTGTCACCGTGTCATAGCGACAAATGGTGCACTCGCCGGATATGGCGGAGGACAGCCCCGGAAAGAGTTTTTACTGCATTTGGAAAAAACTGCTTTGCAGATGACTCAACAGAACGAACTCCTGTTGAGTTAGTTGCTAGTCAGAATATACGCAGACACAAAGACTCCTCAGCGCGTCTTTTGTAAAGCTCCTTGGGTGTCGACCTTGGGCATCAACTGCGCAGCCAGTGTGCGCAGTTGTTCGGGGTCGAGTTCGACCTCCGTCCCACGATGGACGCCTGGCCAATGAAACTAACCTTGGTTCAAGCGCCATCCTGCAAGCCGCATAGCTCAAGCGTTTGAAGTTTGCCAAGCGCAGTGAGCAGATGAGTCCTGATCAGGCCGGCCTGCTTGACCTGATCGATACTGATATCGCGGTGATTGAGGCCGAGCTATTAGATAACACGAAGCTCTAACCATTTACGGTAAAAGCTTGTAGCACGACCGCAAAAAAGACCTACGGTAAATCCCGATACAGTGCAGGCGATTAAGAGGATTTGGACATCATTCGAGCGCTCGGGATGAACGGCTGCTTGATAGCCAATAAAATATCTCACGGCAAAGAAAAGCAGGTATATCGCGAGAATTTTCCAAGTCCCCGGCACGACAAGTCGCCTTCCGGCATCGTCAAGAGTTAGGCAACGCGTAGGGAACAACAATAATGCAGTGGCGCTCCCTACAGCTATACCTGTTAACCACGCGCTTAACGTCGTCGTGAGATGACCGCTGTAGTTAAGTGAAAAAAGTGACCAAAATACAAAGATACAAGGTGTAATAAGCAGAAAGGTCGGGCTCTCTCGGGTAGGCCGTAGAGCTTTGAATCCGTAATAACAGATCAGTAGAAAAACGCCGAAAACCCAGAGGGGGGTACCTTGTAGAATTTCAAGCATCGCCTTTGGAGTCCTTGTCACTATTTCGTGACTTTATGCTTACATTAGCTTGGGGGCGCAGTCACGTAAAAGCTTGTCTGGGAGCTAGCGCGCTGAGAGTATTAATGGATTTCGTAGCGCGATGTTAACCGACAACCAAACAGACAAACAGACGCGTTTAAGGCCTCGTCAAGGCGTATTCACCACCCGCTTACCGTTAGCGCAATTTACCCCAACGTCAACCTGATGAACTCGAGCTTCAAGGCTGTCCTTGGAAACATCAATGCCTGGTGAATAGGAAAACATAGCCAAACCCACTTGCTCCCGATGGCTGCTTGTCAGGCGCCTATTTTTTGGATCTGACCGAGTACATATCCGTTGCTGCGGTAACGGCTGATATGGGTTCCGCTTTTACAGCGGCTCACTTTTGAAAAGCGCAAAAGTAAACAAAACGCTCTTGCCCCAACACTCGGCACCTCGCCCAGGCTCGGTGTGCCCGTAATCCGACATTGATTTGAGGGGCCGCCACCACGCGCCATTCATGGCGCGGGGCGGCTAAACCGGCATCCCTGCCGGTTTACCCCAAATCAATGTCGAATTACGGCCAGCGTGTTTGACGGGGCGCCTGAGATCACAATCAAAAGCAACAGCCAAAGCAACAGCAAACAGTCCCCTGCGCGCTTCACCCATTGACCGCCTATCCCCACCCTCCCAAACCCAATTGAATTTTCCCCACCTGCCCATGCTCTTTCCTATAGAAGCGCCGCACGGCGAGCGCTCTTGCGGGGCCTTCATGCAAGAAGGCCGGGTTGTATAGGACATTGCGGGAACTGCCATCATGACGCTACTAACGGCGCTGTCGGGCCAGCCGGCCTCTGTGCATCACTCGGGCTACGGTGAGTATCAGCGAGTCTATCAACAGCTGTATGACGAAGTGCCGGACGCCGGCGCGCTGGCGCGCGAGTTTCTGCAAGCGCAGTTGGCGCAGGTTCGGCACGCGGCCAACGAGCTGCCCGACGAACCGCAGCATTTGTGTGCCTGGGTCGAACAGCGCTGCGCCGTCGTCGCCCAGGCCTACGCCGAGTACCTTGAACAACGCCAGCAAGGCCGACCACGTCGTTACTTTCGCAACAAAGCCCATGCGCTGTATGTGCTGCAACGCGTGGCCCCGACCAAACAGGTGGATGGCGCCTGGCTGTACGGTTTACTGCACCACTGGCAAGACCAGCGTTTCGACGGCCTGATCACCACCTATCTCGAAGAGTTGGGCGACGGTGAGGCCGCGCAGAATCATGTGGTGATCTACCGCAAGTTGCTCAGCGAACACGATGCTGACAGCGATGCCGGCCTTGAGGATGAGCACTATGTGCAAGGCGCCCTGCAAATGGCCTTGGGCCTGTGCGCCGAAGAGTTCTTGCCGGAGGTGATCGGCTACAACCTGGGCTACGAACAGCTGCCGCTGCACCTGTTGATCAGCGCGTATGAACTGAGTGAGTTGGGCATCGACCCTTATTACTTCACGCTTCACGTGACCATCGACAATGCCAGCAGCGGCCACGCCTGCAAGGCGGCGCAGTCGGTGCTGAACCTGCTGCCGCTGGGCGAGGGCAGGGCGCAGTTCTATCAGCGTGTGGCCCAGGGCTACCGTCTCAACGATCTCGGGCCGGGCACCACGGCCGTGATCGAGCGTTTCAACCTGCACGACGAAGTGGTGGCGATGCTCGAACGCAAGCGCACTTTCGGCCAGCACATGCATTCGGACTATTGCCGCTTCGAAGGCAAGACCGTCAATCAGTGGCTGACCACGCCGGGGCAAATCCCCGGGTTTCTCCAGGCCCTGCAAGACAAGGGCTGGATCCGACTGAACCAGGACCCCGCCGACAGCCGTTTCTGGCAGTTGATCGAGGGCGCCGGCGCGGCGATGTTCGGCGTGTTCAGCGGCTATGAAAAACAACTGCTGCACGATTGGATTGCCGGGGAGTGGGCCAGCGACCAACGCGTGCCACCCGCCAGGCCTGGACGCGGCAGCCCGTTTTCCCGCGAGCAACAGCGCCCCACCGACCCGGACACCCAGGCCTTGGTGAACGCGCTGTACAACCTGACCGACGAGCAGCAGCTGCAGGCGCTGATCCCGTGGCTGTCCGCCCGCCGTCATTGCACCCCGGCCGGTCTGTACGCCACCCGCCGTTTTATCCAGCTGCGCACGCGTCTACGCTAAGGAGCGACCCCATGTCCGCACAACAACTCGCCGACCGCGCCTTACTGAACCTGGGCAGGGGCTTGAAAGAAAGTGGCTACCGGTTCATCACCCCCACCCCTTTGACCCACGAGCGGGTGTACCGGCGCCTGGGGACACCGCTGGCGATGAACGTGCGCGATGTGTTCGGCTGGTCGATGCCGTTTGACAATGACCTGCTGCCCGCCGCGTTTCGCGATGAGTTGCAGCAAGCGGATGTGATCGAAAAACACGACGCGCTGTGGCGCAGTAACGTGCGCTGGTCGAGCCTTGGGGACCTGCTGTTCGCCCATTCGCCGTACCCCACCACTCAAGCGGACGCGGTGTTTTTCGGGCCTGACAGCTATCGTTTTGCGCAGGTGATCGAAGCCCATCTGCAACAGCGTTTCGAGCCGCTCAAATGCGCGGTCGACATCGGCTGCGGCGCGGGCGTGGGCGCGCTGGTCATTGCCCATGCACGGCCTGATGCGCAGGTGGTGGCGGTGGACATCAACCCGCGCGCCCTGCGTATGACGGCGGTGAACGCCGAGTTGGCCGGCCTGGGCAACGTCAGTGTGTACCAGAGCGACCTGCTGGCGAGCCTGCAAGGTTCATTCGACTTGATCGTCGCCAACCCGCCCTACATGAACGACGATCGGCAGCGCGCCTACCGGCATGGCGGCGGTGCATTGGGGGAGCAACTGTCGGTGCGCATCGTCAGTGAATCCCTCGGGCGCCTGGCCCTGGGTGGCAGCCTGGTGCTGTATACCGGCGTGGCGATGGTCGCGGGCGAGGATCCGTTCCTGGAGGCGGTCAGGCCCTTGCTGGCCAGCGACGCCTACGGCTGGACCTACCGCGAACTGGACCCTGACGTCTTCGGCGAAGAACTCGATAAACCTGGCTATGAGCGCGTCGAACGGATCGCCGTGGTCGCGCTCACCGTCACCCGGTTGCGTTGACGGCCCATGCTCACCTTCGGCATCGAAGAGGAATACTTCATCACCGACCTGCACAGCCGCCGAATGCTCAGCGAGCCGCCGGCAGCGGTGTTGACGGCCTGTCAGCGGGCGATAGGCGCGGGGTTTGCCTTCGAAATGTTCCAGGGGCAGATCGAAGTGGCGTCGCCGGTGTTCAAGGCCAGCCGCGACGCCGCCGATTACCTGGCGACCGTGCGGCATAACCTGGCGCAATCGCTCGGCGACTTCGGCCTGGGCATCGTCTGCGCCGGCAGCCATCCGCTGGCCGCCTGGCGCGAGCAGACGCCCACGGTGCACGCGCATTTCGAGCAGTTGTTCGAGGACGTTCAGCAGGTGGCGCGCCGCAGCGTGTTGTGCGGTTTGCATGTGCATGTGCAGGTGCCGGAGCAGCTCGATCGCATTGCGGTGATGAACGAGGTCTCGCCGTGGCTGCCGTTGTTATTGTTGCTCAGTTGCTCGTCGCCGTTCTGGGAGGGGGCGCCCAGTGGCTTCATGAGTTACCGCCAGGCCGCTTGCGATGAGTGGCCGCGCATGGGGGTACCGGAGCATTTCGAGGACTGGGCGGCCTACCAGCGGTATTTGGGATTGCTGCGGCGCATGGGTGTGATCAAGGCCGACGGCAACGGCTGGTGGGGCATTCGCCCGGCGGCGCGTTATCCCACCCTTGAGTTGCGCATGACGGATGCATGCCCCCGGCTGGAGGATGCGCTCACCCTGGCCACGCTGTTTCGTGTGATGGTCACCCATGCCTGCGGCATGGCTCGGCCCGGCGCCACGTTTACCGCGCAGACGCGTTGGCTGCTCCAGGAAAACCGTTGGCAGGCCAAGCGCTATGGCGCGCAGGGCGCCTTCGCGCTGGACGACGAGGGCGCCACCGGCACTGCCGAGCAATGGTTGGAGCGGGCCTCGCGACGGTTTCGAACGACCGCCGCCAACATGGGTGAACCCGCCGTGTTCGACCACGCCCTGGCGCTGTTGCGTCGGGGCAGCAGCGCGGTCGATCAACTGCGGTGTTTTGCAGACGCCTCGGCCAAAGGCGCGGATGCGCATGCCGGCCTGCAAGAGGTCGTCGACCGCTTGCTCGCCCAGAGCCGTGGCGACCTTTGATCGGCTGCCCGCGAACGCCAACGGAACACTCGCCATGAGCGCTGCCCCTAATGAATGACGCTACTCAACAACCGGAGTGCAGCCCATGCGAGCCATGACCTATCAAGGCGCCCATAAGGTGCAGGTGGACACCGTTCCCGACCCCATCATCGAGCAACCCGACGACATCATTCTGCGGGTCACCGCCACCGCTATCTGCGGTTCGGACCTGCACCTGTACCGCGGCAAGATCCCCACCGTGGAGCATGGCGATATCTTCGGCCATGAATTCATGGGCATCGTCGAAGAGACCGGGCCAGGGGTGACGGCGGTGCAACGTGGTGACCGCGTGGTAATCCCGTTCGTGATTGCCTGTGGCGAGTGTTTCTTTTGCCAACTGCAACAATTCGCGGCCTGTGAAACCACCAACGACGGACGCGGTGCGATTCTGAATAAAAAGGCGATCCCACCGGGCGCCGCGCTGTTCGGCTACAGCCGCCTGTATGGCGGCGTTCCGGGTGGCCAGGCCGAACTGGTGCGGGTGCCCAAGGCCAACAGCGGGCCGTTCAAAGTGCCCGGCGTGCTGGCGGATGAAAAAGTACTGTTTCTCTCCGACATCCTGCCCACCGCCTGGCAGGCTGTGACCAACGCCGGCATCGGCCAAGGCTCCAGCGTGGCGATCTATGGCGCCGGGCCGGTCGGGTTGCTGAGTGCGGCGTGCGCGCAAATGTTGGGCGCCGAGCAAATCTTCATGGTCGACGATCACCCGTATCGGCTGGCGTATGCGCAGCAGATGTACGGCGTGATCCCGATCAACTTCGAAGACGACGATGACCCCGCCGACACGATCATCCGCCAGACCGCAGGCATGCGCGGCGTCGACGGCGTGGTGGATGCGGTGGGTTTCGAAGCCAAGGGCAGCACCACCGAAACCCTGCTCACCACCCTCAAGATCGAAGGCAGCAGCGGCAAAGCGTTGCGCCAGTGCATCGCCGCCGTGCGCCGGGGTGGAGTGGTCAGTGTGGCGGGGGTGTATGCCGGCTTTATCCACGGGTTCATGTTTGGCGACGCCTTCGACAAAGGCCTGACCTTCAAGATGGGCCAGACCCACGTGCAGCGCTTTCTACCGCAGTTGCTGGAGCATATCGAATTGGGGCGGCTGAACCCGGAGGCGATCGTCACCCACCGGCTGTCTCTGGAACAGGCGGCACGGGGTTACGAGGTATTTGATAAAGGCGAGGAGCAGTGCCGCAAGGTGATTCTGGTGCCGGGCATGGAGGATCGGCCGCTGACCGAGCCGCTGGAGCCGGAACCGACCCCCGGCCTTCGCGTACAAGGCGTACCCGGTTTCTAGGCCAAATACCTCTGAATGTGGGAGGGCCTGCTCCCACATCGGGGCCTGGTGTCAGGCCGTCGCTTGCGGCTGCAGGCGCAGCTCACCGTCCACGTCCTTGACCAACCCGCTGGCCAGGAACAACGGCGCCAGGCGTTTGTGCAGTTGCGGCTCGACGAATTCCTTCACCGTCTCCAGCACCAGAACGCCACTGAGCGGCAGCTCGGCCTTGGTGTATGACAACCACGCCTTCTTCAACGCCAGCAGCACATCACTGCCCGCCGTGGAGGCAAAGCGGCGGTGGGTGGGTTTGCCGTCGAAGTTGAACGTGTGCTGGAACTCATAGCCGCTTTCATCACCGCCGCCGGCGGTGCAGCGGATGCAGGTGCAGGTGCCGTCGCCGAAAGCGCTGCGTAGGTAGGCGTTGAAGTCCATCACGGGCTTGAGTGACAGGCGCTTATCCACCTCGAACAGGTCCCCGGTCATTTTTTCGTCAGTGTTCAACGTCCATTTCCTCGCAGGTTTACCGCAGTTTTTCTAAGCGCGGCACAATACCAGCCACGCGCGGGTTTGGGGATTATTTGCATAACCATTGAGACGCCGGCGGTGGGTCAGTCGGCTTATTTTCAACTGACCCACCGCTATCGGGAGCAAGCCCCCTCCCACAGGGGGGCGTCATCGTCTGTAAGGTCAGCGAAAGAACTCCCCCGGCGTCGCCTCAAACTGCTGGCGAAATGCATTGATAAACGCCGACGTCGATTCATACCCACAGTTCAGCGCCACATCTGTCACCCGTTCGCCTTGTTCCAGGGCGGGCAGGGCGCTGAGCAGGCGCAAGCGCTGGCGCCAGGCGCGGAAGGTCAGGCCGGTGTCTTTCAAAAACAAGCGGCTGAGGGTCTTTTCGCTGAGCCCCAGTTTTTCGCTCCATTGCCCCAAGGTGGTCTGCTGCTCGGGGCGCAGGTTGAGGCTGCGGTAGATCTGCCGTAAACGGGCGTCGTGGGGCAGGGGTAGCATCAGGTCCACCTGGGGCGCGGCGGCGAGTTGGTCGAGGATCACCTGGGCCAGGCGCCCGTCCGGGCCGTCCTCGGCATACTCCACCGGCAGTTCGCTGAAGCTGCGGATCAGCTCGCGCAACAGGCTGCTCACCTCCAGCACATGACACTGCTCGACCGCCCAGGCGGTCACGCTGCAATCCAGATACAGGCTGCGCATCTCGGTATGGGGCGCGCTGTAGACGCGGTGCGGCATGCCCGCTGGAATCCATACCGCGCGTTGCGGCGGCGCGACAAAGCGCCCGGCGCTGGTCTGGATCTCCAGCACCCCGCTAATCGCGTAGGACAATTGCACCCACGGATGGCTGTGGCGACGGGTCAACGCGCGGTTGGGCAGCGATTCGGTACGCCCATACACCGGGCGTGGCAGGCTGGACAGCCCGGGAATGCTGCGGCGCACGGTCTTGTCATGTCCTTTGGGCGGCATTTACTGGCTCATTGGCGTTAGTCGGTAACAAGCGGTTACGTTAGAGTCGCGGTGACGCTCTTGGCAACCCCTGGAAGATTCGCTCATGACTCGCCCCCGTTTCCTGCCCGACAACTTCACCCTGACGCTGATCGCCACGGTGATCCTGGCCTCCCTGCTACCCGCCAGCGGCCAGACCGCCGTGGCGTTCGGCTGGGTGACCAACCTGGCTATTGCGCTGCTGTTTTTCCTGCATGGCGCCAAGCTGTCACGCCAGGCCATCGTCGCCGGGGCCGGCCACTGGCGCCTGCACTTGCTGGTGTTCAGCCTGACCTTTGTGCTGTTCCCGCTGTTGGGCCTGGCGCTCAAGCCGGTGCTGTCGCCGCTGATCGGCAACGACCTGTACATGGGCATGCTCTACCTCTGCGCCTTGCCGGCCACGGTGCAATCGGCGATTGCCTTCACCTCGCTGGCGCGCGGCAATATCCCGGCGGCGATTTGCAGCGCGGCGGCGTCGAGCCTGTTTGGTATCTTCCTCACGCCGTTGCTGGTGACGCTGTTGCTGAATGTGCACGGTGACGGCGGCAACACCCTCGATGCCATTGTGAAAATCAGCGTGCAATTGCTGCTTCCATTTGTCGCAGGGCAAATCGCTCGTCGTTGGATTGGCGAGTGGGTAGGCCGCAATAAAGCGTGGCTCAAATTCGTCGACCAGGGCTCGATCCTGCTGGTGGTCTACGGCGCCTTCAGCGAAGCGGTCAATGAAGGTATCTGGCACCAGATCCCGCTGTGGGAACTGGGCGGCCTGGTGGTGGCCTGTTGCGTGTTGCTGGCCCTGGTGCTGATGGCGTCCGCCTTGCTGGGCAAGGCTTTGGGCTTTAGCCAGGAAGATCGCATCACCATCCTGTTTTGCGGCTCGAAGAAGAGTCTCGCCACCGGCGTACCGATGGCCCAGGTGCTGTTTGCCGGTGCAACCATGGGCGTATTGATCCTGCCGTTGATGCTGTTTCACCAGATCCAGTTGATGGTCTGTGCGGCGTTGGCGCAGCGGTATGCCCAGCGACCGGAAGCGATTTCGGAGCTGATGGGGCAGGTCGATCCTTGAAGCGTCGTGTTACTATTTTTCTGCGCTGCTCAAGGG
The DNA here is from genome assembly GCF_054667615.1 of Pseudomonas sp. S3_E10. NCBI lineage: Bacteria > Pseudomonadati > Pseudomonadota > Gammaproteobacteria > Pseudomonadales > Pseudomonadaceae > Pseudomonas > Pseudomonas sp. S3_E10. Next base: position 5,165,754 of record NZ_CP162743.1, read on the forward strand.
CTGGCATTGGGCCGGATTGATCAGCGCAGGAACTGAGTACGACGCCCGTCAATGAGCATTTCTGCCGCAACTCCCCAAGCCAATTGGCAACCGGTCATCGCCCTCGCGCTGGCCGCGTTCGTCTTCAATACCACTGAATTCGTGCCGGTCGGGCTGCTCAGCGCCATCGGCGCCAGCTTCGACATGCAGGTGTCCAGCGTCGGCCTGATGCTGACTATTTATGCCTGGATCGTGTCCCTGACCTCGCTGCCGGTGATGTTGCTGACCCGCAACGTCGAGCGCCGCAAGTTGCTGATCGTGCTGTTCGGCCTGTTTATCGCCAGTCATATCCTCTCCAGCGTGGCCACCAGCTTTGGCCTGCTGATGGTCAGTCGCGTCGGCATTGCGTTGTCCCATGCGCTGTTCTGGTCGATCACGGCGTCGCTCGCGGTGCGCCTGGCGCCGGCGGGCAAACAGGTACAAGCCCTGGGGCTGCTGGCTACCGGCACGTCATTGGCGATGGTCCTGGGCATTCCCCTCGGCCGCTTGCTGGGCGAGGCCATGGGCTGGCGCACCACCTTTCTGGTGATCGCCGCGTTTGCGGGCGGGCTGGTGTTCTGGCTGGCGCGCACCTTGCCGCTACTGCCGAGCCAGAACTCCGGCTCGCTGCGCAGCCTGCCGCTGCTGTTCAAGCGCCCGGCGCTGGTGGCGCTCTACGTGCTCACCGCGATGACCGTGACCGCGCAATTCACCGCCTACAGCTACATCGAACCTTTCGTCGAAGGCGTCGCTGGCCTGGGGGGCAGTGCGGTCACCTTGATCCTGTTGGTATTTGGCGGCGCGGGCATTATCGGCTCGCTACTGTTCAGCCTGGTGCACCGCTTCAACCCCCACCTGTTCGTGGTGGGCGCGGTGTTTATCCTGGCGGCGTGCCTGGCGCTGTTGCTGCCCTTGAGCGGCGCCGAATCCTACCTGGTGATCCTGAGCATGTTCTGGGGCATGGCGATCATGGGCTTCGGCCTGGCCATGCAGTCCAAAGTGCTGGTGCTGGCACCGGACGCCACCGACGTAGCCATGGCAATGTTCTCCGGCATCTACAACATCGGCATCGGCGGCGGCGCCCTGATGGGCAGCTGGGTCGGCAGCCACTTCGGCTTCGCCTGGATCGGCGCGGCGGGTGGGCTGCTGGCGGCGGTGGCGTTAGGTGGGTATTGCCTGGCGATTCGCCGGTTTGGGACGGGGGTGGCCGCTGCTTGAGTGCGGCACTCGCGGATAGGCCCCGACAATAGGATGCGAAAGCGAGTCATGGATTTTTAGAGAGAGCGTGGTGGATATGGATAGGCAGGAACAAGAACTTAAGCGTTTTCTTGAGGCGCAGACCCGCTTTTCGTTTGCGGATGTAGGGACTGCCTATACGGCAAAGGATTTTTGGACGTGGGCCTTTTCCAACATGGAGGTCCCTGTTCTACGAGGTGTGTTGATCGAATACCTAGTGGCCCGCCACCTGATCGCCCACAACGACGCAATCGTTGGGGACACGGTAAGGTCACTCACTACCGAAACGCCTGGCCCCGGTGATTTGACCAAGAGTATCGAGCGATTCTACCGGCAGCAGCCCCATGGCGATGTGTTTGATCTGCAACTGACATGGGGCGTTACGCTGGAGATTAAAAGCACGGCGTCGCCAAACAGCTGGCGGATCAAGAAAACCAGTCGCTGGAACTGTATCGAGGACAAAAACCTCAAGCAGACCGTGTTTCCAGCACACTTCTACGTCCTCGCCCATATGGCCGATGACGCGGTGATCAAGGACGGTAAGCTCGATTTGGGCGCGGTGGTTTTTCACGTCCGAACCGGTCGTGAAATGGACGCGCTCGCGGGCACGCATGAGTCGGTGGGGTTTTCCACGTTTGTTGGAGAGGGTGCAGGTGTTCGCTCGTGCAGTTTTGATCAGCTTCCCGACGTATTGCTTGCGCTGCAAACCCAGCGGCTTGCCGATATCCGGGCAAAAATGCTGCCCGACTGGCAGCTTGAGCCTTTCAAGCAATGCCCCGATCGGGTTTACCTCCCGCTGGCGGTCGAGCAGGACGGGAAAGTGGAGGCTTGTTGGTATATAGAATTCAAGTACGAGCTTGGAGGTAAAAAGGGCAGGCGAGTGGTCCCTCTTAAACCCATTCACTCATGCTGGCTCCCCGGGGTGATACCCGACTGGCGCGACTGGGAGGCTGCGGGCTTCTGCTACGTCGCGCAGGGGGAAGCGATTGTAGAAGTGGGCGAACCCACTTCGGTAACGGCTTCTTAACGCCCAGCCAACACCTTCTCCAATTTCTCCTGGTCCCGCGCAAACTGGCGAATCCCTTCCGCCAGTTTCTCGGTGGCCATCGCGTCTTCATTCGAGGCCCAGCGGAACTGCGCTTCGCTCAGCGGTTGACGGGCCTCGCCCTCGGTGCCCGGCACCAGTTTGCGCGCCAGCGGGCCATGGTCGTCAGCGAGCGTTTGCAGCAGGTCCGGGCTGATGGTCAGGCGGTCGCAACCGGCCAGTTCTTCGATCTGGCTGAGGGTGCGAAAGCTTGCGCCCATGACCACGGTCGGGATGGCGTTGGCCTTGTAGTAGTTGTAGATGCGCGTCACCGACTGTACGCCCGGGTCTTCGGCGCCGGTGTAGTCCAGGCCGGTGTGCTTGCGGTACCAGTCGTAGATGCGACCCACGAACGGCGAGATCAAAAATACCCCCGCATCGGCGCAGGCCTGGGCCTGGGCGAAGGAGAACAGCAGGGTCAGGTTGGTCTGGATGCCGGCTTTTTCCAGGCGTTCGGCGGTGCGGATACCTTCCCAGGTGGAGGCCAGTTTGATCAGCACGCGGTCGCGGCTGACACCGGCCTGGTCGTACAAGGCGATCAATTGGTTGGCCTTGGCCCATAACGCGTCTTCATCGAAGGACAGGCGCGCGTCGACTTCGGTGGAGATACGCCCCGGAATCACCTTGAGGATGCCGCAGCCCACCGCCACCGCAAAACGATCGCAGGCCAGGTCGACATCGCCCTTGGACGCGCTGACAGCATTGCGCAGCAACTCGGCGTATGCCGGGATGGCGGCGGCCTTGAGCAGCAGCGAAGGGTTGGTGGTGGCGTCCACCGGGCGCAGGCGGCTGATGGCTTGCAGGTCGCCGGTGTCGCAGACCACGGTAGTGAATTGCTTGAGTTGTTCGAGTTTGGACGTCATGAGCGGCGGTCTCCAAATAAGGTTAGCGGTTGAGGGCCTGGGCGGTGTCGAGGTCGGTGACCAGGATGTCGAGGTAGCCGCCGGTGAGCGCGCCACGAATCGCCTGGACCTTGTTCAGCCCGCCGGCCAGGCCGAGCACGCGGTGGATGTTGCGCAACTTGGGCAGCGCCACCGACACCACGAACTCTTCATCTTCCTCCAGCACCGGCTTGCCCTGGGCGTCGAAGTAGCGCAGGCAGATATCGCCCACCGCGCCGCGCTCGGCCAGCAGGCGCAGCATGTCTTCAGTGTAGTAATTGCCGCTGTTGCGCAGCAGTTGCGAGGGCTCCAGGTCGCCGATGCCGACAATCGCCAGGGTGATGCTGTCAAAGCGTTGCAGCACCTCCTTGACCTCTTCCATCTGCACGATGCGCTGCTTGCTCTGCACCGATTGCTCGATACTTTGCGACGGCAGCAAATACGCCGGGCAGTTGAGCAGGGTGGCCAGGCGCTGGGTGAGCAGGGTGGCTTCGAACGCGCCTTTGTTGCCGACGCCGCCGAGCAATTGCACGACTTCCTCGGCGCCTTGCTTGCCCGGTTGCGCATGCAGGTGGCCGACCATCGCGCGAATGGTGCTGCTCCACGACGAAATGCCGATGCGGTCCTGGGGCGACAGGCTGGTTTCAAGATAGTGCGCGGCGGCTGAGCCGATGGCTTGCTTGATGCTTTCATCATTGCCGGGCTCGGTGGCTTCCACCACGATCACCCGGCGCACGCCGTAACGGCGTTGCAATTGGTTCTCCAACTCCAGATGCAGGCCTTGCAAGCGCATCACGCTGATCTTCACCACGCCTTCCTGCAACGCCCGGCGCAGGGCGCGGCTGATAAAGGACTGGGACAGGTCCAGTTGCGTGGAAATTTCGGACTGCTTGAGCCCTTCTTCGTAATAGAGGCTCGCAATCTTGGTGATCAGGCGCTGTTCTTCGATCTGGCTCATGAAAGCCTCAGTGGTTGACTCAATGGCCGTGAGGATACCAAACCCTCACGACATGATCAGGCCGCCATCAATATTGATCGCCTGGCCGGTCAGGTAGGCTGCGTCGTCCGACGCCAGGAACGCCACCAGCCCGGCGACATCCGAGGGCTTGCCGGCGCGGCGCAGGGGGATGTTCTTGACCCATTCGGCCATCAACTCACCCTTGGCGTAGCGTTTTTCGTCGGTGCTGAGGATCTCGCCCCATACGCGGTCGTTGTAGTCCCACATCTCGCTTTCGATGATGCCGGGGCAGAACGCATTCACCGTGATGTTATGCCGCGCCAGCTCCAGGGCCAGGCTCTGGGTGATGCCGATCACGCCCATCTTGCTCGCGGCGTAGTGCGGCGTGTAGATGAAGCCCTGGCGGCCCTGGCCGGACGAGGTGTTGATCAGGCGTCCGCTGCCTTGCTTGACCATGTACTTGGCCGCCTCCCGGCAACCCAGCCACACGCCGGTAGTGTTCACCTGCAGCACCTTGTCGAAGTCGGCGCGGGGCATGGTGTCGTAGTGGTCGATGGTGATGATGCCGGCGTTCTGCACCGACACGTCGATACTGCCAAACCGCGCGTGGCCTTCGCGGTAGAGGCGTTCGATATCGCTTTCGTTGGTCACGTCGATGCCGAGGGCGAGGGTGCTCACGCCATATTCACGGGCCAACTGGTCGGCGGTGAAGGTTACGCGCTCCAGGTCGTTGGAGGCCAGCACCAGGTGGGCGCCTTCACTGGCGAAGCGCTCGGCGATGCCGGCGCCGATGCCTCGGCAGGCGCCGGTGATAACGATGGTTTTACCGCTGAATCGTTGCGACATGACAGGCTCCTACCAGCACACAAAACCGCCATCGACCAACAGGTCGACACCGGTACAGAACGACGAGGCCTGGCTGACCAGAAAGATCGCCGGGCCGACCATTTCTTCCACGCCGGCCATGCGGCCCATGGGCGTGGTCTGTTCAAAGATCTTCACCTGCTCGGCGACTTCCGGGCGCGAATTCATCGGCGTCGCGGTGTAGCCGGGGCTGATGCAATTGACGCGCAGGCCCTTGTCGGCCCATTCCATCGCCAGGCTCTTGCTCAGGTGGATCACCCCGGCCTTGGAGGTGTTGTAGTGCGCTTGCAACAGGCCACGGTTGACGATGCTGCCGGACATGGACGCGATGTTGACGATGGCGCCTTTGCCACGCGGCAACATCACGGCGGCCTGGGCCTGGCAACTGAGGAAGATGCCGGTGAGGTTGATGTCCAGCATGGTTTGCCAGCGTTGCAGCTCCAGGTCCTCGGCGGCCTGGGCGTTGGCGATGCCGGCGCAGTTGACCGCGACGCTGAGTTCGCCCAGTTCGCGTTCGGTGCGTGCCACGGCGGCATCCAGCGCGGCGCGCTCGGTGACCGTGCCGCTCAAGGCCAGGGCGCGACGGCCCAGGGCCTGGATACGCTCGACGGTGCTGGCGATGCCGGGGCTAACGGCTAGATCAAAGCAGGCCACATCGGCGCCGGCTTGCGCGAGGCCGACGGCGATGGCCTGGCCGATGCCGCTGCCGGCACCGGTAACAAAGGCGACTTGGCCCTGAAGACTGAAAAGCTGCATGCAATTACTCCATTCTTGAATTCACAGCAGATCCCCTGTGGGAGGGGGCTTGCTCCCGATGGCAATCTGTCAGTTGATAAATCAGCTGGCTGATCCACCGCCATCGGGAGCAAGCCCCCTCCCACATCGGATAGCGGTGATCTTTGGTCAGGCAGTGGCCATTTCCATTACGGAAACCGGTGTCGCCTCGCCCCGTTCCAGAATCCCCATCTGCCGCCCCCGGCTCATCACCATTACCCGATGGGACAGCCCGAGCACCTCATCCAGGTCCGAACTCACCACAATCACCGCCATGCCCTTGGCCGCGAGGTCGGCGATGACTTCATAAATCGCCGCCCGCGCGCCCACGTCGATGCCGCGTGTCGGCTCGTCGAGGATGAACACCTTGGGATTACGCGCCAGCCACTTGGCAATGATCACCTTTTGCTGGTTACCCCCGGACAAACTGGAAATACGCGACTGCGGCGCACCTTTCACACCCAGACGAGCCACCGCCGTGCGCGCGAATTCACGCAGCGGGGCAGGGAACACCCAGCCGCGCTTATCCAGCAGGTCGGTGTTGCCGTAGATCAGGTTGTCTTCGATGCGATGCTCCACCACCACGCCTTGCTGCTTGCGGTCTTCGGGCACCAACACCACACCGGCCTGGATCGCCTCGAACGGCGAACGCAACTGGCGCACTTCGCCATCCAGCAACAGATGCCCCTGGATGTCCTGGGCCGCACCGGCCAGGGTGCGCACCAGTTCGGTCCGCCCGGCGCCGACCACGCCGGCAATGCCGAACACCTCGCCAGCACGCACACTGAAGTCGATGCCGTGCAGGGCAAACTCGCGGCAACTCACATCCTTGACCTGCAACATCACCTTGTCCTGCGGGGGTTGCAGGGCGGGGAAAATCCGCTCCAGGCTGCGCCCGACCATCTGCTCCACCAGTTCCCGCACCGGCACTTGCGCAGTGGCATGCAAGGCGATCTGACGGCCGTCGCGCAGCACCAATACACGGTCGGCAATGCGCGCGATTTCTTCCAGGCGATGGCTGATATAGATAAATGACACGCCCTCGGCCTTGAGCCGCTCCACTTGCTGGAACAGCAGCTCGGTTTCCTCGCCGCCCAACGCGGCGGTGGGTTCATCCAGGATCAACAGGCGTGCCTTGAGGGTCAGCGCCTTGGCGATTTCCACCAGTTGCTGGGCCGCCACGCTCAGCCCTTCGACCTTGCGCGACGCCGGTACCTTGAGGCCCAGGCGCTCCAGCTGGATCTGCGCCTGGGCCTCGATGTAGGCACGGTCCACCCGCCCGTGACGCATGGGCAGGCGACCGACGAAGATGTTCTCGGCGATCGACAATTGCGGCAGCAGGCGGATCTCCTGGTGGATCAGGCCGATACCGGCGCCCAACGCCGCACCCGGCGAGGCGGGCGCGTAGGGCGCGCCAAGCCAGGTCATGCTGCCCCCGGCCTCCGGCTGCACCAGCCCGGCAATGATCGAGGACAAGGTCGATTTGCCCGCGCCATTCTCGCCGAGCAAGGCCAGGACTTCACCGGGGCGAATATCCACATTCACTTGCGACAACACCTGCACCGGGCCATAGGCCTTGCTGATGTTGTGCAGGCACAGCACCGCGTCGGCGGCTGTGTCCAGAGCTGCTGCGTGCATGACGACCTCCCAGGGTTACGGGTGCTGTTGCAGGAACGGCGCGACGTTTTCTTTGGTGGTCAGCACGGTGGGCAGCAGTTGCTCTTTGGGCAGGGTTTTGCCGGCTTTCAGATCAATCGCCGACGCCACCGCCAGACGGCCCATTTTCTGGGTCTGCTGGGTCATGGTCGCATTGAGCACGCCGCTTTCCACGGCCTTGAGCCCGGCGACGTCGCCGTCGAAGCCGACGATTACCACCTTGTGATCGAGATTACCGACCTTCACCGCTTGCGCGGCGCCCAGCGCCATGGCGTCGGCGCGGCCGAAGAATACGGTGATGTTGGGGTCACGCTGGAGCAGGTCCTGGGCCACGGCGAAGCCTTTATCCTGCGCCCATTCGGCGGGTTGCTGGGCCACGACATTGAGGCCGGGGAAGGCTTTGAGGCCCTCGGCAAAACCCTTGGCACGATCGTTCTCGGGGGTGGTGCCGATCTGGCCTTGCAGGATCGCGATGCGGCCCTTGCCTTCGGTAACCTTGCCCACGTACTCGGCCAGGGTCTTGGCGCCGGCCACGCTGTCGCTGGCGATAAAGGTATCGCCCGGTGCGTCGGGGGCGTTGCGGTCTACGGCGATCACCGGGATGCCGGCGGCTTTTGCGGCCTTGACCGGTACACCGGCGGCGGTGGCGCCGGCCGGGATGTAGATCAGCACGTCGATCTGGCGGGTGATCAGGTCTTCAATCTGGCTGACCTGGGTGGAGGAGTTGCCCTGGGCGTCCACGGTGATCACCTTGATTCCCTTGGCCTTGCCCTCGGCTTCCACCGATTGCTTGATCTGGTTGAAGAAGTCGGCCTGCAGGTTGGCCACGGCCAGGCCGATGGTCAGGTCCTTGGCCCAGGTGGTGCCTGCGGCGGTGAGGGTGGCGGCTGCCAAGGCGGTGGCCAACAGCAATTTTTTGGGGCTGAACATGTCGGTGACTCCTGGTTTTATTGTTGGAGGGTGTCAACTGTCGAACAGGTTTAACGGGCAGTGCTGGAGCGGCGTCGCAGGGTGTCGATGGTGACGGCGAGGGCGATGACCACGCCGATCACCACTTGTTGAATAAAGGGCGAAACGCCCAGCAGGTTGAGGCCATTGCGCAACACGCCAATGATCAGCACGCCCACCAGGGTGCCGCCGATGCTGCCCACGCCACCGCTGAGGCTGGCGCCGCCGATCACTACGGCGGCGATGGCGTCCAGTTCCAGGCTCAGGCCGGCGCTCGGTTGCGAGGAGTCGAGGCGCGCGGCCAGGGTGACCGCGGCGATGCCGGCGAGAGCGCCGCTGATGGCGTACACCCACAGGGTAATCGCACGCACCTTGATGCCCGACAGGCGCGCCACTTCCGGGCTGCCGCCCATGGCGTAGAGGTTGCGGCCACCGGCGCGAAAGCGCAGGAACACCCAGGCCACCAGCAACATCACCAGGAACAGCCCGACAGTGGCGGATAAAAAGCCGAAATGCCGCACCGTGGCCAGGCTGGTGAACCACTCCGGGTAACCGACGATCTGCCGGCCTTCGGTGAGGATGTTCGCCAGGCCGCGGGCCACCGACATCATGGTCAGCGTGGCAATGAACGGCGGTAACTTGGCGTAGGTGATCAACCCGCCGGACACCAGACCGGCGAGCATGCCGGTGGCAATCGAGATCGCAATCGCAAAGCCCAGCGGCACCGCCTGGTCCTGATACAGCCAGCCGAGCATCATCATCGAGAAGGCCAGTACCGAGCCGACCGACAGATCGATGCCGCCGATCACGATCACCGCCGTCATGCCGATCGCCAGGATGCCCAGCACCGTGACCTGATCAAGAATGTTCAGGCCATTGCGCAAAGAGAAAAAGAATTCGGAGCTGAAGGAGAAAACCAGCACCAGCAGCACAAGCCCTATCAGTGGGCCGCCGATATTGCTGGGCAGCAGTTTCACCAGGCGGGGGCGGGGTGGCGGCTTGAGTTCGTCCGGGTGCTGGACAATCGCTTTGGCGTCCACAGTGTTCTCCTGAGTTGTTGTTTTTGGAGTGCTTTCAGGTTGCTTGAATATTTATGCGCGCCTGACTGTTAATTCAGATTCCAGTGACACCGTGGCAAAGTCAAGCGCTTAATTTTTCGGGTATGCCTCTAAAACGCCGGTTTAACGGCACGCAAAGCCACGGGGTAGACCGGCCCGTGTGGGATTTTGCCCGTTTGTCCGAGTGATATTTCTTCAGTTTTTTCATTTTTACAGCGATCGCTCCCTTGACCGCGTAGAGGATCAGCGTCTAAATAGAAATATATTGTCATTGCTGAATAAATATTCAAACACAGCTTTCGGCACTTCCAACTCACGTGGTCAGCCCCACAGGAGCCGCTGCATGAATGCCTTCCAGTACAACGCCCACCAGATCAAGGAACAGGCCCGCCTGATCCGCCGCCATGTGATCCGTCTGAACGCCGATTCCCCGGCAGGTGGTCACACCGGGGCCGACCTGTCGGAAACCGACATCCTTGCCACGCTGTATTTCCGCATCCTCGATACCGGCCCGGAACGCACCGAAGACCCCGAGCGCGATATGTATATCCAAAGCAAAGGCCACGGTGTGGGTGGTTTGTACTGCTGCCTGGCGCAGGCGGGCTACATCCCCGAGGCGTGGTTGTCGACGTATCAGCACTTCAATTCGCACTTGCCCGGCCACCCGGTGCGCCAGAAAACCCCCGGCATCGAGCTCAATACCGGTGCCCTCGGCCACGGCTTGCCGGTAGCGGTAGGGCTGGCCTTGGCGGCGAAGATGTCCGGCAGTAAAAAACGTATCTACGTGCTGACCGGCGACGGCGAGCTGGCCGAAGGCTCCAACTGGGAGGCTGCGATGGCGGCGGCCAAGTACGGCCTGGATAACCTGTTTGTGATCGTCGACAAAAACAAGCTGCAGTTGGCCGGATTGACCGCCGACATCATGCCGCTCGACCCGCTGGATGTGAAATGGGCCGCCTTTGGCTTTACGGTCAGCGAATGCGACGGCAACGATGTGGGCCAGTTGATCGAAACCCTGGAGCGCATGCAAACCCGCACCGGCGCGCCTCAGGTGCTGATCGCCCACACCGTCAAAGGCAAGGGCGTGTCGTTTATCGAAGCCCGCCCCGAATGGCACCATCGCGTGCCCAAGGGTGATGAAATCAATGCAGCACTGGAGGAGTTGAACCATGGCGAGTGAACATTTGGCGAGCGTCATGGTGCAGGCCTTTATTGACGCGGTCGACGCCGGGTTGGACCTGGTGCCGGTGGTCAGCGACTCCACATCGACGGCCAAGATCGGCCCGTTTGCCCAGCGTTTTCCCGAGCGCTTGATCAACGTTGGCATCGCCGAGCAGTCGCTGGTCAGCGTCGCGGCGGGGCTGGCCCTGGGTGGCAAGATTGCTGCCACCTGCAACGCCGCGCCGTTTCTGATCTCGCGCGCCAATGAGCAGATCAAGGTCGACGTCTGCTACAACCAGGCCAACGTGAAGATGTTCGGCCTCAACGCCGGGGCCAGCTACGGCCCGCTGGCCAGCACCCACCACAGCCTCGACGATATTTCGGTGATGCGGGGCTTTGGCAATGTGCACATCTTCGCCCCGGCCGATGCCGCAGAGTGTCGGCAGATCGTCGATTACGCGTTGCGCTACCACGGGCCGGTGTATATCCGCCTCGACGGCAAAGCGTTGCCCGACCTGCACGACGCGAACTATAAATTCACGCCCGGCCAGGTGGATATCCTGCGCCAGGGGGCCGACGTGAGCATCGTGGCGCTCGGTTCGGTGGTGCATGAAGCGGTGGACGCCGCAAATTTGCTGGCCGAGCAGGGCATCCAGGCGCAGGTGATCAACCTGTCGTCGATCCGGCCGTTGCAGCGCGATGTGTTGCTCAGCGCATTGAGTGGCACCCGCGCCGTGATCAGCGTGGAAGAACACAACATCAACGGCGGCGTCGGCAGCCTGGTCGCCGAAGTGTTGGCCGAAGCCGGGCTGGGCATTGCGTTGGTGCGCCTGGGCATCGGCGATGGCGAATACGCCGCCGCCGGTGCGCGCGAACCGACGCGCGCCTTGCATAACATCGACGCGGCTGGGATTGTGGCGGCTGCCACTCGGTTGCGGTGACCCCATGAATAACCACACTCCGCTGATCCTGGCGATAGACGAAGGCACCAGCAATGCCAAGGCGGTGCTGGTCAACGAACAGGGGCAGGTGATCGCCCGCGGTTCGCGGCCATTGAGCGTCAGCCACCCCCAGGCCGGTTTTTCCGAACAGGACCCGCTGTTTATCTGGCACAGCACCCTGGCCGCGATGGAAGACTGCCTGGCCCAGGTGGATCGCCCGATCACCGCGCTGGCGATCAGCAACCAGCGCGAATCGGTGGTGGCTTGGGACAGCCGTACCGGCGAGCCGCTGTCGCCATGCATCAGTTGGCAATGCCGACGCTCCACCGTGTTGTGCGCCCAGTTGCATCAGCAAGGGCACGAAGCCCTCATCCTGGAACGCACCGGGTTGGCCCTGGACCCCATGTTCTCGGCCGGTAAATTTCGCTGGATCCTCGACCACCTGGACAACGGCCACGCCCGCGCCGCTGCCGGTGAGATTTGCCTGGGCACCGTCGACAGCTGGCTGCTCTGGCAACTCAGCGGCGGCCAGGTGTTTGCCACTGACTATTCCAACGCGGCGCGCACGCAGCTGTTCAACCTGCACACCTGCGCCTGGGACCCGGTGCTGTTGGACCTGTTTGCGATTCCCCTGGCAGCGCTGGCGCCGATCCAGCCCAGCGCGGGGTTCTTCGCCGAAACCGTCGCGCTGGGCGGCTTGCCCGCCGGGATCCCGATCATGTCGATGGTTGGCGACTCCCACGCCGCGCTGTACGGGCAGGGCGGTTTTGCGCCGGGATTGGTCAAGGCCACCCTGGGTACCGGCTCCTCCTTGATGACCCCCATGAGCGGCGCGATTGCCTCCACCCATGGGCTGTCGACCACCCTGGCCTGGCATGACGGCGTGAAACCCACGTTCGGTATGGAGGGCAATATCGTCCACACCGGCGCCGCCGTGCAATGGGCCGCGCGCCTGGTGGCCGGCGGTTCCCTGGACGCCTTGACCGAGCAAGCCGCGCAACTGCCGGATAACGGCGGTGTGTACTTTGTGCCGGCACTGTCCGGGCTGGGCGCGCCGCATTGGCAAGCCGATGCGCGAGGGTTGATGTGCGGGCTGACCGAGGCCACGTCCGGCGCGCATATCCTGCGCGCGTCGCTGGAGTCCATCGGCTATCAGATTCGCGACGTGTTCGACGCGATGCAGCAGGACATCGGCAGCCCGTTGAAAGAACTGTGGGTAGACGGCGGCGCCACGCGAAATAGCTGGCTGATGCAGTTTTTGGCCAACCTGCTGCAACGCCCTGTGGTGCGTAGCCTGTCACCGGAAGTCTCGGCGCTGGGCGCGGCGCATCTGGCCGGGCGGGCGTTGGGGCTGTGGGCTGATGATCAAGCGCTGAGGCAGTTGGAACGCCAGCGCGAGCGCTTTGAGCCGCAGGATGACCCGGCGATGGCAGGGCGTTATTTAGAATGGAAAAAGGCCCTGGCCCGCACGCTTCTCTAAAGACCGGTGGAGGTCAACTGTGGGAGGGGGCTCCCTCCCACATTTTCTAACCGCGTTCGGTCTCAAGGCTTCCACGTCTGCACATCCTTGGCATCCACGGCTCTGGGCAACAACCCCGCCCTGAAGAACGCATCGGCAATCTTCTGCTGTTCCCCCAACTGGTCCACCGTCACCGGCTGCACCTGATAACTGCGGTGCGTGTTCGCCGCTTCCACCGTGGCCACATCCAGGTTGCCCCACAACGGCCCCAGCACTTTCGCCGCCTCCTGGGGATGGGTTTTAACCCATTGCCCGGCCTGCTCCAGCTGCGCATACACCACCTTCAATACCTGCGGATGCGCCGTGGCGTAAGGCGTGCCCGTGAGGTAATAGCGCTTGTAACTCGCCAGCCCCGCGCCATCGGCCAGGGTGCGCGTGGGCAGTTGCCGCTGAACGCTGGTGAGGAAGGGCTCCCAGGTGACCCAGGCGTCGACCTTGTTGTTTTCGAAGGCAGCGCGGCCGTCGGCGGGAGACAGGTACGCCGGTTCGATATCCGCGAAGGCCAGCCCGGCTTTATTCAGCGCGGCGATGAGCAGGTAGTGGGTGCCGGCCGCCTTGGTCACTGCGATTTTCTTGCCTTTCAAATCCGCCAATTGCTCGATCGGCGAGTCTTTGCGCACCACGATGGCCTGGGCCGAAGGCGAGGGCGCTTCCTGGGCAAAGTAGGTGAGCTTGGCCTGGGCGGCCTGGGCGAAAATCGGCACGGTGTCGGCCACGTCGGCGCTGATGTCCACGTTGCCCACGTTCAGCGCTTCGAGCAGCGGCAGGCCACTGGGGAATTCGTGCCAACTCACGTCAATGTTGTCGGCCTTGAGGGCTTTTTCCAGGGTGCCCTGGGTTTTCAGCAGAGTGATGAGGGTGGAGGATTTTTGATAGCCGATGCGCAGGGTTTCCTGGGCCTGCGCGCTCACGGCGACAGACAAGGCCAGCAACCCGAAGACAGCAGCGAGGGGACGAGGTATGGACATGGCACGCTCGATGTTCAACGAAATTTGGCCAAGCATAAGGTTCTAAAAACCTTTAGATAAATAATCTTTAGGCCTGAGCTTAGGTCGCTTTTTTGCGCATTTCGATGAAGTCAGTGGGCGTCTTTCAGCGCAATGGTCTGGACGCTCGCGCTGAGCACCCCCGCACGTTCCGCCAGGTAGCGCGCCGGCGGCTGGCCCACCGCCTTGCGGAACATGGTGATGAAGCCGCTGGCGTTTTCATAACCCAGGTCCAGCGCCACCCGCTGCACACTCTCACCCTTGGCCAGCCGTTGCAGGGACAGGATCACATGCAGCTGCCGGCGCCAACGGCCGACACTCAGGCCCAGCTCCTCCAGCAACAGGCGTGTCATGCTGCGTTCGCTCATGCCGATGCGCACGGCCCACTGGCCCAGGGTGGCTTTGTCGGTGGGATCGGCCAGCAGGCTGTTTGCCAGGCGGCGCAAGCGTGCGTCCTGGGGCATGGGCAGGTGCAGGGCTTCGACCGGCGCGGCGGCCAGTTCATCCAGCAACGTATTGATCAGGCGACCTTGGGGGCCGGCCTCGTCATACAACTGCGGGAAGCTCACGGCCTTGCTGATCAATTCATGCAGCAGGCTCGATACCGCCAGGGTGCAGCAGCGCGGAGCGAGGGCCTGGGCGGCGCTGGGCTCGATCAGCAGGCAATACACGTGCGCTTCGCCTGAGCCGCGCGCCGAATGGGGCGTGCCGCCGGGAATCCACAGTGCGCACTGGGGCGGCACGATCCAGATTCCCGCTTCGATTTCACAGTGGATGACCCCACGCAGGGTATACATCAACTGGCCCTTGCGGTGGGTGTGCTGGGCATGTTCCCAGGAGTCCGACGTGCTGGTGGCGCCCACGGCCACCACGGCTCGGGGGAGCAGGTCGGCGTCCTTGGCCATCAGCGGGTCGAGCAGGTCGAGACGGCGGTGCTTCATGGTGGGGCTCGCAGGCTGGCCGGATTGCGAAACAGTCTGGCTATTCTGTGCAATGCCGTCCAGTGGTTGCGGCCTTAATATTGAGATCTACTCTCATTAAGGAGCTGTGCCATGCGACTAGACAGTACAACGTTCCCGGTGGTGAAAATCGTCTTCGATGCGCCGAGCCAAGACGGGCCGGAGGATGCCTTCCGACTCTTTGAAACCCTGCTGGCACGGCGGCAATCCTTCCTGCTGCTGCATGAAAAAGCCGTGGACGAAAGCAATCACGAACATTCCCATGAGCAGCGCAAGCAAGCCTCGATCTGGATGAAGAAACACCGCGAGGCGCTGCGCACGTTCGTCAAGGGCATGATCCAGGTGGAACCCAGCGCGGCCAAGCGCCTGGCGCTCAAACCGTTTGCGGTGATGGTCGGCAAGGCCTGGGGGTATCCGTTGCTGGTGGTGGAGTCCAAAGACCAGGCGTGGGCGCTGGCGCGGGATGTGCTGGATGAGCGGGTGTCGGATGTGGCGCATTTTTGAAGGCGCACACCACCATCGGCGGCCCTGCTGGCAAACGATCCGAGAATGCAGCTTAGATTGTGTGGGGCTTGCACGCCCATTGAAGTATCCTGCGCGCCCCGCTTTCCACTGACTCAAAGACAGATGACAGGACAAGACATGCAGGCGCTGCTGGAGTCGATCCTCGACGAAGTGCGCCCACTGATCGGCCTCGGTAAAGTCGCCGACTACATTCCCGCACTGGCCGACGTGCCCGCCAACCAACTCGGCATCGCCGTGTACGGCAACGACGGCTCGGCCTTCCGCGCCGGTGATGCCGATACGCTGTTCTCGGTGCAGAGCATTTCCAAGGTGTTCAGCCTGGTGCAGGCCATCGACCATGGCGGCGAAACCATTTGGGAGCGCCTGGGGCATGAACCGTCGGGGCAACCGTTCAACTCCCTGGTGCAGCTGGAATTCGAACGCGGCCGCCCGCGCAACCCGTTCATCAACGCCGGTGCGCTGGTGATCTGCGACATCAATCAATCGCGCTTCGCCGTGCCGATTCTGTCGATGCGCGACTTTGTAAGGCGCCTGTCCGGCAACCCGCAGATCCTGGTCAATAGCGTGGTCGCCGACTCCGAAGCCCAACATGGCGCGCGCAACGCGGCCATGGCGTATTTGATGAAGTCCTTCGGTAACTTCCACAACGACGTCGACGCGGTGCTGCACAGCTACTTCAACTACTGCGCGCTGCAGATGAGCTGCCTGGACCTGGCCAAGGCGTTCAGCTTCCTCGCCAACGAAGGCACCAGCGCCCACAGCGGAGAACAGATCTTGACCGCGCGCCAGACCAAGCAAGTCAACTCGATCATGGCCACCAGCGGGCTGTACGACGAGGCGGGCAATTTTGCCTATCGCGTAGGGTTGCCGGGCAAGAGCGGCGTGGGCGGCGGGATTGTCGCGGTGGTGCCGGGGCAATTCACCGTGTGCGTGTGGTCGCCGGAGCTGAACGCGGCGGGGAACTCGCTGGCGGGGATCAGGGCGTTGGAATTGTTGAGTGAGCGGATTGGGTGGTCGGTGTTTTGAGTGGGTTGAGATCGTTCCCACGCAGAGCGTGGGAACGATCATCGGGTGTCATGCGGCTGGATGGGCGTCATCCAGTGCTTTGTCCACCAGCAGTTGCACACCTTCCAGCATACGGCAGATGCCCAGCGCCACATTGCGTTGTGCACCCTCGATTTCAAAGGCCAGGTGGGTGGCGATGTCGGTGATGGAGGATAGATCCTGGGATGCGTTGACCAGCAGGGTTTCGGTGCCCAAGTTAGGGCGTACGGTGAAGAGTTTATCTGGGGGATTTGGGGTGTCTTTAATCATGGTGGAACTCCGTCGACAAGTGGAGCCGCCAGCGTTCGCGGTCAAACGAAGAGGGTGGCAGCTGTACGCGGGTTGACCGACCGGTTGTCAACGAACCCGGCATACCCGAAGGTATCCCGCGCACAACTGCCGCGACACGATACCTCAGGCACAAAAAAAACGCCTGGGATAGGTGCAGGGCGTAGCAGTTCGTTAACAAGGCCGGACGGTCAAATCCGGTCGCTGAATTGGCAGCGACGGGGGAAGAGGTTAGTCAGCGAAGTTCCGGGCGGCAACCTGAAACAGTCGTGGGAAAACTCTGAGAGTTCGGGGCGAAGTGCTATCCCTGTGGGAGGGGGCTTGCTCCCGATAGCTGTGGATCAGTGACAAATGTATTGACTGACACACTGCTATCGGGAGCAAGCCCCCTCCCACATTTGGATTTTCATTGTTCTTTGGGATTTATGTGAGCCCAAACAAAAAATGCGCCCCTTCGGGCGCATTCTTTTGTTCGGTCAGCTATCGCCTATCAGGCAATCGCATCCCAGGCCCGATCACCTTTCTCGTCCTTGATGCGAGTCGGCAAGCCCATCACGTCCAGCGCCTTCAGGAACGGCTCAGCCGGCAGTTCCTCGACGTTGGCCATGTGTTTCACATCCCACTCTCCACGGGCAACCAGCAGCGCTGCGGCCACCGGTGGAACGCCGGCGGTGTAGGAGATGCCCTGGCTGTCGGTCTCGGCAAAGGCTTCTTCATGGCAGGCCACGTTGTAGATAAACAACTCACGTGGCTGGCCATCCTTGGTGCCTTTGACCAGGTCGCCGATGCAGGTTTTGCCGGTGTAGCCAGGGGCGAGCGACGACGGGTCGGGCAGCACGGCCTTGACCACTTTCAGCGGCACCACTTCCAGGCCTTCGGCGGTCTTGACCGGCTTTTCGGAGAGCAGGCCGAGGTTTTTCAGTACGGTGAACACGTTGATGTAGTGTTCGCCGAAGCTCATCCAGAAGCGCACGTTCGGCACGTCGAGGTTTTTCGACAGCGAGTGCACTTCGTCATGGCCGGTGAGGTAGAGGTTCTGCGGACCGACGACCGGCAGGTCGTCGGTGCGTTTGACTTCGAACATGGTGTTGCTGGTCCACTGGCTGTTCTGCCAGCTCCACACCTGCCCGGTGAATTCGCGGAAGTTGATTTCCGGATCGAAATTGGTGGCGAAGTATTTGCCATGGGAGCCGGCATTGACGTCGAGAATGTCGATCGAATCAATGCGGTCGAAATGCTGTTGCTGCGCCAGCGCGGCATACGCGTTGACGACACCCGGGTCGAAGCCCACGCCGAGGATGGCGGTGATGTTCTTCTGTTTGCATTCTTCCAGGTGGTTCCATTCGTAGTTGCCGTACCACGGCGGGGTCTCGCAGACCTTGCCTGGCTCTTCGTGGATGGCGGTGTCGAGGTACGCAACGCCGGTGTCGATGCAGGCACGCAGGACCGACATGTTCAGGAACGCGGAACCTACGTTGATGACGATCTGCGATTCGGTCTCGCGGATCAGAGCCTTGGTCGCTTCCACGTCCAGGGCGTTCAGCGCGAAGGCTTGGATATCGGCGGGCACCTTGAGGCTACCCTTGGCCTTGACGCTGTCGATGATGGCCTGGCATTTGGAGATGTTGCGCGACGCGATAGCAATACGACCGAGTTCGTCGTTGTGCTGCGCGCACTTGTGGGCCACCACCTTGGCGACACCTCCTGCACCAATGATAAGAACGTTCTTTTTCAATTGCTTTTACTCTCCTAATATCCGCCAGCTTACGAAAGGCTGGACAGGTAGTCGTCGTAACCAAATTCACGAACCACTTCGACTGTACCGTCGAGTTGTTTCACTACGATGGACGGCATTTTCAGGCCGTTGAACCAGTTTTTCTTGACCATGGTATAGCCCGCGGTGTCGATGAACGACAGCCGATCGCCGATGGCCAGCGGACGATCAAATTGATATTCGCCGAAGATGTCCCCGGCCAGGCACGATTTGCCGCACACCATGACGGTGTGTTCACCCGCGCTGGGTGCCAGCTTGGCGTTGAGGCGGTAGATCAGCAGGTCCAACAGGTGGGCCTCGATGGAGCTGTCGACCACGGCGAGGTTTTTGCCGTTGTAGAGCGTGTCGAGCACGGTGACTTCCAGCGAGGCGCTGTTGGTGATCGCCGCTTCGCCGGGTTCCAGGTAGACCTGCACGCCGTACTTTTCGGAGAACGCCTTCAAGCGCGCGCAGAACGCGTCCAGCGCGTAGCCTTCGCCGGTGAAGTGGATGCCGCCGCCGAGGCTGACCCACTTGACCTTGTGCAGCAGTTCACCGAAGCGTTCCTCGATGGTGCCGAGCATCTTGTCGAACAGGCTGAAATCGCCGTTCTCGCAGTTGTTATGGAACATGAAGCCGGAGATCTGTTCGATCACGCCTTCGATCTTCACCGGGTCCCATTCGCCCAGGCGGCTGAATGGGCGCGCCGGGTCGGCCAGCAGGTAATCGGAACTGCTCACCTGCGGGTTCACACGCAGGCCACGGGTCTTGCCTTCGCTGCGTTCGGCGAAACGCTGCAACTGGCTGATCGAGTTGAAGATGATCTTGTCGCAGTTCTCCAGCATCTCTTCGATTTCATCGTCGGCCCAGGCCACGCTGTAGGCGTGGGCCTCGCCTTCGAATTTCTGGCGACCGAGCTTGAGCTCATACAGCGACGACGACGTGGTGCCGTCCATGTATTGCTGCATCAGGTCGAACACCGACCAGGTGGCAAAGCACTTGAGCGCCAGCAGAGCCTTGGCGCCGGACTGTTCGCGCACGTAAGCAATCTTCTGCATGTTGACCAGAAGCTTCTGTTTATCGATGAGGTAGTACGGCGTTTTGATCATTTTTGAGAGCCTGCGGCGGTGCCTGCCAAAAAAGGACACGCATTGTGCCCGCACTTGGTCAGGATCGAAAGGTTAGCCGGCGGATTTTGCGCACCCGGTCTCCCAGCATAGTCCTCGAGTATGACTATCCATGGATGTACACCGGTCCAGTGTGGGAGGGAGCAAGCCCCCTCCCACAATTGATTCTCTGTGCATCAGTTACATTGACATCAAACCGTCATCTCTCTACCACCGTCCTGCCATATTGCCCCGTTACTGTCCTGGCCAATGAGATCGATCTCAAGCGAGTGACAATGACTGACCTGAAAGACGTTGCACGCCTGGCTGGGGTATCCCGCGCCACCGCCGCGCGTACCTTTGCCTCCCCTGAGCAGGTGCGCATGAGCACCCGTGAACAGGTGTTTGCCGCCGCCCGTGAGCTGGGTTTTCGTCCCAACCTGCTGGGCCGCCAGCTGCGCCTGCAAACCACCAACCTGATCGGCGTGGTCGTCCCAAACCTGCTCAACCCAGTGTTCGCCGAACAGTTCCAGGCCATGGAGCGCGCGGCGCGGTTGCGCGGCTACAGCCTGGTGTTGGCGACCACCGACTACAGCGCCGAGCGCGAGTGCAGCGTGGTCGAAGAACTGCTACGCCAGCGCGTCGACGGCCTGGTGCTGACCGTCACCGATGCCGAGAGCAACAGCGTGCTCAGCAGCCTCAATACCGAGAAAACCCCGTTCGTGCTGGCCTATCACCAACCGAGCAACCCCAACTACAGCGCCGTGTCGGTGGACAACCGCGCCGGCATGGCCATGGCCACGCGGTATCTGCTGGAAGCAGGGCACCGGCGCGTCAGCATGGTCGCCGGCCCCGCGTTGCAGTCCGACCGTGCGCGCCTGCGTTACGCCGGGTATTGCGACGCCATGCAAGCGTTCGGCCTCAAGAGCCGCCCGGTGATCGAAATGCCGGCCCACACTCAGGCTGAATTCGTCGCCATCCAGCCGTACCTCGAAGGCCCCGAGGCGCCCACCGCGCTGCTGTGCTCCAACGATTTCCTGGCCATCAGCCTGATCGCCGAGTTGCGTCGCAACGCCTGGCACGTGCCCCAGCAACTGTCGGTGATGGGCTTTGACGGCATATCCCTCGGCACCCAGACGCACCCGACCCTGTGCAGCGTGGTGCAGCCCATCGCGCTGCTCGCCAGCACAGTGATTGACCAATTGCTGGCGCAGATCGCCGGCAACGCCCCGATTTCCCATTGTCTGCCTTGCCATATCCGGCCGGGCGAAAGCAGCCAACCCCATGAGGAGTCCCTTGATGCGCGCATTCCGTAAAACCCTGGCCGCCGTGCTGCTGTGTGGCATGGCCAGCCTGGCCCAGGCCGCCGACACCGCGATTTGCTACAACTGCCCGCCGGACTGGGCCGACTGGGGCACCCAACTCAAGGCCATTGCCGCCGATACCGGCGTGCAAGTGCCGCTGGACAACAAGAACTCCGGCCAGTCCCTGGCGCAACTGGTGGCGGAAAAAGCCGCGCCGGTGGCCGACGTGGTGTACTACGGCGTGACCTTCGGCCTGCAGGCGCAAAAAGCCGGCGTGGTCGATGGCTACACACCCAAAGGCTGGGAGCAGATCCCCTCCGGTTTGAAAGACCCGGCGGGGCAGTGGTTTGCGATCCACTCCGGCACCTTGGGCATCATGGTCAACGTCGATGCCCTGGGCGGCTTGCCCGTACCGCAAAGCTGGGCTGACCTGCTCAAGCCCGAATACAAAGGCATGGTCGGTTACCTCGACCCGTCCAGCGCGTTCGTCGGCTACGTGTCGGCGGTGGCGATCAACCGCGCCCTGGGCGGCGACCTGGACAACTTCACCCCGGCCATCGACTACTTCCAGAAACTGGCGCAAAACGCCCCCATCGTGCCCAAGCAAACCGCCTATGCGCGGGTGCTGTCCGGTGAGTTGCCGATTCTGGTGGACTACGACTTCAACGCCTACCGCGCACGCTACAAAGACAACGCTCACGTCGACTTCGTGATCCCCAGGGAAGGCAGCATCAGCGTGCCGTATGTCATGAGCCTGGTTGCCAACGCGCCGCACCGCGCCAATGGCGAGAAGGTACTGGACTTTGTGTTGTCCGACGCCGGCCAGGCATTGTGGGCCAAGGCGTACCTGCGACCGGTACGCCCGGTGCCGATACCAGCCGAAGTCGCCGCGCAATTCCTGCCGGACAGCGACTACGCCCGCGCCGGCGTGGTGGACTACCAGAAAATGGCCGCCGTGCAGGAAGCCTTCGCCGCCCGTTACCTGAACGAGGTCAAGTAAGTGGCCACATCCGCACGACACGCCGCCTGGGCCCTGGCCCCGGCGTTTGCGGTGCTGTTGGCGTTCTGGCTGTTGCCGCTTGCGCACTTGATCGTGCTGGGCAGCGAAAGCCGTGACAGCAATGGCAGCGGCTATTGGCAAGTGCTCAGCAGCGCACAGTACGTGGGCAGCCTGGTGCAAACCTGCGTGCTGGCGATGGTCGTCACGGGCGCGGCCTTGCTGGTGGGCGGTATCAGTGGGGTGTTCCTCGCGCGGCAGCGGTTTTTCGGGCGTTCGGCGCTGGTGGCGTTGCTCACGTTTCCGCTGGCGTTTCCCGGCGTGGTGGTGGGCTTTCTGGTGATTCTGTTGGCGGGGCGCCAGGGCCTGCTGGCGTCTCTGGGCCTGCACCTGGCCGGTGAGCGGTGGATCTTCGCCTACTCGTTGGCCGGGTTGTTCGTGGGTTATCTGTACTTCTCGATCCCACGGGTGATTCTCACGGTAATGGCCGCCTGCGAAAGCCTTGACCGCAGCCTGGAAGAAGCCGCGCATTCGTTGGGCGCCGGGCACTGGCGCGTGGTGTGCGACGTGATCGTACCCGGCCTGGCGCCGGCGCTGGCGTCGTGCGGGGCGATCTGTTTTGCCACGTCGATGGGCGCCTTCGGCACGGCCTTTACCTTGGGCACGCGGCTGAACGTCACTCCCGTGGCGATCTACAACGTATTCACCAATTACGCCAACTTTGCCGTCGCCGCTGCGTTGTCGGTGGTACTGGGCGCGGTGACCTGGGCGGTGTTGCTGCTCACGCGGCGCCTGGTGAAAAACGCGGGGACGGTCCTGTGAAGCGCTCATCACTGTTTGTTGTGCAACTGCTGTTTACCTTGCTGGTGTGCGCTTTCATGTTGGTGCCGGTGTTGATGTCGTTGCTGGCGGGGCTTACACGCAACTTCTTTGTCGGCCTGTCCAGTGGCCTCACGTTCGATTGGCTGGTGCAGGTATGGCAGGCCTATTCGCCAACCGTGTGGCTGTCGCTGCAACTGGCCGTGGCCTGCGCAGTGTGCGTGTGTGTGGTCGGCGTACCGGCGGCTTACGCCCTGGTGCGCATGAACAACCGCTTCAGCCGCGCCTTCGAGGAACTGATGGTGCTGCCGGTGGCGATGCCGGGCCTGGCCAGTGCGCTGGCCTTGCTGCTCACCTACGGCCAGTTCGGCGCGTTTCGCAGCAGTTGGCTGTTCATCCTGGTCGGTCATGTGCTGTTCACCCTGCCATTTTTGGTACGCCCGGTAATGGCGGTGATGCAGCGCCAGCAACTGCCGGTGCTGGAAGAGGCGGCGGCCAGCCTTGGCGCCGGCCCTATCAAGCGCTTTTTCAGCGTGGTGGTGCCCAACTGCCGGGCGGGGATTCTGGCGGGGGTGCTGATGGTGGTCACCCTGTCCCTGGGTGAATTCAACCTGACCTGGATGTTGCACACACCGATGACCAAAACCCTGCCGGTCGGCCTGGCCGACAGCTATGCCTCGGCACGCCTGGAAATCGCCAGTGCCTACACCCTGATCTTTTTGCTGATGATCGTGCCGCTGCTGATTGCATTGCAGGCCATCAGTGCCCGTTTATCCCGTGGAGAGCGTCGATGACCGCTATCACTATTCGCCTGCAGGGCTGTCGCAAGGCATTCGCCGACGGCACCGTGGCCGTGCATGCCATGAATTTGACCGTCGAAGGCGGCGAAACCCTGGCGATTCTCGGCCCGTCCGGCTGTGGCAAAACCACCACCTTGCGCCTGATCGCCGGTCTGGAGCGCCCGGACGTTGGCCAGGTGCTGTTCGGTGACCGGGATGTGACGCGCCTGCCCATCGAGCGTCGCGACGTGGGCATGGTGTTCCAGAACTACGCGTTGTTTCCCAACCTGGATGTGGCGGGGAATATCGTTTATGGCTTGAAGGTTCGCGGTATGTCGCCGCTGGAGCGCAACAAGCGCTGCGACGAGTTGCTGGAACTGGTGGGGCTGCAGGACCACGGCGCGCGCAGCATCCACGAGTTGTCCGGCGGCCAGCGCCAACGCGTGGCACTCGCCCGCGCCCTGGCGCCGCGCCCCAAAGTGCTGTTGCTGGATGAACCGCTGGCCGCCCTCGATGCGCAACTGCGTGAGCGCCTGCGCAGTGAGCTGAATGAACTGCTGCGCGGCCTCGGCATCACGTCGGTATTTGTCACCCATGACCAGGGCGAAGCCATGGCCCTCGGTGATCGCATCCTGGTGATGGAGCACGGCCGCATCGCGCAACTGGCCAGCCCACGGGAGATCTACCAGCAACCGGCGAATGCCTTCGTCGCCGGTTTCGTCGGCAACCTGAACGCCTTTGAAGTCATCGAACCCTCCGTTCACGGTTTGAAAGTCTGCGGCGGCGAGTTGCCGTGGCACAAGGCTCATGTGCCCAGTACCGTGTACTGCCGCCCCGAACACCTGCGGGTGATGGAACACGAAGGGCATCTGCACGGGCATCTGCTCGCGCAGTTTTTCCAGGGCGCGCACAGCCGTTTGCTGGTCGACGTCGGCGGCCCACAACCGCTGCTGGTCGACAGCAGCGACAACCACCTGTACAGCGTCGGCGCGCCGATGGCCCTGGCAATTGCGCCGCATACATTGTTCACCCTCAATGCGTGAGAATTTGCCTGTGAATCGTCCGTTTCTAGTCGCCCACATCAGTGACCTGCACCTTAAAGCCGGCCAGCGCCTCACCTATGGGGTTGTGGATACCCTGGGCGCCCTGCGCCGCGCCATCGACCATCTGAACGCCAGCCGGCCGCGGCCGGATATCGTGGTGGTCAGCGGCGACCTGGTGGACTTCGGCCGCGCCGATGAATACGCCGTACTGCACCCGCAACTCGCGCGCCTGCACATGCCGTGCTACCTGGTGCCGGGCAACCATGACAGCCGTGGGCCGCTGTTGGATGCATTCAGTGACCACGCCTATTTGCCGCGTTCGGCCGACGGCCCGTTGGATTGGGTGGTGGACGCGCACCCGCTGCGGCTGATCGGTTTGGATTCCACCATTCCCGGCGGCCATGGTGGCCAGTTACTCGACAGCCAAGTGCAGTGGCTCGACGCACAGTTGGCGTTGCGCCCTGATGTGCCGACCTTGCTGATCCTGCACCATCCGCCCTTTATCAGCGGCATCGGCCATATGGACCGCGAACCCTTTATCAATGCCACCGCCCTGGAAGCCGTCGTCGCCCGGCACCCCCAAGTAGAACGCCTGTTATGCGGGCACCTGCACCGACCGATGCAGCGACGCTTCGGTGGCAGCCTCAGCTGTGTGTGCCCCGGCACGTCCCATCAGATCGTGCTGGATTTGCAGGCAGCGGCACCCGCGCATTTCAACCTGGAACCGGCGGGGTATCTGTTGCATCGCTGGGACGCGCAACAGGGGCTGATCAGCCACAACGGCGTGTTCGGGGACTACCCGGGCCCGTATCCGTTTTATGACGCGCATGGCTTGATTGACTGAGGCTTTACACAGGTTTCAGTCAGTGAGTAAGTGATTTTGAGCTGCTGCGCGATCCAGTGGGAGCACGCTTTCCGGCCAAACAGGCTTGTCTGCGTACATGAGCAAAACTCGTGATGATCTAAAATAAAATGAGTTTGTCTCACTATCGTCGCCCGCCGACAATGGCTGCCATTGAATATTGGCAGTGGAGTTATCAGTCATGGCAGTCGCTCATTCCCTTGGATTTCCGCGTATTGGACGCGATCGTGAACTGAAAAAAGCGCAGGAAGCGTTTTGGAAGGGCGAACTTGACGAAGCCGGCCTGCGCGCCGTGGGCCGTGACTTGCGCAAGGCCCATTGGGATCTGCAGAAGCAGGCCGGTATTGAGCTGTTGCCCGCCGGTGACTTCGCCTGGTACGACCAGGTACTCACGCATTCGCTGATGTTTGGCGTGATCCCCGAGCGTTTCCGCCCGGCTGACGGCCATGTCACCTTGCACACGCTGTTCGGCATGGCGCGTGGCGTCAGCGACAGTTGCTGCGGTGGTGCCCACGCCCAGGAAATGACCAAGTGGTTCGATACCAACTATCACTATCTGGTGCCGGAATTCAGCGCCGACCAGCAGTTCCACCTGGGTTGGGACCAACTCTTCGAGGAAGTGCAGGAAGCCCGTGAGCTGGGCCACAGCGTCAAGCCGGTGATCATCGGCCCGCTGACGTACCTGTGGTTGGGCAAGGCCAAGGGCGCCGACTTCGACAAACTCGACCTGCTGGAGCGCCTGCTGCCGCTATACGGCCAGATCTTCCAGCGCCTGGCCGAGCTGGGTGTGGAATGGGTGCAGATCGACGAGCCGATCCTGGTACTCGACCTGCCGCAGGCATGGAAAAACGCCTTTGAGCGCGCCTACAACCTGATCCAGCGCGACCCGCTGAAAAAACTGGTGGCCACCTATTTCGGTGGGCTGGAAGAAAACCTCGGCCTGGCCGCCAACCTGCCGGTCGATGGCCTGCATATCGACCTGGTGCGCGCCGCGGATCAATACCCGACCATTCTTGATCGTCTGCCTGCTTACAAGGTGTTGTCCCTGGGGGTGGTCAATGGTCGTAACGTGTGGCGTTGCGACTTGGAACAGGCCCTGGCGACCTTGCAGCATGCTCATGAAAAACTCGGCGAGCGCCTGTGGGTGGCGCCGTCTTGTTCGCTGCTGCACAGCCCGGTGGACCTGGGCCGTGAAGACCAGTTGGACGACGAGTTGAAAAGCTGGCTGGCCTTCGCCGTGCAAAAGTGCGCCGAAGTGGCGGTGCTGGCCCAGGCGGTCAGCCGGCCCGAAGCCCCCGACGTACGCGCGGCCCTGGCTGACAGCCGCGCCGTGCACGCCGCCCGCGCCGCATCACCGCGTATTCACAAACCCGCCGTACAAGCGCGTGTTGCAGCCATCAGCGCCAAGCACAGCCAACGCCAGTCGCTGTTTGCCCAGCGTATCGACAAACAGCGCGCCGGCCTCAACTTGCCACTGTTCCCGACCACCACCATCGGTTCGTTCCCGCAAACCGCATCGATCCGTCTGGCGCGTCAGTCTTACAAGGCCGGCAAGTTGAGTGAAGCCGACTACGTCGAAGCCATGCACAGCGAGATCAAGCACGCCGTACAGGTGCAGGAAAACCTCGGGCTGGATGTGCTGGTGCACGGTGAGGCCGAACGTAACGACATGGTCGAGTACTTCGCCGAGCAACTGGAGGGCTACGTGTTCACGCGCTTCGGCTGGGTGCAAAGCTACGGTTCGCGCTGCGTGAAACCGGCGGTGATTGTCGGCGACTTGAGCCGCCCGAAGGCCATGACTGTGGAGTGGATCCGTTATGCCCAAGGCCTGACCAGCAAGGTGATGAAAGGCATGCTGACCGGCCCGGTGACCATGCTGATGTGGTCCTTCGCACGTGAAGACGTGAGCCTCGAAGTGCAGGCTCGCCAGTTGGCCTTGGCCATTGGCGACGAAGTGCTGGACCTGGAAGCGGCGGGTATCAAGATCGTACAGATCGACGAGGCCGCATTCCGCGAAGGCCTGCCGTTGCGCCAGGCGCAGTGGCGGCATTACCTGGACTGGGCCACCGAAGTGTTCCGCCTGTGCGCCTGCGGTGTGCGTGATGAAACCCAGATCCACACGCACATGTGCTACAGCGAGTTCAACGATGTGATCGAGTCCATCGCGGCGATGGATGCCGACGTGATCACCCTCGAAACCTCGCGCTCGGACATGGAACTGCTGGACGCGTTCGAAGCCTTCGCTTACCCGAATGACATCGGCCCGGGCGTCTATGACATCCACTCGCCACGGGTACCGGATGCCTCGCAAATGGCCGGCCTGCTGCGCAAGGCAGCCAAACGCATTCCGGCCGAGCGGTTGTGGGTTAACCCCGATTGCGGGTTGAAGACACGGGCTTGGCCGGAGACGGAGGCGGCGTTGATTCATATGGTGGCGGCCGCCCGGCAACTGCGAGCTGAACTGGCTTGATTGGCGAGTCGAATGCAATCCAAATGTGGGAGGGGGCAAGCCCCCTCCCACATTCAGTCCCTATCGCGTCAGAGGTATTTGAGCCAGGCCAGGTCCCGTCGCCGTGCTTTCAGCCCGGCGAACCAACGCACGGGCGCGTACAGTGCCAGCGGCAGCAGCAACGCCGCGAGCCACACGGCGCCCATGCCATCAAACCCAAAGTAGTTGCCGTGGTTAAGCCCAAACAACGCAACGCAGGCGATATACAGCACTTTGAGCACATAAAGATGCAGCAGGTAAAAGAACATCGGTACGGAACCAAACACCGCCAACACGCCGATCCAACGTCGATGCCCCGCGCGTTCCAACGCCAGCAACAGCAACAACCCAACCCCCAGCGTCAATGCCAGAAACAGTAGCGAAGGCGGGTACTTGGTTACATTGAAAAAGCTCATCAACGTCTGCACGCCGCTTTCGTAGGCCTGCCAAGGTTTCTCGCCATACCCGTTCGCCGCGCGCACCAGCACAAAGCCCACCAGCGCGCTCACCCCACCCACTAACAGGTAGCGCTGGCGCAACGCCGGCGGCATGCCGTTGGCAAACCAAGGGCCGATGCCATAGCCCAGGGCGATCACCCCGATCCACGGCAGCACCGGGTAGGTAATGCGCAGGCGCAGGGTATCGGACGCTTGAATCCAACTGCGTTCATGCAGGATCGACCACAACGTTTGCGCCGGCGAACCGGGCGTGAAGTGCAGCCCATCCAACAGGTTGTGCCCGCCGATGATCACCAGCGCCAGCGCGATCAAGAGCGGGCGCGGCAACCAGACCAAGGCGGCGAGGGCGAGCATGCTCACGCCGATCGCCCAGATCACCTGCATGTAGACCACGCTGGGCGGCAGTTGGAAGGTCCAGG
This sequence comes from Pseudomonas sp. S3_E10, assembly GCF_054667615.1. NCBI lineage: Bacteria > Pseudomonadati > Pseudomonadota > Gammaproteobacteria > Pseudomonadales > Pseudomonadaceae > Pseudomonas > Pseudomonas sp. S3_E10. Next base: position 5,194,682 of record NZ_CP162743.1, read on the forward strand.
CGAAGTTGACCAAGGTGAATTCCAGCACCACCAGAAACAACCCGCGCTTGAACAGGAACGCCGACACGTCGCGCCGGCCCTGGTATTTCTGGCCGTATAAAAACGCCGACAGCCCGGTGAGCAGCACGAACACCGGCGCGCACAGGTGGGCAAGGGTGCGGCTGATAAACAGCGCGGGTTCGGTGGTGTCGATGCTCATGGGGTCGCCGACCTGGCGGTGCAGCAGGAAGGTTTCGCGCACGTGGTCGAGCAGCATGAACAGGATCACCAGGCCGCGCAGGGCGTCGATGCTGAGCAGGCGTTGGCGCAGAGGGGCAGCGTCAGTCATGGAAAAGGTCGCAGGGCAGGGCGGAAAGAGGGCGTTATCCTATAACATTAATCGGCGCGAGGTGTCGCCATTTGGCTTTCGCCCGGCCAGGATTCTGCTACCGTCAGCCCATCCGCTGTCAGAGGACCTAGCATGCAGACTGTGCAATCCGTCATCGATTTCTGGAAAAACGCCGGCCCCAAACGCTGGTTCGCCAAGGACGATGCCTTCGACGCCAGCTTTCGCGATACCTTCTACGCCACTCACCTGCAAGCCGCCCGGCGTGAGCTGGAAAGCTGGTTGGGCTCAGCCGAAGGCGCGTTGGCCTTGTTGATCCTGCTCGACCAGTACCCGCGCAATGCGTTTCGCGGCACGGCGCATATGTTCGCCACCGACCCGCTGGCGCGGCTATATGCCCATCGCATGGTGGGAGCCGGCCTGGATCAACAGATCGAACCGTCTTTACGCGCGTTCTGTTATTTGCCGTTCGAACACTCGGAATCTCCCAGCGACCAGCAGCGTTCGCTGGAACTGAACCGGCATCTGGATAAAAACACGTATCACTGGGCCAAGGAGCACGCCAACATCATTGAGCGCTTCGCACGGTTTCCTCATCGCAACGAGGTCTTGGCCAGGGTCTCCACCCCCGCGGAGCAGGCCTTTCTCGCGGCAGGCGGGTTTGCCGGCTAGTGCGCTATTCCCAGCAGGAATGCCCCCATAAAAACCCTGCATTGTCTTTATCCGCGAACATCTCGTAGCGTGAGGGCTCATTCAAGGAGATTGCCCATGAGCCAGAGCCCGTTGCGCCTTTATGTGGATTCGTTGTTTACCAGCCCTTACGCGATGTCAGTGTTCGTCACCCTGCGGGAAAAGGGCCTGGCCTTCGATCTGGTCACCCTGGACCTGGACGCTGCGCAAAACCAGACCCCCGACTACGCCCGACTGTCTGTGACCCAGCGCGTCCCGACCCTGATAGAAGGCGACTTCGCGTTGTCGGAGTCTTCGGCGATCACCGAGTACCTGGAAGCGGTCTACCCGGAAACAGCGGTGTACCCGGCCGACCCCAAGCAACGGGCGAGGGCGCGCCAGGTGCAGGCGTGGTTGCGCAGCGATCTGCTGCCGATCCGCCAGGAACGCTCCACGCTGGTGGTGTTCTGCGGGCAGAAGAAACCGCCGCTGTCGGCTGAGACTCAAGCGGCCGCGCGCAAGTTGATCAATGCGGCGCAGGCATTGTTGGCGGGCAACCCGCCGTACCTGTTTGGCGCGTGGTCGATTGCCGATGTGGACCTGGCCGTGATGCTCAACCGCCTGATCCTCAATGGCGACGAGGTGCCGCCTGAGCTGGTGAAATACGCCGAGCGGCAATGGCAGCGGCCCTCGGTACAAGAGTGGGTCAATCAGCCACGTCCGGCGCTGTAGCCTTTGCGGTGATGTGCTCCACCCGCCGGTCCAGGTCTTCCCAATCGGCCATGCCCAGCACCCGCGTGGTGTTCAAGCCGCGCAGGTAACCGCGCAGTTGCTGGGCGTTGGCGTTGACCTGGTCCGCGTCTGCCGCTGCGTCCAGCAGCACCTGTTCGTACTCGATCAGGTAATCGGCGACGCGGTCACGGTACTCCGGCAAGACGGCTTCGCGGATGCGGTCGAAGGTTTTCTGGTGGGGCTTCATGGCAAGTCCTTATAGGTTTTGTCGTGACACTATCGCTTCAGATAATAGTCACCATCACGTAACGCAAGTTCTGTTTTTGCCGGAAAAGCGCAAAATCGCCCCATCGAAACGCTGTTCAAGGAAATGCGCGATGAGGACGATTATTCAATGGGCTTTGATGGCCCTGATGCTGGGCACTGTGGCGCTGAACAACGCGGCCATGGCCGGTGATCTGCGTACAGGCCATTTGCTACCTATCGGCACTGGCGTAAACTCCTTGCAGCACGCGCAATCGGTGGGTGTGTTGTTGAGCGACAATACGCGCGACAACCTCAGCTACCTCGAACGCTACCACGCCATGGCTATGAATGGCGCCAAGGATGCCCTCGACGGGCGTATCCGCCAGGCATTCATCAACAGCTCCGACCCGGAACTGGCGATTGATTGGTTAATGAACTCGCTGCAGGGAACCTTTGCGTCCGTCACTGTCTACGACACGCTGGATGCTCTTGTGCAAGCTCATCCTGACGTGGTGGTGATGCTCGATACCTATAACCAATTACTGACCCAGCGTAACGACGAGGTCGAGGCGCGGTTTATTGCGCGGTTCTATGACGCCGATCTGCAATACATCGCCAAGGCCGAAGGCTCGGTGCACAAGCAGGTGGCGTCGGTGTGGGTACGCGACAAGGCCGCGCCGGAGATTGCCGCGCAGATCGAGCAGCAGCGCGATGTGCAGCTCGATGCCTTGAAGCAGTTCGATGCGTCGCTCAAGGCGCTGGTTCGCGCAAGTTGATGTGAGCTTTTATTTTTTTGGCCTTTATCTTTTCGACCCAGGATTTGTTCATGCGCGCTTTTTTCGTACCGGCTGCGGCCTTGTTGATGACCGGCTGTGTGTCCGCCCCCAATACGCCAACCTTGACCTTGCAAACCAGCAAGGCCCCCGAAGCCTATATGCAGTGCGTGCTGCCCAAGCTGGAAAAACACGGCATCACCTCCACCGTGACGCAGAATTCGCGTCATGCCAGGGTGGTGCTGACCAGCAAGATCGCCGCCGACGATGTGCTGGAGGCCTACAAGGCCGGAGAGGGCGCCAAGGTGTTTTTGTATGAGCGCAAACCGCTGGCATCGACCATTACGCCGTCGCGGCTTGAACTGGCCGCACAGGACTGTAAGTAACACACCCATCCTGTGGGAGGGAGCAAGCCCCCTCCCACAGTGGATTTTTGTATGACTTAAGGTCGTGCTTCGTTGCTGAAGTTTTCGACTACTTTGACCAGGCCGCCGGCCGCCAACGCCACCAATTCACCGCCTTTCTCCACCGTCGCCAGCGCCGGGTCCGAGCCCATGCGCCCGTCCGGGAAGCGCGCCCGGAAGTCCAGGGCTTCGCGGATCGGCCCGGTATTGGCGATTTGTGGCGAATAGTCGGCCGACTTGATCGCCTCCGGGTAGGCCCATTGCGTCACGGCAATTTCCGATGGCGTGGCATGGCTGCCATGGCCCACCGGGAACTGGCGGTGCGCCAACTCGTTGACGCCGTCCAGGTCCCACCAGTTCACCAACTTCAATGCGAACCCGGCCGGGCGGCGGGCGAAGCTGGCTTCGGCGTACAGCTCGGAAAAGGCCGCTTCAATCGTCGCGATGTTGCCGCCGTGGCCGTTGAGGAACAGGATCTTGTCGAAACCATGCCCGGCCAGCGAGCGCACCCAGTCGCCAATCGCGGCAATAAAGGTGGACGGGCGCAGGGAGATGGTGCCGGGAAACCCCAGGTGGTGCTGGGCCATGCCGATATTGAAGGTGGGGCCGATCAGGATGTCGGCGTTTTTTTGCGCCTCATGGGCGATGATTTCCGGGCACATCCAGTCGGTGCCCAGCAGGCCGGTGGGGCCGTGCTGCTCGTTGGAGCCAATGGGGATCACCACCGTGCGGCTGCGCTCCAGGAATTGCCCGATCTCGATCCAGGTCGATTGATGTAGAAGCATTCGAAGCTCTCTTTTATCTGTGGGGACAGGCTAACCGCCACGGATTGTACGACTACTGGCCACCTGTTGGGGTTTGCAATTGAGGTACGTCGAGGACTTCAACCAGCGCTGGTCGGGGTACCACGAAAACATGAACTGCCCATCCTTGAGTTTGTCCACCACTTGGCGCGCCACCTGCGGACGTACCGCCGGGCAACCCTGGCTGCGGCCGATACGGCCTTCGCGCTTGCTCCACAACGGGCTTACGTAGTCGGCGGCATGGATCACGATGGCGCGGTCGCGGGCCAGGTCATTGAACCCCGGCTCCAGGCCGTCCATGCGCAGCGAATAACCATGGGTGCCCAGGTAGCTTTCCTGGGTGCGGAACAAACCCAGGCTGGATTGGTGGCTGCCTTCGAGGTTGGAGAACTGGGTGGCGAAGTTTTCCCCGGACTTGGCGCCGTGGGCCACCAGGTCACGCAGCACGAGGGTTTTCTTGCGCAGGTCGAAGATCCATAGGCGACGGGCGGTCGAGGGCTGGGAGTAATCAATCACGGCCAGGCGCTCGGAGCGTTCCTCACCATTGCTGACCGCGCACTGCATGGCGTTCAGGGCGCTTTTGAGTACAGTGGGATTGAGTTCTGGAGCCGAGCGCGCCAGGCTGTTATACAAGGACGGAGGATTGCCGTTGGCGGCGAGCGCAGAGTTGCTCAATATAGCCAGTACGACGACCGCGCCGAGGCGGCACATAAAAGTCAGCATCTACAGTACAACTCCCCACTGTGGATTGGAGCAAAGTCATTGTTCAAAAAACACGCATGTTACTTGAGCATTTGCTTGCTCGTTGCACCATTGGTCGCCACAGCCGAAGCGCTGCCGGTGCAGCCGTTGCCGGTCAGCACGCCGGCGCCGTTGGACCTGGCGCCAGTGCAACAGGCCCTGGCGCAGTTGCCCAGCGTGTGTCCCGATCTGGCGCAGCATCTCGATGCGCCAGCGCTTGCACGCTTGCAAGCCCTGTACCAGCAGCAAGGCGATGTCCCGTTGTGGTCAGACGAGACGCGCCGCCAAGCGCTGCACACGCAATTGCTGATGCTCGCCGATGATGGCCTGGACCCCACCCACTATAGCCTGCCTGCGCCACACGCCACGCAAAACGTGCTGTGCAGCGATATCGGCAGCAGCCAGCACTACCTGCAGGCCCTGCAGGATTTGCACTTCGGGCGCCTGCAGCAATCGCGCTTCGAACCGCTGTGGCATTCGCAGCCGCCCGCCGGCGACCCCAACGCCGCTGTGCTGGCCCTTGCCGCCGTCGGCCTGCACGACATGGCGCAAGCCTTCGACCAGGCGCGCCCCAGCGCCGATCTTTACCGCAGCCTGCGCAACGCCTATGCCAGCGTGCGCCAGCAACCGCTGCCGCATTGGGACCCGGTCGGCAGCGGGCCGTTACTGCGCCCCGGCATGGAAGACCCGCGCGTACCGGAACTGGCGCGCCGGCTTTACAGCGGCGGCTATTTGCCCAGCGAACCCAAGGGCGGCGACAGGCAATACCGCGCCGAACTGGTCGCGGCGGTCAAGGCTTTCCAGCTCAGCCACTCGCTGCAATCGGACGGCGTGATCGGTGCCGGCACCGTGGCAGAACTCAATATCAGCCCGGCGATTCGCCGCGAACAACTGCGCATCAACCTTGAACGTTTTCGCTGGCTGGCACAGGACCTGGAGCCCGAAGGCGTGTTGGTCAACGTTGCCGCCGCGCAACTGAGCGTGTACCAGAGCGGTATCCCCGTGTGGCAAACCCGTCTGCAGGTGGGGCGAGCAGAACGCCAGACGCCGTTGCTCAAATCGCGCATTACCCGGCTGACCCTCAACCCTACCTGGACTATCCCGCCCACCATCATGCGCGAGGACAAACTCCCGGCCATCCGCCTCAACCCCGAATACCTGCGCCAGCAAAACCTGCAAGTACTCGACGCCGAAGGCCACCCGCTGGCGCCCGAGTTGATCGACTGGGCGCGCCCCGGCAATATCCTGCTGCGCCAGGAAGCCGGCCCGCGCAACCCATTGGGCAAGATCGTGATGCGTTTCCCCAACCCGTACTCGGTGTACCTGCACGACACCCCCAGCCAGCCCCTGTTCACCAAAGGCCCACGTGCGTTCAGCTCCGGCTGTGTGCGGGTCGAGCAACCGTTGCTGCTGCGCGACCTGCTGGTCAGCCCGGCCGAACGCGCGCGCACCGATGAACTGCTGGCCACCGGCGTGACCCACGAATTCAGGCTGGCCACGCCGGTGCCGGTGTTGTTGGGATATTGGACGGTCGAAGTCGACCGCGAGGGTGGGCTGGTGTATGCGCCGGATATCTATGCGCGGGACCTGGTGTTGATGAAGGCGATGGGGAGTGTGCTCTGAGTACAAGACAAATGCCGGGTGATGGTTTCCACGGCGTGCGCTGATGTGATGTGTGCGGTGTCGATGGTCATTGGCGCCTCGTCCCAGTCCTCGTACTCATGGGCCACTACCGATTGCCAGGTGGGTGGCGTGTGCCCTGGAATGTCGCTCACCCGGGTTTCGACACGGCGTTGGTGTTCCTGGACGTCTGAGCAAACCACTTGGATATCGAGCAACGCAACGCCTGCCGCTGCTGCGCTTGCCGTGAAGGCTGCGCGGCTTTCGCGCACGGGGTTCACGCAGTCGGCAATCACGGTATGCCCCACCGTCAAGTTACTCAGCGCCAGCGCATTCGCCACCCCATAGCCGCTGGCGCCCGGCAACATACCGGCATCGCGCAGCGCTTGTTCGATCACATCGATGCGCAGGTAAACCGCACCGATCCGGCACGCCAACTCGCGGGCAATCGTGGTTTTGCCGGTGCCGGGCAGGCCGCTGAAGACGATAAGCATGCTGCGATCCTTCGATAGGTCAGTGGGCGGCTTCAGGGTATCCTCCCATTCCCCACCGGTCGATCCCAGGACAGCCCATGCCCTTGCCGTTCGTAAAAATGCATGCCCATGGCGACGACTTCATCATCGTCGACCGTCGTGGCCAGGACGACCCGATCACCGCGCCAATCGCCCGCCGCCTGGGCAACCGCCACACCGGCATCGGTTTCAATCAGTTAGCGGTGGTGCTCGACTGCGAAGACGCCGCCGCGCGCGTCAAATTCTGGAACGCCGACGGCACACCGCTGGCCGCCTGTGGCAGCGCCACCCGCGGCGTGGCCGAGCGCTTGATGCATGAAACCGGCAGCCATTCGATTGTGCTGCGCACCGACCGTGGCTTGCTGACCTGCGTGCGCGAGTCGGGCCGCCGGGTGTCGGTGAACATGGGGGAACCTTCACTGGATTGGGCGAGCGTGCCGCTGGCCGGGGCCATGGACACGCGCACTTTGGCGATCGCAGGCGACCCGGCGGCGTGCAGCATGGGCAACCCGCATTGCACGTATTTTGTGCACGACATGGCCGCCGTCGATGTGGCAGTCGCGGGCCCGGCCCTGGAAACTCACCCGTTGTTCCCGGCCAGGACCAACGTGCATTTTGTGCAGGTGCTTGACCGTGGGCAGATCCGCCTGCGCATCTGGGAACGAGGCGGCGGTGTGCCGCTGGGTTCCGGCTCATGTTGCTGCGCGGCGGTGGTCAATGGCATCCGCCGAGGCTTGTTGGATGCCACGGTGCAGGTGCTATGCGACGGCGGCACGCTCACGGTGCAGTGGGACGGGCAGGGCGGCGTGGTGTTGACCGGCAGTGTGGAACCGATCATGCAGGGCAGCGCCTATTTGTACTGAAACGTCACCGTAAATGTGGTGCCGCCCGTGGCACAGGAGCGTACCGCCACGTCACCGCCGTGCACCTTGGCCAATTCGCGCACGATATACAGGCCCAGCCCCACACTGCGCACCTCACTGCCCTGGTCGGTGCCCCGGGTCATGGGCTCGAACAGCACCGCCAGCAGCGCTTCGGGAATCACCGCGCCGTCGTTGTGCACGGCCACCTCGCATGCGCCACCACCCAGCCGCGAGGTGATGGTGATCGGCCGTTGCAGGTCGCCATAGGCCACGCTGTTGGCCACCAGGTTGCCGATGATCTGCTGCACGCGGTCGGCGTCCAGGCAGGCGTCGCCCTGGCCTTCGGCGTGATGCACCAGCGTCGCCTTGGGGAATGCCACGCGCAGTTCGTCCACCGCGTGGGCAATCACCTGATGCAGCGCCAACGGTGCCGCCTTGATGGTGATGCCGTGGCCGACCCTGGCCTGGGTGAAGTCCAGCAGGTCGGCGATCATGCGCTGGGCGCGTTCGGACGATAGGCCGATTTGCCCAAGCAACTGGCGCTCCTTGGCGGTGCGCTCGCCACGGCTGAGAAAGTCCGAGGCCAGGCGGATGGCCGTGAGGGGGTTCTTCAAGTCATGGCTGACAATCGCCACCATCTGCTCGGCAAACAGCGCGCGGCGCTGGGAGATGGCATAGGCCTCTTTCAGCTCGGCCTGGGCCTGATGCAGCGCAGCTTCGGTGGCGGTTTTTTCCTGCAGCAGGGCTTCGGCCAGGTTGCGTGCGTTGAGCAGTTCGCGCTCGTACTTGTCGCGGTCGGTGGTGCCGAACAGCGCCAGGTCGTACACCACGGCGTCGGCCTGTTCACGCTTGTTACCGTTGAGCAGCACGGTCACCTTGTGCCCGTCGCGGTGCAGCATGTCCAGCTTCACTTCGGTCACGCTGCCGTGCATGCGCAGCATGGGCGCCAAGTGGGTCTGGTGGAAAATCCGCCCGCCCATGGTCAGCAGGTCCTGGAAGCGCCGGCTGCACAGCTCGCTGAGGCTGAACCCCAGCCAATCGCTGAAGCGCGCATTGGCTTGCAGGATGGTGCCGTCCTCGGCGGTGACGGCCAGGGCGCAGGCGGCGCTGTCGAACACTTCAGCCGACACGCGCGGCCATCCAGGGCGCGAGGAAAGCGGCCATGGCGGCCGCACAGGCTTGCGGCGCGCTCATGTGCGGGCAATGGCCGACGTTGTCCACCAGGCAATAGGTGCTGTTGGGCAACACGCTGTGCAGGTATTCACCCACGGCGATGGGGGCGATCAGGTCGTCGCTCGATTGCAGGATCAGCACCGGCGTGGTCAGGCCGATCACGTCCTGGCGGTTGTCCGACAGGAAGGTCACCCGCGCGAATTGCTTGGCGATGTCCGGTTCGGTGCGGCAGAAGCTGTCGGTCAACTGCACGCCCAGCGCGGGCTGGTCAGGCGCGCCCATGATCACCGGGGCCATGGCGCTGGACCAGCCGAGGTAATTACCGTCGAGGGTGTCGAGCAGTTCGTCGATGTCGCTGCGCTTGAAACCGCCCACGTAGCCGTCTGCATTGATATAGCGCGGCGACGGGCCGATCATCACATGCGCCGCGATACGTCCCGGCACCAGGCGGTCGGCAAGGGCACCGATCATCGCGCTGACCGAGTGCCCCACCAGAATCACCGGGCCTTCGGCATAGGCGTCGATGATCTCGTTAAGGTCGCGGGCATAACCGTCCAGCGCGCCGTACTTGGTTTTATCGAAGGCCTTGAGGTCGGAAAGACCGGCGCCTACCAAGTCGTACATCACCACGCGAAAACGCTCTTTGAACGAGGGCGCCAGGTAATTCCACATGGCCTGGTTGCAGCCAAAGCCATGGGAAAACACCAGGGTCGAGGTCCCGTTGCCCATCACGTTGACGTTGTTGCGGTGGCGTAAGTCCATGGTGATCTCGACGTATTGGCGTATTGCTGGATGTGGCGCAGTTTAGATAGCCGACCGCTTTGGGTCACGCGTTATAGCGCTGATAGGTTACAGTCGGCGCCTTCAGGAAGACACTTCAGGTAACAAACATGATGCGGTGGTTGCGGCAATCTGTCTTGAGTCTGCTGGTGCTGGCGTGCGCCAGCCTGTTTAGCACCGTCCAGGCTGGCTCTTCGCCCATTGGCGTGGCGCTCGACCAGCGGGTGATTGACCTGACCAACACGCTGGATGCCGACACCACCACCCGTCTGGCAGACCAACTCGCCGCCCTTGAGCAGCGCAAAGGCGCGCAAGTGGCCGTGTTGCTGGTGCCCACCCTCGGCGACGCGAACCTCGAGGAGTACACCAACCAACTGTTCCGCGCCTGGAAACTGGGGCGCAAGGACGTCGACGACGGCATTCTGCTGCTGGTGATCAAGGATGATCGCAAGGTGCGCATCGAAGTGGGCTATGGCCTGGAAGGCACCGTCACGGACCTGTTGTCCCACCGCATCATTGAAGAACGCATCAAGCCGGCGTTTCGTCAGGGCGACTATGCGGGCGGCATCAGCCAGGGCGTCGATGACCTGGTCATGCTGGTGGACGGCGGCGACTTGCCCGAGGTCGCCAAACCTGGGGTAAACCCCCAGATCATCGCGATGCTGCTGGCATTTATCGCGGGCGCCGTCGGCGGTGTACTGCTCGCCGCCGGCAAGCTGCATTGGCGCCGCGCCTTGATTGCCGCAGTGGCGGTTACGCTGTTGCTGGCGATTTTTGGCGGTGGTAGCGAATGGCTTTTGTGCCTGCTGGTGATGCCGCTGGTCATGCTGATCGGCGGCGCGACGTTCGGCGCGTTGTGGCTGGCGCGCGCGGTGTTTTATGGCGTCATCGGGTTGCTGGCCTACATCCTGGGCCTGGTTGTGGTGAATCATCAGTTCGCCGAGGTCAATTTCAGCCATTGGCTGGCGTATCCGCTGGGTGTGTTGGTGGTGCTGGGGCTGTACCTGGTGCTGTTCGCGGTCATGCGGGCGGCCTGGAAGCAAAGCCGCGCGGGTTTTATCGCGCGGTTGCTGGCGGCGGTGGCGGTGTATGTAGGGGCGGGAACGCTGATGGACCTAGGGCGCAACAGCTGGCTGTTTGCATTCCCCATCGCCTCGTTTGCGGCGCTGTTCATCTTCATCAAGACCAGCGGCGGGTCGGGGTCGAGTTCGGATTCGGATTCAAGCTCAAGCTCTAGCTCAAGCTCGGATTCCAGCTCGAGCTCCAGCAGTTCCAACAGCTCTTCTGGTGGTGGCGGTTCCAGCGGCGGCGGCGGGGCTTCGGGGAGCTGGTAGTAACGCGCTTTTCCGCTCGCCGTTACAGCCGCTTGGACATAAACACCCGGCTGCTGCCCTCTGGCGCACAGGGTATTTCGCCGAACCGCACCCAGCCGTTCTTCTCGTAAAACCCCGGCGCCTGGAAGCTGATGGTGTACAGCACGGCATTCAGGCAGCCTCGGCGCCGGGCTTCGTCCTCAAAGGCTTGCAGCAAACGGCTGCCCAGGCCTGTGCCGCGCAGGGTGGCGGGCACGTGGAACAGGTCGAGAAAGGCCATGCCCAGCGTGGTTTTACCCGTGATGCCGCCGATGACCTGCCGGGTCTCGGGGTCCTTGATCAACACGGTGAGCGGCAGGCGGTCGTTGTAGCCGGTGACACCTTCGTTGAACGCGGCCAAGCCACTGCCCAGCACGCGCTCGGCGTCGGGGTTGGCGTGGTCGCTGATTTCAATAATCGGTGCGGTCATTACGAACTCTCCGTCTGTTAGAGCGCCATCACCATCTCATGCCACGCCATGCCGCCATGATCCGAGGGTGAAGGCCGCACATAGGTGTAGCCCATATGTTCGTACAACGGCACATGCCGCGCCTTGCACATCAAGTGAATCGTGCGCTTGCCCAGCGCCTGCACGCGCCGCACAAACTCGCTCATCAGCCGCTGGGCGTAGCCGTTGCGCTGATGCGCGGGGTCGACCACCACCGACATGATCACCACATTCGGCGCCTCGGGCGCATGCCCCACCAACTCCTTGAACGCCTCGTCGGACATCACCACTTCGTGGGCGCAACCACTGTTGATAAACCCCACCACCTCGCCGTTGGCTTCCAGAATCAGAAAGCCTTGCGGGTACTGCGCAATGCGCGTGGCGATTTTTTCCAGGGTCGCGGCTTCGTCGCCTTCATAGGCGCTGGTTTCAATCTCGAAGCAGCGGGCGGCGTCGGCGGGGAGGGCGTTGCGCAGGGTGAGGGCGGGCATGCGGGTTCCTGGGGGGAGGGAAAGGCCATATGATAAATACAAACCGACAGGGCACCAAAAACAGATAAAGGAAGGACCCCTTGCTGAAAATAAAACGCGCCACACCCGAGGATGCCGATGCCGCTTTCAACATCCGCCGCGAAGCCATACGCGGCCAATGCATCGGCGCCTACACCGCTGAGCAAATGGCGCTCTGGACCCGAGGCCGGGCCGAGGATGGCTACAGCGCGTTGATGGATAAACCGTTCTACCTGGGCTGGATAGACGATGAGCCTGTTGCCACCGGCATGCTCGACCTTGCCAACAACGAAGTGGGCGCGTTGTTTGTGCTGCCGCAATTCATCGGGCGCGGGTACGGCAAGGCGATGCTTGACCACCTTGAAGACGTTGCGCGGGCATTGGAGATAAAGGAAGTGGTGCTGGATGCGACATTGAATGCCGCGAGCTTCTATCGGGCGTGTGGATATGTGGGCGAGCGGCAGGCTATTTACCATTCGCCCTCGGGGTTGACGTTGGCGTGTATCCCGATGGCTAAGCGACTAAGTGCGTAAGGCACTCTTTCAACGACGCAGGAGCCCATCGGTGTGAGCGCTCGAGCTTTGGCGAGGCCGCGATGGAGGCGCTACAAAAAGGACGACCACCTTGCCGCTGCGATACAGTCTGGGTGGCAGCTGTGCGCGGGTTTGCAGACCAGGAAGAATCACCCCCGGCAGACCGGAAGGTCTCCCACGCATAGTAGCCATAAATCGAGACGCAGGCGGGCTCCGCCTGCGGGTCTGATGACTGTGCAGGTTGATTCTAGTGTGTAGTGCTGCGAAACCCCGTCGCTGACCAAAATCGGCGACGGGGCGAACAAAAAGTGCCCTCCGTCGAGGTGCAATCAAGAGGATGTAACCATGCTACTGGCGAACCGCGTCCGTCCGCACACTTGACCGTAAACCTTCTGCTGCGCCCGTCATTCTCAAAGCCTGACCCATTGTCACCGATGATATAGTCCCGGCGTTTTTTACCCTTAATCGCGCCGGGAGACTCCAGGAGAATCTGCATAAACCTTTACACCGCAGGCTATGAGGGCCTCAGTCTCAATGCCTTCATCGCGCGCCTGAAGCAGGCCGGGATCGACAAGGTGCTGGATGTGCGTGAATACCCGCTATCGCGCAAAAAGGGCTTCTCCAACAATGCCTTTGCCCAGTGTCTGGCCGCTGAAGGCATCGCCTACGAACATAGTCGTGCGCTGGGTTGCCCTAAACCGATACGCAAGCAATACAAGGAGGACGGAGACTGGGCTGCGTATGCTTGCGGCTTTCGAGCGTATATCCGCACTCAAGGCACGGTGCTCAAAGCGTTAGTGTGCAGCACGGCTGACCAGCGGATCTGCATGGTCTGTTATGAGGCGGACGCTGCTTTTTGTCATCGCAGCCTGATCGCTGAAGCAGCCCAGGGGCTGGACAGTTCGCTGCAAACCCAGCATCTACCTCTCAGAACAGAGCCATTTGCTGATCGCCTGCTGTCGGTCGCCTAGGCGGATAAATCAGGCTGACAATCAGCCACTGTCCCGGAAAACGATGGAGGGTGCCCATTAACAGCATTAAATCCTTGGTGGTTAGTTCGGTTTCCAATTTGTGTCTGAACGGGACTTCCCAGTCGTTTGCCCCGTGTTTGCGAAACACATTTCGATAGAGCTGGCTGGCTTCCCAGTCATCGAAGAGCTGCCAGAAAGACTTGTAACTACACATGGATAGATCACGCGAGGCGCCTAGATCCTTGTCGGCGCAAACTCCGAAAAGTCCCCACCGCCTGTATCCCAAAAAACCCTGCCATCTGTGCCTATCGCCCATCGCTCGGGGCGACTAGCCTCACACCACGCTAACTGACGACCGAGCACCCATGGACCTCACCGCTGTCCCCTTTGGTACCACCGACTGGTCCACCGTCGACCCCGTCGTTCATCCCGGCGTCACGGGCAGCGCGCTATGGCGTACCCGCCATTTCGGCACCACCCGCGTACGCACAGTGGAATACACCCCAGGCTACCTGGCCGATCATTGGTGTACGCGTGGGCATGTGCTGTTGTGCCTGGAAGGCGAGTTGCACACGGAGTTGCAAGACGGTCGCCGGTTCACGCTGACGGCCGGGATGAGTTACCAGGTGGGCAATGACATGGAGGCGCATCGCTCTTCGACGAGCGTTGGGGCGAAGCTATTTATCGTGGATTGAGGGCCTGGATACCTGTGGTAGGGAGCAAGCCCCCTCCCACAGTTGAACCGTTGTGTGTCAGTGCATCTGGCTATGGTCCATGCCATCCAACCCACGCGCGGTTGCAGTCACGTCAACCGTCTGTTTTTCCCCCTTGGCGTTTTCCACGGTCAAGGTCAGTGGCACCTGGTCGCCTTCCTTGATCTGCCCGGTCAGGCCCATCAGCATCACGTGATAACCGTTCGGGTCGAGCTTGACCGCTTTGCCGGCCGGCAGCGCAACCGAGTCCACCGGGCCCATGCGCATTACGTCGTCGCGCATGCTCATTTCATGGATCTGTACGTCTTTGGCCACCGGCGAGGCCACACGCAGCAATTTGCTGTCGCTGTCGGCGGTGATGGTCATGAACGCGCCGCTGGATGGCTGGCCCGGCACCGAGGCGCGTACCCAGGCGTCGGTCACTTGCACCTGGGCGCTGGCGTGTGCGGCGAAACCCAGCAGGGCGAGGCTTAAGGTCAAGCGCTTGAGGTGTTGAACGGCAGTCATTAGCAGACCTCCATGACGGTGAGCAGGTCTTCTGCGCACTCTTTAGCGGTAAGGGACGCCTGCAGGCCCAGGCGCAGGTTGCCACGGGTGTCGAAGACAAAACTGGTGGCGGTGTGCGACAGGGTGTAGGTGTCGCCGGCGGGGATTTTTTCATAAAAGATCCCGAACTCCTTGGCGGCCACGGCGATTTCTTCCGGGGTGCCGTAGAGCGCTTCGAAGCTGGGGTCGAAGGCCTTGACGTACTTGTCGAGAATTTCCGGTGTGTCGCGCTCCGGGTCCAGGGTGATGAAAATCACCTGCATGATCTCGCCGTCACGGCCCATCAGCTTCTTGGCCTGGGCGGCGCGAGCCAGTGTGGTGGGGCACACGGCCGGGCACTGGGTGAAACCGAAGAACACCACCGGCATCAGGCCACGGTAGGAACTGAGGGTGACGGTGTCGCCCTCGGTGTTCTTGAGCTTGAAGGTGCGGCCCATGATCTTGTCGCTCAAGTCCTTGCCGTACTTGAAGTTCAATCGGGGGCTGTTGTCACAACCGGCCAGCAGGCCCAGACCCAGCAGGCTCATGCCGGTGAGGACCTTGCGGCGGGTGAATAACGTACTCATCAACTGTGCGTCCTGTGAAACGCCTGCATTGCTCTGGATCTACACATCAGGCTTTGAAAAGGAGTAAACGAGGAGGGCGCCCAGTCTACCAACCCAGGCCTGCGTGCGTAATCTGCGACGTTCTGCCACAGGGGCGCGCTGCGTTTCGTCCCTTTGCGGCTTCGGTGGTAGAGTCGCCGCCATGAATTCAAGCCACCCCGACCGTTCACTGATCGCCTGGACCCTGTACTTCTGCGTGCTGATGAACCTGTTCGCGTGCGGTTTGGGCCATGGCCGGATGATGGGCCAGGAGCTCAACGGGATCGGTGGGGCGTTCTGTTCGGTGAGCGGTAAACAGGCGCCACTTTCCGACAAAGGGTTAAACGACGCAGCCTCCAGCAACATCTCGAACTACTTTGCCTGCCCGGTGTGCGCCGCCTTGACCGTCGCCCTGGTGTTCCTGATCGGCCTGGCCTGGCTGCTGGGCCTGGGGCAAACCCCACGCCGTGCCTGTGCCCAACGCAACAAGGCGCCGCCGCGTTACGCCTGGCCCTCGGCCAACCCCCGCGCTTCACCCGCATTCTGACGTGTGCCCTGTGCCTCCTGTGATCAGGCGGCGTTCTATCGTCACGACTGTGAGTGCATGTTATGAACCCTCAATTGCCTGCAGGTGCCCGTCACTTGGTGAGCAAGGCATCCCGTCGCCCGCGCGCGGAACCGGCGCGGGCGGAATACCCAAGCAATGCCCGTAGCTTCGTGCACCTGGATGCACGCCTGTTGCCGTACTGGCACAGCCTGTTCGACATCTGCCCGGCCTTGCTCAAGCTCGACCCGCCCGACGGCTTGAACCTGTTTCGCAGCTTCATGACCTGGGCCTATCGCAACCGGCCGGCGCGGGATTGGACCTACCACCTGAACGTCTGCCGCTGGCTGCTCGGCTCGTCGTATCGCATGCAGGTCGACGACGAACCGATCGAAGCCTTCATGGCCGCCGCCGCTGCGTGCTGGGCCAACACCGATGACAGCCCGGCCCATGGCGTGGTGCTCGCCTGGAAAGGGCTAAAGGTGTTCGATTGGAAAAACGCCCCGCCCCCCCACGCCGAACAACGGCCTTTGCCGCCCTCGGAGGGGGACTTCGCCTGGTGCCCGCTGGCGGCGCGCGGTGGTTTCAGCGGTTGGCTGCCGGTGCCTTGACCGGCATCAAGGCGCACGCTGACGCCGGCCCTCACACTGGAGGCCCGGCGCGACCTGCGAGGCCATCATGCTTTATCTGTTGTTTCTTCTGGCCCACCTGTTTGCTGCGCTGATTTTTATCGGCACGGTGTTTTTCGAGGTGCTGATCCTGGGGCATTTGCACCGGCTGTTGCCGGCCCGCGTGATGGTGTTGGTGGAGCAGGGTGTCGGTCGGCGCGCCCGGGCGCTGATGCCTTGGGTATTGCTGGTGCTGTTCGGCGCGGGGCTCGGCATGGTCTGGTTGCGTTACCGGCCCGTGCTCGCCGCCCCCTGGGCCTCCTCATTCGGCACCTTGTTGACGCTCAAGCTGGTCCTGGCCGCCAGCGTGCTCGCGCATTTTTTGCTGACCATGGCGCGCATGCGCTGGGGCAGCGTCAGCGCGCGCTATATCCGTCTGGTGCACCTGAGCCTGTTCGGCCATATGGTCGCCATCGTGCTACTGGCCAAGAGCATGTTCTACCTCACCTGGTAGCGCCCTTGATGCATATCAAGGTGCGCCGTGGCGTCGCACCGGACAATGGCTCACCGTCGCCTGATCCGGAGTCCGTCATGCACACTGTCATTCCACTCGCTCGCGCACCCCAGGCCCAAGGCGTGCTGGACCTGAATGGGCAGGCCGACAGACGCAGGTTCCACGCCGGTGTTGGTTCCCTCGACGTGTTGCGCGCCTTGCGCGGCAGCCGCCAGTGTCAACGCCCACTGGCGCTTAACCTGCACTGGCCGGCGAGCCCGCCAAGCGATGCTTACCGCCGCAGCCTGGCCCAGGAAATCCAGTTGGTCGGCTGCCACCTGGGCCGGCGCCAACCGGTGGACTATTTGCAGTGGCGCGGGGCGGCGCCGATTGAGGATGTGCAGGCCCTGATGACCGCCCTGCGCGAGCGTTTCAACGTGCTTGAGCATGGCCGTGGCGACTACGGCATCGACCTCGACCCGCGCCGCACCGACTGGGCCACTGTGGGCCTGCTGCGCGAGTTGGGGTTTAACCGCGTTTGCATTGGCGTGCCCGATGCGCGTGTCGAAGATCCCCAGGCCGATTACCGCGACCCGGCACCCATCCAGTCGTTGATCGACGCGGCGCGCACGTTTGATTTTCGCTCGGTGAGTGTCGACCTCGGCTACGGCAGCGCCTGGCAGACCCTTGCCAGTTTCGAGCTGAAACTGGCCAGCCTGATCGCCCTGGAGCCGGACCGCCTGCACCTGTTCGACTACGTCCAACCGCCCAGCCGTTACCGTGCGCAGCCGCACCAGGCCGCTTGCGGCGAGGCGGATAAAACCGCCATGCGTCAACTGGCCTTCGAACGTCTCGACGCAGCCGGCTACCACTACATCGGCCTCGGCCAATTTGCCCGTGGCGACGACGACCTCACCCAGGCCCAGGAGCGCGGTCGGCTCAGCCGCACCTGCGAAGGCTTCAGCCTGCATGGCTATTGCGATCACATCGGGCTGGGCCTGGGCGCCATCAGCCAGATCGACACCTTGTGTGCGCAAAACAGCAGCGCCGAACACGCCTACGCCCAGGCCCTGGGCAACGGCCAACTGCCGACTTGCCAAGGCTGGCGGCGCGAAACCGGCGATGCGCTGCGTGAGCAGGTGAGCGAGCGCCTGGCCTGTGACCTGGAGCTGGATATCCAGGCGATCGAGCGACGTTACGGGCTGATCTTCAGCCGGTATTTCTCGGCGATCTGGCCGCTGCTGGAGCAGTGGGACCGTGACGGCTTGATCGAATTGTCGGCGCAGTTCCTCTGCGTGCTGCCGGCCGGGCGCCGGCAAGTGGATGAGCTGTGTGCGGCATTCGCCGCCCCCTAGACCCCGCGATCCCACTGTGGGAGGGGGCTTGCTCCCGATAGCGTCCCAACACTCGGTGCCCCGCCTGACGCCCTCAGTGAGACGTCCCCTCGGCAAATTCAATCTTGTTGCCCACGTTGTATTTGCCCGATGGCTTGTTCATGGGCAGGCGCTTGATCTCCTTGAGGGTCTGGCTGTCATACACGATCAGCGCACCGTCGGTGGCCCAGATACTCAGCAGCACATAACGCCCATCGCGGGTGAATTCCACATGTGCGGCGGTCTTGCCCGGTACCGGGCGCAAGGTGTGGGCGATCTCCAGGGTCTGCTTGTCGATCAGGTGGATCGCATCGTTATCCGGCCCGAAAAACACATCGCTCCACACATAGCGCGAGCGCACATGGCTGCGCATGAAAAAGCCGGGGCCCAGGGTGGGGATCTGCTTGATCGGCTTCCAGGTCGCCACGTCGAGCACGCTGATTTGCCCCTGGCTGATATTCGGGGTGGCGAACACCCACTTCCCATCGCGTTGCCAATAGGTGCCGGAGCCCAGGTGCGGCATGCCCGCCAGGGGGATATCGCGGACCACCACGCCGGAGTCCAGGTCGATTACCTGGCCGCCACCGGCCTTGCGCGACGTGGCCAGCAACTGGCGGTAATCCGGGGTGAACGAGAAGTCATCGAGCACATCGCGGGCGGCAATGCGCCGGGGTTCGAAGCTCGGCTGCGCGGCGGCGTAGGGTAATTCCCAGACTTCATTCACGTCCTTGAGCGCCACGATAAAACTGTCGCGCGGCGGCGCTGTGTACACCGCGCTGACCCGTGAGCCGGTGGGCAGGGTCTTGACCAGTGACAAGTCGCGGGCATCGAGCACCACCAGGTTACCCGGCAGGTAGTTGCCCACCAGCACCCAGCGGCCGTCCTTGCTCACCGCCAGGTTGCGGGTGTTGAGCCCGGCACGGATTTCGGCGATCAGCTTGAGGTTGTGCAGGTCGTACAGGCTGATCCAGCCGTCCCGCGAGGCGAAGTACACAAAGCGCCCGTCCGGGGAAAACTTGGGCCCGCCGTGTACCGCGAAATGGCTGGCAAAGCGGTCGAGGACGGTAAAGCGGTCGCCGTCGAGAATGTCGATGTGATGGTCGCCCGATTCCACCACCACAAACAGGTTGAGCGGGTCGGCCGGGTGTTGCGGCGTGGTCGGTAGTTGGCTCAGGTCGGCCAGCAGGCGATGGCTGCCGCGGATGTCCGGCTCGTTCCAGGTCGCCGGCGTGACGGGCGGCTGTTGCAGAAAACTCGCCAGGCCGTCGATCTGTGATGCGCTCAGTTGGGGTGAAAAAGCCGCCATCTGACTGGCCGGGCGGCCTTGCGCGATGACCTTGCGGACCTCGTCCGGCTTGATTCGCCCCAGGCTTTCTGGAAGCAACGCCGGGCCGGTGGCGCCGATGCGGTTGAGCCCGTGGCAGCCTTCGCAATAGCGCTGGTAGTCCTCGGCGGGTGTGCCGTGGGCGGCGCCGGCCCACAGCAGCGGCACCAGCAGCAGGCGTTTCATACCGTCACCGGTCGGCGCGGCGCCGCCAGGCTGGCCGGGTAGTGCAGCGCGGCGTCGGCAAACAGGTTGACCACCTGGCCGATCACCGTGAGGGTGGGTACGCCCGGCTCACAGTCGGCGGCCAGGGTGGGCAACTGGCGCAAGGTGCCCCGGGCCACGTGCTGGTCGGCGCGCGCGCCATTGCTGATCAACGCCGCCGGCGTGTCGCCCGGCAAACCGGCGGCCACCAGGTGTTCGGCGATCAGCGCCAGGTTCGACAAGCCCATGTAGAACACCAGGGTCTGGCTCGGCTCGGCGAGGCTGGCCCAGGGCAGTTTCAACGCGCCATCGCGTTGCAAATGGCCGGTGACAAAACGGCAGGAGTTGACCAGGTCGCGGTGCGTCAACGGGATACCGGCATAGGCGCTGCAACCGGCCGCGGCGGTGATGCCCGGCACCACCTGGCAGGGAATGTCCCGCGCCAGCAGGTACTCCAGCTCTTCGGCGCCGCGCCCGAAAATAAACGGGTCGCCGCCCTTGAGCCGCACCACGCGTTGGCCCTCGTCTGCCAGCTCGGCCAGCAGTTCGTTGAGTTGAGCCTGGGGCAGGCTGTGGTAACCGCTGGCCTTGCCCACGTAGTGGCGGGCGCAGCTCAAGGGGATCAGGGCCAGCAGCTCGGCGCTGATCAGCCGGTCGAATACCACCGCGTCGGCCTGCATCAACAGGCTCCAGGCGCGCAGGGTCAACAGGCGTGGGTCACCGGGCCCGGCGCCGACCAGGGCGACTTCGCCGGGGTGGAAGGGGCTGTGCAAACTGGCGGGTAAGGGTGTGGGCGTGGGCATGAGACATCCTTGGTTCATCATCAGGTTGGGCGGCCCCCGGTTGTGTCACTGGGTGGTCGAGCAAGGGATCAGGTTGGCCGGCTGGCGGGCGATTTCGGCATCGGTGAAGTAGCAACCGGGGTCCGCGCCCCAGAGGTCGCCATCGGCCCAGGCGCGGGTGCGCGTATTGCCGTTGCAGATCGCCAGCCAGCGGCAATCGGTGCAGCGCCCGCCGATGGCGCGCGGGTGTTCGCGCAGGCGCAGCAGCAAGGGGTCGGGCTGCTCCAGCCAGAGCTGGCGGAACGGCGTGTGGCGCACATTGCCTACCGAGTGCTGCCACCAGTAGGTGTCCGGGTGCACTTCGCCGGTGTTGTCGATATTGGCGATGCCGCTGCCCGACGCATTGCCGCCCCAGCCATGCAGCAGGTGTTCGAGCTGCGGGTAATGCTCGGGCAAATGCTGGTGCACCCATTGCAGCAACAGGATGGCGTCGGCGTCGTTGTTGCCGCTGACAAAGTCGCTGTACACACCGTTTTCAATGTCGCTCCAGGCCTGGCGAAAAATCAGTGCCATGGCGTCGCGGCTCATCTGACGGTGCGCATCCAGCTGGCGGCTGCGTTTGCCGCGGCCGCTGTAGTTGAGGTGCGACAGGTAGAATTTTTGCACGTCGTGGCTGCGCATCAATGCCAGCAATTGCGGCAACTGCGCATGGTTGGCCTGGGTCAGGGTGGTGCGCAGACCCACACGAATCCCGGCCTCGCGGCACAGGCCAATGGCATGCATCGAACGCTGGAAACTGCCGGGCATCTGGCGGAAGGCATCGTGGGTCGCTTCCAGGCCGTCGATGCTGATGCCCACATAGTCGAAGCGGGCGTCGGCGATCTGCTGGATATTGCCCTCGTCGATCAACGTGCCGTTGCTCGACAGCGCCACGAAAAACTTCAGCTTTCGCGCATAGGCACTGAGTTCAAAAAGGTCTTCGCGCAGCAGCGGCTCGCCACCCGAGAGGATCAACACGCGCACGCCGGCCGCGTGCAAGTCATCGATCACCCGCAACGCCGCCGGGGTGTCCAGCTCATCGCGAAACACGCTGTCGGCGCTGGTGGCGTAGCAGTGCTTGCAGGTGAGGTTACAGCGGCGCAACAGGTTCCAGATCACCACCGGTGCGCGCGGGCTGCCGGGAGCCGGGGTGCGGGGTGGCGCGCATTGGCCGGCGAGGGTGCGCAGGTACTGACTGATCCGCAGCATGGGGCATTCCTTCTAGTGCGAGGGGGGCAGGCGCAAGCCGGTTTTTTCAGGATGCGGCTGCTCACCAACATCTCGTCGGTGCGGCAGGCATCCCCCAGCAAAAACCGCAGGTGCTCGCGGTAGCTGTCGATTTCTTCGCGGCTGCGCCCGTGCACCATGGCGAACAGGTTGTACGGCCAATCCACGCGCCGTGGGCGGCGGTAGCAATGGCTCACGAACGGCTGCGCACCGATCAATTCGCCCAGGCGCGGCATCTGCTCATCGGCCACGTCCCAGACGGTCATGCCGTTATGGCGATAGCCCAGGCGGTAGTGGTTGGGCACCGCGGCAATGCGCCGGATCGCGCCTTCGGCCTGCAGGCGCTTGAGCAGGTCAAGGGTCGACTCGACGCCCAGGCCCAACTGCTCGGCCAGCCACGCCCAGGGGTCTTCCACCAGCGGCAGGCCGCTTTGGGTCAGGGCGATCAGGCGCAGGGCCAGCGGGGTTTCAGACTGGGAAATACACACCGACATGGTACGTTTGCTCCTTCGGCAGGTTGAGCACCGCCAGCCCCGTCAGGGCCTCGATGCGAGACAGGGTGGCGGCCAGTTCCGCCTCGCTGGCGCAGGCCAGCACAAACCACATGTTCCAACGGTGATCGCGGCGGTAGTTGTGGGCCACCTGCGCCAGTGCGTTGAGCTGCGCGGCCACCGCGTAGAAACGTGGCTCGGGCACCGCCAGCGCGGCCAGGGTGAAGGCACCGCCAAGCTGCTCAATATCGAACATCGGCCCGAAGCGGGTCAGCACGTCGTCCTCCAGCAACGCATGCAGGCGGTCGAGCAACTCACCGGGGTGGCTGTGCAGTTCCTCGGCCAGTTGCCGCCAGGGTTGGCGCACCAGCGGCAAGCCGCGTTGCAGGCGGTTGATCAAGCGGCGGTCGAGATCAT
Source organism: Pseudomonas sp. S3_E10 (assembly GCF_054667615.1). Taxonomy (NCBI): domain Bacteria; kingdom Pseudomonadati; phylum Pseudomonadota; class Gammaproteobacteria; order Pseudomonadales; family Pseudomonadaceae; genus Pseudomonas; species Pseudomonas sp. S3_E10. The sequence continues at coordinate 5,217,481 of NZ_CP162743.1, forward strand.
CCATGGGCCCATACCTGTGAAGGCGGCGGCGCAAATCGCCCGCCGCATTGTTTGAACGCCTGGGTGCTGAACAGCAGTTGGTAGGGCAGGTCGCTGAGTTGTTGCTGGTGCAGCAACGCGTGGATATGCACGGTGACGGCCTCGCGCTCGCGGCCATGCACCATGCAGAACAGGTTGTAGCGCCACTGCGGCAAGCGCCGTGGCCGCTGGTAACACAGGTTGACCCCGTTGGCGCGGCCCAGGCGTGTACCGACTTCATTGACCAGCGCATCCGGCACATCGAGCACCAGCATGGCATTGGCCACGAAGCCCAGGGCGCGATGATTGAGCACCAGGCCGACGCGGCGGAACAGGCCTTGCTCGTGCCATTGGCGCATCTGCTGTAAAACCTGGTCGTGATGGGCGCCGATCTGCTCGGCCAGGCCGTCGTAGGGCCGTTTCACCAGGGGCAGGCCGCGTTCCAGGCATTGGCGCAGTTCGAGCATTTGTTCCTGGCTCAAGGGCGTGATCACGGGTGTGCCCCCAGGGAAAAGCCCAGGTCGATGCGGTAGGCGGTGAGCATCGGCAAATCCAGCGGGGTAAGGCCGGTGTCTTTTTCCAACTCATCGAGTATTTGCTGCAGGTGTTGGCGATGCGGGCCGGTCAATACAAACCACAGGTTGTAGTGGTGCTCGCGGGCATAGTTGTGGTTGACCTCCGGGTACTGGCTTACGCGCCGTGCCACGTGTTCCAGGCGCTCGACCGGCACCGCGAGCGCGGCCAGGGTGCTGGCGCCGGCGCGGGTGTGTTCGAACACCGGGCCAATGCGCGAGAGGGCGCCGGCCAGTTCCAGGCGTTGCAGGCAGGCCATCAACTCGGCCTCGCCGCAGCCCAGCACCTGGGCCATTTCCCGGTACGGTTCGGCGCACAGCGGCATGCCGTGCTGGTAACGCTCGATCAACTGTTGGCTGAGCAGGTCAAGGTCCATCTCAATACCCCATTTTTTGTGCGCGGCTGCTGAAGAAAATTCCGCTGGGACTCAAGGCCGGCAAGGTCTTGAGCAACGTCAGGCGATACGGGTCCCAGACCTGCACCTGTTCGCCGTCGCGCACCGACAGCCACAGCTGTTCGCCACGCCCGGTGAACTCCATGTGCAGCACGCCGGGGCCGGGGCGCAGGTCGGCGACGATCTGATGGGTTTCACTGTCGATCACCTGGACGCGGTCGTTGTCCGGGTAGGCGAAGTTGACCCACAGCTGGCGCCCATCCGGCCGCGCGGTGACGAAGATCGGCTGGCCGGCCACGGCAATCGCGGCGCTCTGTCGCCAGCTGCGCGCGTCCATTACCAGCACCTGGTGGCGGCCCACCGCCGGCACGAACGCCTGGTTGTCGGCCACGGCCCAGCCTTCCAGGTGGGGCATCTTGTAGACCGGCAGCCTGGCCTGGCCGCGGCCATAGTCGGCCAGCACGCGCTTGACGCCTTTTTCCGGGTGCCACAGGTCGAGTTGCGCCATGCCGTCTTCACCGAACAGCCCGGCCATGTAGTAACGGCCATCGGCGGTGATCAAGGCGTCGTAGGGTTGCTCGCCGATACCGGTGAAGCGGGTGATGTGCGGCGTGTCGCCCTGGCTGAAATCGGCGCTCCAGATTTCGCCGCTGTCGAACAGGCTGAACACGAAACGTTGACCGGGCGCATCCACCAGGCCCACCACCCGCGAGCGTTTACCGTCGGGCAACTGGCTGGCGGGGATATCGGCGACCAGCGCCAGGGTGGCGGCATCGAACACCTTGACGCCGCCGGGCTGATAGTTGGAGACGGCAATCAGGCGCCCATCCTGGCTGATGGCGCCGCCGATACTGTTGCCGCCCTGGAGGATGCGTTTTTCAATGCGCAGGCGGAGCAGATCGACTTTGCTCAGCCCGCCGTCACGGCCAAAAATATAGGCCATGCGCTGGTCGCGGGAAAACACCACCGAGGCATGGGACAGATCGCCCAGGCCCTCAATGCGCGCCAGCGTGGTCATGCCGCTGGTTTCAATGATTTGCGCGCTGGCGTTGGCGCGTTCGATCACCAGGCCCAGGTCGCCGCTGCCGCGCAGCGGTGGCTGGGTGCAGGCGCCGAGCAGCAGGCAGAAGGTTAAGAGCGTAGGGCGGATCATGGTGCCGGGCTTCCTTGCAAGAGGCGGTCGACCAGCCAGGCGATGTCGTCCGTGCTGAGCAATGGCGCCCAGCCCGGCATCGCGCGGGTGGGGCGGCCGTCAGTGACGGTGGCGATCAAGCTGTCGCGGCTTTGCCCGGCCAAGGCCTGGGGCGTCAGCGCCGGGCCCAGGCCGCCGGTGAGGTAGAGGCCGTGGCAGGCGCCACAGTCCTGGGTCAGCAGGTGCTCAAGGCGGGCAGCGTCGGGTGTCGCGGCTGCCCGTGTGGCAATCAGCAGGAGCAGCGCCATGGCGGTACCGATTATTGATGCTTGCATGGCGCGCTCCTCGTGCTTATTTCAGGCTCAGGATCCACTCGGCCAACACCTTGGCTTCGTCGTCCGTCACCGGGTTCGGCGGCATCGGGATAGGCCCCCAATTGCCCTGGGTGCCGTTCTTGATATGGCTGGCCAGGGTGGTGGCGGCGTCCTTCACACCGGTGTTCTTTTGCGCGACGTCTTTCAACGCCGGGCCGACCCGCTTGCTGTCGACGCTGTGGCAGGCGGCGCAGGGTTTGCTGTTGAACAATGCCAGGCCGTCTTGCGCCAGCGCCGGTTGCAGGCTGAGCGCGGCGGCGGATACCAGCAGTGCCAGGAGCCTATTTTTCATGGGGAGACCTCGTGTTGATGGGGCTCAATAAATGTCGTGTTGGGTGTTGTAGACATTGAATTTTCCGGTGGGCGTGATCAGGCGCTTGTCCCTGATCACCTGCTTGAGCTTCAAGGTCTTGTCGTCGATCACCACCAGCGCCGACTCTTCGGTCTGGCCGTTCCACACCGAGAACCACACCTCGTCACCGGCCTTGTTGTATTCAGGTTGCACCACGCGCAGCGCGCCTTGCTTGATCCCCGAATACTCGGCGATCGGCAGTACGCTGTAGCCCTTGTCCAACTGGTTTATGTCGAACACCGCCACCGATTGGCTCAGCTTGGTGTCGGGGTTCAGGGTGGTGTCGACGTACAGGTGATGGGAGTTGGGATGGGTCTTGATAAACAGCGAACCACCGCCTTGGCCCTTGAGCGATTCGACCTGTTTCCAGGCGTACTGCGCGTGCTTGACCGGGTCGGTACCGATCACCGAAATGCCGCCGTCGCCCAGGTGGCTGGTGGCCCACACCGGCCCATAGGTGGGGTGGATAAAATTGGCGCCACGCCCTGGGTGTGGGGTCTTGCCCACGTCCACCAGGGCGGTGAGCTTGCGCTCCCTGGAGTCGATCACCGCGACCTTGTTGGAATTGTTCGCAGCGGTCATGAAGTAGCGATGGGTGCTGTCCCAACCGCCGTCATGCAGGAACGGCGCGGCGTCGATGGTGGTGATGGTGAGGTTCTTGATGTCCTGGTAATTAACCAGCATCACCTTGCCGGTTTCCTTGATGTTGACGATAAATTCCGGCCATTCATGGGAGGCAATGATCGCCGCCACGCGCGGTTCGGGGTGGTACTCCTGCTTGTCCACGGTCATGCCGCGGGTCGAGACGATCTGTTTGGGCTCCAGGGTTTCGCCGTCCATGATGGTGAACTGCGGCGGCCAATAGGAACCGGCAATCGCATACGTGTCTTCATAGCCTTTGAACTTGGACGTCTCTACCGAGCGCGCTTCGATGCCCACCTTGATTTCGGCGACCTTGGTCGGCTCGGCTGGCCACAGGTCGATCATGTCGATCTTGGCGTCGCGGCCGATCACCAGCAGGTAGCGCCCCGACGCCGAGATCCGCGAGATGTGCACGGCGTAGCCGGTGTCGATGAGCTTGACGATCTGCTTGGTGTCGCCATCGACCAGGGCGATCTTGCCGTCGTCGCGCAGGGTCACGGAAAACAGGTTTTCCAGGTTGAGCATGTTCAGCTGTTTCTTCGGTCGGTCGGCGGGTTTGACCAGCACCTTCCAGGTCTTCAGGGTCTCGGCCATGCCCCATTCCGGCGGCGTGGGCGCGGTGTGCTGGATGAAGGTGGCCATGCTGGTGATCTGTGCTTTGGTCAGCGCGTTGGAGGTGCCCCAGTTCGGCATGCCGGCGGGGGAACCGTAGGTGATCAGCGCTTCCAGGTAGGCCTGGCCACGGGCCTGGGTGATGTCCGGCGTCAGCGGTTTACCGGTGGCGCCTTTGCGCAGCACACCGTGGCAACCGGCGCAGCGTTCGAAATAAATCTGCTTGGACGTATCGAAATCGGCCTGGCTCATATCCGGCGCGCCCGCCGTCTTTATCAGCGCGGGTTGTGTGTTGCCATGGGCGGTCAAGGGCAGTGCCAGGGCCAGCGCGCAACTCAGTGCGGCGAGGCTCGGGATGAAGGTGGTTCGGTTGCGAGTCAGCATTCCATTTACTCCTCAGGCAAGACCTTTGCGATGCCGCACAACAGGGTGCGGGGCGCAGGTTCTTAGTGCCCGGCCAGACTATGGCGCAGCGTTGCAATGCTCGCTTGACGGCGATCAAGTTTGCCTCGGGTAGCGCTTGCCAGGTTGTCGCAGGCGCCCTTAGCGTGGCGGTCAAACCCGCTTTGGAAAACGCTAATGACTGAGCCTTTCTATCAACCGCTGGCCAACGAACAGCAGCTGTTTGAACACGCCTGGCACCACCGTATGCCGGTGCTGATCAAGGGCCCCACCGGCTGCGGCAAAACCCGTTTCGTGCAGCACATGGCGCACCGTCTCAACCTGGCGCTGTACACCGTGGCCTGCCACGACGACTTGAGCGCCGCCGACCTGGTGGGTCGCCATCTCATCGGCACCCAGGGCACCTGGTGGCAGGACGGCCCACTGACCCGCGCCGTGCGCGAAGGCGGCATCTGCTACCTGGACGAAGTGGTGGAAGCGCGCCAGGACACCGCCGTGGTGCTGCACCCGGTGGCCGATGATCGCCGCGAGTTGTACCTGGAACGCACCGGTGAGGTGGTCAAGGCACCGCCGTCGTTCATGCTGGTGGTGTCCTATAACCCCGGTTACCAGAACCTGCTCAAGGGCATGAAACCCAGCACCCGCCAACGCTTTGTGGCCATGCGTTTCGACTACCCGGCGGCGGAACTGGAAACGCACATCGTGGCCCGTGAGGCCCAGGTGGACACCGCGCTGGCGGGTGAGGTCGTGCGGTTGGGCCGGGCCTTGCGCCGTCTCGACCAACACGACCTGGAGGAGGTTGCCTCCACACGCCTGCTGATCTTCACCGCCCGCCTGATCGCTGCGGGCATGCCGCCGCGCGACGCCTGCCTGGCGTGCCTGGCCCAAGCCCTGAGTGATGACCCTCACACCGTCGCGGCGCTGATGGACGTGGTGGATGTGCACTTTGCCTGAGCCCCGACGCTTGCCTGGGGACCTGGCGATGTGGTTGTTCATCCTCGCCGAACTGACTGTATTTGCGCTGCTGATCCTCGCGTTTGCCACCGCCCGGCTGTTGGCCCCCCAGGTCTTTGCCGAAGGCCATGCGCAGTTGGACACCTCTACCGGGCTGGCGATGACCCTGAGCCTGCTGACCGCCGGGTTGCTCGCGGCATTGGCGCTGCAGCAGGTACGCCAGGGCTGCCCAAGGCGCGGCGCCGGCTTATTCGTGGCGGCGTTGTTGGCGGCGTTGCTGTATGCGCTGATCAAACTGGCCGAGTACGGCCACCTGGCCGCTGCCGGGTTGGGGATGGAGCACAGCCGGTTTTTTACCTTGTACTGGGTACTCACCGGCTTTCATTTCCTGCATGTGCTGCTGGGAATGCTGATTCTGGGGTGGCTGGCGCTGGGCTGTTGGCGTGGGGGCCTCTCGGTCGGTGGCGTGGAGTCCGGCGTGTTGTATTGGCACATGGTCGATCTGGTGTGGGTGGTGTTGTTTCCCGTGGTGTATGTGATGGGGTGAGGGCGCGATGACGGCTTTTTGGGGGTTGGTGGCGTGTTGGCTGGGGTTGGTCGGGTTGAGCGTGGGCACGGTCCTGGCGGGTGCTTCCGGCGGCGGGTGGGCCGTCTTGCTGCTGGCGGTGGTCAAGGCGTGGGTGATTGTCGACGGTTTCATGGAACTGCGGCATGCGCCTCGGCGGTGGCGTGCGCTGCTGTTGGGCTGGGGTTGGCTGCTGGTATTGCTGGTGGGGATATCAGTTGGCTTGATAGGCCATTAACCCGTCCTCGCTGAGGATGCGGATGGTGCGCCGCTGTACTTCGATCAGGCCACTGTCCACCAGCCGGTGCAGGATCCGCGATAACGTCTCCGGCTGGATGCCCAGCTTCGATGCCACCAGGCGCTTGGGCACTTGCAACACCACGTCGCCGCTGAAGTTGTCGCGCTCCTGGAACATGAAATTGATCACTCGGCGGCTGGCATTGGCCAGGGTCAGGGTGTCAATGTCCTTGAGGCGTTGGTGCAAATGAATGCTCATGCTCGCCAGGATCGCCAGGCAGATTTTCGGTTGGTCTTCCAGGGCGCGTCGGTAGTGCTGGCCCTCGATACTCACCAGCACGCAGTCCTTGAGCGCGGTGGCGCTGACCGGATAGGTCTTGGCCTGGGTGAACAGCAGGGCTTCGGCGAACGTCTGGCCGGGATGGATGACTTCCACCAGGTGCTCCTGGCCTTCGCCGGTGACGCGGTGCAGTTTGATCTGGCCGCTGACCAGCAGGAAGAACCGCTCGGCCGGGTCGCCCTGGTGCATCAGCGGGGTGTGGTTGGGCAGGCGCTTGAGATTGGCCAGCGTACACACATCCTGGAAGGTTTTTTCCGGGAGCTGGCTGAACAGATGATGACGGCGCAGGGTCAGGACGATGTTGGGATGAGTAAGCATGGGAGCCTCCGTGGTCGGCATGGTAGAGCGCGACCCGCGCGTGGGGATATGCCTCTGTGGGGGTACCTCTTACGGCGCGCGCGTTAGGCACACAAACCGATATGGCCGCGAAAAAACCGGCGCCATTGGTCACCTCATCTTCGCTGGAATTGGCTATTTCTCGCGCCCTCACCGCTGGCTAACCTAGCCCCCAGTTATCACCCTTGAGGAGTATCACCATGCAACCCCGTACCGACTTCTACACCGCTTCGCCCGACGCCATGAAAGCCATGCTCGCCCTGGAAGCCGCCGTCGGCAAACTGTCCATCGAGCTGCCTCTGTTGGAACTGATCCGCCTGCGGGTCTCCCAGATCAACGGCTGTGCCTTCTGCCTGGACATGCACACCGCCGATGCGCGCAAGGGCGGGGAAACCGAGCGCCGCCTGTACACCTTGTCAGCCTGGCGGGAGACGCCGTTTTTCACCCCACGTGAACGCGCTGCACTGGCCTGGGCCGAGAGCCTGACGCTGATCAGCCACACCCATGCACCGGACGAAGATTTCAATGCACTGGCCGCCGAGTTCAACGCCCAGGAGCAGATCGACCTGAGCGTGGCCATCGCCACTATCAACAGCTGGAACCGCTTGGCGGTGGGGTTTCGCAAAATGCCCAAGTAAGCCATCAACGGGCTTTGAAATAACCCCGTGGCGTGGTGCCGGTCATGTGCTTGAAAAAAGCGATCAACGCGCTGTCGCTGGTAAAGCCCAGCTCAAAGGCGCAGTAGCTGATACTGCGCCCGGTGGCGAGCAGCTCGATGACCCGCATCAGTCGCCACTGCTGACGCCATTGCTGGTACCCCAGGCCGGTTTCCCGTTGGAAAATCCGGCCGATGGTCTTGGCGCTGGCGCCTACTTGCTGTTCCAGGGCCTGCAACGAGGGCGGCAAGGTGTCGAGGCTGCTCATCAATGGGGCCAGGCGTTTGTCCTGGGGCAGGGGCAGCAGCATCGGTTGCTCGGCGGCGTCGCAGATCTCGCTCAGGCACAGCGCCAGCAGATGGGCATATCGGCCGCGGGACCAATCGGTATCGAACGCCGCCATCGCTATCGGCTCCAACACCGCCCGCAGCAATGGGCTGACCTCGATCACCCGAACCTGGGACGGCAACTGCCGCGCCAATGCAGGGCTCAAGTACACCGAACGATAATCCACGGTCCGCTGCATCACCGCACGGTGCGGCAACCCGCAGGGGATCCAGGCTGCACGGGTGGGTGGCAGCAGGCACAGCTGGTTGTCCAGGGTGATGCGCGTGCAGCCCTCACGGGTGAACAGCAGCTGCCCACGCTGGTGTTGGTGCAACCCGGAATCGTGATCACCCAAGAGGGCAGCGATCCCGATAACCGGCGCAGCCAGGTGGTCGGGATCGAAAGATGCGTCGGCGGCGAGCCAGGCCATAAGTTGTCCGATTTCATCGATAAAATGTCGAAGTCCGGATAATAGTGCATTCGACGCTGTTTAAAATTTTTCCACTATTTTCCTGGAAGGACGCGTCGATGACCCTCAAAAATCTACTGGTCCTGGCGGTGGCGTTGCTGATGTTTCCGCAACTGGCCCAAACCCTCTACAGCCCCGCCCTCGGCGATATTGGCCAGGCCTTTGCGGTGGGGCCCGAGCGTGCGGGGCAGACGCTGTCGGTCTATTTCCTGGCCTTTGCCCTGGGTGTTGTGGTGTGGGGGCGGGCGTGTGATCACCTTGGGCGCCGCCCGGTCATGCTGGCCGGGCTGACGCTATACGCGTGCGCGTCGGTGTTGGCCTTGAGCGTCAGCACCTTCACAGGCCTGCTCTTGGCCCAGGCGTTGGCGGCTTTTGGCGCTGCGGTGGCGTCGGTGGTCACGCAAACGGTGTTGCGCGACCGCTTCCATGGGCCGGAACTGGCCCAGGTGTTTTCCGTGGTGGGCATTGCCATGGCCGCCAGCCCGGCGATTGGTTTGTTCAGCGGCGCGGTTTTGGTGCAGTTATTCGGTTATCGCGGCATGCTCTGCGGTTTGTTGGTACTTGTGTTGCTCCTGTGGGGCTGGTGCGTATGGGCCCTGCCGGAAACGCGCCCGGCGTCGCTGCCCGCCACCTCAATGCACAAAACCGTGGGCCTGATGTTCAAGGACTTGGGCATATGGTGTTCGGTCGGGCTGGTGGCGGTATTCAATATTGCCGTGTTCGCTTATTACAGCGTGGCGCCGTTCATCTTCGCGCAACAGGGGTTGTCCTCCGCCGAGTTCGGCTACAGCGGGGTGCTGTTGGCCTTGGGGTCGGGGCTGGGGGCGTGGTTGAACAAAGCGTTGCTCAAGCGGGGGATGAACGGCGATCAGTTGGTACTGACCGCGGCCGGTATCGCCGTATTGGGCAGCCTATTGGTGCTGACGCTGCAACACACAGGGTTATTCGTATTGCCGATGCTGCTGGTGGTGTTGGCGTTCGGCATGGCGATCCCCAACGTGCTCGGGGCCGCGTTGATGGCCTATCGCGACCGTTTGGGCACGGCGGCAGCGGTGTTCGGTTTGTTGTATTACCTGGCGATTGGCGGCGGGCTGACCCTGGTGGCATGGGCGCAAGATCTGGGTTGGAGCTTGCTGGTATGCGCAATGACGGCGCTGTGCCTGGCAACGCCGCGTGTGTTCAGAAGTTGACCGAGGCACTCAGGCGCGCCGTCAGCGGCGCGCCCTGGAACAGGTAATCATCGCCCATGTATTCGCCCGCGTCGCGCCAGTAGCGCTTGTCGAACAGATTATCGACGCTCAGGCGAAATACCGTCTCATACCCCTCGACGCGGCTGGTGTAGCGGCTGCCGACATTCACCACGGCATAATCCCCCACCTCCACATTGCCGCTGCGGTTGGCGTACTTCTTGGCGCTGTATTGCACGCCGCCCAGCACGGCCAAGCCGTTGAACCACGGCAGGGCATAGTCGGCGTACACACTGGCGCGCAGCTTGGGTACGTTGATCGCCTGGTGTCCTTCATAGGCCGGCGTGCCGCTGCCGCTCACGCGGGCGCGAATCGCCGCCACGCTGGTGGCGATCTGCAGACGCTCGGTGGCCCAGCCGTTGGCCGACAGTTCCAGCCCGGTGTTTTTCTGTTCGCCCTGTTGCACATAGGTGAAGTTGCCGGCGCCATCCGGCTTGGCGTACTGGTAAGCCTGGCGCGTCTGGAACACGGCAGCGGCGAAGCTGATGCGGCGCCAGTCGTATTTGACCCCGGCTTCGATCTGCCGTGAGGTGGTCGGCGCCAGGGTGTCGTCCGCGTTGCTGGCGAACCACGGCGCGGTACCGCCCAGGGACAGGCCCTTGCTGTAGCTGGTGTAGAGCGAGATGCTCTCAATCGGCTTGTAGATCAACGACGCCTGGGGCAGGAACACGTATTGCCGGGTATGGCGGGTCTCGTCGCCGGTGCTGTCGAAGGCCTGTTCATCCAGGCGCACTTCGCGGCCGCCGAGCAGGGTTTGCCATTGCTCGTTGAAGCGAATGCGGTCGGTGACGAACAGGCCGTACTGGCGGCTGTCGAGGCTGCGGTGGCTTGGGTTCAGCAGGACGTCGGCGGGCGCAAACGTCGGCGCGTCGGCGTCGATGTTGCCGCTGCCGAGCCACTCGTTGACGGCCTTGCGCTTGTCGATCACCCGGCGAAATGCGCTGGTGCCGAAGGTCAGTTCATGGCCCAGCCCGGCGGTGTCGAACAGGCCGGTCATGGCGGCCTGGACTTCATCGTCGCGGCGGGTGTCGTCGGGGCTGCGGTAGTCGTAGATGTCGTAATTGCCCTGCGGGGTGAAGGTATTGCCGACACCGCTGGTGTCACCGCCCCACGCAAACGCACTGTAATCATCAATCACCACCTTGCTGCGCGCCGCGCTGACACTGCCTTTCCACTGATCGCTGAAGCGGTACTCGAAACTGCCGTTGAGGTTCAGCGAGTCGATGCCGACCTGTTTGGACCCGCTCTGATGGCCCAGCAGCTTCTTCGGTGAGGCGTCATGGGGCACTTCGGTGCCACCGAGCAATTGGTAACCCGGCACCGAGCGTTGCTGCTTGTTCTGGTATTCGGCGTCGAGTTTCAGCACGGCGTCCGGGCTGATGTTCCAGTCGAAGGCCAGGGACACAAAGTCGCGCTGGCCGTTGGCGTGTTCCACGTAGGAATTGAGGTCCTCATGGGCCACGTTGGCGCGCAAGCCCAATTGCTGCTCGCTGCCAAACCAGCCGCCAACGTCGGTGGCGATATAGCCGCTGCCACGATCATCGCTGGAGACCGTCACCGAGCGCACATATTCCGGGCGCTTGGTCACGTAGTTGATCACGCCGCTGGGCTCTGAAATCCCGCTTTGCAGGCCCGCCAGGCCCTTGAGCACTTCGACTTGCTGCTTGTTTTCCAGGGCGACGTTCTGCTCGCCAGTGATGGTGCGCCCGTTGATCTTGTAGCTGCTGGCCGCGTTCAGCGAGAACCCGCGCACCACGAAGTTCTCGTAGTAGCCAATCGGCGCGTAGCTGTCGCCCACCGACGCGTCGTTGCGCAGCACTTCGCTGAGCAGGCGCGCCTGCTGGTCCTTGATCAGGGTGGCGTTGAGCACGGTGATCGACGCCGGGGTATCCAGCAGTGGCGCCTCATTGAAGCCGCCGACGGAGGCGGTGTCCACGCGATAACCCGATTCATCCTGGCCCTGGACGTTCACCGCCGGCAGTTCGAGGCTTTCCGCGAGGCTGTTGCCGATCCCACCGCTGAGCAGCAGGCCGAGGGCCAAACGTGACGTGACGACAGGACGAAAACGCAAAACCATGGGAGCAGTGCCTTAAAGCGCAGGGGCAGGGGGCGCATAAGCTAGGCATTCGCGTGCACTTTTACAAGTTCCCTGGGGCACTGTGGGACGGGGCTGCCCCCGATCGCGGTGTGTCGGTACGGGATACATCGACTGACCCACCACTATCGGGCATAGGTATTTACACAACTTTTAAAAGCTGAAAAACCTCTCTGTGGTGAGCGGGCTTGTCCCGCGCTGGGTTGCGTAGCTACCCTAAAACCTGCGCCTCGGTTAATCCTGACATTCGGTAGCGTCCTTGTTGGGGCTGCTGCGCAGCCCAGCGCGGGACAAGCCCGCTCACCACAACAGCATCTTGGCTATAGATTTTTCGCTCATCGGGAGTTGTGTAGATACCTATGGCTATCGGGGGCAAGTCGAATCGTCGCACCGCCCCTCCCACAGGGTTGACCGCGTTGTGTCAGGTGGTCTTGCCAGGCATGTCGATGCCCAGTTGGTTCACCCGTCTGTAAAGCGTTGCACGTGAAATCCCCAACGCCTGTGCCGTCGGCAACGGCTTCCAACGATGCCGAATCAACGCATCCAGCACCACCTGGCGTTCCGGGCTGACGCTCGGTTCTGCCGGCGCCTCGACCAACTCGCCCCGCACCTCCATCGGCAAGTCTGACAGTTGCAGTGTACCGCCCTCACACACCGCGCAGGCATACGCCAACACATGGCGCAGTTGCCGCACATTGCCCGGCCAGGCATAACCCAGCAGTCGTTCCAGCGCGGCCTGGCTGATGCCCGGCGACACGCCGCTGGTACGCGCCTCCTGCTCCAGCAGCCGGTTGATCAACGCCAGTTTGTCGGTGCGCTCGCGCAAGGGCGGCAGGCAGAACCTCGCGCAGCCGAGGCGAAAGTACAGGTCTTCGCGAAAGCGCCCCTCGTTGACCAGCGCCGCCAGGTCGCGGTGGCTGGCGCAGATCACCTGGATATCCACGGTACGGGTCTTGGCCCCGCCCAGCGGCGCCACTTCACCCTCGGCCATCACCCGCAGCAAGCGCGTTTGCAAGGCCAGGGGCATGTCACCGATTTCATCCAGGAACAATGTGCCGCCATCGGCCTGCACCAACAGGCCCGGCATGCCTTTGCTGGACGCGCCGGTAAAGGCCCCGGCCACGTAGCCGAACAGCTCGCTTTCGATCAGGTTTTCGGGAATCGCCGCGCAGTTCACCGCCACAAAAGGGCCGTCCCGCCGGGCGCTGCGCTCATGCAGTTGGCGGGCGAAGACTTCCTTGCCCGCGCCGGTTTCCCCCTGCACCAGCACCGGCAGGTTACGGTCCTTGACCCGCACGGCCAGGCGCAGATGCTCTTCCACGCGCGGGTCGACCTGGCTGTGGGATATCGCTCGCGCCGGTGCGCGTCGTGGCGTGTTGACCCGTACGTGCAGGGCTTGCGACTCGCCCAGCCAGCGCAGTTGCTGGGTCGATTGGTCGGTGACCGCGCGCAACGCATCCAGGTCGAACACCTCGCCGATATGCTCCGGCACCTGCCCAAAGCGCAGGCGCAGGGCCTGGCGCGCCTTGCTGTTCAAGGCCTGCAGGCGCCCGTCCTGGTCCCATGCCAGCAGCAGGTCGGGCTGGCTGTCCACATAGCCCGGCGTGCTGTGCGCCTGCAACACCCAGTGCTGGCGGGCGCTGTGCATGAAGAAGGCGTTCTCGATGGCCTGGGCACTCTGCGCCACCATCTGCCGCACCAGGTGCTGGCTGCGCCGGTCATCCGGGGACTTGAGCGCCGAGGCGTCCATCACGCCCAACAGGTTGCCCTGGGGGTCGAAGATCGGCGCGGCGGAGCAGGTGAGGCCGATGAACGCCGCGCGAAAGTGGTCGCGCTTGTGCACGGTCACGGCGGCTTTGCTGGTGAGTACCGTGGCCACGCCGCAGGTGCCTTCTTCGGCTTCCGACCAGCAGGTGCCCAGGTACAGGCCGGCCTTGCGGCAGTCGCTGCGAATCGCCGTGTCCACGCGGTGGTCGATGGTCTGGCCCTGGGCGTCGGTGAGCATCACGCAGTAATCGGCCTGGCGCACGCGGTGGTGCAATTGGCCGACGGCTTCGCTTGCAATGCGCATGAACAGCTCGGCGCGTTCGCGGCATTCCTTGAGCAGGGGTTCGGTGAGGATGCGCGGCCCTTGCAGCGAGCCAGGGTCCAGATGGTGTTGTTCCATGGAGCGGCGCCATGAATCGAAAATCAACGACGGCACCGGCGCCTGGGGCAGGCGTTCGGCATTGCGGACCACGCGACTGACGCAGTCGACGTGCTCTCTGGAGTTCACGGCGAGCATAAGGCCTCCGGTTCTCGATCTTTGTTGTTATGCCCGCCATTAAGCGCCCACGGGCACAGCGGAACAAGAGCGCCCTGACCAAGGGCTCGGGGTGAGACGCTGCGTCTCACGCGCGCTGAGACACAGCCTGCACGCTGCAATGGCCGGTCTCATTCTGTGCTGTGGCGCAGCCTGCGCACAACCGCGCGGCACTGCTCTGGATCAAGGCTTTGCCAGGTTTTTTGATGATTTGGCACAGGCTGTGCTGAGGGGCTTACAGCTGGCCGCAGCCAGCCTTCTGTGTGTCGAGACAACCGGAGAACAACAAGATGTCCACTCACCTGTCCACCGATCAATTGCTGCATGCCTACACCGTGATGCGCACCATCCGTGATTTTGAAGAGCGCCTGCACGTGGAGTTCGCCACCGGCGAGATCCCCGGTTTCGTGCACTTGTATGCCGGCCAGGAAGCCAGTGCCGCCGGGGTCATGGCCCACCTCAACGATGACGACTGTATCGCCTCCAACCACCGTGGCCATGGCCATTGCATCGCCAAGGGCGTGGACGTGTTCGGCATGATGGCCGAAATCTATGGCAAGAAAACCGGGGTGTGCGGCGGCAAGGGCGGCTCCATGCACATCGCCGATCAGGAGAAGGGCATGCTCGGCGCCAACGGCATTGTCGGTGCCGGTGCGCCGTTGGCCGCCGGTGCAGCGCTGGCCTCCAAGCTCAAGGGCAGCCAGGGCGTGGCCGTGGCGTTTTTCGGCGACGGCGGCTCCAACGAAGGTGCGGTGTTCGAGGCGATGAACCTGGCCGCGATCATGAAACTGCCGTGCCTGTTCGTCGCCGAGAACAACGGCTATGCCGAAGCGACCGGCTCCGGCTGGTCGGTGGCGTGCAAGGACATCGCCGAGCGCGCCGTGGGGTTTGGCATGCCCGGCGTCATCGTCGACGGCAATGACTTTTTTGCCGTGCACCAAGCCTTGGGCGTTGCGGTAGAACGTGCGCGCAACGGCGAGGGGCCGACGCTGGTGGAGGTCAAGTTGAGCCGCTTCTACGGCCACTTCGAAGGCGATGCGCAAACTTATCGCGGCGTGGACGAAGTGAAAAAACTGCGTGAATCCCAGGATTGCCTGGTGCTGTTTCGCACGCGTTGCCAGGCCGAAGGTTGGCTTGACGCCGGGCAGTTCGAGCGCATCGACGGCGAGGTCGCCCAGTTGATCGAAGACGCGGTGCGCCTGGCCAAGTCCGATCCCAAGCCCCAGGCCGCCGACCTGCTCAGTGACGTCTACGTCGCCTACCGCTAATAACAATAAATTTCGGAGAGAATTTCATGGCTCGCAAAATCAGCTATCAGCAGGCAATCAACGAAGCCCTGGCCCAGGAAATGCGCCGCGACCAGAGCGTGTTCATCATCGGCCAGGACGTGTCCGGCGGCACCGGTTCCCCCGGCGAGCAGGACGCCTGGGGCGGTGTGCTCGGGGTGACCAAGGGCCTGTACCCGGAGTTTCCCGAGCGCGTGCTCGATGCACCGTTGTCCGAGGTCGGCTACGTGGGCATGGCCGTCGGCGCCGCCACCCGTGGCATGCGCCCGGTGTGCGAATTGATGTTCGTCGACTTTATCGGCTGCTGCCTCGACCAGTTGCTCAACCAGGCCGCCAAGTTCCGCTACATGTTCGGCGGCAAGACCACCACGCCGCTGGTGATCCGCGCCATGTACGGTGCCGGCCTGCGCGCCGCCGCCCAGCATTCGCAGATGCTCACGTCGATGTGGACGCACATTCCCGGCCTCAAGGTGGTGTGCCCGTCCACGCCCTATGACGCCAAGGGCATGTTGATCCAGGCGATCCGCGATAACGACCCGGTGATCTTCCTCGAACACAAGATGCTCTACAGTCTGCAAGGCGAGGTGCCGCAAGAGCTGTATACCGTGCCGTTCGGCGAAGCCAACTTTGTGCGCGAAGGCCGCGACGTGACCTTGGTGACTTACGGGCGCATGGTGCATATCGCCCTGGAAGCCGCCGCCAACCTAGCGCGCCAAGGCATCGACTGCGAAGTGCTGGACCTGCGCACCACCAGCCCGCTGGACGAAGACAGCATTCTGGAAAGTGTGGAGAAAACCGGGCGCCTGGTGGTGATCGACGAGTCCAACCCGCGCTGCTCCATCGCCACCGACATCAGTGCGCTGGTGGCGCAGCAAGGCTTTGCATTCCTGCGGGCGCCGATCGAGATGGTCACCGCGCCGCACACGCCGGTGCCGTTCTCCGATGCCCTGGAAGACCTGTACATCCCCAATGCCGCGAAGATCGAAGCCGCCGTGCTGAAAATCGCCGACAAGAGGACTGCCGCATGATCCACACCTTGACCATGCCCAAGTGGGGGCTGTCGATGACCGAAGGTCGCATCGACGTCTGGCTCAAGCAACCCGGTGATCGGGTAGAGAAGGGCGAAGAAGTGCTGGACGTGGAAACCGACAAGATTTCCAGCAGCGTCGAGGCGCCGTTCAGTGGCGTGTTGCGCCGGGTGTTGGCCTTGAGCGATGAAACCCTGCCGGTGGGCGCCTTGCTCGGGATCGTGGTGGAGGGCGAGGCCACGGACGCCGAGATTGATGCGGTGATCGACAGTTTCAACGCGGGGTTCGTCTCCACCGCCGCCGAATCCGAAGCCAGCGGCCCGAGCGCGCAGAAGGTCGAGATAGGCGGGCGCTTGCTGCGCTATCTGGACCTGGGCGAAGGCGATACGCCGTTGGTGCTGGTACACGGGTTTGGTGGCGACTTGAACAACTGGCTGTTCAACCAACCGGCCCTGGCCGCCGAGCGCCGGGTGATCGCCCTGGACCTGCCGGGGCATGGCGAGTCGGGTAAGCAGTTGCAAACGGGTGATGCCGAAGAACTGAGCCAGGCGGTGCTGGCGTTGCTTGATCACCTCAAGCTCGACCGCGTGCACCTGGCCGGGCACTCCATGGGTGGGCTGGTCAGCCTGACGCTGGCCAGCCAGGCGCCGCAACGGGTTGCTTCCTTGATCCTGATCGCCAGCGCCGGGCTTGGCGCGGATATCAATGGCGATTACCTGCAAGGTTTTACCGCGGCGAATAACCGCAATGCGCTCAAGCCGCAACTGACCCAACTGTTCAGCGACCCGGCGCTGGTCACCCGGCAGATGCTGGAGGACATGCTCAAATTCAAACGGTTGGAAGGGGTGGATCAGGCGTTGCAGCAGCTCAATTCCCAGCTGTTTGAGGGTGGGCGGCAGCGCCTGGATCTGCGCGCCGTGGTGGCCCGACAACCGAGCCTGGTGATCTGGGGCAGTGACGATGCAATCATCCCGGCCGGGCATGCCGAGGGGCTGGCGGCCCAGGTGGAGATCGTGCCGGGGCAGGGGCATATGGTGCAGTTGGAAGCGGCAGAGCGGGTCAATCAACTGATCGCCACCTTCCTCAAATCCCAACCTTGAAATGCAGTTAAAAAGTGGGAGGGGCGGTGCGACGATTCGACTTGCCCCTCCCACATTGGTTTGTAGTGTTCTTGCTTACGCGACTTGCCTGGCCTGTTCGCGTTGTGCAATCAGCTGGCGGGTGAGGGGGATCAATTGCTTGCCGTACTCAATCGCATCATTGAGCGGATCGAACCCACGGATCAGGAACGTGGTAATTCCCAAGTCGTAGTAATCCACCAGCGCCTCAGCGACTTGCTCGGCCGTGCCCACCAGTGAGGTGGAGTTACCTTGCGCCCCGAGCAGCCCGGCAATGCCGGTCCACAAACGCTTATCCAACCGCGCGCCTTGTGCCGCCGCCGCGAGCAAACGGCGCGAGCCTTCATTCGGTGGTTCGCGGCGTACAAAGCCATTCTGCTCGGCCAGCGCGGTGGCCCGTTGCAGGATGTTCTCGGCGCGCGCCCACGCCAATTCTTCGGTCTCGGCCAGGATCGGGCGCAGCGACAAACTGAAGCGAATCGTGCGCCCATGCCTGGCCGCTTCGGCACGCACCTGGGTCACCACCTCGCGCACCTGCTCATAGGTCTCGCCCCACAGCGCGTACACATCGGCATGCTTGCCGGCCACCTCAATCGCGGCAGTGGAAGAACCACCGAAATACAACGGAATATGCGGCTGCTGCGGCGACTTCACCGTGGAGTGCGCGCCTTCGACCTGGTAGTAAGTGCCGGCAAAATCGAAGGGCTGCTCGGCGGTCCATTCCTGACGCACCACGCTCAGGTATTCGTCGGTTCGCGCGTAGCGTTCGTCCTTGCCGATATGGCTGCCATCGGCACGCAGTTCGCGGTCATCGCCCCCGGTGATGATGTGCACGGCGGTACGCCCGCCGTTGAACACATCGAACGTGGCGAACTGGCGCGCCGCCAGGGTCGGCTGGACGAAACCCGGACGGTGAGCGATGAGAAATTGCAGTTTTTTCGTCACGCTGGCGGCGTGGGCGGCGATCAACGTGCTGTCCGGGCTGTTGGAATGAAAGGCCACCAGCGCGCGGTCGAAACCGGCCTCTTCGTGGGCGCGGGCCACGGTTTCCACGTAATCCGGTTGCAGGGTAGGGCCGCTGCGCGGGTGGATCTCGGACGCATGGTGGCCGCCGATATAGCCGATGAATTCGATGCTCATGGTCTGTCCTTGTCGAGTAGGGTGATCAACACCTCCGCCGGGTAGGGGGTCGGTCATGATCGTTCAAGGTAGGGGCAGCGAGTGGCTGTGTAAAATGCCGTTTGGTTCTATCCTCATTATTAAAAAATAGAATCATGTAGGCGCCATTTGATCAGATAAATGCATTTAGCGTGTATGCCGGCAAGGGTGTCGCCCACCCTGGACGCTCATGTGCGCTCCCGGGTGTCGGATATGTGGGCCAGCAACTCTGCGGTCTTGACCTGCAGGTAGTGGCTGTCGCCGCGACTTTCCACGCACAGGCATACAGACAGGGCGTCACTGACCTGCAACTTGAAACGCCAGTCGGCAAAAACCATGGACAAGCCCGTGCACGACTCATCGCTGTCCAGGGAGTTGTCGGCATATAACACGTGCATGCGTTCAACGACATGCGTCGAGTTATTGACCTCGACATGAATATTTCCCGAAGAAGGGAATAGGCCAATACGCTCTACCAGTAACTTTGATGTGTTCATGGCCGTCCCCTTGCTGTTGCATTCAGGAGGCACTTTATTATGCGAGGGTAAAAAAGTACTGGAATGTTATTTTTAGTCGGCTAGGCCGACTCGGGTTGTTTTCGACGTGTACGACACACGCTTGAAGTTGACGAAGTGTGCTTGTAAATGGCTGATGGTGGGCGTTCAGTCAAGGCTTTTGACTGCGTTGAGCGGCAAGCCGACCCGGTGCTCGCGGTGCAGGAGATTGATCAGCACAATCGCGCGTTCCTCGCCTGTCATACCCAGGAATACGCCCTCGAGTTCAGCAAATGGCCCTTCATTTATACGCACGTTCTCCCCAGGAGCCAACAGCGGTGTCACAAGGGGCTGGTGATTGCGTCGCTGCAATTCGTCGACCAGTTCATCGCCCACCGGCAGTGGATCGCCACCAAATGCGACGATGCGCGAAACCCCACGCGTGGAGCGCAGAGGGCTCCAACTGTCCTGCGAGCTCAACTGAATAAACAGATAACCGGGGAACAGCGATTCAGTCATGACCCGACGCTCGCCTTTTAACAGGCGCTCACGTGTGCAGATGGAGCGAAAGCAGGTGTAGCCCTGGCGCTGCAGATGCGCTTCGGCGCGTTCATCCTGCCTGGCTTTACACTGAACCAGATACCAGGCTTTGGCGGCGAATTCTATCGTTGCGGTCATGGGATGTCCTTATGGCGGTGAGCCTGTTCAGCCGGCACTCGGATGCCACGCGTTGCGTTAGT
Source organism: Pseudomonas sp. S3_E10 (assembly GCF_054667615.1). Classification (NCBI taxonomy): domain Bacteria; kingdom Pseudomonadati; phylum Pseudomonadota; class Gammaproteobacteria; order Pseudomonadales; family Pseudomonadaceae; genus Pseudomonas; species Pseudomonas sp. S3_E10. The sequence continues at coordinate 5,237,332 of NZ_CP162743.1, forward strand.
TATTGACTGTTCGTCGTGTCATGTTGATCGAACTAACGCCGGCAGTGCGTGAATGTTAGAAATTGTCGGTGGCGGGTATTAATAACAAATAAGTGTCCGAGCAGGCGCCGTGTTATTTTTTGTCCGTTTAAAAACTTGGGTGCCGCCCAAGGGGCGTGATAAATAAGTACCGCGTTGAAGTTGTAAAGCGGGCTTTGCTGTTTCTGTGCCTGTCGATGGCAGGCTTGTACGTGGTTAAAAACTCTTATGTTCGGCAAGTGCGACGTCACCGCCAAAGTTGAAAAGACGGGGAAATTATCTTGCTTAAAAGAGTGTTGATTGTCTGTGTCGGCAATATTTGTCGCAGCCCCATGGCGGAGCATCTGTTGCGTGAGGCGCTCACTCGTTCCGATATCGAAGTGAGTTCCGCCGGCCTGTCCGCATTGGTTGGCGAGCCCATCGAATCGACGGCGCTTGCGGTGCTGGCGGCGCATGGTCATACGCCCAACGTGCACCAGGCGACTCAACTCGCGCCCCAGGCGATCACCGAGGCTGATCTGATTCTGGTGATGGAACAAAAGCACATCCGCGGCGTGCTCGGCATGGCCCCCGAAGCGCGAGGCAAGGTGTTGATGCTGGGGAAGTGGCAAAGCGACCGAGAGATCAGAGACCCCTACCGTCAAGGTAAACCTGCCTTTGTACACGCGTATGCGTTGATCGAAGAAGCGGTAAACGCGTGGGCGCTGCGTCTAGCAAAGTGACAACCCCCCTTTCTTGAATCGTATTAAGGCAAAGAATCCGACTTATGCAGCAAGTGCCAGTAGCCACCCTACGAGAAGACGACGCCGACGAGATTGATCTCCTTGGTCTGTTTGGAACACTGATCGACCATAAAGGGTTGATTGCAGCGATTACGGGCGCGTTTATGCTGACGGGGGGGGCCTATGCGGTGCTGGCGACGCCGGTTTTCCAAGCGAATGCGTTGTTGCAGGTCGAGGCCAAAAAGAACGATTTGCTGGGTTTCTCCGACGTCAGCAGCATGCTCGGAAAAGAGTCGCCGTCCGCGACCGAAATTGAACTGATCAAGTCACGTGCAGTGATCGGCAAGACCGTGGACGAACTCAAACTCGCCATCCTGATCGAGCCTGAGTACTTTCCCGTGATCGGCGGTTTTCTTGCGCGGCGTTTTAAAAATACCAACCCGGGTGAAGTCTCCAGCCCATGGTTGGGCCTGACCCGTTACGCGTGGGGAGGCGAGCTGCTGAAAATAACCCACCTGGACCTGCCGCCCAACTTGCTCGCCAAAAAACTGACCTTCATTACGGGTGAGGGCGGGGCGTTCACATTGCTCGATGACGATGATGAACTTCTGGCGCAAGGGCAGGTGGGCGAGGCTGTCGAGCAGCATGGCGTTGCGCTCTTCGTTGAAGCGCTACAGGCCAATCCGGGGACTCGGTTCAGCATCGTGCGCAAACCTCGATTGACCAGCATTCTGGATTATCAGGAGGCGCTGGATGTCACTGAGCGCGGAAAAGAATCGGGCATTATCGGGTTGGCGTTAGAGAGTACCGAGCCGGAACTCGCGGTAAAAATCCTCAACAAGATTTCTGCGCTCTATGTCGAACAGAATGTGCAACGTACTTCGGCTGAGGCGGCGCAAAGCCTGGAGTTTTTGAAAGAGCAATTACCTCAGGTCAAAAGTGACCTGGAAAAGGCCGGCAATGCGCTCAACGCCTACCAGACGCGCACAAAGTCGGTGGACATCAGCCTGGAAACCAAAGCGATCCTGGACCAGATTGTGTCGCTGGATACGGCCATCTCTCAGTTGAAACTCCAGCAAGCCGAGATGGACCGCAAATTCACCCGCCAGCATCCGGCCTATCGTGCATTGCTCGCGCAGATCGGTGAGTTGAGCAGCAAGCAACAGAGGCTGTCCGAGAAGGTCCAGGACCTTCCTTCGACACAGCAAGAACTGCTCAGCCTGAACCGCGATGTCGAGGTCGGCACGGCGATCTATACGCAGCTGCTCAACAAGTCCCAGGAACTCGACGTGATGCGAGCGGGCACGGTGGGTAATGTGCGTTTGATCGATGCGGCGGATGTGAACCTCATCAAACCGGTCAAACCCAAGAAAGTGTTGATTGTTCTGGTCGCAACGTTCCTGGGCTTATTCCTGGCGGTGGTGCTGGTGCTGTTGCGCAAAGCCTTGAACAGAGGCATAGAAAGCCCGGAGGCTATTGAGAAACTGGGGCTTGCGGTCTATGCCTCCATACCCTACAGCACGCTTCAAAAAGACCTGGAAGAACAACCTACCGCTACGCAAAAACGCCCTGCTCGCAGTGGCGGGTTGTTGGCCATCAACCATCCCACGGACCTGGCGATTGAAGCGCTGCGCAGCTTGCGCACCAGCCTGCATTTTGCGATGCACGAAGCCAGCAACAATCGCCTGATGATCTCCGGTCCGAGCCCACAAGTGGGCAAGACCTTCGTGTCGGTCAATCTGGCAGCCGTGATCGCTCAGACAGGCCTGCGCGTGTTGGTCATCGATGTTGATATGCGAAAAGGCTACATCCATAAAGTCATGAAAACCTCCAGCGCCAATGGGCTTTCCGATGTGCTCACCAAGCGCTGCGATCTGACAACGGCCATTCATAAAACTGCGATCGAACATTTTGACTTTATCAGCCGTGGGCAAATACCGCCTAACCCGTCGGAATTGCTCATGCATCGAAACTTCACGGAACTGCTATCGCAGGTCAGTGAACAGTATGACTTGGTCATCCTGGATACCCCTCCATTGTTGGCGGTCACCGATGCGGCGATTGTAGGGCGCCAGTCAGGAACGAACTTGATTGTGGCGCGGTTCGGTTTTAACCCCGCCCGGGAAATAGAACTCACCATGCGTCGGTTCGCCCAGAATGGGGTTAACTTGAAAGGCGCTATCTTGAACGGTATTGAAAAAAGAGCCTCGGCGAAATACGGGTACGGTGCGTATGGTTACTATACGTATGAATATAAGTCGGATGTTAATTAAGGCCTGTGGGGCGGGCTGATATAAATACACGCCGTCATGAATATGGGGTTCTCAGGGAATGACGCTAAACCCTGGGGCGGTAGCGTGGGTTTTTCAAGTTTGTATGACGCACTGTCTGCGCCTGGAACCTGGCCACGGAAGAGAGACAGGCCTGTGTTTTGTTGAATACAGGTAGTTTTTATCCGATTGATAGTTGAGAGAAAGATGGCCATAGCAAATAAACAGGGCTTCTACGTAGAACTCGAGTCCATTCGTGGGGTGATGGCGTGGTGGGTTGTATTTGGGCACCTCTACTCTTGCTTTCGTCCCGCCATGGGGCACGTTCCTGCGTTGATTGATAAGGTTCTATTGGCGACCGCTATCCCGGTAGATATCTTTATTTGTTTGAGCGGTTTTTTTATCGCGATGGCGTTGAGCGGCAAAAGCAACGGCTACCGTTCTTATATTATTCGACGTGCGTTCAGGATCATCCCGATTTATCTATTGGCCATCGCGTTTGCCGCGCTGCTATTCAATGAACGGATGAGTGTCCGCATGGACCTGCCGTGGAACACGCCAGCCCAAGCAGCGGCAGTTGAACAGTATTGGGCAAGTATCGCGGGTAATATCACGGCGTACCTGCTGCCTTGTCTGGTGCTGCTTCAGGGCGTGATCCCGGATCAATGGCTGCCCCACGCAGGTGATGCGTTTTTGGCGCCGGCCTGGAGCCTCACCCTCGAATGGCAGTTTTATCTGATCGCCCCTGTGTTGGTCGCCGCTTTTGCATTTGGGCGCGCCAAGGAACTGCTGGTGACGGTGGCGGTGTTGGCGTTTTTACTGCTGGCATATTCCGGCCTGACCTTCTCTTATGGCAGTTTCATATTAATCAAGTTACCGGTTTTCATGATCGGCATGTTGACCCACGATCTGTTTCGTCGCGATGAGGGCGAATGGCGTAACGCGATGTTGATCATGGGCATTGTAGTGTCGGTGGGTCTGATTACCCGTTCGTTCGCCAGTTTTGCCTCGATTGCGTTATGGGCAATAGTAGCGATAGCGTTCAAGTTGAATGGCAAACTTAACCCGCCATTGCTCGGCCGGTGGTTGGCACTGTTTAAAATGCCGTTGAGGAACCCTGTGTTGCTCAGGTTGGGCGGGATGTCATACCCCACCTATCTGATGCATATTCTGATTATCGATGGGGTGCTGATAGTGGCGAGGAAATGCGGTTATCTCAGTAATGATCGGGTGGGGGTGTTGATCCTGCTCTCGATAGGGCTGACGTATGGTGTTTCATGGGCGGTTCATAAATGGCTTGAAGTGCCGTGTATTGAGATAGGTAAAAGATTGTCCGGGTCCGTTTATTCGCGAGCATTGAAATGCGAGTAACCGCGCTGATAAATTATTTTTTGTTTCCGCTGCTCTTGGTGGCTACGGCATTTAACTTGCGGTATCGGCTGACCGGGGCGGAGATACACCTGGGTGGCGCAGAACTGTCGGTTGCGCCTTACGATATTTTTCTTTTGCTGATTTTGGTATCCATTGTTTTTTTCAGTAAAAAAATCAATCTGGAGAAAATCAAGATCGACAGAATCACCACCCTGGCGATTTTTTTTGTGGTGCTGTCTTCTGTGTCGATCATTAATTCGCAAGCGGTGAGTTTCACGCTGTACGAAATCGTTCGCCATTGGAAAATCATTGTTTTGTTTCTGGTGGTGCGGTCGGTTTTCCATGATGCGAAATCGATGGATAAATTCACCCGGGTGGCGGCGCTGTTAATTCTGTTTGAGACGCTGTATGCGGCTTATCAGTTGGCAACCGGAGATGTGACCGAGGATGCTCAACAGGTCAAAGAACTGTTCGTGGAGAACGGCATTACCCGAGTGACCGGTACGTTACGACACCCCGCCTTGTTATCGTTGTTCACGGTACTGTTGTTGCCATTTTGCGTGTATGGCGCAGTGAATGGGCGCGGCAGGTTGCTGTATATAAGCGCCATCGCGGCGGGTTTTGTGGTGATTTGCCTGACCTACTCCAGAACTCAAATTGTGTTGTATTTTTTTGTGGTCGGGCTGTGCCTGTTCTACTTCAAGCGGCCCAATGGACGTTCTATTTTAAGAAACAAAAAGATCATCTATACCTCGCTGGTGTTTGCCCTGGTCATCATGGCCGGTGCCATTTATAACTTGGAAAATCTCTACGCCCGATTTTTCGATGCGCCAGAGTCGAGTACCACCTCCAGGCTGATTTTGGCCAAGATTGCCCTGAATATGTTTGTCGCCCATCCGATTATTGGCGTGGGGTGGAATAATTTTGTTGATGTGATGGATAAATACGATGAGTTCGGCGCCTCGCAGAGCTTCAGGTACCCCGCCCATAATATGTACCTGCTGGTCATGTCCGAGACGGGGTTGCTGGGCATTGTGAGCTATTTACTGCTTATATGGAGTGTCTACAAGCTGCACAAAAATACGATAAAAAGGCATGTCGGTGTGTCGATTAACAATGCTTCCGCGGCGGCGCTGGTTTCGATCATCGCGATATTGATAACCGGTATTCAGGGCTGGTCATTTCGAGCGGACAGTATACAAGCGATTATCTGGATAAATTTCGGCATCATCTGCGGCCTCAACGATAGGGCAAAACAGCATGTGTAGACGATACTTCCTGTGCCTCTGTCTGTTGGCGATCAGTTTCGTTGCCCAGGCCTCTACCCAACAGGCCGACACCTATAACGCGGGCAAGCAGTTACGCGGTTTCAATATCGATTTGAATTTGAACGAAGAGGATTTCAAACAGTTGGACGGCTTGAACGTGAACGCCGTGCGCGTGGCGTTTGCCTCCCACCCACTGTTTGACGACAGGGGCGGGCTTGATGATGTCGCGGTCAAGGTGCTTGATACCTATGTGCGCTACGCGAAGCAGTACAATATTTTACTTCTGGTCGATGTTCATACCTTTCCCGGCAACGTCAAGAAATATTCAGGGTCAACTGAAGACGCATATTGGCGTGACGCCGAACTCATGGGAAACCTGATTGCCAGCTATGCGCAACTGGCGCAGCGCTACAAACATGAAAGCATGGTTATCGGCTATGACATCGTCAACGAACCGGCGCCCATCGAGCGCGGCGTTTATCTGGATTTTATAAAGAAGGTCAGCGCAACCCTGTTGCAGATCTCGCCGGACAAGGTTGTGCTTATCCAGCCGCGTATTACGGTCCAACCCAATGGTATTCCCAATGGGCAACGGTCCAATTGGAGTGAAATCACGCCGTTGATAGACGACCACTCAATAATAGGAAGCCTGCACTATTACGACCCTGGCAACTTTACCCATCAGGGCGTGCGTGGTTTTCCGGCGGATCAACGGTTGCCCTTCTTACTGAGAGGCGAGGGCGGTTTGAGTATGTACTTCAAGAAGACACTGTCCCAGGTGCTGAAACATCCGGGACCAGTGATCGTTGGGGAGTTCAGCGTATCGAATTACAGCCCGGTGGACGATGCGGGGTTGTATATGCAGACATTAATCGATCTGTTCGAGCAAAAGCGTTGGAGTTGGTTTTATCACGCTTATAAAGAAGCGGATATCTGGAACCCTCAGGTTACCCTGACAAACACCGGCTTGGCCCCCGATTCAGCCTCTAAAAAATATGTGCTGTTGAAGCGCTATTTCAAATTGAACGATCGATTTCAGAGCTCCGACTGAGGGCGTGCAGGAGTTTTTCCTTGAAGGCGATTCAATTATTGATCTCATCGTTTGGCGCTGCGGGCGCAACGTTCTTGCTTCAGGTCATCCTCAGTAGAGCCTTGGATGCTGCCAGCTTTGGTCTGGTCTCATATGCCAACGCTATTACCATCACGCTCGGCGCTTTGGCGTTCAGCGGTGTGAACAGTTTGCTGTTGAGGCGTGTCAGCCGAGCACCTGGCGAATATGCGTCGTCGATGCGGGTTGCTTATGTTTGCCTGTCGATCAATACGCTAGCGGCCTTTGCAGTCAGTGTGTTGCTGTTATGTGGTTCGGGAATGGATGGATTCGTGGCCGTTGCACTGGCGACGGGTGTGGCGGCATTGGCGGCGCAGGCGATCGTCATCACTCAAGGCCAGCTCAGGAGCAGCCCGCTGCGGATTTCCGTGGGGCAAGTGCTGGTACCGGTATTCCGGATCATAGCGGTTGCAGGGGTTTTTTATGCGCTGACTCCGAGCCTCGCGAACACCGCCATGGCCCTGGGGGTTGCCAACGTTTCATGTGCGATGTTGTGTTTGATGCTGATGACACGGCACGGCAAACAGGCGGCTTTGAAGGTGCGAAGCTTCCTGAAAGACTCCGTTAAATATTCGTTGAATGGCGCGCTGAATATAGCCCAGTTGCAAATCCCCATTTCGTTGCTGGGGCTTATCTATGGGTCGACGTATTCCGGGTATTTAGCCATTTGTAATACGCTGCTCACGGCGCTGTATATCGCACCCAATACGATTTTTAACACCTACCTTATAAAAAAGTACCACGCACTTTCGGGCGCTGAAAAAAACCTGCCGCTACAGCATGCGCGGTATTCATTGGGCGCGGGGGCGCTGGTTGGCATTGGCCTGAGTGTGTATTCCCATGACCTCGTGCACCTGGTATTTGGTGGCGACTATGTGTATGCCGCGCAGGTGTTGCAAATCGCCGCGCTGTCCATTGGCTTCAGGTTTTTCGCAACACCTTTAGGGGCGGCGTTATTGAGCGAAGAGTGGGTCAGCAAAAAAATAATGGTCGCCAGTGTTGGCGTGGCGTTGCAAGTGGGCTTGTTTGTTGTGTTGATGCCCTTTGAGGCGAACGGTATTGGCGCAAGTATTGTGGCCAGCGAATGCTTTATTGCCGTCTCGTATTACATTCTTTATAAAAAGAGCATGCGTGCATGAACATTGTGATCATTGGCTACTATGGCAATAACTTTGGTGATCTGCTCATGCTCAAGTCGCTGTTGTCTGAGCGACGTGCGGGTGTGGTGTATACGGTATTGACCTACGGCGATGGCGAAGCACTTAAACAACAGGGTTTCATTCGCCAAGGCGCGATTACTGTGGTGGAACTCAACAAGGCCAACCGCTGGCTTGCCTACAAAACAGTGATTAAGTGTTCTGCCATCGTGTGGGGTGGCGGAACATGTTTCATGGATGAGGGCGGCACCGGAGGGGTCAAATACATGGCATTGGCTCGCCTGTTCGGTGCTCATGTCATCTACGCAGGTATTGGCGTCGACAATCATAAAAAGCTGAAAACCCGTTTGATTTTATTTTTTGCGACCGTCATGGCCACAGCCTTTTATATTCGCGATTCAGCCTCGCTGCTGGCGGTGAGGAAAATCAACCCTTGGGCCCGCCGTGAAAAAATCAAACAATCCGTGGACCTGGCCTACGCGCTGGGTACTGACGACGCCGGCGCAGGGGGCGAACTGGAGAGTGCAGGGGACTACATCATTGTGTGTCTGCGCGATCTGCAAGGGTATGGCGAGCAATCCAGCGGCGACATTTATAGCCAATTGCTAGACGTATCCATCAGGATTTGCTGGCGGTTGCGTATTAACCGGATCGGCATATTCAATGCGGATGCAGAGGTTGATACCGGTGTGTCGCGGTACGCACAAAGCGAGTTGAAAGACCGTGGCTTTACGGTTTTCAACATCGCCGGTTCGGATATCGACCGCTCCATGGCGTATATAAAAGGGGCGCGGCACATACTGACGGCGCGGCTGCATCCCGCCGTGGTTGCGTATTCGTTAGGTACGCCGTTTTCCCTATACAACTACTCAGACAAAAATAAGAAATTTACCGCAGAGACTCAGACCGAGACGTGTTTGATTGAGCGCGGTGCGATAGACGAATTTATGCCGACTTACACGGTGGGTGTCAGTGCGGTTGCCACTACGCAGAGGCAACGGGCGCAGTCGACGATCAGCGAAATATATCGGTTGTTAAATTAAGCGGATAAGGATTTTCTCATGGGGCAATTGGCTTATTTCATCATTGAACCGGTTGGCGGGCATGGCGGAATGAATTACTACAATACCGGCCTCGGACAAGGGCTGGTTTGGAATGACGCCTGCGTCAATCTGTATACGTGTCCCGAGTCGCAGGAGCAGAGTTCGAACAATTTCACGATCAATAAGTTTTTCAAGGGTGTGTATGGTCAGTCCAATAAATTCCTGAGGTTCGCTCGCTTCCTCGTTGCCTTGCTCAGGTCGATCGTGGATATCAAGAAAAAGGGTGGAAAAACCTGCCACCTGCATTTTTTTCAATATGCGCTACTGGAGTTGATCACCTGCAGGTTATTGCGCTTGAGCCGGATAAAAATCATTGCAACCATTCATGATGTCGAGTCTTTTGCAGGCGCGTCTCTGACCCGCACCCATGCGGCCATTCTGCGGGCCCCGCGGGAATTTATTGTGCATAACGAATTCTCGCGGCGCGAGTTGCAGGGCGTGCTGGCTGCTCAAGGTCTGAAGACGAACATCACCGTCATTCCCCATGGTAATTATCTGCCCTTCGTGAAACGGCGCGAGGGCGTCATTTCGCGTCGGCGTCTGGCGCTGCCTGAAGATAAGAAAATCATACTTTTTTTTGGCCAGATAAAAAAAGTAAAGGGGTTGGATGTACTGTTGAACGCGATGCAGATCGTCGCCAAGCGTGAGCCCCAGGCGGTGCTATTGATTGCCGGCAAGGTGTGGAAGGATTCATTCCAGGGTTATGAGAGTTTAATAAAATCGAACAACATCTCTGACGTGGTTATTCCGCATATTCGATACATCAAGGATGAGGAGGTCGACTTTTATTATTCTGCCGCCGATATTGTGGTCCTTCCCTATAAGAAGATTTATCAAAGTGGCGTACTGCTGATGGCCATGTCGTATGGCTGTATTACGGTGTCTTCACGGTTACCGCCGATGGTCGAGGTTGTCGACGAAAATGAAAACGGGTTTCTGTTTGAAACGGATAACCCGCACGATTTGGCGCAACAAATAATCAACGCGCTGGGTTCCAGCACTGCGCGGCACATTTCGCAGCGCGCTCGCACCACGATGGTTGAAAAACATGATTGGTCACTGGTCGCGCGTCAGCATATTAAGGTGTTCGAAAACTATGAGTAGGCATTTGCTGGTTCTTGGAATAAGAGGTATCCCGGCGCAGCACGGCGGCTTCGAGACATTTGCCGAAAAGTTAGCGGTGTATTTGCAGGCTAAAGGTTGGCGCATCACGGTTTACTGCCAGGAAAGCGGCACGGGCAGCGTCACTGAAACAGAATGGAACGGTATCCGCCGTGTTCATATCCCGGTGTCTCGGGAGGGTGCGTTGGGCACGGTTATATTCGACTTGAAGGCTGTTTGGCACGCGCTGGGTGAGCGCGGCCTGTTTCTGACGCTGGGCTATAACACCGCTGTTTTCAATAGCCTTCAGCGGCTCAAAGGCCAAGTGAATATTATTAATATGGACGGTATCGAGTGGCATCGGCAGAAGTGGGGGAAGATAGCCAAGGCGTGGTTCTGGTTGAACGAAAGAGCCGGTTGCTGGATCGGTAACCACTTGGTGGCCGACCACCCAAGGATTAAGGAACATCTTGCGACGCGGGTCAGTGCCGACAAGATCACCATGATTCCCTACGGAGGAGATGAAGTGACGTCGGCGGCGGCTGAGGTGTTAAGTACGTTTGCGCTGGAGCCAAATCACTTCTCGATTATTATCGCCAGGCCCGAACCGGAAAATTCTTTTTATGAGATGGTCCAGGCATTCAGTGCGAGCGTCAGGCAGCACAAACTGGTGGTGCTTGGAAACTTCACGCCGAGTACCAACGAATACCATAAGAAAGTGATGGAAGCGGCCAGCGTTGAAGTGGTCTTTCCAGGGGCTATCTACGACGCCAAAGTCGTCCAGGCGCTGAGGTATTTCAGCCGTTTTTATCTGCACGGTCATCGTGTCGGCGGAACCAACCCCTCTCTGGTCGAGGCGTTGGGCGCCGGTTGCGCAATCATTGCGCACGACAACCCCTTCAACCGCTGGGTAGTGGGTGGGGGCGCTGCGTATTTTTCCGATAGCCAGGCGCTTTCTCGATTACTCGATGAACTATTGGAAGACCCACAACGCACCCTGGCATTGAAACAAGCCGGTGCGGCCAGGTTTGCCGAATGCTTCAAGTGGGAGCAGGTGTTGAGTGCCTATGAACAGCTGTTAATTGAATGGTATCCCGCCTGAGCCGTTGATCATTTCAAGCTGATCCTGACGTTTACTTTTCGATGAGGTGTCACATGATTCCGGTGATTTTATCTGGAGGCACGGGTTCGCGCCTGTGGCCGTTGTCGCGTCAATTAAACCCCAAGCAATTTTTATCGTTGGTGGACACTGACATCTCTCTTCTTCAGGCCACTATCCAGAGGTTGAAGGGGCTGGATGTACGGACACCCAGGCTTGTTTGCAACGAAGAACATCGCTTTCTGGCCGCTGAACAACTGCGCAAGTTGGGGCTGGAAGACGCGAATATATTGCTTGAACCCGTCGGCCGTAATACGGCGCCGGCGCTGGCATTGGCGGCATTGCAGGCCACTGCCGATGGGGAGGACCCCTTGCTGTTGATCTTGCCGGCGGACCACACCATCAAGGATGTGCAAGCGTTTCAAGCAAGTATCAACTGCGCCCTCCCATTGGCCTTGGACGGTAAGTTAGTCACCTTCGGCGTTGTTCCGACGTATGCGGAAACCGGCTACGGCTATATCGAGAAGGGCGAACCTGTCGGCGAGTGCGGCTTTCGCGTGAACCGTTTTGTCGAAAAGCCGGACTTGGATCTGGCTCAACAGTACCTGTTGGCCAAAACATTCTTCTGGAACAGCGGCATGTTTCTGTTTCGTGCCAGCCGTTATCTGGAGGAGTTGCAGAAATTCTGCCCGCAGATCCTTTCTGTTTGCAGTGAGGCGCTGAACAACGGTTCCAGGGATTCGAGCTTCACCCGAGTTGACCGTGATGTGTTTGCTACTTGCCCCGAAGACTCCATTGACTACGCGGTGATGGAGCGCACCGCAGACGCGGTCATGGTCGTGATGAACGCCGGTTGGAGCGATATCGGCTCGTGGTCCGCGCTCGCCGATACATTCGTCAAAGATGCCGAAGGCAACGTATTGAAGGGCGATGTCGTTGCCCAGAACACGTTCAACACCTACGTTCACGCCAACAGCCGCCTGATTGCAACGGTCGGTGTCGAGAACTTGGTCATTGTCGAAACCAATGACGCGATCCTGGTCGCACACAAAGACCAGGTACAGGACGTAAAGAAAATAGTCGAGCGGCTCAAGCAATCCGCCCGGCACGAGTACGTCAATCACCGCGAGGTCTATCGCCCCTGGGGCATGTATGACTCGATAGACAAAGGCCACCGCTACCAAGTCAAACGTATCACTGTGCAACCCGGCGCCAAGCTTTCGGTACAGATGCATCATCACCGGGCGGAACATTGGATCGTCGTGAGCGGTACGGCCAAGGTGACCAATGGAGAGAAGACCTACTTGGTCACTGAAAACCAGTCCACTTACATCCCTATCGGTCAGGTGCATGCGCTTGAAAACCCGGGCGTGATCCCGCTTGAACTGATCGAAGTACAGTCCGGTTCCTATCTGGGTGAGAACGACATCGTGCGCTTTGAAGATAAATATGGCCGAGCGTGAGCGCCGGCGATCCGCTGATCAATAACGGGGCTCGATCGAGTTTTATTCCACCCTCAGGATCTTCACTCATGTTTAAAAAAATCCTCGTTACCGGTGGCGCCGGTTTCATTGGATCAGCCGTGGTCCGCCACCTGATAAATGAAAACCATAGCGTCGCGAACCTCGACTTACTGACCTATGCGGGCAATACCGATTCACTCGCCAGTGTCGAAAACTCGTCGCGCTATCAGTTCTTTAAAACCGATATAGGGGACGGCCCGGCGCTGGACCAGATTTTCATGACATTTCGCCCGGATGCGGTAATGCATCTGGCGGCGGAATCCCATGTCGATCGTTCTATCGATGGCCCCGCTGACTTTATCCGGACCAACATTGTCGGGACATATACGTTGCTTGAAGCGGCCCGGCGCTACTGGAGTGCGTTGGCGCCTGACGCAAAAAACCGGTTTCGCTTCCACCACGTTTCGACAGACGAGGTCTATGGCGACCTGGACGGCCCCGATAGCCTGTTCACGGAAACTACGCCTTATGCGCCCAGCTCGCCCTATTCAGCGTCCAAGGCCAGTTCGGATCATTTGGTTCGGGCCTGGCAGCGTACGTATGGCTTACCCGTGCTGGTGACCAATTGTTCAAATAACTACGGTCCTTATCACTTCCCCGAAAAGTTGATCCCCCATGTGATTCTGAATGCCATTCATGGCCGGCCGCTGCCGGTATATGGCGATGGTTTGCAGGTGCGGGACTGGCTGTTTGTTGAAGATCATGCGCGTGCGCTGTGTGAAGTCCTGTGCCGGGGCGCGGTCGGCGAAACCTACAATATTGGCGGCCACAACGAGAAAACCAATATTGAAGTCGTGGAAACACTTTGCGCGCTGCTCGAAGAGTTGGCGCCCGACAAACCGGCCGGCGTGGAACGTTATCGTGACTTGATCACTTTTGTTAAAGATCGGCCAGGTCATGATCTTCGTTACGCCATCGATGCCGGCAAGATTGCGCGTGAGCTGGGATGGCAGCCTCACGAAACGTTTGAAAGCGGTATACGCAAAACTGTTGAGTGGTATTTGCAAAACAAGACGTGGTGGCAACGCGTACTCAATGGTCAGTACCGGCCGGAGCGCCTGGGTCAGAACGCTTGAACTGGTTAAACACTGCCTCACCCATCGACATTCTCAAAAAGGAAGCACTCCATGAAAGGCATTGTTCTGGCGGGCGGTTCCGGCACGCGCTTGCATCCCATTACCCGCGGCGTCTCCAAACAGCTGCTGCCCATCTACGATAAGCCGATGATCTATTACCCGTTGTCGGTTTTAATGCTGGCCGGTATCCGCGAGATATTAATTATCTCGACGCCGCAAGACTTACCCAGTTTTCGAAGCCTGCTGGGCGATGGTTCTTCTTTCGGCATTGAGCTCAGTTATGCCGAACAGCCGTCCCCGGATGGTTTGGCGCAAGCGTTTATCATCGGCGAAGACTTTATCGGCGACAGCAATGTTGCGCTGATATTGGGCGACAATATTTTCTATGGCTACGGCTTCAGCGCGTTGCTGCATGAAGCGTCCCAGCGCAAGAGCGGCGCTACCGTCTTTGGCTACCGTGTCAGCGACCCCGAGCGTTTTGGCGTGGTCGACTTCGACAGCCACGGCAAGGCGATCAGCATCGAAGAGAAGCCTGAGCGTCCCAAGTCCAATTACGCGGTCACGGGCCTGTACTTTTACGATAACGACGTGGTGAACATTGCCAGGCAGGTCAAGCCCTCAACGCGTGGCGAGCTGGAAATCACCGACGTGAACAACGCTTACATGCAGCGTGGGGATTTGCACGTCAGCGTGCTGGGGCGTGGGTTCGCGTGGCTCGACACCGGCACCCATGACTCCTTGATGGAGGCCGGGCATTTCGTTCAGACCGTGGAAGCACGCCAAGGGCTGAAAGTGGCTTGCCTTGAGGAAGTGGGCTACCGCCAGGGCTGGTTGTCGGCGGCGCAACTGGATAGACAAGCCACGGATTTACGCAAAACCGGTTATGGCCAATACCTGGCACAGGTACTCGCTTCGGAGCCTGCGAAATGAATGTCATCAAAACCAGGTTGCCCGGTGTGCTGATTATCGAACCCCGCGTTTATGGTGATGCCCGCGGGTTCTTCCTGGAGAGTTACCAGCAGCAGCGTTATCGCGACATTGGGATTGAACAGCCGTTCGTGCAAGATAACCACTCGCGCTCCGCACAGGGCGTGTTACGTGGGCTGCATTTCCAACGCAGCCGTCCTCAAGGCAAGTTAGTGCGGGTGACCCGAGGCGCGGTCTACGATGTGGTCGTAGACATCGACCCGGCGTCTGCGACCTGTGGTGAACACGTGGCGGTTGAATTGACCGCCGAGGACCATCTCCAATTGTGGGTACCGCCGGGGTATGCCCACGGTTTCTGCGTGTTGAGCGATACCGCCGACTTTCAATACAAATGCACCGATCTGTATGACCCGAAAGACGAGGGTGGGCTTCTTTGGAATGACCCGGACCTGGGCATCGCCTGGCCTCTGGGTTCGCCGTTGTTATCGGAAAAAGATCAGCGCCACCCGCGCTTGCGCGCCTTGCTGAGCGGAGAATGACCATGCGTGTAATCGTCACCGGAGCACAGGGGCAGGTCGGGCGCGAGCTGCTGCTCAGGGCACCGTCCGGGTTCAACGTGATTGGCTATGGTTCGGGTGAGCTGGATATCAGTGACTCGGTTCAGGTCGAGGAGGTCCTGGCGCGGATCAAGCCGCAACTGTTGATCAATGCGGCGGCTTATACCGCTGTAGACAAGGCTGAGAGCGATATCGAGCGGGCTTATGCGGTGAACCGCGATGGCGTTGCGCACCTGGCGCGCGCAGCGCAGGCACAGGGTATTGCCGTGCTGCATATTTCTACCGATTACGTATTCGATGGCAACCACACGCTCCCCTATACACCGGGTGACGTCACCGCACCTTCAGGTGTTTATGGTTCCAGCAAGCTGGCGGGTGAGCAGCAGCTGCAGCAGCATTGTTCGCGCCATGTGATTTTGCGAACGAGTTGGGTGTTCGGCGCGCATGGCAACAACTTTGTTAAAACCATGCTTCGCCTTGGGCGTGAACGCGATGAGCTGGCCGTCGTCGCGGACCAGCGTGGTTGCCCGACTTCCGCCGGCAGTATTGCCGACACCCTGTGGGCGCTGGCGACGATTTTTCGCCGCGACGGCATGCTCAAATGGGGCGTGTACCACTACAGCGGTGCGCCTGCTTGCACCTGGTATGACTTTGCCGATGAGATTTTCAACCAGGCGCGGTCCGAGGCGCTGCTTGAAAAGAAACCTCGGTTGAAGGCGATTACCTCCGCCGAGTTCCCGACGCAAGCCAAACGTCCGGGCTGGTCCGTGCTGGATTGCCAGACCCTCGAACAGGATTATGGGGTGTCGACGCGCAGTTGGAAGGTAGAGCTGCAACAGGTATTGCAACAACTGGGAAGTGCATCACTCGTTATCTAAACTGCCCGGTCAGGGCAGTGATACTTGCGCCTGTTAATACTGGGTTTTCACGGGCGAATGTTATTTTCTGTCGCGGTACGCGTGAATATCATTATTTAACAGAACGCCGTTTCGGTAAGGCTGACGAATAATAACAGTGGGGCGGTTGGCTCGGACGCTGGCGGCTGCAACATTGTGCGTAACATCGCTGTTATGGCGCTTAATGTCCGCAAATATCCTTAAACGTGTTCAATGTTCGCAACGAGTTTTGCGGCCTGTGCGTGACACATGGAAAGTGCTGTTGTATGGCATGCAGCACTTATAAATGACATGCTCCAAACGAGACTGGCGCTTAGCCGAGTGTGTTCGGCTGATACGCCTAAGTCTATATACCTGCTGTTCCATCACCGTCTCTTAATATCAACTTGTTGATGTTGAGGAGGAGTCTGCTATGAAGAAACTGTTTACCGCCAGCTTGCTGGTTTTAATGAGCACCACCGTATGGGCGGCTGAAGAGCCCCTAAGCTTGAGCACCCCGGTGGTAGGCGCTGTCACGGTCGGTGAGACCGTGGTGGCGGCGGTGGTGGTCGCCGGCGCCGTGGCGGCGGCATCAAGCTCCGGAGGAAGCTCCAATGGCGGAACCACAGGGACCTCGGGCACCACCGGAACTACGGGTACCCGTTGAACCCCCTGCGAAGTGTGTTGTTCAAGATCACTCAGAACCTTCTGGGTGATCTTGTTTGGACTTGTCCCCGACTAGTGTAGTGCCATTATGACCCGAAGGCTTTTTGCTGTGACGCTGGCAAGTATTACCTTGCACGGCTGTATGTTTTCCCCTGGCCAACATATGGACACCAGTCAATTGACACGTGACGGCTCTCCCGAGAGTAGCCGGGTGGAGCTTATACCCATCACGCCGAAGCTGATTGCCATGGATGCCGCCCTGCATGTTCGCGAGACGGTTGCCCCCGAACTGCTGTCGTATATTCCGGGCGGTTATCGCGTCGGCGCCAATGACTTGTTGTTTATTACGGTGTGGGATCACCCCGAGTTGACGGCGCCTTCCGGCCCGCAACAACAACTGGATGCCAACGGCCGTCTGGTGCGGCCGGATGGCACGCTGTTTTACCCCTATATCGGCAATGTCCCGGCCGCCGGTAAAACCATCGAAGAACTACGGGCGTATATCGCCGAGCGACTGTCACAGTTTGTAGAAAGCCCTCAGGTGGATGTCAGTGTCTTGCGCTTTGCCAGCCAGGTAGTGGTGGTTTCCGGTGCCGTGGCAAAAGCGGGTCAACAGTCGATCACTACCAATGCGCTGAGCGTGGTGGAAGCTATCGGCGCCGCTGGGGTAGACCCGATGAATGCTGACCTTTCGGGGCTGACGCTGACGCGCGATGGTCGCGAGTACACGCTGGACCTGGACACCCTCAACCGCCGGGACTCGCCACTGCATAAGGTCTACCTCAAAGGCGGTGACCAGTTGTACTTGCCTTACAACGACCTCAAACGGATCTACGTGATGGGGGAGGTCAACCAACCCCGGGCGTTGAGCTTCAAGAGCAAGTCGATGAACTTGTCTGATGCGTTGGGCACCGTGGGCGGTTTGAACCAGACCACCTCCAATGGCAACGCGGTGTACGTGATCCGAGGCGCGGGCAATCTGGAAACCGAGCCGGCCCAGGTGTTCCAACTGAATGCCGAGTCGCCGTCCGCCCTGGTATTGGCCACTCGTTTCGACCTGCAACCGCAAGATATCGTGTATGTCGGCCCGGCCGGCGTGACCCGCTGGAACCGCCTGATCAGCCAGCTTCTGCCTACGGCCAGTGTCCTCGGGACCGGGGCCAGCTCGGTCAACAATCTCAGTGAAGCCAACAGCAGATAAGGCTTAGTCAATCCGTGAAAACTTTGCATACCGGTGCCGTTCTGACGACGGCGCTACTGCTGTGTGGGTGCAACCCCTTGATGAAGGCTTCATGGGACACGTTCAAAGCGTCCGCCCAGGGGCCTGCCTCGCTGGAGTTGACTCCGGCCCAGGTAGCGGCCGTGCCGTATCCGCAAATTCTGGTGACGACCGTTACCAGCGAGGGCGTGATGGCCATGGCGCGTCGACGTGGCGACCTGCAGTTCTGGCTCGCATCCGGCAACCAGGTGTTGCTGATGCGCGACGGCCTGGTGGTGCGCACGGTCGGGCTGGGGGTGTCGCTCGATGGCACGCGCTTTGATGGAGAGTCGCCGTTCAAGCGCGGTCTGCAGCATCTGCACGACGGGCATACCAGCACGCGCTGGATCGATATCTACCAAGGCTACCGCGTCGGCCTTAGCGTCAATAGCCGTTTCAGCAGGCACGACATCGAACCTATCCGGATTCTGAACAGGGACTACGCCTTGCTGCGAATCGACGAGCAGGTGGCGATACCCGATCTGGATTTTCGCGCGACCAATCGTTACTGGGTGGACCCCCAGGACGGTTTCATCATGCAAAGCGAGCAGCACCTGACGCCGCAGATTTTTCTGAAAATAGTGCAATTGCGCCCTGATCGGGAGGCTGTCCGGTGAAGTATCCAAGCCTTTTATTGCTCGGCGCGTGCATGTTCGCCACGGGGCTAAGCCAGGCCGACATCACCGTCAGCGGCGATGTCCGAAGCCCCGGCAACCTCGCCATCCAACCCGGCACACGTCTGCGGGACGTGATCCTTGCAACCCAGCCCAACGCCGAAAGTTACTGGTTGGGCGCCGCGTGGCTGCACCGTTCCCTGGAAGGCCCGCAGGCCCGCTTGAAGGCCGGGGTGTTGTTCGATCTGAAATTGCTGCAGCAAGTCGCCTTGCTGGAGGGGCGTGACACTCGCGCTGCATTGAGCGCGCGTTTGTATAAGCAAGTGGAGCGGTTGCCGGTTACCGGGCGCCAGGTTGCGGTGCTTGATCCGATCGCCCTGGAGGTAGGGTTTGCGCTTGATAGCCCGCTCGATGAGGGCGACCGCCTGATCTATCCGGCCCGGCCGTCCACCGTCGAAGTGTTGGGAGCGGTGGAGCAGACCTGTCAGGTGCCCTATGCCGCAGCGCAAGAAGCCTGGGTGTACGCCCGGCGCTGCGCGATTCTCAGCGACGCCCAAAGCGATTATGTGTGGTTGATTCAGCCCGATGGCCACGTGAGGCGCCTGGGCGTGGCGCCATGGAACCATGAGCAAGGTGTTATGCCTGCCCCCGGCAGCCGGATCCTGGTGCCCATCCGAAGTGATGATCTGCAATCGCCGACACCTGAACTCAATGAACAGTTGGCCGAGTTTCTCGCCACTCAACCCTTGGCTGAGGTGGCCCCTTGAAGCTACGTTTTGCTGCTGCATTGCTCTTGCCGTGTGGGCTGGTTCATGGCGAACCGCGCTACACCCAAAATGACTTTGGCGGTGTCGGTCTGTTGCAGACACCCACCGCGCGCATGGCGCCTGTCGGGGAATTAAGCGCTACCGCCAGTCGTACAGACCCCTATTCGCGCTACAGTTTTTCCTTCCAGCCCTTTGATTGGCTGGAGGGTTCGTTCCGCTATACCGCGATCACTAACCGGCAGTACGGCCCGGAGGCGTTGAGCGGCAATCAAAGCTTCAAGGACAAGGCCATCGATGTGAAAGCGCGGCTTTGGGATGAGAGCCACTGGGCTCCGCAAGTCGCAATCGGCGCCCGTGACATCGGCGGGACAGGCTTGTTCTCCAGCGAATATTTCGTCGCCAACAAGCGTTACGGCGACCTTGATTTCAGCCTGGGTCTTGCCTGGGGTTACTTGGGCAACCGGGGCGATTTGAGCAACCCGCTGGCGATAGTGGGCAGCCAATTCAACGACCGGCCGCAAAGCGATGCGGATGTGGCCAGGGCGGGCGAAGTGAACACCAACGCTTACTTCAGGGGCCACCCCTCGTTGTTTGGCGGGATTGCCTATCAGACCCCCTGGGAGCCGCTGAGCCTGAAGCTCGAATACGAAGGCAATGATTACAAGAATGAGCCGCTGGATAACCCGATCAAGCAAGACCTGCCGATCAACGTCGGCGTCGTCTACAAGTTGGCCGACAGCGTCGACCTGAGCGCTGCTTGGGAACGCGGCAATACTGCGATGTTCGGCATTACGTTGCACACCAACTTTGTCAGCCGCAAGGCCCCCGTCAAAACTTATGACCCTCCTGCCGAACCGCTGCCGCCGCAGGTGCCGTCGACCCCGTTGGACCAGGTGAACTGGGCGAATGTGTCCAGCCGGTTGCAGCAAAACGCCGGCTACCAGGTCAAGCGCATTGCCCAGCGTGGTCCGGAGTTGTTGGTGTATGGCGAACAGTCCCGTTACTTCAACCCGGCCAAGACGGTAGGGCGGGCTAGCCGAATTCTCGACAACAGCGTTAACCAGGACGTCGAATGGTTCACCCTGGTCGATCAGCGTTACGACATGTCGATAGAAGAGACCAGTGTGCCGCGTGGCACCTTCCGCGCGGTGCTCAAGAATGATCGGCCGCTGCAGGATCTGCACCGCGCAACTGAAGTCAATCCGGCGCTCGCCCATCGGGAGACCACCCTCTATACCCAGGCCCTGGACCCGTTCACTTATGGCGTTGGCCTGGGCTACAAACAGAACATCGGCGGCCCTGACGGGCTGCTCTATCAGTTCAGCGCCGATGCCGACGCGCAGTACCGTTTTACCCGCGATATCTGGTGGAGCGGCATGCTCAGCGCGAACCTGTACAACAACTATGACAAGTTCACCTACGATGCGCCGAGCGGGTTGCCGCGCGTGCGCACCGACCTGCGTAAGTACCTGACCACCTCCGACGTAACGATGCCGACGTTCCAGCTCAACCATGCCGTGCAGTTGGATCAGAACCTGTATGGCATGGTCTACGGCGGTTACCTGGAATCCATGTTCGCCGGGGTCGGCGGCGAAGTGCTTTATCGGCCCGTGGGGCAAGGCTGGTCAGTGGGCGCCGACGTGAACGTCGTGCGCCAGCGTGACTTCAACCAGGGGTTCGGGTTGCGTGACTATCAAACGGTGACCGGCCATGTCACCAGCTACACCGAGCTGCCGGGTGATGTGCAGGCGGCAGTCAGTGTCGGGCGTTATCTGGCGCGCGATTGGGGTTCCACCGTGGATCTGTCGCGCGAGTTCAAGAACGGCGTGAGGTTTGGCGCATGGGTCACACTCACGACCGCCTCGAAGGCGGACTACGGCGAGGGCAGTTTCGACAAAGGGATCTATATTTCCATCCCGTTCGACGAATTCATGAGTACCTCGACGATGCGTCGCGCCAATATAGTCTGGTCACCGCTGACCCGCGATGGCGGGGCACGCCTCAACCGTGCCTACTCATTGCACACGATGACAGAGGGGCGTGACAGCGGGCGGTTCTACAACAACTTCGAGAAGATCACCGAGTAGACAGGCTGAAGCGAGCAAGCCTGCCGCGCGGATAACGCGGATAAAAAAAGGTGGGAGGGAGCACGCTCCCTCCCACCTTTGGCCGTTATCAGTAGATGTCTTTTGAAAGCAGCGTAAACGGCGTCTTCACCAGGATCTTGATATCCAGCCATAGCGACCAGTTGTTGATGTAGTGCAGGTCGATGTCGACGCGCCGCTGCATCTTCTCCAGGGTCTCGGTTTCGCCCCGGCAGCCATTGACCTGGGCCAGGCCGGTGATGCCGGGCTTGATCCGATGGCGGGCCATGTAGGCAAGAATTTTCCCCGAGTAGTAGTCGTTGTGCGCAATAGCGTGGGGCCGTGGGCCGACCAGCGCCATATGCCCCTGCAGCACGTTGAACAACTGCGGCAGCTCATCAATGGAGGTGCGGCGGATAAACCGGCCTACCGGGGTGATCCGCGAGTCATTGCGGCTGGCCTGGCGCACTTCATGGTCGTCATGCACGCGCATCGAGCGAAACTTCCACACCTTGATCACCTCCCCATTCCAGCCATGACGTTCCTGCTTGAAAATCACAGGGCCTGGCGAGGTGAGCTTGATCAGCAGGGCGAACAGCAACAGCACCGGGCTCAGCACGATGATCGCCAGCAAGGCGATGCTCTTGTCCAGCAGCGACTTGCTCAGGGCGGCGGTGGGGCGGCTGGTCAACGGGCTTTCATTGAGGAAAATCGCCGGCAGCCCATCCACTTCGGCCACGCAATGGTTGAGTAGCAGCATGTTATTGAGGTCGGGTACCCAGATCACATCCACGCTGATGTCGAGCAGGTTGAGGTACAACGCTTCGATGTGCGTGGCTTCCTGCAGCGAGTGGGTGATATAGAGCCGACGAATGCCGTGTTGCCGGATCAATTGCGGCAAGTGCGGCAGCTCGCCGAGTATCTGCGGTTGCGCGCCTTCGACCGCTTCGGCGCGGCTGCCGACCAACCCCACCAATGGCGAGCGTTTCTGGCGCGAGAGTGTTCGGGCCAAGTCCACGGCGAGTTTGCCGGTACCCACGATTAATGACCTTTGCCGTTCATGGAGTTGGCGATGGTAATAGCGGGACAGGCTGTGCAGGGGGATATAACACAGTGCCAATAATGGATAACTCAACGCTGCCCATAGTAATAACGTTTCCAACGGGAACAGTGCGCCGGCGTCACACACCACCCCCACGGCAAACAATATGCCCACCGTTAACAGCCAGCCCATGAACAGCCGTCCCAAGCCCACGGCATAATCATCTTTCTTACTGTAGACATCGCACAGGCTATACGCCGGAAGAGAGGCCAGTATGGTAAAAGCGGCGAGCACTCGATAGGTATGCTCAAGTTGGCCCGTTTTTAAAAATACCAACATAAACAACACGGCAACGACCAAACTTGACGCCAGCGTCCATTGGCCCCAGAACGTTAGACCCTTGGGGGTCAGGTTGCGATGCATTCTAGTATTGTTCAGCATAGTTCTGCTCCCGGTGGCGACCACGCACGTAGTGGCAGGCTTTAATCAAGTCGCGGTATAAGCCGCACTAAACGACAGGCACGCGCAAGCGCGTACCCATGGATAGTAATGAACGGCCGGGGGCATTGGCTGACGACTTATAACAAGGTGTCGGCGATGTTGTTAGGGTGATGTTATAAAAGGGCAGGTATAAAAGGCTGGTAATAGGCAGGGTGTGTGATAAGGCCTGGAGCTTATTATTATATTAACGACGCGCGGGGGTCAGCTCTAACGGCTTCTTGATTTTCTGCGTGAGGCAATAACCACGGTTTCTGACGGCACGGAACAAGCGTTCGCCCTCATTGGCGCGCTTGAACTTTTCCTGCAAACGACTGAGGCACATTTCCAGGCCACGGTAGTGGTCAGGCTCGCGGCCTATATTACGGATCAACTCTTCCTTACTGACCACGCGTTCTTCGTGGTGCAGCATTTTTTGTATTAACGCCGACTCAATACTGGTCAGTGAAATACGCAGATCACCTTTGACCAGTATTCGATCATGTTGGGTCAGCAGCCAGACGTCCTGGGCAGACGGGTGGGGTGTTTCGAGTTGGTTATCCGTAGGGCGAGTGTGGTTATGCGGCGGGCTATCAGCGATCTTGGGCGAAGGCATTCTTGATTCCTGGCGCGCACTGTTAAACGGCTGCGAAAAGGTGAGCACGTGAGTGGCCAGTGCGTTCAAGTCGTAGTGGAACAGCTCTGCATTGGGCGTGAAGTCATGCAGGGCAATAGCGGGAGGCGCCGGGGTGAAGGCGTGTTTTTTAAGGGAGCTCATAGTGTCCACCGATATCAGGGAAGAGGCAGGGTTTTATAAACGGTCGGCAGGTGAGTAATAGCCGCCCTGAAAGTATTCGAATGGCAAGTTTTTAGCCAACATTGCGCTATCGGAAAACTCGATATTTTCGGCAATGAAGCGCACTCGGGCGGCATTGATCAATTCCAGCATGCGCTCGTAGAGCCGATCGAACAGACCGGAGCGCGTATTCAGGCTCAGGCGCAGGGCTGAGTCCGGGAAGGGCATCTTGATGTAGTCGTAGAGTTTCAGGTCGATTAACAGGTCGCCGGGTTTTGTATCAAGTGTGTAGTGGTTGTAGGCCAACTTGATACCGCTCTGGTCTTTGAGTTTATACAGCTGGCGCACCATGGCCCTGCGCTCTACGGGACCTGGCAGCGCGTCGAGCGGGTTATCAATGCTGAGCGTTAAGGTGTGGCCTTGTTTTTCCAGTGCGTGCGCCACCTGAACGATGTTTTGAATGAGGGTATCGTTCATTAACGCAGCCTGATCGACTTTGACAAACCTGTGAGCGATCACCTGAAGTGTTTTACGGCGCGGTAAAGTGCGACGCAGCGCTTCGCCGTAGGCCCAGTCAAGTTGCTCGCGATCACCGCTGCCCACCACGCTGATTTCACTGCCCCACAGGGCTTGACTGCGTTCGACGATGGCCTGCCGGGTCATCGTGAGTTCCATAACGTCGGCGGCGGATAGTTGTTCACTATTCACGGTTCGAACTCTCCTCGATGGCGTGGCAATGGTTGGCGTGAATAAACCCTCGGCTGAGTTTGTAGCCATAGCCACGAATGTTCTGAATGATGTTATCGCCGTAGTGCGCCTTGATCTTACTGCGCAGGCGACTGATAGACTTTTCCAGCGCCCGGGAGTCGTAATACTTGGTATTAAGGCCCATGACTTCGGCAATTTCATTGTGACTCAGGAGTCTGTTCTGGATCAGCGCTTCGAGTACTTTCATTTCAACGAAGGATATTTCCAGCTTTTTGCCGGCGCCATACAGGCACATACGATCTTGGTCGAGCATCAAACCGCAGCAATTCAGGCGCGCGCTTTCGCTTAGGAACGCATCAAACAGGCTTAGTTTTTTGTCGGGGGAGGTTTCTACCACCTTGACGCAATAATCAGCACCGGCCAGGTAGTATTTTGTCTTGCTCAGGGTGGAGGCAAACGTCACAACAACGAATATTGTGCAGGCCGGGTTGTCGCTCCGGGTCTTTCTTATAATGTCCAGCGTTTGATTTATCGCAGAGGGCGTATCAATTTCTATAATAACGGCACGGTAGTGTGCGTGATTTTCATGAGCCTCGATTAGTTGCCCGTAGCAACGTGTATCGACTTTTAAATCATTCGGTACAGTGCGAACTATCAGCGCCCGAAAGTCCTCCGATTTCGATTGAGTCCGTGCAATAGCAAGCACATTGGAAAAATGCATAACCTACTCCCTTTTCTGGCATGCAAGGCCACCAGTTCAATCGCTGCTAGCATTTAGATACTAATCGAATTGAATACGGTAAAACGTGACAAATTTTAACATTCGTCACGTTATTTTTGAGGGCGCGGCGGGGGAGTTGGGGGATGTTGCGAGGTTCTTTAGCTGAACTTAGACATAGGCTAGTGCAAATTCGTAAGGCTCGGTAAGTATTTTAGCCCCAACGATTTTTTTGGCATTGGGGCAAGGTTTAAAGCCTTGCCTCATCGCGGTGCAGGAATGGGAAGGGCGTGATGATCGACGCGAGGGTGGTGGCGCTCTCAGGTCTGCTCCTCTTTGCGTAAGTGCGCACTCATGTCCTCGCAACTTTGCGCCCAGTCCTTGAGCCACTGCGGCATCGGCGGTGACGTCGGGTCCAAGCCCAGTTCCCGTACAAACTCAGCAGGGGGCAGGGTGCCCTTGGCCGAGCGGAACAGCCCGCGCATCACGACGACGCCGACGACGCGGCCGCGACTGACAAAACGGTGTTCCATCAGGCTCCACTTGGCATCCCAGCCGAGCATGCGGGTGTGTACTTCGAACGCTTCGAACAGCTTCAATTCCCGACGGAACTTGCCCCAGGTGTCGCCGACGATGGGCAGTGCCTTGTGGCGTAGCGCAACGCGAAAGGCCCCGGTACGCAAGACGAAATCCATCCGTGCGACATCGGCCAGGGAAAAATAGCGGCCATTGGTGACATGCCGGTTGATGTCCAGGTCCAGGGGCCAGACCCGCATGCGCACCACGGTGGTGGCCAGGCCATGGGCGGGTGTGCGCCATGGGCGACGGCACAGCATAGAAAGCAGACGAAACCAGAGGTTCATAAGGGGAGCGCCAAATGGATGATGAATGGCAGCACTGTAAGGACCGGGAATCCGCTAAGGTAGGTGCGCAAATGACTTATTTCATGCGAAAAGCGCAATCGGGTTCCTTTCATGCACATCACGTTGCTTCTGGCTGATCAATGTTCTGCCGCCAGCGCCACCCTGGCGGTGGAAATGCTCAGCGCGGCCAACCAGTTTGCCGAGCGCCCGCCGTTCGAAATCGTGCTCGCCTCCCTGGACGGCCAAGCAGTGGTGACCTGGGGCGGGCAGCGCCTGCAAGTGGACTGCGCAGTCACGCAGATCGCGCAGACCGACCTGGTGCTCATCCCCGGCTTTCTTTTTACGCTCAAAGACGCATTGCCGGCGTTTCCCGCCTACGGCCCCTGGCTGCGCGAGCAACATGGGCGCGGCGCGGTGCTGGCGTCGATGTGCACCGCCGCCTTCCTGCTGGCCGAAACCGGGGTGTTGCAAGGCCTGCGCGCCACCACCCACTGGGCGTTTGCCGACCTGTTTCGCCGACGTTATGCGCAGGTTCACCTGGACGACGCGCAGATACTCTGCGAGGAAAACCGCGTGATCACCTGCGGGGGCGCCAGCGCGGCGATGGATTTGATGCTGCACCTGATTCGCCGCTTTGGCTCAGCCGAACTGGCCCATACCTGTGGCAAATACCTGTTGGTCGACGGCGTGCGCAGCGAGCAGTCGGTGTATGCCATGTGGTCATTGCCCAGGCATCACGGCGACGGCGAGATACTGCGGGTGCAGTACTGGCTGGAGCAGCACTTTGCCCAGTCACTGGTGATCGACGACGTAGCCCGGCGTTTTGGTTTTGGCGTGCGCAACTTCAAGCGCCGTTTCAAGGAGGCGACCGACTGCACGCCAATCGGTTATCTGCAAACCCTGCGCCTGGAACGGGCCAAACACCTGCTTGAGTCCACCCGCATGACGTTGGAGAGCATCACGTATGCGGTGGGCTATGAAGACAGCAACTCGTTCCGCCGCCTGTTCCAGCAGCGGGTGGGGCTGCTGCCGGCGGCGTATCGCAAGCGCTTCCTCGCCACGTCCAGTTGAGTCAGCGGCGTAACTGCGCCTGGCTCTCAAGGCAGTCGACTAGAAACTCCATCACCACCTTGACCAATGGCGAGCGGCGCATGTCGGGGTACACCGTCAGCCAGATATCGCGCAAAGGGCCTTCGGTGGCGGTGGGGAGCCGCACCAGCAGCGGGTCGTGATCGCCCACCAGGGTCGGCAGCACCACCGCGCCCATGGCCGACCGCGCCGCCATTTGCTGGGTGCTCAAGTCACTGGCGGCGAATGCAATTTCTCGATGGCCGCGCACCTGATGCATCCAGGCCTGCTGGGGCAAGTGATCGCGGCTGCTGTCGTAGGCAATGAAGGCCCACTGTTCGGCGGGCAGGTGCAGGAACGTTGCCGGGCCATACAGCCCAAAGCGCACGACGCCGACTTTGCGGCGCACCAGCGCTTCATCGTCGGGGCGTACGGTGCGCAGGGCAATGTCGGCCTCGCCTTTGTCCAGCGCCGCCAGTTGAGTGGAGGGCAGCAGCACCAGGTTCACCTGCGGGAACCGGGCGCGCAGGCGTGCCACTTGGGGCGCCACGCAATAGTTGGCGATGGACGGCGGGCAACTGATGCGCACCGTGCCCGCCATTTCAATGCAGGCCACGCGCGACAGGCGCATCACCTGCGTGGCCATATCACCCATGCCCGCCGCCAATTCGGCCAGTGCCAGGCCTTGGGCGGTCAGCGGGCGGCTGCGCGGCAGACGGTCCACCAGCTTTACGCCGAGGGCTTTTTCCAGGGCATCTACGCGCCGGCCTACCGTGGCGTGTTCCACCTGCAGCTCGCGGGCGGCGGCCGACAGGGATTGGGTACGGGCCAGTACGGTGAAGTAATACAGATCCTGCCAATCGAACATCGGGTTATTTCCGCGCGGAGGGTGTGAAGTATTGGGGAATTTTCCTACTGAGCCCATGCTTTTACCATGGCCGCTTCCCAGTGCAAACGGAGTTGTTCCCTCGATGAAAGCCATCACGCTGCAAACCTACGGCGGCCCTGAAGTGGTCCACGTGCGCCATGACGTTCCCACGCCTCAGGTCACGGCGGGTCACGTGTTGATCAAAGTCGCCTGCGCCGGCATCAACTTCATGGATGTGCATACCCGCCAGGGCAAGTACGCCCATTCGGCCACCTACCCGGTACGCTTGCCCTGTACCTTGGGCATGGAAGGCGCAGGCGTGGTGGTGGAGGTGGGGGCGGGGGTCAGCCATTTGGCCGTCGGCGATCGCGTGGCCTGGTGCATCGCGTGGGGCGCTTACGCTGAATATGCCTCGGTGCCCGCCGACAAGGTTGCGCAGATTCCCAATGCCATCGCCTTCGATCAAGCCGCTGCGGCGATGTTCCAGGGCTGCACCGCGCATTACTTGATTGAAGATGTGGCGCGGTTGCAGGCGGGTAGCACCTGCCTGGTCCACGCTGCGTCCGGCAGCATCGGCCAACTGTTGGTACAGATGGCCAGGCACATCGGCGCCACGGTATTGGCCACCGGCAGTTCAGCGCAAAAATGTGCGATTGCCCGTGAGCGTGGCGCTCATCAGGCCTGGGTGTACGACGACGGCCGGTTTGCCGACCGCGTGCTGGAGGCTACCGCCGGGCAGGGGGTGGACGTGGTGTTTGATTCGCTCGGCAAAAGCACCTTGCGTGACAGCTTTCGTGCCTGTCGTCAGCGCGGCTTGATCGTCAACTATGGCAATGTCTCGGGCTCGCTGACCGACCTTGACCCGATTGAATTGGGGGAGGCCGGCTCATTGTTCCTCACCCGGCCGCGCCTGGCGGATCATATGGCTGACGGCCCGACGGTGCAGCGACGTGCCAATGCAGTCTTTGCCGCGATGCTGGAAGGGGCATTGGTGGTGGATACGCAGGAGCACTACACCCTGGACGCCGTGCAACAGGTGCATGCGCGCATCGAAGCGCGACAACAGATCGGCAAGGCGGTGGTGCGGCTGGACCGCGACCTGCATTAAATCCGAGACGAAAAAAAACCGGCTGATCAGGCCGGTTTGGGGTGCCCCGCGAACAGGGCGGGTTATGCGTGGTTGTCCAACAGACGATCCGCACCGCCTTCAGCCAGGCCACGTTCCTGCAAGCGATCCGCGCCGCCTTCAGCCAGGCCACGTTCCTGCAGGCGATCCGCGCCACCTTCAGCCAGACCACGTTCCTGCAAGCGATCCGCGCCGCCTTCAGCCAGGCCACGTTCCTGCAAGCGATCCGCGCCGCCTTCAGCCAGGCCACGTTCTTGCAGACGATCCGCACCGCCTTCAGCTATACGGTTGCCTTGCAGGCGATCAGCCCCGCCTTCGGCAACACGACTTTCGATCAGGCGATCCGCGCCACCTTCTGCAACGACAGGGTGGGCAAATGCGTTGGCAGCGAGTACCGAGAAAGCAAGGCTAAGCAAGATTTGGCGTTTCATGAGGGTGTGCTCCAAGTGTTTTAAGTAGGTGTTGCCGGGTATGGGTTTGATGTTACGCGTTGCATTTTTTAAGAGAACTTCATTGCGCTGATGGTGACTATCGACGTCAGCGATGGCCCATTTCGCGGGGCCATCGCGGCGCACTTCATGGCATCTGCGGCAGTTCTTGAGGGCGCAGGTCGAACACCAGCACCTCGGCATCGTCGCCGTGGCTGAGGCGGACCTGTTGTTCATCGCGAATGCGCGCACCGTCGCCTTCCTGCAAGCGTTGGCCGTTGACTTCCACGCTGCCCCGGGCCACATGCAGGTACACATGGCGATTGGGCGGCAGGTCGAGCGTGGCGGCCTCGTCACCGTTGAACAGCCCGGCATACACCCGAGCGTCCTGGCGCACGCTCAAGGAACCGTCGGCACCGTCCGGCGAGATGATCAATTGCAGGCGCCCGCGTTTTTGCGCCTCGCTGAAGTGCTCCTGTTGATAGCGCGGCTCGGCGCCGGCCACGGCGGGCACGATCCAGATTTGCAGGAAGTGCACGCCACGGCTTTGGCTGTGGTTGAACTCGCTGTGGGCCACGCCGCTGCCGGCACTCATCAGTTGCACGTCACCTGGGCGGATCACCGAGCCGGTGCCCAGGGTGTCCTTGTGTTCCAGCGCGCCTTCCAGCACGTAGGAGAAAATCTCCATGTCGCGGTGCGGGTGCTGGCCGAAGCCTTTGCCGGCGGCGACGCGGTCATCGTTGATCACCAGCAGGTCGGAAAAGCCCTGTTCGGCAGGGTTCCAGTAGTTGGCGAACGAGAAGGTGTGGAACGACTTCAACCAACCGTGATTGGCGGCGCCGCGTTCGGAAGCTTTGCGAAGGGTCAGCATGGTGGTGTCCTCAAGTGAGCGTGGGCTGCGAAATGCAGGGCGCTTGCGTTGAGAAGAAGGTTACTGGTTATCGGGGTATTCATTAAGAAGTTGGAATTTGAATAACTGTCTCCTTGAAGTTGACAGTGCTGGACGTGTCATACTGCCCGCCGCCTTCTTCCTTCCGATGGACTTCCCGCTATGAAAACCGTGGCCATGGCGCTGTTTCCGGACTTCCTGCTGCTCGACATGGCCGGGCCGCTCGAAGTGTTTTCCATTGCCAACCGCTACCTGCCGGCTGCGGCGCATTACCAGATCCTCATCATCGGCACCGAGCCCGGCCCACTGCGCGCATCCAATGGCGTACTGGTGCAGGCCGACCTGCTGCTGGAACAGGCCGACGGCGCCTATGACCTGCTGCTGGTGCCTGGCGGCCCGGGGGCCTATAACGAGTGCCACCCCGATCTGCTGCCCTGGCTCAAAGCGGCCGCCCCGCGCGCGCGGCGCTTCGGTTCGATCTGTACCGGGGCGTTTGTGCTGGGGCATGCCGGGTTGCTTGACGATCACCGCGTCACCACCCATTGGCACTACACCGAGCGGCTGATCAAGGCGTTCCCCAAGGCCAACGTCGAGACCGATCGCATCTACTTGCAGGACGGGCGCTTGATCACCTCGGGCGGGGTCACTGCCGGTATCGATCTGGCGTTGTCCGTCGTGGCCCAGGACCACGGCAAGCAAGTCGCGGTGGACGTGGCCAAGGTGCTGCTGGTGGTGATGAAGCGCCAGGGCGGCCAGGCCCAGTTCAGCCCGATGACTGCGGCGGTGGCGCCCCAGGAAACCCCGATCACCCGCGTACAGACCCATGTGCTGGCCCATCTGGAACAGTCGTTCACCATCGAGTCCATGGCTGAACTTGCCGGCATGAGCGCACGCCATTTCGCCCGGTTGTTCGCCCGCGAGGTGCGGATGACGCCCATGGCCTTTTTGCAAGGCGCGCGTATCGACCGCGCGCGGCAATTGCTGGAAAGCACCGACCTGCCGCTCAAGACAGTGGCCTTCCATGCCGGCTTCGGCAGCGTGCGGTATATGCGTGCCCTGTTCAGTGAAAAGCTCGGCCTGAACCCCACTCAATACCGACAACAGTTCAGTTAGCGACAGGATGTCCGTCTCGCGCACTCGATTGTCCGTGTCGCTCCCCGTGCCAGCATTGCCCTGTCTTTGGTAACTGGCAAGATAACGGCGAGCCCACGGAAAAGGATGCGCGGACGCCCAAGACCGGGTGTTTCAGCGCGATTGCAGCCATGAACAACCCCCAGGCAACTGACGCTGAAGGCACGCTGCGTTTCGGGGCGTATGCCTTTCACCGCCAACAACGGCTGGTCAGCAAGGCGGGCTGGCCGGTGCCCTTGGGGGGACGGGCGTTGGATATCCTGGCGGTGCTGCTCGAAGCACCGGGACAATTTGTCGGCAAGGCCACCCTGATCGAACGGGTTTGGCCGTGCAGCGTGGTGGAGGAAGGCAATCTGCGCGTGCACATTGCCGCCTTGCGCCGTGCCCTTGGCGGGCAACGCTTCATCATCAACGACCCCCAGCGAGGGTATTGCTTCGCCGCATCCGTACACGGGCAGGTGCCGGTCGTGATACCGCCACACAATCTGACCGCGCGCCTCAGCCCGGTGCTCGGCCGCGACGAGCTGCTGGGCGTGCTGGTACGGCGTCTGTCCGGGCAACGGCTGATGACGCTTACCGGTTGCGCCGGCGTGGGCAAGAGCAGCCTGGCCCAGGCGCTGGCCGAGCGCGTATTGCCGCGTTATCGCGACGGTGTGTGGTGGGTCGATCTGGCCACCGTACATGCGCCGATTGCGATGTTGCGGCACGTTGCAAGCGCGCTGCAGTTGGCGCCATGCACCGACGCCACCGAACTGTGCCGCCAATTGGCCCCGCGCCAACTGTTGTTGATACTCGACGGTGCCGACCTGCTGCTCGCGGCCTGCCGGCATCTGCTGCGCGTGCTGCGCGAAAACGCCCCCCAGGTCACGGTGTTGCTCAGTAGCCGCGAAATCTTGCATGCGCCTGGCGAATGGGTGCAACGCGTACCGCGTTTGGCAGTACCGGCACCGTCGGCGTTGGGCAGCGTCGAGCACGCGCTGGCGTGCCCGTCCGTGCAACTTTTCGTGGCGCGGGCGCGTGCCGGGCAGCAGGGCTTTGTGTTGCGGCCCCAGGAGCTGGCGCCGTTGCGCGATATCTGTCGACGGCTGGATGGCATCCCCTTGGCCCTTGAGCTGGCGGCCGCCCAAGTTCACGCCTTGGGCGTGCATGGTTTGCAGGCACAACTGCGCCGAGGCCTGCAAGTGTTGACGAGGGGGCGGCGCACGGCGGTGGAGCGTCATCAATCGTTCACGGCGGCGCTGGATTGGAGCTACGAGCGCCTGAGCCTGCCGCAGCGCTGGCTGTTCCTGCAACTGGGCTTGTTCAAGATGGCGGTGACGTTGCCCACCTTGAGCCAACTGGTGGCGGGCACCGAGCTTGAGCATGCCGACTTGGCGCATGTGCTCGGGCGGCTGGTCGACATGTCGTTGCTGGCGGTGGAGCCTGGCCTTGGCCCCGAACGTTATCGCTTGCTGCATTGCATGCGCAGCTACGCCCTGGCGCAACTGCGTGACCCCCGGCAAGTGGCGCGCCTGCAGCAGGGCGACGGGCATTACCCGGGGCCGTTTTCAGGCCGGCCGTTTGTCCTGCAGCTCATCGAGCAGGCCGCGTACGCGGACTAGATCGCGCGTGGCAAAACCCTCGGTGTATCGCGCATACACCGCACTCAGCAGATCGCGCGCCGCCTGCACGCGACCCTGGGTTTGCCATAGCCTTGCCAATGAGTCCGCGCAGCGCAGCTCCCAGGCCAGCGCGCCTTGCTGGCGTGCCAGGTCCAGCGCTTCGAGCAGCAGTGCCTGCGCGCCGCTGGGGTCGTCCGCCAGAGCGTGTTCGGCATACACCCGCAGGACTTCCGGGGCGCACCAGCCGGCGTCACCCTGGCGAGCGCGTTCGACCCCGGCCATGTCAACTTCATGCACGCCCAACGTGATCAGGATGTCCTGGACAATCCCCATGCCCTGCAAATCGCGGTGGCCGAGGATGCCTGCGTAATGCCCCGCCCACGTCTGGAACAACTGCACCGAATGTTTGTGGGCATGTTCGAGCAGCAGCGCTTGCAAGGTGTGGGCAGTGTTGGCGTCGTCGTTGTGGCGCGCGATGACCACGCCGGCCAGGGCCAGGGTGTAGCAGATGGACGTGCCGTGATTGATTTGCAGCGCCAGCTCCAGCGCCTGGTTGGCGGTGCGCGAAGCCTGTTCGGGAAAGCCTTGCAGCCACAGGATCCGCGCCAGCACTGTCAGCGAAGCCACGCTCTGGTCGTATTGCACGCCGATGCTGTGGCCAAACCGGTTGAGGTGGCCGCTCTGGGCCATGCGCTGGATCACCTGCTCGGCGTTCTGCCGGGCCAGCGTCTGATTGCCGGTGAAGTGCTGGGCCAGTACGCGCAGGCGCTGGGCGCTCAGGTCCAGCAGCGGATCGGTGCGCGGGTCGAGGTGATCGAATTGCAGGCTCTGTTCCAGCGCCTGGCGATAGAGGCCGGCACACAGGTTCACCGCCATGTGCCCGGAGACTGCGCGCAATTGTCCGGAAAGATCCTGGCGCTCATCGGCCAGGCGCCGGGCGTCGACAAACGCCGCGATGGTCTGCGCCGCGCCACCCACGGCGTGATAAGACAGGCTGCCCAGCGCCAACTGCAGTTGCATGTTCAAGCGCGGGCACGGCGCGATCACCGTGCCTAGCAGTGCCAGCGCCTTGCCCACATACAACCCGTGCTCCCTGAGCAATGACAGTTCTTGCCACAAAGGCATTGCGCTGACGGTCAGGCGGATCGCCAACAGGTGCTCGCCACCTTCGGCGAGGCCCCAGTCGAGCGCGGCGCGCACGTCTTCGCGTAACGGGGCATAGCGGTCGATCCAGGCTTGGGTGGCGGTCTGGTGCCAATCCTCCTGGGCTTGCTCCATCAACGCCAGGCAGCGCGCCGCGTGGCGCTCGCGGGTGGCGTCCAGCTCATCGGCAACGCTGAGTTTTTCCAGGGCGTAGGTGCGGGTGATGTCCAGCAGGCGGTACACCATGTCGTCATCGGCGGCCTCCACATTAAGCAAGGACTTGGCCACCAGTTGGGTGATCGAGCCGAGTACCTCGGCGGGCGCGATCTGCTCGCCGGCGATCACCGCCGCGGCGCTGGCCAGGCTGAACCCGCCGCGAAACACCGCCAGGCGGCGCAGGCAGACCTGCTCGCAGCCGGTGAGCAGGTCGAAGCTCCAATCCAGCGTGGCGCGCAAGGTCTGGTGGCGGGGCAGGGCGCTGCGTCGGCCCCGCGTCAGCAGGCGGAAATTGTCTTCCATCTGCACCAGCAGCCCGGGCAGGCCGAAACGTTCGATCTGCGCCGCCACCAGTTCGATCGCCAGGGGTATGCCGTCCAGGCGCTGGCAGATGTCAATCGCCAGGGGCAGTTCGGCTTCGCCGAGGGCGAAACTGTCCTGATGGGACATCGCCCGTTCGATCAGCAATTGCAGGGCCGGGTAACCCAGGGCCTGGGCGCGGTTGCCGGTGGTGGGCGGGCAGGCCAGCGGTTCCAGGCGCTGCACGTATTCGCCTTCGGCCCGCAATGCTTCGCGGCTGGTGGTCAGGATATGCACGCTGGGCGCATGCCGCAGCAGGGTTTCGCAGATCAGCGCAATGTCGTCCAGCAGGTGCTCGCAGTTGTCGATCACCAGCAGCAACTGGCGCTCGTGCAGGCTGCGGGCAAAGGACACCAGCGGTGCGTGTTCGGTGTGGGTCAGGTCGAGCAGGCTGGCGAGGTTGGGCAGGATCATCGACGGCGTGCTCAGTGGCGCCAGGTCCAACAGGCGAATACCATCGCGGTAATTGCCGATCAGCAATTCCGCCACGCGCAATGCGACGGTGGTCTTGCCGATGCCGCCGGCGCCGGTCAGGGTAATGAAGCGTTGCGCGGGCAACTGCTGCACCAGGCTGTCGATCAGGGCCTGGCGGCCGATCATGCGGGTGCGCCGCAACGGCAGGTTATGGCTCGGGCGTTGCGGCACGCCTTCGGTGGGTAGCGTCATCGGTTCGATGCTCAGTGGTGCAACAAAACTGTAGCCGCGCTGGGCCACCGTGACGATATAGCGCTGCCCGGCCTGGCCATCGCCCAATGCCTTGCGCAGCGCCGCCATGTGCACGCGCAGGTTGCCGTCTTCCACCACGCTTCTGGGCCAGACTCGGGCGATCAGGTCCTGCTTGCTCACCACATTGCCGGCCTGTTCCAGCAGGACCAGCAGGATATCCACCGCCCGCCGCCCCAGGCGCAACGGGCGCCCGGCCTCCAGCACCAGGCGCTGGCGCGGATGCACGCGGTAGGGGCCGAAATGCACGGCTTGGTCGCTGAGGTCACTCATGGGTGGCCATGCTCCGGGGACAGTAGGCGGCCAGCATATGCCAGGCGCATGCAGACCACTAGGCGGCGATCACTTGGGGCTTGTTGCGTAATTGGTGATTTCGCCAGGTCATCGGGTTGACGCCTTCGCTGCGGGTGAACATGTGGCAAAAGTGCGCCTGGTCGCAGAATCCGCACTCCAGGCTGATTTGCGTCAGGCTCAGTTCGGAACCGGTAATCAGCTCCTTGGCCCGCTGGATACGCTGCTGGCGAATCCACTCTTGGGGCGACAGCCCGGTGGTGCACTTGAACGCGCGGGAAAAATGGCTGCGCGACAGCGCGCAGGCTTGGGCCAAGTCGGCAATGGCCAGGCTTTCGCCGAGGTTGGCCAGGATCAATTGCTTGGCAATGCGTTCGCGTCGGGGGCACAGCCCGCCGGTGGTGGGCAAACGGGGGGCACAGTACTCAAGTCGGGCCATGACAGATATCCGCAGTCGATGGGAGCGTTCCCGGTGAATGGATCCAGTGTAGAGCGTGCTTATCTTGTTGCCCGACCGTCCGGCTGACGAGTTAATCGTTGTTAATTTCGCCAGGTGCGGTGCAGGAAAAGACAGCACAGGCGTGCAATCGCCGCCGCGTCATGCGTGCTTATCTGGCGGCTTGATAACCGTTTGGATACCGCCATGAACCGCAACGACCTGCGCCGCGTCGACATGAACCTGTTGGTGATTTTCGAAGCCTTGATGTTCGAGAAGAACCTGACCCGGGTCGCCGAAAAGCTGTTCATGGGCCAACCGGCGGTGAGTGCGGCGCTGGGGCGCCTGCGCGATCTGTTCGACGACCCGTTGCTGTTGCGCAACGGGCGGGGCATGGAGCCCACGCCGCGTGCCGTGGCGATACTCAAGGAGTTGCAGCCGGCGATGGACACCATTTCAGGCGCGGTCAGCCGCGCCAAGGATTTCGACCCTTCTACCAGCTGTGCGGTATTTCGCATCGGCCTGTCCGATGACGCCGAATTCGGTCTGTTCCCGCCGTTGCTCAGCCAACTGCGCGAAGAAGCACCGGGGATCGTCGTGGTGGTGCGCCGCGCCAACTACCTGCTGATGTCGGCGTTGCTGGCCAGCGGCGAGATCTCGGTGGGGGTGAGCTACACCACTGAGCTGCCGGCGAATGCCAAGCGCAAGAAGCTGCGGGACATCCCGTGCAAGGTCCTGCGTGGCGATGACGGCCTCGAACCGCTGAGCCTGGACGATTACTGCGCGAGGCCCCACGCGATGGTGTCGTTCTCGGGCGATTTGAGCGGCAATATCGACCTCGACTTGGCGCGCATCGGCCGTGCGCGGCGCGTGGTGCTGGCCGTGCCGCAGTTCAGCGGGTTGCGGGCGCTGCTGGCCGGCACGCAGATCATCGCGACGGTGCCGGATTACGCGGCGTGTGCCTTGACCGAGGGCACGGCGTTGCGTGCCGAGGACCCGCCGTTTGCAATTGATGCGGCGGAGTTGTCGATGGTGTGGAGCGGGGTGCATGACAACGACCCGGCGGAGCGCTGGTTACGGGCGCGGATTTCCGAGCATATGGCCGGCGCAGTCAGTCGTCTGTGACAGCAAGGGCCTTATCGGGAGCAAGCCCCCTCCCACACTTTGATGTGTGAATACAGGCAAATGTGGGAGGGGGCTTGCTCCCGATAGGGCCAGTTCAAACACCGCATAACCCCAGTGAAATTTGCAAAAAGCCTCACCCCACCTGCCGCAAATGCTCCATCGCCCAAACCGCCGCTTCCACCCGCGAGCGCAACCCCAGCTTGTGCAGCAGGTTCTTCACATGCACCTTCACGGTGCCCTCGGTAATGCCCAGCTTATGCCCGATCACCTTATTGCTGTACCCACTGGCGATCGTGCGTAACACCTGGCGCTCGCGCTCCGTCAATTCCACCGCCGCATGGGGTTGCGGCGAACGCAGGGCCTGCGCCAGTACGCGGGTCAGCCCTGGGCTGATCACCAGGGCGCCGTGCAGCGCATCACGGATAAACTCCACCACCAACTCGGGCTCCATGTCCTTGAGCAGGTAACCGTTGGCATCCAGGCGCAGCGCATCACGGATGTCGTCCTCGGCATCGGAGACGGTAAAGAGCAGCACCTTGCCGCCATAGTGCATGGCGCGCAGGCGGCGCAGGGTTTCCAGGCCGTTCATGTGCGGCATGTTGTTGTCCAGCAGTACCAGGTCCGGTTGCAGGGCGTCGATCCGGTCCAGGGCTTCCTGGCCGTTGCCGGCTTCGCCGACGACCTGAAGGTCGTCTTCCAGTTCGAGGATCTGGCGCATGCCGTGGCGCATCATCGGGTGATCATCGACCAGCAGGATACGGTGGCGCGGGGCGGTGTTCATGGGGCGGTGCCTTGTAAGGAGTGGCCGAGAAATTCCGGCTGGAAACGCAATTGCACGCGAGTGCCCTGGGGCGCTCGTGGGTTGATCTCGAGGTCGCCGTGCAGGCTGCGCGCGCGTTCGTCCATGATGGTCAAGCCGTGGTGTTCGCGGCGGTCGACGTCGCCGCAGAAGCCGCGACCATCGTCTTCGATGCAAAGGCTCACGGTTTCGCCGACCTGGCGCAGTTGCAGCCAGGCGTTCTGCGCATGGGCATGGCGCAGGCAGTTGGACAAGGCCTCGCGGGTGATCTGCAACACATGGATCTGTTCGCTGGCCGACAGCTGGAAGGCCAGCGCCTCCACGTGCAAGTGCACCTGGAATTCGCCGCGTCGGGAGAACTCTTCGGCGGTGTCCGACAGCTCGTGTACCAGCCCGGCGTCGTGAATCTGCAGACGGAACGTGGTGAGCAATTCGCGCAGTTGGCGATAGGCATTGTTCAGGCCATCGCGCAGTTCGCCGGTGACGGTGGCCAGGGTCTCCACCGGTTCGCCACGGCGGATCAGGGTTTGCATGCGGCTCACTTGCAGCTTCATGTACGACAGCGCCTGGGCCAGGGAGTCATGCAGCTCGCGAGCAATGATGGTGCGTTCGTCGAGCAGCAGCAGGCGGTGATCCTGCTCGCGTTGGCGCTTGAGCGACAGCGAGGTGCCGATCAGGTTGGCCAGGGCCTGGATCAACTGTTGTTCCCAATCCTGGGGCGCGTGGCCGTCGAGGAAGTGCGCCTTGAGTTCGCCCAGTTCGGCGCCCTGGTTGCTGATGCTGAACACCTGCGGCGGCGCAACGTGGTGACGCTCGCACGTCGCGCAATCGCCAATCGCGCAGATATTGCGGCTGTGCTCGCCGTGCAGGGCGAGCATCTGCTGCGCCGGTGCCAGGAAGTGGCCTTGCAGGCACAGCGACAGGCGCAGGCCCGGCAGGCGTGTCTGGAAGCGCCGGATCAGTTCATCCAGGCCTTCGGCGTTGGCCAGGCGCGTGGCCAGGCTGCTGCTGCTCTGGTAGAGCAATTCGAGGGCGGCGTTGGCTTGTTGCAGGTTGAGGGTCTTGAGTTGCACCTGGCTTTCCAGGGTGCGGTGGGACGCCTCGATGGTCTCGGCCATGGCATTGAAGCTCAGTGCCAACTGCCCCAGCTCATCTTCGGAGCGGTGGTTGACCCGGGTCTTGAGGTCGCCGTCACGGAAGCGCCGGGTGGCGTGCACCAGTTCTTCCAGGGGGTTGACTACGCCGTACTGCAATTCGTACAGGCCCAGCAGCAGGATGATCAAGGTGCTGAACAGCGCCAGGCCCTGGATGCCTTGCTGCCAGCTTTGCTTTTGTTCGCTGTGTTGCTGCAACAGGCTGACGAACCGGTTGAGCTGTTCGACGAAGGCCGGTGCATTGGCCTGGAACAGCTCACGGTTACCGCTTGCCAAGGCAGGGCGCAGATCGTCGTGCCAGCGTTGCTGGATCTGCTGGTAGCTCTGCAACAGGGCATTGCGCGGGCCGTCTTCAAGCACCGCCTTGAGGGACTGGCTGTCCAGGCGCCCTTGCAGGCTCTGGGTGATGGTCTCGATTTCTCCGGGCGGTGCGCCGGCGGCGAGTTTCCAACTGAGGTGGTAGGTCTCCATGCGCACCGAACCTGCGGTGTTGATCGCGGCCGCGTCGCCCTGGCTGAACCACGCGATCAGGCCGGCGCTCAGGGAACTGGCCAGGGCGAGGACGGCGATCAGAATAACGGCCAGGCCGGCGCGGGCCGGCAGGGAGCTGCGCAGCCAGTCAAGCATGGCGGCGTAATCGAAGGGGGCAGGCGAGCAGCATGGTTGTACCGGGCATGGGAAAAAGGGCTGAACACGGCCTTCCCTGGCGTCCTACCTCTAAAGAGTTGCCGGCGCACCCTCCCACGGATAAAAGCCGGCACAAGAGACCAATCCATTGATAAATAAAGGCTTTCTCTTGTTGTTGCGGCTACCTCCTTGGAGGTAGACGGGGCCAGCATAGCTCCATACCCCCTGGGTCGACGTTGATCTGGGTCAAGTTCCACGGGGGTGTCGCCCCTAACCTGCGCTCATGGAATCACTTTCTGGAGCGCATACCGTGACTCAACCCCGTATGAGACAGGGCCTGGTGCTGGGCATGAGCACCCTGGCGTTCACCGTCTGCTTTATGGTGTGGATGATGTTCGCCGTGCTGGGCGTGCCGATCAAAGAACTCTTGCAACTGAACGAAACCCAGTTCGGCCTGCTGGCCGCCACGCCGGTGCTGACCGGCTCACTGGTGCGCCTGCCCCTGGGCCTGCTCACCGACCGCTTCGGCGGGCGCATCGTGTTCTTTTTGCTGATGCTCGCCTGCGTGCTGCCGCTGTACCTGATCACCTACGCCACCGCTTATTGGCAGTTCCTGGTGCTGGGGTTGTTTGTCGGCCTGGCCGGCGGCTCGTTTTCGGTGGGCATCGCCTACGTCGCCAAGTGGTTCGACAAAGAGAACCAGGGCTTTGCCATGGGCGTGTTCGGCGCCGGCAATGCCGGGGCCGCGGTGACCAAGTTTCTGGCCCCGGCGCTGATCGCCCTGGGCACCTGGCACCTGGTGCCCAAGGTGTTTGGCGCGATCCTGTTTATCACCGCGTTGTTGTTCTGGTTTCTCACCAGCGAAGACAAAACCCACCGCAGCGCCGGCGGGGCCACCCTGCGCCAGCAGTTGCTGTGCCTCAAGGACCCGGCGGTGTGGCGCTACTGCCAGTACTACTCGATTGTGTTCGGCGGCTATGTGGCCCTGGCGCTGTGGATGACCAAGTACTACGTGCAGGAATACGGCTTCAGCCTGCAAAGCGCCGCGCTGCTGGCCGCCTGTTTCTCCCTGCCCGGCGGCGTATTGCGCGCGGTAGGCGGCTGGATGTCCGACCGTTGGGGCGCCCAGAGCGTGACCTGGTGGGTGCTATGGGTGAGCTGGATCTGCCTGTTCCTGCTCAGCTACCCGCAGACCCAACTGCAGGTCATGACGGTCAACGGCCCCCTCGATTTTCATATCGGCCTCAACGCCACGCTGTTCACCGTGCTGCTGTTTGTGATGGGCATCGCCTTCGCGTTCGGCAAGGCCTCGGTGTTCAAGTACATCGCCAATGACTACCCGCAAAACATGGGCGCGGTGTCCGGCATCGTCGGCCTGGCCGGTGGCCTGGGCGGCTTTGTGCTGCCGATCCTGTTCGGCGCCCTGGTGGACCTCACCGGCGTGCGCTCTTCCTGCTTCATGTTGATGTACGG
Source organism: Pseudomonas sp. S3_E10 (assembly GCF_054667615.1). Classification (NCBI taxonomy): domain Bacteria; kingdom Pseudomonadati; phylum Pseudomonadota; class Gammaproteobacteria; order Pseudomonadales; family Pseudomonadaceae; genus Pseudomonas; species Pseudomonas sp. S3_E10. The sequence goes on from NZ_CP162743.1 coordinate 5,278,958, forward strand.
CGTGGTCTGGGTGTCCCTGGCCTGGATGTACTTCAGCGAAGTTCGCAAGCAACCGCTTATGGGCAAGACCGCCCAACCTCTCCAAGGAGAATGAACATGTCCATCGCGCAAAAGCCCGACTCGGGCCCGGTGATCCACGACTGGCGCCCTGAAGACCCGGCGTTCTGGGGTGCCAGCGGTAAAAAGACCGCGACCCGCAACCTGTGGATTTCGATTCCCGCGCTGCTGCTGGCCTTCTCCGTGTGGATGGTCTGGAGCACGGTGATCGTGCGTCTCAACGCCATCGGCTTCAGCTTCACCACCGACCAACTGTTCTGGCTGGCCGCGCTGCCGGGTTTGTCCGGCGCGACCTTGCGAGTGTTCTACTCGTTCATGGTGCCGATCTTCGGCGGGCGTCGCTGGACCGCGCTGAGCACCGCCTCCTTGCTGCTGCCGTCGCTGTGGATGGGCTTCGCGGTGCAAGACCCCAACACCCCGTACAGCGTGTTCGTGCTCATCGCCTTGTTGTGCGGTTTCGGTGGCGGCAACTTCGCTTCGAGCATGTCCAACATCAGCTTTTTTTACCCCAAGGCCCAACAGGGCACCGCGCTGGGCCTGAATGCCGGCCTGGGTAACCTGGGCGTGTCCGTGATGCAGTTCTGCGTGCCGCTGGTGATCACGTTCGGCGTGTTCGGCTTGATGGGCGGGCAACCGCAGACGCTGGCCGATGGCAGCCAGTTGTGGTTGCAGAACGCCGGGTTTATCTGGGTGCCGTTCATTCTCGCCGTTACCGTGGCGGCCTGGTTCGGCATGAACGACCTGTCCAGTGCGCGTGCCTCGTTCAGCGAACAGGCGGTGATCTTCAAGCGCAAACACAACTGGCTGATGTGCTGGCTATACCTGGCGACCTTCGGTTCGTTCATCGGCTTCTCGGCGGCGTTTCCGCTGCTGATCAAAACCTCGTTCCCGGATGTGGTAGCACTCAAGTTCGCCTTCCTCGGCCCGCTGGTCGGTGCGCTGGTACGCCCGCTGGGCGGCTGGCTGGCAGACAAACTGGGCGGTGCGCGGGTGACCTTGTGGAACTTCGTGCTGATGATCGTGATGGTGTTCGGCGTGCTGCACTTTCTGCCGCAGAACGGGCAGGGCGGCAGCTTCTACGGCTTTCTCGGCATGTTCATGCTGCTGTTCATCACCACCGGGGTGGGCAACGGTTCGACCTTTCGCATGATCCCGGTGATCTTCCGTACCCAGCATGAACAAGCCAGCGCCGGCAAACCTGCGGCGGTGCGCGAGCAAGCCCTGAAAGACGCCGGCAAGGAATCGGCCGCCGTGCTGGGTTTCAGCTCGGCCATGGGCGCGTTCGGCGCGTTCTTCATTCCCAAGTCCTTCGGCACGTCCATGGCCGCCACCGGCAGCCCGGCCATGGCGTTCTACATGTTTGTCGGTTTCTACCTGAGCTGCATTGTCGTGACCTGGTGGTGGTACGCCCGCAAAGGCTGCGCCACACCCTGCTGATCGACCACGAATTCGCGGGGCAACGCACCCCACGGCACGCCTGATGAGGAAAGCACCATGAGTCACTTACTGGATCAACTGCGGTTCTTCAACCGCAAGCAAAATGAATTCTCCGACGGTCACGGCGAGACCCGCAAAGAGTCCCGCGACTGGGAAAATGTCTACCGTTCGCGCTGGCAGTACGACAAGATCGTGCGCTCCACCCACGGCGTGAACTGCACCGGCTCGTGCTCGTGGAAGATCTACGTGAAAAACGGCCTGATCACCTGGGAGACCCAGCAGACCGACTACCCGCGCACCCGCAACGACCTGCCCAACCACGAGCCCCGTGGCTGCCCGCGCGGCGCCAGCTACAGCTGGTACATCTACAGCGCCAACCGGCTCAAGTACCCCAAGATCCGCAAACCGCTGCTCAAGTTGTGGCGTGAAGCGCGCCTGACCCTGCCGCCGGTGGAAGCGTGGGCGAGCATTGTCGAGGACAAGGTCAAGGCTGAGTCGTACAAGAGCAAGCGCGGCATGGGCGGCTTCATCCGCTCCAACTGGGAGGAGGTCAATGAGATCATTGCCGCCTCCAATGTCTACACCATCAAGCAATACGGCCCGGACCGCATCGTCGGCTTCTCGCCGATCCCGGCCATGTCCATGGTCAGCTACGCGGCGGGCTCGCGTTACCTGTCGCTGCTGGGCGGTGTGTGCCTGAGCTTCTACGACTGGTACTGCGACCTGCCACCGGCCTCGCCGATGGTGTGGGGCGAGCAGACCGACGTGCCGGAATCGGCCGACTGGTACAACTCCAACTACATCATCGCCTGGGGCTCCAACGTCCCGCAGACCCGCACCCCCGACGCACACTTCTTCACCGAGGTGCGCTACAAGGGCACCAAGACCGTGGCCATCACCCCCGACTATTCGGAAGTGGCCAAGCTCACCGACCTGTGGCTCAACCCCAAGCAGGGCACCGACGCCGCGTTGGCCCAGGCCTTCAACCATGTGATCTTCAAAGAGTTTCACCTGGATAAACCGAGCGCGTATTTCACCGATTACGCCAAGCGCTTCACCGACCTGCCGGTGCTGGTGATGCTCAAGCCCATGAGCGGCTTCGCACCGGGCGCCGGTTTCCAGCCCGACCGCTTCCTGCGCGCCTCGGACCTCACCGGCAACCTCGGCCAGGACAACAACCCGGAATGGAAAACCATCGCCCTCGATGAGAGCGGCGCGTTGGTCTCGCCACAAGGCTCCATCGGCTACCGCTGGGGCGAGAAGGGCAAGTGGAACATCCTCGCCAAGGAGGGCGGTGAAGGCCGCGCCATCGACCTCAAACTCAGCCTGATCGGTGATGACGTCGCCGAAGTGGCCTTCCCGTATTTTGCCGGTGAAGCCCACGAGCATTTCCAGCATGTGGCCGGCGATGCGGTGCAGTTCCGCCGCGTGCCGGTACACAGCGTGACCCTGGCCGACGGCACGGTGGCCAAGGTCGCCACGGTGTTCGACTTGTCTGCCGCGAACCTGGCCATCGACCGTGGCCTGGGCGGCAGCAACGTGGCCAGAGACTACGACGATGCCAGCGTGCCGGGTACCCCGGCGTGGCAGGAAGCGATCACCGGCGTCAGCCGCGAAAAAGCCATCCAGATCGCCCGTGAGTTCGCCGACAACGCCGACAAAACCCGTGGCCGTTCGATGATCATCGTCGGCGCGGCGATGAACCACTGGTACCACATGGACATGAACTACCGTGGGCTGATCAACATGCTCATGCTCTGCGGTTGCGTGGGCCAGACCGGCGGCGGCTGGGCCCACTACGTCGGCCAGGAGAAACTGCGCCCGCAATGCGGCTGGCTGCCCCTGGCCTTCGGCCTGGACTGGAGCCGCCCACCCCGCCAGATGAACGGCACCAGCTTCTTCTACGGCCACAGCTCCCAGTGGCGCCACGAGAAGATGAACATGCACGACGTGCTCTCGCCCCTGGCCGACAAGTCGCAGTTCCCCACCCATGCCCTGGACTACAACATCCGCGCCGAACGCGCCGGCTGGTTGCCCAGCGCGCCGCAACTCAACACCAACCCGCTGCATATCTGCCGTGATGCGGCAGCGGCGGGCATGGACCCCAAAGACTACGTGGTCAAGTCGTGGCAGGACGGCAGCCTGCGTTTCGCCTGCGAACAGCCGGACAGCCCGGTGAACTTCCCGCGCAACATGTTTATCTGGCGCTCCAACCTGCTTGGCTCCTCGGGCAAGGGCCACGAGTACATGCTCAAGTACCTGCTGGGCACCAAGAACGGGGTGATGAACGAAGACATCGGCTTTGGCGGCGAAAGCAAGCCCACCGAAGCCGAATGGGTCGACGACGGCGCCATCGGCAAGCTCGACCTGGTGACTACCCTGGACTTCCGCATGTCCTCCACCTGCGTGTATTCCGACATCGTCTTGCCGACCGCCACCTGGTACGAAAAAGACGACATGAATACCTCGGACATGCACCCATTCATCCACCCGTTGTCGGCGGCCATCGACCCGGCGTGGGAGTCGCGTTCGGACTGGGAAATCTACAAGGGCATCGCCAAGGCGTTCTCGGCCATGTCGGTCGGCCACCTGGGCGTGGAGCAAGACCTGGTCACCGTACCGTTGATGCACGACAGCGTCGGCGAACTGGCCCAGCCGTTCGGCGGCACCGACTGGAAAAGCGCCGGTGTGGCGCCGGTGCCGGGCAAGAACGCGCCGAACATGGCAGTGGTGGAGCGCGACTACCCGAACATCTACAAGAAATTCACCTCGCTGGGCCCGATGCTGGAAAAACTCGGCAATGGCGGCAAGGGCATCAACTGGAACACCGACGATGAGGTGCAGTTCCTCGGCGAACTGAACCACCACGAAGGCGACGCCGGTATCAGCCACGGCCGGCCGAAAATCGACACGGCCATCGATGCGGCCGAGGTGATCCTGTCCCTGGCGCCGGAAACCAACGGCCACGTGGCGGTCAAGGCGTGGGCGGCGTTGTCGGAATTCACCGGTATCGACCACAGCCACCTGGCGCTGCCCAAGGCCCACGAGGCGATTCGTTTTCGCGACATCCAGGCGCAGCCGCGCAAGATCATTTCCAGCCCCACCTGGTCGGGCCTGGAAGACGACCACGTGAGCTACAACGCCGGCTACACCAACGTTCATGAAAATATCCCGTGGCGCACCATCACCGGCCGCCAGCAGTTCTACCAGGACCACCCGTGGATGCAGGCGTTCGGCGAGCAGTTGATGAGCTACCGGCCACCGGTCAACACCCGCACCATCGAAGGCGTGAAGGGCAAACGCAGCAATGGCGAGACCGAGATCGTGCTGAACTGGATCACCCCGCACCAGAAGTGGGGCATCCACAGCACCTACAGCGACAACCTGTTGATGCTCACCTTGAGCCGTGGCGGGCCGATTGTGTGGCTCTCGGAAATCGACGCCAAGCGCGCCGGCATCGAGGACAACGACTGGATCGAATGCTTCAACGTCAACGGCGCGCTCACCGCCCGTGCGGTGGTCAGCCAGCGTGTCAAGGAAGGCATGGTGATGATGTACCACGCCCAGGAACGCATCGTGAACGTACCCGGTTCGGAAACCACCAAGACCCGTGGCGGCCACCACAACTCGGTGACCCGCGTGGTGCTCAAGCCCACCCACATGATCGGTGGCTACGCCCAGCAGGCCTACGGCTTCAACTACTACGGCACGGTCGGTTGCAACCGCGACGAATTCGTCGTGGTGCGCAAGATGGCCAAGGTCGACTGGCTCGATGGCTCCAGCGGCGATGACTTGCCGCGCCCATTGCCGACCGATATCGAGGAGAACTGAGATGAAGATTCGCTCACAGATCGGCATGGTGCTGAACCTGGACAAATGCATCGGCTGCCACACCTGCTCGATCACCTGCAAAAACGTGTGGACCAGCCGCGAAGGCATGGAATACGCCTGGTTCAACAACGTCGAGTCCAAGCCGGGCATCGGCTACCCCAAAGAGTGGGAAAACCAGGACAAGTGGAAGGGCGGCTGGGTGCGCAACGCCAACGGCTCGATCAACCCGCGCATCGGCGGCAAATTCCGCGTGTTGGCGAACATCTTCGCCAACCCCGACCTGCCGAGCCTGGACGACTACTATGAGCCGTTCGACTTCGACTACCAGCACCTGCACACCGCGCCCCTGGGCGAGCACCAGCCCACCGCCCGCCCGCGTTCGGTGGTGTCGGGCAAGCGCATGCAGAAAATCGAATGGGGCCCCAACTGGGAAGAAATCCTCGGCACCGAGTTCGCCAAGCGGCGCAAGGACAAGAACTTCGACCAGATCCAGGCCGACATTTACGGCGAGTACGAAAACACCTTCATGATGTACCTGCCACGCCTGTGCGAGCACTGCCTGAACCCGGCGTGCGCGGCCTCGTGCCCCAGTGGCGCGATCTACAAGCGCGAAGAAGACGGCATCGTGCTGATCGACCAGGAAAAATGCCGTGGCTGGCGCATGTGCATCAGCGGCTGCCCGTACAAGAAAATCTACTTCAACTGGAAAAGCGGCAAGTCCGAGAAGTGCATCTTCTGCTACCCGCGCATCGAAGCCGGCATGCCTACCGTGTGCGCCGAAACCTGCGTGGGGCGTATTCGTTATCTGGGCGTGTTGCTGTACGACGCCGACCGCATCAGCGAGGTGGCGAGTACCGCCAGTGAGCAGGATCTGTACGAGAAACAGCTGGAAATCTTCCTCGACCCGAACGACCCGGCGGTGATCCGCCAGGCCCTGGCCGATGGCGTACCGCAGTCGGTGATCGACTCGGCCCAGCGTTCGCCCGTCTACAAGATGGCGGTGGACTGGAAACTCGCACTGCCGTTGCACCCGGAATACCGCACCTTGCCGATGGTCTGGTACGTGCCGCCGCTTTCGCCGATCCAGAACGCTGCGGCCGCCGGCACCGTGGGCATGAACGGGGTAATCCCGGATGTCGACAGCCTGCGCATTCCGCTGCGTTACCTGGCGAACATGCTCACCGCCGGCGATGAAAAACCGGTCAAGCGAGCGCTCAAGCGCCTGCTGGCGATGCGGGCCTTCAAGCGCTCCCAGCAAGTGGACGGCGTCGAAGACCTGCAAGTGCTCGAAGACGTCGGCCTGAGTGTAGAACAGGTGGAAGAGATGTACCGCTACCTGGCCATCGCCAACTACGAAGACCGTTTTGTGGTGCCCAGCGCCCACCGTGAAGACGCCATGAGCGACGCGTTCGCCGAGCGCTCCGGTTGTGGGTTCAGCTTCGGCAGCGGTTGCAGCGGCAGCTCCGACACCAACATGTTCGGCGCCAAGAAGGCCAACCGCCGCGACGTGCTCAAAACCGTACAGATCTGGGAGGACTGAGCCATGCGCATTCTCAAAGTGATTTCGCTGCTGCTGGATTACCCCACCGAGACCCTGGTGAACGGCCGCGACGAATTGGAACAGGCGATCATCGAATCGCGGGAAATCAGCCCCAAGCAGCGCGGCGCGTTGTTTGAGCTGCTGGAGCTGATCTGCGCCAACGACCTGATGGACGGCCAGGAACACTACGGCGCGCTGTTTGGCCGGGGGCGTTCGTTGTCGCTGTTGTTGTTCGAACACGTGCACGGTGAGTCCCGCGATCGTGGCCAGGCCATGGTCGACATGATGGCCCAGTACGAAGCGGCCGGCTTTGCCATCGGCGTCAAGGAGCTGCCGGACTATATCCCGCTGTATCTGGAGTTTTTGTCCACCCGCGAAGACATCGAGGCCCGCGAGGGCCTGGCGGATGTGGCGCACCTGCTGGCATTGCTCGCCGCGCGTCTGGAAGAGCGTGAGAGCGCTTATGCCGGTTGCTTGCGTGCGCTGTTGCAGATCGCCGGTGCCGAGCCGCACCAGGCCGTGGCTGAAGTGCGCGCCCAGGTCGCCGCCGAACCGCGCGACGACTCCCTCGAAGCCCTGGACAAAATCTGGGAAGAGGAAGCGGTGGACTTTATGCAGGCCGAACAGCAGGACCGCTGCAGTTCGCTACCGAGCGCGCCGGGCAAGGCCCGCGAAGAAAGCGCGGTGCCGTTGCATTGGGTGGATTTTCAGCGAGAAGGCCAGGCCAGCGTGCCGGCCGGGGAGGTGGGTAATGTCTAAGTGGAATTTGCTGGTATTCGGGGTGTATCCGTATGTGGCCCTGGCCATTTGTTTGTTGGGCAGTTGGGCGCGGTTCGACCTGTCGCAGTACACCTGGAAGGCCGGCTCCAGCCAGATGCTCAACAACCGTGGCATGCGCGTGGCGAGCAACTTCTTCCACATCGGCGTGCTGTTCGTACTGGCCGGGCATTTTGTCGGCCTGCTCACCCCGGCGTCGGTCTACCACCATGTGATCAGTACCGAAAACAAGCAACTGCTCGCGATGGTTTCCGGCGGCTTCTTCGGCCTGCTGTGCCTGGTGGGCTTGCTGATGCTGGTCAAGCGGCGCCTGAGCGACCCACGGGTGCGCGCGACGTCGAGCCCGTCGGACATCCTGATCCTGCTGGTGCTGCTGGCGCAATTGCTGCTGGGCTTGCTGACCATCGTGGCCTCCACCGGCCATATGGAGGGCTCGGTGATGGTGATGCTCGCCGACTGGGCACAGAACGTGGCGCTGTTGCGGCCGGTGCAGGCGGCCGAGTCGATCGCGCCGGTGTCGCTGATCTACAAGGCCCATGTGGCGCTGGGCCTGACCCTGTTCGTGCTGTTCCCGTTTACCCGCCTGGTGCACATGGTCAGCGCACCGATCTGGTACCTGGGGCGTCGTTATCAAATCGTGCGGCAAAAGTGAGGAGAACAGCATGAGCAGTGGATGCGGATGTGGTGGCGGCAATGGCGGCAGCGGCGGTTGCGGTTCGTCGGCCAAAGAGGCGGTGGTTGAAGTCGCAGTGCCGCTTGAGCCTGAGTTGATCGCCAGCAGTGAGCAGGAATGGCCGATCATCAGCGTCAACGGCGTGCCGGTCACGCCCGAGGCGATGGCCCTGGAGTTGCAGTATCACCCGGCCGAAAGCCGCGAGGCGGCGGTGTACCTGGCCGCCCGTGCGCTGGTGATCCGCGAGCTGTTGCAGCAGCGGATTGCCGAGCTGGGCCTGGCAGGGGACATTGCCCCCGGCGAAAACCAAGAAGAAGCGGCCACGCGTTTGTTGCTGGAGCGCGAGGTCACGGTGCCCGAGTGCGACGAGGCCACCTGCTTGCGTTACTTCGATAACAACCGTGGGCGCTTTCACAGTGCGCCGTTGTTGGCGGTGCGGCACATCCTGCTCGAATGCGCGCCGGACGATAGCGAGGCGCGCGATCTGGCGCACAGCCAGGCAGAAGTCTTGCTGCTGAGCCTGGAAGAGCAGCCGGGCCAGTTTGCCGAGTTGGCCCTCAAATACTCGGCGTGCCCGTCCAAGGCCCAGGGTGGTTCGTTGGGCCAGGTGAGCAAAGGCCAGACTGTGCCGGAGCTGGAGCGCCAGTTGTTCACCCTGGCACCGGGCCTGGCCGCCAAGCCTTTGGAGAGCCGTTATGGCTGGCACGTGATCAACGTCGACCAGCGCGTCGAAGGCCAGCCGCTGCCGTACGAAGCGGTGGCGGTGGCCATTCGCACCCAACTGCAACAGGGTGTCTGGCAGAAGGCGTTGGTGCAGTACCTGCAAACCCTGATCGGCGCGGCGGACATTCGCGGCATCGCGTTGCAGGGTGCCGACTCGCCGTTGGTGCAGTGACATGAGCCTGGTGGATGGTGTGGGTCGCTCCATCGATTACCTGCGCTTGTCGGTGACCGACCGCTGTGATTTTCGCTGTGTGTACTGCATGGCGAAAAACATGACCTTCCTGCCGCGCCAGCAGGTGTTGACGCTGGAAGAGCTGCAGCGCCTGGCTGCGTTGTTCGTCGGCCAGGGCGTGCGCAAGATCCGCCTTACCGGCGGCGAACCGCTGATCCGCCCGGGCATTGTCGGCTTGTGCCGCAACATCGCCGCGTTGCCGGGGCTGCGTGAACTGGTGATGACCAGCAATGGCTCGCAGTTGGCGCGATTGGCCCGGCCGTTGGTGGAGGCGGGGGTCAAGCGCATGAATATCAGCCTCGACAGCCTGGACGCCTCACGCTTTCGCGCGATCACCCGCAACGGTGATCTGCGCCAGGTGCTGGCCGGTATCGAGGCGGCCCGGGAGGCGGGGTTCGAACGGGTCAAGCTCAACTGCGTGGTGATGAAGGGGCGCAATTTTGATGAGGTGCCGGGGTTGGTGCGGTATGCCATCGATCAAGGTATCGACATCAGCTTTATCGAGGAAATGCCCTTGGGCGATGTGGGGCGCTCGCGCGGGGAGACGTTTTGTTCCAGCGATGAAGTGCGCGCGGTGATTGCCCGTGAACATGGTTTTGTGGACAGCACCGAGAACAGCGGCGGACCGGCGCGGTATGTGCGCTTGGCAAGGCATCCGGCAACGCGCATCGGGTTTATTTCGCCCAACTCCCACAACTTCTGCGGCAGTTGCAACCGCGTGCGCATGACGGTGGAGGGGCAGTTGTTGTTGTGTCTGGGGCAGGAGCAGGCGGTGGATTTTCGGGGGTTGTTGCGCCGCTATCCGCTGGACGATGGGCCGTTGGTCGAGGCGTTGGTTCGTGGGTTGAAGGGCAAGCCGTTGCGGCATGACTTTACCGGGGCGGGGGAGGTGCAGGTGGTGCGGTTTATGAACATGAGTGGGGGGTAGGGCGGTGCCTCAATGTGGGAGGGGGCTTGCTCCCGATGAGGGCGTGTCAGTTGATGCATCGGTTGCTGACCCACTGCCATCGGGAGCAAGCCCCCTTCCACATTTTTGATCTCCATACATCAGATAGGCCTCAGTCTGCTTTGGTTTTTGATCTGGCTTTTGATCGTGATCTCAGGCGCCCCATTAAACACGCTGGCCGAACGCAGGCTTGAATCCGTGGGTAACCCGGCAGGACGCCGGGTTAGCCGCCCCGCGCCATGGATGGCGCGTGGCGGCGGCCCACGGATTCAAGCCTGCGTTCGGGCACACCGAGCCTAAGCGAGGTGCCGAGTGTTGGGGCAAGAGCGTTTTGCTTACTTTTGCGCTGTTCAAAAGTGAGCCGCCGTAAGGGCGGAACCATAGGCGGCCGTTACCTAAATAACGGATATACCCCAATCAAAAAACCTTGACCCCAATCAAGGGGCGCTCACCCCGTTTTCCGTAATCTCACTGCATCTTGTGTCTACTCATTAATAAATCACTATATGTGGTGCCTGGAGCCCTGAAAATGCAACCCACGCTCACCCCGCTGTTCAGCACTCGCCTACACAAGCGCGACGGCAGCCTCGCCCCCTTCAACCCGGAAAAAATCCGCCAGGCGCTGATCGCCGCCGGCACCGCCACCGGCGAATATCAACCCGCCGATGTCGACCTGCTGCTGGGCGCCGTCCTCGCGCGCCTTAAGGGCATCGAGCAGTTGGACGTCGAACAGATCCAGGACAGCGTCGAACGCGTACTGATGGACGCCGGCTACTTCCTCTCCATGCGCGCCTACATCGTCTACCGCGAACAACACGGGCGCCTGCGTCGCGACCGCAAGACCCTGGTGGAAGTCGCCACCTCGATGAACGAATACCTCGACCGAGAAGACTGGCGCGTACAGGCCAATGCCAACCAGAGCTATTCCCTCGGCGGGTTGGTGCTCAATGTGTCGGGCAAGGTCACCGCCAATTATTGGCTCGATGAGGTCTACAGCCAGCAGATCGGCCGCGCGCACCGTGAGGCGGATTTGCATATTCACGACCTCGACATGCTCGCCGGTTACTGCGCCGGCTGGTCGCTGCGTTCGTTGTTGCACGAGGGCCTCAATGGCGTTGCCGGGCGCGTCGAAGCGGGGCCGCCCAAGCATCTGAGCAGCGCCCTGGGGCAGATGGTCAACTTCCTCGGCACCCTGCAAAACGAATGGGCCGGCGCCCAGGCGTTCAGTTCGTTCGACACTTACCTGGCGCCCTATGTGCGCAAGGACCAACTGAGCTACGCCCAGGTGCGTCAGGCGGTGCAGGAGTTCATCTACAACCTCAACGTGCCGTCGCGCTGGGGCACCCAAACGCCGTTTACCAACCTGACCTTTGACTGGGTCTGCCCGGAGGATCTGCGTGAGCAAATCCCGGTGATCGGTGGTGAGGAAATGCCGTTTGCCTACGGCGACCTGCAGGCCGAAATGGAGCTGATCAACCGCGCCTATATCGAAGTGATGCAGGCGGGCGACGCCAGGGGCCGGGTATTCACCTTTCCGATTCCCACCTACAACATCACCCACGATTTCCCCTGGGACAGCGACAACGCCGACCGCCTGTTCGAGATGACCGCGCGCTATGGCTTGCCGTATTTCCAGAACTTCCTCAATTCCGATATGCAGCCCAACCAGGTGCGCTCGATGTGCTGTCGCCTGCAACTGGATGTGCGTGAGTTGCTCAAGCGCGGCGGCGGGCTGTTCGGGTCGGCGGAGCAGACCGGCAGTCTGGGGGTGGTGACGATCAACTGCGCGCGCCTGGGCTATCTGTTCAAGGGGGACACCTCGGGCCTGCTGCAGCGCCTGGACAGCCTGATGGACATGGCCATGGAAAGCCTTGAGGTCAAGCGCAAGGTGATCCAGCACCATATGGACGCCGGCCTCTACCCCTACACCAAGCGGTACCTGGGCACCCTGCGCAATCACTTCTCCACCATCGGCCTCAACGGCATGCACGAGATGCTGCGCAATTTCAGCGGTGACGAGCAGGGCATGCACACCGAGCAGGGCCGCGCCTTCGCGCTCAAATTGCTCGACCATGTACGCGCCACGCTGCTGCGTTTCCAGGAAGAAACCGGCCACCTCTACAACCTCGAAGCCACCCCGGCCGAGGGCACCACTTACCGCTTCGCCAAGGAAGACCGCAAGCGCTACCCCGACATCCTGCAGGCCGGCAGCGATGTCGCGCCGTATTACACCAACTCCTCGCAATTGCCGGTGGGCTTCACCCAGGACCCATTCGAAGCGCTGGAGCTGCAAGATGAACTGCAATGCAAATACACCGGCGGCACCGTATTGCACCTGTACATGGCCGAGCGGATTTCCTCGACCCAGGCGTGCAAGCAGTTGGTGCGCAAAGCCCTGGGACGTTTCCGCCTGCCGTACCTGACGATCACCCCGACGTTCTCGATCTGCCCGGTGCACGGCTACCTGGCCGGTGAACATGAGTTCTGCCCCAAGTGCGACGAAGTGCTCGCCCTGGCCGCTGCGCGATAAAGCGTTTTTCAACCCTCAAGGAGCTACACCATGCAAACATCCCAGCCACAACGTCAGCGCTGCGAAGTCTGGACCCGGGTGATGGGTTACCACCGGCCGGTGTCGGCCTTCAACCCCGGCAAACAGTCCGAGCACAAGGAGCGTGTGCATTTCACTGAAGCGGCCGCCGTGGCCGGGCGCCAATGAGTCGAGCGCTACGGGTCGGGGGCCTGGTGCCCCTGACCACCCTCGACTATCCCGGCATGCTTGCCTGCGTGCTGTTTTGCCAGGGCTGTGCCTGGCGCTGCCGTTACTGCCACAACCCGGACCTGATCCCGCCACGCGCAAGCACTGAGGTGGATTGGCGCCGGGTGTTGCTGTTTTTGCAACGGCGTCAGGATTTGCTCGACGCCGTGGTGTTCAGCGGCGGCGAACCGACCTTGCAGGAAGGCTTGCCGGCGGCCATGGATGAAGTGCGCGCGATGGGGTTTCGGGTCGGCCTGCACAGCGCGGGGATCAAACCGACCGGTTTTGCCAACGCGCTGCGCCATGCCGATTGGGTCGGTTTTGATGTGAAGGCGCTGGCCGAAGACTGCCGCTCGATCACCCAGGTCAAGGGCAGCGGCGCCGCCAACTGGCGCAGCCTGGAGGCCTTGCTGGCCAGTGGCGTGGACTACGAATGCCGCACCACGGTGCACTGGCACCTGATCGACCCCGCCCGCCTGCTACTGCTGGCCCAGCGTTTGCAAGCCAGTGGCGTAACGCGTTTCGCCGTGCAGCTGGTGCGCACGGCCAGCATGCTCGACCCGCACTTGGCGTGCGCGCCGGTACAGGCGGCACTGCCCGAGCTATGGGGCCGACTGCGGGCGTTATTCCCCGCGTTTGTACTGCGAGGGTGATGCACGCCCTCAACAGGATTTTTATAGATGCTGCCCATGTTGGGCAGGCTTTCATCAGGGATATCAGAATGAAGCAATTAACCACGGCTCAACGCATTGTCATCGGTTTCGCGATTGCGCCGTTGGCCCTGGTCGGCTTGGTGTTTTACGCCCTGCACGACCTGGCAACCCTCAAGCAGCAATCGGAACAGATCGTGCAACAGGACTGGCCGAAAATCGCGCCGATCATGGTGATTGCCACCGGTGTGCGCGATAACGGGCGCAACACCCGCGACCTGCTGATCGACCAGGACAACCCACAGGCCCAGGCCGCCATCGGCACTACGCGCCAGCGCATCACCGACGCTTTCGGCGCCCTCGAACCGCTGCTCGATACCGCCGAGGGCAAGGCCGCGTATGCCACCTTGAAAACCCATCGTGAAGCCTACGTGGCCGCGTTTACCCAGGTGCAGGCGCTGATCAGACAGGGCGCCCGCGAGCAGGGGCTGGCGCAGCTCAAGCAACAGGTGATGCCGGCCGAACTGGAAGTGTTCAAGAGCCTGGATGCCCTGATGACCCTGCAGGGCCAGGTGTTCGCCGAGCGCCGGCAGGCGGCGCAGAGCCTGTATGACGAGGCGCGGCGCAACATGCTCGGGCTGTTCGTGCTGTGCCTGGCGCTGGTGATAACGGCTGCGGTGATGGTTACCCGCAGCGTGCTCCGGCCCTTGGGCGGCGAGCCGTCTGAAGCGGCGCGGGTGTTGAACCATATCGCCGAGGGCGACCTGACCATCGTGGTGCCCGTGGGCAACAGTGCCGAGGGCAGCGTGATGCGCAACCTGCACCGGATGCAGCAGAACCTGAACCAGATGGTGCGGCACATCGCGGCGTCGGTGGACGGCGTGGCCAGCTCCTCCGAGGAGTTGAGCGCGGTCAGCGGCCAGACCAGCAGCAGCTTGCAGGCCCAGGGCCAAGAGATCGAACAGGCCGCCACGGCGGTGAATCAAATGACCGCCGCGGTCGATGAAGTGGCGCGCAATGCCGTGAGCACCAGCGAGGCCTCGCGTCTGTCCGAGCAGACCGCCCAGCGCGGCCAGGCCCAGGTGCAGCAAACCGTGGCGTCGATCAACACCCTGGCCAACGGCGTGGTGGAAACCTGCGAACGCATCCAGCAACTGGCCGTGCGCGTGCAGGACATCAGCGGCGTGCTGGAGGTGATCCGCAGCATTGCCGACCAGACCAACCTGCTGGCCCTCAACGCCGCCATCGAAGCGGCCCGCGCCGGGGACGCCGGGCGCGGTTTTGCCGTGGTCGCCGATGAGGTACGTGCGCTGGCCCATCGCACTCAAACCTCGACCCAGGAGATCGAGCAGATGATCGGCAATATTCGCCATGACACCGAACACGCGGTGGCGGCGATGCACAGCAGCAGTGAGCGGGTGCAGACCACCTTGGGCGTGGCGCAGCGTTCGGGGGAGGCGTTGGAGGAGATCACTCGGTCTATTTCGCAGATCAACGAGCGCAACATGCTGATTGCCAGCGCCACCGAAGAGCAGGCGCTGGTGGCGCGGGAGGTGGATCGTAACCTGGTGGGGATTCGTAGTTTGTCCCAGCAGGTATTGCAGGGCGCATTGCATACAGAGACGGCAGGGCACGACTTGGCGGGGATGGCGGGGGCGCTGCATCAGATGGTGGCGCGGTTCAAGGTCTAGTAACCGACCGGTATTGTTCGTCGATCACAGTTCCACTGTGGGAGGGGGCTTGCTCCCGATGGGGGAGTGTCAGTGAGTGCATCGTTTGCTGACCCACTGCCATCGGGAGCAAGTCGAATCGTCGCACCGCCCCTCCCACAGGTGGATCTGCCTACATCGGGTGGACCTCAGTCTGTTGCGCCGTTCAAACGCGAGCCGTTACCCAAACGACGGATGGGTACTCATCCCCAAAACTGCAACCACCCTCCAAATCCCACCACCCCGTTACTCACCAGAACACACAACCAAGCCGCCCACCGCGATTGCACCCCACCCAGCTGCCGCCACCCCAACCACAAACACCAGCCCATCGCGCCGAGCAAAATCGCCGCGCGAACCGGCTGCACCCAGCCCAACACCCACCCCTCATAGCGCAACAACTTCACCGTGGTCGCCGACAAGCCCAGGAACAACCCCGCACCACCCAAGGGCGTCAAGGTCAGGGCCAGGGGCCGAAACAGTGCGCGATCACCCGCTACGCGCGCGGCCAGGCGCAGCAGCAGCCAGCATCCGCCACCGAGCAGCAACGAGCTGCCCGCCAGATACAGCACGATGCAAACACCGTCGAGCCAACTGAAACTGTCATTGAGCTGCGGATAATGGGTCAGCAGCCACCACGGTGCATTGTCTTGCAGCGGCCATAGCCAATCATGGCTCACCAGCCATTCGGCCAGGCCCTGCTTGAGGGCGATGAACCACGGGCTGATGGTCCAGTGGAACGCGCCCATGGCCAAGCCGATCACGCCAAACAGCAGCAGCCGTGCATCCCACACCGAGCCGGGTTGGCGCGGTGCCTGGAGGATTTCCTGGTTGCACGAGCGCGCGATCAGTTGGACCGCCCCCCGTTGCCCGCTGCAGCGCCCGCACGCGTGGCACTCGCTGGCGCCTTGCAGGCGGCGGATGTCCAGCAGTGGCGCGCAGTTGGGTAATGGCAGGCGCGGGGCGCTATTGGCTTTCCAGCGTTGTTCATCCACCGCAAAGTGCACGGGCGCCAGGCGGGCGAGCAGGGCGAATACGCCGCTGACCGGGCACAGGTAGCGGCACCACACGCGTTTGCCGCGTACGAACAGCAGGCCGACGATCACCGCCGCCACGGTCGAGCCACCGAGGATCAGCAACGCAGCCTGAGCGTAGTCATACACGCTGATCAACTGGCCGTAGAGGGTGGTCAGACCAAAACCTACGGTGGGCCAGCCACCCCAGCGCAGCCAGTGTGGAATGCCCAGGCCACGGCCATGCCGGCTGGCCCATTCGCTCAATGAGCCTTCCGGGCAGAGCACGCCGCACCACAGGCGCCCGAATAACACCATCGACAGCAATACGAACGGCCACCAGACACCCCAGAACAGAAATTGTGCGAGCCGCGTCAGGTTGTCCAGCAGGCGCGCCTGGCTGTCCGGTAGCGGCAGCAGGGCGGGCACCACCAACAGCACGGCGTAGGCCAGCACCACCACCCATTGCACGGCGCGGATCAACCGGGCATGGCGGCGCATACCATCGCCCAGGGGCTGCAGCCAGTTCATGGCCGTGACCGGCGCAAGCCGTTGCCCACCGCCAACCAGTAGCCCAGCAGCACCAGCAAGGTGATCAGGCTGGGTGCGGCGCGGTAGCCGGCAAAGTCGGCGAGCAGCGCGCCCAGGCCATGGCTGTCACTGAGCAGGGCGCTGCTGTCCCAGCGGCTTTCGCCGACAGCGCTGTAGACCCAGTCGGGCATGTCCATGGCCAGCAGTTGCCCGCTGATGCGGTCCACGGCGGCGACCAGCAAGGCACCGCCCAACAGCAGCAACAGCGCTTCGCTGAGGGCAAAAAAGTGCGACCACGAGATAAAACGCCGACTGCTGCGCAACAACACCACCGTGAGACCGGCCAACACCAGGCCCAGCACGCCGCCGATGGCGAACAAGCCCAGCGCCGTATCGTGCAGCCGTGCGCCGGCACCGTACAGGAACACCACGGTTTCGCTGCCTTCGCGGCTCACCGCCAACAGCGCCAGCAGCATCAGCCCCCAACCGCCCTGATGGGCCAGGCGCTGGTCGGCTTCGCGTAGCAGGCTGTGCTTGAGCGTGGGCGCGTGGCGGTGCATCCAGAACACCATCTGCACCATCAACCCGCTGGCCAGCAGCGTCATCAGCGCTTGCAGCCATTCACCCTCGGCGCCGGTCATGGTGTCGCCGGCCCACAGCATCAACCCGGCCAGGCCCGCCGAACCCAGCAACCCCGCCAACACCCCGGCCCAAAGGAAACGGGCCAGGCGCGAATGGCCGCTCTGGCGGCTGATCCAGGCCTGCAAAATGCCGATCACCAACAGCGCTTCGACGCTTTCGCGCCACACAATAAACATCGCTTGATTCATCAACGGCTCCTAATCGGCGCGGATGCTGCCTTCGGGCAGTTGTGGGTTGAATTCATCGAAAAACGGGTACACGCCGGGTTGCAGGGGATGGATCACCACAAACGTGGTCACGCCGGGTGACAGCACTTTCTCCACGCGCAGCGGTGTGCTCTCGAATTCGGCAGGCCCAAGGCCCGTGTTCTTGAGCACGATCTTGAAGCGCTCGCCGGCCTTGACCACCAATTGCGGCGGGGTGAAATGACCGTCTTGCAGGCTCAGCTCATAGGTGGGCAGCGCTGCCGCCCACGCCGCGCCGTTCAGCAAAAAGCCGCCCAACAGCAGGGCGCGGCGCATCAGTAGCCGCCTTTTTTACCGATACCGGCATAGACGAATTCGTAATGCACCTCGCAGCGTTCGAACCAGGGCGCCACGCCGGTTTCCTTGTCGGTATGACGGCCCAGGGCGTGGTGACCGGTGGGCGGCCGCACGCTGAAGGTAAGGGTGTATTTGCCGGGGCCTTGCAGCTTGACGTTATCGCCATAGTGCGGCCCATCGTTGGCGACCATGGCGTGAAAGTCACCGCTGATTGGCGTATCGCTGCCCTGTTTTTTCAGCGAGAACGACAGGTTCAGATAGGGCACGAAACTGCCTTCCTGAAAGCCCTGGGCATTGTCCGCCGTGGCCCGCACATCGGCTTCCAGGTGCACGTCGGAGTCGGCGGTGGCGCGCATCATGCCGGCCGGGGCCATTTCAATCGGTTGCAGGTACACCGCGCCGATTTCCAGGCCGGGGCACTGTTGCGGTTCGCCGATGGGGTACTCCTTGGCGAGCGCCGCAGAGGTGGATAACAGCAGGGCGATGGGGAGCAGGGGGAGGGTACGCATAGGGGCTTCCAGACGGGTAAGTAAAGAGAGCCCGAGTCTAGGAAGGTCTGGCGTAAACAATAATGATTCTTGTCAAGTTCGCACGATATTTCATGCGTGCCAGGCTTGATATCGGTCAAGGCTGGGGGCGGGTATCAGGGCTAGGGTGGTGAGGTCGCCCTTCGGTAAGGAGCACTGCAATGGCCAAGCCTTTTCCGCTGCACCCCAAACACCCCGAACGCATCTGCTGGGGCTGTGATCGCTACTGCGGCGCCGCCGACCTGGCGTGCGGCAATGGCGCCGACCGCACCATGCACCCGGCCGAGATGCTCGGCGACGACTGGTACGAACACGGCGACTGGGGGCTGGCGCCCGAGCCGCCGAGTGCGGATGAGCCGTCAGCTGCCTGAGCGCGGTTTTTTCTGGGGTTCTTTATCGGAATCGGCAGGTTTGGAGGTCTTTTCCTGTTGTTTGTCGGTGTCCTGGGTTTTTTTGTCGCTGTCGGAAGGGCTGCTCGGGTAAGTCCCCGGCGGCAGGGCAGAACCGGCAGCGCTGTCGCCGGCCAAGGTGTTGGCCGCGGGCGTGGCATTGTCGCCAAACGCGGCAAGGGCGGCAGGGCCGGACAGGGCTGCCAGGCACGCAACAAGCAGGATCCTTTGCATGTGGTTCATGATTCCGTCCTCTTGATTCATTGCACAACCGGAGCCCTTCGCACAATGGGCCCCGGTGCCGGAGCGAGACGACGAACGCGCGTCAGGCCGCCATCGGCTTGGCAGTCATGGATTTTTTAAACGCGGCTTTCATGGCTTCCATTTCTGCGCCGAGCTCTTCGAGTTGCGCTTTGCCCAGCAGTTTTTTCGCTTGAGGGAACATCTCGGTTTCCTCTTCTTCGATGTGATGTTCCAGTAACTCCTTGACCACCTTGACTCGGCCGGAAAACTCGGTGGTGGACGGTTCGGTTTGTTTAAGGTCAGGCAGTACCAGGGTGTCGACGGTGCGGTGCTCTTCCTTGGCTTCGTGGTACATGATGTCCTGTTCCTTGCCGCCGGCTTTACGGAAGGCGGGGTAGAGAATCTCTTCTTCAAGCTTGGTGTGCAGGGTGATTTCCATCTCCAGCTTGGCCAGCAGCTCGGTGCGCTTTTTCACACCGCGCTCGGTGGACTCGCTCAGTTGGGTCAGCAGCGCTTTTACACGTTCGTGGTCGGCTTTGAGAAGGTCGATGGCATTCATGATGAAACCTCACAGACTGGGTTCGGGCGCGTCGAAGTGCGCGCCTCGTCTGGTAGAAGATTGCATCAGCTGTACCAACTTGAGCGATTACATAAATCGTATGTTTATCAATTGGTTAAGTAGGTTCTGCGCGGGTTGGGATCGTGCAGCTTGCATGGTCGTGGCCGCAGCGGATTGCATTACACCCTGAGCGCTTGATGCCCTCGGTGGGCAGCCACCACGCCCCTTGGTAAATCCGATGGAACCCTTGGCGCAGATGCTTGACTTAACCCATAGACCTCAGGAGGTGAAGCATGCAAATAGAATATGTCTGGATCGGGTTGGCGGTGATTCTGCTGCTGTTGGAATTGTGGGCGATCAATGTGGTGTTGCGCAGCACCGGCGGCTGGGAGACCAAAGGCTTATGGTTGGTGATTCTGATTTTCGTGCCGTTGTTGGGGCTGATCGCCTGGGCGATGTTCGGGCCCAAGCGCGAGATGGCGCAACAGCGTAAAAGCTGAGGGTTGAAGCCTTTGGCAAACAGGCGCCCCATGGGGCGCCTGTTTGCGTTCAGGGGCGCCGCAATCAGCCGGCCAGCGCCTGGGCAATCGCCGTGTTGAACGCAGGCAGATCATCCGGCGTGCGCGAGGTGATCAAGGTCCAGCCATTGGCTTTGCATTCCTTGACCTGAGCGTCGACCCAACCGGCGGCGCCGGCGTTTTCCAGGTCGATGCGCACGCTTTTATACGAGGTCAGCGTCTTGCCCTGGACCACGCCCGCGTCGATCAATGTCCAGGGGCCGTGACAGATGGCCGCGATGGTCTTGCCGGCGTCGGCGAACTCTTTGATCAAGCGCAGCGCCGCAGCGTCCTGGCGCAGTGTGTCGGCGTTGACGGTACCGCCGGGAATGACCAGCGCGTCAAAATCGCTGCTCAGCACATCCGACAGTTGCACGTCGGATTCCACGGTCTTGTCTTTTTCGGTATCACCGACAAAGGTCTGGGTGGTACCGCCCTTGCTCGAACCGTGGGTCACGGTCGCGCCAAACTCGCGCAGTGCTTGCAGCGGCTTGACCAGCTCATCGCGCTCGATGCCGGTGTTGGAGGTGATGATGAGGATTTTCTTACCGTTGAGTTGCGAGCTCATGGTCGAGGGTCTCCTGGTCGGGGATTAATGGTCGTATTTGGCCTGCAGCTCCTTGGCCATTTTCAGATGGGCTTCAAGGGTGGGCAGGGTCTTGGTGGCGAATGCTTTCAGCTCGGCGTTATCCGAGGAAGCGGCTTCTTTCTTGAACAGCTCGACGGTTTTTTCATGAGCCGCCACCTGGTTGTTGGCGTAAGCCTTATCGAACGACTCGTCGCGCATTTCCAGGATGGCTTTCTTGGCCTTGTCGGTCAGGGCGGCATCATCCGGCACTTGGATATCGAGCTTTTTCGCCAGTGTCATCAGTTCCTGATTGGCCTTGGTGTGGTCGGTGACCATGTGTTGGGCGAAGGTCTTCACGTCGCCAGCGCTGCTTTTTTCCAGGGCCAGTTTGCCGGCCTCGATTTCGGTGATGCCACCTTCGGCCGCGTTGTCGACGAAGTCGTTGGAGGTGGCGGCCATGGCGGTGGACATTGCGCCGGCGACCAGTGCGAAGGTCAGGCCCATCTGTTTGATCAGCAGAGTAGTCATGGTGGTTCTCCTTGAACGTGGTGGGATGCCGTTACCTGACTGTTGAGCGGATGCCTGGGCAAAAGGTTTAAATTTTTTTTGCGTTGATTTCGCGGCTGCAATTTCCTTGAACTATCGAAATACCCCAGGGCTCTGCTGCACAACGGCGCATGTTTTTTTGCGCCTCATTGCCTGGAGAGACTTCGTGACCGATCACAGAACTGCCGACAAAACATCCAACCCCATCAGCTCGGAACAAGCCCAGAAAGGCGCCGGCACCCCCGACAAGGACCAGGCGCTGGAGCGTCCAGATCCGAACACGGAAAGCGTCGACAAGGTGCTGACGCCCACGTCGATCAAGGACGCTGAGCGCCAGGCCGGTGCGATCAAAGAGCAAGCCGCCAAGGCTGAGCGCAAGCTGGGCCACTGAGGGGGATCGGCGCCACCGCCACGTCTAGCTACTCGACCTCAACCCGCAGCACTTCCAGCCCCAACTGCTCATACGCCTGCACGTTCGGCACATGCCACTCGGTAATCAACGTGTGAATACGGCTGCACGGCGCCACCACAAACGGCTCTACCGCGCCGAGTTTGTCCGCCATGGTTACCGCCACCACGTGGGAGGCGCTATCGAGCAAAGCTTGCTTGACCGCCACTTCATCAAAATGCAGCGAGCTCATGCCTACCTGCGGGTGCAGCGCGCACACGCCGGTAAACAGCAGGTCGGCCTTGATGCTCTGGATCAGGCGTATGGCGTCATGGCCGCCGGTGGAGAGGGTGGCCGGGTTGAGTTGGCCGCCAGCCAGAATCACCTTCACGTCACGATGATCAGCCAGGGCGATGGCGATCATCGGCGAAGCGGTGACCACGGTCAGGCGTATGGAGTGCGGCAGTGACTGGGCGATCTGCAGCGTAGTGGAACCGGAATCGAACAGCACAATCTGGCCGTCTTCGACTCGGTTTGCCGCCAGTTGCGCGAGGTGGCGCTTGGCAGCGTTGGTCTCGCCGACGCGGGTGAAGAAGTCCTTGCCGGTATCTTTGGGCCGAGGCAAAGCGCCCCCGTGGACCCGTTGCAACAGGCCGGCGGCGGCAAGCTCGCCAAGGTCACGGCGGATGGTGTCCTGGGACACGGCAAAGTGCTCGACCAATTGTGCAGCGGTGACTTTGCCGTCGCGTTCCAGCAGCAATAGGATCTTCTGTTTGCGCAGGGAAGGCAGGTCAATGGCTTGATGGGAGTTGTGCATGTTTATGCGCTATTTTGCGGGTTTGTGCGAGGTTAGTCTGCCGTCGCTATAAACGCAATGGCTGGTTGGGCGACCGTTGGCCGGTTACTCTCTGGGCTCAGTTCAGGGAGAGGTGACCTAGATGTCGTTGATCACAACCATCGAAGACTTACGCAGGCTGGCGCAAAAACGTGTTCCAAGGATGTTCTACGATTACGCCGATTCCGGTTCCTGGACTGAGAGTACCTACCGGGCGAATGAAAGCGATTTTGCCGCGATCAAATTCCGCCAGCGGGTGGCGCGCAATATTGATGAACGCTCGATCCGCGCCAGCATGCTCGGCCAGGACATGGCCATGCCGGTGGCGCTGGCGCCCACCGGCCTTGCGGGCATGCAGCATGCCGACGGCGAGATTCTCACCGCCCGCGCCGCCGCCGCGTTTGGCCTGCGCTACACCTTGTCGACCATGAGCATTTGCTCGCTTGAAGACATTGCCGAACACGTCGGCCAGCCGTTCTGGTTCCAGTTGTACGTGATGCGCGACCGCGCGTTTATCGAACAGTTGATCGAACGGGCCAAGGCCGCAGGCGTGGATGCCTTGGTGCTGACCCTGGATTTGCAGATCCTCGGGCAACGGCACAAGGACTTGATCAACGGCCTGTCGGCACCGCCCAGACTGACCCTGCCGAACATCCTCAACATGGCGACCAAACCGCGCTGGGTGATGGGCATGCTCGGTACCCGACGCCGTGGTTTCGGCAATATCGTCGGGCATGTGAAGGGCGTTGCGGACATGAGTTCGCTGTCGGCGTGGACCGCCCAGCAATTCGACCCGCGCCTGAGCTGGGACGATGTGGAATGGATCAAAAAATGCTGGGGCGGCAAGCTGATCATCAAGGGCATCCTTGATGTGGAAGACGCGCGCCTGGCCGCCAATTGCGGCGCGGATGCGTTGGTGGTGAGCAACCACGGTGGCCGTCAGCTGGATGGCGCGCCGTCGAGCATCAGCCAGTTGCCGGCGATTGTCGACGCGGTGGGCGAGCGTATTGAAGTGTGGCTTGACGGTGGCATCCGCTCCGGCCAGGACGTGCTCAAGGCGATGGCCTTGGGGGCCAAGGGCACCATGATCGGTCGGCCGCATTTGTACGGTTTGGGTGCCTTGGGCGAGGCGGGCGTGACGAAGACCCTGGAGATCATCGCTCGGGAGTTGGACGTGTCGATGGCGCTCTGTGGGTATAACGATATACGCGATGTGAATCGCCAGATTTTGTTGCCGGGGACATATCCAGAAAGCAACGGATGAGCAAAAAAATCGTAAAAAAATAAAAAGAGTTGTCCACGAAAACCGTGGGTATCTCTGTGGATAACTTTGCGAACGCCCGGCTGGCTTGGCGATTTAACCTACGGTTAATATTTGATCAACTTTCGATTTGGGCCAGCATGGGCAGGGTTTGCGCTTGACAGCCAAGCGCGAAGCCAGTGCCGAAAAGCACTTTATGAGTCGCCTTTACGGCCTGTGGAGTGCGTGACAACCTGCGCCGGCATCCTGGCCTGCATCAGGTGGTCGAGTGCCTGGCGATAGCTGCGACCGGCCAGGCTCATGCTGTTGTTATGGCTGGCGCCGGGCACCAATAACAACCGCTTGGGTTCCTCGGCGGCTTCAAACAATTGCTGGCTGAAACGCGGCGGCACATAGCGGTCATCAAGACCGTGTACCACCAACAACGGCATATGGATGTCGGCAATCTTGTCGATGGAGTCGAATTTCTGCGACAGCAGCCAACGGACCGGCAACGAGGTGTTGGCCACCGCCGTGGCCACATCCGCCAGGGACGTGAAGGTGGATTCGATCACCAGCCCGCGCACCGGCAGCGGCGTCTGCTGGCCCAGTTCAACGGCCAGGTCGATGGCCACCGCGCCACCCAGCGAGTGCCCGTAGATCAGGCGCTTGCTCGGGTCCGGCTGCAGCAGCTTGAAGCGTTCCCAAGCGATGCGCGCGTCTTCGTATACCGTCGTTTCCGAAGGCAGGTCACCTTGGCTTTGGCCAAAGCCGCGATAATCGATGGCCAGCACCGAATAGCCGAGTGCATGCAATTGCTCGATGCGAAACAACTGCCCGGTAAGGTTCCAACGCACGCCGTGCAGATAGAGCACTGCCGGTGCATCTTTGTTGCCCGCCGGGTACCACCAGCCGTGAATGTTCTGCCCCGACTTGAAACTGGCGGGCTTGAGTTCGAATTCCTGCACGGCCTTGGGCAAACCGCTGTACCAACTGGCGGTGCCCGGCTCGATGCGGAACACCAGCTCACGCTCCTTTTGTTGCAACACGCTGCAACCCACCGGCAGGCCGACGATCAACAACGCCATGCACAGCAAGGGCAGCCAGCGCAGGCGCAGGCGCGGCAGAAAACGAGAAGACATGAAGGTACCCAGGTGAAGGTGAAGCAGGGGTTTTACCAGATGGCCTACACCCACAGGTATAAATTCGACAGCCGTTGAGGGTGATTGCTTGCAAAGTGTTACAGCGTTGACAATGCTCCCCACTTTGAACAAAAGGCCTGACCATGGACAACAGCCCCGTTCGCATCACCGCCGAACAAACCCTCTCGGACAACTGGTACCTCCTCAAGAAATACAGCTTCGACCTGCGCCGCCGCGACGGCAGCTGGCAGGCCCAGACCCGTGAGGTCTACGACCGTGGCAATGGCGCGACCATCCTGTTGTACAACCGCGAGCAGCGTACGGTGTTGCTGATTCGCCAATTCCGCATGCCCACGTTCGTCAATGACTACCCCGGCTACCTGATCGAGACAGCGGCCGGGTTGCTGGACAATGCCAGCCCCGAGGAACGTATTCGCCTGGAGGCGGAAGAAGAAACGGGCTACCGCGTGGGGCATGTGGAAAAAATCTATGCCGCGTTCATGAGCCCGGGCTCGGTGACTGAGCGAATTCATTTTTTTATCGGCGAGTATCAGCCGGCGGATCGAGTTGGCAGCGGTGGTGGGCTGGAAGAAGAGGGCGAGGATATCGAAGTGTTGGAGCTGGGGTTTGAGCAGGCGCTGGGCATGGTGCAGAGCGGGGAGATTGTGGATGGGAAGACGATTATGTTGTTGCAGCATTTGGAGTTGCGGATGTTGAAAGAGGGGTGGTGAATCGGCAAATTCGGTTGATCGGGTTGTTGGCTTGTGGAGAGCGGGTTTGCGCTGTGTGGGGCTGCGAAGCAGCCCTTGAGTGGGTGGTTGTTGTTTGCACTGACTTGAGTGGCGTTCACATATGTGTGGGATAGAGCTGGATTCTTATTGGGCTTATCTCAACAAAACCTGCCTTTACAGCCATCATCGTGGTGCTTTTAAGCTCTGGTGTTCAGGTCTCCTCAGGGTAGTTTAAGGGGAGCGTGGGCTATAATTTTGGCGTTTTTTTAGCGCTGCATTAATTGAGATTGTGTGAGCAGAAGCTGCTTAATCAGAGCCCTAATTGATTGCGCGGTAAACTTTAAAACAGGGGAGTCCCAGTCATGGTTTTTGACGACTTTTATTTGAAAGTGTCCTTTTACATCGAATGAAGGAAACCAGCCTACGTCAAGTAATAGTCCGTCTGGGTACACCACCTGAAGCATATCCTCCTTCAAGTTGTGTACTTGATCTTCAATCGCGGAGTCTTCCAGCAAAGAAAGATCATCGTAGGTGATGTTGCCTTGTATGAAGTCTAATGAAATCACTTGATTAATCTCCGGAATTCTTGCTCTGAAATGGGGTGGCCGTGAATCGTTTTCGAGCTTAGTTCTACCCGGATCCAGCGACTTGGAGCCCCCTCGCTTGCGCCGATGCTTTCAGCGTACTCCATGACCTTCCAAGGTTTGCCATTCGTAGTCATCCTGCCGTTTTTATAGGCTTCCCTCTCTAGGCTTTCAATATCTATCCCTGGCCTGTATTTTGCCGGACCAGATTTTGTCGTTGCCAAAATATCTTTCCAAGGTATTTTCTTTGAAGGACTGTGCTTATAGCCATGGGCCGTCCATTCAATATCTTCAGGAGAAGGGAGCGGTGGTTGACCTTCATTCGCTTTCGCGCTGCTCGAAAAACTCTCAGAGCTTTTAGCCGGATCACAGTTGCCAGGACATTTGCTTAGCCCTAGCGGATCCACCCACCCCGTAGGGTTAGGCACGTACTGGTATGCGTTGATCCCACCCGCCAGCTTCACCGGATCCGGCGTCAGGTAGCGACCAATGTCCGGATTGTAGTAGCGATGGCGGTTGTAGTGCAGTCCGCTTTCCGGATCGAAGTATTGGCCTTGGAAGCGCAGCGGGTTGTCGACTTTTTTTACGTCGAGACGGCTGATTTGGCCGTAGGCGCGGTAGTGGGCGGACCAGACGATTTCGCCGTCTGGAGTGGTGAGTTCCTGGGGCGTGCCGAGGTGGTCGAGTTGGTAGTGGTAGGGCTTGGTGTCTTGTGGGCCGAAGCCTTCCAGCAGGGCGAGCGGCCTAAAACTATCGGGTTCGTAGAGGTAGCTGCGATGCCGATCCGCATGGTGTTCGGCGATCAGTTTGTCGCCTTGCCAGAAAAACTCGGTCGTTATGCCATCGACGGTTTTGCTGATGCGTCGCCCAAACGGGTCGTAGCGGTAACTCGCGGTTTGGCCGTTGGGCTGGGTGAGGCCGATCAATCGATGCTGGCAGTCGTAGCGGTACTCGGTAACGAGTTGATGGCCCTTGCCGCGCCGTTCACGGATCAGGTTGCCGAAGGCGTCATAGTCGTAGTGCCGGTCGCCCTGGATCATCAACCGATTGCCGGCGACGATGTCCGGGCCGGGGCGGTCGTGCATCAGCAGGTTACCGGCAGGGGTGTGGCCGAAGCGTTCTTGCAGGTCTTGCGAATGGTCTGCGCGGGTGAGGCGGGCTAGCGGGTCGTAGCGGTAGTGGTGTTCGCCCTTGCGGGTGTCGTTCAGGCGGGTGAGGTTGCCGGATTTGTCGTAATCGTAGTGGCGTTGGTAGAGGTGGTTTTCCTGTTGGGTGATGGTGTGGGCGTGCAGGCGGTGTTGGTCGTCGTAGTGGTAGTGGCTGAGGAGTTTGCCTTGGCGGTCGTAGGCGTAATCGACCGTGCTGCCGTCGGGTAAGGTTTTTCGTACAAGGCGGCCGGCGTGATCGCGCTGGTAAACGGTAACTAGCTGACGGCCATCGTCGCCGTGTTCGGTTTTTTCCTGCAGGTTGCCGTTGAGGTCGTAGACGTAGGCGGTGCGCTGGCCGTCGAAGCCGATTTCCTGCTGGATCAGGCCGTTGGGGTGGTAGTCCAGTCGGTAGATTTCGCCGATTTCGTTTTCGATTTCGGTCAGCAATAACCGCGCATTGTCGTAGCGGTAGTTGACCTGGGTGCCGTCGGCGTTGATGCGGCGGCTGATCAGGTGCAGGCCATCGGCGTATTCGTAGCGGGTGACGTGGCCGCGTTCGTCGCGTTCGGCGGTGATTTTTCCGTAGGGGTTGTAGCTGTATTCGCGGGTTGCGCCGCCCGGCAGTACAACACGCGTTAACCGACCAACGCTGTCCCATTGATACCCGGTCAGCGCGCCCTGTTCATCTTCGCGGGCAATTTCGCGGCCCAGATCGTCGTAGCGGTAACGCTTGATCCCGCCATTGGGCAGTTGTTGTTCAATGAGCTGGCCGCGTTCATTCCACACCAGCCGATGACAGCTGTGATCGGGATACCAAACGCCCGTCAGTTGGCCGTATTTGTTGTAGCTGTAGTCCGTCACCTCACCATCGGGATCGGTCCTGCGCGTCACGTCGCCCTGATCGTTACGCTCATATTTCCAAACCGCCTCGCCACGCCGCACCACCCGTACGAAACCGTTGTCATGCTCGTAGGATGTCGGCTCGTCATCGCCGGGAAACACCGCCACCAAGCGTCCGGCATCGTCGTACTGATACGCCGTCACCGCCCCGAGCGGGTCCTGCTCGACCGTCAGTCGCCCCTTGGCGTCGTAGGATTTGAAGTGCTGGGCGCCGTCCGGATCGGTGCGTTGCACCAGCCGTGCGCGGTCATCGTGGACATATACTTCCTGGCTGCCATCGGCGTTATGCACCGTGACACGGCCGTCATCCCCCCAGACATAACGCGTGTCCATCTGCGAAAAGCTGGCCCAGTGCCGCACGCATCGCGCCGCCTTGCCAGCGCGCTCCCATTCCCAAAAGAAGCTCGCGCCACCGGCCAAGCCCCGCTCAAGAATCACATGCTGTTCGTCGTACCGATAAACCTCGCTTTCGCCGACGGCACTGGTCGCCGAGACCAGTCGTCCTAACTCGTCATAGGCGTAGGAAACAACGTTTTGTTCGGTGATCCATTCGTAGGGCTGGCGGTCTTTGCTGCGCTGAATCTGGTAGTCCACCGCGACGATGCGGTCCCGTTCATAACGCAAGCACAACGAGCGGCCGGCGCCGGTATCCAGGCGCTCGATGCGGCCCAACACATCCCGCGCAATCCGCAGCCGGTTGTCATACGCATCACTGATCGAGACCAGCACACCGTCGCGAAAGTGATAAAAGCGCGACGCCTGGGCCAGCACCAGTTCGTCCGGCAAAGCACCTAAATAGATCGCCGCTTCGGCCAGGCTATTGGTGATCGCCGGCCGAGCAGAAGTCGGCAGTGGAAACGAAACAGCGCGGTTTTCATGGTCGGTCCACACCACCGAATCGCCCGAAACAGAAAGCCGCTGCGCCAGCGAATGACTCCAGCCAAACCCCAGCCCAACATCCACTTCCACCGCGCTGGTGCGGTACAAACGGGTCCACTCAAACGGCAATATCCCGTCTAAAACACCATCGGTGAGGGTGAGCAATTCCTCCCCGGTGACCATCGACACCGGGCAGCCATTGGTGACGGTCTTGTCCGCCGAAGCCGCCGCATCTCCGTTCGGGGTTTTCCCCGAAACAGGCACATCGTCGACATGCTCCTTTTGCTTCAGCACCGCGTTCTGCCGCGCCCGCCAGCGCATCTGCAGCGTGCCTTGCTTCACCCCACCGACGACCCCGCGCACCGCCACCGCTTTGTAGCGATCCACCGCTTGCATGAACTTCGCAAGAATCGCCAGCACGCTCTGAACAAAACCAACGGCCGCCTTCACAATCTGCGCGCCGTACCTGGCCAGCCGCAGGCTCAGATACGCCACAGCCGCCGCCGGCAATGCGATGGTCAGCACCGCGCCAATCACAAGGTCAATCAGCAGCGACACCACAAACCCAGCGGCCACTTGCGCAATCTCACTGGGCGGCAATGCGTCCAGCCAGATCATCGCTGTGCGCACCAGCAGAAACAGCGCCGCCTCGTCACTGGCGAGCAACATCGCCTGTTCCATGACCTTGGGCGCGTCGGTGGCGATCTGCGCCAATTTGGCGGCCTGATCACCGAGCTCTTCGACGTATTTAAGCGGGTCTTCAAGAACCGCCTGCACCCGCTTGACGCTGTCCCACACGTCCATGATCGCGGCCCAACTGCCCGCCAGCACGCCGCTGCCAATCGCACTCGCGGTGGACTGTTCCCAATAGGGCTTGAAGGTTCGCCACTGCTCGCGAAGCCACTGCTCCAGGTCCGCTGTCAGCCCGGCATAGGAGGTAAACAGTGCATCGACCTGTTCTGCCGACACGCCGCCCTGCACCCGCACTTGATAGCGCCCACCGGCAGCGCAGTGGTGCGAGCCCTTGCCGTGCTCATCCAGCATGACTGGCGTGGAGCTGCCGTCATCCAGCCCGACCACCTCGACCGCAATCCCGCCAATCGGCACGTCATACAGCGACTCGAATTTGCTCTCGATCTTCAGCTCGCCGCCCGCGGGGCAGCGGGCGACGGTGGAAAAATCCGCATCGGAAATACTTACCGAACGCTGCGAATCCCCGACCCGCACCACCCGATCCATCCCCAACAAGGACGGTATATCTGCGGCGTGGCTCACCGAATCCAGCGCCCGCGAATACCAGGCACCCATCTGCTGGCGATAAATCACCAGGCTCTGATGAAAGCCATCCAGCTCATGTTCGATAGAGGCAATGTGGGAGGCGTGTGTCATCCGTGACGTCTCGGCAGAAGGCAAGGCGTCGGAGTCTGCCGCAGCAAAAAGCGGCTGGATGAACGGTTGGAAAAATCAGAATGAGCTGACCGACGACGGGGAAAAAACGCCTGAACCCGCCTCAACGAGCTACACGAAAAAACGACCCGACTGATTGCAGCAAGGGCTGAAAAAACACTCTCAAATAAAAATCGCTCTCATCCTTACCCGATTTTCCGACCTGGCCGTCATGGTTAATAGAACCTCCCTTACGCAGGATTTCCCATGTCGCGCCTCGCTCGTCCCTTGCATCCACTGGCCCTGTCAGTGGCGATGGCTTTTGCTGTTGTGCCGTTGCTGACTGTTCAGACTTCCGTCGCCGAAGAAAGCACCCAGGCTGTGCACAGCTTTCAGGTCCCGGCCGGTGACTTGAGCCAGGCGCTCAATAGCCTGGCCGAGCAGGCGGGGTTGGTGTTGGCATTTGATGCACGTTTGACCCGAGGCAAACGCAGCGATGGCCTGAGCGGGGAATACGCCATTGATGTGGCCCTGAACCAGTTGCTGGCCGGCAGTGGCCTGCAGGCTTTGAAGATCTCCGCCGACCGCTATCGCCTGGAGGCCATTGCGGATAACGGCGGCGCCATGGAGTTGCAGGCCACTACCATCAGCGGCGCCTACCAGGCCGAAAGCCCCACTGGGCCGGTGTCCGGTTATGTGGCGACGCGCAGCCTGTCGGGTACCAAGACCGACACCGCGTTGATCGAAACCCCGCAGTCGATCTCTATTGTCACCAAAGACCAGATGCGCGCGCAGAACGCCGAGAGCCTCAACCAGATCCTGCGCTACAGCGCTGCCGTGGTCCCGGAAACCCGTGGCGCGACGGCTTCGCGCCTGGACCAACTGACCATCCGTGGTTTCTCCCCGGCCACCTACCTCGATGGCCTGCGCATGCCATCGAGCCGTGACGCGTTGCCGCAAAAAGACGCCTTCGACCTGGAGCGCGTTGAAGTCCTGCGCGGCCCGGCGTCGGTGCTGTACGGGCAGGGCACGCCGAGCGGGGTGATCAACATGGTCACCAAGCGCCCGTTGGACACGCCGTTTCATGAAGTGGGCGTCGAATACGGCACCTTTGACAAAAAGCGCACCACCTTCGATTTGAGTGGGCCGATTGACGATCAGGGTGTTTATTCCTACCGGGTTGCCGGGCTTTTCGATGATGCGGACGGCCAGGTCGAGCACACGCAGACCCGCCGCCAGTCGCTGTCCACCGCTTTCACTTGGCGCCCTGATGACGCCACCTCGCTGACCTTGCTCGGGCATTTCCAAAAAGACCCCAAGGGTGCGTCCTACGGTTCGGTGCCGGCCTGGGGCTCGGTATTGCGCAGCCCGACGGGGCGCAGCATCGATGTGGACTTTTACGACGGCGAAAAGAGCTTCGAGAAGAGTGACCGCGAGTATTACTCCCTGGGCTATGCCTTCGAACATCACTTCGATGAGGTCTGGACGGTGCGCCAGAATGCGCGTTACCTGCGCAGCGAAGGCCAGTACCGCAGCCTCTACAACAACTACCTGATGGCGGATTATCGGACCATCCGCCGCTCGACCATCGCCACCGACGTGGACATGGACGCCTACACCCTCGACAACCAGGTGCAGGCCACATTCGACACCGGCCCGCTGCAGCACACTGTGTTGATGGGGCTCGATTATCAGAACACCCGCACCGACACCCTGTCGGGCTCAGGCACTTACACCGCCGGGCCGACCCTGGATATTTTCAACCCGGTCTACGGCGCGGCCGTTGCGGTACCGGCGTACACCACCGACGGCACGTCGCGCAGCGAACAGACCGGCGTGTACCTGCAAGAACAGCTCAAATGGGACAAATGGGTGCTGCTGCTGGGAGGGCGTTATGACTGGGCCAGCACCGATAGCAGCACCAAGACCCTGCGCACCGGGGCCAAGAGCCAGTCCTCCCTGGACAGCAAGGCCTTTACCGGCCGGGTCGGTCTGGTCTATCTGTTCGATAACGGCCTGGCGCCTTATGCCAGCTACTCGGAGTCGTTCAACCCGCAGTCGGGTACGGGGTATGGCGGTTCGGTATTCAAACCGACCGAAGGCAAGCAGTATGAGGTCGGTATCAAGTACCAGCCGCCGGGCAGCAATAGCTTTATTACTGCCGCGATCTTCGACCTGCGCCAGACCAACGTGCTCACCACCGACCCGGACCCCACCCACCTGTGCGGCACCGGGCGCTGCCAGAGCCAGGACGGCGAGGTGCAATCGCGTGGCTTTGAGCTGGAAGGCAAGGCCAGCCTCAACGACAACCTGGATATCACCGCGGCGTACGCTTACCTCGATAACCGCATCAGCCAATCCAACAGTACCGTGAGCTATGCGCCCATCAGCGACATCGGCGTAGGCCCGGCGATCAATGCCGAGGGCACCACCACTTACGCGGTGCCACGCCACACGGCCTCGGCGTGGGCGGATTACACCTTCCATGACGGCAACCTCAAGGGCTTCGGCATGGGCGCCGGTGCGCGTTATATCGGCTCCTCGTGGGGCGACACGGCCAATACCTTGAAAGTACCGGGTTACACCTTGTTCGATGCCGCGGTGCACTACGACATCAAGCACCTCCTCAACTTCAAGGACAACCTGCGCCTGGCGCTCAATGCCAGCAACCTGGCGAATAAAGAGTACGTCGCGTCGTGTTACTCGTACTCGTGGTGCTGGTATGGCTCCCAGCGCACGGTGCAGGCGAGCGCGACCTACCAATGGTAATGACGCGCCGATAAGGCAATTTAATGGCCCCTTTGTAACAAAATCCTCGCCAGAATCGCGTTCATTTTCAGGTGGTTAGGTGGGGATGCAAATGCGTAATGTTGGAATCATGCTGATCGCCTGCTCCCTGGCCGGCGGCGCGGCCGGTGTGCAGGCAAGGGAGCTGCGCGAGGGCGACAAGTACATGTGCAGTTGGGGCGCCGGCACCGCCGCCAGGGCCCAGGAACTCAAGCTGTCGGGGGTGTCGCTGTACGCCGCCCGGCAGAAGATCCAGACCCTTAAGTTCAATAAATCGTGGATGCGCATGATGGCCATGGGCATCACCGAGCAGACGTACGACAGCCGTTCAAGACTCAAGCCCGAAGCGATCCGCCAGAGCTTCTATCAAGACTGCGTGCGCTACAAAGTGGCGCGTAAATAGCGCCTGGTTATTGAGTTAATAACCCTCATATGTAAGCGGGTATATAGGCGGTAGTTGCACCAAAAAGTGGCATAAATAGGTTTCACTACCTTAAAAAACATGTGGTTATTGAAGGACTTACAGCGTTTAGAATCCGACGAAAGGATCAAAATAATCTTGTTACACGTTATTGCAGTGGTTACTATAGCCCGGCGTTCACCTCCCACGGTTTATGCATTTTTAAATCCCAAGTTTCCATCAGCTACTTGGGATTTTTTTTGCCTGCGATTTGCGCTCCGGCACTTTTGCCGCTGCTGACCATGCAGCCCCCGAGGGGTTGGACGGCATCCATGCCATATCGAACCTCATTGGCGAACTGCGCACCGAGATCAAGGCCGGGCGCCACGGGTTTGCGGTGCTGAGCTAGCCGTTGACGGTGCTGGTGGGGGCATCGGTTGCGCCGTAGTAACGCCAGCAGCAATGGCGATGCTCGGGCACGATCACGCAGCCGCTGAGGCTGACGATCAACAGGGCGGCAACCAGCATGGATAGACGACGGGACATGGTATTTCCTCTTGGTGTGCGCAGCGTTATTCCTTGAACGCCGCCACGGGGGAAAATCCGTCGCGATCCTTTCAAATATTTCATCAAGTCCCGCCAACACCCAGGCAATACTGCCCTCGACCCCCTGCCCGAAGAAAAATCCATGCCGCCGCGACGGATTTTTCGCTACCCGCCGTTCAACCCTACAGAGGCGTGTACGGGTACACGTCGATGAAGGAGTTGCCATGAAAGTCCTGACGCTATTGCGCTATGCCTTGCTTGCTCCACTGGCCTTTGCCGCGTTTGTCAGCACGCCGGCCTTTGCCCAGACCGAGATCATCATTCGCCAGGCACCGCCACCGCAGCGTGTGGAAGTGGTCCCGGTCGAGCGACCCGGTTACGCCTGGGACCGGGGGCACTGGCGCTGGGAAGGGCAGGGGTATGCGTGGGTGCCGGGCCACTGGCAGCCGGTGATGCGAAACGCACGCTGGGAGCCTGGCCACTGGGAAGCCCATGGCCCCAATTGGTATTGGCGTGAAGGGCATTGGGTCCGCTGATTTTTTGGAACTGCCCGATTGAAAGACATTGATCCGGACGTTGAGCTGCTGGCGCGTATCGGCAACAACGAACCTGCCGCCGTCAACGAGATGGTCACGCGCAAGCTCCCGCGTTTGCTGGCGCTCGCCAGCCGGTTGCTGGGGGATGCCGACGAGGCCAAGGACGTGGCCCAGGAAAGTTTCCTGCGCATCTGGCGGCACGCCGCCGGTTGGCGCAGCGGCGAGGCGCGTTTCGATACGTGGTTGCACAGGGTGGCGCTCAACCTGTGCCACGACCGTTTGCGTCGGCGCAAAGAGCGAGCTCTGCACGATAAAGACGTGCTTGAGCTGCCGGACAGTGCGCCATCGGCCGATGAGCAACTCGAAACCGCCGAGCGCAGCGCGCGCATGGCTGCCGCCTTGGCCGCGTTGCCCGAGCGCCAGCGCGAAGCCATTGTGTTGCAGTACTACCAGGAGCTGTCGAACATTGACGCCGCAGCCCTGATGAATATCAGCGTCGAGGCACTGGAAAGCCTGCTGTCGCGGGCCCGCCGCCAGTTGCGCAGCCAACTTGCCGACACACCCGGGCTTGCCCGCCCAGGAAGGGGAACCACATGACACTTGAACGCTTTGCCTACCTGGCCGATGCCTACGGCGCCGATCTGCGGCGCTGGCCTGCCGCTGAACAGGACGCGGCCCAAGCCCTGCTGGACAGCGGCAACCTTCACGCGCGCCAGACCCTGGCGACGGCGGGTTGGCTGGATCGGCAACTGGACAGCCATCAACCGGCATGCGCCGACCCGGCGCTGGCCCGGCGGATTCGTCAGTCGGCAACCGTACGCCGCTCTTTCTGGTCGCGCTATGCCGATTGGCTCTCGCCCGCGAGCCTTGTTGGCGCGGGCATCGCCGGTGTCGTCACCGGGATGTTGGTGGCGTCCTTGAGCATGCCGTTGCCCAGCCTGCCAGCCGAGATATTGCCCAGTGTCTTTGATCAGGGCGATGCGCAGGTCGTCTTCAACGTCAACGCGCAGGAAGCCGAACAATGACAGCCAGATCCCTTAAGCCTTGGTTGTTCGTGTCGGTGTTGCTCAACGTGTTTTTGATCGGTGGGGTAGGGGGCGGCCTTTATCACTGGATGACCGTTGCCGAGCCGGCTGAAGCGATGGTCAACCAACATGGGTTGCGCCAGGCCATGTTCAAGTTGCCGCCGCAGCGCCGCAAGGAATTGCGTCAACTGCTGCGGCACAACCGTGCCGACAGCCAGCCGCTGGTCATGGCCGGGCGTGAGGCGCGCATGGGCGTGATCAGGCAACTGCAGGCGCCGACCCTGGACCGCGACGTACTGGTGGCCGAACTGGCCAAGGCGCGCGAGGCGGATGCGGCGCTCAGGGCGTTGGTGGACACGACGTTGGCGCAGTTTGCCAGCGGGTTGCCTCAGGATGAGCGGCAAAAGCTGGTGGAGGCGTTGTATCTGCGCGGGCAGGCCAAAGGCAAGGCGCAGCAAGCGCTTGAAGCGGTGCATTGAGCGGCGAAAATATCCCAGCGCTTCGATCAACAATTCTTGATCGCCATCAAGCAGCTTTGCCTCCCCACCTTCCTATCATGGCCACCGCCAAGCCATGAGGAAGCGAGCATGTCAGAGACCTTCACCAAAGGCATGGCCAGGAATATTTACTTTGGAGGAAGCGTGTTCTTCTTCCTGATTTTCCTGGCCCTGACCTATCACACCGAACAAACCTTTCCCGCCCGCAGCAACGTTGACCAACTGACCGACGCGGTGGTGCGCGGCAAAGGCGTATGGGAGCGCAACAACTGCGTCGGCTGCCACACCTTACTGGGCGAAGGCGCGTACTTTGCGCCGGAGCTGGGCAATGTGTTCAAGCGCCGGGGCGGTGAAGAGGGCTTCAAACCGTTCCTGCATGCCTGGATGAAGATGCAGCCTCTGGGTGTGCCAGGACGCCGGGCCATGCCGCAATTCAACCTCAGCGACCAGGAGGTGGACGACATGGCGGAGTTCCTCAAGTGGAGCTCGAAGATCGATACCAATAACTGGCCACCGAACAAGGAGGGCTGAGCCATGCGCAGCGCCAATCCCTATCTGAAATTCCAATCCCAGGCCGTGGCCAAACCCTATTTTGTGTTTGCCTTGATGCTGTTTGTCGGCCAAGTGCTGTTCGGCCTGATCATGGGCCTGCAATACGTCGTGGGTGACTTCCTGTTCCCGCTGATCCCCTTCAACGTGGCGCGGATGGTTCATACCAACCTGCTGATCGTGTGGCTGTTGTTTGGCTTCATGGGCGCGGCTTATTACCTGGTGCCTGAAGAGGCCGACCGCGAACTGCATAGCCCCAAACTGGCGATCCTGTTGTTCTGGGTATTTGCGGTGGCGGGCGTATTGACCATCCTCGGCTACCTGCTGGTGCCCTATGCGGCGCTGGCCAAGCTGACCCACAACGAACTGCTGCCGACCATGGGGCGTGAGTTCCTGGAGCAGCCGACGCTCACCAAGATGGGCATTGTGGTGGTGTGCCTGGGCTTTTTGTACAACATCGGCATGACCCTGCTCAAAGGCCGCAAGACCACCGTGAGCATGGTGATGATGACCGGGCTGATCGGCCTCGCGGTGTTCTTCCTGTTCTCCTTCTACAACCCCGGCAACCTGGCGCGGGACAAGTTCTACTGGTGGTGGGTGGTGCACCTGTGGGTGGAAGGTGTGTGGGAATTGATCATGGGTTCGATGCTGGCGTTCGTGTTGATCAAGGTCACCGGCGTCGACCGCGAGGTGGTGGAGAAATGGCTGTACGTGATCATCGCCATGGCCTTGATCACCGGCATCATCGGCACCGGCCACCACTTCTTCTGGATCGGTGCACCGCAGGTGTGGCTGTGGGTCGGTTCGATCTTCTCGGCCCTCGAACCATTGCCGTTCCTGGCGATGGTGATGTTCGCCTTCACTATGGTCAAACGCCGCCGGCGCCAGCACCCCAACCGTGCGGCCACGTTGTGGGCCAAGGGCACCACCGTCACGGCATTCTTCGGCGCGGGGGTTTGGGGCTTTCTGCATACCTTGGCACCGGTCAACTTTTACACCCACGGCACCCAACTTACGGCGGCTCACGGGCATCTGGCGTTCTTCGGTGCCTACGCGATGATCGTGATGACCCTGATCAGCTACGCCATGCCGCGTCTGCGGGGGCTGGGTGAAGCGCCGGATGCGCGTGCGCAGACGCTTGAGGTGTGGGGCTTCTGGATGATGGTGTTGTCGATGGTGATGATTACCCTGTTCCTCACCGCCGCGGGTGCCGTGCAGGTGTGGTTGCAACGCTGGCCGGTGGACGGTGTGGCGCTGCCGTTTATGGCCACGATGGATCATCTGAAGGTGTTGTTTTGGGCGCGGTTGGGCAGTGGTGTGGTGTTTTTGGTGGGGTTGCTTTGTTACCTGTATAGCTTTCGGCAGCGTGGTCGGGTGGCTGAAGCAGCGGTGCGGATCGTTTACTGAGGGTGCTGCGATTCAGATGGGGTTGAGGGGGGCGTGGCGGCCTTAGGGCCGACCAGGTTCTTGGGTTGGGGCGGGTACATATCCGTTGCTGCGGTCACGGCGGCTATGGGTTCCGCTCTTACAGCGGGTCACTTTTGGAAAAGCCGGAATGCCGGACCAGCCAAAAGTAACCAAAAACGCTTCGCCCCACCACTCGGCACCTCGCCTAGGCTCGGTGTGCCCGTAATCCGACAGTGATTTGGGGGGCCGCCGCCACGCGCCATCCATGGCGCGGGGCGGCTAAACCGGCATCCCTGCCGGTTTACCCCCCAAATCACTATCGAATTCCGGCCAGCGTGGTTAACGGGGCGCTCCAGATCAAAAACAAAGCGAGGCGGCCTTAGAGCCGACCTGATCAGTGAAGCGTACGCGGTGCAGCTTCTACTTCCTTAACTGCTGACGAAGTCAGCAATCTTTTGATCTGGCTTTTGCTTTTGCTTTTGATCTTAGGCGCCCCGTTAAACACGCTGGCCGAACGCAGGCTTGAATCCGTGGGTAACCCGGCAGGACGCCGGGTTAGCCGCCCCGCGCCATGGATGGCGCGTGGCGGCGGCCCACGGATTCAAGCCTGCGTTCGGGCACACCGAGCCTAAGCGAGGTGCCGAGTGTTGGGGCAAGAGCCCTTTTGGTTACTTTTGGGGCTCTTTTCCAAAAGTGACCCGCTGTAAGAGCGGAACCCATAGCCGCCATTACCGCAGCAACGGATATGTACTCGCCCCAACCAAGAACCTGGTCGGCCCTAAGGCCGCCACGCAACCCCTCCCAACAATCGGAGCACACCCAATGGCCTTTACCCTGGAACTGGAAGAGTGGGTCGGCAGCGCCTGGCACCGCTTCATCACGCGCCGCGCCAGTGTGGCCTTCCCCGAAGCGCAGGTTCAATTGGCCGACCACCAGCGCAGCCTCGCCCTGCTGTTTCGCGCCCTCGGCGGTGCCGCCGGTATCACCCTGGAAGCCGCCGCCGAGCGCGATCTGCTGCTGCGGCGCAATGTGCTGATGCGCATCGCCGGCACCTGCAAGCAAGCACCGTTGGCCAGCTGTGACGGCAGTCGTCTGCGCCTGCCGGCGAGCCTCGCGGTGTTCCCCCAGGCCGCGCTGAACCGCGAACTCTACCGGTGGCTGGCGCTGCTGGCGGCGCAGTCGGGGCCGATGACACATTGGGCACGCGACAACCAGCGCTGGACCTGGCTGCTGTTGCAGCGTTACCCGGCACTGCGGCCCAGCTACCGGCGCCTGGTGGACGCGCACATTGCCCTGCGCCCTGAACCCGCCAGCTTGCCTCCCGACGAAGCGGCCGTGGAAAAAGCCTTGCGCAAGGCCCTGCGCGAGCCCGGCAGCGTGCGCCATGTGCCGCGCAGCGAGCGGGCCGCCTGGCCGTTGCCCCTGTGGTTGTACCCGCCCTTGCAACTGGACACGCCCCAGGGCGGCGCCCTGGATGACGACGGCGAAGACCTGGCGACCCCGCCAGGCCAACAAACCGGCGCCCCCAAGCGCGCCACGCGCCTGGACGACAACAGCCGCGACGGCGGCCTATTGGTGGTGCGCCTGGAAAACCTGTTCAGTTGGACCGAGCACATCGACCTTGATCGCTGGTCCGACGACAGCCAGGACCCGGA
Organism: Pseudomonas sp. S3_E10; assembly: GCF_054667615.1. NCBI lineage: Bacteria > Pseudomonadati > Pseudomonadota > Gammaproteobacteria > Pseudomonadales > Pseudomonadaceae > Pseudomonas > Pseudomonas sp. S3_E10. The sequence continues at coordinate 5,319,040 of NZ_CP162743.1, forward strand.
CGCCGCACGCGTCGCCGAAGACCTCGACCAGTTGAGCCTGTCGCGCCAGCGCGTGCGCAAGAGTGGCGGCCTGAAACTGCACCTGGACCTGCCACCGGCCGACGTCGACGATATCCCTCTGGGCGAGGGCATCAAATTGCCCGAATGGGACTACCGTCAACAACGCCTGCAAGACGGCTTCGTCAACCTGCAACTGATGCAACCGCGCGACGCGCAACCCCAGCCGTTGCCGCAGCGTCTGGTTGCCCAGGCCCGGCGGCTGCGCCGGCAATTCCAGCACTTGCGCACTGACCGCCAGTGGCAACGCCAGCAACCCCAGGGCACAGAGCTCGACGTGCAAGCCTGGCTGGATTTTCACGTGCAGCGTCAGCACGGTGCCTGTGCCGAGCGCGGCCTGTTCATGGAGCAGCGCCACACCCACCGCGACCTGGCATGCCTGCTGCTGGCGGATCTGTCGATGTCCACCGATGCGCACTTGAACGATACGCAAAAGGTCATCGACGTGATTCGCGACAGCCTGCTGCTGTTCGCTGAAAGCCTGGCGGGGGCGGGGGATCGGTTTGCGCTGTACGGCTTCTCATCATTGCGCCGGCACCAGGTGCGCCTGCAGGCGCTCAAGGCATTCCAGCAGCCTTACGATGATCAAATACGCGGGGCGATCCAAGGGCTGAAACCGGGTTATTACACCCGCATGGGCGCGGCGATTCGCCAGGCCACGAACCTGCTGGGCGCATGCCGGCAGCGGCGCAAATTGCTGTTGCTGCTCACCGACGGAAAACCCAATGACCTGGACCTGTACGAAGGCCGCTATGGCGTGGAAGACACCCGCCAGGCGGTGCTGGAGGCGCGGCGCCAAGGCTTGGTGCCGTTTTGCATCACCATCGACAAACAGGCCGGCGACTATGTGCCGTACATGTTCGGCGCCCACGGTTTTACCTTGATCCGCCAGCCCGAACAGTTACCGCAGCGCTTGCCGCAGCTGTACCGCCAACTCACCGAGCGTCAGTAGAAACTGCGCGGCAGCCAAAAGAACATGGCGATGCAAAACAGCGTGAGGCCCAGGCAAAACCATTGGAAGCGACTCAGCCGTCGCGCCTGGGTGACGGCTTCGGAGGCGGGCAGGGGCATCGCGCAGCGTTCGCAGGTGTCGCGCTGCTCGGCATTGCGCTGTTGGCAATACAGGCACTTTTTCACTCAAATTGCTCCAGGCGCGGGCGGTCGAGTATGGCGATGTGGCGACCGTCCTGAGTGATGATCCGTTCGTCGATCAAGCGTCGGATAATCCGTGAGAACGTTTCCGGCTGGATCGACAAGTGCCCGGCGATCAATTGCTTGGCCATGGGCAACTCGAAGCGCGTCGCGTCGGCGTGCAGGTGCATCAGTTGGGTCAACAGGTAGCGCACCACGCGGTGGGTGGCATTTTTCAGCGACAGGGTTTCGATCTCATTGACCCGCTGATGCAGGCGCACGGACAACTTGGCCAGCAGGGCAAACGTGAGGCGGCTGTTGCTCTGCAGCAGGCGCATGTACGTGGCGTTGGACAGGCGATACAGCTGGGTGGGGCACACCGCTTCGGCACACGCCACGTAGTTGGGGGTGTCCATCAGCATCATCGCTTCGGCGAAGGTCTGGCGCTCGCCGATGACCTCGAACACTTTCTCCTGGCCGTCCGGGGTCAGACGGTAGATCTTCACCGCGCCGGCAATCACAAAATAGAACGCGTCGGCGGGCTCGCCCTGGCGAAACAACGGCTCGCCTTTGTCGACGCTGAGCAATTGGCTGCTGCTCATCAGCTCATTGAGTTGGGCCTCGTCCATGGGCTCGAACAGGTGATGGCTGCGCAGGATCTGGTGATGGACACGATGGAGCACCATCATTACCTCGGTACACAAGGGGGGGAAGGGGCTCAAGGTTAATCCAGGGCGCCTTGGCGCAGCTTGATCTGCGACAAGGGCAACGCCCGCGCACCGGCGCAAAATTCGCGCAATGATGAGTGGAGGAGCCGTGGCATGCACGTACTGGATCGGCGCAAGGCAATGTCGATTACCCCGTTGTTTCGCTTGGCCTTCCGGCCATTTTTCCTCGGCGCGTGCCTGTTGGCGGCGCTGGCGATTCCCTTGTGGTTGCTGGCCCTGGGTGGCGCCACCGGCGGTTGGCAGCCGGCCGGCGGCTGGCTGGCGTGGCATCGGCATGAGTTGCTGTTTGGCTTTGGCGTGGCAACGATCGCCGGGTTCCTGCTCACGGCCGTGCAGACCTGGACCGGTCGCCCCGGCCTCAGCGGCGGGCCGTTGGCGGCGCTGGCCGGGCTGTGGCTGGCGGCGCGGCTGGGCTGGTTGCTGAACCTGCCATGGCCGTTGCTGGCGCTGCTGGAACTGAGTTTCCCGCTGGCCGTGGCCGGGGTGATGGGGTGGACACTGTGGCAGGTACGGCAGAAGCGTAACTACCCGATTGTGCTGGTGCTGGTGCTGCTGGCCGTGGCGGATGGGATTTCGCTGTACGGGCTGTTGCGTCAGGACGATGGCTGGCAGCGCCAGTCGGTGCTCACCGGGTTATGGCTGGTGGCGGCGATGATGGGCCTGATCGGCGGCCGCGTGATTCCGTTTTTTACCCAGCGCGGGCTGGGCCGGGTCGAGGCGGTAAAACCCTGGCCCTGGCTTGATCGCCTGTTATTGGGCGGCGCGATCCTGGTGGCGCTGGCCTATGCCGCAGGTCTGGCGGCTGCGCCCGGAGTGTGGCTTGGCGGCTTGTTCGCCGCCCTGGGCCTTGGCCATCTGTTGCGCCTGGCGCGTTGGCATGATCGTGGCCTGTGGCGCGTGCCGCTGCTGTGGTCGTTGCACCTGGCGTATGCCTGGCTGGCACTGGCGTGCCTGGGCATGGCGCTGTGGCACTTGGGGGCGCCGCTCAACCCGAGCCTGGCGGTGCATGCGCTGACCGTAGGCGCCATGGGCGGTTTGATCCTGGCGATGATCGCGCGGGTCAGCCTGGGCCACACCGGCCGGCCCTTGCAGCCGCCAAGCGGAATGACCCTGGCCTTTGTGCTGCTGAACCTGGCGTGTGTCTGCCGGGTGTTGATGGTGCCGGTGTGGCCGGTGGCGGCGTTGTGGTTGGCCGGCCTGTGCTGGTCCGTCGGCCTGGGGTTGTACCTGTGGCGTTATGGGCCGATGTTGTGGCAGGCGCGCGTCGACGGGCACCCCGGTTAGGAGAACCCCATGCTGTATTCGTGGCTGTTGATTGTGCATCTGCTGGCGGCCGTCGCCTTTATCGGCACGCTGTTTTTTGAAGTGGTGATTTGGCACAGCGCCCGGCAAGAACTGGCCTGGTCGGCGCAGTTCACCGCCGAGCAGGCAATTGCCCGGCGTTCACGCCAGGTACTGCATGGCGTGGTGGTGCTGCTGTACGGCGCGGGCATCGGTTTGGCCTGGCACTATTGGGGCATGCCGTGGACCGGACGTTTTGCGCTGCTGTTGAGCCTGAAAATCACCCTGGCCCTGAGCATCATCGGCCATTACGTGTTGCTGGCGTACTGGCTGACCCACCAACGCCTGAGCCCCCGGCGCGCGGTGTGGATCCGGCGCAGCATCCTGCTGCATATGGTGTTGATCGTGATCCTGGCCAAGTCGTTGTGGTAGCGGTTGTGCGGCGTCATGCCGCGCACGAATGTTGATCGCGATCAAGGGATAACGCAGCGGCAGTTCCCACACTGTGGCGAACTTTCTGGAGGACCGCGCCATGCCCCTGTCTCTTGCACAACTGCGCCGCAACTACACCCTGTATGGCTTGAGGGACGACCTGGTACAGGACGATCCCGTGGCACTGTTTGGCCAGTGGCTCGATCAGGCGCGCAAGACCGAAGTGCCCCCGGCCGAGGCCAACAGCATGGCCCTGGCCACGGTCGACCGTGACGGGCATGCCCATTGCCGCATCCTGTTGCTTAAGGGCTTTCGCGCTGACGGTTTTTTCTTCTTTGGCCATTATCAGAGCGCCAAGGGCCAGGAGCTGGCGAGCAATCCCCACGCCGCCATGACGTTTTTCTGGCCGGGGCTTGAGCGCCAGGTGCGCGTCGAAGGCCCGGTGGTACGGGCGGATGCGCAGCTGTCGGACGACTATTTCGACGCCCGTCCCGCCGCCAGCCAGTTGGGCGCCTGGGCCTCGCCGCAAAGCCAGCCGCTTGGCCATCGCAGCGAACTGGAAAGCCGCTTGCGCGAGGTCACCGAGCGTTTCGCCGGCCATCGCCCGCCACGGCCCGAGCATTGGGGTGGCTACTGCCTGCAACCGCGGCGCATCGAGTTCTGGCAAGGCCGCCCCGACCGCCTGCATGACCGTCTCGACTATCGCCTGCACGATGGCGCATGGCAGCGCACACGCCTCGCCCCCTAACGGCATACCTCCTCCGAGGAATAGGCCCTGCGCCCATTGCGGTGCAGGCTGACGACTACTTTTCTGACGTTTGGAGCCTCCATCATGGCCCATTTGAAACAACGGCATTTCGTCCCCCTGAACATCGCCGTACTGACCATCAGCGACACCCGCACCCTCGACACGGATACCTCCGGCCAGACCCTGGTGGACCGCTTGCTGGGCGCCGGGCATGTGTTGGTGGACCGTGGTTTGGTGACGGACGATATCTACCAGATCCGCGCGCAGGTCTCCCTGTGGATCGCCGACCCTGAGGTGCAAGTGGTGCTGATGACCGGCGGCACCGGCTTCACGGCGCGCGACAACACGCCTCAAGCGGTACTGGCGTTATTGGATAAACAGGTCGACGGCTTTGGCGAGCTGTTCCGCCAGGTGTCGCTGGCCGAGATCGGCATGTCGACCCTGCAATCGCGTGCCCTGGCCGGCATGAGCAACGGCGTGTTGGTGTGTTGCCTGCCCGGTTCGCCTGGCGCCTGTCGCACCGCGTGGGACCAGATCCTGCTCAGCCAACTGGACAGTCGCACCGGCCCGTGCAATTTCGTGCCGCACCTTAAACCGCAGGCCGCTCAAGTACTCGGCGTCTGCGAGGCGCGGTCATGAGCGTGTGCGACAGCGGCGACTTGCTGGCGGTGGACGCCGCCATCGAGCAGTTGCTGGCCCAGGCGCCGCCGCCACCGTCCACCGAAGTCATTGCGTTGGGCCAGGCCCTTGGCCGGGTGACCGCCGAAGAGGTGTTCTCGCCTCTGGACCTGCCGGGCTGGGACAACAGCGCCATGGACGGCTACGCCCTGCGTGCCTTTGATGTGCCGGAGCAGGGCGGTTACCTGATGCTGGCCGGGCGGATCGCCGCCGGTCACAGCAGCGATGTGCCGTTGCAAGCCGGGCAAACCGTGCGGATCTTTACCGGTGCGCCACTGCCGCCTGGTGCTGACAGTGTCGTGCCCCAAGAGCGTTGCCGTGTGTATGGCCAGCGCATCTGGTGCCCGCCGTTGCGCCTGGGTGAACACGTGCGCAAGCGTGGCGAAGAACTGCAACGCGGCCAGCGCGTGTTGAGTGCCGGCAGGCGCCTGCGCGCCCAGGAAATCGGCTTGTTGGCGGCGGCGGGCATCGGGCGGGTCAAGGTCTACCGGCCGCTGCGGGTGTGCCTGCTCAGCAGCGGCGATGAACTACGCGAACCTGGCCAGCCGCTGGCGCCGGGGCAGATTTACAACAGCAACCGTCACCTGGTCGCTGCGTTACTGCGCGGTTGGGGCGTGGAGGTGCATGACTACGGCGTGATGGCCGACGCCCTGGCGGCCAGCCGCGACGCCTTGGTGCTGGCGTCGTCCGAGTGCGACCTGCTGCTGACCACGGGCGGCGTGTCGGTGGGCGAGGAGGACCATCTCAAACAGGCGATTCAGGCATTGGGCAATGTGGATTTCTGGCGCCTGGCGATCCAGCCCGGCAAGCCCCTGGCCTTTGGCCGCGTGGCCGGCAAACCCTGGATCGGCCTGCCCGGCAACCCCACCGCCGCGCTGGTTACCGCGCTGGTGGTGGTGCGTCCGTTTTTGCTGCGCGCCCAAGGCGCGGAGCGGGTGCTGCCGGTGCCGGTCAACGTGATGGCCGGCTTTGAGTGGCTTAAGCCCAACAAGCGTCGCCAATACCTGCGTGCCCGCTTGAAACCAGGCGTGGATGGGCAATTGCGCGCCATCCTTCACCCCCAGCAAAGCTCGGCGATGCTCACGGCGGCGTGTTGGGCCGATGGCCTGGTGATAATCGAGTGCGAGCAACAAGTGCTCAAGGGCGCGCCGGTCGCGTTCGTGTCGTTTGCCGATTTTGAATAAGGAGCTGTGATGCAACTGGTCTGCCCGGCAGGCAACCTGCCCGCCCTCAAAGCCGCTGTGCGCCAAGGTGCCGACGCGGTGTACGTGGGGTTTCGCGATGACACCAATGCCCGACATTTTGCCGGGTTGAACATGGACGACAAGCAGTTCGACGCCGCCGTCGCGCATATCCGCCAACACCAGCGCAAGCTCTACGTGGCGGTCAACACTTACCCGCAACCGAAGATCTGGCCGCGCTGGCAACGTGCGGTGGACCGCGCCGCCGACCATGGCGTGGATGCGCTGATCGCCGCCGACCCCGGCGTGCTCGGCTACGCGGCCGAGCGCCATCCGCAGATGGCGTTGCACCTGTCGGTGCAGGGTTCGGCCACCCATGCGGCGGCGCTCAAATTCTACGCCGAGCGCTACGGTATTCGCCGCGCGGTGTTGCCACGGGTGCTGTCGCTGGCGCAGGTCAAGCAAGTGGCGGCCAGCAGCACGGTGCCCATCGAAGTCTTCGGCTTTGGCAGCCTGTGCATCATGGCGGAAGGGCGTTGCCACCTGTCTTCTTACATCACCGGCGAGTCGCCCAACCTGTGCGGCGTATGCTCGCCGGCCAAGGCGGTGCGCTGGAGCGACGACGCCGAGGGCCTCAGCGCACGTCTGAGCGAAGTGCTGATCGACCGCTACACCCCCACCGAACCCGCCGGCTACCCGACCCTGTGCAAGGGCCGCTTCCTGGTTGGCGGCAAGCGCTTTCATGCCTTGGAAGAACCCACCAGCCTCGACACTCTGGACCTGTTGCCCGAGCTCAGTGCGATTGGCGTGGCAGCGATAAAAATCGAGGGCCGCCAACGCAGCCCGGCCTATGTGGAGCAAGTCACCCGCGTGTGGCGCGCGGCGCTCGACGCGTACCGCGGCGCCCCGGCCAACTTTGTGGTGCAGGAGCCGTGGCGACGCGCGCTCGCCGGGCTTTCCGAAGGCAGCCAGACCACTCTGGGGGCTTACCACCGTGCATGGCAATGAGGAAAAATCGATGAAACTCAGCCTCGGACCGGTGCTGTTTTATTGGGATAAGGACCACCTGGGGCGCTTTTATGCCGACATGGCCGGCTTGCCCCTGGACGTGATCTACCTGGGCGAAACCGTGTGCTCCAAGCGCCGTGCGTTTTCCCTGGACCATTGGCTGGGCCTGGGCCGTGAGCTGCAGGCGTGCAGCTCGGCGCAAATCGTGCTGTCGAGCCTGACCCTGATCGAAGCCGCCTCGGAACTCTCCAGCCTGCGCCGCCTGTGCGACAACGGCCAATTGTTGGTGGAGGCCAACGACATGGGCGCGGTGCAATTGCTGATCGAACGCAACCTGCCCTTTGTCGGTGGCCCGGCGCTCAACCTCTACAACGGCCACGCCCTGGTGCAACTGCTCGATGCCGGCATGCAGCGCTGGGTGCCGCCGGTGGAATGTTCCCAAGGCCTGATCGCCGATGTGCTGGCGCAAGTGCGCGAATTGGGCCGGCCGTTGCCCGAGGTGGAAATCTTCGCCTACGGCCATCTACCCCTGGCCTACTCGGCGCGCTGCTTTACCGCCCGTGCCGAAAACCGCCCCAAGGACGATTGCCAGTTCTGCTGCCTCAACTACCCCGACGGCATGGCCCTGACCAGTCAGGAGGGGCAGCCGTTGTTTACCCTGAACGGCATACAGACCCTGTCCGCCGACGTCACCAACTTGCTGGCTGATTATCCCGCGTTGGTGCATTGCGGCGCCGACCTGCTGCGCCTGAGCCCGCGGGCCGAAGGCATGATCGAGGTGGTACGTGCCTTCGACCAGGTGCGCCAGGGCGCCACGCCGCCATTGTTTGTCGAGGGCTGCAACGGCTACTGGCATGGCCAGGCCGGCATGCTGCGGGTCGAGGAGGTGGGGCTGTGCTAAGTCGCAAACAATGGCTGCTCAAGGGGGCGGACCGCGTGTTGCCGCTGATCCGCCGTGTGCCGTTCGGCATGCAGCGGCTGGCCTTGCAACAGGCCCTCAACCGCTGCCTGGCCGAGCCGTTGCGCGAGGGCGGCTTCGACCTGCTACGTGGGCGCTGGCTGTGTTTACGCATTCCGGACCTGGGGTTGTGCTGGTACCTGACCCTCGGGCGTGACGGGCTGCGCATCGCGCAACAGGCTGAGGCGCAGGTGACTATCCGTGGCAACTGGCGCGAGTTTTTGTTGCTGGCCAGCCGGCAGGAGGATCCGGATACGTTGTTTTTTCGGCGACGCTTGGTGATCGAAGGCGACACGGAGCTGGGGCTGGGGTTGAAGAACCTGATTGATAGTCTGGACCCCGACGTGCTGCCCGGCTGGCTGTGGCGGGGGTTGGAAAGGGCTGGGCGAGGCGTGGCGGTTTGATCGGCTGGGTAGACGCTGCGTTGCAGGGCATAATCGGCCCGATCACCCAATGCCGCGCCACGAACCTGACAAGGAAGCCCCGATGATTGATCCCCAAGTCCTACACCAACTGGCCCCCAATGGCGTGCTGCGTGCCGCCATCAATTTCGGTAACCCGGTACTCGCCCAACGCGGTCCACATGGCGAGCCCCAGGGCGTCAGCGTGGTGCTCGCCAATGCACTGGCCGAGGCGCTGGGTGTCACGCTGGAATTGATCACCTTCGAGGCGGCGGGCAAGGTCTTCGCCGCGTTGGCCGATGATGTGTGGCGCGTGGCGTTCCTCGCCATCGAGCCGGTGCGTGAACGGGAGATCGCCTTCAGCACGCCGTACGTAGCGATCAAGGGAACCTGCCTGGTGCCGGCCAATTCGCCGCTGACCCACGCTGCGCAGTTGGACGCACCGGGCACGCGTATCGCCGTGGGCCAGGGGGCCGCCTACGATTTGTACCTGAACCGTACGCTGCAACACGCCGAACTGGTGCGTGCGCCGACGTCCGCGGCTGCGGTGGACTGGTTTATCGAACAGCGCCTGGAGGCGGCAGCCGGTGTGCGGGATTTCTTGCGTACCCGGGTTTCGGAGCAATGGCGCCTACTGGAGGATGACTTCATGACCATCCGCCAAGCCATGGCGGTACCGGTGGCTCATGCGGCGGCTGCCGCGTTCGTCAATTCCTTTGTCGAACGGCAAAAAGCCAACGGTGAGGTGAAACGAGGGTTGCTGGGCAGCGGGCAGAGCGCTGAACTACAGGCGTCGTAGAAAGGATTTGACGATGTGCCGGGTGGCGTCGGTGGTGTCCAGTTGCTCCAGGGCGTTATAGGCATGCCACTGGCAGTCGACGATTTCGTTGCAAGGCCGCGCTTCGTCGATATTGATTACCGAGGCTTCAAACACATGGTGCAGCGTGTCGCGCGCCTTCAGCTCTTGCAAGTACAGCAACCCGTCAACGTTCAGCCCGGTTTCTTCTTCCAACTCGCGCTCGGCGGCGCCCACCGGGCGTTCGTCGCGTTCGACCTTGCCGCCGGGCAAGGCCCATTTCGATCTGGCCTTGCGCACGAAGAGGATATGCCCCTCGTTTTCGCAAATAACCGTTGCCCTGATTTTCATCGTCTGTGCCCCCGCAGCGGGATGAGTGTCACAAAAGTGTAATGCAATTGTCATGCTAAGTGGTTATGGCGCGCGGGCGCCTGTATGTGGATACTGCCCGACGGACCAAAACGCACGAGGAAAACTGATGAGCACCGTACGCTGGGGCATGATCGGCTGTGGCAGTGTCACTGAGGTAAAGAGTGGACCCGCTTTCTACAAAGCGCCAGGTTCGGCCCTGGTAGCGGTGATGGGGCGCCGTGAGGCCGCAGTGCGCGATTATGCTGCACGCCATGGCATTGCCCGTTTCTATACCGACGCTCAGGCACTGATCAACGACCCTCAAGTGGACGCGGTGTACATCGCCACGCCGCCTGACAGCCACCTGGAATACAGCTTGATGGTGGCGGCCGCCGGCAAACATTGCTGCGTCGAGAAGCCGATGGCGCTGAATGCCGAACAGAGCGCATTGATGCAACGCACCTTTGAGCGCGCCGGCCTGCACCTGTTTGTGTCTTACTATCGCCGCTCGCTTCCACGTTTCCAGCAAGTGCGCGAGTGGCTGCGCAAAGGGCGCATCGGCGAGTTGCGCCACCTCACCTGGACCTTATGCAAACCGCCGGCTGCCGAGGATGCCAGCGCCGCCAACTGGCGCACCGACCCGCTGATTGCCGGGGGTGGCTACTTTGCCGACCTGGCCAGCCATGGCTTTGACCTGTTCCAGTACCTGGCCGGAGACATCATTGAAGTCTCGGGCTTTACCGCGCGCCAGGCCGGACGCTATGCCGCCGAAGACGCGGTGACGGCGTGCTGGACGTTCAGCTCCGGCGCGTTGGGCATGGGCTGCTGGAACTTTGTCGCGGATCGCCGTGAGGATTGGGTCGAGTTGGTCGGCAGTCGCGGGCGTATCCGCTTTTCGGTGTTCGAAGACCAACCGCTGCACCTGGAAGGCGAGACCCACGAAGTGCTGGAAGTGCCATGCCACGCCCATATCCAGTGGCACCATGTGGTGGCCATGAACGCGCATATTCGCGGTGAAGCCGAGCATCCGTCGCTGGCGATCGAAGCGCTGAAGACCGACCGGATCCTGGACAAGGTGCTGCAACGTAACCCCTATTTGCCTGGGTAGTCGTGGTTGGCTGGTTTTTTTTCAAGGAATTGGACGGATGAAATATTGGATCGCGTTGTGGCTCGTAGTTGCCACCAGCGCAATGGCTGCCCCGCGCAACCAGGGTGCGCCTGGGGAGTTTGATTTTTATGTGTTGTCGTTGTCATGGTCGCCGACGTTCTGCCTGACGCACCCCGACAACGAACAGTGTTCAGGCAAGGGTTACGGTTTCGTACTGCACGGGTTATGGCCGCAATACGCACGGGGCGGGTGGCCGGCCTCCTGTGATTCGCAGTCGCGCTTGTCGGGTGAGGCGATAGACAAGGGCGCCACGCTGTTCCCCACGCGTTCGCTGCTCAAGCACGAATGGGCCAAGCACGGCACCTGCAGTGGGCTTGAACCGCTGGCGTACCTGGAAAAAACCGACGCGGCACTGGGGGCGGTGGTCATTCCGCCGCAATTGCAGCCATTCAATACACCGCCTGCGTTGCCGGCCCGTGAGATCGAGGCGCTGTTTCGCCAGAGCAACCCGCGTATGGGCAACCATGGGCTGGCGGTGATTTGCAAAGGCAAGGTGTTGTCGGAAGTGCGGGTGTGTCTGACCAAGGACCTGGCCTTTGCTGGGTGCCCGCGCAGTGTGAAAACCCAATGCCGTGAGGGTGATATCCGCATTCCTGCGCAGCGTTAGGGCAGCATCGCCAGGCGATAGTGCTCATTAAAATCTTTGGCCAATTGCGCCAGTGTCATTGTGTTCAGGTGCTTCAACAGGGTGAGTTAGGCGAAGTGGGGTGGGGGCGTCGGTGGTCGATCAATGGCGGCGGATCAGCCTTGGTCTGAGTACATATCCGTTGCTGCGGTCGCGGCGGCTATGGGTTCCGCCCTTACGGCGGGTCACTTTTGGAAAAGAGCCCCAAAAGTAACCAAAAGGGCTCTTGCCCCAACACTCGGCACCTCGCTTAGGCTCGGTGTGCCCTCACTCCGGCTTGAGTCCGTGGGCCGCCGCCACGCGCCATCCATGGCGCGGGGCGGCTAACCCGGCGTCCTGCCGGGTTACCCACGGATTCAAGCCTGCGTTCGGCCAGCGTGTTTAACGGGGCGCCTAAGATCAAAAGCAAAAGCAAAAGCCAGATCAAAAGATTGCTGACTTCGTCAGCGGCTGAGGAAGTAGAAGCGGCACCGCGTACGCCTCAACGGTCAGGTCGGCTCTAAGGCCGCCAAGCAAAAAGCTCTCTTGCTCGAAAAACGCCCCGTACTCCGTCGACAGACTCGTCAACCTAACCCAGGGCAATTTTGTTCAATACCCTTCCAGCCTAGCCCTATACCGTGGTGACCTCTTTACGCTCCTCATAAAAAAAGGTAACCCCAATGAGCTTGATCATCTCCATGGCCGCCTTCGCACTGGCCACCTCCATCACCCCGGGACCGGTCAATGTGGTGGCGCTGAGTTCCGGCGCCCGCTTCGGTTTTGTCGCCAGCCAAAAACACGTATTCGGCGCCGCCGTCGGCTTTACCCTGCTGCTGGTGTTGATCGGCCTGGGCCTGCATGAAGTGCTGGTGCGCTGGCCCCTCCTGACCCAATTGATCCAGTGGGGCGGGGTCGCCTTTTTGCTGTACATGGCCTGGAAACTGGCCGCGGACAATGGCCAGTTGGATGCCGATGGCAGCGCCACCGCGCCGTCGATGCTCTATGGCGCGATCATGCAGTGGCTCAACCCCAAGGCGTGGCTGGCGTGTGTGGCGGGGATGGGCTTGTTTGTCGCCGATGGCGATGCGGCACAAGTCTGGTTGTTTGCTGGCCTCTACCTGGTGATCTGCTACTGGTCGGTGGCGTGCTGGGCCTACGCCGGGACCTTTCTGCGTCGTTACCTGAGCAACCCGAAGGGCGTGCGGTTGTTCAACCGTTCAATGGCCGCGTTGCTGGTGGCCAGTGTGGGGTATTTGCTGATGGCTTGAGCCGGTCGCGATATTGCCCCGGCGTGGCGGCGACGTGTTGTTTGAAGGTGCGCTGGAAGTGCGCCTGGTCGGCAAAGCCGGCGGCCAGCGCCACCTCGGCGATCAACTCGCCCTGGCGCAGTTGGCTGCGGGCAAACTGGATACGCTGGTTCACCAGGAAAGCATGGGGTGTAAGCCCGTAATACTGTTTGAAGGCGCGGATCAGGTAAGACGGCGACAGCTCGGCCGCCAGGCAGATGTCCTCCAGTTTCAGCGCCTGAGTGCAGTGCTCGCGGATGTAACAGGCGGCCCGCTCCAGCTTGTGGTTGACCTCCCGCACGGGCGCAGGCGACGGGTTCAGACGCTCCTGGAGCTCGCTGAAATAACTCACCAGCGCGCTCTGTTTTTGCAGGAGTTCAGCCTGCTCATCCACCAGCATCCGATAGAGCTCCAGCAAGCCGTTGTACAACAGCGGGTCGCGGGTATGGGGGGTGTTGAACGGGCGGTAGCCCTGCTCGGTGCTGAAACCCAGTTGGTATTGCAGGTCGGTCAGCCAGGCCGTGTCGAGATAGAGCATGTGGTAGGACCAATGCTCGTTTTCGATGGGGTTGCAGGCATGCACATCGCCTGGGTTCATCAATACCAGCGTGCCGGCGCTGATCTCGAACGTCTGGGTGCCATGGTGGTAATAGCTGCGCCCCCGAGTGATTGCCCCGATGGAAAAATGCTCATGGGCATGCCGGGTGTAAGTCACGTTGCGCCCGTCGGCAATGGTCCGTGCTTCGACAAAAGCCAGCGCAGGGTCACGCCAGAAAAGCGGTGCGGTGGCGGCGGTCATGAGCGGGGCGTCCAGGCGATGAGCGGACAGCCAGCCTTATATAAAAACCGTGATTGTTCAAGTATCAGTCGGGCTCGAGCGCTGCGTTGCGCAGGTAATCGGCCCAGGGGTCACTGCCGCTGACCGCTTCTTGCAGGGTGAGCGGTTGCTTGGCTTTTGCTTGTAAGGCCAGGCTGTCGAGCAACATATGCTGCTCCAAGATGACATTCGCCAGGGCATGGGAGCGCGGGGAGTCAAAGGTCCGTGGCACGCGTCGCCCTGCGGCATCCAGGGGTGGCGGGTCGGCGATTTCATCCAGTTCGTGGCCAAGGTTGTCGATCAACAGATCGGTTATCGCTGAAGTCTGCGCCCATTCGGCCGGCTCGGAGCCGGCATAGGCTGGCCAGTCGAAGCGCATCCACGGTTGGTTGGTGACGGTGTCGACGGCGTGCAGGAGTTGTGTGTAGTCGAGGTCGGCTCGTTTGCGGATCAATAGGCGTCTGGGGAAGAACTCATAGAAGGCGCTGTCGCTGTAATACGAGACGTACACCAGCACGCCATATCGGCCCACAGTGGAGGGATCGCCGGGCCCCGAGCCGCGCATTTTCAAGCGGAAAAACTGCACGTAACCGTATTCCAGCGCTTCACGCCAACGCAGGGGCAGGTGAGACATGCCCTGACAGAGGTATTCCCTGTAAGCGGCTTTCAACTGTTCGAGTTTCTGATTGAACGCGTTGGAAAACAGCGTATTGATCTGCCCCAACAAATGAAACCGCTTGGCCATTTCCCGGTATTTGATAGCCCTGTCCGAGGAGTGCCAGTGTTTGGAGGTGGCATCCAGTTCGCCGGCCATAACCGACATGCTGTCGATAGCGGTACAGCTCTTTAAACGAACGCGCGGTGGGCAGCACGACAGGCGTCGCCGGAGCTGGCCATTGGCGCAGGCGTTTGACCAGCGCGCGGATCTGCATCTGGCTGCGCGGGCGCTTGATGGCGTAGGCCTGCAATGCACTCAACACGCTGAGGCTTTGATCGGCGTAGATGTCGAGCGCCAGGTGTTCGCCGAGCAGCGCCAGCCGCGACCAGCGCGTATCGGAGGCGACAGGCATGAGGGTTTTGCGCCGGTATGCGTAGTCGGGCGCCATGACATAGATGACCTTCAGTTGATGGTCGAAATACCCGGTTGCCGGTGTGTTTGAAGACTCGGGGTCGTTTTCATCCATAAGCGTCTGCACCAGCTGCGCGCCTTGCTTGAGACGTCCCACGCCAGGGCGAGGGGCTGAAAGTCATCCATGAGGGGGTTCCGTGTTGAGGAAACCCCGATGATCCCGCGAGATGCCGGTGCGTCAGTAGCAGGTGGTTCCTGCAATGGCGTGGCTTGTGTCAGTCAACTCGGCAGGAGGCAGCCAGGGCCAGGCTCCTCCCGCCGTTTCATCCGGTGGGTGCCAGAAACGCCGCCTCCAGCAATTGCCGCGTATACGCATGCTGTGGGTCAGCAAAAATGGTCCGCGCGTCGCCTTGCTCCACCACCTGCCCATGCTTGACCACCATCAACTGGTGACTCAGCGCCTTCACCACCGCCAGATCGTGGCTGATAAACAGATAGGTCAGGTTGTACTTGACCTGCAGGCTGCGCAGCAATTCGACCACCTGGCGTTGTACCGTGCGGTCCAGCGCCGAGGTGGGCTCGTCGAGCAGGATCAGGCGCGGCTTGAGCACCAACGCGCGGGCGATGGCGATGCGCTGGCGCTGGCCGCCGGAAAATTCATGCGGGTAACGGTGCCGGGATTGCGGGTCCAGGCCCACTTCCTTGAGCGCGGCAATGATCGCCGCTTCCTGTTCGGCCGGGGTGCCCATCTGGTGAATGCGCAGGCCCTCGCCGACGATCTCGCTGACGCACATGCGCGGGCTGAGGCTGCCGAACGGGTCCTGGAACACCACCTGCATTTCCCGGCGCAGGGGGCGTACCTGTTGCTGGGTCAGGCGGTCCAGTTGCTGACCTTCGAAGCGGATCCCGCCTTTACTGCCGATCAGGCGCAAGATCGCCAGGCCCAGAGTAGATTTGCCCGAGCCACTCTCGCCGACGATGCCCAGGGTCTGCCCCTGGGGCAGGCTGAAGTTGATGCCGTCCACCGCCTTGACGTAGTCGACGGTACTGCGCAAAAAGCCCTTCTTGATCGGGAACCAGACTTTCAGGTCATCGACCTCCAGCACCGGCGGCCCGATCTGGGTATCGGCTGGGCCGCCGCTGGGTTCGGCCGCCAGCAGTTCCTGGGTGTAAGGGTGTTGCGGCGACTGGAACAACGTCTCGCAGTCGGCCTGCTCGACGATGCAGCCCTGTTGCATCACGCACACTCGATGGGCAACGCGCCGTACCAGGTTCAAGTCATGACTGATCAGCAGCAACGCCATGCCCAGCCGCGCCTGCAACTCCTTGAGCAGCTCCAGGATCTTCAGTTGTACGGTCACGTCGAGGGCGGTGGTCGGCTCGTCGGCGATCAGCAGCTCCGGCTCGTTGGCCAGCGCCATGGCAATCATCACTCGCTGGCGCTGGCCACCGGAAAGCTCATGGGGCAGGGCCTTGAGACGTTTGTGCGGTTCGGGAATACCCACCAGTTCCAGCAGTTCCAGGGTGCGCAGGGTCGCGACTTTGCCGGTGAGCCCCTTATGCAGGCCGAGCACTTCGTTGATCTGCTTTTCGATGGAGTGCAGCGGGTTCAGCGAGGTCATCGGCTCCTGGAAGATCATCGCGATGCGGTTACCGCGAATATGCCGCAGGGTCTTTTCCTTGAGCGTCAGCAGGTCTTGCCCAGCGTATGAGAGGGTGCCGCTGGGGTGGCGGGCCAGCGGGTAGGGCAGCAGGCGCAGGATCGAATGCGCGGTCACCGACTTGCCCGAGCCGCTTTCGCCGACCAGGGCCAGGGTTTCGCCGCGCTTGATATCGAAGCTGACGTTATTGACGACCCGGTGGACGTGCTCGCCGGTGACGAACTCGACGCTGAGGTCGCGGATTTCGATCAGATTGTCCTGATTCATCTCATTTCCTCGGGTCGAACGCATCGCGAGCGGACTCGCCGATAAACACCAGCAAACTCAACATGATCGCCAGTACGGCAAAGGCACTCATGCCCAGCCACGGCGCTTGCAGGTTGGATTTGCCCTGAGCCACCAGTTCGCCCAGTGACGGTGAACCGGCGGGCAAGCCAAAGCCTAAGAAGTCCAGGGCGGTGAGGGTGCCGATGGCGCCGGTGAGAATGAACGGCATGAAGGTCATGGTCGAGACCATGGCGTTGGGCAGGATATGGCGGAACATGATCGCGCCGTTCTGCATGCCCAGCGCCCGTGCCGCGCGCACGTATTCCAGGTTGCGCCCGCGCAGGAACTCGGCGCGCACCACGTCCACCAGGCTCATCCATGAGAACAGCAGCATGATCCCCAGCAGCCACCAGAAGTTGGGCTGCACAAAACTGGCGAGGATGATCAGCAGGTACAACACCGGCAAGCCGGACCAGATCTCCAGGAAGCGCTGCCCGGCGAGGTCGACCCAGCCGCCGTAAAAGCCCTGCAAGGCCCCGGCGATCACGCCGATGATCGAGCTGAGCACGGTCAAGGTCAGGGCAAACAACACCGACACGCGAAAGCCGTAGATGACCCGAGCCAGCACGTCGCGGCCTTGGTCATCGGTGCCCAGAAGGTTCACCGAAGAAGGTGGCGCCGGGGCCGGCACGCGCAAGTCGTAGTTGATGCTCTGGTAGCTGAACGGGATCGGCGCCCACAGGGTCCAGGCGTCCTTGGCCTTGAGCAGTTCGCGGATATACGGGCTCTTATAGTTGGCCTCCAACGGGAATTCGCCGCCGAAAGTGGTCTCTGGGTAGCGCTTGAGCGCCGGGAAATACCAGCCGCCGTCGTAGTGCACCACCAGCGGTTTGTCGTTGGCGATCAGCTCCGCGCCCAGGCTAAGTACGAACAGCGTCAGGAACAGCCACAGCGACCACCAGCCACGCTTGTTGGCTTTGAAACGTTCGAAGCGGCGGCGATTGAGGGGGGACAGGTTCATCTCAATGCTCCCGGCTGGCGAAGTCGATGCGCGGATCGACCAGGGTGTAGGTGAGGTCGCCGATCAGTTTCACGATCAACCCCAGCAGGGTGAAGATAAACAGCGTGCCGAACACCACCGGGTAGTCGCGGTTGATCGCCGCTTCAAAGCTCATCAGGCCCAGGCCGTCGAGGGAAAAGATCACTTCCACCAGCAAGGAACCGGTGAAGAAAATACCGATAAAGGCCGAGGGGAAACCGGCGATCACCAGCAGCATCGCGTTACGGAATACATGGCCGTACAGCACGCGGTGGTTGGTCAGGCCTTTGGCCTTGGCAGTGACCACGTACTGCTTGTTGATCTCGTCGAGAAAGCTGTTTTTGGTGAGCAACGTCATGGTTGCGAAATTGCCGATCACCAGCGCCGTGATGGGCAAGGCCAGGTGCCAGAAGTAGTCGAGGATCTTGGCGCCCCAACTCAGTTCGTCGAAGTTGTTGGACGTGAGCCCGCGCAGCGGGAACCAGTCGAAGTAACTGCCGCCGGCAAACACCACGATCAGCAGGATAGCGAACAGGAACGCCGGGATCGCATAGCCGACGATGATCGCCGAACTGGTCCACACATCGAAATGGCTGCCATGGCGCGTGGCCTTGGCGATGCCCAGGGGGATCGACACCAGGTACATGATCAGCGTGCTCCATAACCCGAGGGAGATGGACACCGGCATCTTTTCCTTGATCAGGTCGATCACCTTGGCGTCACGAAAGAAGCTGTCGCCAAAATCCAGCCGGGCGTAATTCTTGACCATGATCCATAAACGTTCCGGCGCCGATTTGTCGAAGCCGTACATTTTTTCGATTTCCTTGATCAGCGCCGGGTCCAGGCCCTGGGCGCCGCGGTAGCTGGAACCGGCCACCGCCACTTCGGCACCGCCTCCGGCGATGCGGCTGGTGGCGCCGTCAAAGCCTTCGAGCTTGGCGATCATCTGTTCCACCGGCCCGCCGGGGGCGGCCTGGATGATCACAAAGTTGATCAACAGGATCCCGAACAGCGTAGGGATGATCAGCAACAGGCGGCGAATAATATAGGCCAGCATTTAATCGCCTCCGCTCGCCGTGTCGGCGCTCGTCTGGGGTTCTGGGGCCACTGCGGGGGGCACGTCGGGCTTGCTCCACCACGTGGAGATGCCAACGTCGTACAGCGGTGACACTTTTGGATGACCGAGGTTGTTCCAATAGGCCACGCGGAAGGTCTTGATGTGCCAGTTGGGGATCACGTAGTAGCCAAATTGCAGCACGCGGTCCAGAGACTTGGCGTGGGCAATCAGGCTGGCGCGGGTGTCGGAATCGATCAATTGTTCCACCAGTTGATCGACCGCCGGGTCTTTGAGGCCCATGTAATTGCGGCTGCCGGGTTTGTCGGCGCTGGTGGATGTCCAGAATTCGCGCTGTTCGTTACCCGGCGACGAAGACTGCGGAAAGCTGCCCACGAGCATGTCGAAATCCCGCGACCGCAGGCGTGTGACGAATTGCGACACGTCCACCCGGCGGATCACCAGGTCGATGCCCAGGTCCGCCAGGTTGCGCTTGAACGGCAGCAGGATGCGCTCGAACTCGGTCTGGGCCAGCAGGAACTCGATGGTGACCGGTTTGCCGGTGGTGTCGACCATCTTGTCATCGACGATCTTCCAGCCGGCCTCTTGCAACAACTGGTACGCCTCGCGCTGCTGGGCGCGGATCATGCCGCTGCCGTCGGTCTTGGCCGGTTCGAACGCTTCGGTGAACACCTGCGGCGGGATTTTGTCGCGCAGCGGTTCGAGAATCTTCAGCTCGTCGGGGCCGGGCAAGCCCGTGGCGGCCATGTCCGAGTTTTCAAAATAGCTGCGAGTGCGAGTGTAGGCGCCGTTGAACAGCTGCTTGTTGCTCCATTCGAAGTCCAGCAACAGGCTGATGGCCTTGCGCACGCGCACATCCTGGAACATTGGCTTGCGCATGTTGAACACGAAGCCCTGCATGCCGGTGGGGTTGCCGTTGGGGATCTCTTCCTTGATCAGGCGGCCCTGCGTCACGGCGGGCACGTTGTAGGCATTCGCCCAGTTCTTCGCGCTGAATTCCGCCCAGTAATCGAACTGCCCGGCCTTGAGCGCTTCCAGGGCCACGGTCGCATCGCGATAGTAGTCGGTGATGCGCTGGTCGAAGTTGTACAGGCCTTTATTGATCGGCAGGTCTT
Organism: Pseudomonas sp. S3_E10; assembly: GCF_054667615.1. Lineage (NCBI taxonomy): Bacteria > Pseudomonadati > Pseudomonadota > Gammaproteobacteria > Pseudomonadales > Pseudomonadaceae > Pseudomonas > Pseudomonas sp. S3_E10. The sequence goes on from NZ_CP162743.1 coordinate 5,338,891, forward strand.
TGCCCCAGTAATCCTTGACCCGTTCGTAGCGCACCGAGCGCCCGGCATGGACCTGCGCCACTTTATAAGGGCCGCTGCCGAGGGGGAACTCCAGGTTGCCCTTGGTGAAGTCGCGCGTGGCCCACCAATGTTTGGGCAGTACCGGCAGTTGGCCGAGGATCAGCGGCAATTCGCGGTTGTTGGTGCGCTTGAACTTGAACAGCACACGCAACGGGTCCTCGGCGACCACTTCGTCGACATCGGCGTAATAGGTGCGGTACAGCGGGGTGCCATCTTTGATCAAGGTCTGGAAGCTGAACACCACGTCGTCGGCGCGTATGGGGTGGCCGTCATGGAAGCGCGCCTCGGGGCGCAGGTAAAAGCGCACCCAGCTGTTGTCCGGGGCTTTTTCGATTTTGCCGGCCACCAGGCCGTATTCGGTGAAGGGTTCATCCAGGCTCTGGGTGGCCAGGGTGTCGTAGATCAGGCTGATATTGTCGGCAGGCACGCCTTTGCTGATAAACGGGTTGAAGCTGTCGAAGCCGGCCAGGCTCGATTCGCGAAACGTACCGCCCTTGGGGGCGTCTGGGTTGACGTAATCGGTGTGCTTGAAATTGGCCGGGTATTTGGGCGGTTCGTTGTATAGGGTCAGCGCATGCTGCGGGGCCGCTTGGGCCGCGCCGCACAGCAAGAGGGTGCTGATCAGAGCGTTGCGCACATACATCATTGGGCTTTCTCCGAAGCTTTCAGCCACCACGCGCTCAGGCCCAGGCTGTAGGGCGGCGTGGTGACAAAGGCGAACCGGTTGCGGTACGCCAGGCGATGATAGTTGAGGTACCAATTGGGAATGCTGTAGTGCTGCCACAGCAGCACCCGGTCCAGGGCGCGCCCGGCGGCCAGTTGTTCTTCGCGGGTCTGCGCCGCCAGCAGTTGTTCCAGCAGGTGATCGACGATGGGGTTGGCGATGCCTGCGTAGTTCTTGCTGCCTTTGATCGTGGCCTGGCTGGAGTGGAAGTACTGCCACTGCTCAAGGCCGGGGCTCAAGGTTTGGTTGAGGGTGATCAGGATCATGTCGAAGTCGAACTGATCCAGGCGTTGTTTGTACTGCGCACGGTCGACGGTGCGCAAGCGCGCGTCGATGCCGATGCTGATCAGGTTCTCGACGTAGGGCTGCAGGATGCGCTCCAGGTTCGGGTTGACCAGTAATATTTCGAAGCGCAGCGGCTGGCCTTCTTTATTGACCAGGCGCTGGCCCGACAGCTTCCAGCCTGCGTCGCCCAGTAGGGCCAGGGCACGGCGCATGGTTTCGCGAGGAATGCCGCGCCCATCGGTCTGGGGCAGGCTGAACGGCTGGGTGAACAGGTTGGCCGGCAGTTGCTCGCGGTAGGGCGAGAGCATCAGCCATTCATGGCCCACCGGCACGCCAGTCGCCGAGAACTCGCTGTTGGGGTAGTAGCTCAACGTGCGTTTGTAGGCATTGCTGAACAGGGTGCGGTTGGTCCACTCGAAGTCGAACATCATGCCCAGGGCTTCGCGCACCTGGGTCTGGCTGAAGGTGGGCCGCCGGGTGTTCATGAACAGGCCCTGGCTCTGGGTGGGGATCTGGTGCGCGATCTGCGCCTTGATCACTTCGCCACGGTTGACCGCAGGGAAGTTGTAGCCGTTGGCCCAGTTTTTGGCCTGGTGCTCAATGTAAATGTCGAACTCACCGGCCTTGAAGGCTTCGAAGGCCACGTCGCTGTCGCGGTAGAACTCGACTTCGACCTTGTCGTAATTGTAGAAGCCCTGGTTGACTGGCAGGTCCTTGCCCCAATAATCCTTGACCCGTTCGAACACCAGCTGCCGGCCGGGGGTGACTTTGCTGATGCGGTACGGCCCGCTGCCCAGCGGTGGCTCAAAGGTGGTGGCCTTGAAGTCGCGGTTTTTCCAGTAGTGCTGGGGTAGTACCGGCAACTCGCCCAGGCGCAGGATCAGCAGCGGGTTGCCGGCGCGCTTGAACACAAAGCGGATACGGTGACGGTTGAGCACATCCACCCGCGCCACTTCCTGAAGGTTGGTGCGGTACTGCGGATGGCCTTCGGTGAGCAAGGTGCGATAGGAAAATGCCACGTCATCGGCGGTGATCGGCTTGCCGTCGTGAAAGCGTGCTTGCGGGCGCAGGTTGAACACCACCCAACTGCGGTCTTCGCTGTATTCCACCGACTGCGCGATCAGCCCGTAACTGGACGTCGGCTCATCGCCCGAGGGCGCGTATTGGCCGGTGCCGACCATCAGCGGTTCGTTCAGCTCATTCACGCCGTATTGCAGGAAATTGGGCGTGGAAACCGGGCTGGAGCCCTTGAATGTGTAAGGGTTGAGCGTATCGAAGGTGCCAAATGCCATGACCCGCAAAGTCCCGCCTTTCGGCGCCGCAGGGTTAACCCAATCGAAGTGGGTGAATTTGGCCGGGTACTTGAGCACGCCGAACTGCGTATAACCGTGGCTCTCGGTAATCGTCGCGTTCGCGCAAAAGCTCAAGGCCAGACTTATTAGTAGAAGGAGGGGACGCTTCAAGTCAGAGATCCGATCCAGGCGGCTTGGGCTTTGTGATCGGTACAGTAACAGCTTGTTCCGGTTGGAAAAAGCCGGTGGGACGATGTAGGTCCAATGTGGGAGGGGCTTGCTCCCGATAGCAGTTTGTCAGTCACCAGATTCGCTGGCTGATACACCGCTATCGGGGTGCCCCCTCCCACATTAGCTCGCCAGTGTTCTCGAAGTCTTAGCGCGGCCCGGAAACCACCAGCATCTGGCCCGGCTTCAATGCCTGGCCGGTACGCGGGTTCCAACGCTTGAGATGTTGCATCTCGACGTTGAAGCGCTTGGCGACGATGTACAGTGAATCGCCTTTCTTGACCTTGTACTGCACCGGTTTCTTGCTGCTGGCCGCGGCGCGGCGCGTGTCCTGCATCACCAGGGTCTGGCCGACCTTGAGTGCCTGGCCGTTGAGCTGGTTCCAGCGTTGCAGGTCATGCACGTCGACCTTGTTGGCCTTGGCGATCAGCGTGAGGTTGTCGCCGTTGCGCACTTTGTAGCTACGGGTACGCCCGGCCACACGTGCGTTCTCGACTTCGTCGAACACCTGTTTTTTCGGGCGCATGGCCAGCAATTCTTCCGGCTTCATCGTCGACAGCGTGCTGGTGAGCAATTGTGCCTTGGAACTGGGTACCAACAGATGCTGCGGGCCATCCAGGGTGGTGCGTTGTTTCAGGGCCGGGTTGAGCTGGAACAGTTCGTCCTCATCGATTTCCGCCAGCGCGGCGACCCTGGACAAGTCCATGCTTTGCTTGACTTCAACCACTTCGAAGTACGGCGTGTTGGCAATCGGGTTCAGGTTGACGCCGTAGGCCTCGGGCGCCAACACCACTTGGGACAGCGCCAGGAACTTGGGCACGTAGTCCTTGGTTTCCTGGGGCAGGGGCAGGTTCCAGTAGTCGGTAGGCAGGCCGAGCTTTTCGTTGCGCTCGATGGCCCGGCTCACCGTACCCTCGCCAGCGTTATAGGCAGCCAGCGCCAGTAGCCAGTCACCGTTGAACATATCGTGCAGACGGGTCAGATAGTCCAGGGCGGCGGTGGTGGAGGCGGTGATATCGCGGCGGCCGTCGTAGGCGCGGGTCTGGCGCAGGTTGAAGTAGCGCCCGGTGGACGGGATGAACTGCCACAGGCCGACCGCATCGCTGCGCGAATAGGCCATTGGGTTGTAGGCACTTTCGATCACCGGCAGCAGTGCCAGCTCCAGGGGCATGTTGCGTTCTTCAAGGCGTTCGACGATGTAATGGATGTAGAGACTGCCGCGTTCCCCTGCGTTTTCCAGGAACGACGGGTTGCTGGCGAACCACAGGCGCTGTTGCTCGATGCGTGGGTTGACGCCGAGGTTGTCCTGCAATTGAAAACCCCGGCGCATGCGTTCCCAGACATCCTGGGGCACTTCGGGGGTAGGCTTCTCTGAGAGCCAGATGGGTTTTTGCTTGATCTTGGCGGCAAGATTCGGTTTGGGTTGCACGGTGGATTGTGCGGCGAAATTTGTCGATTGGCAGCCCGCCAGCGTTGCGCAGACGCCCACCGCCACAGCTTGAGCCAGGCGGGTCAATGCGTCTGAATGGTTGGATTTACGAATAGATGACGACATTGGCTGGAAGTAAGTTCCGGGCAAAAATGTCGGGCGATTCTAGAAAGCGCTTCGGTTCCGGTCAACCATTCAGAAATTACGTATCAGATTGCGTCCCGTTAGAACGTATCTTTCCATGCCCTCAAGCTAGCAAACACCTCGGCCCCAGCGCGGTTGTCGCGCCCATTCCGTTCGTCCGCTTTTTGTTTAACAGATGTTTCGGTGGTACGTAAAAAGGGGTTGGTGCGCAATTCCAGGGCCAGTGTGGAGGGCAGCGTCATTTCGCCGCGAGCCCTTAATTGGCGCACGTTTTCGACGCGCTCGGCGATATCGGCATTGTGCGGTTCCACCGCTTGGGCAAACTTGAGGTTACTTTGTGTGTATTCGTGGGTGCAGTACACCAACGTGTCGGCGGGCAGCGCGGCCAGACGCTCAAGGGAGGTGTGCATCTGCTGCGGCGTGCCCTCGAACAGGCGGCCGCAGCCGGCGGCGAACAGGGTGTCGCCGCAAAACAGCACGCCCTGGTGATAGAAGGCGATATGACCGAGGGTGTGTCCGGGCACGCTATATACGTCGAAGTTCCAGCCGAGCACCGAGAGGCGATCGTTGTCCTGCAGGGCGACGTCCCGCGCCGGGATCTGTTCGTTGGCCGGGCCGTAGACCGTGGCGCCGGAGGCCTTTTTCAGCTGTTCGACACCGCCGACGTGGTCATGGTGGTGGTGAGTGATCAGGATGTCGCTGAGAGCCCACTCGGGGTTTTGTTTCAGCCAGGCAAGCACCGGCGCGGCATCGCCGGGGTCGACCACGGCGCAGCGTTGGGTGGCAGGGTTGCGTAACAACCAGATGTAGTTATCGGTGAAGGCGGGCAGGGCACTGATCTGTATCATTCTTCGATTCGCCAAGCTGAACACATTGGTGCATCTTAGAACGTCTAGGCGAGTTGGAGAATGCAATGACTGATAAAGCGTTCGCCCAGGCCGATCCTGAGTGGCTGGCCCTCATCGGTGCGGCCCGTGAATGGCTGTCCGGGCCTGTCGGGCAATTTCTGTTGGACGAAGAACGCCGCATGCTCGAAGACGAGCTGGAGCGTTTCTTTGGCGGTTACCTGGTGCATTACGGCCCTTCCGCGCAAACGCCGCCCTCTGCGCCGCAGGTGCAACGCAATGTGCGCCTGGGCGCGCCATTGCCGGGGGTGGAGATCGTCTGTGAAGAACAGGCCTGGCCTTTGAGCGAGCATGCGGCCGACGTGGTGGTGTTGCAGCATGGCCTGGACTTCTGCTTGTCGCCCCACGGTTTGCTGCGCGAAGCGGCGAGCAGCGTCCGGCCGGGTGGCCATTTGCTGATTGTTGGCATCAACCCCTGGAGTTCCTGGGGCCTGCGCCGCGTGTTCGCCCATGATGGCTTGCGTCGGGCGCGCTGCATCGCGCCGTCGCGGGTAGCGGACTGGTTGAACCTGCTGGGCTTCGCGCTGGAGAAACGCCGCTTCGGGTGCTATCGTCCGCCGCTTGCCTCGACCACGTGGCAGGGCCGCCTGGCCGGCTGGGAACGCCGCGCTGGCGCCTGGCAGCTGTCGGGCGGCGGCTTCTATCTGTTGGTGGCGCGCAAGATCGTGGTCGGGCTGCGGCCGGTGCGCCAGGTCGCGCGCCAGCCCATGGGCAAGCTGGTGCCGATGCCGATGGCCAAGGTCAACCGCAAGCAAAGCCAACCGTAAACCTCTTTCTGATTTCAGACCTGCCTGCTTTGATGGATGTAACCGATGACCGATAGCGTTGAACTCTTCACCGACGGCGCCTGCAAGGGCAACCCCGGCCCTGGCGGCTGGGGCGCCTTGCTGGTATGCAAGGGCGTCGAGAAGGAACTGTGGGGCGGCGAAGCCAATACCACCAACAACCGCATGGAGCTGATGGGCGCCATTCGCGGCCTGGAAGAACTCAAGCGTCGCTGTAGCGTACTGCTGGTGACCGACTCGCAATATGTGATGAAGGGCATCAACGAGTGGATGGTCAATTGGAAGAAGCGCGGCTGGAAAACCGCAGCCAAGGAACCGGTCAAAAATGCCGACCTGTGGCAGTTGCTCGATGAACAATGTAATCGCCATGACATCACCTGGAAGTGGGTGCGCGGCCACATCGGCCATCCCGGCAACGAACGCGCCGACCAACTCGCCAACCGTGGCGTGGACGAAGTGCGGGGCTACAAGCAGAGCTGACGTCGGCTGACGTGTTAACATCGCGCCCTTTGACGCACACCACACTGCACACCACACCGTTGAGAGCTGAACCCTGATGGCCATCCGATCTGTTGTACTCGATACCGAAACCACCGGCATGCCGGTGACCGACGGCCACCGGATCATTGAAATCGGCTGTGTTGAACTCATGGGTCGGCGCCTCACCGGGCGCCATTTCCACGTTTACCTGCAACCGGACCGCGACAGTGACGAAGGCGCGATCGGCGTCCACGGCATCACCGACGAATTCCTCAAGGGCAAGCCGCGTTTTGCCGAAGTGGCCGATGAGTTCTTCGAATTCATCAACGGCGCCCAGTTGATCATCCATAACGCGGCGTTCGACGTCGGCTTCATCAATAACGAATTTGCCCTGATGGGGCAGACCGATCGCGCGGATATCTCCAAGCACTGCTCGATCCTCGATACCTTGATGATGGCCCGTGAACGTCACCCAGGCCAACGCAACAGCCTCGATGCCTTGTGCAAGCGTTATGGCGTCGACAACTCCGGCCGTGAACTCCACGGCGCCTTGCTCGACTCCGAGATTCTCGCCGACGTTTACCTGACCATGACCGGCGGGCAGACCAGCCTGTCCCTGGCCGGTAATGCCTCCGACGGCGCGGGTTCGGCGGAAGGCTCGGGCAACCGTCCTTCGGAAATCCGTCGCTTGCCGGCCGATCGCAAGCCGACGCCCATCATTCGTGCCAGTGAGCAGGACCTGGCCGAGCACGCGGCACGGTTGGAAGCGATTGCAAAGTCGGCGGGTGCGCCGGCGCTCTGGACTCAACTGACCCAACACTGAGAGTGAGGTCAAGACGGTGGGAGGGAGCTTGCTTGCTCCCACAGTCGATCTCCCTTGCCGATGAAATCTTCATTCGCCACATCCGCGCCTAGCTTCTACCCTTGAGTGCATAGCCCTCAGGACTCCACGCCCTCATGTACAAAGACCTGAAGTTCCCTGTTCTTATTGTGCATCGCGACATCAAGGCCGACACCGTTGCCGGCGACCGGGTTCGAGGCATCGCCCGCGAGTTGGAACAAGAGGGCTTCAGTATTTTTTCCGCCGTGGACTACGCCGAAGGCCGGCTGGTGGCGTCCACCCATCATGGTTTGGCCTGCATGCTGATCGCCGCCGAAGGCGCCGGCGAAAATACCCACCTGCTGCAAAACATGGTTGAGCTGATCCGCCTTGCGCGGGTGCGGGCGCCGAACCTGCCGATCTTTGCCCTCGGCGAGCAAGTCACCCTGGAAAACGCTCCGGCCGATGCCATGAGCGAGCTCAACCAGTTGCGCGGTATTCTCTATTTGTTCGAAGACACCGTGCCGTTTCTAGCCCGGCAAGTGGCCCGCGCCGCACGCACCTACCTTGATGGCCTGCTGCCGCCATTCTTCAAGGCCTTGGTGCAGCACACCGCCGACTCCAATTATTCCTGGCACACCCCCGGCCATGGCGGCGGCGTGGCTTATCGCAAAAGCCCGGTAGGGCAGGCGTTCCACCAGTTTTTTGGGGAAAACACCCTGCGTTCGGACTTATCCGTATCAGTGCCCGAACTGGGGTCGCTGTTGGACCACACCGGGCCTCTGGCCGAAGCCGAGGCGCGTGCCGCACGCAACTTCGGCGCCGACCACACCTTCTTCGTGATCAATGGCACATCGACCGCCAACAAGATCGTCTGGCACTCCATGGTCGGCCGCGATGATCTGGTGCTGGTCGACCGCAACTGTCACAAATCGGTGTTGCACTCGATCATCATGACCGGCGCCATACCGCTGTACCTATGCCCTGAGCGTAACGAATTGGGCATCATCGGCCCCATCCCCTTGAGCGAATTCAGCCCTGAGTCGATCCGCGCCAAGATCGACGCCAGCCCCCTGGCCCGTGGCCGTTCGTCGAAAGTGAAGCTGGCCGTGGTCACCAACTCCACCTACGACGGCCTGTGCTATAACGCCGAGCTGATCAAGCAGCAACTGGGCAACAGTGTCGAGGTATTACACTTTGACGAAGCCTGGTACGCCTATGCGGCGTTTCACGAATTTTTCGCCGGGCGCTACGGCATGGGCACTTCGCGTACCCCGGAGAGCCCGCTGGTGTTCACCACCCATTCCACGCACAAGCTGCTGGCGGCGTTCAGCCAGGCTTCGATGATCCACGTGCAGGACGGCGGCGCGCGCCAGCTGGACCGTGACCGTTTCAACGAAGCCTTCATGATGCATATTTCCACCTCGCCCCAATACAGCATCATCGCCTCGCTGGACGTGGCCTCGGCGATGATGGAGGGCCCGGCCGGCCGTTCGTTGCTGCAGGAAATGTTCGACGAAGCCCTGAGCTTTCGCCGCGCCCTGGCTAACCTGCGTCAGCATATCGCCGCCGAGGACTGGTGGTTTTCCATCTGGCAGCCGCCCTCGGTGGCGGGTGTCGACCGCGTTATTACGGCGGACTGGCTGTTGCAGCCGCAGGATGATTGGCATGGCTTTGGGGATGTGGTCGAAGACTATGTGCTGCTCGATCCGATCAAGGTCACCCTGGTGATGCCCGGCCTGAATGCCGGTGGTGCCTTGAGCGATTGCGGGATTCCCGCGGCGGTGGTCAGTAAATTCCTTTGGGAACGCGGGCTGGTGGTGGAAAAGACCGGGCTGTATTCCTTCCTCGTGCTGTTTTCCATGGGTATCACCAAAGGTAAATGGAGTACCTTGCTCACCGAGTTGCTGGAATTCAAGCGCAGTTACGACGCAAATGTCAGCCTGGCCAGTTGTTTGCCTTCGGTGTTTGCCCAGGGCTCGACACGCTACCAGGGCCTGGGGTTGCGCGACCTCTGCGACCAGCTGCACAGCTGTTATCGCAGTAACGCCACCGCCAAACACCTCAAGCGCATGTACACGGTATTGCCGGACATTGCGATGAAACCGGCCGACGCCTACGACCAATTGGTCAGGGGCGAAGTGGAGGCAGTGTCCATTGATGCCTTGCCAGGGCGCATCGCAGCCGTGATGCTGGTGCCCTATCCGCCGGGCATCCCGTTGATCATGCCGGGCGAGCGCTTTACCGAGTCGACGCGCTCGATCATCGACTACCTGGCGTTTGCGCGCACGTTCGATAACAGTTTTCCCGGTTTTGTCGCAGACGTTCACGGGCTACAACACGAAGATGACGGCAGTGGTCGTTGTTACACCGTCGATTGCATCAAGGGTTAAGGATGTTTATGCAAGCTGTAATGAACCCGAAGTATCCAGGGCTCAGTGTGCGGGTCGCCGATGAAGGCTTCGACGCCTATGTGTGGGGCAATGATTTCAGTTTCGAGGTCAGCGCCTATGGAGTGCCGCAGATGGGCGCGCGCGTCGATAAGTGGCCAGTGGAACGCATTGTGCCGTACCGCAAGTGCTATGGGATTGACCCGGAGGAATTCGCCAGCTTTCGCGACGCCCCAGACAGTGCCATCTTCATGGCCTTCCTGGACGACTGCCCGGTGGGGCATATCGTGGTCAGCACCAATTGGAACGGTTTTGCCCATGTCGATGAACTGGCCGTGGCCTTGCCCGCGCGTCGCCACGGCGTCGCCAAGGCATTGCTGGACGTGGCGCAGTTCTGGAGCCGCAAGAAAAACCTGCCGGGCATGATGCTCGAAACCCAGAACAACAACCTTGGCGCCTGCCGTCTGTATGAACGTTGTGGCTATGTGATGGGCGGCATCGACCACTTGCGCTATCGCGGCATCGACCCGCAAACCCGTGAAGTGGCGATTTTCTGGTATCGCCTGTTCAAGACCGAAGCCGACCGGGGTTAGCTCACCAGCAGGCTTTCGGCCTTCTGGGTGACGATCTCCAGCAGCGCATTCAAGGCGGGTGAGGCTACGCCCTCCTTGAGCGTCAACGCATACAGGCTGACCATGATCGGCGGCGACACGGGGCACGCGTCCAGCCCGGCCTCGCGCGCGCCAAAGGCCGTAAACGGGTCGACAATCGCCAAGCCTTCTCCCGCCTCCACCATGCTGCGCATCATCTGGTAGGTCTGTACCCGTGTCTGCACCACCGGCAACGGTCGCAAGGCTTGCAGCTTGGCATCCAGCAGGCGGCTCAGCGGGTCGTGGCCCTCCAGCCCGATCATCGACTGCCCGGCCAGGTCCGGCAGCGCAATGTACTTCTGTTTGGGTTTGAGCCAGCCATGGGGCGCCAGCAATTGCAGTTTGCCCTGGGCCAGCACCGTGCTGTGGATTTGTGGATGTTCCGGATCATGCAGGCCCAGGCCCACATCGGCTTCGTGCAACAACAGGCTTCTGACGATTTCCCGGGTCGGCTGGCTCGACAGGTTGCACGGAGTGTCCTGGAAACGCCGGCGCAGCACGGCGATGCTTTGCGGTAGCAGTTGATTGGCCAGCGGCGGGGTGCACAGGGCGCGCAAGGTGGGGGCGTGATGGTGTTTGAGGCGGCCGGCCAGGCGTTGCACCGGCTCCAGCGCTTCGTACACATGGGCGATTTCTGCCTGCAGCTCCAGGGTTTCCCGGGTCGCCTGCAAACGTCCGCGCACGCTGGCGAACAACATGAAGCCCAATTGCAGCTCAGCCTCCTTGAGCGCTGCGTCCACATCGCCCACGGAGAGTTGCAACCATTCGGCGGCCGTGCCGAGGTGTCCGGTCTGCAAGATGGCCTGAATCACTTCGATATGACGTAAACGCATGGCCGGAGTCTATGTGCAGCGCGGTGGGTATTCAATGGCGCGAACCCGCCTGTGAAAAAAAGTGTGCGTAAAAAAGACGGTGTGGGTCGCTCAAGCCTATGGCGTTCGGTCGCGACCCCACTAAAATGGCGGGTCTGATCATCAACGACCAATGCCGGGTACCGGCACATACAACAAAAACAGGTCTGGTCTCATATGCTGATTCCCTCGACGTTCTTCGGGGTAACGGCCAAGCAACTGATGGTCCTGGTGACCGTGGGATGCGTGGCTGCTTATCTCTTGCGTAATCAAGACGACACCCCGCCGGAAAACCTCGCGCTTGAAGCGTTTATCCGTTCCCAGGAACAGGTGAGCGAGCAGGTGGGGACAGTGTTGGGGCTCACGCTGCTCAGGCAGGTGCAGGCGTACCCCGCGTACAACACGTCGGGCTACACGCGTTCGATGTACGCCGTGGAAGGGGAGCGGGGGCATTTGACGGTGACGCTCAAGCAGGATGAGCAGGGCATTGAACTCACGCAGATCCGCAATCCCTGATCACGCCAGCCCAGTCAATGCCATCAATGGCCAGGACTGAGCAGGTCGTTAAGGCGAGATCTTATGACGCGAGGGTGGTTTGCGACTCGCGGACAAGAATCGTGCCCGACTGAATCAGTTTGAATTCATCGCCTTCCAGTTTTTCTACACGATCGCCAATGGCCAGCTTGTAGGTAGTGGTGGGCGCCGAGCCAGCCAGGTCGCCTTGCGCCGGGTTGGATTCCTGGAATTCATGCACGGAATACACGCGGCCTTCCGCGTCTCTGGCATGGAACTGTCCGACAAGTACTGCTGCCATCTGTTTAGAACCTCTGGAGATAAAACACTCGATATATGGTTGTGTAGACCGTCATAAAGAGGCGTAGTTTGCCTACGGAAAAAAAATACTATTCGTTGAGGTTTTTGGACGTTTCCTACAGGGCATAGCCTGAGCCAAACGTCTGAAAGGTTCTCAAAACCTGCTGGTGATCACGCCACGAAGCCTCTATAACTACAAGCTCCTTTAATCAGACGTCGGGAACCCCCAATGAGCAAGGTCTACACGATTGCCGTCCTGGTTGGCAGCTTGAGAAAACAGTCGATCAACCGCAAGGTCGCCCTGGCATTGGCCGAACTGGCCCCTGCCAATCTGAAATTGAATATTGTGGAAATTGGCGATTTGCCGCTCTACAACGAGGACATCGACGGTGATTCACCGCCGGCAGCCTACAGTACTTTCCGCCAGCAAGTGAGCTCATCCGACGCGGTGCTGTTCGTGACCCCGGAATACAACCGTTCGGTACCGGCCCCGTTGAAAAACGCAATCGATGTAGGCTCGCGCCCTTACGGGCAAAGTGCCTGGAGCGGCAAGCCGGGCGCTATCATCAGCGTGTCGCCGGGTGCGATTGGCGGTTTCGGCGCCAACCATCACCTGCGCCAGTCCCTGGTATTCCTGGACGTGTGGTGCATGCAGCAGCCCGAAGCCTACCTGGGTGGCGCGGGCAGTGTGTTTGATGAGTCGGGCAAGGTATCGGAAAAGACCAAGCCGTTTTTGCAGGCGTTCATCGATGCCTACGGCCAGTGGGTGGAAAAACACAAGGGCTGACAGACGCAGGCGCCAAATGTGGGAGGGGCCTCCCACATTTGAATCAGCTTTGAGTCAGCGCAGCCAGTTGGTGCGTGCCAGCTCGATCACTTCATCCCCGCGCCCACTCATCACCGCCTTGAGCATATACAGGCTGAACCCCTTGGCCTGTTCCAGCTTGATGCTCGGCGGCATCACCAGTTCCTGGGTGGCGGTCACCACGTCCACCAGCACCGGGCCGTCATGGGCCAGGGCGCGGCGCAAGGCCGGTTCCAGCTCTTCGGATTGCTCCACGCGGATACCGAGAATGCCCATGGCGTTGGACATGGCCGCAAAATCCGGGTTTTTCAGCTCGGTGCCGGCCTCCAGATAACCGGCGGCCTTCATTTCCATGGCGACAAAACCCAGGGATGAGTTATCGAACACGATGACTTTTACCGGCAATTTCAACTGCGCCAGTGAGATGAAGTCGCCCATCAACATGGCGAAACCGCCGTCGCCCGACATCGAAATCACCTGCCGGCCCGGGAACGCAGCCTGCGCGCCAATGGCCTGGGGCATGGCGTTGGCCATGGACCCATGGTTGAACGAGCCGATCAGGCGGCGCTTGCCGTTCATTTTCAGATAGCGCGCCGCCCACACCGTGGGCGAACCGACGTCGGCGGTGAAGATTGCATCCTCGTCCGCCAGTTCGCTGAGCAACCGCGCCACATATTGCGGATGAATCGGCCGATTGGCCTTGGACGGTTGGGCCAGGTCATCCAAGCCCTGGCGGGCTTTTTCATAGTGCTTCAAGGAGGTGTCGAGAAAGCGGCGATCCGTCTTGCGGGTCAGGCGCGGCAACAGGGCGTCGAGGGTTTCACCTACATCGGCGGCGATCCCTAGGTCCAGCGTGGCGCGACGGCCGAGGGCCTGCGGGTTGCGGTCGACCTGGATGATTTTCGCGGCGGTGGGGTAGAACTGGCGATAGGGGAAGTCAGTGCCGAGCATGATCAGCGTGTCGCAATTGAGCATGGCGTGATAGCCCGAGCTGAAGCCGATCAGGCCGGTCATGCCCACGTCGAACGGGTTGTCCCATTCCACATGCTCCTTGCCGCGCAGGGCATGCACCACCGGGGCGCCCAGCGTATCGGCCAGCGCCACCACTTGTGCATGGGCGCCGGCGCAACCGCTGCCGCACAGCAACGTGACTTTGTCACTGCCCTTGAGGATTTCGCTCAATTGCACCAGGTCGGCTTCGGCCGGCAACGTGCGCGGCGCGTTCAGTACCGGCCAAGGCTTGAGCGTGTCTTCGACTTCCAGCAACGACACGTCCCCCGGAATCACCACCACCGCCACGCCGCGATTGAGGATCGCCGAGCGCATGGCACGGTGCAGCACGTGGGGCATCTGTTCGGGGTTGGTCACCAGTTCGATAAAGTGGCTGCACTCCTTGAACAATTCCTGGGGATGGGTTTCCTGGAAATAGTTGAGACCAATCTCTGAGGAGGGGATCTGCGCGGCAATCGCCAGCACCGGCACATGGTTGCGATGACAGTCGAACAGGCCATTGATCAGGTGCAGGTTGCCCGGCCCACAACTGCCGGCGCATACCGTCAGCTCACCGGTGGCCGCGGCCTCGGCACCGGCGGCGAACGCGGCGACTTCTTCGTGGCGCACGTGCATCCATTCGATGCTGTCCATGCTGCGCAACGCATCGGTGAGGCCATTGAGGCTGTCGCCGGTCAGGCCCCAGATGCGCTTGATACCCGCCTGTTCAAGGGTGGTCGCCAGTTGCTGGGCCAGGTTGATTTTCGCCATGAGGCACTCCAATCGTCAGTGAGGTTAAGAACAGCTGATCAATAGGGGACAGTTCGATCACGGCGAATGCTGCGCCTTTAATGTGAAGATTGCTTCATGGCCGCGCGATATTGCCGGGTGCGGCGCGCGGTAAACCACTGGTCGCACGCCAGGGCCAGCCAAGGGGCGACGTTGGGGTTGGGGCGGCGGCCACGGCTCAAGCGGCGCATCTGGTCACGCACCACGGCCAGGGTGGCGAGTGAGGCGAGGGGCTTGCGCTTCCAGTCGATAGGCTTGAGTTGCGGGTCGAGGTCGCGACCTGCGCGCCACTGTTTGATCAACTGCGGTTCCAGGGTCAGGGCGGTGGCGATCCCGGCCATGGCGATGCCGCTATCGAGTACTTGCTGCACGATTGGTAGGCGTCGGATGCCGCCGGTGACCATCAGCGGCATGCGAGCGACACTGGCCATTTGCGCGGCAAATTCGAGGAAGTACGCTTCTCGGGCCAGCGTGCGGCCGTCCCGCGCTTCGCCTTGCATGGCCGGCGCTTCATAGCTGCCGCCGGACAATTCCAATAAATCGATGGGCAATGGATTGAGCATCTCTACCACCGCGCGCGCATCGGCCTCATCGAAGCCGCCGCGTTGGAAATCCGCTGAATTGAGTTTTACCGACACGCAAAACGCCGGGCTGACGCTAGCGCGCACGGCGTGGATCACTTCCAGCAACAGCCGCGCGCGGTTCTCCAGCGTGCCGCCCCAGCAGTCGGTGCGGTGGTTGCTCAGCGGGGAGAGGAACTGGCTCAGCAAGTAGCCGTGCGCCCCGTGGATCTGCACCCCGCTGAACCCGGCTTTCTCGGCCAGGCGCGCACTGGTGGCGAAGCGCTGGATCACGTCCTGGATCTCGTCTTCGCTCATGGCCTTGGGTGTGGCGAACATCTTGGAAAAACTGCCCAGGTCAAGGGCGAGGGCCGATGGCGCGAGGGCTTGTTGACCCAGGTTGGCCATGGTCTGGCGCCCTGGGTGGCTCAGCTGTACCCAGAAGTGCACGCCCTTGGCCCTGGCCACGTCGGCCCATTCGCGAAAGCTGTCCAAGTGTTGTTCGTTTTCCAGCGCAACGCCGCCGGGGCCGGTCATCGCACGCCGGTCGATCATCACGTTGCCGGTGATCAGCAGGCCGGGTTCGCCGTCCGCCCAGGTCTTGTACAACTGCTTCAATTCGCGGGACGGTGCCTGATTGATATCGGCCATGTTTTCTTCCATCGCCGCCTTGGCGATGCGGTTTGAAATGATTTGGCCATTGGGCAGTTGCAGCGCTTCAAAGGGTGACATGGGTTGACTCCTTAGCGGGGGAGGCCCCAGGCTAAGCTTAAAGTTAACTTTAATGTCAAGCAGGTGTTGTGATGAATATTGGTGAGCTGGCAAAACAGAGCGGCCTGGCAGCATCGCGTATCCGCTTTTATGAAGCCGAAGGGCTGATCAGCCAGGTGGGCCGCCAGGCCAACGGTTATCGGCGCTATGCGCCCGAAGCCTTGCAGACGCTGCAATTGATCCAGAGCGCGCAACAGGCCGGGTTCACCTTGCAGGAACTCAAGGCGTTGATGCCGGCTCCCGGCGAGCACAAGCGCGAGGAATTGATTGAGGCATTGGAGCGCAAGGTGGCGCAGATCGAAGTGATGCAGGCGCAGTTGGCGCACAACAAGGCGCAATTGCTGGGCGTGATCGAAGCGGTACGGGCGCAGCCGGAAGGCGTGCCGTGCTCCATGGGGCAGAAACAGGTGCTGGCGTCGATCAAGATCAACCCGCCATCCTGAACGTGAGGAGTTTGCACTGTGAGAGGGGGCTTGCTCCCGATGACGGAGTTTCAGTTACCGGATAAGTAGCTGAACCACCGCTATCGGGAGCAAGCCCCCTCGCACATTTGTTACTCAGCGTCGGCGAAAGAGTGGCAGCGGTTCGTCCGTTGCGGCCTGATAGGTCACCGAGAAGTCCTTGAGGCTTTCCAGCGCTTCGTACGGGTCTTTGTCGGCGCGCAGGGCGAAGGCATCGAACCCGCAGCGGCGCAGGTAAAACAGTTGGTCGCGCAGCACATCGCCAATCGCACGCAGCTCGCCTTTGTAACCGTAGCGGTCACGCAGCAGGCGTGCGTTGGAGTAGTTGCGCCCATCGGTAAAGGCCGGGAAGTTCAGGGCGATGACTTGGAAGCGCTGCACGTCATCACCGATTTCTTCGGCTTCTTCATCCGCGTCCAGCCACACACCCAGGCCACCGTCACGGGCCTTGAGGGCGTGGCCGTGTTCGCGCCACAGCGCCAACGGCACGATCAGGTCGTCGCAGTTGGAAATACCGTCGAAGCTCGCGTCCTTGGGCAGCAGGTGCCAGGTTTCGTCGACGACTTCGTTGTTCTTAATGATTCGCTGCATAGACGCGCTCCTTGAACAGGTCAATGCCGATGCGCTGGTAGGTATCGATGAAACGCTCATCTTCGGTGCGCTGTTCGATGTACACATCGATCAGTTTGCCGATCACCTCGGGCATGGCTTCCTGGGCGAAGGACGGGCCGAGGATCTTGCCCAGGCTCGCGTCGCGGCTGGCGCTGCCACCCAGGGACACTTGGTAGAATTCTTCGCCTTTCTTGTCCACGCCCAGGATGCCGATGTGGCCGACGTGGTGGTGACCACAGGCGTTCATGCAACCGGAGATGTTCAGGTCCAGCTCGCCGATGTCGAACAGGTAGTCCAAGTCGTCGAAACGGCGTTGGATCGATTCGGCGATCGGGATCGACTTGGCGTTGGCCAGGGAGCAGAAATCACCCCCCGGGCAGCAGATGATGTCGGTCAGCAGGCCGATGTTCGGCGTGGCGAAGCCGCCTTCACGCAGTTCGCCCCACAGGGTGAACAGTTGGCTCTGCTCAACGTCTGCCAGGATGATGTTCTGCTCGTGGGAGGTGCGCAGTTGGCCGAAGCTGTAGCGTTCGGCCAGGTCGGCCACGGCGTCCAGTTGCTTGTCGGTGATATCGCCAGGGGCGACGCCGGTGGGCTTGAGCGACAGGGTCACGGCCACATAGCCCGGCTTTTTGTGCGCCAGGGTGTTGCGCACACGCCAGCGGGCAAAGCCTGGGTGCTGTTGGTCGAGCGCGGCGAGTTCGGCGTCCTGGTTGCTCAGGGCCTTGTACTCGGGGTCGACGAAATGCTTGGCGACGCGATGCACTTCGGCTTCGGTCAGGGTGGTCTGGCCGCCGCGCAGGTGTTCCATCTCGGCGTCTACCTTCTGGGCGAACACCTCGGGGGTCAGCGCCTTGACCAGGATCTTGATCCGGGCCTTGTATTTGTTGTCGCGACGGCCGTAGCGGTTGTAGACCCGCAGGATCGCGTCGAGGTAGCTCAACAGGTCCGGCCATGGCAGAAACTCGTTGATGAACGCGCCGACCACTGGCGTACGGCCCAGGCCGCCACCCACCAGCACACGGAAGCCCAGTTCGCCTGCGGCGTTGTACACCGGCTCCAGGCCGATGTCGTGGACTTCGATGGCCGCACGGTCCGAGGTCGAGCCGTTGATGGCGATCTTGAACTTGCGCGGCAGGTAGGCGAATTCCGGGTGGAAGGTGGTCCATTGACGGACGATTTCGCACCACGGGCGCGGGTCGATCAGTTCGTCGGCGGCAACGCCGGCGAATTGGTCGGTGGTCACGTTACGCAGGCAGTTGCCGCTGGTCTGAATGGCGTGCATCTGCACGGTCGCCAGCTCAGCCAGGATGTCCGGCACATCTTCCAGTGCCGGCCAGTTGAACTGCACGTTCTGGCGGGTACTGATGTGGGCGTAGCCTTTGTCGAAGTCGCGGGCAATCTTGGCCATCATGCGTGTCTGGCGCGAAGTCAACTGGCCGTAGGGCACGGCCACCCGCAGCATCGGCGCAAAGCGCTGCACATAAAGGCCATTTTGCAGGCGCAGAGGGCGGAACTCTTCTTCGCTCAGTTCACCTGCCAGATAGCGTCGGGTCTGATCACGGAACTGCTTGACGCGGTCCTCGATGATGCGCTGATCGTATTCGTCGTATACGTACATATAGGTCCTGTTCTCGGCAAATCTGCGCGCACGGCCGCGCACTCCCAACGGAGCCGGCGCACGATACCAGTTTGCGTTTATGCGCAAAAGTGATGTTTGAGTATATGCACATAACCAAAATGACTAATGAGAAGGTTTATCGCGATACCCACATTTGTCATGCGGGCAATCCTGGACTTTACTGTGCTCGTGTCTTAGTGCAATCACCTATAAAACCGACAAGAGGCGATGCGATGAGCAATCCGACTAAAGCCCGTAAACCCGACAGTACCGTGGACGCCTGGGCCATCCTGTTCTTGATCATCCTGGTAGTGGGAACCGCTGTGTTCTGGGTCAGCCATCAATAAGCAGGGTTGCCTGAACCTCGATTGACAGCCGCATTGCCACTATCATGGCGGCTTCTTTTGAAGGTTCAAGCCAGCATGTTGAAGGTTCTGATTGCGTCTGTGGGGTTGTGGGGAGCGACCTTCGGGTTGATGGCCCATGCGACATCGGTGGTGTTTCTCAACCCAGGCACGTCGACGGAAACCTTCTGGGTCGGCTACACGCAGTTCATGCAGGCCGCGGCCAAGGACCTCGGCCTGGATTTGCGTGTGCGTTATGCCGAGCGCGATAACCAGAACACCTTGAGCCAGGCGCGTGAAGCTCTTCAAGGCGGCCGGCGGCCCGATTACCTGGTGCTGGTCAATGAGCAATACGTGGCGCCCCAGGTCCTGCGCATGGCGCAGGGCAGCGGGGTGAAGTTGCTGATGGTCAACAGCACGCTGACGGCCGACCAGGCGCACCTGTTGGGCGCCCAAAGCGGCATTGATGTGATCGGCAGCCTGGTCGCCGATGACGAACGGGCCGGCTACCTGATGCTCGTTGACCTGTTGCGTCAGCACGGCCCCATTGCACCGGGCGAATCCCTCGACCTGTTGGCGTTTTCCGGGGTCAAGACCACGCCGGGCGCGCAGCTGCGCGAGCAGGGCTTGCGCCGGGCGCTGGCCGAACATCCCCAGGTGCGACTGCGCCAGTTGGTTTACGGCGAGTGGACCCGCGAACGCGCCTTTGAGCAGGCCACGCAGCTGTTCAAGCGCTATCCGCAGACCACGCTGGTGTGGTCTGCCAATGACCAGATGGCGCTGGGTGCCATGCAAGCGCTTGAGGACAGCGGGCGATCGCCGGGCAAGGACGTCCTGTTCAGCGCGGTCAACAGCTCGCCGCAGATCCTGCAGGCGCGCCTGGACGGGCGCTTGTCGAGCCTGGTCGCCGGGCATTTCACCCTGGGCGGGTGGGCCATGGTGCTGATCAACGATGATGCCAAGGGCATAGATATCCGCCGTCATCGGGACCACGAACCGCAGGTGGCGCTGTTCGAACTGATAGACCCGGCCCAGGCGCGACAGCTGCTTGAACTCCAGGCCAAACACCACTATCGCGTGAACTTCAAGGCGCTTTCGGCGCAGGCCAAGCCCGAGGGTTATCGTTACCCGTTCGGCTTGGAATTGTTGATGCGTTAAGCGTGCGCCTGTGTGCCTTAAACCCCGGCCAGGTGCAGCACCAGTTTGACGATACCGAATAGCGTCAGGGCAAACACCCCCGTGAATAGAATGCCCAGCATCACAAAGTGGCTGGGCTTGCCGTGGGTAAAGTCGCGGGCGCGGTTCTTGCCGCTTTGCACGCCGAAGGCGGCGGCCACCACGCTGTGCAGCATCTGCCAGAAGGAAGGCGGTTTGTTATTGACTGGATCGTCCATAAGTCCCTCGACACCCGGTGTGTGAGGGACAGCATAGACAATCCTGGCGGGCTTAGTTGTCGTAGCCCAGGTTGGGCGCCAGCCAGCGCTCGGTCACGGCCAGGTCCTGGCCTTTGCGCGCGGTGTAGCTCGTGACTTGGTCTTTGTCGACTTTACCCACCGCAAAGTACTGCGCCTGCGGGTGGGCGAAGTACCAGCCGCTCACCGCCGCCGCCGGGAACATCGCGTAGTGTTCGGTCAGGAACACACCGCTGCGACCGGCCTGCATTTCGCGGGCCTCGGGGTCGAGCAATTGGAACAGCTGGGCCTTCTCGGTGTGATCCGGACACGCCGGGTAACCGGGGGCAGGGCGGATGCCGCTGTATTGCTCTTTGATCAGCGCCTCGTTATCCAGCTGCTCGTCTTTGGCGTAGCCCCAGTAATCTTTACGCACTTGCTGGTGCAACCATTCGGCGCAGGCTTCGGCCAGGCGGTCGGCGAGGGCCTTGACCATGATCGAGTTGTAGTCGTCGCCCGCGTCCTGGTAAGCCTTGGCCACTGCCTCGGCGCCGATGCCGGCGGTGGTAATGAAACCACCGATGTAGTCGGTGATGCCGCTGTCCTTGGGCGCGACGAAGTCGGCCAGGGAGAAGTTCGGTTTGCCGTCGGTCTTGATGATCTGTTGGCGCAGGTGGTGCAGCCTGGCAATCGGCTGGCCGTCGTCACCGTAGACTTCCAGGTCATCGTCCCGCACCTGGTTGGTCGGCCAGAAACCGAACACGGCACGTGCGCTGATCAGCTTTTCATCGATCAGCTTGCGCAGCATTTCGCGGGCGTCGGCATACAGCGCGGTGGCGGCTTCACCCACCACTTCGTCAGTGAGGATGCGCGGGAATTTACCGGCCAGGTCCCAGGAGATAAAGAACGGTGTCCAGTCGATGTACTCGGCCAGAACGTTGAGGTCGATGTTGTCCAGCACCTTGGCGCCGGTAAACGTCGGCACAACCGGGGTATAGCTGCTCCAGTCGAACTGCGGCTTTTTGGCGATGGCCGCCGGGTAACTCAGGCGTTCGGTGCGGGCGCTGCGGTTGGAGGTGCGCTCGCGTACGTCGATGTATTCCAGGCGGGTTTTCTCGACGAAGCCGGCCTTCAGTTCCTTGGACAGCAACTGCGTGGCCACGCCCACTGCGCGCGAGGCGTCGGTGACGTAGATCACCGCATCGTTGCTGTACTTGGGCTCGATCTTCACCGCCGTGTGCGCCTTGGAGGTGGTCGCGCCGCCGATCATCAGCGGCAGGTGGAAATCCTGGCGCTGCATCTCACGGGCCACGTGCACCATCTCGTCCAGGGACGGCGTAATCAGCCCGGACAGGCCGATAATGTCGCACTTCTGCTCTTTGGCGACTTGCAGGATCTTCTCCGCCGGTACCATCACGCCCAAATCGACGATGTCATAACCGTTGCAACCGAGCACCACGCCGACGATGTTCTTGCCGATGTCGTGTACGTCACCCTTTACCGTGGCCATCAGGATTTTGCCCTTGGCCTGCGGCTTGTCGCCTTTTTCCAGTTCGATGAACGGGATCAGATGGGCCACGGCCTGTTTCATGACACGGGCGGATTTGACCACCTGCGGCAGGAACATTTTGCCGGCGCCGAACAGGTCGCCGACGATGTTCATGCCGGACATCAGCGGACCTTCGATCACTTCGATCGGGCGCGCGAACGACAGCCGCGACTCCTCGGTGTCCTCGACGATATGCGTGGTGATGCCCTTGACCAGCGCGTGTTCCAGGCGCTTGTTCACCGGCCAGCCACGCCATTCTTCGGTTTCGGCTTCCTTGACGCTGCCGTCGCCCTTGTACTTGTCGGCGATGGCGAGCAGGGCGTCGGTGCCGTCCGGGGTGCGGTTGAGCACCACGTCTTCCACCGCGTCGCGCAGCTCGGCCGGGATCTGGTCGTAGATCTCCAGCTGGCCGGCGTTGACGATGCCCATGGTCAGGCCGTTGCGAATGGCGTACAGCAGGAACACCGAGTGGATCGCCTCGCGCACCGGGTTGTTGCCGCGGAACGAGAACGACACGTTGGACACGCCGCCCGAGGTCAGCGCGTACGGCAGTTCGTCACGGATATAGGCGCAAGCGTTGATGAAGTCGACGGCGTAGTTGTTGTGCTCCTCGATGCCTGTGGCGACCGCAAAGATGTTCGGGTCGAAGATGATGTCTTCCGGCGGGAAGCCGACTTCATTCACCAGGATGTCGTAGGAGCGTT
This sequence comes from Pseudomonas sp. S3_E10, assembly GCF_054667615.1. NCBI lineage: Bacteria > Pseudomonadati > Pseudomonadota > Gammaproteobacteria > Pseudomonadales > Pseudomonadaceae > Pseudomonas > Pseudomonas sp. S3_E10. Next base: position 5,361,344 of record NZ_CP162743.1, read on the forward strand.
TGCAGATCTCTTTCTTGCGTGCTTCGGTGTCGGCCTGGCCGGCTTCGTCGAAGGCCATCACCACCACCGCGGCGCCGTAGCGCTTGCATAGCTTGGCATGGTGAATGAACTGCTCCACGCCTTCCTTCATGCTGATGGAGTTGACGATGCCCTTGCCCTGGATGCACTTGAGGCCGGCTTCGATCACGTCCCACTTGGAGGAGTCGATCATGATCGGCACGCGGGAGATATCCGGCTCGCCGGCGATCAGATTGAGGAAGGTCACCATGGCCTTCTTCGAATCGAGCATGCCCTCGTCCATGTTGATGTCGATCACCTGGGCGCCGGCTTCAACCTGCTGCAGCGCGACTTCCAGGGCTTCGGTGTAGTTGTCCTCGCGAATCAGGCGGGCGAACTTGGCGGAACCGGTGATGTTGGTGCGCTCGCCGACGTTGACGAACAGCGAGCTGCGATCGATGGTGAACGGCTCCAGGCCCGACAGGCGGCAGGCCTTGGGAATGTCCGGGATCGGGCGCGGGGCATAACCGGCCACGGCCTTGGCGATGGCTTCGATGTGGCCTGGGGTGGTGCCGCAGCAGCCGCCGACAATGTTCAGGAAGCCGCTCTGGGCGAACTCTTCGATGACCTTGGCGGTTTGCGACGGCAGTTCGTCGTACTCGCCGAATTCGTTGGGCAGGCCGGCGTTGGGGTGCGCCGAGACGTGAGTGTTGGCCTTGTTGGACAGCTCTTCCAGATAAGGGCGCAGTTCGCTGGCGCCGAGTGCGCAGTTCAAACCGACCGAGATCGGCTTGGCGTGGGCCACGGAGTTCCAGAACGCTTCGGTGGTCTGGCCCGACAGCGTACGGCCGGAGGCGTCGGTGATGGTGCCGGAGATCATGATCGGCAGTTCGATGCCCAGTGCTTCAAACACCCCTTGCACGGCGAAGATCGCAGCCTTGGCATTGAGGGTGTCGAAGATGGTCTCGATCAGGATCAGGTCGGCGCCGCCTTCGATCAGGCCTTTGGTGGCTTCGGTGTAGTTTTCCACCAGCTCATCGAAGGTCACGTTGCGGTAGCCGGGGTTGTTCACATCCGGCGACAGCGAGCAGGTACGGCTGGTCGGGCCGAGCACGCCGGCGACGAAGCGTGGCTTGGCCGGGTTCTCGGCGGTCTTGGCGTCGGCGATCTTGCGTGCCAGGCGTGCGCCTTCGACGTTCAGCTCGTAGGCCAGCTCTTCCATGCCGTAGTCGGCCATGGAAATGCGCGTGGCATTGAAGGTGTTGGTTTCGAGGATGTCGGCGCCGGCATCCAGATAAGCCTTCTCGATGCCGCCGATCACGTCCGGACGGGTGATCACCAGCAGGTCGTTGTTACCCTTGACGTCGCTCGGCCAGTCGGCGAAGCGTTTGCCACGGTAATCGTGCTCTTCCAGTTTATAGCTCTGGATCATCGTGCCCATGCCGCCGTCGAGGATCAGGATGCGTTCCTTGAGGGCGTGGTGAAGGGCTTGCAGACGAGCGCTACGATCGGACATGGGACTACTCTGGTCAGGCATTACGGAGGGGGTGGATCATAGCAAACCTGTGCGGATTTGCGGCATGTGCGGGTTTTGCATGAATATCGCTCATGTTGGGCGGAGTCATGGCCCGGTAGAATCACCGCCACTTTTTTACCGCACGTATTGATCGGGACCGGATACATGTCACTTCGTCTTATCGTCAGCGCCTTCCTGGCCTTGATTGCCAGCGCTGCCCAGGCTGAAGGTCCCGCGCCGGCGATCTCCTACACCCGCGATATCCAACCGATCTTCACCGAAAAGTGCGTGGCCTGTCACGCCTGCTACGACTCCGCCTGCCAGCTCAACCTGGGCAGCGCCGAAGGGGCGGCGCGCGGCGCGAGCAAAGTCCCGGTGTACGACGGCGAGCGTAGCCAGGCCACGCCGACTACCCGTTTGTTCTATGACGCCTTCGGCAAACAGGCGTGGCGGCAGAAGGGCTTTTATTCGGTGCTCGACGCCCAGGGCAGCCAGGCCGCGCTGATGGCGCGCATGCTGGAGTTGGGCCATAACGCGCCGTTGCAACCCAACGCCAAGCTGCCCGAAGACATCGTGCTGGGCTTGAATCGCGAAAACACGTGCGCCATGCCCGCCGAGTTCAACGCCTACGCCGGCAGCCATCCCAAAGAAGGCATGCCGTTGGCGGTCACCGGCCTGACTGACCAGCAATATCAAACCCTGCAACGCTGGCTGGCCTCCGGCGCGCCCATCGATGAACAGGGCCTGGCGCCGAGTGCCAGCGAAGCCTTGCAAGTGCAGCAGTGGGAAAACCTGTTCAACCAGCCAGGCGCCCGTGAAAGCCTGGTGGCGCGCTGGCTGTACGAGCATTTGTTTCTCGCCCATCTCTACTTTGAGGGCGGCGAGCCGGGGCATTTCTTCCAGTGGGTGCGCTCGCGTACGCCAAGCGGGCAGCCGATCGACTTGATCAATACCCGCCGTCCGAATGACGACCCCGGCACCCGCGTGTATTACCGCCTGTGGCCGGTGCAGGGCGTGATCGTGCATAAAACCCACATCACTTACCCGTTCAGTGCGCAGAAGATGGCGCGCATCAAGGCGCTGTTCTACGCCGGCAACTGGCAGGTCAGCGCCTTGCCGGGCTATGGGCCGGGGCGTCGGGCCAACCCGTTCGACACGTTCGAAGCTATCCCGGCCAAGGCCCGTTACCAGTTCATGCTGGATAACGCCGAATATTTCGTGCGCACCTTCATTCGCGGGCCGGTGTGCCGGGGGCAGATCGCCACGGACGTGATCCGCGACAATTTCTGGGCGCTGTTCCAAGACCCTGACCATGATTTGTATATCACCGATGCGCGGTATCGCGGCCAGGCGACGCCGTTGTTGGCCATGCCGGGGCAAAACGACGACGTGGGCAGCGTGCTGAGCCTGTGGCTGGCCTACCGCGACAAGCGCAACGAATATGAAGCGCTGCGCCGCGACAGTTACGCCGATTTGCCACCGCCGAGTTGGTCAAGCCTGTGGGCGGGTAACGACAGTGCCTTGCTGAGCATCTTCCGTCACTTTGACAGCGCGTCGGTGACCAAGGGCCTGATCGGCGAAGTGCCGCAGACGATGTGGTTATTCGATTACCCCCTGTTGGAGCGCACCTATTATCAGTTGGCGGTGAATTTCGATGTGTTCGGCAACGTCTCGCACCAGGCCCAGACCCGCCTGTACTTCGACCTGATCCGCAACGGCGCGGAGCAGAACTTCCTGCGCCTGATGCCTGCCGACACCCGCGACGGGTTTATGGACGACTGGTACCAGAACAGCGGCAAGATCAAACTCTGGCTGGACTACGAAGCCATCGACGACGACAAGCCGAGCGGTCTGCACCTGGATGAAAAAGACCCCAAGCGCGACTTTGCCAACCAGTTGCTCACCCGTTACGGCGATTTGAATGCCAGCCCGGACCCGATCAACCGTTGCGCGGGCGCCTATTGCTCACGCAACGGTATCTCCGCGACGTTGCAGGATGTGGAACAGGCCCTCAGTCGCCTGACCTCGCGCCCGGCGGCGGGGCTCAAGGTGATCGATCAATTGCCCGAAGCGACGATGTTGCGTATCGAGACCGCCAGCGGCCAGCGCATGGTCTACAGCCTGCTGCGCAACCGTGCCCACAGTAACGTGGCGTTCCTGCTGGGTGAGGCCTATCGCTATCAGTCGGGCCTGGATACCTTGACCGTTTACCCGGGCGTGCTCAGCAGCTACCCCAACTTCATGTTCAATATCCCGGCCCGGGAAGTGCCTGCATTCGTTGCGCAGATGGAACAGGCCAAGGACGCCAAGCAGTTCGAAGCCATCGTTGATCGTTGGGGCGTGCGCCGCAGCCATCCGCTGTTCTGGCAGTATTTCCATGATTTGTCGCAGTACATCCGCGAGACAACGCCTGTGGAAGAGGGGGTGTTGGACATGAATCGTTATGAAAACCTCTGACAGGCAGGTCGACGCTTTTCCGACAAAAATACTCGGACTTTGTACCTGCGTAATATTTTGGCGTAAACTGCCGGCAAGCCTGTGAGGAGTTTCCATGACTGCCATAACCATTACCGACGCCGCCCACGATTATCTGGCCGACCTGCTGTCCAAGCAGAACACCCCAGGAATCGGTATCCGCGTCTTCATCACCCAGCCCGGCACCCAGTACGCCGAGACCTGCATTGCCTACTGCAAGCCTGGTGAAGAGAAGCCTGAAGACACCGCCCTGGGGCTGAAAAGCTTCACCGCGTACATCGACAGCTTCAGCGAAGCCTTCCTTGATGACGCCGTGGTCGACTACGCCACCGACCGTATGGGCGGCCAGTTGACCATCAAGGCGCCCAACGCCAAGGTGCCGAATGTCAACGCCGACAGCCCGGTCAACGAGCGCATCAACTACTACCTGCAGACCGAGATCAACCCGGGGCTTGCCAGCCACGGCGGCCAGGTCAGCTTGATCGACGTCGTCGAAGACGGCATCGCTGTCCTCAAGTTCGGCGGCGGCTGCCAAGGCTGCGGCCAGGCCGACGTGACCTTGCGTGAAGGCATCGAGCGCACCTTGCTCGAGCGTATTCCGGAGCTCAAGGGTGTACGTGACGTGACCGACCATACGCAGAAAGAAAACGCCTACTACTGAGTAAGGCGTTCACTGCGAAAATAAAAAACGGCGCCCCGTGAGCGCCGTTTTTTATACTTTTAATTCAGTGGGTTACGTTGTTTATCTCAGACGGAAGATTAGGTGTGGGGCTTGCTTCCGATAGCGGTGCCTCAGTCGCCTCGACCGCTGGCTGATACACGCATCTGGTAAAAAAGCTAAGGTCGATAAAGATGCGCATGCCCAGCCCGATACAGCGATGACTCGCTGAAACTGTCATTGGCCAGCACCCGACCCACCACAATCAGCGCCGTGCGCCGAAAGCCCTTGGCGGCGACTTTGCCGGCGATATCAGCGAGCGTGCCGACCGCCCAATCCTGGTCCGGCCACGTCGCGCGGTGCACCACGGCAATCGGGCAATCCGCGCCGTAATGCGGCAACAGCTCGGTGACGATCTTTTCCAGATGATTGACCCCCAGGTGAATCGCCATGGTCGTGCCGTGGCGGGCCAGGCTGTCGAAGTCTTCGCCGACCGGCATGCTGGTTTTATCGGCGTAGCGCGTCAGGATCACGCTTTGGGCGATGTCCGGCAGGGTCAATTCGGCCTCCAGCAACGCAGCGCAGGCCGCCACTGCGGTGACGCCGGGGATGATCTGGAAGGGAATGTCCCATTCGCGCAACTGGCGGATTTGCTCGCCAATCGCGCCGTACAGGCTCGGGTCGCCGGAATGCACACGTGCCACGTCCTGGCCTTTGGCATGGGCGGCCTTGATCAGGTCGATGATTTGCTCCAGGTGCAATTCGGCGCTGTTGACCACCTGTTCCGCCTGATGGCCGTCCAATACCGCTGCGGGCACCAGGGAGCCGGCGTAAATGATCACCGGGCAACTGCGGATCAACCGTTGGCCCTTGATGGTAATCAATTCCGGGTCGCCGGGGCCGGCGCCGATGAAGTAGACGGTCATGGAGAGTTCCTGTCGAAAAACGGGCGAGCATGAAGGATGCTCATGATCGGAAAGCGCGATTATCGGGATTTTAGCCGGCGCAGGCCAACGCAAAGGTGGCCTGGGCGGTTTTCCGGCGGGTGATCAACAAGCGGGCAGGGCCGCCGCAGAGCTGTTCGGCCAGGGCCAGGGCGGCGCTTTCGGCGATGCCGTAACAGCCGGTATGGGCGAAGGCAACTGCGGATTTATGGCTCAGCCGCGCTTCATAAACGGCCAGTTGCCCGGCGCTGAAGCACCGCAAGGGCAGGTCGAGCCATCGGGCCAGGGCGAGTAGCCCCGGCTCGTTTTGTTTACGGTCGATGCTGGCCAGTGCCATGACACGGTGACGCTCGACGCCGCCCTCGGCGAGGGCCGCATCAAACAGGCCCAACAGGGTGGCTGCATCACAACCGCGCTGGCAGCCCAGGCCGACCACGTAGGTCATGCCGAGTAGCGATCATCGCGGTTGCGACGGAACAGCCAGGCGCTGATCAGGCCCAGGGCCAGCCAGAACGCCATATTGGTCAGCTGCGAGGCGATCTTGAACTGCGCCTCCAGGGCTTGCGGCGCGAGCATTGAATGCACTAGCGGCTGCGGCGCGCCGAGTATGTGCGGCACCGCGAGGATGGCTGCGCCCAGCACTTTGAGCAGCCCATTGCGGCCGAAAACGATCAGCGCAATACCGGCGGCGGTGGAGGCGGCGGTGCCGATCCACCATGCCTGGCGTAGCGCCAAGTCAGCGGCGGCAGTGCCCGGCAACTCCGGTGGCAGGCCGAGGGTTGGCGCCAGCACAAAGGTCGCGTAACCCGCCAAGCCCCACAGCAGGCCTTGGGCGGTGCGAGTCGGCGTGCGCAAGGTGTAAAGGCCAGCCAGCATCAGCGCAAAACCGACGGCTACCACCAGGTTGGCGCCCGTGGTCGAGAGCACGCGCTGCCAGCCGTCTTCCGGCTCCCAGGCTTCGGCGTCATGGGTGTGCGCGGCAGCGCCGGCGGCGTGCTCATGCACAACCTCTGTGGCGGCCGGGGCTTTTTCAAAGGTTTCCGCCTGCAGAATCAGCGGGGCAACCCAGAAGCTTTGCAGCAGGGTCAGCAGCAGGGCGGCCAACAGGCCGCTGAACCCTGCGGTTTGCGCAATACGCTTGATCATGTCGGCAGGTCTCAATGGCACGGGAACGCGGCGCTGTGGCGGGTATCGTGGGCAGCGTTGTGCACCGCCTCAATGTGCGAGAAACCGGCGAAATACACCAGGCACGCACCGAGGATCGACGCGCCGATAGCGGCGCTCAGGCGTTGGCTCAGGGTGGAGGTGCTGCTGGCGGTGTGCGAGGTGCTGCTGATGATCGACATGGCGCGTCCCTTTCAGGTGTCAGGGTGAAACGAGCGCATGAAAACCCCGCGAGCCAGGCCCACAGGGTTCTGAACAGCGCCCGCCCACCGCGGGTTTGTTATCTGAAGTTTTCGGGCCGGTCTCCGGGCTTGCGAGGGACACTGGGTCTATAAAGCATCGCCTTCCCATGCCGTACAGGCACAGTGGATCTGACGCTTCGCTCGCTTACCGTTGCGGGGGCAGCACCGGACTTGCCATACGGATATGAAGTACCGGTTTCCCGTTTCACCCTGTGAAGGGCACCCGAAACAAGGCTTGTAGGAAAGCATGCAGAGCGGCGGTAGTCAAATTGACCGAGCCCCTGTAGCCTTGCACCCTTCGAGGTTCTTCGGCCCAGGCCGAAGCTAAGAAGGGAACGCGGTTCAAGCCGCGGCTGCCCCCGCAACTGTGAAGGGTTTACCGACTGCCATGCCACTGCCGATCAGGCGGGAAGGCGCAGCCGGCGCCGGTCGTACGGCCCGCAAGCCCCAAGCCAGGAGACCTGCCTCGCAACCGATTTTCCAATTCAACCGGGCGGGGTGATCCGGTGACGAAATCCGCTGCTGCGCGCTGTCGCAGGGCCAATCGTCCCGTATGCCCGCCCCAAAAGGGCATCCGATGAAAACACTGGCCAAACTTCCCGTCACCATCGTTACCGGCTTCCTCGGCTCGGGCAAAACCACCTTGCTGCGCCATATGCTCGACAACGCCCAGGGCCGTCGTATCGCGGTGATCGTCAACGAATTCGGCGAGCTGGGTATCGACGGTGAAATCCTCAAGCAGTGCTCCATCGGTTGCACCGAAGAAGAAGCCAACGGCCGTGTCTACGAATTGGCCAACGGCTGCCTGTGCTGCACGGTGCAGGAAGAGTTCTTCCCGGTGATGCGCGAACTGGTGGCCCGTCGTGGCGACCTCGACCATATCCTCATCGAAACCTCGGGCCTGGCCCTGCCAAAACCGCTGGTGCAAGCGTTCCAGTGGCCGGAAATCCGCAGCGCCTGCACGGTTGACGCGGTGATCACCGTGGTCGACAGCCCGGCCGTGGCCGCCGGCACCTTTGCCGCGTTCCCGGACCAGGTCGACGCCCAGCGCAAACTCGACCCGAACCTGGACCACGAGTCGCCGCTGCACGAGCTGTTCGCCGACCAACTGGCCAGCGCCGACTTGGTCATCCTCAACAAGTGCGACCTGATCAGCCCTGAAGACCTGGCCCGCGTGCGCCTGGAAGTCGCCGAAGAGCTGCCGCCGGCCGTCAAGGTCATTGAAGCGAGCAGCGGTCGCCTGCCGCTCGACGTGCTGATCGGCCTGGGTGCCGGCTCCGAGGAGCACATCGATGGTCGCCACAGCCATCACGATCACCACCATGAAGGCGAAGACGATCACGACCACGATGCGTTTGATTCGATCTCCATCGACCTGCCGCAAGCCGACGAAGCGCTGCTGCTCGACGCCCTGACCCAACTGGTGGTGCAACACGGCATCCTGCGCATCAAAGGGTTCGCCGCGATCCCCAACAAGCCGATGCGCCTGCTGATCCAGGGCGTGGGCACGCGTTTTGACAAGCATTTCGACCGCGCCTGGGGCGCAGACGAAGCGCGCATTACGCGCCTGGTGCTGATCGGCCAGGAGCTGGATGCCGCCGCCCTTGAAGCGCAATTGCGCGCCGCGCTCAGCGCTTAACCCATGCACCTGCTCAGGACTCAGCCCGGTGGTTTCGTCGCGGACGACAATATTGCCGACCTTGGTCAAACCCCCGCCGAACTGGTGATCCTGTGTAGCGGCGATTCGAGCCTGGCGCTGCTGGCCGAAGCGGCGCAGCAACTGCCCGAGGATTACCCCAGCCTGCGCCTGGCCAACCCGATGCAGGTGCAGAACCACGCCTCGGTCGACCTCTACGTTGACGAAGTGCTGCGCCACGCCAAGGTCATCCTGATTTCGTTGCATGGCGGCATCGCTTATTGGCGTTACGGCATCGAACGTCTGGTGGCGTTGGCCGAGCGCGGCGTCACGCTGATCCTGGTGCCGGGCGATGATCGTCCCGACCCCGAACTCAGTGGTCTCAGCACGGTCAACGCCGAGCAACGCGAGCGCCTGTGGCAATTTCTGCGTCAGGGCGGCTTGGGCAATGCGCTGGATTTCTATCGCTGCCTGGCCAGCGGTTATCTGGGCCGTGATTACCCGTGGGCCGAGCCGCAACCCCTGGCGCGCACCGCGATCTATCACCCGCGTAAAGCCAACGCCCGGCTCAATGACTGGCAGGCCGATTGGCATGCCGAACGGCCCGTGGTCGCGGTGTTGTTCTACCGTTCGCATTTGCAGGCGGCGAATACCGGTTTTATCGACGTGTTCTGCCAACGCTTGCAGGTGGCGGGCCTGAACCCGTTGCCGATGGCGGTGGCCAGCCTGAAAGAGCCCGGTTGCCTGACGGTGGTCGAGGACCTGCTGGACGAGGTCGGCGCGGCGCTGATTCTCAATACCACCGGCTTTGCTCAATCAAGCCCCGAAGCTCCGCACCTGCGCCCGTTTCGCCGCAATATCCCGGTGATCCAGGCCATTTGCGCCCAAGACAACAGGCCCGGCTGGCAGGCCAGCGAACAGGGCCTGGGCCCGCGCGATTTGGCCATGCACATCGCTTTGCCGGAGCTGGATGGGCGCATCATCAGCCGCCCCATCAGCTTCAAAGACCTGGCCTGGCGCAGCGAGCGCAGCCAGTCTGACGTGGTGTGCTACCGCGCAGCGCCCGAGCGCATGGATTTTGTCGCCGAACTGGCACGGCGCTGGGTCGAGTTGGCGCGGGTACCGAATGCAGACAAGCGCATCGCGCTGATCCTTGCCAATTACCCGACCCGCGACGGGCGCATCGGCAACGGTGTGGGCCTGGACACCCCGGCGGCGGCGCTGAATATCCTGCGGGCGCTGCAAGCCGAAGGGTATTCGCTGCCGGATGCATTGCCGGACAGCGGCACGGCATTGATCCATGAGCTGCTCGGTGGCGTCACCAATGATCTGGACAGCCTTGACCTGCGCCCTTGCCATCAAAGCCTGGGCCTGGATGACTACGAGGCGATGTTCCTGCGCTTGCCCGAGGCCAATCGCCAGGCCGTGCTGGAGCGCTGGGGTACGCCCCACAACGACCCGATGTTTCGGGATGGCCGCCTGATGATTGCCGGGCTGCGCCTGGGCCTGACTTTTGTCGGCATTCAACCGGCGCGGGGTTACCAGGTGGATGCCAGTGCGGTGTACCACGACCCGGACCTGGTGCCGCCGCATGGTTACCTGGCGTTCTATTTTTGGTTGCGCCACACCTACGGCGCCCATGGCGTGATTCACGTGGGCAAGCACGGTAACCTCGAGTGGCTGCCGGGCAAGGGCGTGGGCTTGTCGGAAAACTGCTGGCCCGACGTGCTGCTGGGGCCGCTGCCGAATATCTACCCGTTTATCGTCAACGATCCGGGCGAGGGCGCCCAGGCCAAGCGGCGCACCCAGGCGGTGATCATCGACCACCTGATGCCGCCGCTGACCCGCGCCGAAACCTATGGCCCGCTGCGTAACCTGGAGCTGTTGGCGGACGAGTACTACGAAGCTCAATTGCTCGACCCGCGCCGCGCCCGTGAGCTGCAAAAAGACATTCTCAAGCTGGTGCGCGAAACCCGTATCGACCAGGAGCTTGAACTGGACGGCGACGCCGATGCCGATGCCGCCATCTGGCTGCCGCGCCTGGACACCTACCTGTGTGACTTGAAGGAGTCGCAGATCCGCGACGGCCTGCATATCTTTGGCGAGTCGCCCCAAGGCCGTCTGCGCATTGATACCTTGCTGGCCTTGCTGCGTATTCCCCGTGGGGATGGCCGTGGCCCGCAATCGAGCGTGCTGCGGGTGTTGGCCAAGGCGTTCGAGCTGGGCTTCGACCCGCTGGACTGCGCCCTGGCCGAGCCCTGGACCGGACGCCGCCCGGGCGTGTTGCAAAAGATCGATACGCAACTGTGGCGTACCGCCGGTGATACTCGCGAGCGCCTGGAGTTGTACGCCGCGCGCTTGATCGAACAGGCGCTGGAAGGCCCGGTGGAGCAGTTGCAAGCGCCCGGTTGGGAGGATGTGAACGCGGTGATCGAAAGCCTGCGCAGCGTCGTGGCCCCGCGCCTGGATGCCTGCGGCCCCGCCGAAATGCGCGGCCTGCTGGACGCCCTGGGTGGTCGTTTCGTACCCGCGGGGCCGAGCGGCGCGCCGAGTCGCGGGCGCCTGGATGTACTGCCCACGGGGCGCAATTTTTTCACGGTCGACGTGCGCAACCTGCCCACCACCACGGCATGGCGTATCGGTTTTCAGTCGGCCAACCTGGTTCTTGAGCGGCACTTGCAGGATCACGGCGACCACCTGCGCCAACTCGGCCTGTCGGTGTGGGGCACAGCCACCATGCGTACCGGCGGCGACGATATCGCTCAGGCCATGGCGCTGATGGGCGTGCGTCCGGTCTGGGCCACGGGCAGCCAGCGAGTGGACGACTTTGAAATCCTGCCGATCAGCCTGCTCGACCGCCCGCGTGTCGATGTGACGCTGCGCGTGTCCGGGTTTTTCCGCGATGCGTTCGCCAACCTGATCCGCCTGTTCGATGCGGCGGTGCAAGCGGTGGCTGCCCTGGATGAACCAGATGACATGAACCCGTTGGCCGCCAAGGTGCGCAGCGAGCGCGAAGCCTTGCGTTTGTCGGGCCTGGACGAAGACGCGGCCGCGAAACAGGCCGGCTGGCGTATTTTCGGCGCCAAGCCCGGTGCCTATGGCGCGGGCGTGCAAGGGGCGATTGACGGCCGCCTGTGGCAAAGCCGCGAGGATCTGGCCGAGGTCTATCTGAACTGGGGCGGTTACGCTTACGGTGGTTCCGATGAGGGCACCGCCGCCCGTGGGCAATTTGCCCAACGCCTGAGCCAGGTGCAGGCTGTGCTGCAAAATCAGGACAACCGCGAGCATGACCTGCTCGACTCCAACGATTACTACCAATTCCAGGGCGGCATGCTCGCCGCCGTGGAGACCCTGAGCGGCGACAAGGCCGCCAGCTACCATGGCGACCATAGCCAGCCGGACCTGCCGAAGATCCGCACCTTGAAGGAAGAGCTGAACCGGGTGATCCGTTCCCGCGCGGCGAACCCCAAGTGGATCGACGGCGTGAAGCGCCATGGTTATAAAGGCGCCTTCGAGATGGCGGCGACGGTGGACAACCTGTTCGCCTTCGATGCCACTACCGCGCTGATCGACGATCATCAATACGCCTTGCTCGCCGACGCCTACCTGCTCGACCCGGATACCCGGGCGTTTGTGCAACAGCACAACCCTGCGGCACTGCGCGACATGACCGAACGCATGCTCGAAGCCCAGCAGCGCGGCCTGTGGCAGGAGCCGGGGGCGTACCGTGAGGCCTTGGAAAACCTGTTGCTGGATATAGAAGAAGACAGCTGATGACTGACATTCCCCATTTTCCGCTGTCCGCCGTGGTCGGCGCCGATGACCTGAAGCTGGCGCTGTGCCTGACTGCCATCGACCCGAAGATCGGCGGTGTGCTGATCGAAGGACCGCGCGGCATGGCCAAGTCGACCCTGGCCCGTGGGCTGGCCGACCTGTTGGCCAGCGGCCAGTTCGTGACATTGCCCTTGGGCGCCACCGAGGAGCGCCTGGTGGGCACCCTTGATCTCGACGCGGCACTCGGCGAAGGCCGCGCACAGTTTTCCCCCGGTGTATTGGCCAAGGCCGATGGCGGCGTGTTGTATGTCGATGAGGTCAACTTGCTGGCTGATCACCTGGTCGACCTGCTGCTGGATGTCGCTGCCAGCGGCACCAACCTGATCGAGCGTGACGGTATTTCCCACCGGCACGCGGCGCGCTTTGTGCTGATCGGCACCATGAACCCGGAGGAGGGTGAGTTGCGCCCGCAACTGCTCGACCGCTTCGGTTTCAATGTGGCGCTGGGCGGGCAGACGTTGCCGGCCGAGCGCGGGCAAATTATCCGCCGTCGCCTGGATTTCGACAGCGACCCGGTGGCGTTCTGCGCGCAGTGGGCCGCGCCGCAGGCAGCCTTGCGTGAACGGTGCACGGCCGCGCGGGCACGCTTGGGCGGCATCGCGATGGACGACCAGGCCCTGGCGCGGATTACCGAGCGCTGCTTTGCCGCCGGTGTCGATGGGTTGCGCGCCGACCTGGTCTGGTTGCGCGGCGCCAGGGCTCACGCGGCATGGCGTGGCGCAGATGAAATTGGCGAAGAGGATATCGAGGCCGTGGCCGAATTTGCCCTGCGCCATCGCCGCCAGGAGCACTCGCCACCGGCCAGCCCGCCAGAACAAGGGCAATCACCCAAGCCGTCGGACACCTCTCCCGGCCAGGGCCAATGGGGCGATATGCCCGCACCGGCCTTGCCCACCGGCGCCCGCCGCAATGTGCCCACCTGGCCAAAAAAGCCCTAGGCATCCGCCCCCGGCCTGACACGGGGGCGGATGCCCGTCCCAAGGCGGGGCGCTTGAATGCTGGCAGGCAGGGCAAGGCCCGCAGCGCACAAGAGGGGGCGGTCAACTGGCCAGGCACCTTGCTTGGCGGTCGGCCGCAGGCCCGTGAAGACCTGTTGTTTCACCTGCGCAGTCGTTCGGCCCAGGCGTTGTGGCTGGTGATTGTCGATGCGTCGGCCTCGACTCGCCGGCACCGCGCATTGACCGATGCCAAGGGCTTGTTGGCCCAACTGTTTGATGATGCCTACCGCCAACGCGCGCGCATGGCGTTGCTGACGGCCAGCGGGCCGTCGCCGAAATGGCAGGTGCAGGGGCTCAAAGCCGCGAAAAGCTTGACCGGCTGGCTGGATCAGCTGGGTGCCGGCGGCGGTACGCCGTTGCTGGCGGCGTTGAGCGAGGCGCAGCAGTGGTTGGCGGCGCGGCGCAAGCGCTATCCCACCGAGCAGCAACAGCTGTTGGTGATTACCGACGGGCGACTCAAGGACATCAGCGGGTTGCCGTCGCTGGCGTGTGCGGGGGTGCTGGTGGATATCGAGCGTGGGCCGATCAGGTTGGGGCGGGCCCAGGCGTTGGCGGCGGGGTTGCAGTTGGATTATCGGCATATCGATGAGATGTAGTGCCTGTACCGCCGCCATCGGGGCAAGCACTGCAAGACCATCAGCCCGCCCCCGGCACATTCGGCCAAAGATCCGCTACCAGGAACAAGCGCTCCGCTTCCTGCCAATCCTCGCCGGTGCGCACCATCCGTACCAGCAACTGCGCGGGTGCCATCGGGTCGAGATCGGTCAGCCATGCCTGCATGCGCTCTTCGCTCCACACCTCATCCGCCAGGTAATGCGCCGGCGCCAGCCATGCATGCCGGGGCAGGGGTTGCCAGCGCCCGGGCGGGCTGGCACTGACAAAGGCCTTCCAGTCCCGTTGATGCAACCAGCGCCCGCGCAAATGCTGCGGGTGGGCGCCGTGAGGCGAGGTGGCAAGGCCCGGCCAGGGGTAGAGCAAATACCCGCCCAGCCACAAGTGCGCATCGAACTGCTGGATATCCAGCGCCGCCAGCACTTCGCGGCTCTCCGGGCGGGCCGAAATCGGCAGTTGGTGCTGCGCCAGGTGCGCCAGTTTACGGTCGAGCCGGTCATGGCAGCCGGGGCCCAGCCACTGGGCGGTGTCCAGGCCGTCGCCGTTCTGCGGCCCGAGGTAGAGTTTGATCGCCAGTTCCAGGTGGTGCACGCCATCACGGTCCCGCAGCAGCATGTCCAACTCGCCCAGGGTGTGCCCGGCGCGGCGGATCGGCAGGTTGGCGGCCAGCAACTCCACACCCGGCGCATGCTGCACCGCGAACTGCCACAAACGCTCGTAATACAGGCCCAGGCGGCGCGTGCGTGACAGGCTCAGCCACTGCTGCAAGGCGCGGCTGTCCTGGTCCAATTGTCGCAGCCAGTGCTCGAGCCGGTCGGGCGCCTGCACCCAGTCGCTGCCGGCCAGCGGGTGGCGCTGCGGCCAGGGCGTGTGCGCGAGCATCGGCGGGGCGAGCATCACCCACGCCAGGTCGCGCACTTCGGGGTGGCGCAATTGGCGGGGCAAGGTGTGCAGATCGGGGAATAGAGTCATGGTCCGAGCATAGCCTTTCAAGCCGGGAGCGGAGGCCGCAGAACCCCTGAGAACCATTGTCATCAAGGCTTCACGGCGACAAAGGATTTTGCCTCAAGCGGCCTTTCGCCCATAATCGTTTCTTTTTTGCCACACCCCACATCCCGCAGGAGCCCCATGGAGCAATTTCGCAATATCGGCATTATCGGTCGCCTGGGCAGTACCCAGGTGCTGGACACCGTCCGCCGGCTGAAAAAATTCCTGCTGGAACGCCACCTGCATGTGATCCTCGAAGACACCATCGCCGAGATTCTCCCCGGCCACGGCCTGCAAACCTCGTCGCGCAAGATGCTCGGTGAAGTCTGTGACATGGTCATCGTGGTGGGCGGTGACGGCAGCCTGCTCGGCGCGGCGCGGGCGTTGGCGCGGCATAACGTGCCGGTGCTGGGGATCAACCGGGGTAGCCTGGGGTTTCTGACCGATATCCGCCCCGATGAGCTGGAAGTGGAAGTGGCCAAGGTGCTTGACGGCCATTACCTGGTGGAAAACCGCTTCCTGTTGCAGGCCGAAGTGCGCCGTCATGGTGAAGCCATCGGCCAGGGCGATGCGCTCAATGACGTGGTGCTGCACCCCGGTAAATCCACGCGCATGATCGAGTTCGAGCTGTATATCGACGGCCAGTTCGTGTGCAGCCAGAAGGCCGATGGCCTGATCGTCGCCACGCCCACCGGGTCGACTGCCTATGCGCTGTCGGCCGGTGGCCCGATCATGCATCCCAAGCTCGATGCCATTGTGATTGTGCCGATGTATCCCCATATGTTGTCCAGCCGGCCAATTGTGGTCGACGGCAACAGTGAGCTGAAAATCGTGGTGTCCAAAGACATGCAAATCTACCCGCAAGTCTCCTGCGACGGGCAAAACCATTTCACCTGCGCCCCCGGTGACACCATCACCGTGAGCAAAAAAGCGCAGAAACTGCGGTTGATCCACCCACTGGATCACAACTACTACGAAGTGTGCCGCACCAAGCTTGGCTGGGGCAGCCGCTTGGGGGTGGAGGCGACTGATGCTCGATCCCGCGCGTAGCTACGACCTGATTGGTGACGTGCACGGATGCGCCCATACCCTTGAGCACCTGCTCGACCAGATGGGTTATCACAAGCAGGGCGGCACCTGGCGCCATCCGTCGCGCATGGCGGTGTTCCTCGGCGATATCATCGACCGTGGCCCGCGCATCCGCGAGGCGCTGCACATCGTGCATGACATGGCCGAAGCCGGCCAGGCGCTGTGCATCATGGGTAACCACGAGTTCAACGCCCTGGGCTGGGTCACACCCGCACCGCCCGGCAGCGGCCGCCAGTTCGTGCGTGAGCACACGCCGCGGCATGAACGGTTGATCCACGAGACCCTGACGCAGTTCGAGCACCACCCGACTGACTGGCATGACTTCCTTGGCTGGTTCTACGACATGCCGCTGTTTGTCGACGCCGGGCGTTTTCGCGTGGTGCACGCGTGCTGGGATGAGGGCTTCATCCAGCCGCTGCGCGCGACCTTCCCGGATGGCTGCATCGACCAGCACTTCCTGCAAGCCGCCGCCGTGCCGGGCAGTTTTGCCTGTAACGCATTCGACCGCCTGCTGCGCGGCACGGATATGCGCCTGCCCGATGGGCTCACACTCACCGGCGGCGATGGCCTGACGCGTTCGTTTTTTCGCACCAAGTTCTGGGAAGACGACCCGAAAACCTACGGCGACATTGTGTTCCAGCCCGATGCATTGCCGGAGCCGGTGGCGCGTACGCCGTTGTCATCGACGCAAAAAAATTCCCTGCTGCGCTACGGCGTCGACGAGCCCTTGTTGTTCGTCGGCCACTACTGGCGCAGCGGCACACCGGCGCCGATCCGCCCGAACCTGGCCTGCCTGGATTACAGCGCGGTGCTGTACGGCAAGCTGGTGGCGTATCGACTGGACCAGGAAACCCGCCTGGACCCGCGTAAATTCGTATGGGTCGACGTTGAGCGGCCTGAGGTCATTAAATGAGCACCGTGGCTGTATTGCGCTTGCCCCTGAGCGTTGACCTGGGTGGTTTCGTCAGCCTGCTGCAACGCATGCAAGTGCCCCACCGCGTCAGTGAGGAGGCGGGGGAACAAGTGTTGTGGGTGCCCGAGAGCATCAGCGATGACGTGCGCGTGTTGTACCAGCGGTTTCCCGCCGGTGATCCGGACCGGCAATTGGACATTCCCGAACAGGCGCCGTCGACTCGACCCGGCTTTGCCCAACAGGTGCGGCACAGCCCGGTGACGGCGCTGGTGCTGCTGGCCAGCCTTATCGTCGGCGCGGTGACCCTGCTCGGCGAGAACCTGCAAGCCATGGCCTGGCTGACGTTCCTGCCATTCCGGGTGATGGGGGAGTACATCCAGTTCACGCCGTTCGCCGACATGTTGGCGTCGGGGCAGTGGTGGCGGTTGGTCACGCCGATGCTGATCCACTTCGGCATCCTGCACCTGGCCATGAACGGCATGTGGTACTGGGAATTGGGCCGGCGCATCGAAAGTCGCCAGGGTGGTATCAACCTGCTGGGCCTGACGCTGTTGTTCAGTCTGGTCTCCAACTACGCTCAATACGCCTATGGCGGCCCTGGCCTGTTCGGCGGTTTGTCCGGCGTGTTGTATGGCCTGCTCGGGCATTGCTGGATTTTTCAATGGTTGTCGCCCAACCCGGCTTACCGCCTGCCCCGTGGGGTGCTGGTGATGATGCTGGTGTGGCTGGTGCTGTGCCTGTCGGGGCTGGTCTCGATGATCGGCTTCGGTGAAATCGCCAACGCGGCCCATGTGGGCGGCTTGGCTATCGGTTGCCTGACCGGTTTGCTCGGCGGTGTGTACAACCGTCGCAAGTCGTCTATTTGATAAGGAAGAGCCGCATGTCCTCTTTTGCTGAAATGATCGAAAACATCACGCCCGACATCTATGAGAGCCTCAAGCTCGCCGTGGAAATCGGCAAGTGGTCCGATGGGCGCAAGCTCACCGCCGAACAGCGCGAGCTGTCGCTGCAAGCGGTGATCGCCTGGGAAATCCAGAACCTGCCGGAAGACCAGCGCACCGGCTACATGGGCCCGCAGGAGTGCCAGTCCAAATCGACCACCGTGCCGAACATCCTGTTCAAGTCGGATGCGATCCATTGATTGAGATTGGTCGCGGTGCAGTCAGCAAAATGTCGGCGCAACTCGGTGAGCCGACCGTTCAATACGCGTTTCGTCTGGGCGATACCGAGGTGCCGGTCAACCCGCTGATCGGTACCCATATACGCCTGGAGTACCTCGGTGCCATCCATTGCAGCCATTGCGGCCGCAAGACCAAGACCAGCTTCAGCCAGGGTTATTGCTACCCGTGCATGACCAAGCTGGCCCAGTGCGACCTATGCATCATGAGCCCCGAGCGTTGCCATTACGACGCTGGCACCTGCCGCGATCCAGGCTGGGGCGAGCAATTTTGCATGACCGACCACGTGGTGTACCTGGCCAACTCGTCAGGCATCAAAGTCGGTATCACCCGCGCCACCCAGTTGCCCACGCGCTGGCTGGACCAGGGCGCGAGCCAGGCGTTGCCGATCATGCGTGTGGCCACGCGCCAGCAATCGGGCTTCGTCGAAGACGTGCTGCGCAGCCAGGTGGCCGACAAGACCAACTGGCGCGCACTGCTCAAGGGCGATGCCGCGACGGTGGACCTCAAACAGGTGCGCGATGAACTGTTCGCGTCCTGTGCCGATGGCCTGTTGCAATTGCAGGAACGCTTTGGCCTGCAGGCCATCCAACCGGTTACCGACATCGAGCCGCTGGAAATCCGCTACCCGGTGGAGCAGTATCCGGCCAAGATCGTCAGCTTCAACCTGGACAAGAACCCGATTGCCGAAGGCACGCTGCTGGGGATCAAGGGCCAATACCTGATCTTCGACACCGGCGTAATCAATATTCGTAAGTACACGGCCTACCAGCTCGCCGTGCATCAGTAAAAGGATGCCACCCATGCGCACCGAACAACCGAAGATGATTTACCTGAAGGACTATCAGGCGCCGGACTACCTGATCGACGAGACGCACCTGACCTTCGAGTTGTTCGAGGACCACAGCCTGGTCCACGCGCAGTTGGTGATGCGCCGTAACCCCGAGCGCGGCGCCGGTTTGCCGCCGCTGGTGCTGGACGGTCAGCAACTGGAGCTGTTGAGCGTCAATTTGGCCGATCTGGAATTGACCGACGCTGACTATCAGTTGACCGACAGCCACCTGACCGTGCACCCAAAAAGCGCCACGTTTACCCTCGACACCACGGTCAAGATCCACCCGGAAAGCAACACCGCACTGGAAGGCCTGTACAAGTCCGGCAGCATGTTCTGCACCCAGTGCGAGGCCGAAGGCTTTCGCAAGATCACCTATTACCTCGACCGCCCGGACGTGATGAGCACCTTCACCACCACGGTGATCGCCGAACAGCACCGCTATCCGGTGCTGCTGTCCAACGGCAACCCGATCGCCAGCGGCCCCGGCGAAGACGGCCGCCACTGGGCGACCTGGGAAGACCCGTTCAAGAAGCCGGCCTACCTGTTCGCGCTGGTCGCCGGTGACCTGTGGTGCGTCGAAGACAGCTTCACCACCATGACCAATCGTGAGGTGGCGCTGCGCATCTACGTCGAGCCGGAAAACATCGACAAGTGCCAGCACGCCATGACCAGCCTGAAAAAATCCATGCGCTGGGACGAAGAAACCTACGGCCGCGAGTACGACCTCGACATCTTCATGATCGTCGCGGTCAATGACTTCAACATGGGCGCCATGGAGAACAAGGGCCTCAATATCTTCAACTCCAGCGCCGTGCTGGCCCGCGCCGAAACCGCCACCGATGCCGCGCACCAGCGCGTCGAGGCGATTGTTGCCCACGAATACTTCCATAACTGGTCGGGCAACCGCGTGACCTGCCGCGACTGGTTCCAGCTGTCGCTCAAGGAAGGCTTTACCGTGTTCCGTGATTCGGGCTTCTCGGCCGATATGAACTCAGCGACGGTCAAGCGCATCCAGGATGTGGCGTACCTGCGTACCCACCAGTTCGCCGAAGACGCCGGCCCCATGGCCCACGCCGTGCGCCCGGACAGCTTTATCGAAATCTCCAACTTCTACACCCTCACCGTGTACGAAAAGGGCTCGGAAGTGGTCGGCATGATCCACACCTTGCTCGGTGCCGAAGGCTTCCGTAAAGGCAGCGACCTGTACTTCGAGCGCCACGACGGCCAGGCCGTGACCTGCGACGATTTCATCAAGGCCATGGAAGATGCCAACGGCGCTGACCTGAGCCAGTTCAAGCGCTGGTACAGCCAGGCCGGCACCCCACGCTTGGCGGTGAGCGAGTCCTACGACGCCGTGGCCAAGACCTACAGCCTGACCTTCCGCCAGAGCTGCCCGGCAACCCCGGACAAGGTGGAAAAACTGCCGTTCGTGATCCCGGTGGAATTGGGCCTGCTGGACGGGAAGGGCGCGGGCATTGCCTTGCGCCTGGCCGGTGAAGCCGCCGCCGCTGGCACCTCGCGGGTGCTTTCGGTGACCGAAGCCGAGCAGACCTTCACCTTTGTCGATATCGCTGAACAGCCGCTGCCTTCGCTGCTGCGCGGTTTCTCGGCACCTGTGAAACTGAGCTTTGCGTACAGCCGCGATCAACTGATGTTCCTGATGCAGCACGACAGCGATGGCTTCAACCGCTGGGATGCCGGCCAGCAACTGGCGGTGCAGGTGTTGCAGGAGTTGATTGGCCAGCATCAGGCCGGCCAGCCGCTGAAGCTTGACCAACGCTTGATCGACGCGCTGTGCACGGTGTTGAGCGATGAGCGCCTGGATCAGGCGATGGTCGCGGAAATGCTGTCGTTGCCCGGCGAAGCCTACCTGACGGAAATCAGCGAAGTGGCGGATGTCGACGCCATCCACGCCGCCCGCGAGTTTGCCCGCCAGCAACTGGCAGAGCACCTGTTCGAAGCGCTGTGGCTGCGTTATCAAGCCAATCGTGAACTGTCCAAGCAGACGCCTTATGTCGCAGCGGCCGAACACTTTGCCCGGCGCGCGTTGCAGAACATCGCGCTGTCGTACCTGATGCTCAGCGGCAAGCCTGAAGTGTTGGCGGCCACCCTGGACCAGTTCGACACCAGCGACAACATGACCGAACGCCTGACCGCGCTGGCGGTGTTGGTGAACTCGCCGTTCGAAGCGGAAAAGGCCAAGGCACTGGCGGTATTCGCCGAGAACTTTAAGGACAACCCGCTGGTCATGGACCAATGGTTCAGCGTGCAGGCCGCCAGCACCCTGCCGGGCGGCTTGGCGCGGGTGCAGGCGTTGATGGAGCACCCGGCGTTCACCCTCAAGAACCCGAACAAAGTGCGCGCATTGATCGGCGCGTTTGCCGGGCAGAACCTGATCAACTTCCATGCGGCCGATGGTTCGGGCTATCGCTTCCTGGCCGACCTGGTTATCCAACTGAACGGCTTCAATCCGCAGATCGCATCGCGCCAATTGGCGCCACTGACCCGCTGGCGCAAATACGACAGCGCGCGCCAGGCGCTGATGAAGGCCGAGTTGGAGCGCATTCGTGCTTCGGGCGAGCTGTCGAGTGATGTGTTCGAAGTGGTCAGCAAGAGCCTTGCGTAAGCATGGGTAAATGCACTTGAACTTGTGGTGAGGGCGCTTGCTCGCGTGACGGCCGGGCAGGCGATCAAGTTGCAAGACAAGTAAGCGGTTCAAATGTGGGAGCGGTGCATCAGGTCAGTACCGGGGCGCCAGTCAACTCGTCACGGGAGCAAGTGCCCTCGCCACAGGCTCAACCTGGCACCTGAGATACGTAGATACCCATGCTTGCATGAGCGTAGCCATTGAAAAAACGGTCATGACAGGCCGTTTTGTTCTTTAACCGAAAGGCCTACCTTGCTGCTGACACTTTCTGTCAGGGCGCTCTGCTAAGCTGCGGCACTTTTGGCTTTTTCGGTGGGATCAACGTGTCGCGTACCGCTCGCTTACTGACCTTGCTGCAGGCCCTGCGGGGTAAGAAACGTCCTGTCACCGCCGCCGCGCTGGCGGCGCAGTTGGAGGTGTCCGAACGTACGCTGTACCGCGATATCGCCGAGTTGACCGCCCTGGGAGCGCCTATCTTCGGGGAGGCCGGCGTGGGTTATGTGTTGCGCAATGGCCTGTTTTTACCGCCGCTGATGCTCAATGCCGAGGAAACCGAAGCCGTGGTGCTGGGCTTGCGTTATGTGGACCAACGTGGGGACGAGGTGCTCAGTCGCGCGGCTGCCAACGCGTTGGCCAAGATTGCCGATGTACTTGACCCCGCCGCCCAGGAGGCCTTGCGCAACCCGACGCTGTTGCCCGGCCCGCCGGGGTTTGGTTACCCGGAAAACCGCGTGCCGCTCAATGTGTTTCGCGAGGCCATTCGCACTCAGGCCAAGCTGCATATCGATTATGCGGACGCCAGCCAGACCCAGAGCCAGCGACTGATCTGGCCGCTGGCCCTGGGCTTTCTCAATGAAGTGCGGGTGATCGTGGCGTGGTGTGAGTTGCGCGGCGCTTATCGCACCTTTCGCACCGACCGTGTGGCGAGTGCGCAGGTTCAGGGCGAGCGTTATCCGGGGCGGCGTAGCGACTGGTTGCGAGCCTGGCGCAAGCTGATGGAGCAGAACGAATCCGCGCCGTTCACTCCTGACAAAAACTGACACACCCTTGGCATAGCATGGCGCTATAAATCACCAACAAGGAGTTGTGCCATGTCCCTTCCCGAATTGGCCCCCGCCATCGCGGCCTATCTCGTGGCGACCAATACCCATGACACCTCGGCCGTCGCCCAGTGTTTCGCCGACGACGCCAATGTGTTCGATGAAGGCCAGCACCAGGTCGGAACCGCCGCCATTGCGCGCTGGATGGAAGACACCGCGCGGCGCTACCAGCCCCGGGTGGAGGTGCTCAAAGTGCAGCATCGCACCGGCAAGGTGTTGGTCAGCAACGTGGTCTCCGGCAATTTCCCCGGCAGCCCTTTGGAGCTGCGCTACACCTTCCGTCTCAACGAGCAGGGCAAGATTTCACGGCTGGATATCTCGCTGTAGGTCATAATCGCGGGCATGACTTTCGACTCGCCCCTCGCCGCCTATCAACACGCCATCGCCCAACAGGGCTTCGTCGCCGACGCTGCCCAGCGCCGGGCGGTGGACGCCCTGCAAAGCTGTCATCAGGCCCTGCATCAAGGTCATGCGCCGATCACCGGCGTTTACCTGTGGGGGCCGGTGGGGCGCGGCAAAACCTGGTTGATGGACCAGTTCTACCAAAGCCTGCGGGTACCCGCGCGTCGTCAACACTTCCACCACTTCATGGCGTGGGTGCATCAGCGCTCGTTCCAACTGACCGGTACCCCCGACCCGTTGCAGGCCCTGGCGCGTGAACTGAGCCAGGCTGTGCGTGTGCTGTGTTTTGACGAATTGTTCGTCAATGACATTGGCGACGCGATCATCCTTGGTCGCCTGTTCCAGGAGATGTTCGCGCAAGGCGTGGTGATGGTCTGCACGTCCAACCAGCCGCCGGACCAGCTGTACGCCGGAGGTTTCAACCGTGAGCGGTTTTTGCCGGGTATCGCGGCGATCACGCGGCACATGCAGGTGGTGGCGGTGGATGGAGCTGAAGACCACCGGTTGCATCCAGGCATCGGCCTGCAGCGCTATTGGGTGAATCAGCCTGACGCGCTGGCCGGCGTATTCAAGCAATTGGCCGCAGGGCAGGGGGGCGGCAGCGGGCCGGTGGTCGTCGGCCATCGTTGCATCACTGCCGTGCACGCCAGTGACAGCGTGCTGTGGTGCCGCTATGCCGACCTGTGCGAGCAGCCCTTGGCGGCGATGGACTTTATGCTGCTGTGTGATCGCTTCAAGGCGATTTTGCTGGGTGAAGTGCCCGACCTGAGTGCGCAACAGCGCCCGGGCCGAATTGCCCGTGGTACCGAAGATGGCGTTCAGCGTGTAGCGGCGGGCGACCGCGAATTGCCGCAATTGTCGGTGCACGATGACAGTGTGCGCCGGTTCATTGCCCTGGTGGATGAGTGCTACGACCGCAAGGTGCCCTTGTTTATCGAAGCGCGGGTACCGTTGGAGCGCCTCTATACCGAGGGCTACCTGGCGTTTCCTTTCCGACGCACCCTGAGCCGCTTGCAGGAAATGCAGCTACAGCGTTTCGGCTGAGTGCTGTGCGAAAAACACCGGGCGTGTGCAGCCGGCGCGTTTTTATCGGCGTATCTTTCGTGCTTTCGGGCCGACATTTGTAGTTAATCTCCTTCATCCGCTGCCGACTCCGCGCTTACAATCGAGGCCCCAAAGGGAGACGATTCCCTTGTTGTGATCGAGGAAGGCAATGGAAACCCCAGATATCCTGGTGCTGCAAGCCAGCTACACCAACCCTGTGCATGCCGAGGCGATTGGCCGCGTGCTCAATAACTACGCTGAAGACCCGATGGGCGGTGGCCATAGCCTGCCCGCTGATTTATTGGCGCAACTGCCCGGCGAACTGGCCAAGCGCCCCCATGCCTTCAGTGTCCTGGCGTTTGTGGGTGGTGAGCCGGCGGGGCTGGTGAATTGCTTCGAAGGGTTTTCCACGTTCGCCTGTCGGCCGTTGGTCAATATCCACGATGTGGCGGTAATGGATGAGTTTCGTGGCCTGGGCTTGAGCCAGAAGATGTTGCAGAAAGTCGAAGAGATTGCTCGCCAGCGCGGCTGCTGCAAGATCACTCTGGAAGTACTTGAAGGTAACGCTGTGGCTCAGTCTGCGTACAAAAAGTTTGGTTTTGATGATTCAAGATTTGATCCGGCGTACGGGCGTATGTTGTTCTGGAATAAATCGCTTTTATAAATAACCGGCAAAAAAAGGGCGCCACTTAATGGCGCCCAGAGGTACCGATGCCAAAGGAGCGGAATGGCAAAGGGGAGTGCGGATTAACTAAGTATTAAATTAACTTTTCGGTTGTGCCTGATCAGCGGTGTCGCTCTTCAGTGTTTTGCCGTCGGCGGATGCCGTTTGTTCGGCGGTGCCATGAAGTTCTTGCTGGACGAAGGCGAAGTCGTTATAGAACGCCTTGGAACGCTCCGAGCCGCCCTCGGCAAACGCTGCGGCAGAGGTCAGGGTGATCAGGCTGGCAAGCATCAAGGTCGACAGTTTCATAGCAATGTTCCCATTAAGAGTGATAGGTATCCGGTCACGTCGTGATCAGATTCATGGCGCGACTATGGGGCTATCTTATTAAGTGGGAGTTAACCCCGGGATGACCCGACGTTAACTATTTTGTTAGCGGTGCCGAGCGTGTTTACAGTGTCCAGTCCAACGCGAGCGTGAGGGTGCGCGGTGCTCCCCAATAAACGCCGTTATAAAAACCGACACGCTCGTAATATTTTTTATCCAGTAGATTATTAATAGTCAGCGAAGTGGAAAGATGCTCGTCGAATTGGTAGCGGGACATCAGGTTGACCACCGTATAAGCCTGTTGAGTGATCTTTGTCGATTGCGTGTTCAGATTGCCGTCGGCGTCTCGCCCACCGGTAGGGCGTTGGGCAAATTCAAAGAAATCGCTCTGCCAATTCACGCCGCCACCCACCGTCAACCCGCGCCATGTACCCGGCAGGCGATAGGTGGTCGAGGCCTTCAGCATATTCAGGGGCAAGTTGGTGTTGTTGCGTTGCTTCTCGCCGTTGAGTGAATGGGTATAGGTGTAACCCGCCGTGAGGTTCCAGTCCGGCATGACCTCGCCGGATATCTCCATTTCAAAACCCTGCACCTTGTTGCCCTTGCCGCCGGTTTTATAGAACTGCTCGCCGGTTTTGGGATCCGGCGGGGCGGTGTTGTCGAGTTCCGCCACGTTATCCTGGGTGCTCCAGAAAAACGCGGTGGCCAGGTTCAAGCGCTCGTTCAGCAGGCTGCCCTTAAGGCCTATTTCGTAATTGCTGCCCACCACCGGTTCCAGGTATTTCTTGCCGGCGTCGCGTTCGTCCTGCGGGTTGAAGATGTCGGTGTAGCTGGCGTACACCGTGTATTCGGGCGTCAGGTCGTAGAGCACACCCGCATAAGGGGTCCACATATCATTGTGGGTCTGGCTGGTTTTGCTGGAGGAGGTCAGTTGGTTTGCGAGGTTGTAGTCCGGGGAAGTGCTTTGGATCTCCCAACTGCCATATCGGCTGCCCAGCACCGCGTGCAGTTTGTCTGTAAGGCTCAGGCGTGTGGCCAGGTAGCCTGCCTTCTGTTTTTTGCTGCTGTGTTCGCCCTTGAGGCCGGTGGTGCGATCGGCAAATTTGCCGATGCCGCCCATGTGTTTCCAGTCTTGAATTGTTTCATAGCCTGCCGGCGTCGAAAAACGCTGGAAGGGCGACGAGTCCCGTTGCGCGGACTCACCATAACCCACCATTAACTCGTGCTCGCGCCCCAACAATGAATAGGCGCCGGCAAGGTTGAAATCGAGCGCATCCATTTTAGAGGTGCCGACCATCTGGCTGGTCCAGGCGGTCATGCCGCTGCCGTCCGCGTTTGGAAACCCCGAGCCGCCGTAATACACCTTGCCGTCGCTGTCGCTTTGTCGGTGGGTATAGGCCGCTTTGAGGCGCCAGTTCGCGGTGAGTTTGTGGTCAATCGAGGCGAAGGTGGTTTGGTCTTTCAGCGGCCAGGAACTCCACGTTGTCGCCAGGTTCGCCGAGCGCGATAGCCGAGCCTTGCTGCCGTCACTGTTCCAGTACGGTAGCGTGCCCCAGGAGGAGCCCTGGACGTGCTTGTTCTGGTAATCGAAGCCGACGGCCACCACGGTATCGTCCGTCATGTCGGCTTCAAGAATGCCGTAACCCACCTCGCGTTGTTGTGCGTAATTGTCGCGGTAGGACTGGCTGTCGCGGTAGGCGAACACCGTGCGCCCGCGCAGGCGTCCGTCAAAGGCCAGGGGGCCGCCCACATCCAGGTAGCTGTAGTAATTGTCATGGCTGGCGCCGCTGACGCCGGCCTTGGCCTGCCACTGTGAGGTGGGGCGTTTGCGGATCATGTTGACCGTGGCGGATGGATCGCCCGCGCCGGTGGTCAAGCCCGTGGCCCCACGCACCACCTCGATACGGTCGTAAATAATGGTGTCGGAGTCGGACTTCATGCGCCCGAACGTATTGAGCATGCCGTCGACCTGGAAGTTATTGATTGAATAACCTCGGGCGGAATAACCCGCGCGGTCCGAATCCATATGTTGCACGGTCACGCCGGTGGTCTGGCGCAGCACGTCGGTCAGGGTATTGAGGTTGAAATCATCCATCTGCTGGCGAGTGATCACCGAGATCGATTGTGGGGTTTCCTTGACGGACAGGTTCAAGCGCGTGGCGGTGCTCATCGAGCCGGTGGTGTATGCCCCGGTGTGCTCGGTGGTGGCGCCCAACCCTTCGGCGGTGATGCTGGTGGCATCGAGTTCAAGGGCTTTGGTGGTGGCTTCAGCCAGCAGAACCGGGCTCAGGGCTACGCTGAAGAGGCCAAGTGTGAAGCGCATGGTACGGGTGGAAGGCACGAACATCGCGGGAGACTCCTTGTCGTCTTTGCGGCCTTCCCGGTAGGGAAAGGCCATGGTTCAAAGACGAAAGGAGTGGTGGAACTTTAGGCTTAAACGAGAATGATTGTTATCTTTGTGTTACGGAGCGGGTTTTTCCTGGAGCACCACATCAGTCGGATTGGGCTTTTTCGGCTTGATCAGGCTGAAATCAATCAAGGCTTTCTGCTGACGCTGGTAAGGGTCGCCGATCAGCAGCGGGCGTGGCTTGAAGCTGTCACTTACCAGGCTTTTGCTACGGTCCAGTTCGTTGAAACTCAGCCCGGCCAGGTCGGCCCAGGTGTGTATCAGTTGCGAGCTGCTGTAGGGGCGCTGCAGGTCGCCGGCAAAATTCCAACTGTGGCTTTCGCGCCATTTGGGCGAGGCATAGGCCATGAACGGAATGGTGTACATCGGTGCCGTCGGTTTGCCTTCGTTACGGCCCAGCGTGGTATGACCGGCCGAGTCGAATACGTCTTCGCCGTGGTCCGACAGGTACAGAAGAAAACCGTTGGGGTCAGTCTTGGCGTAGTCCTTGATCAGGCTTGACACCACGAAGTCGTTGTATAGCACCGCATTGTCGTAGCTGTTGTAGACCGGCAGTTGATCGTCGCTGATCCCGGCCGGTACGCCTTGGCGGTCGGTGAACGTGTCGAAGGTCGGCGGGTAGCGGTACTGGTAGCTCATGTGGGTGCCCAGCAGATGCACCACGATGAACTTGCGCTCAGCCGGATCGGCCAGGGCCTTGGCAAACGGTGCGAGCACGTCGCCATCGTATTGGCGGGCGTTCTGGTTGCGGTTGTTGTTCAGGTACACCTGCTCATCGGCTTGTTCGGAGAACGTGGTGAGCATGGTGTTGCGCTTGGTCATGGTCTGCTGGTTGGTGATCCAGTACGTCTTGTAGCCGGCCTGCTTCATTACGCTGACAATCGACGGCGTTTTGAGGTACAGGTCCGGGTTCTCCTCGTCGGCGAACGTCAGTACCTGTTGCAGCGCTTCGATGGTGTAGGGGCGCGGGGTGATGACGTTGTCGAACACCGCCAGTTGGTCGCGCAGTTTGTCCAGTTCCGGCGTGGTGTTGCGCGGGTAACCGTAGAGGCTCATGCGCTGGCGATTGGTGGACTCGCCGATCACCAACACCAGGGTCGAAGGCTGGTCTGCCATGCTGTCTTTAAAACCAGTCAAAGGCGGGATCTGGCTGGCGCTGTCGAGCATGCCCTGCATGTTGTCCAGTTGCTCGGTGTAGCGGCGATACGCAACGATCATCTGCCAAGGCACGGCGGGCTCGATACGGGTTTCGAAACCGTCGATGGCGTGTTCCAGGTTGTCGTTGGTGGCGATCTGCTTGACCAGCGGGTAACCGACCACCGCGAGCACGATTGCCGCCGCTGCCAGCATGGCCTGGCCACGGGGCAAGTACACCGGGCGCAGGCGGGTCCACAGGAAAATCGCCATGGCGGTGTGGGCAATAAAGGCCAATACGATCCACCAGGCGAAGTACTGGGTGGCGTATTCACCGGCTTCAGAGATGTTCGACTCGAACATGATGAAAATGACGCTTTGCGAAAATTCCTGCTGGTAGATGAAGAAATAACCCAGGCTGGCCATTGAGCAGGCCCACAGGACTACGCCGATCAGTGCCGCGAGCAAGCGCGTGCGGCGCGGGAACAGCAACATGGGGGCGAGCCAAAGTGCGCTCATGAAGAAGGCTTGGCGAAAGCCACTGAAGCCGGAAGTGCCGCTGAGCTGGATCAGCAGTTGGGTGATACCCGAGAAATACCAGAAAAACAGGAATAGCCAGCCAAGACCGGCCCAATCAAAGCCTTTCGCAGACGTGGTGCTGCGTTCGAACATCGCCATCCAGCGCTCCAACCCGATAATTTGTCAGTTGACGCGCAGGTGTGCACGCAACAGAGGCCATCCTGCGTGGGATGGCCCTTGGGGGCGGGAGTATCGAGAACAGCGTGTGAAAACTTTGTGAGATTTTTGTAGCCGTTATCTTACAAAGTGATGACGGGACTCAGCAGAGCGCTGGCTGCACACCGGCGGGCTGGTCCAGTTGGGCCTGGATGATATGCGCGCGCAGGCGCAGGATTTCCTGCTGCAGGTGATCGCGTTCGTCTTTCAACTGGCGCAACTCATCGCGACGGATAGAGACGTAGAGAGTCTGTGGGGGGCGGGTCATCTGTGCTGTGCTCATTGCTTGCCTCGCAAATAGGCGGTGTGTCGCGGCGTGCCAGAACGCTTGAGTCGAGGTTCTCGGCAACAGTCGGAAGCAATTCTGAATTCTTTTTCGCGGCAATGGAACTTTTTTATTTTTGGCGGTCGTGTGACTTTGGTGGCAGTGATGGTGAAACGATGGCAACTTTTTTGCCATGAAACTACACGGATCTGGCCCTGACTAACCCTCATTAGCCTCATTGCGCTATAAACTATGTCACACATTTTTTAGTAGTTAGGAGCATCAGCACATGCAACTGGGGATTATCGGACTAGGCCGCATGGGCGGGAATATTGCACGGCGCCTGATGCTCAATGGGCATACCACCGTTGTCTACGACCGTAACGAAGCATTTGTCAAAGGCTTGAGCGAGGAGGGCGCCACCGGCGTCGCCAACTTGCAGGCCCTGGTTGCCGGGCTGCAAAAGCCTCGCGCCGTCTGGGTGATGTTGCCGGCAGGCGACCCCACCGAAAGCACCATTAATGAACTGAGTGAGCTGCTGGAGCACGGTGACGTGATCATCGACGGCGGCAACACCAACTACAAGGACGACGTGCGTCGCGGAAAAGCACTCGCCGAGAAGGGCCTGCATTACGTGGATGTCGGCACCTCCGGCGGCGTCTGGGGCCTGGAGCGTGGCTACTGCATGATGATCGGTGGCGACACCGAGACCGTGCAACGCCTGGACCCGATCTTCAAAAGCCTGGCCCCTGGCCTGGGCAGCATCCCGCGTACCAAAGACCGTTCGGCCGCTGCCGACCCGCGTGCCGAGCAGGGCTACATCCACGCCGGCCCTGCAGGCTCAGGGCATTTCGTCAAGATGATCCATAACGGCATCGAGTACGGGATGATGCAGGCGTTTGCCGAAGGCTTTGACATCCTCAAGACCAAGAACTCGGAAAACCTGCCGGAAGATCAACGCTTTGACCTGAACGTTGCCGACATTGCCGAAGTCTGGCGCCGTGGCAGCGTGGTCTCGTCCTGGCTGCTGGACCTGACCGCCGACGCCTTGGCCACCGACCCTAAACTGGACGGCTACTCCGGTTCCGTGGCCGACAGTGGCGAAGGCCGCTGGACCATCGAGGCTGCGATGGAGCAGGCCGTGCCGGTGCCGGTGTTGTCCACGTCGTTGTTCGCGCGTTTCCGCTCGCGCCAGCAGAGCACGTACGGTGACAAGATGCTGTCTGCCATGCGCTTCGGCTTTGGTGGTCATGTGGAGACCTCCAAAAAATGACCGCCAACGGCAAGAAACCCAAGGCCGAACCTGCTCCACCCACCACCTTGTTTCTGTTTGGCGCCCATGGCGACCTGGTCAAGCGCCTGCTCATGCCGGCGCTGTACAACCTCAGTCGTGACGGTTTGCTGGGCGATGGCCTGCGTATTGTCGGCGTCGATCACAACGCGATCAGCGATGCCGACTTCGCCGCCAAGCTCGAGGCGTTTATCCGCACCGAGGCCGCGAGCAAGGTCAAGGGCAATGCCGATAACGCCCTTGACCCGGCGTTGTGGGCGCAACTGGCAAAGGGCATCAGCTATGTCGAGGGTGACTTCCTCGACGACCGCACCTATGCCGACATCGGCAACAAGATCGCCCAAAGCGGCACCGGCAACGCGGTGTTCTACCTGGCCACCGCACCGCGTTTCTTCAGTGACGTGGTGCAGCGCCTGGGCAGTGCGGGCCTGTTGACCGAGACCGATGACAGTTTCCGTCGCGTGGTCATCGAAAAACCGTTCGGTTCAGACTTGGCCACCGCTGAAGCCTTGAACGCCTGCCTGCTCAAGGTAATGAGCGAGAAGCAGATCTATCGCATCGACCATTACCTGGGCAAGGAAACGGTGCAGAACATCCTCATCAGCCGTTTCTCCAACGTGCTGTTCGAGGCGTTCTGGAACAACCACTACATCGACCACGTGCAAATCACCGCCGCCGAAACCGTCGGCGTGGAGACCCGGGGCAATTTCTTCGAAAAAACCGGCACCCTGCGCGACATGGTGCCTAACCACCTGTTCCAGTTGCTGGCGATGGTGGCCATGGAACCGCCGGCGGCGTTTGGCGCCGATGCGGTGCGGGGTGAAAAGGCCAAGGTCATCGGCGCGGTACGCCCCTGGTCGCTGGAGGATGCGCGGGCCAACTCGGTACGGGGCCAGTACACTGCGGGTGAAATCGCCGGCAAGCCCTTGCCGGGCTATCGCGAAGAGGCCAACGTCGCGCCTGACAGCAGCACCGAGACCTTCGTGGCGCTCAAGGTGATGATCGACAACTGGCGCTGGGTTGGCGTGCCGTTTTACCTGCGCACCGGCAAGCGCATGAGCGTGCGCGACACCGAGATCGTGATCTGCTTTAAACCGGCACCGTATGCGCAGTTTCGCGACACCGAAGTCGATGAGCTCAAGCCTACCTACCTGAAGATCCAGATCCAGCCCAATGAAGGCATGTGGTTCGACCTGTTGGCGAAAAAGCCCGGGCCGACCCTGGACATGGCCAACATCCAACTGGGGTTCGCCTATAAGGACTTCTTCCAGATGCAGCCTTCGACCGGGTACGAAACCCTGATTTACGACTGCATGACCGGTGACCAGACCTTGTTTCAGCGCGCCGACAACATCGAGAACGGCTGGCGTGCGGTGCAGCCGTTCCTGGATGCGTGGAAGCAAGACGATGGGATCCAGGCCTACAAGGCCGGTGAAGATGGCCCGGCGGCGGCCGATGCGTTGCTGGCCCGCGATGGCCGTACCTGGCACACGCTCGGATGAGTGACGCCGCGATCCATCCCATCCGTTTTATCCTGAGTGACGTGGACGGCACTTTGCTGCATCCCGATCACCGCTTCAGCCCACGTACGTTGGATGCGGTACACCAGCTGCGCGAGGCTGGGGTGTTTTTCAGCCTGGCCAGCGGGCGCCCGCCCAAGGCCATGCTGCACTTGGTCGAGGCGTTCGGCATCGATATTCCGGTGGCGGGCTTCAATGGCGGCACACTGATCAACCCGGATGGCAGCATCCTGGTTGCCCACCATCTGCCGGCCGAGGCGGCGCTGATTACGCTGGCGCTGTTTTCGGCCGAGCCGGAGGTGGAAGTCTGGGTGTTTGCTGACGGTGACTGGTTGCGCCGTGATCCACCGGGGCCGATGGTGCAGCGCGAAGCCGACGGCCTGGGGTACGGGCCGGTGGTGGTGGAGAGTTTCGAGCCCTACCTGGACCGGGTCGACAAAATTGTCGCGGCCAGCAACAACGCCCAATTGCTGGTGGAGCTCGAAGCACGGCTGCAGCCCAAGGTGCAGGGGCTGGCCCAGGTGTCGCGTTCGCAACCGGTGTATCTGGATGTCACCGCCATGTTGGCCAACAAGGGCGAAGCCTTGAAGACCTTGGCACACCATCTTGGCGTACCACTGGAGCAAACGGCGGCGATCGGCGATGGCGGCAATGACCCGGCGATGTTTCACGTGGCCGGGTTGTCGATTGCCATGGGGCAGGCCGAAGAAACGGTCAAGCGCCAAGCACGCGTGGTCACCGGCAGTAATGTCGACGATGGCGCGGCCGAGGCGATTGAACGGTTTATTCTGGCGGCGCGACGAGCACCATAAGTGATACGACGCAACTTTCGATCACTGTTTTGCAGTGATCGAAAGTGTGCACGTTGACTTACTTGGGCATTGCCCAGGACTGCAACTGGTGGCCATCTTTGTCGAGCTCGGCGCGGGCTTGCAACAGCAAGTTTTCCAATTGCGCCGGGTCGCTATAAGTATGCGACGACAGTTGTTTGCGCCCGATACGGGTATTGGTACGGTCGATGACGCTCAGGCTGAGGGCGCCGTTGCCATCGTGCCAGGCCACGCACTGAAAGGGTTGGAAAGCACGGTCTGCGATCAAAAGAGCTTCGTTGATGCGGAGCGGGGCGTTCATGTGGGTCTCTCTCTAAATGCCCATTCAAGTGAGTACCGGCGGTTGGGCGGACCGTGCGGTGGGTTACTTGTACTGATGCACGATGGCGGGGTACGGGTCACATGTTAGCGCCACAATTTTCAACTTTCTGTGATTGGCGTCAGGTAAGCGGCTGTTTTAGAAGCTGAATGAAAGTTTCCAAGGCCTGCAACTTTTTTGTCTGCAGTCTGCGCAAGTGGCTTTTTGCCAACTCTTATAGCAAAACGGTACAAGCCCCGCGTCAATAGCTTGCTAGTGTTAGCGCCAGGCATCACAAACCGTTGTTTCTAAATACTTTTAACAATTTTGACGCCAAGGAACAGTCATGGGTGTGCCCGCCGTCCAACGCCGTTTGCTCGTGGTCGACCCCTGCGACGATTGCCATGGCTTATTGCCCGGCTTGCGCACCGCCGGCTGGGAAGTCGATAGCTGTGCGTTGGAAGCGGTAGGTGACCGATCCTGCGATATCGGCCTGCTGCGCCTGCAGCCCTATCACCTGGAACGACCCGAAGCCGTCAAGGAACTGATTAGCCGCAGCGGCACCGAGTGGATCGCCGTGCTCAGCCAGGATGTGCTGCGCTTGCAAAACGTCGGTGACTTTGTGTGCGAATGGTTTTTCGACTTCCATACCTTGCCCTTCGACGTTGCCCGCGTGCAGGTCACCCTGGGCCGCGCTTTCGGCATGGCGCGCCTGCGCGGCAAGGGCCATACCCCGGTGGACGAGGGCCATGAACTACTGGGTGACAGCCGGCCCATCCGCGAACTGCGCAAGTTGTTGTCCAAGCTGGCACCGACGGAGTCCCCCGTGTTGATCCGGGGTGACAGCGGTACCGGCAAGGAATTGGTGGCCAAGACCCTGCATCGCCAATCCCAGCGTCACGCCAAGCCCTTTGTGGCGATCAACTGCGGGGCGATCCCTGAACATTTGATCCAATCGGAATTGTTCGGCCATGAAAAGGGCGCGTTTACCGGTGCCCACCAGCGCAAGGTCGGGCGTATCGAAGCGGCCCACGGCGGTACCTTATTCCTCGATGAGATCGGCGATCTGCCGATGGAACTGCAAGCCAACCTGCTGCGTTTCCTGCAGGAAAAACACATCGAGCGCGTGGGCGGCAGCCAACCCATTCCGGTGGATGTGCGCGTGCTGGCGGCCACCCACGTCGACCTTGAGGCTGCGGTGGCCAAGGGCCGATTCCGCGAAGACTTGTATTACCGGCTCAACGTGTTGCAAGTGGTCACTGCGCCCTTGCGGGAGCGCCATGGTGACGTGGCGATGCTGGCCAACCACTTTTCACGTTTCTACAGTCAGGAAACCGGCCGTCGGCCCCGCAGCTTCAGCGAAACCGCGCTGGTGGCCATGGGGCAGCACCCGTGGCCCGGCAATGTGCGTGAGCTGGCCAACCGTGTGCGCCGTGGCTTGGTACTCGCCGAAGGGCGCCAGATAGAAGCCGTTGATCTGGGCTTGCAAGGCGAGCAGGCAATTTCACCCCCGATGGCTACACTGGAAGACTACAAGCACCGCGCCGAACGCCAGGCGCTGTGCGATGTACTCAACCGGCACAGCGACAACCTGAGTGTCGCGGCCCGCGTGCTGGGAATTTCCCGGCCCACGTTCTACCGGTTGCTGCACAAACACCAGATCCGCTAGGGCGGGTAAACCGAAAAGCCCCGCAACGACCCTTATCGTTGCGGGGCTTTTCCTTGTGTGAACCTCAGTTAGAAGTAGTAAGGGAATTTCAGGCTGAACGTAAAGTCCGGCGCATCGTCGGTCATGCCGATCGCCAGGTTCGGCACGATCGTCAGGTTATCCGAGGCCGCAATCGTCATCCCCACGTTGAAATACCCGGCGTTGGCATCGCTGGATACCACCGACTGCCAGTCGCCGCCATCGGGCTTGAGTTTGCTTTTGCGCTGCACCAGGTCGGACACCGAGAACGACATACTCATCTTCTCGTTGAGGGCAAAGGCTACGCCGACGCCGAACTGGAAGCTGTCGCCCAGCCTGACTTTGCCGCCGACTTTCTGGTTGACGTCACTGCTGATGTCATCGAACGAGTCTTCGAAGTTGTGGGTGTAGGACACCGAACCAAACAACACCGCCGGGTCGAAGGTCTTGACCAGCGAGATCCCCGGGGTGACCGACCAGACGCCGTTGCCCGTGGGCAGGCTTTCCGGCACGAACAGGTTGTCGTTGCCCGGCTTGTTGACCAGCTTGATGCCAAACGGCTCTTTACCTGTGGGCGCCTTGACCCGCACCGACACCACGGCATCGGGCAGGGTAGGGGTTTCGTCGAGGAACTTGTAGGCCACGCCGAAGTTGACGTCGCCAATGGTCGGGTCGCGGGTGACCGACTGTTCGGAGGTGGCGGTGCCGTTGTTACCCGCGCCGGCAGACTGGTAGGTAGAGTCGCGGTAGACCACCGGCACGTTCACGTCGAACTGCCAGCGGTTATCGACGTTGTAGCGGCCGGTGAGGTCCAGGGTCCAGTTGTCGGACTTGATGCGGTCCAGGTTGATATTGCCGAGGAAGATCGAGTCCAGCGCCAGGAAACCGTTGAGCGTCAACTGGCGAGCGTCGTAGCGGGCGTAGGTGATGCCGGTTTCAAAGCTGAACTTGCCGTTGCCGAAAAAGCCGCTGGCTTCGTTATACAAGTTGCTCACACTTTGCGCGGGGGCCGAATCGTCCTTGAGGGACTGGCCATAGGAACTGCCGCCACCGGCGCCGCCGGATGCCGCCGCGGCGCCTGTGCCCGCCACCGTGGTGCCGTTGGCTTTTTGAAAGTCTGCCGGGGATTTGGCCAGGCGCCGTGGCGCGGGAGTCGCCGGCTGGTCTTCGACTTGACGCACCCGTTGTTCCAGCACGGCCAGGGCTTTTTGCTGCACTTCGTACCGCTGCTTGAGTTCCAGGAGTTCCTGTTTGAGGGTTTCGATATCGGCATCCGGCGCGGCATACAAAACGGATGCGGGCAAGAGCGTACTTAAACAGACCACCGCACGGAGCGATAACGATCGATGCATGAAATAAGCCGTCCTTTTCTAATGCGTAAGTGTCGAGGGTCAGCGTAGTTCAATAACCGAGGGTGCGTAGGCCTTTGAGTTGATCCAAATTGCAGTTCAATGCGCCGTTGTTCAAACCGTTATTGTTCATTACCACGTTGAGTTGGGTCATGTTGTTGACGAAGTTGGTGTTGCCGGTCAAAACCGTGCCTTGCAGCACGTTTCCACCGCCGATCTGTTGCAGGCTGTTGCCCTGGTTATGGTTGGCCTGGATCGCCATCTGTAACCCGCCGTTATTGGCCGACACGCTTACACGGCCAGCCGCGCTGTCGCCGGTCACCGTACCGCCGGCCACCAGCACCTGCCCCGATCGCGCGAGGTTGGCGGGGGCAAGGCCGTTCTCGACGGTGATCCCCACGTTGTTGTAGGCGGTGTTGCCGTCGCCGGCGGTGCGCACGCTTTGCGTCACCCCCTGGCCGCTGCCCAGGCCGGCGCCGCCGGTGACAGTGCCGGTACCGGTGTTCGGGTTCGTACCGTTGCCGGTCGAACCGGTGGTTTGCACATAAAATTGCGGAGTGAGGGTGGACGAGTCGACCTGCATGCTCGCCTTGCCGGTGATGCTGTCGCCCACGGCATTGGTCCAGGTGCTGCTCATGACAATGCCGAAACTGATGATGCGCCCCGGCATGACATAACGGCCGCGCAGGTCGGCCATTTCCGAATCCTTGAGTTCGATCGGTTTGAATGCCGATGAAGCATAAGCGGGCATCGAGGCTGCCAGACACATGACCGTCAGCCAACGGGAAGTGTTCATCTTCTGCTCCTGGAGCGTCCTGCCCCTTATTGCGCTTCTTAAAAGAAGTCGCTCTGTATGAAACCGAAATCCATCAGCTCGGCATCGCCTACGGGCCTGAACTCATTCAACTGGTTCTTGGCGGTCAGCGGCGCAGGTGGGTCGAGCAAGACATTGGCCTTGTCGTAACCCTCACCCAGCACGGCGAAGACGATGCCATTCCAGCCCTTGACGAAATCATCGTGGGAATAGCGCTTATGGCCCAGCACCGGGTCGCCGATATAGACCCAGTCCTTGTCGGCTCGCTGCAGCACCACGAAGTGCTTGTAGCCACGAATTTCCAGCAGCACCACCACGGGGATCTTCACGGTAACCAGAGTGTCTGGCGCAATTTTGTAGCCCCGGGCACGCATGCCGATACTTTCGAGGTAGCGCTTCATGTCCAGCATGGAAAAACCCTGGGTACGCACCAGGTTCTGGTCGGCGGTGACCAGCATGCCTTTGATGATGTGATCTTCGTCGACGTCCAGCCAGTAGGCTTGGCGCAGGATGGTGGCGAGTGCCGCGGCACCGCAGCTGAAATCGGTTTTCTGTTCCACCAGGTTGGCGAACCGGCGTTCACGAATACTCTCGACCTTCTTGAAAATCACTGCACCGCCAGGCATGGCGGAGATCGCCATGGTGCCTGCCCACGTGGGGCCGGTGAGCAACATCAGGAGGGTGAGGGTCGCGAGGCGCATGATCGTATGACCTGCTGGACACGGGAATAAAAAAGGGCCTTGTCGCCAAGGCCCCGTTGGATCAGAAGCGCACGCCGCTGGCGCAGACGGTGCAACCTTGACCGATCGACAGGCTGTTGCTGCCTTGGTTGCCCGAGCCCGATTGCAGGTTCACACCCACGTTGCCGGAGTTGCGGTTAACCGAGTTGTCGAGGCTGGAGTTGTTGGACACGTATTGGGCCTTGCCGCCATGGCCATAGCCGTGGCTGGTAGCGGTCGTGTTGAGGTAGCTGTTGGCGAGCGAGTTTTGCTCGGTGTTGGCGGCCGCGGCGATGTTTTTGCCGTCGGCGGTCACGATTGCCAGGTTGTTTTTACCCTGGTTGCCTTGACCGGCCTGGCCGTTGTAACCCAGGTTGCCGGAGTTACCGTTAACCGAGTTATCCAGCGAAGCGTTGTTTTGGGTGCCTTTGTTGACGAAGCTGTTCGCCGCGCTGTTTTGGTTCACATCGACCACGCCGAAGACGGTGGCGGCATCACCTTTGGCGCTGGAGATGGCGGCTGAGTTGTCTGCCTGGTTGCCACTGCCTGACTGGACGTTGACCCCAACGTTACCGCTGTTGCCGTTTACCGAACCATCGGCCGAGGCGTTGTTTTCGGTTTTGGTGTCGTCAAACTTGTTGATCGCGCTGTTTTGTACATCCGTCACGACAGCGGCGATGGTGCCGGTAGGTTGAGGCGCAGGGTGCCAGCCACCTGCTTGAGCTGCGGCAGCCATGAGTGCGGCGAGAGCGAAAACCAGTGGTTTCAGAGCCATTTGAGGTTTCATGGTGTTTCTCCTTGCTTCTAATTAGTGAGTTAAGTGTTGGTACGGTCCAGCCAGTGCTACCAAGCGATTACTTGATAGTGATACCCAGGGTGTTAGCCACTCGGTTCCCCACCCCGGCACTCTGGTTCACCTGAATCACTCCTCGGCTGCCTGTGAAGGCCTGGTCGCTGGTAACGACAAGGCGGCTGCCAGTGGTGGGGGTGAGCCCTGAGTCGGTCAACTGCGTCGTGTTCTGTTGCAACAGGACGCTGTCATCGATGCTTTGCGGGCCAGGGTTGATGCTGATCCGCACGGCGTTGATGGATTGGTTATTGGCCCCGGCCGACTGGTTGATGCCCAGTACACCGTTGCCGCTGGTAAAGGCGTGGCCCTGGATCGCCGCCTTGGCGTTCAGGGACGGGTCGACGCTGCCGTCCATACGCTGGATGTTCACGTTGGTGGCCTGGCCACCAACGGCAATGGCGCGACTGTTGGACGTTTGGTTCTGGTTGCCGGCGGCCTGGTTGATCGACAGAACACCGCCGTACTGTGTGCCGCTGTTGTTGATCACGGCGCTGTCGTCGGCGAATGCGGGGGCGCCGGCCAGCAAGGCGAGGATGAGCAGGGAGCGATTCATTACTTGCCCCCCATCATGCTGCCGATGTTATTCAGGGGCGCCATGCCGCGTTGGATCGAGTCGCTGATCTGCCCGCCCATATTGCTGCCGCTGCCATGACCGGCGGCTGAGCCGGCCCCCAGGGTCGACAGGCTGCTTTGGGTGGCATGCGGGCCGGTCAGGCTGCCGCTGGTCTGTATGGCGCGCACGATGCTCGAGCCGCTGCTGACACCGCCGATATCGCGGTCACTGAGTTCGCCGGTGGCGGCCATGATTTCTTGGCTGGGATTGGCGTTGGCGGTGGTGGGGTAGGGGTCCTTGCCAAAGGCGGCGCGGCCGTACATATGCGCCTGCACGTTGCGGCCGGTCACGATCACGCCGTCACCGGCAACGCTCGGCGCACTGATGCCGACGCTGAGTACACAGCTGATCAGCAGTACGTTCATCGAACCTTGAGTGAGTGTGGTCACGGCGGCATTCCTTATTGTTCGCGCTGACCCTAAACAGCGCTGTAAGGGACAGAGCAGAAGCCGTGCCGTTTTTTATTTATTGTTGTTATTCAAAGGCTTGTGATTTTTTGCGTAGCGCGTGATGTTGCGGCTGTTTCATGGCTGATACAGCTTGTCGTTCAGGCGCGCTTATACCGTCACACCCCAAACGATTCACCCGTCTGTATCAGCGCTGTAACACTGCACATGACAAAACGATGAATCCGCTCACGGCGTGCGGTTCAGGGCGGGGAGGTGTTTCAAAAATGGACACAACAGGCACGCGTAAACCCCGGCCTGCGGGCAAGGCTCAGCCTTTTGGGGTTTTACGCGGGATGGAGTTGAGTACGGGGTTGCCGTCCTGGTTCTGGGTCAGGTACACCGGCAGAACCTTGGGCAGGGAGGGGATGAGGTTGTTGACCTCATGGGTGTTGTAGATGCCGCCAATCCGAATGGCCCCGGTGGTGGCGTCCGCCAGCATCACCGGTTTGCTCAGGTAGCGGTTGATCAATGGCAACGCATCGGCCAGGGCCAGGTTGTCGAGGATCAGCTTGCCCTGGCGCCAGGCCAGCGCGCTGTCATTGGGGTTGATCGTTTTTACCCGTGGCGTGGCGTCGCCCAATTGATAGCTGGCCTGCATGCCGGGGGTCAGGGGCACACTGCCGTGTACGGGGTCGCTGGCAATTTGCACCGAGCCTTCTAGCAACGTCACCCGCACTTGGTCGCCATATTTCCAGACGTTGAATTGCGTGCCGGTGACCCGTACCTGGCCTTCGCCGGCACGCACGATAAACGGATGCGCGCTGTCATGACTGACGTTGAAAAAGGCTTCGCCTTTTTTCAGCGTGACGCGGCGTTGGTCCTTGTAATTGCTATAGACCAACTGCGTGCCCAGGTTGAGTTCCACCTGGCTGCCATCACCCAACGTCACCTGGCGCAAACCGGTGGTCGCTTCGAAGCGCTGATAGGAACTCGGGAGCCAGCCCGCTTCCCAGCCGGTAAAGGCGGCCAACGGCAACGCAGCGAGGCAGATCGCCGCCGCTACGGCGTAAGTGCGCAGCCGGCTGCGGGGTTTGAACGGCACCACCACCGCCACAGGTGCAGTGCGTGGCAGGTGGTCGGCGACGTCCCAGATTTCCAGCATGGCCGCGTATTCAAAGGCGTGCAGCGGATGCGAGTCGTGCCATTGCTCAAAAGCCAAACGTTCATCGCGGGTGCAGTCACTCGCATGCAAGCGCATGCACCAATGCGCGGCGGCGTCGGTGATGGCGTCATATTCGGCTTCTAAAAGGGGCTTTTCGCTCATTGACTCATCCTGATTTCGCACATTCTAACCCCCACAGGACTACGACGAGAACAGCCGTCATGGCGATTGCACATCAATTGGAAGCTATTCTCGTTTGGACGCGCCTTGAAGTTTCAGCACATTCGCGCCATGGCATGCGAAAAATCTGCGGAAACCCCCGGTTGCCCTGAGCCACCAGCGCGCGGCTCAGGCTCACGGGTCCAGCGCGCGACCCGCTTGGCTAATCATGTAGGCCACCGAATCGGCATTGGCCAGGAGGGTGTCGATGCGCTTGTCGCTGTTGCTCATGAAGAGCGCGCGGGCATCCTCCAGGGTCTTGGCACCGGTGGTCGTCAGCACTGTTTTTTCTGCGTTGAGGTTGAACTGTCGGAGCCGAAATCCTCCCATTCCTGAGTGAACGAGTCCCACGTTCTGAACAGCATGCTCGCCGGGGTAGAGAGCGACAACGCGCTTTTTCAAGCAGTTTTGATAGATGTCTATCGGAGGGGGCGAAAAAACGGTCCAGCAGGTAGATTTTATGCTCTGCATCCTTGAGCAGGATGAACGCAATGGTGTCCTGTTGGGTTTCGCGAGCGGTGCCGCTGACAAAACGCATTGAGTCAGGCCCGACCAGCGTGTGGTTGATCAACTCATCCAGCACTTCGTCCACCCGCCGCTCGACTCGTTGTACCTGCTCGGGCGTCAGTGCGATAACGCCGAAGAGTTCGCTGAAAAAGCGCCCCAGGCGACTGTCTGGCCCGCGCAGTGTCGCAAAGTTTTCAAGATTGCGTTTGGCGGTCACCGCATAGTACGTCGCGACATTGAGTGCTTCATTGATACATTGGGCTTTCCAACTCGACATCGCGGTAATTGCGCGCATGCCCACCGCCTCTACATTGATGGCGTCTCTTTCATCAAGCCACGTAGACACCTGACCCATATAGCGACTCAAGATTTTGCCGTAGCGCGGGTGATGCGTGTCGAGGTCCAGCGTCCATTGGCCCTGCGCATTGCGCAGCAGATAGGGGCCGTGCTGCTTACCTTTGCTCAGGCGCCAGTGCTCACCGGTTTTTTTACCGCGTACACCTTGCCCGCCAAGGGCACAACGTTCTGGGCGCCGCTCTTGTCCCGGTAAATATGACTCAGCGTGCTGTGCTCCAGGTCGTTCAGGGCAACCTCGTGGTTTCGAAGATGTGCAGTTGCGTGCGTTCAGGCGCCGTCAGGTCCAGCTCAGCCAGCGTGATAGTGGCCGGCTGGCGCGGCTTGAGCCATTGCTCCAATGAAACCGGCATTTTGTCGGGCCGGGCTTGTGGAAAGGGTTGTTGCAGTTCGCGGCGCAGTGAAGCCAACTCGGCCCCGCGGTTTGGAGTCGAGCCAGCGGCGCTCGTCCCCAATCGAAGCAACACCGCGCGCAAGGCGGTAGATAACTGAAGCGGGCGTTGACAGGTGGCAGGTGAAGCATTGTTTAATCAGCGGTCTGGATGCTTGTTGTCTCTTCCAATTACAAAATCGGAGCTACAGATGTCTGCCCAGTCTTCCCTCATTGACCACGCAACGGCGCTTATTGGTTTCGACGAACTGGTGGGACTGCTGCACGCGGTGTTTGTAAAGCACGGAACATCCCCGGAGGCGGCGGCGATCCTGGCGCACAATTGCGCCAGCGCCGAGCGCGACGGCGCCCATAGCCACGGCATCTTCCGCATTCCTGGTTACCTCAGCACGCTGGCCAGCGGCTGGGTTGACGGCAACGCCACGCCGGTTGTCACGGATGTGGCATCGGGCTTCGTGCGGGTAGATGCATGCAACGGTTTTGCTCAACCGGCATTGGCGGCGGCGCGGGCACTGCTGATTGAAAAGGCACGCAGCGCCGGCATTGCGCTGCTGGCCATTCATAACTCCCATCACTTTGCCGCCCTGTGGCCCGACGTCGAACCCTTCGCCGAAGAAGGGCTGGTGGCGCTGAGCGTGGTCAATAGCATGACCTGCGTAGTGCCCCACGGCGCCGACCGCCCCTTGTTCGGGACCAACCCCATCGCCTTCGCCGCGCCGCGTGCCGATGGCGCACCGATCGTATTTGACCTGGCCACCAGCGCCATTGCCCATGGCGACGTGCAGATCGCCGCGCGCAAGGGCGAGCGGTTGCCGCCGGGGATGGGCGTCGACAGCCTCGGCCAACCCACCACCGACCCGAAAGCCGTGTTGGAGGGCGGTGCGTTGCTGCCGTTCGGCGGCCACAAGGGTTCGGCGTTGTCGATGATGGTGGAGTTGCTGGCGGCGGCCCTGACCGGGGGCAACTTTTCCTTCGAGTTCAACTGGGCCGACCATCCGGGAGCGCGTACGCCCTGGACCGGGCAGTTGCTGATCGTGATCGACCCGAGCAAAACCGCCGGGCAAAGCTTTGCCGAGCGCAGCCAGGAGCTGGTGCGGCAGATGCATGCGGCGGGTTTACGGCGCTTGCCGGGGGATCGACGTCATCGCACGCGGGCGAAGTCGTTGGAGGAGGGGATCACGGTGGA
The DNA here is from genome assembly GCF_054667615.1 of Pseudomonas sp. S3_E10. Classification (NCBI taxonomy): domain Bacteria; kingdom Pseudomonadati; phylum Pseudomonadota; class Gammaproteobacteria; order Pseudomonadales; family Pseudomonadaceae; genus Pseudomonas; species Pseudomonas sp. S3_E10. The sequence goes on from NZ_CP162743.1 coordinate 5,405,326, forward strand.
GGCGCAAGCGCTGGCGCAGTTACGCGACTGGGCGCTCTGAGCCCCCACCGCTGTCGATCAGTTGCGGCGGCCCAGCAACAAGCCGACCACCAGGCCGAAGCCTGCGGAAATCGCCACCGTCTGCCACGGATGACCGCCGATATAGGTTTCGGTGGCATCCACCACCGGCTTGCTGCGCTCGCGCACATTGGACACCGAGTCCAGGGCTTGCTTGAGTTTGATCGCCACCTGCTCGCGCAGGGTTTCGCCTTCTTCACCGACCAGGGAAGCACTGCTCTTGAGCAATTTGTCTGATTCTTCGATCAACGCCGTGAGTTCGCTGAAGGCTTGATCCTTGATTTGTTCTTCGACGGCTTGGGCAGCGGTTTTGCGGGCCATTGTGTGACTCCTTGCGGGTGAATGTGGCAGTGAACAATGGAGTATCGGGCGTGCGCAAAAGTTGCAGTTTTTTTGCGCAAGCGTGGCCTTGAGCCAAATCCGAATCTGGAAATTTCGACCTACAGTGTAAGATGTCGCCTATTTGTGCAGCAGGTAATTCAACCATGAGCTTCAATCTCGCCAACAAGACCCTCGCCGAACGCGCCGAGCTGGAAGATGAAAAGTCGCGCCTCTACGACCTGTGGCAAACCAACCTGGGCAAGGCCAAGGGCGAAGCTGCCCGGTTGTTCGGTGAGCGCGCCAAGCGCAAGGGCAAGTGGGCCGAATGGGTTCGCGCTGAACTCGACGGCATGTCGCCGCCGGAGTTTTCCAACATGGTGCGCAGCGAAGTCAACAAACTGATGGCGGCGGCGAAGTAAAGCTCGCCACAATCGCCTCGCGCACTTTGAGCAACATCGGGTCCAACTGGGCCTGGGTGCGCCAACCCAGCTCGACCGGGTAACGCGGCAGCGCCAGCGGACAAGCCAATACACGCAGGCCGGTCATGTGCGCGATGGCCTGCGCCGCGTGCCCGGGAATGGTCGCCACTGCCTGGCTGCCCGTGAGCAAAAAAGGCAGGGCGGCAAAATGGCTGGTCGAGGCGCACACCTGCCGGCTCAGCCCTTGGGCCGCCAAACCTTCGTCGGTAATCCCGATAAAACCGCCGGATGACACCAGTACATGCTCGCGGGCGACGAATTCTTGCAGGCTGATGCCGTGCTGATCCGGGGCCAGGCTGGCGGGGTCTACCAGGCAGCGGTAATCGCCTTCGGCCAGCACCTGTCGACTCAAGCGGCTCTGTGCAAAGCCCCCGGCGGTAATCGCCAGGTCCAGCGTGCGGTCGAGCAGGGCGCCCGCCACGATCTGGCTGTGGGTCTGGCGGAAAATCACCCGCAGTTTCGGCAAGCGCTGTGCGATTTCGAGCATCAGCCGGCGGCCATAGGCAATTTCAAAATCATCGGACAGCCCCACCACCACGGAGCGCCCCTGATAATCCGGGTGATCGGGGTTGACCATGGCCAGGCTCTGGCGGCAGCGCTCCAGCGCTTCACTGATCACCGGCTTCAACTGATTGGCCCGCAACGTCGGCGCCAGGCCTCGGCCGGTGCGCACGAACAACGGGTCGCCATACACCTGGCGCAAACGTCGCAAGCCCGCGCTGATGGCCGATTGGGTGACGCCCAGGCGCACTGCCGCGCGGCTGGCGCTGGACTCGTCATGCAGGGCTTCGAAGGTTTTCAGCAGGTTCAGGTCGACCTGGGCGATATTCATTGGGTTCATATCATTCAGTACTGAGGTGGGCTTTATTCATGATCCGGGCTGGCGCGAGAATGGGCAACCCCCCTTACTCGGAGTGATCGTGATGCCTGTTTCTACTGTGGCGGCGTTGCAAATTGGCGCATTGCCGGGCGGCAAGGCTGAGACTTTGGCGCAAATCCTCGGCTATGAGGACGACATCAAGCGCAGTGGCGCGCAATTGGTGGTCATGCCTGAAGCGTTGCTCGGCGGCTATCCCAAAGGTGAAGCGTTCGGCACGCAGCTGGGCTACCGCCTGCCGGAAGGCCGTGAAGCCTTTGCCCGTTACTTCGCCAATGCCATCGACGTGCCGGGCACCGAGACCGAGGCGTTGGCCGGCCTGTCGGCGCGCACCGGGGCCAGCCTGGTGCTCGGTGTGATCGAGCGCAGTGGCAGCACCTTGTACTGCACTGTGTTGTATTTCGAGCCGGCGGGCGGCCTGGTCGCCAAACACCGCAAACTGATGCCTACCGGCACCGAGCGGCTGATCTGGGGCAAGGGCGACGGTTCCACCTTGCCGGTGATCGACGCGGCGGTGGGGCGTATCGGCGGCGCCGTGTGCTGGGAAAACATGATGCCGCTGCTGCGCACCGCCCTGTATGCCAAAGGCGTCGAGGTGTGGTGCGCACCTACCGTGGACGAGCGCGAAATGTGGCAAGTGAGCATGCGCCATGTGGCCCACGAGGGGCGCTGTTTTGTGGTGAGTGCCTGCCAGGTACAGGCCTCGCCCGAGGCGTTGGGTTTGGCGATTGCCAATTGGCCTTCAGACCGCCCATTGATCGCCGGCGGCAGCGTGATTGTCGGGCCCATGGGCGACATCCTCGCCGGGCCGCTGCTGGGGGAAGCGGGGTTGCTGACCGCGCGGATCAATACCGATGACCTGGTACGGGCCAGGTATGACTACGACGTGGTGGGCCACTATGCCCGGCCGGATGTGTTTGAGTTGGTGGTGGACGAGCGCGAGAAGCCCGGTGTGCGCTTCATCACTGACTGACCGCACGCGCTCTAAAGGCGCAGCATTCGCCGTAGTGTGAACAAGGTGCTCACCAGGTTGCAGTGTTCGGCAGGTCCAACGTGCCACGGTCGACAAAGCGCATCGTGCCGAACAGGCCGCCCGCCAGTTTGCCCCGCAGCACATAGGGCAGGTTGTTCAAGCTCTGGGTCTGGCTCAGGCCCAGGGTTTGGCGCAACACCGAAAACGCCGAAACGCTGACCGGTACCACCAGCACGGTCTCGGAAAAGCGCGGGATGCTTCCGGCCTGGTCGCTCACGCCCGCCGCCAACGGCCGGCCGTTGACCTCCAGGTCCAGAGCCACGCCGTTGTAGTCGATCGCCGTTTCATTCGGGTTCTGTATCCGCAGTTTCACCGCGAAGCGCACTTCCAGGTCCTGGCTTTGCAGCGGCTCGATGCCGACCACGTTGATGTTGACCGGGTCACGGTTGGGGAACAGCGCGCAGCTGCTCAAGGTCAGCAGCAACAGCGATAGAACCATGAGCGTGCGCATACACAAGGTGCTCCTATTTCGTGACGTCCGGGTCTTGCATGACTTTGAGGGTAGAGGACTCCGGATCAAATTCATCTTCCTCCAGCTCTATGAACGCCTCCGGCAGGAAAATGTTCAGCAAGATTGCACAGAACGCGCCCACGGTGATCGGCGACTCGAAGATGTTGTGCAGCGCCTTGGGCAATTCACGCAGCACTTCGGGCACGGCGGCAACGCCCAGGCCCATGCCAAGGGAAATCGCCACAATCAGCACATTGCGCCGGTGCAGCCCGGCTTCGGCGAGGATCTTGATGCCGGCCACGGCCACCGTGCCGAACATGATCAGCGTCGCGCCGCCCAGCACCGGCTTGGGCATCAGTTGCAGCACCGCGCCGATCATCGGGAACAGGCCCAGCAACACCAGGAGCCCGGCGATAAAGTACGCCACATAGCGGCTGGCCACGCCGGTCAACTGGATCACGCCGTTGTTCTGGGCGAAGGTCACCATCGGCAGGCTGTTGAACGTGGCGGCCATCGCCGAGTTGAGGCCGTCGGCCAGCAGCCCGGATTTGATGCGCTTGATGTACAACGGGCCCTTGACCGGCTGTTGGGAAATCATCGAGTTGGCGGTCAGATCACCGGCCGCTTCCAAGGGTGAAATCAGGAAGATCACCGCCACCGGCACAAACGCCACCCAGTCGAACGAAAAACCGTACTTGAACGGCACCGGCACGCTGATCAGCGGTACCTGCGGCAATGCCGCCAGGTCCACGCGCCCCAACAGCCAGGCCACCACAAAGCCCAGGGTCAGGCCGATTACGATCGAACCCAGGCGCAGGAACGGGTTGTTGAAGCGGTTGAGCACCACGATGGTCAGCAGCACCAGGCCCGCCAGGCCCATGTTGCCGGCTGCGCCGAGGTCGCTGGCGCCAAAGCCGCCGGCCATGTCGGTGACCGCTACCTTGATCAGCGACAAACCCATCAGGGTAATGATGGTGCCGGTCACCACCGGGGTGATCAGTTTGCGCAGCTTGCCAATGAACTGGCTGAGCACCACTTCGATAAACGCCGCGAAAAAGCAGATGCCGAATATCGTCGAGAGGATCTCATCGGTACCGCCGCCCCGGGCCTTGACCATGAAGCCGGCGCTGAGGATCACGCTGATAAACGAAAAACTGGTGCCCTGCAGGCACAGCAATCCCGAGCCGATCGGGCCGAATTTGCGCGCCTGCACAAAGGTACCGAGCCCCGACACGAACAGCGCCATGCTCACCAGGTACGGCACTTCGCTTTGCAGGCCAAGTACGCCGCCGACAATCAGGGTAGGCGTGATGATCCCGACGAAACTGGCCAGCACATGCTGCAACGCGGCAAAGATCGCCGCGCTGAAGTGCGGGCGGTCTTCAAGGCCGTAGATCAGCTCGGATTTATAGCGGGGGCGCGGGGCTTGAGCGTCAGACAAGGTGAGGGCTCGGGTCAGAAAAGGGAGGCGCAGGATGCCAGAAACCGCCTATCGTCAGAAGTGTAAAAAAATATTTATGAATGCCCTGCATAAAACCCCTGAGCCAGCCGATAGCTCTTACAGGCCCACCGATCAGCAATCACAGTGGTGACCAAGGTCTGAGCGGTGCGTTGACACCGATTGATCGTTTCGCGGCAGGGATGCACGCAAACATTACTTTTGAGAATTCTCTTATGTCACTTCGCCATCTGAATATTGCTCCGCGCGCTTCTCTCGGTTTCGCATTTATTGCGTTGTTAGTGGTGGTGCTGGGGGTGTTTGCGGTCAACCGCATGACGTTGATTCGCGAGGCGTCGATGGCGATGAGCGCCAACCAACTGCCCAGCGTGACGAACCTGGGCACGATGATGGAGAACGTGCTGCGCATGCGCATCCTGTCGTTTCGCGTACTGGTCAACCGCGAACCGGCCGGGTTGCAGGAGGCTGAAACCCGCATAGGCGTGCTGACTGACAAGGTGAAGACCGCCCAGGCCGCGTACTCCGCGCTGCCTGCCGGGCCGGAAGAAGCGGCGCTGTTCAAGGTCTTTGGCGTCACGCTGGAGAACTATTTGAAGGCTCAGAGTGAGATGCTCGCCCTGTCCAGGCAAGGCAAGGTCGATGAGATGCGTGCGCTGATCAACAGCCGCATCAAGGAAGGCACCGACCAGATGGGCGAGCAATTGAACAAGCTGATCGCCATCAACGCTGCCGGCGCCAAGGCAGCCGACGCCGATGCCGGCCATGGGTACGACGTCGCGATCACCGGCGTAATCATCGTATCGGTGGCTGCCGCGTTGCTCACCGTGTTGCTGGCCTGGTTGCTGACCCGCAGCATCGTCACGCCGTTGCGCAAAGCGGTGGCAGTGGCTGAAACTATCGCCGCCGGCAACCTCAGCAACGTCATTGAAGATGATGGCAAGGATGAGCCCGCGCGCTTGATCGGTGCCTTGGCCGCGATGCAGGCCAACCTGCGCCAGACCATCCGGCACATCGCCGGTTCGGCCACGCAACTGGCCTCTGCCGCCGAAGAGCTGAGCGCGGTCACCGAAGAAGCCTCCAAAGGCTTGCAGCAGCAGAACAATGAAATCGACCAGGCCGCCACGGCGGTCAACGAGATGACCGCGGCGGTGGAAGAAGTGGCGCGCAATGCGGTGTCCACCTCCGAGGCGTCGGGCCAATCGAACCTGGCGGCGCGCGAAGGCCGTGATCGGGTGGTGGAAACGGTCGGCGCGATCCAGACCATGACCCAGGATGTGCAAAATACCGCCGCGATGATCGAGGGCCTGGCCACGCAAGGTCGTGACATCGGCAAGGTGCTGGATGTGATCCGCGCGATTGCCGAGCAGACCAACCTGCTGGCCCTTAACGCCGCCATCGAAGCGGCCCGCGCCGGTGAGGCCGGACGCGGTTTCGCGGTGGTGGCGGACGAAGTACGCGCCCTGGCCCACCGTACCGCGCAGTCGACCCAGGAGATCGAAAAAATGGTCGCCGGCATTCAGAACGGCACCGGTGAAGCCGTGCAATCGATGCAGCAGAGCAACCAGCGCACCCAGAACACCCTGGAAATGGCCCGCGCCGCTGGCGTGGCGCTGGAGCAGATCACCCAGTCGATCAGCCTGATCAACGAACGCAACCTGGTGATCGCCAGCGCTTCGGAAGAACAGGCCCAGGTGTCTCGCGAAGTGGACCGCAACCTGGTCAACATCCGCGACCTGGCCACGCAGTCGGCGGCGGGCGCCAACCAGACCAGCGCGGCCAGCCATGAGCTGTCGCGCCTCGCGGTGGACTTGAATGCGATGGTGGCCAGGTTTGTGATCTGACCCTTTGCAATGCAGCCAAAGGTGGGAGGGGCAAACCCCTCCCACATTGTGGTGGTTCAGGTATTACGGTTTCCAGGCTGCGAGGTTCACCAGGTTTTTCGGTTTTTCGCCGGCTAACGCCGCCAGCAGATTATCCACCGCGCACCGGGCCATCGCCTCTCGGGTCTCATGGGTCGCCGAACCGATATGCGGCGTCGCCACCACGTTGTTCAAACGCAGCAACGGCGAGCCGTGATCCAGCGGTTCCTTCTCGAACACATCCAGCCCCGCTGCGCGAATTACGCGGTGTTGCAACGCCTCGACCAGCGCGGCTTCATCCACCACTTTGCCGCGCGAGATATTGATAAAGATCGTCTCCGGGCCCATCCGCGCGAATTCCTCGGCGCCAATCAGCTTCTCGGTTTCAGCGGTGAGCGGCAGGGTCAGGCAGACAAAATCGGCTTCTTCAAGCAATGCCTGCAAGCTGCGGTACTGCGCGCCAAAGCGTTGTTCTACCTGTGGCTTGGGCGAATGGCTGTGGTAGATCACCGGCATGCCGAAGCCAAAGTGCCCGCGCTGGGCCAGGGCTTCGCCGATGCGGCCCATGCCGATGATGCCCAGGGTCTTGCCATGCACATCGCTGCCGAAGTGCGCCGGGCCGATGTTCTTGTTCCATTGGCCGGCGCGCACCATGTCGGCCAGCTCGACCACGCGTCGAGCGGTGGCCAGGATCAGCGCAAAACCGGTGTCGGCGGTGGTTTCGGTGAGCACGTCCGGGGTATTGCTCAGCAGGATGCCGCGCCCGGTCAGGTAGTCGATGTCGTAGTTGTCGACGCCCACGGACACGCTGGCCACCGCTTCCAACTGCGGCGCCAGGTCAAGTAATTGCGCATCCAGGCGCAGGCTGGCGCCCAACAAACCATGGGCGCCGGGCAGGGCGTCGCGCAGTTTGGCCAGGCCGCCGGCATCGAGTGCCTCGATCAGCGTGACCTCGGCGTGTTCGTGCAGGCGGGCCATCAGCGGCGCGGAGAGCGTTTTGTACAACACCACAGACTTTTTCATGAGGTCTTTACCTTCAACTCCAGAGTGGGGGCCGGCGAGCGGTCGCTGGCGCCGGGCTTGAGGAACATCGTCAGCACCACCGACAGCATCAACGCGCCGCTCATCAGCAGGTACGAAGCGCCGGGTGAGCCGGTGCTGCTGTTGAGGTAACCCACCAGGTACGAGCCGCCGAACGAGCCGAGCGCGCCCATGCTGTTGATCAGCGCCATGGCGCCACCGGCGACGTTGGCCGGCAGGATTTCCGGCACGATGGCGAAGAACGGCCCATAAGGCGCGTACATGCACGCCCCGGCAATCACCAGCAGGGTGTAGGACCACCAGAAATGTTCTGCACCGAGCACGTAGGACGCGTAGAACGCAATCGAGGCGATCAGCAGCGGCGGCCACACAAAGCGTTTGCGCTTTTGCAGCTTGTCCGAACCCCAGCTCACCACCAGCATGCCGATCACGGCCGCCAGGTAAGGCAGCGCCGAGAGCCAGCCGGCTTCGACCATGTCCATCTTCAAGCCGGCCTTGAGAATCGACGGCAGCCACAATACAAAGCCGTACACGCCGATGCTCCAGCAGAAAAATTGCAAGGCCAGGATGATCACCTTGGGCGAGCGGAACGCTTCGCCATAGTTCTTGACTGCCTTGATGCCTACCTGTTCGGCGGCGAGGGCGGTTTCCAGTGACTGTTTCTCGGCGTCGCTCAGCCATTTGGCGTCTTTTGGCCGCTCATCGGCCAGGCGCCACCAGATAAACGCCCACAACACCGCCGGCAAACCTTCGATGATAAACATCCAGCGCCAGCTGTAATGCTGCACCAGGTAGCCCGACACCACCGACATCCACAGCATGGTCACCGGGTTGCCGAGGATCAGGAAGGTGTTGGCGCGCGAACGTTCGGCACGGGTGAACCAGTGGCACAGGTACACCAGCATCGCCGGCATCACCGCCGCCTCGACCACCCCGAGCATGAAGCGAATGGCGATCAGCATGTAGGCGTTGGACACCACGCCGGTCAGGGTGGCCAGGCTGCCCCAGAGGATCAGGCTGACGAAAATCAGCTTTTTGACGCTGCGCTTTTGCGCGTAGATCGCCCCCGGCACCTGGAAGAAAAAGTAGCCGAGAAAGAACAGCGCGCCGAGCAACGAGGACATGCCCGGCGTGATCATCAGGTCTTCGGCCATCCCGGAGGCGGCGGCAAACCCGTAGTTGGCACGGTCCAGGTACGCCAGGCTGTAAGTGATAAACACGATGGGCATGATGTACCACCAGCGGCGGGTGGCGAGTTTCACGGTTTCCATAAGAGTGCTCCTGAGCTTGTTGTAGTTGTGGCAACAGGGAATCGGTTATGCGACGGATCGGGTGGTCAGTTCGGCGCGGGTCGGCAGGCCTTCCATATCGCCACGGCTTTGCACGGCGCGGCTGCCGATCCAATTGCCGCGCCGCACCGCCTCGGGGAAGCTTGAGTTTTCCAGCAGGGCGCTGATCATGCCCACGGCAAACCCATCGCCGGCGCCGACGGTGTCCACCACCTTGTCTACGCGCACGGCGGCGACGAAGCCCTGGTCGAGGTGAGTGCGGTAGTAGGCGCCGTCGGCGCCGAGCTTGATGGCCACGGCTTCGGCGCCCTGGTCAAGGTAGAACGCGGCGATGTCGGCCGGGTCGTCAAAACCCGTGAGCAAACGGCCTTCGCCCAGGCCCGGCAATACCCAGTCGGCCAGGCCGGCGAGGGCGTTGATTTCGCGGATCATCTGCTGCTCGTTGGCCCACAGCGAAGGGCGCAGGTTGGGGTCGAACGAGACGCTGCGCCCGGCCTTGCGCATCTGCGTCATCAGCTCGCGGGACAGCTCCTGGGTGGCGGCGGACAAGGCTGGCGGAATGCCGGTGGCGTGCAGGTGGCGCGCTTGCAGCAGTGCAGGGCTGATGGCCGCGACAGACAAATGGCTGGCGGCGGAGCCTTTGCGAAAGTACTCCACTTGCGGGTCGGCGCCGGCGTCTTCGCGGGACTTGAGCTGAAAACCCGTGGGGTGCAGCGGGTCGACGGCCACGTGGCGACAATCCAGCCCTTCTTGCGTGAGCGTATCGACCACAAAGCGCCCCAGGGAATCATTGCCCACCCGGCTCAGCCAGGCGACCTTGAAACCCAGGCGCGACAAACCAATCGCAACGTTGCTGTCGGCGCCGGCAATGCGTTTATCAAACTGCGCCACGTGGGCCAGGTCGCCGGTCTGCTCGGCCACGAACATCGCCATGGTTTCGCCAAACGAAAGGATATCGATCTCAGACATGGGCATTCTCCCCATGGGGTTGGCCAAGGCGGGCGAGGGTGGCGACCTGTCGCGCGGTGACGTCGACCAGGTCGTCGCCTTGCAGTGGGAATTCCACCGCGCGGGTAATTCCTTGGGCCATGTGCTTGAGCAGTTGTTCCCACAGATGCAGGTCGGTGGCGCCGGGCGGCAGCGCCACCAGCTTGCCGTCCGGGCGGCGCGCCACGGCCTTGCAATGCAGGTAGTCGACATGCCGGCCCAACAGGCGCGCAGCGGTGATGGCGGACTGGTCCTGCCACTGCCAGTTGCCGATATCGAAGGTCATTTTTACCGGCAGGCCCAGGCGTTCGACTTCGCTGAAGAAACGCTGCATCGGTTCGATGCGCCCGCCGTGCAGGGTCTGGTCGTTTTCCACCAGCAACTGCACCGGGTGGCGGTTGAGCAACGCGTGCAGGCTGCCCAGGTCGTTGGTGTCGGTGAAGTAACCCAGGGAGACTTTCAGCCAGCGCGCGCCGAAGGCCCCGGCGCGATCCAGGGTGGCGGCGAGCTCGGCGTTCGGCTGGGCACGGCCGGCCACCCACAGCTCCAGCGGTGATGAGAACACGGCTTCCAGGCCCTGATCGGCCGCAGCCTGGGCCAGCTCAGTGGGTTGCTCGACGGTCAATAGCTCCTCACGCCATTCGATGCGCTGGGCACCGGCGCTGGCGAGCAACGGGACAAAACTCAACTGGCCTTGCTGGCGAACCAACTCGGCGCCGTAGCTGGAAAGGCTGATGGAGACGGGGTATTTGTGCATTGTTGTTTACCTCTGAAACCGGTTTCATTTTTGTGCAAAAAATTTAAATGGGCTGAGTCGAGCCGCGAATCATCAGCTCCGGTAAAAAATCCAGGGTGCGTGTCGGCGCAGTGTCGCCGCGCAAGCGCTTGAGCAGGCAGGCGAAGGCGCTGGCGCCAATCGCCTCGGTGGGCTGGGCGAGGGCGGTGATGCCGGTGCCCACCAGCGGGTACCAATCCAGGTCATCCAGGGCGATCAGGCCGACGTCGGCAAACAGCTCAACGCCCAAGGCTTTGAGCGCGCGGGTGCAGGCCAGGGCGGCGACGCCGTTGGCGCAGAACAACGCCTTGGCGCCGGGTTTTGCGAGAAAAGCCTGCAGATGAATAGGCAGCGCGTCATCCAGTTCCAACACCGCGCCGCTCAAGCCTTGGCGCGCGGCGATTTCAGCCTTGAAGCTGGCCAGGCGCTCCAGGCGTGAGCTGGTGCCATCGGTGGCTTCGCTCACCAGTAACACCTCGCGATAACCTTGTTGCTCAAGATGTTCCACCGCCATGCGCACCGCCGCCGGGTTGTCCAGCCCCACCAGGTCGCTGTGCAGCGGCTCGACCTTGCGGTCCACCAGCACCAGCGGCATTTCCCGTTGCAGTTCCAGCAATTGGTCGAGGTGGTGGCCGAGCGTGTTCACGATCAGCCCTTCGATGTTGTACGACCGCAGCGCGGCGAGGTGCTGGGACTCCTGCGCGTCATCGCGGTCGGTGTTGCACACCACCAGGCTGTAGCCGTGTTGGCGGCAGGCGGTTTCGACGCCGTGCATCACGGCAATGGAATAGGGGTTGCGGATGTCGGCCACGAGCATGCCGATCAGGCGGGTGCGCCCGCGTTTCAAACCACGGGCCATCTGGTTGGGGCGGTAGCCAAGTTCGCTGATGGCCTGTTCGATGCGCAGGGCGATGGCGTCAGAGAGCAATGCACGGTCATCCCCGATGAAGCGCGACACGCTGGCCTTGGATACGCCGGCGCGCTCGGCCACATCAAGCATCGTCACACGGCTGCGCTGGGCGGCAGAAAAAGTGGTCACGTTGGCAGGCCTTTCTTATTGGAAGTTGTGAAGCGTTGAAACCGGTTTCAGGAAACCGCAACAACCTGAAAACGTCAAGTGTATTTGCGTGAAAACGTGGAAATCGCCGGTGCCCTCGCCCGACGAACGGCAGCGTCACCTGTCAACTTTGACAGTATCGGTAGAGCGGCATTGGGTATTCACTCTGTTTTAACGCAGTTCGTAATAGTGACTCACCGACGCGGCGGGAAAATCATGGACACGACTTCAACGGGTAATGCGATTAACACTAACGACACACCGACGCTTCCGGCACTTGAAGTTGTCAACTTGCAGCCAGACGGATTGCTTCCCGTAAAATATTTGTTTTCGGACTTGGAGATTCAAATAACGACTCCTTGGTCGCAGCTGCCTCCTAGTGGTACGAGTGATTGGATTACGTTCGTTTGGGACGTTAAGGGAGCCGCCGGTGATGAATTTCTAACCGTGGAGTTGAAGGGGCCGATTACGGACGCTGATTTTCCTTACTCAATATTCATTTCTTCAGATTACTTTCAAACTAGCGCGACAGTTGAGATTTTTTATCGTATCAGAAACGAGTTTTCAGACAGCCAAGTGTACGAGACTTCATTTACCCGCACTATCATTATCGATAAAAATCCACCGGGTGCTGGTCAGGTCCTGAATCCCGCAAAGTTTCTGATTAATCCGATTACCGAGTCCGCCTTAAGCAACCAACTGTCGGTGGAAGTGGAAGTGCCGGGCGATTACCTAGATCGCAAGACGGGAGACACCGTGTTATGTTTTTTGAGAGGCAGTGACACGCCACCCACAGGACTGGACATTCACAGGCAAGCCTTTGCCCCCATCAGTGGGCCAATGATTGTGAATATTCCAGTAGCGGAGATTCGGAAGTTTGCCGGCTTCCCCATACTTTATTTATTTTATAAGTTACGGGACCGCGCCGGTAATACTTCTGGCAATTCGCTAGTTGGCTATGTACCAATTGATTTGACCGCGCCGCCAGCCAATTTGTCGATGCCTGAGGTGCCGGCGTATGACTCGGATCTGCTGGTTAATCGGGCAGATGCACGCGCTGTTGTTTCGGTCAGGGTGCGTCAGTATGACAACGCCATGCCTGATGACCAGTGTGTGGTTGAGTGGGACGGTAGCTTGCTTCCTGCCGTGCCTGTCAACACGTTGCCTCTCACGGTTCCCGTGCCGTGGAGTGTATTAATTGCCAAGGGCGCGAACCTGCGCCGGATCATTGACTTACCGGTGCGTTACTACATTCGCCGTGCAGGGGATACGGGCCAAGGCGTGCGTTCCCGACCTAAACAGGTGACGGTGGACATGACGATCGCAGGCCAGGAAAACCCGCTGGCGCCCGCATTGCTGAACAGTCAATTGGCCTTGGTTAACATACAGGGCCAGGTTTCCAACGTTCCCAATGTCCTGGATAGCCGCGATTCCGTTGGGCCGGTGAGAGCTTACTTCACGTTGTTCGATAAACCGGTTGAGGGTCAGAAAGTAAATCTTTTCTGGCCAGGCCAGGCGGCACCCGTTGCGACTTATACCGTGAAGCTCAATGATCAAGCAGGGGCGGTTGTTGAATTTGATAATCCGATTCCCTGGCCGGTGATCCAAGCCGCCGGCAGCAATTCGACAACGTTGGTGTATTACCAAACAGATAATGGCGTCAATCAACAGTCGTCGCCTGACCAAATAGTTGCGGTCAACCTTATTACGCCTGTTGTTTACTCAAAACCGAGTTTTCCTCAGTCGTTTCCACACCCAAGCAGATTTCTTAATTGTGAAACTCAACCACCTATTTGGCAGGTGGTGAACGTGGTGGTCAATCCGGCGCCGAATGTATTGGCGCCAGGGGATCTGGTGGTGCTGACATGGCAGGGGTTTCGGAGATATCTAAATGAAGATGCCATTCTCTCGACGGCTCATACCATGAGTCATGTATGGCAAGCAGGTGAAACATCTCATACGTTCCAGATAACGGACTATGAAAACCTGATCAAGCCGTTACGTGATTATTCCGCAGGGTCGGCAAAATACTCTGTGGTGCGAAATGGTGTTGAGATAGGGTATTCAGATACCAAATATGTGCCAATTGACCGCAAGAATGGAGCAGGGGGCTTTTGTGGGCCATCGGGTACCGGGTCTGAATAAAAGTATTCCTCGGTGTATTGAACGTCCGGGCGGTAACCGGAGTTGTGTGTGTTATGCGTGTCGTATGTAAATGCGTTGACAAGTAGTTTGTATGAAAAAACCGAACTCTCTTTGAATGTATGTATTTGCTCGATGAGCAGAGCATGCCGGTGATAATGGAGAACATGAAATGATAGATAAAATTTCTACAAAGGCGGTAATTATTGGCGGCTCGCCTACCTTGGAAGTTATCGAGGTCCAAGATGTAATTGATACTGCCATAGGCCTTGTTTCAAGGGCGGCGGCGACTAGCAGCCTGAGGCTGTTATGCCCTTCCGGCGACTTTTCAGAGGACGGTGATTGGATCGAAATTTTCTCGCGAGACCCGGACAGTTCACTACCCGACGCCTGGACCAGAATATTTGGTCCCAAACAGTTTTTCGGTGCGACCGCAGGCGGCAATATTTCTGTAGTGATTGATGCACCGGCAGGCTCGGGCGGATTTCCGCATGGTAAAAGACGGCTCCGTCATCAATTGTTTGTTAACGACTTTGCGGACCCGAGCATTCCAGGCAGCGTGGACAGACCCTCTGACGTGGGGGAGTACTCGCCAGAAGTGAAGGTGGAGTTCGACCAATATACTGCCTATGAAAGCGTCGGCAATAAGGTGCGGCCACCCGCACCGCAATACACGGGGTCATTGCCGGCGGGTGCTCCGGTTACGGCTGCTCACCTCGCCACGGCAGGCGGTCTGCCATTTAGCATTCCCGACAACGCTTATGCGATTGAAAGCGGGAAGTGGCATCCGGGCGATGTCATCCGCTTTTACTGGACCAAAGGCGATACGGCGCTGGACGCGGAAGAAGTCGGAGGGCTCGTTCCACCACGGCCGATGCTGCAAACCGGTAACGTCTTTACATTGCCTGCAAGTGCTATCACCCAAAGTGGTGAATACAAGCTTATTTATACAATCAGTGACCGGATGGACCGGCCCGGCTTGCCATCAGTGGCTTCCAGGCCTTTCACCGTAGCGTTGGCGCCGGCACCAGAGAATCTACAGCCGATCATTATTGACCAGGCCCCGGACCTTATTGATAACTTGCTCAATATTGCCGACCTTACCCCAGGCCCTACGGGAAGCCTTGCAGCCTACACAAACTTCGACCTGACCAAAGACCAATATCAGATCATATGGGGCGGGCAGCCAGCGAGCCAGTGGTTCCCTGTTACCCAGTTCCCCATCACGCTCAATCAAGCCCTCCTGACCCCACTGGCCCTGGCTGACTACGGGACGACAAAAGGGCCGAAACCGACCGCTGTGAAATATAACCTGCGCCGAGACGGTGAGGTTATCGACGGCCCGACCACAACGATCAATGTGGATTTCAGTGTCACAGGGCCGGACAACCCCGGAACACCCGGCAGCCCGAACACCAGACTGCTCCCTGTGAAGATTTTTGGTCAGGGGTCGACTGAGCTCAACACGCTGAGATTTGCGCACGCAGGCAACCCTGTCACTGCTGAGGTTGAGTTATGGGTCGGCGCTGACGTGCCGGCACCTGGCATGTGGATTCACCTGGTATGGAGCGACGGCAGTTTAGTGGCTCCTCCCTTTGAAATTACCACTCAAGCAGAAGGCGCAATCGTCAGGTGGGAATTCCCTTGGAGCTATGTAGCTGCGGCAGGGAACGGCATTAAAAATGTCCATTATTTCATTGCATCAACGCCTGTCCCAACGGCGGCCGATAACCGCAATCGTTCGCCGGATACACCGGTCGAGGTTATAGACGCCGTGACGTCTACGCTGGTAGCGCCTCGATATTTGGGGGTCCGGGGAACAGGGCTAACTGAACAATGGAACTGCGATTCGTTAAGGGTCCTTCCGTTGACGACGCCAAACACGTTTGTAGGACAGATCTTTGTGCCGGCGGATACGAGGATGGCCGAGGGTCAACAATTGAAGCTGGAGCTGCGGTTGTTCCGACCTCGTACCGGCACTCCGATTGACGACCGCAAGCAGACTTACAGCGTGACTGTCACAAGAGTCATCAAGGACAACGGTCATACCTTCAATATACCGTTCAGTTTTCTTAAAGAAGCTCGCCTCGGGCGCGCGGAGGCGGTTGTCACGGTGGCGTTGGACGACGGCACTACCGGGCGCGGTGAGGCCGCCGTCAACATACGTACGACGCTGTCGACGAGTTATTGCGACTTGTCTCCAGTTGTCGGTCCTTAGGGCTTGTTAGTCAGATAGCGGCAGGTTCCCCCTTTCTTTCGTGGGAGGGGGAACATTCTGATCATATTGCATTTGATAGATCACTCCGCTCACAGCGGTTTAACCGTGGGAGTGCAGATTTTTCCTACATAAAAGAAAACGTTTAATTTTTATTCTGGCGCCGCAGAGGTAAGGCCCTATTCGCAGGTAGCGAGCCGAACCGATTTTGTTGGCCTCATATTAAGAGTGATTGACCATGTCGGCACTGAATACGTTCGAGCTCAAGCCATTGAGTGCGATGATGAAAATCCCCACCGTTACATTCTGTTTGTTTGCCGCGCTGCAGGGTCAGGCACAGGCGGTGCAGGTGGGTAACGGTGAGCAAAGAACCATTGATGACACTACGCAGTCAACGGATTGGCAATTGTCGGGCCAGTCGACGCTGAATATGAATCGCGCGACAGCAACAGACATTGGCCTGACAACCTCCACGTTAAACATGAACAGTGGCAGCGTGGCGAACAGTATTCGTGCTGAACGCGGTTCTACCGTCAATATCAACTCAGCACAGGTTTCTTCGAGCGACCCTATTCTGGGCGCCGTGCGTCTTGAAAGCAGTAACGCTTTTATCAACGACAGTACGATTACCAATAGTCGCGGCGTAGCCTTGCAGGCGTTTGGTGTGTTGGGTACGTCAAATGGTTCATCGGTTCAGGTCGCCAACAGTACGATCAGCGGAGCTATTGGCGGCGCGGAAGCCAGCAGCGGCAGCGAGTTGCACTTCGAACGGGGCACTGTGGTGCAGGGTACGGGAACCGGGGCATTCGGGCTCGCCCTGTCCGGGGGCACGGCGACAGCCAGCCAAAGCACCATTCTCGGCGCCGGTCATGGGGTATCGTTCACCCGCGGTCGTGCAGATACAACAGATGGCAAACTGGTTCTGGACAACTCCATGGTCGAGGGAGCTATTGGTTCGGCTATCTCCGTCAGGGGTACGCCAAACCGAGTTCCGGTGGTAGCCATCGATGTGTTGAATGGCTCCACATTGAAGGGCGGCAATGGCAATCTGCTGAGCGTTTCTGGCGGTGCCACGGCGACGATGAATGTGGATAACAGCCGGAATCTGGTCGGCAATGTGGTTGCCGACGCCACCAGCACTGTCCATTTGAGCCTGCAGAACAACGCCGAGCTGACAGGCCAATTGCAGAATGTCTCCAGCTTGAACGTGGGCGCCGCTTCCAACTGGAACATGACCGGTGACAGTCAGGTGGGTGCGCTTAACATGGCCGGTGGCACCGTGACCATGGGCGCGCCGAATGAGTTTTATCAACTGAACCTCTCGACACTGTCCGGCGACGGCACGTTCGTCATGGGCACCGACTTTGACCAAGGCAAGACGGACTTCATCAATGTGACCGGCCAAGCTACGGGCAATCACAGCCTGGCGCTGTCGGCCAGTGGTGCCGAATTGGTCAAAACCCAGGTTGTGCACACCGGTGGCGGTGATGCGGCCTTTGCCCTCAAGGACGGTCCGGTTGACATGGGCGCCTATGCCTACAACCTGAAAAAGGAAGGCAATGACTGGTTCCTGGATACCCAAACCCGAGTCATGAGCCGCAGCGCCCGCGTGGTGACGGCATTGTTCAACACCCCGGTGACCATCATGACCGCGGAAGAGGGCTCGTTGCGCGCGCGGATGGGCGAATTGCGCTACTCCCCGAAGAGCACAGGCCTGTGGATCCGTGGTTTCGGCAGCAAATATGAGGTATCCCAGAGCTCAGGGACCGGCTACACGCAGAACTTGCAAGGTTTCTCCCTGGGTGCCGATATGCCGCTGGGCGATAGCCAATGGAAGGTAGGTGTATTTGGTGGTCACAGTAATTCCGACGTGAACCCGGTTCGCGGCTCCTCCGGTACGGTCAAGAGTTACTTCCTGGGTACTTATGCAACCTGGATGGATGAAGAAAGCGGTTTCTACTTTGATGCGGTTGCCAAAGCCAACCGGTTCCAGAATGAAGTCAAGGCAACCCTCAGTGATAACACCTCCACCAAGGGCAACTACAGCAATGTGGGCGGTGGTCTGTCGGCGGAGTTCGGCCGTCATATCACACTCGGGGAAAGTTCCTATATTGAACCTTACGGCCGACTGTCGACCATCGTGGTTCAGGGCGGAACATACAGCCTGAAAAATGGTTTGCAAGTGGAAGGTGAGCGTACCCGCTCAAGGACAGCCGAGGCCGGTGCGACCGTTGGGCATGAGTTCCAGCTCGACGACGGCACACTTATTAAACCTTACTTGCGTATGGCCGTGGTCCACGAGTTTGCCGACAACAACAAGGTCCTGATCAATAATCAGGCGTTTAACAATGATTTGTCGGGCTCGCGTACCAAGTATGGTGCCGGTGTGGCGGTGAAGTTTACGCAGGATCTGCAAATGCACGCCGACGTTGAAACCAGTACCAGTGACAAAATCAAGCAGAAAGCGGCAGTGAACGTTGGCCTGCGTTATGCCTTCTAAATAAACAAGTTGTACAAAAAGCTCTGATCGAAAGATCAGGGCTTTTTTTGTAGGCGCTGTTCAACAGTTTCCCTGCTTATAAGATGATGTTCGCCCGCTGCCGGCGAAACAACATGCAGCTTTAACTGAACAGCCCGGCGGCTATATTGATCGAGAAACCCAGGATCGCCGTATTGAACAAAAAGCCAATCAGCGACTGCCCCAGCACTACCTTGCGCATACTGCGCGTGGCCACCCCCACATCGGCCGTTTGCACCGCCACGCCGATGGTGAACGAGAAGTACAGGAAGTCCCAATAGTTGGGGGTGCGCAACCCTTCGGCAAAACGCAGCGCAGGTTCGTCACCGTCCCAGGTGTAGAACAGGCGGGCATAGTGCACGCTGAAGATCACCCCGATCAGCAGCCAAGAACCGATTACCGTCAGTGCGGTGAAACCGTAGTGAAGCAGGCGTGCGGAGCGGTCGAGGTCTTTGATGCCTATCAGGTTGAGCGTGATGGCCGCCAGGCTGGCGATCGCCGCGATGCACACCATGAACAACACCAGGCCGGCGTTCTCATCCTCGATCTCGGCGATGCGCTTTACATCGTCGGCGCGCGAGCGGCTGGTGAGCCACAACATCAGCAGCAGGTAGGTCCAGACGCCGGCATTCCAGCCGATGAGGATTTTGCTGATCAGCGTATCGGCTGGGGCCAGGATACCCACGGCAAGGCCGAGCACGGCGGCGGTCGAAAGGCGAGGGTGGGTGCGGGCGAGCAAGGGCATGGTGGTTCACGACTGGGTAGTTCAGAGCACCATAGCTTATACGGTTGTACCCAATGATGAAGGTGACCGATAACGCGTGGCGAGGGCGCTTGCTCCCTCGCCACAACTGCATCGTGTTCCGCCGGGTCAGCCTGTCTTGTGACGCTTGCGCACCAGCTTCATCACCACCACAAAGAACACCGGCACAAACACCACCGCCAGTGTCGCGGTGATCATCCCGCCGATCACGCCGGTGCCGATCGCCTGCTGGCTGGCCGAGCTGGCCCCGGTGGCAATCGCCAACGGCACCACGCCGAGGATAAACGCCAGTGAGGTCATGATGATCGGCCGCAGGCGCAACCGCGCCGCTTTCAAGGTGGCGTCGATCAGGTCTTCGCCCTGGTCATACAGGTCCTTGGCGAACTCGATGATCAGGATCGCGTTCTTGGCCGACAGCCCGATGATGGTAATCAAGCCCACCTTGAAGAACACATCGTTGGGCATGCCGCGCAAGCTCACGGCCAACACCGCGCCAAGCACGCCCAGGGGTACCACCAGCAGCACCGAGGTCGGGATCGACCAGCTTTCATACAGCGCGGCCAGGCACAGGAACACAATCAGTAGCGACAGCCCCAGCAGCAACGGCGCCTGAGCACCCGACAAACGCTCCTGCAGCGACAGGCCGGTCCATTCCTGGCCCAGGCCGGCCGGCAGTTGGCCGACCAGGCGCTGAATCTCTTCCATCGCCTCACCGGTGCTGTGTCCGGGGGCGGCTTCACCACTGATGGCAATCGCCGGGTAACCGTTGTAACGGGTCAACTGCGCCGGGCCCTGGGTCCATTTGGCTTTGACGAACGCCGACAGCGGCACCATGTTGCCGGCCTTGTTGCGCACGTTGATCTTCATCAAGTCCGCCACCTGGCTGCGCTGATCGCCTTCGGCCTGCACCACCACGCGCTGCATGCGACCCTGGTTGGGGAAGTCATTGACATAGGCCGAGCCAACCGCCGAAGACAGCACGCTGCCCACGTCTGCGAACGACACACCCAGTGCGTTGGCTTGCTTGCGGTCCACTTCCAGCTGCACCTGCGGCGCTTCGGCCAGCGCGCTTTCGCGCACATTGGCCAGCACTGGGCTCTTCGCGGCGGCTGCTAGTAACTCGGTACGCGCCGCCATCAAGGCCGCATGGCCGACGCCGCCGCGATCCTGCAGGCGAAATTCAAACCCGCTGGAGGTGCCCAGGCCGTCCACCGGCGGCGGCAGCACCGCGTAGGCCATCGCGTCCTTGAGTTCGCTGAAGGCCATGTTGGCGCGCTCGGCAATGGCCGCCGCGGAATCGTCGCTGCCGCGTTGCGACCAGTCCTTGAGCGTGGTAAACGCCAGCGCGGCGTTTTGCCCCGAGCCGGAGAAACTGAAGCCCATGATCATGGTGGTATCGCCCACCCCCGGCTCACCCGCGTTGTGCGCTTCGATCTGCTCGGCGACCTGCACCGTGCGGTTCTTGCTCGCGCCCGGCGGCAACTGGATATCGGTGATGGTGTAGCCCTGGTCTTCCACCGGCAGGAACGAGGCGGGCAGGCGCGTGAACAACCAGCCCAGCCCTGCCAGCAGCACCAGATAGATCAGCAGGTAACGGCCGCTGCGTTTGAGCGCATAGGCCACCCAGCCTTCGTAACGGTTGGTCAGTTGCTCGAAGCGCTGGTTGAACCAGCCGAAGAAACCGCCCTTGGCATGGTGCTCGCCCTGGGCGATGGGCTTGAGCAAGGTGGCGCACAGGGCCGGCGTGAGGGTCAGGGCGAGGAACGCCGAGAACAGGATCGAGGTAGCCATCGACAGTGAGAACTGCTGGTAGATCACCCCCACCGAACCCGGCATGAACGCCATCGGCAAAAACACCGCCACCAGCACCAGGGTAATCCCGATGATGGCGCCGGTGATCTGGCCCATGGCTTTGCGCGTGGCGTCCTTGGGCGACAGGCCCTCGGTCGCCATGATGCGCTCGACGTTCTCTACCACCACAATCGCATCGTCCACCAGAATGCCGATGGCCAGCACCATGCCGAACATGGTCAGCACGTTGATCGAGAAGCCCAGCAACAGCAGGGTGGCGAAGGTGCCCATCAGCGCAATCGGCACCACCAGGGTGGGGATCAAGGTGTAGCGCACGTTCTGCAGGAACAGGAACATCACCGCAAACACCAGCGCCATGGCCTCAAGCAAGGTGTAGACCACCTTGGTGATCGAGACTTTGACGAACGGCGAGGTGTCGTACGGGATCTTGTATTCCACATTGGCCGGGAAATAGCGCGACAGCTCATCCATCTTCGCGCGCACCAGGGTCGCCGTGTTCAGCGCGTTGGCCCCCGGCGCCAGTTGTACGCTGACGGCGGTGGACGGCTTGCCGTTCAGGCGCGTGGAGAACTGGTATTCCTGGCTGCCGATTTCCACCCGCGCCACATCGCCGATACGCACCGTGGAGCCGTCCGGGTTGGCCTTGAGTACGATGTCGGCGAATTCCGCCGGCGTCGACAGTTGCCCCTTGACCAGGATCGCGGCGGTGATTTCCTGGGTCTGGGGGCCCGGCAAGTCACCGATGCTGCCCGCCGACACCTGGGCGTTTTGCGCACTGATCGCGGCGTTGACATCGGCCGGGGTCAGGTTGAAACCGATCAGTTTCTGCGGGTCGATCCAGATGCGCATGGCACGTTCGGCGCCATACAACTGGGCCTTGCCCACACCGTCCAGGCGCTTGAGTTCGTTCATCACGTTACGCGCCAGGTAATCGCTGAGCGCCACGTCGTCGAGCTTGCCGTCGTTGGAGGTGAGGGTCACCAGCAGCAGGAAACCGGCGGAGACTTTTTCCACCTGCAAGCCTTGCTGGGTCACGGCCTGGGGCAGGCGCGGCTCCACCGCTTTGAGGCGGTTTTGCACGTCCACCTGGGCCATTTCCGGGTCAGTGCCCGGCTGGAACGTCGCGGTGATGGTGGCCGAGCCGAGGCTGCTCTGGGACTCGAAATACAGCAAGTGATCGGCACCGTTGAGCTCCTGCTCGATCAGACTCACCACGCTTTCATCCAGGGTCTGCGCCGACGCGCCGGGGTACACCGCGTAAACTTCCACTTTCGGCGGCGCGACGTCGGGGTATTGCGCCACAGGCAACTGCGGAATGGCGAGGAAGCCGGCCAGCAGGATAAACAGGGCAACCACCCAGGCGAAGACCGGGCGGTCAATAAAGAACTGCGGCATGGCGGGTTATTCCTTTACGGGCTGGCCGGAGGCGGGGCTGTCGTCCACTTCGACTTTGTCACCGGGGCGCGCGTGTTGCAGGCCTTCGACGACGATGCGGTCACCGGCCTTGAGGCCATGGCTGACCACCCAGCGATCATTGATCACCGGGCCCAGTTCGACCGGTTGCAGGCTGACGGTCTGCTCGGCGTCCAGTAGCAGCACCATCGGGATGCCGGCGCTGTCACGCGTAATGGCACGTTGCGGCACGCTGAGGCCTTGCTTGTCGACCGCTTGCTCCAGGCGCACGCGCACGAAACTGCCGGGCAACAGGTCCAGGTCCGGGTTGGGGAACTCGCTGCGCAGGATGATCTGCCCGGTGCCGGGGTCGACGCTGATCTCGGCGAACAGCAATTTGCCCGGCAATGGATACAGGCTGCCATCGTCCTGGATCAAGGTGGCCTTGGCCTGATCCTGGCCCACCTGCTTCAAGCTGCCGGCACGGAAGGCGCGGCGCAGGTCATTCAGCTCGCGGGTGGACTGGGTGAGGTCGGCGTGGATCGGGTCCAGTTGCTGGATGATCGCCAACGGTGTGGCTTCGTTCTGTCCGACCAGCGCGCCTTCGGTCACCAGCGCGCGGCCGATGCGCCCGGAAATCGGCGCGGTGACCGTGGCGTAGCCCAGGTTCAACCTGGCGCGCTCGACGGCGGCTTTATTGGCGGCGACTTCGGCGTTGGTCTGGCGCAGGTTGGCGCGCGCGTTGTCGTAGTCCTGGCCGCTGATCGCGTTGCCTTCCACCAACTGGCTGTAGCGCTGCTCCTGCAGGCGCGCCTGGAATGCATTGGCCTGGGCCTTGCTCAGGTTGGCCAGCGCGCTGTCCAGGTCCGCCTTGAAGGGCGCCGGGTCAATGCGAAACAGCACGTCGCCCTGTTTCACATCGTGGCCTTCCTTGAACACCCGTTGCATCACCACCCCGGCCACCCGTGCGCGCACTTCGGCGATGCGCGGCGCGGCGATGCGCCCACTCAGTTCACTGGTGATGGACAGCGGTTTGGCTTGCAGGGTCTCGACCCGCACCTTGGCCAGGGGCACTTGCGGCGTTTGCTCGGTGGACGGGCCACACGCGCTCAGCGCCAGCGTGAGGGCCAACAGGCCAAACGGCGCCAACAGATTCTTCGACATGCTCTTATCCCAATAATGACTGGCGCATCCTAAGGGCACCTGCGCCGTGGTGCTGTGAAGCTGTGTAGCTCGTGTGTGAAGAAATGTAAGGCGGCACCTATCGTCCGCCCGGGACGTATATCCTTACAAAATCGCGTAAACACCAAAGACCCCCTGTGGGAGGGGGTTTATGCACTACTCATAACTGTATTTCATGGAACACCTTAATGCCCAACATCCTCCTGGTGGAAGACGACGCCGCACTCTCCGAGCTGATTGCCAGCTACCTGGAGCGCAATGGCTACCACGTCAGTGTGCTCAGTCGGGGTGACCAGGTACGTGAACGTGCCCGCCTCAACCCGCCGGACCTGGTGATCCTCGACCTGATGCTGCCGGGACTGGACGGCCTGCAAGTGTGCCGTCTGTTGCGCGACGATTCGGCCGGCCTGCCGATCCTGATGCTCACCGCCCGCGATGACAGCCACGACCAGGTGCTGGGCCTGGAGATGGGCGCCGACGACTACGTGACCAAACCCTGCGAGCCCCGTGTACTGCTTGCCCGCGTCCGTACCTTGCTGCGCCGCAGCAGTCTGTCCGAGCCGCAGGTGGCCAACGACCAGATCATCATGGGCAACCTGTGCATCGACCTGTCGGAACGCACCGTGACCTGGCGCGACCAGGCGGTGGAGCTGTCCAGCGGTGAATACAACCTGCTGGTGGTACTGGCGCGTCACGCCGGTGAAGTGCTCAGCCGCGACCAGATCCTGCAACGCTTGCGTGGCATCGAGTTCAACGGTACCGATCGCTCGGTGGACGTGGCCATCTCCAAGCTGCGCCGCAAGTTCGACGACCATGCGGGCGAGGCGCGCAAAATCAAGACCGTGTGGGGCAAGGGCTACCTGTTCAGCCGTTCCGAGTGGGAATGCTGAGCCATGTTTCGAGTGCTGCTGCGTCTCTACCTGATCACCATCGTCACCTACAGCGCGGCGATCTATCTGATTCCCAAGCTGGTGATCCAGCTGTTCGAACACCGTTACCTGAACTACAACGTCGAGCAGTCCCGCGGCCAGCAAACGCTCATCGTCAAGCAATACCTGCGGGCACCGGTGGAGCGTTGGTCCCAGGTCACCGAACAACTGGGCCGCGAGTTTGCGCCGCAAAAGGTGCAATTGCTGTTGCGCCAGGACGCCAGCTTCACCCCTGAAGAAGAACACCTGCTGGAGCAAGGCAAGCCCGTGGTGCGCCTGGGGGAGTGGGGCTGGATGGAGGAAATCAGCTCGCCGATCAACGACCAGTTCGTGGTCAAGCTGACGATACCGCCCGACCCGATGGACATGAACGTACTCTACTGGGCCATCAACGTGCTGATCGGCGCGGCGCTGCTGGCTTGCTTGCTGGTTTGGCTGCGCCCGCACTGGCGAGACCTGGAACGCTTGAAAAGCACCGCCGGGCAACTGGGCCGGGGCAACCTGGCTGAACGCACGCATATTCCCGCCAACTCCAGCATCGGCAGCCTGGCCTCGGTATTCGACACCATGGCCGACGACATCGAGCACCTGCTCAACCAACAGCGCGACTTGCTCAATGCGGTTTCCCACGAACTGCGCACCCCGCTGACACGCCTGGATTTTGGCCTGGCCCTGGCGCTGTCCGAAGACTTGCCCGAGGCCAGCCGCGAGCGCCTGCACGGTCTGGTGGCGCACATCCGTGAGCTGGATGAGCTGGTGCTGGAACTGCTGTCTTACAGCCGCCTGCAAAATCCGGCGCAACTGCCGGAACGGGTCGATGTGGTGCTCAGCGAGTTTATCGACAGCGTGCTGGGCAGCGTCGACGATGAACTGGAAAACCCCGAAATCGTCATTGATGTGGTGCTCGATTGCGCCGTGGAGCGCTTCAATCTCGACCCACGTCTCACCGCCCGCGCCTTGCAGAACCTGTTGCGCAACGCCACGCGTTACTGTGACGCGCGTATCCAGGTGGGGGTCAAGGTATGCCCGCAGGGCTGTGAGATCTGGGTGGATGACGATGGTATCGGCATTCCGCTGGACCAGCGCGAGCGTATCTTCGAACCGTTCTACCGTCTCGACCGCAGTCGCGACCGCAGCACCGGCGGGTTTGGCCTGGGCCTGGCCATCAGCCGCCGTGCCCTGCAAGCCCAGGGCGGGACCTTGACCGCGCTGGCGTCACCGCTGGGCGGTGCACGGTTCCGGGTGTGGTTGCCGACGGCAGCCGATTAGAAAACCGCTGCGCGAAGGCGCGCACTGTGCCCCCGTTTTGTCCGAAGAGAGATTGGCCATGACCGCTATGCACGCATCCGCTCAGGCCGGCACTTACGTCCAAAGCGGCTTTTCCCTACCAGACTCAAGCCTAGTGCTGCCATCGACTGACGTAAAAGGCATAAAGTCAGATCATATTGGTATAAGTCGTTATAAGAAAAATCGCTATCCTGCCGCCAGAATTTTATAAGGCCGCGGGTAGCGTTAATGGAAGTGGGTAATTTTGGTTTTGTGATCGCCGGCCTGATCGTAGGTTTTATCGTCGGCATGACCGGTGTCGGCGGGGGCTCGCTGATGACCCCGATTCTGCTGTGGTTCGGCATCAACCCGGCCACCGCCGTGGGCACCGACCTGTTGTACGCCGCGATCACCAAGTCCGGTGGCGTGCTGGTGCATAGCAAGAACAAGAACATCGACTGGACCATCACCGGCTGGCTGACCCTCGGCAGTGTGCCTGCGGTGCTGCTGACCCTGTGGTTCCTCGCCAGCCTGCATACCGACCCCAGCGCGATGAACGCGGTGATCAAGCAGGCCCTCGGCGTGGTGCTGCTGTTGACCGCCCTGGCGATCCTGTTCAAGAAAACCCTGTTGGCCTTTGCCCAGCGGCATGCGGGCGACAGCTACCATATGAACCCGCGCAACCTGAACGCGCTGACGGTGCTCACCGGCGCCATCCTCGGCACCATGGTCGCCCTGACCTCCATCGGCGCCGGCGCCCTCGGCACCGTGGCGCTGTTTATCCTCTATCCGTTCCTGGCCACGCGCCGCCTGGTGGGCACCGAAATCGCCCACGCCGTGCCCTTGACCCTGGTGGCGGGCCTTGGCCATGCGGGCATGGGCAATATGGACTGGCAACTGTTGGGCTTTCTGTTGATGGGCTCGCTGCCGGGCATCTACATCGGCAGCCACATGACCGGCAAAATCCCGGACGGCGTATTGCGCCCGTGCCTGGCGGTCATGTTGATGGCGGTCGGGTACAAACTCGCGTTTTGAGCCGTTCGCGGTCCAAACCTGAAATCCCAGCCTTGAAATACCGCCAATGTGGGAGGGAGCAAGCCCCACCTGTTCAGTCTTTGCCCGGGCCATTGCCGATCTGCCATACAAACGGCGGCTCGGTCCCATTGATCACCCAATCGCCGACAATGCGCGCCTTGTAGATCACCGGGTTGTGCGACGACACGGTACGCGCGTTGCGCCAATGCCGGTCGAGCGCCTTGCCCTGGCGGACATCCGACGCCCCCAGCGCATTGAACAACTGGCTGGTGGCGCGCTGGATCAAGTCCGACACCACCCCCTGCGCCGTCGCCGATTCAATCTCGGCCGCCACATTGGCTTCGCGCTCTGCGGCATCGTCGCCGCCAAACCGCGCCACGTAGGCCTGTTGGGCCGGTAGCGTCGCCCGCAACGCACTGGCCTCGGCGGCGTACACCAGCGCCGCCACTTCGCCCACCACCTGTTGCACCTGTGCATCCTGGCTTACATGCGGCGCATTGCCGTGGCTGTAGATGCGCTTGCGGCTGCGCACTTGATGGGCCACATCGCGCAACGCCGCGCGGCCGATGCCGGCCAGGCTGGCCAGCAGCACCAACTGGTAAAACGCGGTCTGGTATTTGAAGCGGGTGGCAAAATCGATCACGTTATCCGCCTCTACCACCGCATCGGTAAAGCGCGACGTGCCGCTGCCGGTGGTGCGCTGGCCAAACCCGTCCCAGTCGTCGCTGTGTACCACCCCAGGCTGACGCGCGCGGGTGGCGGCAATCACGTCGGCGCCGGTGTCGCTGCGTTGGGCGTACACGTCGATCCAATCGGCGAAAATGCTGCCGGTGCTGTAGAACTTTTCACCGTTGAGCTTCCACTGATCGCCGTCGGGGCTGACCTGAGTCACCACGTCGCCGATGGCCACGTTGCCGATTTCGGTCCAGGCGCAGCCGACGATGTCGCCCTCGACAAAGCGCTTGAACCACAGGTCACGCCCGGCGCTCGGCGGTGCATTCAGGCGGTCCTCGGCAAAAGCAAAATGCCCGCGCAGGGCCTGGGGCACGTTGGAGTCGGCCTCGGCCAGTTCGATCAGCAACTGGAACAGTTGCGGCAGGGACGCGCCGCCGCCGCCGTATTCCACCGGCACGCGCACCGCGCCGAAACCGGCTTGCTTGAGCCATTGGATCGGCTCATGGGGCAGGGTGCGGCTGAGTTCGCGCTGCACCGCGCCGTCGGCGATGCGCTGGAAGATCGGCCGGAAACGCGCGGCCAGCGTGGGGTAGTCGACGCCGATGGACAGCGGGTTGATGACGTGGTGTTCGGTCATGGGCAAGGCTCCGGGGGCAAGGGTGAATGTACAGGGGGGGTTGCACAGTCCGTGCCGGGTACCAGGGCCAATGTTTACAGGGGGTTCAATGCGCTTGCTGTTGCTGCAGCAACAGCGATTCGACAAACCGGCCCGATCCCTGACATTGACCTTTACCTGCGCCAGGGGCGGTTTTTTCGCCGCAGCGCCCATGGCACGGGCGTTTGCCCATGGCTGGCACGCTTGCTGCTCAAGTGCTGGGTACATCCCTGTACATGAGGTAGCGTTCGATGAGTCAGCAAGCCGTGAAATTTGCCTATTGGGTGCCCAACGTCAGCGGTGGGCTGGTGGTCAGCAAGATCGAGCAACGCACCCACTGGGGCATCGACTACAACCGCAAACTGGCGCAACTGGCCGAAGCCGCCGGCTTTGAATATGGCCTGACCCAGATCCGGTTCACCGCCGGCTACGGTGCCGACAACCAGCATGAGTCGGTGGCGTTCAGTCACGCGCTGCTGGCCGCGACCACCACGCTTAAAGTGATCGCCGCGATCCTGCCGGGCCCCTGGCAACCGGCGCTGGCGGCCAAGCAACTGGCGACCATCGACCAGCTCACCAACGGCCGCATCGCCGTGAATATCGTCAGCGGCTGGTTCAAGGGCGAATTCCAGGCCATCGGCGAACACTGGTTGGAACACGATGAGCGGTATCGCCGCTCCGAAGAATTCATCCGCGCCCTCAAAGGCATCTGGACCCAGGACGATTTCACCTTCAAGGGCGACTTCTACCGCTTCAACAACTACACCCTCAAGCCCAAACCCCTGGGCCGGCCGGAAGTGTTCCAGGGCGGCAGCTCACGGGCCGCGCGGGACATGGCGGCACGCGTTTCGGACTGGTACTTCACCAACGGCAACACGCCGGAGGGCATCAAGGCCCAGGTCGACGATATTCGCGCCAAGGCGGCGGCGAATAACCATTCGGTCAAAGTCGGCGTGAATGCCTTTGTGATCGCCCGCGACACCGAAGAAGAAGCCCGCGCCGTGCTGGCCGAGATCATCGACAAGGCCGACCCGGAAGCGGTCAACGCCTTTGGCGACGCGGCTAAACAGGCCGGCAAGGCTTCACCTGAAGGCGAGGGCAATTGGGCCAAATCGAGCTTTGAAGACCTGGTGCAGTACAACGACGGCTTCAAGACCAACCTGATCGGCACCCCGCAGCAGATCGCCGAACGCATCGTTGCGCTCAAGGCGGTGGGCGTGGACTTGGTGCTGGCGGGGTTCCTGCATTTTCAGGAAGAAGTGGAGTACTTCGGCAAGCGCGTGCTGCCGCTGGTGCGTGAGTTGGAGGCCAAGGCGGGGATCAGGCAAGTGGCCTGATCCATCGGTTGCCGCCCCGCAGCGCCTGGTTCAAATCATCGTGTGGGCAGGGAGGCCTGCCGCTGTCCCCAGTTATCGGGCCATTGACGCGCCCCGAGTAAAGTCGACAGCTGGTTATTTTCAGGCCCGCTGCCGGGGTCTATAAGGACTGTTCCCGCACGGGAACATACACGACGTACATGATCCAGGCCTGCAATGCCGGGCCTGGAGCAGTTCCGTTGATGGAGCAGTTCAGCGTCACATCCGTGAATGCACGTCTCTTTAATGGATTTAAGGAGACACGACATGACTGAGTTAACCACCTTCACCCTGCCTGAAGCCGTAACCGGCAGCCACGCCGATCACCAACTGGGCCGCAAGCTCATTGAGGCATGGCGCACTGACGGTATTTTCCAGGTCGGCACCCATGACGAACAGGACCAGAAGGTCCAGAGGGCCATGGCCGCCAGCAAGGCTTTTTTCAAGCAGCCCAGACAAGACAAGTCGCGCTGGGTCAGCGAACTGACCTATGCCGGGTATGTCGCCTCTGGCGAAGAGGTCACCGCCGGTGAGCAGGATCAATCGGAAATCTTCACCCTCTGCAAAGACCTGCCGCTGGATGATCAACGCGTCAAGGACGGCTGGCCGTGCCACGGTCCTGTGCCGTGGCCCAACGACGAGTACCGCGACAGCATGAAAGCGTTACTGGCGGAACTGGATGTGACCGGCGAGAAGTTGCTCAAGTTGGTGGCGCTGGGCCTGGAATTGGAGATAAACGCGTTAACAGCCCTGAGTCGGGATGGCTGGCATCATATGCGCGTGCTGCGCTTCCCTGCCAGCTCGGCACATACCCACCGTGGGATTGGCGCCCATACCGACTATGGCATGTTGGTCATTGCGACACAGGATGAGGTGGGTGGTTTATACATTCGCCCCCCGGTCGAAGGCGAGCAGCGCAAGCGCAACTGGCTGCCTGGCGAAAGTACCGCGGGGTTATTCGAAAATGACGAACCCTGGACATTCGTCAAACCGGTGCCACGCGTATTCACCGTATTTCCCGGTGATATTTTGCAGTTCATGACCCACGGTTATCTGCTATCGACGCCGCACAAGGTAACGCTCAACACCCGCGAACGCTTCGCCATGGCCTATTTTCACGAGCCCGCTTTCAACGCTTCGGCCCGGCCCTTGTTGGATCCGCTCAACGGTGAGCGCATTCATTACGGCACGCACTTTACCAATATGTTCATGCGCTGTTACCCGGAGCGGGTAACCACCGAGCGTATCAAGCGTCAGGACCGCCTGCGTCACCTCGAAAAAGGCTGACTCCACACGCTTGACGGTGCCCCGACCTGGTGATGCCGGGGCGGGGCGCCGGGCATGCGTCAGCCCCGTTGCAGGGTCAACACCTCAAACCCGTCTGCCGTCACCGCCACGGTATGTTCCCACTGCGCCGACAGGCTGTTGTCCTGGGTCACCACCGTCCAGCCGTCCTTGAGGCTGCGTGTTTTGGCCCCGCCCTGGTTGAGCATGGGCTCTACGGTAAACACCATGCCTTCGCGCAGTACGAGCCCGGTGCCGGGGCGGCCGAAGTGCAGGACCTGCGGCTCTTCATGCATCTGTTTGCCGATGCCATGGCCGCAGTATTCACGCACCACGCTGTAGCCGTTGGCCTGGGCGTGGCTCTGGATCGCGTGGCCGATGTCGCCCAACCGCGCGCCGGGCTTGACCTGGCGGATACCGGCCCACATCGCTTCAAACGTCATCTCGACCAGGCGCCTGGCCTTGGGGGCGACATTGCCGACCATGTACATCTTGCTGGAGTCGGCGATGTAGCCGCCTTTTTCCAGGGTGATGTCGATGTTGATGATGTCGCCGTCCTTGAGGATGTCCTTGGCGCTGGGCATGCCGTGGCACACCACCTCGTTGATCGAAGTGTTGATGCAGAACGGGTAGTCATATTGCCCGAGGCTGGCCGGGCGGGCTTTCAACTCGTTGCGGATAAAGGCTTCGACAGCAGCGTCCAGCTCAAGGGTGGAACGGCCGGCGGCGACAAAACCGTCGAGCATCGTAAAGACCTGGGCCAGCAGGCGCCCGGATTCGCGCATGATTGCCAGTTGTGCGGGCGTCTTGATCATCAACTGCGCCCCCGGATCAAGTCGGGTTTATCGAGCAACAGTTTGTTGATCAGTTCGTTGTAGGGCAGGTGGGGATTGAGTTCGGCGAGCAGGCCGATCTTGATCCAGAACTCGGCCTGGGCGTTGATGGAACGGTCCATCGCGGCGCTGGCCAGGCGCAGTTGTTCGTGTAATTGGTCGGTGATCTTGACGATGCCCATGGGGTTCACTGTGATAATGGAATATACAAAGCGTATATGTTTCGTATGCTCTCCGTAAACCCCGCGCCGCTAAATGGCGGTTTGCCATTGACTTGCCGCGTCGCCGCCGGTTAATTTCGTGACATGACATTTCAAGCCTTCCGCAGCCAGCCGAGCATTATTACCGCCATTCCTTATTTGGCGGGATAGCGCTCGGCTGTACCCAAACCCGCCCTAGAGGCGGGTTTTGTTTTTCCGTCTCCAGGGCTCTGTACACAGCCAGGAGACACCGATGAGCGCCCAACCCCACGACACGGGACTGCTTGAACATTACGTAAAAAAGATCCTCGCCGCCCCGGTCTACGACCTGGCGGTGCGCACGCCGCTGCAAGCGGCACCGGCGTTGTCGGTGTTGCTTGGTAACAAGGTGCTGCTCAAGCGCGAAGACCTGCAACCGACGTTCTCCTTCAAGATCCGTGGCGCCTACAACAAGTTGATGCAACTCACCGCCGAGCAAAAGGCCCGGGGCGTGGTAACGGCGTCGGCGGGTAATCATGCGCAAGGCGTGGCGCTGGCGGCGCGAGAGTTGGGGATTCGCGCGCGCATCGTCATGCCGTGCAGCACGCCGGAACTCAAAGTGCTGGGCGTGCGCTCCCGAGGGGCCGACGCGGTGTTGCATGGCGAGAGCTTTCCGTTTGCCTTGGCCCATGCGCTGCAGTTGGCCGATACATCGGGCTGCACCTTCGTTTCGCCGTTCGACGACCCGGACGTCATCGCCGGCCAAGGCACCGTGGCCATGGAAATCCTGCGCCAGCAGCAAGGTGCGCTGGACGCGATCTTCGTGCCGGTGGGCGGGGGCGGCCTGATCGCCGGGATTGCGGCGTATGTCAAATACCTGCGCCCTGAAGTGCGCATCGTCGGCGTCGAATCCGAAGGCTCCAGTTGCCTGCTGGCTGCGCTGCGCGCCGGGGAGCGCGTGGTGTTGCCCGGTGTCGACGGTTTTGCCGATGGCACGGCGGTCGCGCAGATCGGCGCCCATGGCTTTGAGATCTGCCGGCACTGGGTGGATGAGGTCATCACCGTGAGCAACGACGAACTGTGCAGCGCCATCAAGCTGATCTACGACGATACCCGCTCCATCACCGAACCTTCCGGTGCACTGGCGGTGGCGGGCATCCGCAAATATGTGGCTGAACGCGGCGTGCGCGAACAGACCCTGGTGGCGGTTAATTCCGGGGCGAATATCAACTTCGATAGTTTGCGACATGTTGCTGAAAGAGTGGCGGCCCGCGCAGCTGTTTAACCGCAAGCGCTGGATTAAACGTTTAATCGCCGCCGTTCGCCGATGTTTTAAACGGCGCTGTTAAGTTCAAATTTAGTGTCTATAAAACACTGGGTTGCTTATGAGGAAAAGTTACAACACAAGGCGGTTTTGCCGAGTACGCTTGGGTGTTGAAGGTGTCTTCCAAGGTCGGTAAGACGGCGCAGGCACGCGCCTGTCAGGCACATGAAAATCTGTTGGCAGTCTCAAAAAAAGGAGAGGTTGACCATGCTTTCGGAACTGGAACTACGCAGCATTATTGAAGGAAGTTTCCTGCCCAAACGGTGCGAATGCACCAAAGCCGAAGATGCTTCGCTGACGATCAAAGTTTATGACGACCGCGACCGTGACCGGGTGGATTTGGAAGTCAAGGGTATCAACGCGGACAAACTCGACAGCAGTCGAGCCATTTGCAACCTGATTACCGGGTTGCGTGAAGACCTTAAACAAACGCACACGCCAGTCCTGCAACGAGCAGGAGGGCGCGCTTACTACTCGTGAGTTGACCGTGCGACCCGATGGGCCTGGCATATGCCGGGCCCAGTGTTTTGCACGAGCTCTCAATTCTGCAAGCTGCACGCCTCGGACAGTTTTCGATAACCCACATCTTCGATTTTCCCGGCCTTGTCCACGAACTTGATATCGGCATCGATGACCTTGCATTCGTCTGTCGGCGTTTCGTTCATGGCAATTACATGCTTGATATTCATCGGCATGCCGTACTGGTACGGCACCGGTTTCTGATCGTCGGCCTGGGCCAGGCCGCAGGTTGCCGCCAGCGCCAGGGCGCCGGCGAGCATCAAAGTGCGCAATTTCATGGCAGTGCTCCGCAAGTGGGTTCGACTTCACTGTCGACTTGCGCGATTAACCATCGATTAATGATGGCGAGCCTGACAAAACCTTCATCAAACGCGGCGTTCAGCCCAACTGTCGGCGGTACGGCAAGTCCGGCCCGGTCTTGGTGCAGGTCAAGGCCGCGGCACGGATGGCGAAGCCCAGCATGGCGTCGATCTGCGCGCGCGTGAGCTGTTGCAGACCCTCTACCGAATCCAACCGTTGCTCGGTCAGCCAGGCAATCAACGCGGCCTGGAAGGTATCCCCGGCGCCCACCGTATCCGCCATCTGCACCTTGACCGCCGGTGCGGACCAGTTGCCATGCTGGCGGCTGAACACGCTGGCGCCATCGCCGCCACGGGTCAGGAACACCAATTGGCAACGGTGCTGCAGCCAGCCTTGCAGCACGCTTTCCGGCGCCTGGCCGGGGTAGAGCAGGTGCAAGTCTTCGTCGCTGACTTTGATCAGGTCGGCATGCTGGACCAGTTCCGCGACGCGGTCGCGCCACCGCTGGATGTCCGGTTGCGGGTTGAGCCGCACATTGGGGTCGAGGCTGATCAGGCGCTTGCCGCTTTCACGCTTGACCAGGTTGAGCAGCGTATCGCCGATCGGCTGCACCACCAGCGAGAACGAGCCGATATGCACACCGCGAACGTCATCGCCCAGCGTGGGCAGATGCGCCACTTGCAGTTGCCGGTCGGCGCAGCCTTCGCCGCGAAAGCTGTATTGCGGCGAACCATTGGCGCCCACGGCGACCATCGCCAGGGTGGTCGGCGCGACGAACTCCACCAGGAACTGCTCGCTCACCCCTTCGTCCTTGAGCACCTGCAACAGCCGACGCCCCAGGTAATCGTTGGAGATACCGGCGAAAAATCCGGCCTCGATGCCCAGGCGGCGCAGGCCCACCGCCACGTTGAACGGCGAGCCGCCGGCAATCGCCTTGTAATTGAGCTTGGATGCCAGCCCGCTGGCGTCCTCCTCGCTGAAGAAATCAAACAGCGCTTCACCACACACCAGATACATAGTCGTTCGCTCTTAAAGGGTTGCCACTAGCTGTTGATAACGTTCGTAAGCCTGTTGATAGGCGCTGACATTGGCCGCCACCGGCAGGGTGCGGCTGGTGGGGTCCACGCTCACGCATTTGTCGCACAGGCTGCTCAGGGGCTCGCCGGACTGGCTCCACGCCGCCTGGATCGCCGCGCCCAGGGCGGCGGCTTCGCTTTGTTCGGTGCAGATCACTTCGGTGTTCATGATATCGGCGACCATCTGCCGCCATACCGGGCTTTTCGAGCCGCCGCCGATCAGGCGGATGCGCAGGCTTTGCAGGCCGGTCTGGCGCAGCAGGTCGAGGCCGTAGCGCAGGCCGAACGTGGTGCCTTCGACCACGGCGCGGCACAGGTTGGCGCGGGTCAGGTTGGTCATGGTCAGGCCATGCAGGCTGCCGGTGGCGTGGGGCAGGGCGGGTACGCGCTCGCCGTTGAGAAACGGCAGCATGCTGACGCCGTCTGCGCCAATCGGCGCTTGCTCGACCAAAGCGTTGAAGGTGTTCAGGTCGAGTTCGAACAACTCGCGGATAACGCTGGTGGCATTGGTCAGGTTCATGGTGCAGATCAACGGCAACCAACCGCCGCTGGAGGAGCAGAACGTCGCCACCGACGCCTGGGGGCTCACGTTGGGTTGGTCGGCGAACGCGTAGACCGTGCCGGACGACCCCAGGCTCATGGTGATCACGCCCGGCGCGATATTGCCGGTGCCGATGGCGCCCATCATGTTGTCGCCGCCGCCGCTGGCGACCCTGGCGTTGGGGTTGATGCCCAGGCGTTCGGCGATGGCCGGTAGGATGGTACCCACGGCCTGATCGGCTTCGATCAGCTCGGGTAACGCCGCCTCCAGGCGACCGCTCGGGTCGATGTGCCGGAGCAACGCCACATCCCATTCACGGCTGCGCACATTGAAATAGCCGGTGCCCGACGCATCGCCGTATTCGGCGACAGCGCGGCCGGTCAGCCAATAGTTGAGGTAGTCGTGGGGCAGCAGCACATGGGCGATGCGCGCGAAGAGGTCCGGGTGCTGTTCGCGGGTCCACAGCAGTTTGGACACGGTGTAGCCCGGCGCGATGGCCACGCCGAGGCGCTCCAGGGAACCGCTTTCGCCGCCCAGGTGTTGCAGCAGCCGCTCGTTCTCGGGCGTGGTTTCGGTGTCGCACCACAGTTTGGCCGGGCGCAGCACCTGGCCCTGCTCATCAAGCAGAACCAGCCCGTGCTGCTGGCCGGAAACGCCGATGCCGAGAATATCCTGGCCATCCACGCCGGCCTGTTGCAGGGCGCGATGGGTGGCCTCGGTGAACGCGTCCAGCCACTCATGGGCATGCTGTTCACGCCGCCCATTGGCGCCGCTGATCAATGTATGCGCGGCGGCGCCCAGGCCAAGGACCTTGCCGCTGGAAGCATCGAGGACGATGGCCTTGGTGCCCTGGGTGCCGCAGTCGATGCCGAGGAACAGGTTTTGCTGGGTCATGATGATTTGCTCAGCAGAATTATTTTTAGGATTGGCAACCCGCCCCTCCCACATTTCTAAACCGGTTTCTTCAGGAGGTTTTGCAGGGTCGCTGTGA
Organism: Pseudomonas sp. S3_E10; assembly: GCF_054667615.1. Taxonomy (NCBI): domain Bacteria; kingdom Pseudomonadati; phylum Pseudomonadota; class Gammaproteobacteria; order Pseudomonadales; family Pseudomonadaceae; genus Pseudomonas; species Pseudomonas sp. S3_E10. The sequence continues at coordinate 5,441,997 of NZ_CP162743.1, forward strand.
CCCCGCTATCACGCAAGCTCACAAAACACCGCTCGAAAGCTGCCACAAACGCAGGCGAGTTGGGAATAGCCGTGCCGAAAATCTCTTCCACGCCCAACAGGCGTTTGCTGATCAACGCATCATCGCTCACCAGCCCCTGGCAGAACTCGGCACGCGGGTCGGGAATCGTGTAGGTCACGCCATTCTCATCCACACCCTTGAGGTACAACGCCCAGGCAGCCACCACCAACGCCGCGCGCTCAGTCTCACGCCCATCCGCAATCAAGCGGTTAATGGTCGGTACGGTGAATTTGGGAAACTTCGACGAGCCATCCGAACACACGCGCTCCAACTGGTCGGCAATCGCCTGGTTGGAGAAGCGCTCCACCAGCGTCTGCTTGTACGTCGTCAGGTCGATGCCGGGTACCGGCGCCAGGTTCGGCGTGACGTCCAGGTCCATGTAGGCACGCATATAGGCGACGAAGACCGGATCGTTCATGGTCTCGTGCACAAACCGGTAACCCTTGAGAAACCCCAGGTAGGTCAGCGCCAGATGGCTGCCGTTGAGCAACCCGATTTTCATCTCTTCGTAGGGCGTCACGTCGTCGGTGAATTGCACGCCGACCTTTTCCCAGGCCGGGCGGCCGTTGACGAATTTGTCTTCCAGCACCCACTGCACGAAGGGCTCGCACACCACCGGCCAGGCATCATCGATGCCGTGCTGGTCGTGCAGTTGCAGGCGGTGCGCGGTGCTGGTCATTGGCGTGATGCGGTCGACCATGGCATTCGGGAAACTCACGTTGGCCTTGATCCAATCGTGCAGCCCAGCGTCGTGCAGGGCGGCGAACGCCAGCAGGGCCTTGCGCGTGACGGCGCCATTGTGCGGCAGGTTATCGCAGGACATCACGGTGAACGCCGGAGTGCCGGCGGCGCGGCGCCTGGTGAGGGCGGCGCAGATAAACCCGAACACGGTTTTCGGCGCGCCGGGGTGCGCCAGGTCGTGCTGGATCTGCGGCAGGTGGGCCATGAACTCGCCGTTACTGTCGTCGATGCAGTAGCCGCCTTCGGTGATGGTCAGCGAGACGATGCGAATCGCCGGGTCAGCCAGTTTATCGATCAGCGCCTGGGCGCCGTCCTCGGCCAGCAGCATGTCGCTGATCGCGCCGATCACACGCACTTCGGTGTCATCGGTGTCTCCCAGTTCATACAGGGTGAACAGGTAGTCCTGGCCGGCCAGGTCGTCGCGGGCCTTGCGGTCCTCGGCGCGCAGGCCGACGCCGCAGATGCTCCAATCCAGGCCTTCGCCGGTGTTCATCAAGGCATCGGTGTAATACGCCTGGTGCGCGCGGTGGAAACCACCGACGCCGATATGGGCGATGCCCTGGGAGGTGCTGGCAAGGGTGTAGGCCGGGATTTTTACCAGCGGCGCCAGTTGGGTCAGGTTCTGTGCAGTGAGCTTCATAACGTAGTACTCGCGAAATCAGGCGGCAGCGCGCAGTGGGCGGGCTACGGCCACGCCGTCGGTGTCGAACAGATGGCAGTGCGCCGGGTCCAGGTGCAGATGCAGCGTTTCGCCGTATTGGCTGGCCATGTCGCCACGGATACGCAGGGTCAACGGCTCGCCGTTGCGGGTGGTGACGTGGCAGAAGGTGTCGCTGCCCAGGCGTTCGCCGACGTCGGCGGTCACGGTCAGGGTGGTCTGGCCGGGCGTGGCGATTTCCAGGTGTTCCGGGCGAATGCCCAGGGTCACGGCGCTGCCCGCGCTCAAGGTCGGGCCACTGAGCGGCAGGTTGATCAAGGTACCGGCGTCCAGTTGCACGTCGCAGCTCTGTGACTCGACCCGTGTGACCTTGCCCTTGAGGAAACCCATTTTTGGCGTGCCGAGGAAGCCCGCGACAAACAGGTTGGCCGGCTGATGGTACAGCTCCAGTGGTGAGCCGACCTGTTCGATGCGGCCGCTGTTGAGCACCACGACTTTGTCGGCCAGGGTCATGGCTTCGACCTGGTCATGGGTGACGTAGATCATGGTCGCCTGCAGTTCCTTGTGCAGGCGCGCCAGTTCCAGGCGCATCTGCACGCGCAGGGCGGCGTCGAGGTTGGACAGTGGTTCGTCGAACAGGAAGATCTTCGGGTTGCGCACAATCGCCCGGCCGATCGCCACGCGCTGGCGCTGGCCGCCGGAGAGTTGCTTGGGCTTGCGCTCCAGCAACGGGCCCAGCTCCAGGATGCGCGCGGCTTCGCTGACTTTGCTGTCCACCAGCTTTTTATCGACCCCGGCCAGGTCCAGGGCAAACGACATGTTCTTGCGCACGCTCATGTGCGGGTACAGCGCGTAGGTCTGGAACACCATCGCCAGGTCGCGCTTGGCTGGGGTGACTTCGGTGATGTCGCGGCCATCGAGTTCGATCGTGCCGTCGCTGACTTCCTCCAGGCCGGCGATCAGGCGCAGCAGGGTGGATTTGCCGCAGCCCGACGGGCCGACAAACACCACGAACTCTTTGTCGTTCACCTCCAGGTCGATGCCCTTGATGATCGAGAAACCTTCGAAGCCTTTTTGCAGATTCTTGATTTTCAGGTTGGCCATGATGGGCCCTCCGCTAGGAATTTTTATTTAACGGCGCCGAAGGACAACCCGCGCACCAACTGTTTCTGGCTGATCCAGCCAAAGATCAGGATCGGCGCGCAGGCCAGGGTCGAGACGGCGGACAATTTGGCCCAGAACAAGCCTTCGGGGCTGGAGTAAGAGGCGATCAGCGCGGTGAGCGGCGCGGCGGCGGACGAGGTCAGGTTCAACGACCAGAACGCCTCGTTCCAGCACAGGATCAGCGACAGCAACACCGTGGAGGCCAGGCCGCCCTTGGCGATCGGCAGCAGCACGCGGACCATTTCCTGCCACAGGGTGGCGCCGTCCAGGCGCGCGGCTTCGAGGATGTCCTTGGGGATGTCCTTGAAGTAGGTGTAAACCATCCAGACCACGATCGGCAGGTTGATCAGCGTGTAGATGATGATCAGCGCAATGCGCGTATCCAGCAGGCCAAAGCTCTTGGCCAGCAGGTAGATCGGCATCAGCACGCCCACCGGCGGCAGCATCTTGGTGGACAGCATCCACAGCAGCGTGCCCTTGGTGCGCTGGGTTTCGTAGAACGCCATGGAGTAGGCGGCCGGCACCGAGATCAGCAGGCACAGCGCGGTGGCGCTGAACGAAATCAGCACCGAGTTCCACGCATAGGCAAAGTAGTTGCTGCGTTCGTTGATGTGCAGGTAGTTCTCCAGCGTCGGCGTGAAGATGAACTGCGGCGGCGTGGCGAACGCATCGATTTCGGTCTTGAAGCTGGTCAGCACCATCCAGAAGATCGGGAAGAAGATCAGGATCGCGATGGCCCAGGCCAGTGTGCCGAGCAACAGGCTCTGCAGGCGGCGGGATTGTTGAAGCGTCATGGCGCGGCCCTCAAGGCTTGTCAGTCAGGTTTTTGCCGATCATCCGCACCAGGATGATCGCCGCGATATTGGCGATGACCACGGCAATCAAGCCGCCGGCCGAGGCCATGCCCACGTCGAACTGCACCAGTGCCTGGTTGTAGATCAGGTAGGCGAGGTTGGTCGAGGCGTAGCCGGGGCCACCGTTGGTGGTGGTGAAGATTTCGGCGAACACCGAGAGCAAAAAGATCGTTTCGATCATCACCACCACGGCAATCGGGCGGGCCAGGTGGGGCAGGGTCAGGTGCCAGAAAATCGCGATGGCGCCGGCACCGTCCAGGCGCGCGGCTTCCTTTTGTTCCTGGTCCAGGGACTGCATGGCGGTCATCAGCAACAGGATCGCGAAGGGCAGCCACTGCCATGACACGATGATGATGATCGACAGCAACGGGTAGTGCGCCAGCCAGTCCACCGGCTCGGCGCCGAACAGCTTCCACACGGCGGCGAGAATCCCCGACACCGGGTGGAAGATCAGGTTCTTCCAGATCAGCGCGCCCACGGTGGGCATGATGAAGAACGGTGAAATCAACAACACCCGCACGATGCCGCGACCCAAAAACTCACTGGCCTCCAGCAGGGCACTGATCAACACGCCGAACACCACGCTGATCAGCAGCACGCTGCCCACCAGCAACAGGGTATTGGTGGCGCCGGGCAGGAAGCCCGAGTCGGTGATGAAATAGGTGAAGTTCTCCAGCCCCACGAATTGGTTTTCGCCGGGGTAGAGCAGGTTGTAGCGGATAAGCGAAAAGTACAGGGTCATGCCCAGCGGCACGATCATCCAGACCAGCAGCATGGCGACCGAGGGCGTGACAAGGAACCAGCCGGGGTTGGCCAGGCGGTTTTTGCGGGGCTTATTCATGATAATCAAGGCCAGTGCGGAGCAAGGATCGGAGTGGGGTCAATGTGGGAGGGGGCAAGCCCCCTCCCACATTGAACTGCGGTGAGGCCCCGGTTATTTGGGGTAACCGGCCCGCTTCATTTCCCGCTCGGTGGTGGTCTGCGCCGCCGTCAATGCCGCATCGACCGTCTGCTGGCCGGTTAGCGCACCGGAGAAGAACTTGCCGACCTGGGTGCCGATCGCCTGGAATTCAGGAATGGTCACCAGCTGGATACCGATATACGGCACTGGCTCAAGCGTCGGTTTGGTCGGGTCGGCGACTTTCAGCGATTCCAGGGTCACCTTGGCGAACGGCGCGGCTTTCATGTAGTCGTCGCTGTAGGTCGAGGTGCGGGTGCCCGGCGGTACGTTGGCGATGCCGTCGGTCTTGGCGACCAGGGCGCCGTATTCCTTGGAAGTCGCCCAGGTGGTGAACACCTTGGCGGCGTCCTTGGCCTTGGAGCTGGTCGGGATCGCCAGGCTCCAGGAGTACAGCCATGAGGTGCCCTTGTCGGTTTTCTCGTGCGGTGCAAACGTAAAGCCGACGTGGTCCGCTACCTTGCTTTGGGTCTTGTCGGTGACGAAGGAGCCCGCCACGCTGGCATCCACCCAGATCGCGCATTTGCCGCTGTTGAACAGCGCCAGGTTTTCGTTGAAACCGTTGCTGGAAGCACCCGGCGGGCCGGATTTTTTCATGTTGTCGACGTAGAAGTTCAGCGCATCCTTCCACTCAGGGCCGTTGAATTGCGGCTGCCATTTCTCATCGAACCAGCGCGCTCCGTAGCCGTTGGCCAGGGTAGTGATCAGCGCCATGTTCTCGCCCCAACCGGCTTTGCCACGCAGGCACAGGCCGTATTGCTCTTTGGACTTGTCGGTGAGTTTGCCGGCGAATTCGCCGATCTGGCTCCAGGTCGGGTGCTCGGGCATGCTCAGCCCGGCGTTTTTGAACAGGTCGGTGCGGTAGTAAGTGATCGAGCTTTCGGCGTAGAACGGGAGGGCATACAGCGAACCCTTGACCGACAAACCATCACGTACCGAAGGGAACACATCATCGAGGTCGTAGGACGCCGGCAGGTCCTTCATTGGCTCCAGCCAGCCCTTGGCACCCCAGAGTGCGGCTTCGTACATGCCGATGGTCAACACATCGAACTGCCCGCCCTGGGTGGCGATGTCGGTGGTCAGGCGCTGGCGCAGCACGTTTTCTTCGAGCACCACCCAATTCAACTTGATCTCCGGGTGCTCGGCCTCGAAGGTTTTCGAGAGCTTTTGCATGCGGATCATGTCGCTGTTGTTGACGGTGGCAATGGTCAGTGTTTGCGCGCCAAAGCTGACGGCGCTGAGGGTCATGCAGGTAGTCATGCAGGTGGAGACAAGCAGTGCTTTTGCTGTGAACTTCATCGCGCACTCCATTTCCGCGCCCAGGGGGCTACAGAAGGACAGTTATTGTTGTTGTGTCTTCCTACAGAGAGTCAGGAAGAGTGTGCGTTGATTACAGCCTTCTACAGACCGGGTGACAAATCCTTGGGAACACTTGGACTGATACTTTTTTGCACTCGGTCACTGGGGCGCTGGAAGCGTTAAGCCAGGTTCTGCTCAGTGAGCCGCTGTACCGCCAGGCGTCGGTAGTGCGAAGGCGTCATGCCTTTGAGCTGCTGGAAGCGTCGGTTGAAGTTGGAGATGTTATTGAAGCCCGACTCAAAGCACACGTCCGTCACGGCCTTATCGCCATCGGCGAGCAACTCGCAGGACTTGCTGATGCGCAGCCGATTGACGAACTCGATAAACGTGCGCCCGGTGGCCTGTTTGAACACCCGCGAAAAGTACGTCGGCTTCATGCCCAGGTGCTCGGCCACTTCTTCCAGCGAAAGCTCCCGCGCATAGTGGGCAAAAATGTAATCGACCGCGCGGTTGGTGCGGTCGATGCTGTGTTCATCGGCCAGTTGCGGCGTCGTCACGCCGGACAACAGTTGGTAATCCTCGCAGGCACTGAGCACCTCCAGCAGGATAAAAAAGTGCCCCAGGCGCGCCATGCCTTGGGCGTCCTCGATGCGTTGCATCAAGGTCATGGCCTGGGCGATGGTTTTTTTACAGCGAAATTCGATGCCGTATGGCGCGCGTTCAAGCAACGGCGCCAGGCTTTTGAGTTCGGTGAAGATCTGGCTGCCACCTTCGAGCAGTTCCTCGGTGAAGTTCACCAACATGTCGCGCTTGGGCACCACTTCGTCCTCCTCCACCTGGCTGATCCAGTTATGGGGCAGGTTGGGGCCGGTGAGAAACAGGCTTTCGGGGTAGAAGTTGCCGATGTAGTCGCCGATGAACACCTTGCCGGAACTGGCGACGATCAGGTGCAGTTCGTATTCCTTGTGGAAATGCCAGCGCACCAGGGGGCAGGGGAAGCCGTGCTGGCGATAGATGATGGACAGACCGTTGTGATCGTCCATCAGCTCGTAGGAAGGGTCGGTGATTCGCGTTGCTCGGGTCATGCTGCCGTCGCTTTATTGTTGGTTGCGCCCCGAATAATGCCCCCTTGCGGGCGGCCCTGCCAGCCTCGGTGTTCAGAGGGTGCGGTTTTTGGCTTCGATCCACTGTGACATGTACTGGGTACTTTTATGGGCATGGTGGCGCAGCATGCTGCCGGTGAAGTTGGTACGTCGATGGGCGGCAAGGTTGCGCCAGCAGTGCTCCAGGCACGCCAGCAGGGCCGGGCCGTGGGCCGACTGGTCGTAGCGTCGGGCAAGCAAGTGGCGCCCGTGTTCCTGGGCCTGGTTCCAGCGTTCGCGATCCTGGTACAAGGCCACCGCAGCCGCCGCCAGGGCAGGGGCACTCTGTTCGATTGCGCCCGGCCATGGCTGTGCATCGCCCATGGCTTCGGCGCCAATCGGTGTGGTGATGTTGGGCGTGCCACACAGCATCGCGTCCGCCAGCTTGCCCTTGATGCCGGCACCAAAGCGCAGGGGTGCGAGGCAGATACGGGCGGCCGTCATCACCTGCAGCGCGTCTTCGGCCCAATTCATCACGTGAAAACCCTGGGCCGGGTTGTGTAGGGCGGTGGCTTTGGGTGGGGTGTAGGCGCCATAGACATGCAACTGCGCGCCCGGCAGTTGCTGGCGAATCAGCGGCCACAGGCTGCTTTTCATCCATAGCACCGCATCCCAGTTGGGCGCATGGCGGAAATTACCGATACTGAGAAAGTGCGCGCGGTCTTCATAAGGCGCGAACGCCGTGGTCGGCGGCACCATCATCAAAGGGCACCAGTGGAGCAGGGCGGCCGGCACCTTGAACTGCTCAGTGAGCAGGCGGATTTCCACGTCGGAGATCATCAGGCTGATGTCGCAGCGGTAAATCGCGGCGATTTCGCGCTTGGCCAGGTCGGTCTCGGCCATCAACTGGAACTCTTGCTCCAGGGCGGGCGCGAACAGCGTGCCGAAGTCGTCGCTGCCCGGGTGTGCCTTGACGTGGTCCTTGAGGCGTTGATGGCGTGCGTCGCGCAGGCTTTGCAGGTCGCTGGTTTCCAGCACGCGCAGGGCATCGGGGCAGTGCTTTTCCACGCGCCAGCCGAATTGCTCTTCCATCATGAAACGGTCGAACAACACAATATCCGGGGCGAGTTCACGGATAAAATCGTCGAAACTGCTGTTATTGAGTTCGATGGCGCATTCGGCGATACCCAGGCTGAGCAGGTCAGCCTTGTGCTCGCCGAGTGCGGCGGGGCTGCTGAAGGTAATGTCCCAGCCTTGCGTGAGAAAGGTCTCAAGGATTTGTATCATATGCCCGCCCGCCGCCGAGGAACGGGGTTCCGGCCAGACGTAACCAATGACCAGGACTTTGGTGGCGCGCGGCTTCATCAACAATGGCTTCCTTTAAGGAGAGGCGAAAAGCGCGCAATTAAACCACAACCGGCCGGCATGACAATTTGCGTCCGGCGGTAGGTAGCTCCCTTGGTTTGTGGTTAACTTCCGCCTCTCGAATTCGTTTAACCAAAACCCAGCATAAGGATTCCGTTCATGGCTCAAGTCACTCTTAAAGGCAACCCTGTCCAGGTTGAAGGCCAATTGCCGAAAGTCGGCGACAAAGCTGCAGACTTCACCCTGACCGCCGGCGATCTGTCCAACGCCACCCTGGCCACTTTCGCCGGCAAGCGCAAAGTGCTGAACATCTTCCCAAGCGTCGACACCCCAACCTGCGCGACTTCGGTGCGCAAGTTCAACGCCCAGGCCAACGATGTGGAAAACACCGTGGTGCTGTGCATCTCCACCGACCTGCCATTCGCTCAGGCGCGTTTCTGCGGCTCCGAAGGCCTGGAAAACGTGAAGAACCTGTCGGACTTCCGTGATTCGGATTTCGCCGTTGATTACGGTGTGGCGATCGCCGACGGCGCGCTCAAAGGCCTGACTGCTCGTGCCGTTGTAGTGCTGGACGAAAACGACAACGTGCTGCACAGCGAGTTGGTCAAGGAAATCGCCGAAGAGCCGAACTACGCAGCGGCCCTGGCTGTTCTGAAGTAACTGTTTCGGCGCATTACTGTCGTTTTGCAGTAACACGCGTGATACATGATTGCGGCCTGGCCTAGTCCAGGCCGTTTTCATTTACAGCTCAAATGCTTAGCGAAATAGCCGGTGGACTAAGCCGCCGCGGTTAAAAGTTGTAAGCCCAAGGTAAATAGCCGGTAAAGGCGCTTTTCTTAATGCGCTCCAGTGCTTATCTTTCAGCCTCCCCAAGTAGAAGCTTTCGCGCCCAATGGTTGATCACTCCATGCAATCCTCCCCCCGCAACTCCCGTCGCTGGCTGTTCGGCCTGCTTGTGCTGCTGGTTATCGCCGGCCTGTGCTGGAAATTCTGGCCAAGCGGCGCGGCCCACAAAGACGCACCGGCCGGCCATGCCAGCAAGACCGGCATGGCGCGCCCAGGGTTTGGCGGCTCGACCGGCCCGGTGCCCGTGCGCGTAGCCCCTGCGGTACTCGGCGAGTTTGCGGTGTACTACAAGGCGTTGGGGACGGTCACTGCACTGAACACCATCAATGTGCGCAGCCGGGTGGGCGGCGAGCTGGTGAAGATCGCCTTTGAAGAAGGGCAGATGGTCAAGGCCGGCGACCTGTTGGCGGAGATCGACCCGCGCAGCTACCAGAACGCCTTGCTCCAGGCCCAGGGCACCTTGTTGCAGAACCAGGCCCAGCTGAAAAACGCCCAGGTCGACGTCGAGCGCTATCGTGGCCTCTACGCCCAGGACAGCATCGCCAAGCAAACCCTGGACACCGCCGAAGCACTGGTTTTGCAATACCAGGGCACGGTCAAGACCAACCAGGGCGCCGTGGACGACGCCAAGCTCAACCTTGAATTCACCAGGATCCGCGCGCCCATCAGCGGCCGCGTAGGCCTGCGTCAGGTCGACGTGGGCAACCTGGTGGCGGCCAACGACACCACCTTCCTTGCCGTTATCACCCAGACCCAACCCATCAGCGTGGCCTTTACCCTGCCGGAAAACACCCTGGACACCGTGCTTGCCCGTTATCGGGCCGGCAACAAGTTGCCCGTCGAAGCCTGGGACCGTGGCGACGTGAAGAAACAGGCGGTTGGCGTATTGCAAAGCCTCGACAACCAGATCGACGTCACCACCGGCACCCTGAAATTCAAGGCACGCTTCGATAACAAGGATCAGGCGCTGTTCCCCAACCAGTTCGTCAACGTGCATCTGCTGGCCGACACCCTGCACAACGTGGTGCTGGTGCCGTCCGCCGCGATCCAGTTCGGCAACGCCGGCACCTTTGTCTACAAACTCGACGGTGACAAGAAGGTCAAGGTCCAGCCCCTGGTCGTCGGCGACACCGATGGCGACAACACCGTGATCAAGGAAGGCCTGGTCGCCGGCGACCGCGTCGTACTCGAAGGTACCGACCGCCTCAAAGACGGCAGTGAAATCGAAGTGGTCAACGACAGCAGCGAAGTCCCGACTACCCCGACCGAACACTTGCAAGGCAAGCCCGCCGCTAAAGGGGAGACCGGCGCCAGCGCCGGCAAGGCGCAAAAGGTCGGTTCATGAACCTGTCGCGGCTGTTTATTCTTCGTCCGGTCGCCACCACGCTGAGCATGCTGGCCATCGTGCTGGCCGGGATCATCGCGTACCGCCTGTTGCCGGTGTCGGCCTTGCCCCAGGTGGATTACCCGACCATCCGGGTGATGACCCTGTACCCCGGCGCCAGCCCCGACGTAATGACCAGCGCGGTCACCGCACCTCTTGAGCGCCAGTTCGGGCAAATGCCCGGCCTCACCCAGATGGCGTCCACCAGCTCCGGCGGGGCGTCGGTGTTGACCCTGCGGTTCAACCTCGACATCAACATGGATGTCGCCGAGCAACAGGTGCAGGCCGCGATCAACGCCGCCACCAACCTGTTGCCCAAGGATTTGCCGGCGCCGCCGGTGTACAACAAGGTCAACCCCGCGGATACCCCGGTGCTGACCCTGGCCATCACCTCCAAGACCATGCTGCTGCCCAAGCTCAATGACTTGGTGGACACGCGCATGGCGCAAAAAATTGCCCAGATCAGCGGGGTCGGCATGGTCAGCATCGCCGGTGGCCAGCGCCAGGCCGTGCGTATCAAGGTCAACCCCGAGGCCCTGGCGGCCAACGGCTTGAACCTGTCGGATGTGCGCACCCTGATCGCCGCCTCCAACGTCAACCAGCCCAAGGGCAACTTCGACGGCCCCACCCGGGTGTCGATGCTCGATGCCAACGACCAGTTGGTCTCGCCCCAGCAATATGCCGAACTGATCCTCGCCTACAACAACGGCGCGCCTTTGCGCCTCAAGGATGTCGCGCAAATCGTCGACGGCGCCGAAAACGAACGCCTTGCCGCCTGGGCCAACGAAAACCAGGCCGTGCTGCTCAATATCCAGCGCCAGCCGGGCGCCAACGTGATCGAGGTGGTGGACCGCATCAAGGCGCTGCTGCCGAGCATCACCGACAACCTGCCGGCCGGCCTCGATGTCACCGTGCTGACCGACCGTACCCAGACCATCCGCGCCTCGGTGAAAGACGTGCAGCACGAATTGCTGATCGCCATTGCCCTGGTGGTGATGGTCACTTTCCTGTTCCTGCGCCGGGTCAGCGCCACGATCATTCCGTCGATTGCCGTGCCGCTGTCGCTGGTGGGCACCTTTGGCGTGATGTACCTGGCCGGGTTTTCCATCAACAACCTGACGTTGATGGCCTTGACCATCGCCACCGGCTTCGTGGTGGACGATGCCATCGTGATGCTGGAGAACATCTCCCGCTATATCGAAGAAGGCGAGACGCCGCTGGCCGCTGCCCTCAAGGGCGCCAAGCAGATCGGCTTTACCCTGGTTTCCCTGACCCTGTCGCTGATCGCGGTATTGATCCCGCTGCTGTTCATGGCTGATGTGGTGGGGCGTCTGTTCCGCGAGTTCGCCATCACCCTGGCGGTGGCGATCCTGATTTCCCTGGTGGTATCCCTGACGCTGACGCCGATGATGTGCGCGCGGTTGCTCAAGCGTGAACCCAAGGAAGAACAACAAAGCCGCTTTTACAAGGCCAGCGGCGCCTGGATCGACTGGATGATCGAAGCCTATGGGCGCAAGTTGCAGTGGGTGCTCAAGCATCAGCCGCTGACCCTGCTGGTGGCCATCGCCACCCTGGGCCTTACGGTGGTGTTGTACCTGGTGGTGCCCAAGGGGTTTTTCCCGGTGCAGGACACCGGGGTGATCCAGGGCATTTCCGAAGCGCCGCAGTCGATTTCGTTTGCCGCCATGAGCCAGCGCCAGCAGGAACTGGCCACAATCATCCTGGCCGACCCGGCGGTGGAGAGCCTGTCGTCCTACATCGGCGTGGACGGCGACAACGCCACCCTCAACAGTGGCCGCTTGCTGATCAACCTCAAGCCCCACGGCCAGCGCGACTTGAGCGCGGCCCAGGTGATTACCCGCTTGCAGCCGCAAATCGACAGGCTGGTGGGTATCCGCCTGTTCATGCAGCCGGTGCAGGACCTGACCATCGAAGACCGCGTGAGCCGCACCCAGTACCAGTTCAGCATGTCGTCACCGGACGCCGAGCTGCTGGCGCTGTGGAGCGAAAAGCTGGTGCACACCCTGAGCCAGGTGCCGGAGCTTACCGACGTCGCCAGCGACTTGCAGGACAAGGGCCTGCAGGTGTACCTGGTGATCGACCGCGATGCGGCCTCGCGCCTGGGCGTCAGCGTGTCGACCATCACCGATGCGCTGTACGACGCGTTCGGCCAGCGCCAGATCTCGACGATCTACACCCAGGCCAGCCAATACCGCGTGGTGTTGCAGGCCCAGTCCGGCGAAACCCTTGGGCCCCAGGCCCTGAACCAGATCCATGTGAAAACCACCGATGGCGGCCAGGTGCGCCTGTCGAGTCTGGCCCGTGTCGAGCAACGCCAGGCGCAGTTGGCCGTCGCGCATATCGGCCAGTTCCCGGCGGTGATGATGTCGTTCAACCTGGCCCCCGGCGTGGCGCTGGGCAAAGGCGTGGAACTGATCAACCAGGCGCAGAAAGACATCGGCATGCCGCTGGGCGTGCAGACCCAGTTCCAGGGCGCGGCCCAAGCGTTCGAAGCCTCGCTGTCGAGTACCTTGCTGTTGATCCTGGCGGCGGTGGTCACCATGTATATCGTGCTGGGTGTGCTGTACGAGAGCTATATCCACCCGATCACCATTCTGTCGACATTGCCGTCGGCGGCGGTGGGCGCCCTGCTGGCGTTGCTGCTCAGCGGCAATGACCTGGGCATGATCGCGATCATCGGCATCATCCTGCTGATCGGCATCGTGAAAAAGAACGCGATCATGATGATCGACTTCGCCCTGGACGCCGAACGCAACCAGGGCCTCGACCCGCAGACCGCGATCTACCAGGCGGCGTTGCTGCGTTTCCGGCCGATCCTCATGACCACCCTGGCGGCCTTGTTCGGCGCGGTGCCGTTGATGCTGGCCACCGGCTCCGGCGCGGAATTGCGTCAGCCCCTGGGCCTGGTAATGGTCGGTGGCCTGCTGGTGAGCCAGGTGTTGACCCTGTTCACCACCCCGGTGATCTACCTGTACTTCGATCGCCTTGGCCGCCGCTGGCGCAAAGAGCCGCAACGCCTGGAGCCGCTTGAGTCATGAACCTGTCCGGACCTTTCATTCGCCGGCCGGTCGCCACGCTGCTGTTGAGTCTGGCGATCATGTTGCTGGGCGGGGTCAGCTTCAACCTGCTGCCGGTGTCGCCATTGCCGCAGATCGACTTCCCGGTGATCGTGGTCTCGGCGAATTTACCGGGAGCGAGCCCTGAGGTAATGGCCTCGACGGTGGCCACGCCGCTGGAGCGTTCCTTCGGCTCGATTGCCGGCATCACCACCATGAGCAGTTCGTCGAGCCAGGGCTCCACCCGAGTGATCCTGGCGTTCGACGCCGACCGTGATATCAACGGCGCGGCGCGGGAAGTACAAGCGGCCATCAACGCTTCGCGCAGCCTGTTGCCCAGCGGCATGCGCAGCATGCCCACCTACAAGAAGATCAACCCGTCCCAGGCGCCGATCATGGTGCTGTCGCTGACCTCGGACGTGTTGCCAAAGGGCCAGCTCTACGACCTGGCCTCCACCATCCTTTCGCAAAGCCTGTCCCAGGTGCCTGGTGTCGGCGAGGTGCAGATCGGCGGCAGCTCGCTGCCGGCGGTGCGTATCGAGCTGCAACCCAAGGCCCTCGACCAGTACGGCGTGGCCCTGGACGATGTGCGCAACACCATCGCCAATGCCAACCAGCGCCGGCCCAAGGGCTCGCTGGAAGACGGCGAGCGCAACTGGCAGATCCAGGCCAACGACCAGCTGGAAAAAGCCAAGGACTACGAGCCGTTGCTGATTCGCTACCAGAATGGCGCGGCCCTGCGCCTGTCGGATGTGGCGAAGATCAGCGATGGTGTCGAAGACCGCTACAACAGCGGTTTTTTCAACAACGATTCGGCGGTCCTGTTGGTGATCAACCGCCAGTCCGGCGCCAACATCATCGAGACCGTCCGGCAGATCAAGGCCCAGCTGCCGGCGTTGCAGGCGGTGTTGCCGTCCAGCGTCAAGCTGAGCCTGGCCATGGACCGTTCGCCCGTGATCACCGCGACCTTGCATGAAGCCGAGATGACGCTGTTGATCGCGGTAGGGTTGGTGGTCCTGGTGGTCTACCTGTTCCTCGGCAACTTTCGCGCCTCGTTGATTCCCACCCTGGCGGTGCCAGTGTCACTGGTGGGCACGTTTGCCGTGATGTACCTGTACGGGTTTTCGTTGAACAACTTCTCGCTGATGGCGCTGATCCTGGCCACCGGCCTGGTGGTGGATGATGCCATTGTGGTGCTGGAGAACATTTCCCGGCACATCGACGAGGGCGTGCCGCCGATGAAGGCCGCGTACCTGGGGGCGCAGGAAGTCGGCTTCACCTTGTTGTCGATGAACGTGTCGCTGGTGGCGGTGTTCCTGTCCATCCTGTTCATGGGCGGCATCGTCACCAGCCTGTTCCGCGAATTTTCCATCACCTTGTCGGCCGCGATCATTGTGTCGTTGATCGTCTCGCTGACCTTGACGCCGATGCTCTGCGCCCGTTGGCTCAAGCCCCATGTCAAAGGGCGCATGACCGGTTTGCAGCGCTGGAGCCAGAAGATCAACGACCGCATGGTCGCGGGCTACGCCACCAGCCTGGACTGGGTACTGCGCCATAAGCGCCTGACCTTGCTCAGCCTGTTGCTGACCATCGGCATGAACGTGGCGTTGTACGTGGTGGTGCCCAAGACCTTTATGCCCCAGCAGGACACCGGCCAGTTGATCGGCTTTGTGCGCGGTGACGATGGCCTGTCGTTCAGCGTGATGCAGCCGAAGATGGAGACGTTTCGCAAGGCTGTGCTCAAGGACCCCGCGGTGCTCAGCGTGGCCGGTTTTATCGGCGGCAACAACGGCACCAACAATGCGGTGATGCTGGTACGCCTCAAACCCATCAGTGAACGCAAGGTCTCGGCCCAGGCGGTGATCGAGCGGCTGCGCAAGGACGTGCCACTGGTGCCGGGCGGGCGCCTGTTCCTGATGGCCGACCAGGACCTGCAATTTGGTGGCGGCCGAGACCAGACCAGCGCGCAATATTCCTACATCCTGCAAAGCGGTGACTTGGCCGCGCTGCGCCTGTGGTACCCCAAGGTGGTGGCTGCCCTGCGCGAGCTGCCGGAACTCACCGCCATCGACGCCCGCGAAGGTCACGGTGCGGCCCAGGTGACCTTGATTGTCGACCGCGACCAGGCCAAGCGCCTGGGCATCGACATGGACATGGTCACGGCGGTGCTCAACAACGCCTACAGCCAGCGGCAGATTTCGACGATCTACGACAGCCTCAATCAGTACCAAGTGGTGATGGAGGTCAACCCCAGGTACGCCCAGGACCCGATCACCCTCAACCAGATGCAGGTCATCACCGCCGATGGCGCGCGGGTGCCGTTGTCGACCATTGCCCACTATGAGAACAGCCTGGCCGATGACCGGGTCAGCCATGAAGGCCAGTTCGCCTCGGAAAACATCGCCTTCGACATGGCGCCGGGCGTAACCGTAGAGCAGGGCACCGCCGCCATCGAGCGGGCAATTGCCAAGGTCGGCTTGCCCGAAGACGTGATCGCCAAGATGGCCGGCACCGCCGATGCCTTCGCCGCCACGCAGAAAGGCCAGCCGTTCATGATCCTCGGCGCGCTGGTGGCGGTGTATCTGGTGTTGGGCATTCTGTATGAGAGCTACATTCACCCGCTGACGATCCTTTCGACCCTGCCTTCGGCCGGTGTCGGCGCCATGCTTGCCATCTACCTGACCGGCGGCGAGTTCAGCCTGATCTCCCTGCTGGGCCTGTTCCTGTTGATCGGCGTGGTAAAGAAGAACGCGATCCTGATGATCGACCTGGCCTTGCAACTGGAACGCAATGACG
Organism: Pseudomonas sp. S3_E10; assembly: GCF_054667615.1. NCBI lineage: Bacteria > Pseudomonadati > Pseudomonadota > Gammaproteobacteria > Pseudomonadales > Pseudomonadaceae > Pseudomonas > Pseudomonas sp. S3_E10. The sequence goes on from NZ_CP162743.1 coordinate 5,458,281, forward strand.
GCCTCGGCCCCTTGGAGTCGATTCGCAGCGCGTGCCTGCTGCGGTTGCGACCGATCCTGATGACCACCTTGGCGGCCATCCTCGGCGCCTTGCCCTTGCTGCTCGGCGCTGGCGACGGCGCGGAAATGCGTCGCCCCCTCGGCCTGACTATCATTGGTGGCCTGGTGTTCAGCCAGGTCCTGACGCTTTACACCACCCCGGTGGTTTACCTTTATCTCGACCGCGCGCGCCATCGCTTCAACGCCTGGCGCGGTGTGCGTACCGACGCTGCCCTGGACACTGCGCTATGACCGATTCAACCTTTGCTCGATTGGCCATGTCTCGTGGTTCTCGCATGGCGAGCCTGCTGTTCTGCGGCGTGTTACTCAGCGCCTGCGCTGTCGGCCCCGACTACAAGCGCCCCGACGTTGTCGAACCGGCGCAATTCAAGGAGGCCCAGGGGTGGCGCCAGGCCACGCCGAGTGATTCCCTGGCCCGTGGCGCCTGGTGGGAGTTGTACGGCGACCGTCAGCTCAATGACCTGGTGGTGCGCCTGAACAACGCCAACCAAACCGTGGCCCAGGCCGAAGCGCGTTTTCGCCAGGCCCAGGCATTGGTGCGCAGCTCGCGCGGGGCGTTCTACCCCACCGTCGACCCGAGCGCCGGAAAAACCCGCGCCAGCCAGGGCACCGGCAGCAGCAGCGCCAGCTTGAGCAGTTCCAGCAGCGGCATCCGTGACACCCTCAACGCGCAGTTGGGTGTGAGCTGGGAGGCCGATATCTGGGGTAAATTGCGCCGCGGCCTGGAAGCCAACGAGGCCAGCGCCGAAGCCAGCTCGGCGGACCTCGCGGCCATGCGCCTGAGCCAGCAGTCGGAGCTGGTGCAAAGCTACCTGCAATTGCGGGTGATGGACGAGCAGACCCGTCTGTTGCAAGCCACGCTGGACACTTATCAGCGCTCCCTGCAAATGACCGAAAACCAGTACCGTGCCGGTGTCTCCGGCAAGGACGCGGTAGCCCAGGCGCAAACCCAGCTCAAGACCACCCAGGCCAGCCTGATCGACCTGATCTGGCAGCGCGCCCAACTCGAAAACGCCATCGCCGTGCTGATCGGCGAGGCGCCGGCCAACTTCAACCTGGCCGTCAGCAAGGACATTCCGGCGTTGCCGCAGATCCCGGTGAGCCTGCCGTCGCAACTGCTGGAGCGCCGCCCGGACATCGCCTCGGCCGAGCGCTCGGTGATCGCCGCCAACGCCAATATTGGCGTGGCCAAGGCTGCGTATTACCCGGACCTGAGCCTGAGTCTGGCCGGGGGTTATTCCAGCAGCACCTATGCCGATTGGATCAGCCTGCCGAATCGGTTCTGGTCGGTAGGGCCGAAACTGGCGATGACCCTGTTCGACGGCGGCCAGCGGTCGGCGGAGGTCGACCGCACCGTTGCCAGCTATGACGAGACAGTGGCCAAGTATCGCCAGACCGTGCTGGATGGCTTTCGCGAAGTGGAAAACTACATGGTGCAGCTCAAGGTGCTGGAAGACGAGGCGGTGGTCAGCAACCAAGCGCTGGAAGCGGCGCGTGAATCGCTGCGCTTGACCCAGAACCAGTACAAGGCCGGGTTGATCGCCTACCTGGATGTGGTGACCGTGCAGGCGACCGCGCTGAGTAATGAACGCACCGTATTGACCTTGCTGCAGTCGCGGTTGGTGGCCAGCGTGCAACTGATCGCCGCATTGGGCGGCGGCTGGGACGGGCAAACCCAGGTCAGCGCCAAAGAAGATTAGCGGGGGCGGACAGCGACTCCCTTGACCCTGTCCAGCCGCCTGCACGCGGCTTTTGAAGCCAGTGGATTGACGTCAAGACACCGGTGATGGCCCTCTGATAATTAATCAACTGTCGAAGAATTATTCTCGCTACAATCCGCGGCTTTTCCACTTGGCACGGGTGTTTTCAAGCCCGTTGCCCGCGAGAGTCCCATGCTTATCGGCAGCTATTCAACCTCCCTCGTCGTGATCTCCCTGTTCGTCGCGATCCTGGCGTCCTATACCGCGCTGGACCTCGCCGGGCGCATCGCGACCGCCACGGGCCGTGCCGTTTACCTGTGGATGGCCGGCGGCGCGTTGGCGATGGGGGTTGGCGTGTGGTCCATGCATTTCATCGGCATGTTGGCGCTGCGCCTGCCGTTTGCCCTGGGCTTTGACATGGGGATAACCGCGCTGTCGTTGTTGATCGCGGTGATTTCCTGCGGCTTTGCACTCTGGCTGGTCAGCCAGCCACGCTTGCCGGCCTGGCAGTTGGCACTTGGCGCCTTGATCATGGGCACCGGCATCGCCAGCATGCACTACACCGGCATGGCCGCGATGCGCATGACGCCGGGCATCGACTACGACCCCACCTTGTTTGGCGCCTCGTTGCTAATCGCGGTGGTGGCGTCGGGTGCCGCGTTGTTGATCGCGTTCAACCTGCGCCGCAACACGCCCTATGTGCGCCTGGCGCGCGGCGGGGCGGCGGTGGTGATGGGGTTTGCCATCGTCGGCATGCATTACACCGGTATGGCGGCGGCACGCTTTGCCGATGAAAGCTATTGCGCCGCCGCGCTGGATGGCTTGACCGGCAAGGGCCTGGATAACCTGGTGCTGGTGACGACCCTGGCGGTGCTCGCCATTGCCTTGTTGACATCGCTGCTCGACGCACGCCTGGAGGCCCGCACCGCAGTGCTCGCCGACTCCCTGAGCCAAGCCAACCAGGAACTGACCCACTTGGCGCTGCACGACATGCTCACCGGCCTGCCCAACCGCACCTTGCTCGCCGACCGAATTCAACAGGCCATACAGGCGGTCAAGGAGCAGGGCGGTTGCTTTGCGCTGATGTTCATCGACCTGGACGGCTTCAAACCGGTCAACGATGCCTTTGGTCACCATTTGGGCGACCAGTTGCTGCGCGAAGTCGGCCTGCGCCTGCGCGAAGACCTGCGCAGCCACGACACACTGGCCCGTATCGGCGGTGATGAGTTTGTGCTGCTGGTGCAACTCACGCAGCCGGACGATGCCCTGGGTCTTGCCGAGCGTCAGGTGGTGTTGATCAACCGGGTGTTCCAGGTGGCTGAGCATGAGTTGAAAATCTCCGCGAGCGTCGGCATCGCGATGTTCCCGGGCAACGGTAATAGCCCGCAGGAACTGCTGATGAACGCCGACGCCGCGATGTACCACGCCAAGGGCATGGGCAAAAACGGCTACAGCTTCTTCGATGTCTCGATGAACACTAACGCGCGCAAGCAATTGCAGTTGTTGCAGGACCTGCGCACGGCGGTTGAGCAGCAACAGTTTCGCCTGTACTACCAACCCAAGTTCGACGCAGTCAGCGGTCTCCCGGTGGGGGCCGAAGCGTTGCTGCGTTGGGAGCACCCGCTGCAAGGCCTGTTGTTGCCAGCGGTATTTATCGAGCTGGCGGAAAAGACCGGTTTGATCATTCCCATCGGTGAATGGGTGCTCAATGAAGCCTGTCGCCAAATGAGCCTGTGGTACGCCCAGGGCTATGAAAACTGGCGCATCGCCGTGAACTTGTCGGCGCTGCAGTTTTGTCACGCCGAGCTGGTCAACAGCGTGGCCACGGCCTTGGGTCGCCACCGGTTACCGGCCAACAACCTGACGCTGGAGATCACCGAGACCACCGCCATGAGCGATGCCGATGCAAGCATGATGGTGTTGCAACAGCTCTCGGACATGGGCGTCGACCTGTCCATCGATGATTTCGGCACCGGTTATTCCAGCCTGATGTACCTCAAGCGCCTGCCGGCCAATGAACTGAAGATCGACCGTGGTTTTGTGCGTGACCTGGAGCACGACAGCGACGACGCGGCAATCGTCTCGGCCATCGTCGCCCTCGGCCAGGCCCTTGGGCTACGCATTGTTGCCGAGGGGGTGGAAACCGATATGCAGCAGCGTTTCCTTACGCGCCTGGGGTGTAACTCGCTGCAAGGTTACCTGTTGGGCCACCCGTTGCCGGCCGAAGGCTTCATGGCGGATATTCGGCGCGCCGAAGCGACGCAGGAGCCTGACAAACGCGATACATGACGGGTATTCTTGGATCCGATCCTATACACATCAGGTTGAATCAGGAGATCGCACGCATGGACAAAGTCGTCATCATCACCGGGGGCAGTCGGGGGATTGGCGCCGAGACGGCGTTACTGGCCGCTCGCCAAGGCTATCGCATCTGTATCAACTTCCAATCGGACGAAGACGCCGCCCATCGTGTGCTCGAACAGGTTCGTGCGCTTGGCGCCCAGGCGATTGCCGTGCGCGCCGATGTGAGCATCGAGGATGAAGTGATTGCGTTGTTCCATCGTGTCGACGCCGAATTGGGCCGCGTCACGGCACTGGTCAACAATGCCGGCACCGTGGGCCACAAATCGCGGGTCGATGAGATGTCTGAATTCCGCATCCTTAAAATCATGAAGACCAACGTGCTGGGGCCGATCCTGTGTGCCAAGCACGCGGTACTGCGCATGTCGCCCAGGCATGGCGGGCAGGGCGGTAGCATTGTCAACGTGTCTTCGGTGGCGGCGCGCCTCGGTTCGCCGGGTGAATACGTCGACTATGCGGCCTCCAAGGGCGCACTCGATACCTTCACCATCGGTTTGTCCAAGGAAGTCGCGGGCGAGGGCATTCGCGTGAATGCGGTGCGCCCCGGCTATATCTTTACCGACTTCCATGCCCTGAGCGGTGACCCCGACCGCGTCAGCAAACTGGAGTCCGGTATCCCCATGGCCCGTGGCGGGCGACCGGATGAAGTGGCGGAGGCGATTATCTGGTTGTTGTCGGACAAGGCTTCTTATGCCACCGGTACTTTTCTGGACCTGGGCGGCGGCCGTTGAGTCGATAGCCAACGCTGTGCAAGGGCATGCCGCCTGGCTTTTGCCCTGCACCGGTGGCCATTAGAACGAACGCACAATCCGTCCCAGCGTCTCCATCGCCTTCTCCGACGCCTCGGTCCATGGGCTGCCATAGTTCAAACGAATGCAATTGCGAAAGCGCCGGGTCGCCGAAAAGATCGGGCCCGGCGCAATGCTGATGCCTTGGGCCAGGGCCATCTGGAATAACTTCAGCGAGTCGGTCTGTTCCGGCAATTCCAACCATAGGAAATAGCCGCCGGCCGGTTGGCTGACGCGGGTCTGCGCCGGGAAGTACCGGGCGATGGCGGCGAGCATGGCGCTTTGTTGTTCTTCCAGGGCATAGCGCAGTTTGCGCAAGTGCCGGTCATAGCCGCCATGTTGCAGGTAGTCGGCGATCGCGGCCTGGGCCGGCATCGAGGGGCATAACGAGGTCATCAACTTCAGGCGCTCGACCTTTTGCGCGTAACGCCCGGCCGCCACCCAGCCGACGCGATAACCCGGCGCGAGGCTCTTGGCAAACGAGCCGCAGTGCATCACCAGGCCCTCGGTATCAAAGGCCTTGGCCGGCTTGGGTGCCTGTTGCCCGTAATACAGCTCGGCGTACACATCGTCCTCGATCAGCGGTACCTGATGGCTGCGCAGCAGTTCCACCAATGCCTGTTTCTTGGCTTCCGGCAAGGTGGCGCCCATGGGGTTCTGGAAACTGGTCATGGTCCAGCAGGCCTTGATCGGGTAGCGTTCCAGGGTTTGTGCCAAGGCGTTAAGGTCGATGCCGTCGCGCGGGTGCACGGGGATCTCCACCGCCTTGAGCTTCAAGCGTTCCAGTACTTGCAGGCAGGCGTAGAACGCCGGGGCTTCGATGGCCACCAGGTCGCCGGGTTCGGTGACGGCTTGCAGGCACAGGTTCAGCGCTTCCAGGGCACCGTTGGTGATCAGCAGTTCTTCCATCGGCAGCATCAGGCCACCGACCATATAGCGCAGGGCAATTTGCCGACGCAGCTGCGGGTTGCCGGGCGACATGTCGGTGACCACCAGCCGTGGGTCCATTTCACGGCTCGCGCTGGCCAGGGAGCGGGCCAGGCGTGGCAGCGGGAACAGCATAGGGCTGGGAAACGCCGAGCCGAACGGCACGGTGTTGGGGTCTTTGATCGAGTCGAGTACCGAGAACACCAACTCGCTCACATCCACCTCGGTGGACTCATGCACCTGCTCGCTCACCACCGGCTCGGAAAACGGGCTTGGCGCATGGGTGTTGACGAAGTAGCCGGAACGCGGCCGCGCACGGATCAGGCCTCGGCGCTCCAGCAGGTAATACGCCTGGAACACCGTGGACGGGCTGACGCCGTAGGTCTGGCTGGCATAACGCACCGACGGCACGCGCTGGCCGGGCCCGAGGACGCCGGAGCGGATCAGTTCTGCGATGTCGTCGGCGAATTTTTCGTAGCGTTTCATGAGTGGCCTTGAACAGATTTTTCAGTCGGTACACAGGGTAAAGTGTGGGAGTGGGCTTGCTCCCGATAGGGTGTAACCGTCAGCAGAATCGGTGCTGACCCACCGCTATCGGGAGCAAGCCCCCTCCCATATGAGTCTGCCTTTCTCCAGATAAATTTCAGCGGTTCAGCGGTGCGACAAACCGGCTTTCGGCTGCCGTATGGATCCACGGTTCATCCACATCCGTCACCTTGAACCGCAGAGTCTGCGAACTGCTCGCCGGTGTATCCGCCAGCAACGCCACCGACACCGGCACATCCACAATTTCCCCCGGCGCCAGGCTGATCCGGGTGTTGCCTTGCAGTTGGAACCCCTCGGCCTCCACCAGCGCCAAGCGGTAGTCCTGGCGTTGTTGGGTCTTGTTGATGACCTTGAGGCTGTAGATGTTCTCGATCAGGCCCTGGGCGTTCTCCCGGAACAGACCCCGGTCCTTGGTCACGTCCAGCGACACCATCGGCCGCTCCACCAACGCCACGACCAGCGCGGCAATCATCACCAGCAGCACGGCACTGTAGCCGATCAGGCGCGGTCGCAGCAGTTGGGTCTTGCCCCCTTGCAACTGATGCTCGCTGGTATAGCTCACCAGGCCGCGGGCGTAGCCCATTTTGTCCATGATCGAATCACAGGCATCGATGCACGCCGCGCAACCGATGCATTCCATTTGCAGGCCGTCGCGGATGTCGATGCCGGTGGGGCACACCTGTACGCACAATTGGCAGTCGATGCAATCACCCAGGCCGACCTCGGACGGCATCACTTCACGTTTGCGCGGGCCACGGCGCTCGCCTCGGGCGCTGTCGTAGGAGATGGTGAGGGTGTCTTTATCGAACATCACGCTCTGGAACCGCGCATACGGGCACATGTGCATGCACACCGCTTCACGCAGCCAGCCGGCATTGATGTAGGTGGCCGCGGTAAAAAACAGCACCCAAAACAAGCTGACGCCGCCCAACTGCCAGGTCAGCAATTCGCCCGCCAGCGGGCGAATCGGTGTGAAGTAGCCGACGAACGTCAGCCCGGTCAGCACGCTGATGCCCAGCCATAAGATGTGTTTGGCCGAGCGCCGCGCCAGCTTGTTCAGGCTCCAGGGCGCGGCGTGCAGTTTGATGCGTTGGTTGCGTTCGCCTTCGGTGACTTTCTCGCACCACATGAACAGCCAGGTGAACGAGCTTTGCGGGCAGGTGTAGCCGCACCAGACACGGCCGGCAAACACCGTGATCGCAAACAGGCCGAACGCGCAGATGATCAGCAGCGCCGACAGCAGGATGAAATCCTGGGGCCAGAACGTGGCCCCAAAAATGTGGAATTTACTCTCGGCCAAGTCCCACAGCACGGCCTGGCGTCCCCCCCAGTTCAGCCACACGGTGCCGAAAAACGCCAGGAACAGCAGGCCCGCACCCGCCACGCGCAAGGTGCGGAACAGGCCGGTGAAGCTGCGGGTATGGATCAAGTTGTCGCCGGGTTTGGCCTTCACCTTCTTTGGGTGCAGGGGCTCAAAGGTTTCCACGGTTGGGATTCGTTCGCTCATGGTCGTTCGCTCATCAGCCTCCATCAGGCCAATCAACTATGAGCGCCGGTCTGTTTGCAGAACAGACTCAGGTATGGCGATTAAAAGCGGATCAGATGCGCCGGTGGGCACCCTCTGTGACAACTTGCTGCACCCCAGGCCGCCTGCGGTACAGCAATAGTGAACATAGGCTGATACAGGTCAGCTAAATCGCCGAACCAGGCTCGGTGGCTTTCTTATGCCGGCGCCCATCGGTGGCACCGGCCACTGTCAGGGCATCGGCTTGCTGCTCAGTGATGTAAACCTTGTCACCGTTCACGTCGACATAGGACATGGCCTTGGCGATGTCCGTATTCACCGTCACCGCGGTCGCCGGCAGGCGCTGTTCCTGGCCGTCGTCGTTGACCGTGAAATAGCACGTTTGATTTTCGATACGTACGGGCATGGTGATCTCCTTTTCATGGGGTGGTGATGCTTAGGCCCCCGCCCAGGGCCGGGTGTTCCAGGCAACTGACTGGCGGTCGCGGTTGTCCATGCTTTACCAACAATGACAAAGGACGATGCTGATGGACGCTTGGTGGCATGAAGTGTGGCTGACGCTGCAGGCCGAATTTGCCGACCTTGGCGACGCCCGGCAGCTCACGCAAATCACCGTACGCTTGCTGATCGCCGCCTTGCTGGGTGGCATTCTTGGCTTTGAACGCGAGCACAAGGGCAAGGCCGCCGGCGTGCGCACCCATATGCTGGTGGCAATGGGCGCCGCATTGTTTGTGATGGTGCCGCAGATGTCGGGCAACCAGGCGGATGCCATGAGCCGAGTCGTACAGGGGGTGATTGCCGGGATCGGCTTTCTGGGCGCCGGCACCATTCTTAAAGGCAAGGAAGATGAAGAAGGTCAACACGTAAAGGGGCTGACCACTGCCGCCGGCTTATGGATGACCGCCGCCATTGGTGTGGCGGCGGGGTTGGGCCGTGAATCGACGGCGGTGCTCAGCACCTTGTTGGCGCTTGCGGTGTTCAGCGTGATGCCGATGATCGTCAAGCGGCTGGACAAGGACTGACGATCACTGGCGGCATGGTCGTCGGCGGCTCTTGCACCGGTGGCGGCGGGTTTTCCGGAGGTTCTTTCTCGGGGATCGGCTCGGGTTCGGTGGGCGGCAGTGTCGGGTTATCGATATTCGGGTCAGGCGTCTCAGCCGGGATCGGGATATTCATCGGTGTGGCCTCCTTTGTGCTTTGCTCTAGCGGTGGACAACCACGGGGCAGGTTTGATTCCCGCTCAGTGGCGGCACATTCACCTGAACTTTTGACTGGCGCTCGCGCTCGGACCTATAGCGGCCCGTTCAGGGAAAACGCGGCCGGTTGAACAATTCGGATCAAGCAAAGAGCGTCCATAGGGCGTAAGGGGAAGATGCTCGATGACTGCTGAAACACAGGTTCCAGACGACGCCTTGTTACCGCTGTCCCAGGCGCTGTTGCTGCCCAGGATCGCAATCGAAAGCACCATGCCGGTGATCGACGGCGGCGAATTTGCCGTCAAGGCCGTGGTTGGCCAACGGGTCAACGTCACCAGCAAGGTGTTCGCCGACGGCCACGACAAGCTCGCCGTACTGGTCCGCTGGCGTGCGCTCAAGGACGAGAGCTGGCACAGCGTGGTGATGACTGACGTGGGTAACAATGGCTGGGAGGGTGCGTTTACCGTCACCGCCGTTGGGCCGCACGAGTATTGCATCGAAGCCTGGATCGATACCTTCGCCAGCTTTTGCTATGAACTGCGCAAAAAGCATGAGGCCGGCGTGCCGGTCAGCCTGGAGTTGCAGGAAGGCCGCAGCCTGGTATTGCAGGCCGCCGAGCGCAGTGACAATGAACTGCGCGACCGCCTGATGTTGCTGCACCATGAACTCTCCGGCCTGCTGGAAACCGAGCAGGTCGCGCTGTTCCTGCACGAAGACAGTGCACACCTGATGACCCAGGCCGACCACCGCGCTTACTTGAGTGTCAGCACCCTGTACCCGGTGGATGTGGAGCGCGAACGCGCGCAATTCGCCAGCTGGTACGAGCTGTTTCCGCGCTCGATCACCGACGATCCCGCGCGCCACGGCACCTTCAACGATGTGCATGCGCGCCTGCCGATGATCCACGACATGGGCTTTGACGTGCTGTACTTCCCGCCGATCCACCCCATCGGCCGCAGCCATCGCAAGGGCAAGAACAACGCGCTGACCGCAGGCCCCGACGATCCCGGCAGCCCTTACGCGATTGGCAGCGAGGAGGGCGGCCACGAGGCCATCCACCCGCAACTGGGCAGCCGCGATGACTTCCGTCGACTGGTCAAAGCCGCCGCCGAGCATGGCCTGGAAATCGCCCTGGACTTCGCCATCCAGTGCTCCCAGGACCATCCATGGCTCAAGCAGCACCCGGGCTGGTTCAACTGGCGTCCGGACGGCACGATCAAATACGCGGAAAACCCACCCAAGAAGTATCAGGACATCGTCAACGTCGATTTCTACGCGGCCGATGCCATTCCGGGCTTATGGACAGAACTGCGCGACATCGTAGTGGGCTGGGTGGAAGAGGGCGTGAAGACCTTTCGCGTCGACAACCCTCACACCAAGCCGCTGCCGTTCTGGCAATGGTTGATCAGCGACGTGCGCGCCAAGCACCCGGAGGTGATCTTCCTCGCCGAGGCCTTCACCACCCCGGCGATGATGGCGCGTCTGGGCAAGGTCGGTTATTCCCAGAGCTACACCTATTTCACCTGGCGCAACACCAAGGCTGAGTTGAGCGAGTATTTCACCCAGTTGAACCAGTCGCCGTGGCGTGAGTGCTACCGCCCGAACTTCTTCGTCAATACACCGGATATCAACCCCGGCTTCCTGCACGAGTCCGGGCGCGCGGGCTTTTTGATCCGCGCCGCGCTGGCCACCCTGGGCTCGGGCCTGTGGGGCATGTATTCAGGGTTCGAATTGTGCGAAGCCGCGCCGGTACCGGGCAAAGAGGAATACCTGGACTCGGAGAAATACGAGATCCGCCCACGGGACTTCGCCGCGCCGGGCAACATCATTGCCGAAATCGCCCAGCTCAACCGCATCCGCCGGCAGAACCCGGCATTGCACACGCACCTGGGGCTCAAGCTGTACAACGCGTGGAACGACAACATCCTGTACTTCGGCAAGCGCAGCGAGGACGGCAGCAACTTCATCCTGGTGGCGGTCAACCTGGACCCGTTCAATGCCCAGGAGGCGCATTTTGAATTGCCGCTGTGGGAGATGGGCCTGCCGGACGATGCCCACACCCAGGGCGAGGACCTGATGAACGGCCATCGCTGGACGTGGTATGGCAAGACCCAGTGGACGCGGCTGGAGCCGCAAATGCCGTTTGGGGTTTGGCGCATCACTGCTTCCTGAGTCTTGCGCACATCACATGTGGGCGGGAGCAAGCCCCTTCCCACATTGACTGCATTCTGCCTGCTGAATTTCAGGAGTTTCCAATGGCGAAGAAACCCAAGGCTGCCACCTTTATCAAAGACCCGCTCTGGTACAAGGACGCGGTGATCTACCAGGTTCACGTCAAATCCTATTTCGACTCCAACAACGACGGCATCGGCGACTTTCCCGGCCTGATCGCCAAGCTCGACTACATCGCCGACCTGGGCGTGAACACCATCTGGCTGCTGCCGTTCTACCCCTCGCCCCGTCGCGATGACGGCTACGACATTGCCGAATATCGCGGCGTGCACAGCGACTACGGGACCCTCGCCGATGCCAAGCGCTTTATTGCCGAAGCCCACAAACGCGGGCTGCGGGTGATCACCGAGCTGGTGATCAACCACACGTCCGACCAGCACCCCTGGTTCCAGCGCGCGCGCAAGGCCAAGCCCGGCTCGGCCGCGCGGGACTTCTACGTGTGGTCCGATGACGACCAGAAATACGACGGCACCCGCATCATCTTCCTCGATACCGAAAAGTCCAACTGGACCTGGGACCCGGTCGCCGGCCAGTACTTCTGGCACCGTTTCTATTCCCACCAGCCCGACCTCAATTTCGATAACCCGCAAGTCATGAAGGCCGTGCTGTCGGTGATGCGCTACTGGTTGGACATGGGCATTGACGGCCTGCGCCTGGACGCCATTCCGTACCTGATCGAGCGCGACGGCACCAACAACGAAAACCTGGCCGAAACCCACGACGTGCTCAAGCAGATCCGTGCCGAGATCGACGCCAATTACCCGGACCGCATGCTGCTCGCCGAAGCCAACCAGTGGCCCGAAGACACACAGCTGTATTTCGGCGATCGCAAGGGCGACGACGGCGACGAATGCCACATGGCCTTCCACTTCCCGCTGATGCCGCGCATGTACATGGCGCTGGCCCAGGAAGATCGCTTCCCGATCACCGATATCCTGCGGCAAACGCCGGAGATCCCCGCTAACTGTCAATGGGCGATTTTCCTGCGCAACCACGATGAACTGACCCTGGAAATGGTCACCGACAAAGAGCGCGATTACCTGTGGAATTACTACGCCGCCGACCGCCGCGCGCGGATCAACCTGGGGATTCGCCGGCGCCTGGCGCCCTTGCTGGAGCGCGACCGCCGCCGCGTGGAGTTGCTCAACAGCCTGCTGCTGTCGATGCCGGGCACGCCGACCCTGTATTACGGCGATGAAATCGGCATGGGCGACAATATCTACCTGGGCGACCGTGATGGCGTGCGCACGCCCATGCAGTGGTCCATCGACCGCAACGGCGGGTTCTCCCGCGCCGACCCGGCCAGCCTGGTGCTGCCGCCGATCATGGACCCGCTCTACGGCTACCTGTCGGTCAACGTCGAGACCCAGACCCAAGACCCACATTCGCTGCTCAACTGGAACCGACGCATGCTGGCGGTGCGCAAGCAATCCAAGGCATTCGGCCGTGGCAGCTTGAAAATGCTCTCGCCGACCAACCGCCGCATCCTGGCGTATACCCGTGAGTACACCGGCGAGGATGGGCACACCGAGATCATCCTGTGCGTGGCCAACGTGTCCCGCAGTGCCCAGGCGGCTGAGTTGGACCTGTCGGCGTTCGCCGGCATGGTGCCGGTGGAGATGCTCGGCGGTAATGCCTTCCCACCGATCGGCCAACTGAATTTCCTGCTGACCCTGGCGCCGTACGGCTTCTACTGGTTTGTACTGGCGGCGGAAAACCGTATGCCCAGCTGGCATGTGGAGCCGGCGCAAAGCATTCCCGATTTCACCACCCTGGTATTGAAAAAACGCATGGAAGAACTGCTTGAAGAACCTGGCCGCACCACCCTTGAGCAAACGTCGTTGCCGGCCTGGCTGCCCAAGCGGCGTTGGTTTGCCGGCAAGGACGTGGCCATCGACAGCGTCCGCATTGTCTACGGCGTACGGTTTGGCGACCCGCAGCATCCGGTGTTGCTCAGCGAGCTGGAGGTGAGCGCCGCCGGGCAGGTCAGTCGTTACCAGTTGCCGTTCGGTTTCCTGGCTGAAGACCAGTTCACCAGCGCCTTGCCCCAACAACTGGCCCTGGCCCGCGTGCGGCGTACGCGCCAGGTAGGGCTGGTGACCGACGCCTTCAGCCTGGAGCACTTTGTGCGCGCGGTGATCCAGGGCCTGCAAGCCGGCACGGTGTTGAATTCCAGCGACGGCGACCTGCGCTTTGAGGCCACGCCCCACTTGGCCGAGCTGCCACTGAGCGACGAAACGCCGGTGCGCTATTTGTCGGCCGAGCAGTCCAACAGCTCGGTGGTGGTGGGGGAGTGCCTGGTACTCAAGTTGATCCGCAAGGTCAGTGCCGGCGTACACCCGGAGCTGGAGATGAGCGCCTACCTGACCGCCGCCGATTACCCGAATATCTCGCCGCTGATGGGCGCCGTGATCCGTCGCGATGCCAATGGCGAAGACAACCTGCTGATGATCGCCCAGGGCTACCTGAGCAACCAGGGCGACGCCTGGAGCTGGACCCAGAACAACCTCGAACGCGCGATTCGCGACGAACTGGCCGAGGCCATTTCCGAGCAGGAACAGCACTACAACGCGCTGGGCGAACTGGCGGACTTTGCCGGCCTGCTCGGCCGGCGCCTGGGCGAGATGCACCTGGTGCTCGGGGCGAAAACCGCCAACAAGGACTTCCAGCCTGAGGTCACGACCGCCAAGGACACCCAAGCCTGGAGCAAGGATGTCGGTGCCCAGATCGACCGCGCCCTGCATCTGCTCAAGCTGCAGCAAAACCAATTGAACCCGGCGGATCAGGCGTTGGTCACTGATTTGTTGGCGCACAAAAAAGCCGTCCGCGAGCACGTCCAGGCGTTGGCCAAGGCCACCTTGGGCGGGCTGCGTATTCGCGTCCACGGTGATTTGCATCTGGGCCAGGTGTTGGTGGTGAAGGGTGATGCTTACCTGATCGACTTCGAAGGCGAGCCGGCCAGGCCGCTGCATGAGCGTCGCGGCAAGCACAGCCCGTACAAAGACGTGAGCGGTGTACTGCGCTCGTTCGATTACGCGGCGGCCATGGCCCTCAATGAGCAGGGCGCGGATCACTCCGAACAGGCCGACCAGGCACGCAAGCGCGTGACTGATCGCTACCTGAAAGAAGCACGCCTGGCATTTATCCAGGCTTATCAGGCGGCTACGTCTACACTGGCGCATGACTGGCAGGATGCCAAAGGCCAGGACGCCGCGCTGACGTTGTTTGGCCTGGAGAAGGCCGCGTACGAAGTGGCCTACGAGGCGGAAAATCGCCCGACCTGGTTGCCGGTGCCGTTACAGGGCCTGCATAACCTGTTGAGCGAGTTGTTACCTAAATCCAAGCATGCACGCGGTGGGGAGACGTCATGAGTTTTACATATAAAGAACCGCTGCAGCCCAAGCTGACGGCAATGCCGGCGTCCAGGGACGTCGATGCGCTGGTGCGCGCCGAGCACCATGACCCGTTCTCTATTCTCGGGCCACACGATGATGAGCAGGGCGGGCAATTTATCCGCGCGTTCCTGCCGGAGGCCCTGAGCGTTCACGTACTGGCGCGCGACAGTGGTGAGCCGATCGGCAGCCTGGATGCCACCCAGGTGCCGGGTTTGTTTGTCGGGCACTTCAACCATCGCCAGGCGTACCTGCTGAAGATCCAGTGGGCCGGTGGCGAGCAGATCACCGAAGACCCGTACAGTTTCAGTCAGTTGCTGCTGGGCGAGATGGACCTGTACCTGTTTGCCGAAGGCAACCATCGCGACCTCAGCAGTTGCCTGGGCGCCCAGGTGGCTAACGTCGATGGTGTGGACGGGGTGCGTTTTGCCGTGTGGGCACCGAATGCGCGGCGCGTGTCGGTGGTGGGCGACTTCAATATCTGGGACGGTCGCCGCCACCCGATGCGCCTGCGCCATCCCTCCGGCGTGTGGGAAATCTTTATCCCGCGCCTGCAACCGGGTGCGGCTTACAAATACGAGATCCTCGGCGCCAACGGCATCCTGCCGCTCAAGGCCGACCCCATGGCGCTGGCCACCCAGCTGCCGCCGGACACCGCGTCGAAAGTCGCGCCGCCTTTGCGGGTGGACTGGCAAGACCACGAATGGATGCAGTCACGCGGCGAAAAACAGAAGTCCACGGCGCCGCTGTCGATCTATGAATTGCACGTCGGTTCCTGGCAGTGCGAGCTGGATGAGGCCGGTGAAGTGGCCCGGCAATATGGCTGGCGCGAGCTGGCCGAACGGCTTGTTCCCTATGTGCAGCAACTGGGCTTCACCCATATCGAACTGATGCCGATCATGGAGCACCCGTTTGGCGGCTCGTGGGGCTATCAAGCGTTGTCGCAGTTTGCCCCGAGCGCGCGTTTTGGCTCGCCGGAAGATTTCGCGTATTTCGTCAACGCGCTGCACCAGGCCGATATCGGCGTGATCCTCGACTGGGTGCCGGCGCATTTCCCTACCGATACCCACGGCCTGGCGCAGTTCGACGGCACCGCGCTGTACGAATACGCCAACCCGCTGGAAGGCTTTCACCAGGACTGGGACACGCTGATCTACAACCTGGGCCGCACCGAGGTGCACGGCTTTATGCTGGCTTCGGCGTTGCACTGGCTCAAGCATTTCCACGTCGACGGCCTGCGCGTTGATGCGGTGGCCTCGATGCTGTATCGCGACTATTCGCGCAAGGCCGGCGAATGGGTGCCCAACCGTCATGGCGGGCGCGAGAATCTGGAAGCCATCGATTTTCTGCGGCACTTGAACGACGTCGTGGCGCTGGAGGCCCCCGGTGCGCTGGTGATCGCCGAGGAGTCCACGGCCTGGCCCGGCGTGAGCCAGCCCACCCAACAGGGCGGCCTGGGGTTCAATTACAAATGGAACATGGGCTGGATGCACGACTCCCTGCATTACATCCAGCAAGACCCGGTGTACCGCGCCCATCACCATAACGAGCTGAGCTTCGGCCTGGTCTATGCCTGGTCCGAGCGCTTTATCCTGCCGATCTCCCACGATGAAGTGGTGCACGGCAAGCACTCGCTGATCGACAAGATGCCGGGCGACCGCTGGCAGAAGTTTGCCAACCTGCGTGCCTACCTGGCGTTCATGTGGATGCACCCCGGCAAGAAGCTGCTGTTCATGGGCTGCGAGTTCGGCCAGTGGCGTGAGTGGAACCACGACCAGCAGCTGGATTGGTACCTGTTGCAGTACCAGGAACACCAGGGCGTGCAAAAACTGGTGGGTGACTTGAACCGCCTGTACCGCGAGGAGCCTGCGTTGCACGAACAGGACGATGCGCCCCAGGGCTTCCAGTGGCTGATCGGCGATGACGCGATCAACAGCGTCTATGCCTGGCTGCGCTGGAGCAAGGACGGCAAGCCGGTACTGGTGGTGGCCAACTTCACCCCGGTGCCGCGCGAAGCCTACGCCGTGGGTGTGCCGTTTGCCGGGCGCTGGAGCGAGGTGATCAACAGTGATGCGGACACCTACGCCGGCTCCAATTTCGGCAACGGTGGCGAAGTGTTCACCCAGGACGAGCCGCGCCATGGTCAGCCGGTGTCGTTGTCGCTGAACTTGCCGCCGCTGGGGGTATTGATTCTGCGGCCTGAAGCGCGTTGAAGGCTCTGCTGTGAGGGATTCGGTTGTCCGCGGTGCTGGCAGGGTGCCACAATGGCACCTTTGTCGCGGCAGTCGAATCAGGCGAATTTCATGAATGGCCTTGGGCGTGAGCAGGACCAGGATTGCTTTATAGAAGAGCAGGTGCGCACCGACCGTCTGCACCAACTGTTTCGGCAGTCATTTGCGGCCATTTTCGGCAGTTATCTGGCGGCAGCGATGCTCTGCTGGCTGTGCTGGGATCGCTTCGACCACACCGTCATGCTGGGCTGGTTGGTGCTGCTGACGGCCTCGTCGATGCTGCGGATCAAGATGTTCATGGACTGGTTTCGCTGCCCCAACAGCGAACGCACGCCGGACCGCTGGGAGCGCCGCTACTGGATCACCCTGACGCTCTCGGCCAGTATCTGGGGCGCCGGCGCGTTTGCGGTGATGCCCGCCGATGACCGTTTGTCCCAAGTGCTGGTGATGCTGTTCACCGTGGGCATGTCGGTGAGCGCGGTCTCGTGCTATTCGGCCTATCGCAACATGACGCTGTTGTCGATTGCGCTGGTGCTGCTGCCCTGTACGGTGTGGCTGCTGTTCCAGCCGTCCTCGATGCAGGTGGGGGTAGCGATCGCGGTGTTGGTGTTCAGCACGTTTGTGGTCAGCGCTACACGCAAACTCTCCGATGCCCTGGAAAAAGCCTTTCGCCTGACCCGGCAAATGGAGCGTGCCCACAATATTTCCACGCGTGCGGCCCAAACCGACGAGCTGACCGGCTTGATGAATCGCCGCGCGTTTTTCGAACATGCGCACCTGTTGTACGCACAGTGCCGCCATCACCAGCAACCCTTGTGTGCGTTGATGATGGACATGGACCATTTCAAGCAGATCAACGATACCTACGGGCACCAGGCCGGTGACCAGGTGCTGCGCCAGATTGGCGGGGTGATCAGCGCATCGTTCCGCAAGGCCGATGTGTACGGCCGCCTGGGGGGCGAAGAGTTTGCCGTGCTGTTGCCCAACACCACCTTGGAAACCGCGCGGGAGATTGCCGAACAACTGGTCAAGGCCATCTCCGGCCTGGCCTGCGACCCGGTGCATGGGCTCAGCGCCAGTTTGGGAGTGGCCTTCGCCAATGCGTTGGATCAAGACCTGCACGGCTTGATGAATACGGCGGACAAGGCGCTGTACCGGGCCAAGGCCCAAGGCCGCAACCAAGTGGCACTGGCGGAGTAGGGCGCCGTTCAGTCCTTGCAGATGGCCTTGGTCAACACCCGCGAGACCTGCTCGGCGGAGTACGGTTTGGCGAGAAACTCGAACCCTTCGTAGCCGCTGTCGGCCAGCTCTTCGCTGTAGCCCGAGGTGAGCACCACGGGCAGGTCGGCACGGCGCCGGCGCAGCAGTTTGGCCATGGCCACGCCGGTGATGCCGGGCATTACCACATCCGAGAAGACCACATCGAACGCCATGGCATCCTGGCCCGCGAGGGTCAGCGCCTGCTCGCCATCGGTGGCCCAGGTGGTCTGGTAGCCCAGGTCTTGCAGAATCTGGGTGGCAAACCGCCCGACTTCGAGGTTGTCCTCCACGATCAACACGCGGCACTGGGCGGTATTGTGGGCGGGCGCCGGGGGTTCCTGCGGGATGGCATGCCGCGATGCCAGCGCTTCTACCTGCGGCAGGTACAACGTGAACACGCTGCCTTCGCCGAGAGTGCTGGCCACGTCGATATTGCCGCCGGACTGCTTGGCAAAGCCGAACACCTGGGACAGGCCCAGCCCGGTACCTTTGCCCACGGCCTTGGTGGTAAAGAACGGCTCGAATATGCGCTCGATGGTTTGCGGCGCAATGCCTTGGCCGGTATCGGCCAGCGAGACGGCGATATACGGCTGGCCGGCCCCCGCATCGCCACGGATGCTCGGCAGCGGCTGCCCGCCGACGACCCGCAACGTCAGCGTGCCCTGGCCGCCCATGGCATCGCGGGCATTGAGGGCCATGTTGATCAGCGCGGTTTCAAATTGGCTGGAATCGACCCGTGCGAAGCAGGCATGCGAGGGCAGCTCGACCTGTACGTGAATGCGCGCCCCGGTGACGCTTTCGAGCATCTCGCCGATATTCCGCACCTGCTGGCCCACGTCGAAGACTTCCGGGTTGAGCGGTTGGCGGCGGGCAAAGGCGAGCAGTTGGCTGGTCAATTTACTGGCCCGCTCCACCGTGTCGGACACCGCACTCATGTAGCGTTGGCGCCGATCTTCGGGCAGGCCCGGCTGGCGCAAAAAGTCCACCGATGAGCGAATGATTGTCAGCAGGTTGTTGAAGTCATGGGCCACGCCACCGGTCAATTGACCGATGGCTTCAAGTTTCTGCGACTGGCGCAACGCGGCTTCGGCCTGGGCCAACGCAACGGTGCGCTCTTGCACGCGCTGTTCCAGGGTCCTGTTCAGTTCGGCAAAGGCGGCCAGGCCTTGGCGCACGTCGGCGTCAGCGCGCACCCGCTCGATATGCGCCCAGGAACGCTCGGTGACCTCGCGCAGCAAGGCCAGGTCGTAAGGTGACCAGGTCCGAGGTGAGTGGTTGTGTACAGCCATCAAGGCGGTCAGGCGGCCGTTTTTGATCAGCGGCATGCAGAGGGTGGCGCTGACGCCCAGGGCCCGGAAGCTGGCAGATTCCGCGGCAGGCAATTCGCGCAGGTTGTCCTGGATCACCAGCGGTTCGCCGGCCTTCAGGCTGGTCACGGCGCGTTCCCCGAACGCTGCCAGGCTGTAGCGCCCAACGATGTTCGGCGAACCTGGGGCGGCCCAATTGTCGCGGATGGTGAAGCCGTCCTCGTCGGCGTCCATGTCGGCGTAGGCGCAGTTGCTCACGCGCAGGTGTTCGGCCAGCAGACGGGTGGTGCTGGCCATGATGGCTTCGGCATCGGCGGCATTGACCACGGCGTGACCGATGGCATCGAGCACCGCCAGGCGCCGGGTGAGGAATACGGTGGCGGTGGTTTCGGTCACCGTATCAAGCATGCCCACCACGGCGCCCTGTGGGTCGCGGATCGGGCTGTAGCAGAAGGTGAAGTACGCCTGCTCCTGCGCCTGGCCGCGTTCGATCACCAGCGGGAAATTCTCGATATACGTGGCGTGGCCTTGGAAGGCAGCGTCGCAAATGGGGCTGATCTCAGCCCATGCCTCGCTCCACACTTCGCTGAAGGGGCGCCCGAGTGCGTAGGGTTTGTTACCGAGGATTGGCGTAAAGGCGTCGTTGTACAGCGTGATCAACTGCGGCCCCCAGACAATCGCCTGGGGAAAGCTCGAAGCGAAACACAGTGCCACGGTGGTTTTGAGCACATCCGGCCACTGCTCCAGCGGCCCCAGGGGCGTACCGGCCCAATCATGCTGACGCACGCGTTCAGCCATTTCGCTGCTGCTTTGCAGCCAATTCATCATTGGGAGAACACCTTTAACCAGAATCCACAGCGCGCTTGAATGCCCGGCGCAAAGCTACAGACCCGTGCCGACGCTGTCAGTTCAGCGCGAATATCCGCGAGCGGGCGGCTGGCTGCTCTATGCGTTTGAGCAGGCCGGGCCGCCCGCCGGGTGTTGGCCCAGCCCGTTATTGCGTGCCGAACAGACCGGTCCAGTAGATGCCCGCATCGCTCTTGGGGTCCATCGCATACGCGGCGCCCAGTTCACGAAATTGCGGGTTCATCAGGTTGGCGCAGTGACCGGGGCTGGCGAGCCAGCCATCGACGACTTTGCGTGGGGTATCCAGGCCGGCGGCAATATTTTCGCCGATGTTCTTCGCGATGTACCCGGCCAGTTCGGCGCGGTCGCCAGGGGTGCGGCCGTCGTGGTCCAGGTGGTCGAAGAAGTTGCCGTTGGCCATGTTTCGGGTATGGCTGTTGGCGGCGCTGGCCAGGGTGTCGTTCCACGACAGCGGCGTGGTGGCGCTGAATGCCTGGGCGCCGCATTGGCGGGGTTGGGCGCGGGCGGTGTTGATCAGCTCCAGCAGTTTCCTGCCTTCGGTTTGCCAGTCGCCCAGGCCGCTCGATAGCAGCGGGCGGGCCAGCACGATGCGCCAGTCCTGGCCGCTGTTGCTCACGCCGATGTCGACGAATTGCGGGTCCAGCACCACCCGGCAGAAGCTTTCGCGCACGGCCTTCATGGCGGCCTGGGCATCCTTGGGGCCGGACAGGCTGATGGCCTGCACATTCACCATCGGGTAAGCGGCGCGGGCCAGGGCCTGCTGCAAATCGCCGACGTTGTTGGCCGGGAGCACCAGCCGCGTGTCGCTGGCCAACGGTGGCAGTTCCTGGGAACCCTGGTCACCGCAGCGCTGCACCTGGCTGCGGTATTGGTTGATCTGTTGTACCAACTGACTTTCTTCATTCGCCATCGCGCTGGCGCAGAACACCGTACTGGCGGCCAGCGTCGTGAGGCCCATCATCAATGACAGAACGCGCATGGACGTTACCCTTGAGCTTGAAAGTGCCCATGATGCGCGATGTAACCCGGTCTGGCGCAACGCCTTTTTTGTTTTTTTGCCTCAACGGGTGTTCTGCACGCCGTTCGCCGCACGGCTGTGGCCCCATGCCATCGCCATGGCGACCAGGATCAAGCCGACGGCCACGGCGAAGGTGGCGTGCAAGCCATGCGTCACCGCCTGCGGCGCGGCGCGGGTGACGTTGGGGGTGACCCAGGCGAACACCGCGCCCAGGGCCGAGGTGCCGACAATCAGGCCCAGATTGCGCGACAGGTTGAGCAAACCGGAGATTGTCCCCCGGCGTGCGGCCTCCACATCGCTCATGACGCCTGTGTTATTGGCGGCCTGGAACAGGCTGTAACCCGTGGTCAGGATCATCAGCGCGGCCAGGTAGGCAATCAACCCCGAAGTCAACGACAGCAGCAGCGCGCCACACAGCAGAATGCCCAGCCCGGCGCGTGTCATGCGCTGGCTGCCGAGGCGGTCGGTGAGGCGGCCGGCGGGTACGCCGGTGAGCGCCGCGACGCACGGCCCGACGGCCAGCGCCAGGCCCATCCACTCAGGGCCCAGGCCCAGGCCGCGGGACAGGTAAAACGGCCCGACCACAAAGGTGGCCATGATCACGGCGGCGATCAACGTGCTCATTGCCAGGCCTGTGCGCAGCGCTGCATCGTTGAGCGGCGCCCAGAGGCTCAACCGCGCGGCTGACTGCGTGCCGTGCCGATCCGGCGGCAGGCAGCGCCACGCCAGCGCCACCGCCAGCAGCCCCAGGGGCATGCCCGCCAGGAATAACGCGCGCCAGCTCCACAGGCTGAGCAGCATCCCACCCACGCTGGGCCCCATGGCGGTGCCCACGGCCGACACGGTGCCGAGCAAGCCCATCGCCCGGCCGGTGCGCTCTTTGGTGACGGTATCGCCGACCATGCCCAGGGCCATCGCCATCATGCTCGCCGCGCCCAGCCCTTGCAGGACCCGCGCGGCGATCAACGCATTCAGCGACGGCGCCACGGCGCATACGCCGCAGGCGAAAGTAAACAACAGCAACCCGCCCAGCAGCAGGCGGCGGCGCCCGAGGCGATCACCCAGGCGGCCGGCATTGACGATGACGGCCGTGATCGCCAGCAGGTAGGCCAACACCACCCACTGCACCGCGTGAAACGACGCATCGAACGCCAGCGCGAGGCTGGGAAGGCCGACATTGGCGATGCTGGTGCCGAGGGACGCCAGCAACATGGACAACGACAGGCTGACGAGACCGCCGCGTGGGGAGGAGGGCATGGGAGATTCCTTGAGTGACTGCAACTGTCACAACTCTACGGCGTGGCCTAACATGGCGGAAGGCGCATGGTTTGCACTCAATACCTGCATATGACGCCTGCCAAGGAGCGCTGATGCCCGATCTGAATCTGCTGATCACCCTGGATGTGCTGCTTGCCGAAGGCAGCGTTGCCGGCGCAGCCAAGCGCCTGGGCCTGAGTGCCTCGGCCATGAGCCGTGCGCTGGCGCGTCTGCGCGACACCACCGGCGACCCGCTGCTGGTGCGTGCCGGTCGTGGCCTGGTGCCAACCCCGCGAGCGCTGGAGTTGCGCGAACAGGTCAGCCGTCTGGTGCAGGACGCACACGCCGTGTTGCGCCCGACGTTGAGCCTGGATATGCATCAGGTAGAGCGCACCTTCACCCTGCGCACCAGTGAAGAGTTCGTCGAGCACGTGGGCCCGGCGTTGCTCGCGCGTATCGCCCAAGAGGCGCCTGGGGTGCGCCTGCGCTTCGTCAACAAGACCGACAAGGACAGCGCCTTGCTGCGCGATGGCCGGGTGGATCTGGAAACGGGTGTGGTCGACCCCGCCGCCAGCCCCGAAGTGTTGACCCAGGCGCTGTTTCGCGACCGCTTGATCGGCGTGGTGCGCAAGGGCCATCCCCTTAGCCGGGGCGCCATCAGCGCACAGCGTTTTGCCGAGGGCCGGCACGTCTACGTCTCGCGTCGCGGGCAGGACCGTGGCCAGATCGACGCTGCGCTCGAGCGCTTGGGCTTCACGCGACAGATCACCAGCATCGTCGCCGGCTTCTCCACGGCCATGGCCCTGGCACGCGACAGCGACTTGATCGCCAGCGTGCCCGAGCGCTACACCGCCCACCGCCACGACCTGTTCTGCTTTGCACTGCCGGTCAGCTTGCCGACCTTCACCGTGGCGATGCTCTGGCACCCACGGCTGGACGCGGACCTCGCCCATCGTTGGCTGCGTGGCTGCTTGCGTGAGGTGTGTGGGCAATAACCCCTGCGCAACAGGTACAATCGCCGCCGCCTTGACGCGAAACCCAGGAATTTGCATGTTCAGCCTTACCCGCTACACCACGCCGTGCCCCGAGACCATCAATGGCCAGATCCTGCAACTGGTGGTGGACAACCTCACCGACATCAGTAGCGTGGCGCTGCCGCCGAGCAACCTGCTCTACAACATCTACCAGTATGCGATTGGCTTTGAAGTGCACCTGTACCTGGAGGCGCTGAAGGGCGACAAGGGCATTGCAGTGGAACTGATCGTCGCCACCGATGCGCAGGATGCCGAGCGGGTTCTCGGCTTTTTGTTGTGCTTGCCGGTCAAGGATGATCCCCAGGCGTGCGGCATTGCCTTTATGGCGGTGCAGGCCGGTTGCCGCCGACAGGGCGTGGCGCGGGGCATGATGCAGGACGTGCTCGCGCGCTACCCCCATGCCGAACTGGCCCTGTGCGGTGGAAAAGGTCGCGGCCTTCGAAGCCATGGGTTTTCAAGTACGCGCTGCGCGCGGCACCCAAGTGCTGATGAACACCCGCGACTACGCCACCGATGGCTTGATGGGCGTGCTGGATGTCGCGCCGATCTACAGCTCGCTGGAGGTGCGCCAGATCCACACCTACCTGCTGCAGAAACACGGCAAGCGCGCCATGGTGGACGCTGAGAAACAGCGGGATCGGCACCTGGATCAGTTGACGCGTAAAGCCCGGTTGTTCGTGCAGTCTCGCGGTTGAGCGCGTCTGGTCAACGCGCTCAAGCCCCGCCGCGTTTTACTCAGCGATTGAAACGTTCTACCAGCGCATATTGAGTGGCGGCGGTGTTGGTCAGCTCTTTGCTCAACCCGGTGGATTGATGGGCTTGCAGCGAGGTCTGGTCGGCCAACTCGGCGATGGTGGTGATGTTGCGGCTGATCTCCTCGGCGACGGCACTTTGTTCTTCGGTGGCGGCGGCGATCTGGGTGGTCATCTCCGTAATGTGCGACACCGCTTCGCTGATGCCCACCAACGCCTGATCCGCTTCCAGCACCCAGGCCACGCCTTCCTGGGCCTGGCGTTGGCCGTTTTCCATGCTGAGCACGGCATTGTTGGAAGACGCTTGCAATTGGGTGATCAGGGCGTGGATCTGCGTCGTGGACTGCGAGGTGCGCTGTGCCAGTTGGCGCACTTCATCGGCCACCACGGCAAAGCCACGGCCTTGTTCGCCCGCGCGGGCGGCTTCGATGGCGGCGTTGAGCGCCAGCAGGTTGGTCTGATCGGCGATGCCTTTGATCACGTCCACCACGCTGCCGATTTCATCGCTGTCGCGGGCCAGTTGCGCCACGGTGGCGCCCGTCTCGCCGACCACGGTAGACAATCGCTCGATGGCCTCGCGGGTATCGCGCGCCACTTCGCGGCCGCGGCCGGTCAGCACATTGGCTTGCTGGGTGGCGTCGGCGGTACGTTGCACATGGCTCGCGACTTCCTGGGTGGTGGCCGCCATCTGGTTGACCGCCGCCGAGACCTGTTCGGTTTCGACGCGCTGACGGTCAAGGCCCCTGGAACTGGCGGTCGCCAATTGATCGGATTGCCCGGCCAGCGCGCTGAGTTGTTCGGCACTGTCCTGTAGGCGCGTGAGGCAGGTTTTCAGGCGTGCATGCTGGCTGAGGAATGCTGTTTCCAGCCGCGCTTGAGGGCCGCGTGCGTCGCTGTACATCTGGGCGATCAAGGCATCCGACGTCGAGGGTTCGACCCCCTCCAAC
This sequence comes from Pseudomonas sp. S3_E10, assembly GCF_054667615.1. Classification (NCBI taxonomy): domain Bacteria; kingdom Pseudomonadati; phylum Pseudomonadota; class Gammaproteobacteria; order Pseudomonadales; family Pseudomonadaceae; genus Pseudomonas; species Pseudomonas sp. S3_E10. Next base: position 5,483,680 of record NZ_CP162743.1, read on the forward strand.
AAACGCAAGGTGCTGCCTTGGCGCCAGCGTGCGCAGAGCATGCCCACCGGTACCGCGACGGCCACCGCCACGGCGATGGCGGCCGGTGCGCTGAGGAACAGCCCGCCGAGGGCGCCGGCAACACCGGTGACGGCATAGGGCGCGCAGCCTAAAAGCGCCGGCAGCCAGGCATCCTGCAGCGAAACGCCGGATTTGCCTTGGCCCAGGCGTCGATACAGCGCCTGGGCGCGACGGATTTCGTCGGCGCTGGGCTTGACCCGCACCGACTCGAAACCCACCACCCGGCTGCCTTCGAAGATCGGCGTAACGTACGCGTTGACCCAGTAATGGTCGCCGTTTTTCGAGCGGTTCTTGACGATCCCCATCCACGGCAGGCCTTTTTTCAGCGCACTCCACATGTGCGCAAAGACGGCCGGGGGTACGTCGGGGTGACGCACGATGTTCTGCGGGGCGCCGATCAGGTCGGCTCGTTCAAAGCCACTGATCTCGACAAAAGCATCGTTACAGTAGGTGATGCCACCCTGCGTATCGGTGGCAGAGATAAGTTTTTGCGATGGTGCGAGTGAAATTTCGCGTTGTGTTACGGGCTGGTTATTGCGCATTCCGACTACTCCCTGGTTGCACCCAGTGCATCGGCACTAACCGGCAGAAGATTAATGCACATGGGCTATTTCGCCCGCCATTGGTCAAAAGCCTGAAATCAGTCGACGAAAAACCTCATAATGGCCGCCATTTTTGTTTAGCCCGTATTCTGGTGTGCCCCCATGGAAATCAAGGTCAACTTTCTCGACAACCTCCGGCTTGAAGCCAAGTTCGATGACTTCACGGTGATTGCCGACCAACCCATTCGCTACAAGGGCGATGGTTCGGCGCCGGGGCCATTCGACTATTTCCTCGCTTCGTCGGCGTTGTGCGCGGCGTACTTTGTGAAGTTGTACTGCCAGACCCGCAATATCCCCACCGACAATATTCGCCTGTCGCAGAACAATATCGTCGACCCGGAAAACCGCTATAACCAGATCTTCAAAATCCAGGTGGAGTTGCCGGCGGATATTTCCGATAAGGACCGCCAGGGCATCCTGCGCTCCATCGACCGTTGCACCGTGAAGAAAGTGGTGCAGGCCGGGCCGGAGTTTGTGATCGAGGAAGTGGAAAACCTCGACGCCGATGCCCAGGCCTTGTTGATGCCCGGCAGTACCTCGCAAGGGGGCACGTACATTGCCGGCAAGGACCTGCCGCTGGAGCAGACCATCGCCAATATGTCGGGGATCCTCGCCGGCCTGGGGATGAAGATCGAGATCGCCTCGTGGCGCAATATCGTGCCTAACGTGTGGTCGCTGCATATTCGCGATGCGCACTCGCCGATGTGCTTCACCAACGGCAAGGGCGCGACCAAAGAGGGCGCCTTGGCGTCGGCGCTGGGCGAGTTTATCGAGCGGCTCAATTGCAACTTCTTCTATAACGACCAGTTCTGGGGTGAGGAACTGGCCAACGCGCCGTTCGTTCACTACCCGGATGAGCGCTGGTTCCAACCGGGACCCAACGACGAATTGCCCAGCGAAATCCTCGACGCCTACTGCCGCAAGGTCTACGACCGCGAAGGCGAGTTGCGCGGCTCGCACCTGTTCGACACCAACTCGGGCAACGAAGCGCGTGGCATTGTTTCGCTGCCGTTCGTGCGCCAGTCGGATGGCGAGGTGGTGTACTTCCCGTCCAACCTGATCGAAAACCTTTACCTGAGCAACGGTATGAGCGCGGGCAACACCTTGGCCGAAGCCCAGGTGCAATGCCTGTCGGAGATCTTCGAGCGGGCGGTCAAGCGCGAAATCATCGAAGGCGAATTTGCCCTGCCGGACGTGCCGGCCGAGGTGCTGGCCAAGTACCCAGGCATTGTGGCGGGCATTGAGGGCTTGCAGGCCCAGGGCTTCCCGGTACTGGTCAAGGACGCGTCGCTGGGCGGTGAATTCCCGGTGATGTGCGTGACCTTGATGAACCCGCGCACCGGCGGCGTGTTTGCCTCGTTCGGCGCTCACCCAAGCCTGGAAGTGGCGCTGGAGCGCAGCCTTACCGAACTGCTGCAAGGCCGCAGTTTCGAAGGCTTGAACGACTTGCCGCAGCCGACCTTCGAAGCCCAGGCCGTGACTGAGCCGAACAACTTCGTCGAACACTTCATCGATTCCAGCGGCGTGGTGTCGTGGCGTTTTTTCAGCGCGCAGTCGGAATATGAATTTGTCGAATGGGACTTCTCGGGCGAGGGCGAAGACTCCAACGCCCAAGAGGCCGCGACCTTGTTCGGCATTCTCGAAGGCATGGGCAAAGAAACCTATATGGCGGTGTACGAACACCTCGGCGCCACCGCCTGCCGCATCCTGGTACCGGATTACTCGGAAATCTACCCGGTGGACGATCTGATCTGGGACAACACCAACAAAGCGCTGTTCTTCCGCGCCGATATCCTCAACCTGCACAGCCTTGACGAGGATGAGCTGCAAGCGTTGGTCGAGCGCCTGATCGAAAGCGAGCTGGACGACTACACCGACATCACCACGCTGATCGGCATCGAGTTCGACGACAACACGGCGTGGGGCCAACTGACCATCCTGGAGTTGAAGCTGCTGATTTTCCTGGCCTTGAAGCAGTATGAAGAAGCCAAGGAATGCGTAGAGATGTTCCTGCAGTACAACGACAATACCGCCGAACGTGGGCTGTTCTATCAGGCGATGAACGCGGTGCTGGAGATAGAACTGGACGACGACCTGGAACGGGCGGATTACGCGGTCAACTTGCGCCGCATGTTCGGCGATGAGCGCATGGACGCAGTGATGGGGTCGGTGGACGGCAGCGTGCGGTTCTACGGCTTGACGCCGACCAGCATCAAGCTGGAAGGGCTGGACCGGCATCTGCGTTTGATCGAGAGCTACAAAAAGCTGCACAGCGCGCGGGCTCGCGTCACCTCGGCAGGCTGATGTAGGCGTTTCAACAATGTGGGAGGGCGCAAACCCCTCCCACATGGGTTCTTGGTTGCTCGCGGGGCTAGCTGAGCAGGCTGTTCAGTTGAGTCCGGGTCGCGTCGCTGGCGCTTTGCAGCGGAGCCCGCAACTCGCTGCCGATCAAGCCCTGTAACGCCAGGGCGGCCTTCACGGGGGCCGGGTTGGGTTCAATGAACAAGGTGTTGATCAGCGGCAACAATGCGAAGAACGTGGCCCGCGCTTCGACCCATTGGTTATCCCGTACTTGCTGGCACAGCGCCACGAACTCTTCGGTGCGCACATGGGCCGACGCCGCAATCGCCCCCGTGGCACCCAGGCACAGGGCGTTGAAGATCTGCACATCCTCGCCGCACAACACGTCCACTTCACTACTGGCCAACAGCGCCAAGGTATTACCCAGGTTGCCGCCACAGTCCTTGATCGCCACGATGCGCTCATGGGCGACGATGCTCAGCAAGGTGGCCTGCTCAAAGGTCGCGCCGGTGCGGTAGGGAATATCGTAGAGAATGATCGGCACGCTGGACGCATCCGCCACGGTGCGAAAGAACGCCGCAAGGCCGGCCTGGGACGGGCGGATGTAACTTGGCGCCGGCACCAGCAAGCCCGCCACCGGGCGCTTGAGGATTTCGCTCTGAAACCCCAACAACTCAATCTGGTTATTGCCTGCCAGGCCCATCACCACACGGTGCGCGGGCGCCACTTGCAACACCGCATCCAGCACCGCCAGTTGTTCCTCTCGGCTGAGCGCGGCAGCTTCGCCGGTGGTGGTGCACACCATGATCCCGGCCACGTGCTTTTCCAGCAGATGGCCGACCAGCCGGCGCAGGCCGATGAAGTCGATGGCGCCGTGATTGAACGGTGTGACTACGGGAACCCAGATACCTTGAAACGATGACATGCATTTTCTCCTGAGGATGGACCAGTCAAGTCACCGTCAGAAGGGCAGGGGCAATTGTGCAAGGGGGGAGGGAGTCCGCGCTCAATGTCCTGTCAGCTCATCTGACGGGACAGCGCGCCCCGGTCACATGAGCGACTGTTTCTTCGATTTGAGGGCGTGCGCCACGCAACCTTGCGCCTTGGCAACCGAGCCAATGACGTAAAGGTTAACCCACGTGGTTGCGGACATAAGCTGACACACCCTGAAGAAGGGCTCCATCTTCAGGGGATGTCAGCAAATGTGTCAAGTATGACCTGCTGAATGCCCAGCCACGGCGGCTTCGATGGCGGCAATGTCGATTTTTGTCATGGTCATCATCGCTTCAAACGCACGCCGAGCTATTTGCGGATCGGTGTGTGCCACCGCATCCGTCAACACGCGAGGCGTGATTTGCCACGACAACCCCCACTTGTCCTTGCACCAGCCGCAAGCGCTGGGCTGGCCGCCGTTGTCGATAATGGCGTTCCAGTATCGATCCGTTTCGGCCTGATCATCGGTGGCGATCTGGAACGAGAACGCCTCGCTATGGGTAAACATCGGGCCGCCGTTCAAGCCGATGCAAGGGATGCCCAGTACGGTGAATTCGACGGTCAGTACGTCGCCTCGTTTGCCGGACGGGAAATCACTCGGCGCCCGGCGTACGGCGTTCACCGCGCTGTCGGGGAAGGTCTTGGCGTAAAAGTTGGCAGCCTCCTCGGCGGTGCCGTTGTACCAGAGGCAGAGGGTGTTTTTAGCAGTCATGTTGGCTCTCCACGGAGTGAGTGGTCCCAGGAGTCTAGTTTTTTTCAGGTCCTTCGTGGCATCAAGTGGCGTGAGGCGGCTGGACAATGCGCGCGTTGGCTCTGCAAGCGACTTCGCGTTGAAACCACAGGCATAACCCCGCGTAAATGCCGGGCGTCCATTTGAGCAAACACAGCTAGGCGCGGGTCGATGCAATCGCCCAAGCTAGTGCCTGGCGTATATCCAGGAGCCTTTATCCAGTGTCTGACTTGCCGAGCAATGCCGCCTACAGCAAACGTTTCGATGCGGTACTCGCCTTTATCGAAGCGAACCTTGAAGGCGACCTGTGCGTGAAGACGTTGAGCCGTGTGGCGAATTTTTCGACGTTTCACTTTCACCGGCAATTCACCGCGTTCGTGGGCGTGCCGGTTTCACGTTATGTGCAACTGATGCGACTACGGCGCGCGGCGCACGGCTTGTCTTCCAGGGCTGATTATTCGGTGCTGGACGCCGCCGTTGGGGCGGGCTTCGAAAGCCCCGAAGCGTTTTCCAGAGCATTCAGGCGGGCGTTCGGTATGGCGCCGAGCGCCTTTCGAAAACGACCGGATTGGCACGTGTGGAACGCGGTATTCGCCATCCCTCATTTTTCCAGGAGCGTTGTCATGCAGGTAAGAATTGTAGAGTTTCAAGCCGTCAGGGTTGCCGTCCTCGAGCACTGCGGTGCGCCAGCGCGGGTGAGTGAAAGCGTGGGTCAATTTATCCAGTGGCGCCTGCACAGTGGACAGTCGCCGGTGGCATCCAGTCGCAGTTTTGGTATTGCGTTCGGTAACCCTGATACGACCCCGGCCGATGAGTTCCGGTTTGCGATCTGCGGCGAAGTGCGCGAGGCGGTAAGCGCGAATGAGTTTGGCGTGACTGAGCGCGTTATCCCCGGCGGGCGTTGCGTCGTGGTGCGGCATACGGGCTCGCCGGATCACATCGCAGAATCGATTTATCCGATCTATCGCGATTGGCTACCCGGCAGTGGCGAGGAGCTTCGCGACCACCCGCTGTTCTTCGATTACCTGAGTGTTTTCCCCGAGACACCGCAGGATCAGTGGCAGACCGATATTTACGTGCCGTTGCAATCGCTTTGAGCTTGTAAATGACACAATGTGTCATTAGTATGCGCCTTGTGTCTTTCCGGGCTGGTCGGATAAGGCATTGACCCCTGGTAGCCGTGCGGCCTGCGCTCATTTTAAAGGTGAAGAATTGAACGTCCATTTTCTGGTGCATGAGTCTTACGAAGCCCCCGGTGCATTTGAAGGCTGGGTAACCGCTCGCGGTTATCAAGCGACGTATTCGCGCGTCTACCTGAATGAAGCGCTGCCGGCCGATGCGGGCTCATTCGACCTGTTGGTGGTGCTGGGTGGCCCACAAGACCCGGCGACTACGCCCGCACAATGCGCGCATTTCGACGCCGCGGCCGAGTGTCAGCTCATTCACACCGCCATTTTGTCGCGACGCGCTGTGGTTGGGGTTTGCCTGGGGTCGCAATTGATAGGCGAGGCATTGGGGGCCGCTTTCGACCACAGCCCCGAGAAGGAAATCGGCAAATTTGCGATTTCCCTGACCGCTGAGGGGTTGGCTAATCCAAAGTTTTCGCACTTTGGAAGCACCTTGGACGTCGGCCATTGGCACAACGACATGCCAGGGCTTACCCCGGATGCCAAAGTCATTGCCCACAGCGAGGGTTGCCCGCGTCAGATCGTCGAATACACGCCTTTGGTGTATGGCTTTCAATGCCATATGGAACTCACCAGAGACGTCGTGGAATTGTTGATCCAGGCCTCTGAAGCGCAATTGCGAACGCTCACCGACCACCGCTTTGTTCAGCAGCCCGCCGAGTTGCGAGATAACGATTACGCTGAAATGAACCAGAAGCTGTTTGTGTTTTTGGACAAGCTGGTCGCCGATTACCAGGCAGGATGAAACCAGGGGTAGGTCGCGCAGTCTCGCCGGTGTTCGACATCGTTGAGCGGCAACGCGCGAACCTAACGCGAGGGCAACGGCGCTGCGCCTTTTTCCTCCGAGCCCACGTCATGCAGGGAAATTCTCGACGTCTCCGGCAACGCCAACCCGCCGGCCAGCGCCAGCAACGCCACCGCGATCAGATAAAACGCCGGTGACAGGTTGCTGCCCGTGGTGCTGATCAACCAGGTCGCCATCAGCGGCGCGGTGCCGCCGAAGATCGTATAGGCCATGTTGTAGGTGATCGCCGAGGCGGTATATCGCGTACGGGTGGGGAAAGTTTCCGACAGCAACGCCGCCGTGACCACCCCACATAACACCGCACCCACCGCCAGCAACATCACGCCGACGACCGACGCCGCGAACGAACCGGAACTGGCCATCAAGAACGAGGGGTACACCACCACCATCAACAATAGACACGCTGTCATCACCGTGACCCGACGCCCCACTCGGTCCGAATACAGCCCGGCCAGCGGGCAAATGGCCGCTGCGAAAATCAGGGCAATCAGCGACACCAGCAACGCAACCGCCCGACTCAGCCCGCCCGCCACTTGCAGGTACGTCGCGAAGTAGGTGGTGAACATATAAAACGACAGCGCCGTCAGCGATACAAAAGCGCCCAGGCAGCAGATCGCCGCAGCATGGTGACGCAGGGTGTCCTTGAGCGGCGAATGGGCGACCGCGTGTTCCTGTTTCACGGCCTGGAAGGCGGGCGTCTCATCCAGTTTCCAACGCAGGTAAAGCCCCACCAGACCCAACGGTGCGGCGATCAGGAACGGCAGGCGCCAGCCCCAACTGCCCATCGCTTCGCCAGACAATGACGCTTCAAGGGCATACGCCACCACTGCTGCGGCGGCGAAGGCCGAGAACGTCGACACCGGCACGAAGCTGCCGTACCAGGCGCGTTTGTCGCTGGGCGCGTGCTCCATCAGATAGGCACAGGCCCCGGCGTATTCGCCCCCGGCCGAGAAGCCCTGAGCGCAGCGGATCAGCGACAACAGAATCGGCGCCGTGACACCGATGGCAGCGTAGGTGGGGAGCAGGCCGATCAAGGTTGTGGCGCCGGCCATCAGCAGGATCGTCATGGCCAGGGTGCGCTTGCGGCCAATGCGGTCGCCGAGCATGCCGAAAAAAATCCCGCCCAGGGGTCGAAAGGCGAAGGCCACGGCAAATACCGCGAAGGTCTTGAGCAGCGCCGCGCTGGCATCGCCGCTGGGGAAGAACTGCTGGGCGATGGTGGTGGCGAGGAAACCGTAGACGGCGAAGTCAAACCATTCGACGAAGTTACCGATGCCGGCGGCGATGATCACCTTTCGCAAGGTTTGGGGGCTGACCTGTTCGGTGGAAGGGCTCGTCATGGGGGAACGCCTCGGGATGCGCCAATAGAGCGCTGATTATCCGAGGCGGCGCTCAGGTGGCGACGTTCAAAAGAGGCCTCTGCATAGTCAGCAGCGACCTGATGGGCTCGATCCAGGCAAGACCTGCGCCTTGACGGGCGGGCGGGGCGACGTGCGATAAGTCAGCAGCACGATGGCCGTCACCACAATGACACCCCCCAGCATCTGCCCGACGCTGAGCAGTTGGTCGAGCACGATCCAGCCCATCAGCAGCGTCGCCAGCGGCTCAATGTTCATGACCGGCGCGTTTCGCGGCATATCCAGGCGAGGTACCGACATGAACAACACGATAAAGGCGGTGCCATACAGCACCACCAACGTGGCCAGCGCCAGCCAGCCGGTCGCGGTTGCCGGCGTGTCGAGGCCGCCGGGCAGGGCGCCACTCAGGCCCGCAAAGTTGACGCTGGCGAACACGATGAAGATCGTCAGCAGGCTGCGCACGGAACCGCGTACCTGGGACAACTTGTGGTCGGTGATCCACAGCGCGCAGGCAAATACCCAGGCGGCGCAGAAGGCCAGGGCGACGCCGACCAGCCATTGCGGGCCATTGCCGGCCTCGCTCGACAGGCGCCCGGGCACGTCCAGTACAAACACCAGCCCCACCAGGATCAACCCCATCAGCAACGCAGTGCGAGCAGTGGGGCGCGGGCCACCCAATGCCCAGGTAAGCAGTGCCAGCAACATCGGAAACACGTTGGCTACCAGCAACGCCAGCGCGACCGGTATACGGGCTACGGCGGAATACAGGCACAGGCTTTGAGTGGCGATGAGCAGGCCCAACAGCACTTGCCAACGCCAGGCACCCGGCGGCAGGCGCAGACTTTGGCGTTGCCACAGCACCCACCCGGCCAGCACCAACAACGTGCCGCCGGAGCGCAGCAAAATCGCCAGCAGCACACCGGCGCCATCGTCAAAGGCAACGCGCGCAGCGACATGATTGCCGGCGAAGGCGCAGCCCATGCAGAGCAGAATCAATACCGCGATAGGTCGGGAGAAGAGAGCGGGGGCAGGGGGTGTCATGATCAGAACTCGGGCAATGGCGCCATTGTCGAGAATGGCTATTTATTGTTAGGTTGTCGTACGACTTGAGGGGCTTTTTTAGCGCGTTTGGAGGGCAGGGGCAAGGAGGAATTTTAGAGTGCGGCCTTAATGCTGGGCATTTTCGGCTTTTTTTGCTGGGTTTTATGCGTGGTTTGTTTGGCGGGGATAGATAAGGCTGAGCCAGTTCTGTCCTAGAGGTCGTACGACTTCAAGAACTGGCTCTTACCGCGTGGCTAGACCTCCTTGAACCTCGCCATCTGGATTCCGGGTGCGCCCTGGGCAATGCAGATGACCGAGATCTGTGGTCGATTCCCGTCTCTGAGGAGGTAACGATCATTCACCGTAGGCCCGGTCAGGGGAAGGCAGTTTGGAACATCCCAAAGAAGCGTGCCTGCACTTACGTAAGGCCCGCCGTTGGCAACGACTGTGTTGGTCGCTGAGCTATACACTTGCGTCATAGTGGTATCCATCCCTTTTGCGTTATTAAGAAGCGGGGCCCAGTGCCGAACCCACCGTTGCAGGCTATGACGGGCGGTCGAATGTCGGTAAGTATCGTTACCGTAACGCTACTTGGGATAAGGGCCCGGGGAGAACGCATTGATGGACGTATCAAAGTGAATGCCAGCCTGATTCTGTGCATCGAACGGTACTTGCAGGTATCGACTGAGTTGGAACGTTGAGCTCACGCCAACCGAGGCGTAGGAATACGATGAGTAAGCGAATAGAGGGGTGAATACGCTGGTCGGCAACACACTGCCGCTACTGATATCGCTGCCTACCAACGCCCATACAACCGCTGTTGGCTGTGAAATATAGCGAGTCTGAAAGCGGTTCAGCGTGAAGAGGTTGAGCGCTGACGGCGTGTCGGGTTTGCCGGATGCGCTGTCGTAAATATAGAGCGCCAACCCCGTGATCAACGCCTGCGAGTCGGGGGGAGCATCGTAGTAGATACCGATACTGCCGTCCTTGCCTTTGCCGTTTCCATTAATTTGCACGCCGTTGAAGACATAGCTGTTGCCATAGGCGACGGGGCTTGTCATGCCCATATTAATCACCTCGACAGAGGCGACGGTGCCATTGGCTATATAAAGGTTGGCGTCCTGTTCAATCACCAGGTTCATCGAGTCGCCGATGGGGGGCGGTAAAGTGATCGCAATGACGGTGTTATTCGCCTCGGAGGCCGGGTTGGGCACGGCGATGACAATCGATTGATTATTGGCATTCAAAAACCTCCTCGCATCGGTATCCAGGTAGAGGGTGAGCTGTAATGTCCCCGCCTGGCTAATGAGGGCAAACAAGCCTGCTGCAACGCCTGCGCATAACCGAAGCCACGGCTTGTATCGAGCCACGGGACACCTCTACAGGAATAAAAAACCCGTTTGCGCTGAAACGCAAACGGGCGATACCCAGTCATTAATCCCGATCAGCCGCCCGAGTTAATAATGGTGCCAATGGTCGACCCTGAGCTGACCGGAGACACCGACGGCGTCCCGGCCAGGTTGGTAATGGTGTAAGTGCTCGCCAACACTTGCAGATCGTATTCGATGGTACTGGCGGAAAAAGAGAAGGTGCAGCCCGGCGCCGAGACTACGGCCTGTACGTTACCCGACTGCAGGTTTTGCTGTGCGGCTACCAGCAGGATGTTTTCCAGTGGTTTCATCACGATCGAGCCCTGAGGGTTCAACGTGAAGGCACAGAACGGCAGGTATTGGGTGCCCGAGGGAGTGGTCACGAGGCCCGCAAGGCCCACCGTCAGGGGCGGGGTACCCGAAGGGCGATTATTGAACAGCCCCAGGCTGTCGGCGGGCACGCTGGCGACGCCGCCAGAAACGAAGGTGCCGTCCTGATTGAAGGTTTGCGCACTGCCAAGTGGCAACGCGGTGGAGATCGACTGCATTTGAATCGTCGTATCGGCCGCGATGTTACCTTGGGTGGTGACGTACAGCTTGTACATAGGCTGGTAGTCGATATCGACTAACCCGAACATAGTGCCGAACGGTACAGCGAACCACGTCGGTACACCCGTGGTGAGTTGGTTAGGACCTACTGCGCCCTTATAGGCCAACAGGTTGTAACCCTGGGTCTGCAACTCCTTGAGTACGGCCTTTTGATCGGCTGAGTTGAAGTCAAACTCTATCGTGAACGTCGTCATTTTTTCACCGTTAATCCCTAACGCATTAAAGTTTGTCAGCCGCTTGATCCGCGCGACTGTTTAGTTGAATCACCGGACTGTTTTGCGCATCCCGGTGATTCAATTCGCAGGTTAGGGAGAGGTGTCAGCAAGGGTAAGTATCGTTACCGTAACAATGCGTCGCCGTTAAGTGGCCACGGCGCGCCCTGGTGTTACACCGCCGTCTACCGCAAGAAAACCCTGGAGGGCATGACAGATTGACGACGCCAGTTCCTGTTGATGGGCGATCGCGGTGTAGGCCGCGCGATTGAATTGTTCCGACCAGGCCACATAGCCGGTTGTCACGTCGATCAAACGCACGGACGTTCTAACGCGCTCTGAATCAACATGAACGCTGCCTTCCAGGCGGTGACCAATGCCCTCATGCGCAAACGCGGCAATGGTTTTATCGGGCGCGTAAAGGGTGCGAGTGCCTGCATAATCGACGATTATTTTTCGTCCCAGGTTTTTGTATAAGTGGTGGGTCAATTCTTCGTGCAGCCCTTCGGTAAAACAGAGCCAGCCTGCGTTTGAAGAAAGACATTTGAAGGGGCAGATACAAAACACACTGGCGGTTTGAGCGCCGTCGAGATTGATCGAGCAGCGCTGGAAAGTCGGCATGTAACACCCCAGGGGAATCACTATTCTCAACTTCGCGTCTGCACCGTAAGTGGCATAGTAATTCTTCAATTTCGCCCTTAAGCGGCCCACTTGAACGCGAACCACCGGGTCGTCCCCCGTGCTGTACGAAACCGGGTTTCGGTCAAATACACCGATGCCAATGGCGTATTCACTGGTATCCCGCACGGACTCCCGAATCGCCTGTTCAACCAGGTAAGTCAGCAAGCGACTCATACGTGGGGAGTGCTTGAATATATCACTGGATAACAATATGTCTCTGGCGGACCTGATATCACATGGTTCAACAAGGTCGCGACCCAAATACGTGAGACGTGTATCAGTCATAGCAAAATTTCCTCTGCGTCCGTTCATAGAAAAAGTGCTTGCATGCTAAATGACTGAGTTCGATACGCTCCTGCGCAGCCTGGTATTTGCCAATTAGCATGGTTCACAACGGCTGCCCATTGCGCTCGAATCAAAACGTTTTTGTGAATGTCTATCGCCGTCAAACTGCTTTTCAACTTGCTCCGGTAGTCTAGTCCCTAATCGACCGCTGCCTAAGTATCTTTACCGTAGCGCGCTCCAGGTTCGCCGCCGGCTACTCACGGGCGAAGCTGTCGAGGTTCAGCGGGGCTGTGCAGCCCCGCGCGGGACACGCCCGCTCACCCCAACAGCCTATTGGCCCCTGGATTTTTCGCTCAGCGAAAGTTGGGTAGATACCTATGCCTATCGGTCAGAACGTGTACTTGGCCGTCAGCATCATGTTGCGTGGGTTGCCGTAGGCGTCGCCGCCGTAGTCCGCGGAGTTGGCGATGGTGGAGTAGTAGCGGCGGTCGAAAATGTTGTTGGCGTTGAGTTGCAGGTCTATGTGTTCGTTGACCTTGTAGCCGGCCATCAGGTCGGTGACGGCATAGGCGCCCTGTTGCAGGCGGTAGCTGCTGCCATTCGCCAGTGCGATGTCGTTGTACATGCGGCTCTGCCAGGAGATGTTGCCGCCCACGCGGAATTTTTCCAGCGGGCCCTGAAGGTTGTAGCGGGTGGTCAGTTTGAACAGGTGCTCCGGTGTGTCGGTGTCGAACTGCTGGTTAACCTTTTGCGGGTTGGCGTCATCTTTGATGGTATGGGTTCGCGCGTAGGTGTAGCCACCGCCGACCTGCCAGTTGTCGGTCAGCGCGCCTTGCAGTTCGAAGTCGATACCCTGGCTGCGGATCTCGCCGGAGGCTTCGTAGCACTCGGTCTGTGGGCAGTTTTGCACGGTCACTTTGGTGGCGCGGTTTTGCTGGTCGACACGGAACAGCGCCACGCTCGCATTCAGCGCGCCACCGAGGTATTCGCCTTTGATGCCGACCTCGTAGTTCTTGCCGACAATCGGCTTGACCGGCGTACCGGCGGTGTCCTTGGCACTCTGCGGGGTAAAGATATCGCTGTAGCTGACGTACACCGAATGTTGGTCGTCCAGCTCGTAGATCAGGCCCGCGTAGCGCGTGAGGTTGCGGGTGACCTTGTAGTCGCTGGCGTTGCTGCCATGGGCGTCGTAGTCATACCAGTCCAGGCGCCCGCCGAGGATCAGCTTCAGCGGGTCGGCCAGGCTCAGGCGCGTGGTGAGGTAGAAACCGTCCTGGGTGGTGATTTCACGGGTGTCGGTGGTATGGAGAAAGTCCGGTTTGCCGGCTGTCAGCGGCCAGTAGCTGTCATACGGGCTGTAGTCATGGGTGGTCATGTCGTAGATGCGCCGGCTGGCGCCCACCACCAGTTCATGGGTGCGCCCGAACGCCTGGAACGGGCCGCTGGCAAAGGCATCGACGCCGGCCTGGTTTTCATCGTAGGCGGCCTGGTAGACCGTGCGCGCCAGCGTCTTGTCGGCGGCCCAGCGCGATTGGTAAGAGCCGGAGAACAGCGCATTCTGTTCGGCGTAGTTGGCGTTGATTTGCAGCTTCCAGTCATTGGCCAGTTGCTGGCGCAGTTCGGCGAAGACGGTGTTGATTTCCTGGTCTTTGTTCTCCCAATCGGTGCCTGGGTTGTAGGCGCGCGGCAGGTCTAAATGATGGCCGTCCCGACCGATCATGGAGGCGCCCCAGAAATAGTTGGTTTTGTCCTTTTGGTTCGAATAGCCGAGGGTCAGGGTGGTGTCCTCGCTCAAGTCGGCCTCGGTGACGGCGTAGAACAGGCCGTGATACTCCTCGGCGTGATCGATAAAGCTGTTGGCGTCGCGGTACGAGGTGACAACCCGGCCACGCCAGGTGCCGCTGTCATTGAGCGGGCTGGAGGCGTCGAGTTCGCCACGGTAGTCGTCCCAGCTGCCGGCGGCCCCGGTTAGGGTGACTTTCTGTTCATCCAGCGGGCGTTTGCGGATCAGGTTGATGGCCGCCGAAGGGTTGCCCGCGCCGGTCACCAAGCCGGTTGCGCCGCGCACGACTTCGACGCGATCGAACATCGCCAGGTTCGGCTGGGCGCCGACCGATGCGCCTTTGTAACCGCTGGGGATGCCGTCATACATGAGGTTGTCGATGTCGAAACCGCGTGCGGTATAGGACTGGCGGCCAGGACCATTGGAATAGTTAAATTTTTCACGCCCATTCGGCAGGCTTTTTGCCACTACCTGCCGAAATTGGCCGCTTCAATCGCGCTGTGGAATCGCCACCCGACTCGTCGCTTTCACCTCGCGCAACGCCAGGCTCGACTGGATCGACGCAATCCCCAACTGGCGCCTCAGCACGCTCTCGACAAACTCGCTGTAGCTGTCCAGGTCCTCGGCCAGCACTTGCAACAGGTAATCCGCATCGCCGGTGATCTTGTGGCACGACAGCACCTGGGGCAGGTCCCGGACCACGGCTTCAAAGGCATCCGGCGCGTGATCGGTGTGGATGGCAAAGCGCACATGCACAAACGCCATGATGTCCAGCCCGAGCATCTTGCGGTCCAGGTTGGCCTGGTAGTCCTTGATCACGCCTTCTTCCTCCAGGCGTTTGCGCCGACGCCAGCAGGGCGTGAGGCTCAGGGCCAGGCGCTCGCTCAGTTGGGCGTTGGAAATACTCGCATCCTCCTGCAACAGGGCGAGGATGGCGAGATCGGTGTCGTCAAGAGCGACCTGTTTGGTTTTATTTTTCATAAATGGCTGTCATAAGGGTAAAAACACCCGATAAAACTACCAGCGCCGGAAGTAAAAGCAAAGAAAGCCCCGCATCCCCAGAACAAAATGGAGCCTGTCTTTTACTGGCGGATGTACACACATGCTGACTGTTTTTAGCGATGCCCACCGTTTGCACCATGGCACCGAATTGAAAGATGGCGTGCTCAAGCCTTCGTTCGAACAACCGAGCCGCGCCGACACTGTTCGTGACCGCGTGCGGCATGTGGGGTTGGGCGACATCATCGTGCCGCGCACGTTTGACCGCGCCTGTTACGTCAATGCCCACAGCGAACGCTATGTGGCGTTCCTTGAAACCGCGTGGGCCGAGTGGACGGCCATCGGCCGCAGCCATGACGCGCTGCCGCTGGTATGGCCGGTACGCGACCTGGCCAACCAACACGTGCCGGATTTCATCGACGGCAAATTGGGCTTCTTTGCCATGGATGCCGGTTCACCGATCACCGCCACCACCTGGAATGCGGTCAAGACCAGCGCAGACATCGCGCTCACCGGCCTGGCCCTGATCGACGAAGGCCACCACAGCGCCTTCGCCCTGTGCCGCCCGCCCGGCCACCATGCGGCGCGCGAATACATGGGTGGTTATTGCTACCTCAACAACGCCGCGATTGCCGCGCAACAGGCCATTACCCAGGGCGCCCGGCGCGTCGCGGTACTGGATGTGGATTTCCACCACGGCAACGGCACGCAGAACATTTTCTACGACCGCCCGGACGTGCTGTTCATCTCCCTGCATGGCGACCCGTCGGTGTCCTACCCCTATTTTTCTGGCGCACGCGCTGAGCGCGGCAGCGGAGCCGGGGAGGGTTTCAACCTGAATTATCCGCTACCCAAAAACACCGCCTGGGGCCACTACCAAACCGCCCTGGCCGATGCGTGCCGGCAATTAATCGCCTTTGCCCCTGAAGTGCTGGTGATCTCCCTGGGCGTGGACACCTTCAAGGACGACCCCATCAGCCACTTCCTGCTCGACAGCGAGGACTTCATCGGCATGGGCCAGATCATCGCCGGTGTGGGTGTGCCGACGCTGTTTGTAATGGAAGGCGGCTACATGGTCGATGAGATCGGCATCAACGCCGTCAACGTGCTGCACGGTTTCGAAAGTAAAACCGCCGGATAACAACAAACGCTCCACCGCCTTTTTTCTGCCAAAACTCAAAAACATAACAAGAGGTTTTGTGATGAAAACAACCACGCCCGGGCTTTGCGAAAAGCCTGCGTTGCAACGCACCCTGAGCAACCGCCATATCCAACTGATGGCCATGGGCGGTGCGATCGGCACCGGCCTGTTCATGGGCTCCGGCAAGATCATCGCGCTGTCGGGTACTTCGATCATCCTGATCTACATGATCATCGGGCTGTTCGTGTACTTCGTGATGCGCGCCATGGGTGAGCTGCTGCTCTCCAACCTGAATTTCAAGAGTTTCGCCGACTTTGCCGGCGCCTACCTGGGGCCGCGTGCGGCGTTCTTCCTCGGCTGGTCGTATTGGCTGAGCTGGAGTGTGGCAGTGGTGGGGGATGCGGTGGTGGTGGGCGGGTTTTTCCAGTACTGGTTTCCCGACGTGCCGGCCTGGATGCC
Organism: Pseudomonas sp. S3_E10; assembly: GCF_054667615.1. Classification (NCBI taxonomy): domain Bacteria; kingdom Pseudomonadati; phylum Pseudomonadota; class Gammaproteobacteria; order Pseudomonadales; family Pseudomonadaceae; genus Pseudomonas; species Pseudomonas sp. S3_E10. The sequence continues at coordinate 5,500,296 of NZ_CP162743.1, forward strand.
CGCCATGGGCATGTTGCTGACGCTGTTCGCATTGAACGTGCTGACGGTCCGGTTGTTCGGTGAGGTGGAGTTCTGGTTCGCGATCATCAAGATCGTGGCCGTGGTAACTCTGATCAGCGTGAGTGCAGTGCTGATCGCCAGCTCGTTTGTTTCGCCCACCGGTGTCACCGCGTCCCTGGCTCACTTGCTGGACAAACAGGCAGCGTTCCCCAACGGCCTGTTCGGGTTTTTCGCCGGGTTCCAGATGGCGATATTCTCGTTCGCCGGCACCGAGCTGATCGGCACCGCCGCCGCCGAAACCCGTGCGCCCGAGAAGACCTTGCCCAAGGCGATCAACTCGATCCCGTTGCGCATCATTCTGTTCTACGTGCTGGCCTTGGCGTGCATCATCGCGGTGACGTCGTGGCAGCAGGTGTCGCCGAGCAAAAGCCCGTTCGTGGAGTTGTTTCTGGTGGCAGGGTTCCCGGCCGCGGCGGGCATCGTCAATTTCGTGGTGCTGACCTCGGCGGCATCGTCGGCCAACAGCGGGGTGTTTTCCGCCAGCCGCATGCTGTTCGGCCTGGCCGACTTGGGGGATGCACCGGGGATTTTCCGGCGCCTGTCGCGCAGCAGCGTGCCGTTTATCAGCCTGGCGTTTACCACCCTGTTGATGGTGCTCGGCCTGGTGTTGCTGTTCGTGGTGCCGGAGGTGATGACCGCCTTCACTATCGTGTCGACGGTGTCGGCGATCCTGGTGATTTTTACCTGGTCGACCATCCTGGCGTCCTACATCGCTTACCGCAAAAAACGCCCGGACCTGCATGCCAGCTCCGTCTACAAAATGCCCGGCGGTGTGCCGATGGCCTGGTTCAGCCTGGCATTCCTCGCCTTTGTGCTCTGCCTGCTGGCGTTGCGCCCGGATACGCGCCTGGCGCTGTGCGTGATGCCGGTGTGGTTTGCCTGGCTGGCGATTGCCTTCCAGTTTTCACGGTTCAAGGCTGTCGGCGTGGCCAACCCCGGTCACCGGTGATGGGCGTCAGTGACTGGCGTGGCGAAGGGCGCGGGCGTTTGCTGATCAGAACGCCATGCGCAAGCCGAGGGTGCCTTGGCGGCCATTGTCGGCTTGGCTGTCGAGGTTGCGCCTGTACCCGGCTTCGCCATAAATGCTCAGGTGTTCAGCGACCTTCAATGTGGCACCGACACTCACATCGAGGGTGCTGGCCTGCTGTTCTGTATCAATAGCGGTGTGCCCCTCAAACGTGGCGGTGTTTTGCCCGGCGCGGCTGTGCCACACATTCGCCCGCGCGTACGGCTGAAACGGCAGGCTACGCCATTGATAGTCGCCACGCAGGCGTACGCCAAGGCGTGTCGTGAGCGTGGTGTCGGCCTCGTACGACACGCGCGAAATGCCGTCGTTCTGGCTGTCGAGGCGGGTTTTGCCGACGATCACTTGTGCCTGAGGCTCCACCACCCACTGGCGGGTCACCGGCAACGGCCAGCCAATTTCAGCGGACGCCGTGAGGTTATGACCGCGGGTTTTCATCTTCACCCCACGGTTCGACTCGTTGTTGCCGTTGAAGCGCGTCCCCATCAACACCAGGTCGAGGTAAGCCTGGTTGGCGCCGATCAACGTCCAATAAACCCCCAGGCTGTCGCCGCGCAAGGTGGTCTTGCCGGCGTCCTTGTCCTGCCAGCCACCGTTGAAGCCTTTGACATTGCCTTTGAGCGTGCTGTGGCCAACGAAGAACCCGCTGCGTTGCACATGACCGTTTGCAGTGGTGCCGGCATACAGATCACTGCCCACTTGGAAGCCGAACAGCGAACGGTCGAGCGTCGGGCTGACCGTGCCGGCAAAGCTCTGGCGCGCGCTGCTGTCATAGACCCGCCCCCAACCGGCCTGGAATGCACCACTTTGCCGTTGTTGGCTCTGGTCGCCCATGCGTTCGTGGAAGGTGCCGAGCATGCCACGCACCATCTGCTCGGTGGCGGGGAACAGGGCGGCGTAAATCGACACTTCCGGCCGGTAAAACGGCGTCGGCGCGCCCCCCGTGCTGGCCGGCAGCGGCGGGGTGCCTGGCGCGGGGACGACTTGCGGGGCCGCCGGCAGGGTCGAACGCAGGTAGAAGTTATCGGCGGTGCCGGGCGTTACGCCGCCCTGGAACAGATGATATTCATACGCACCGGCCGACAAGGGTGCCGCAAGGCTGAAGGCCGTGGCGCTGCTGGTGGCACCGTTGAGCGCCTGCACCACCTGGATGCCATCCTGCAACGTGGCGGCGCCGGCGCCGCCTGCGTTGATCACATTCAGGCGGGTGGTGCCGTCGAGGCTGCCCTGGCTCACCACCAATCTATCGCTGGGCGAGCCGTCGCCGTCGAGCCGGCTGTTGAGCGCGAGCCGCCCGCCATTGCCGGTGTAATTTCCGTTGATCGTCAGGGTATCGCCAGTGCCCGCATTGGCGGCAGCCATGTTGATAAGGCCACTGTTGTTGACGTTAACCCGCTGGCCGGGTGTAAACGCTTCGATTACGCCGGTAGCGGCCTGCAGCTCACTCGTACTGTCGAGGTTCAGCGTACCGGTGCCGGACGCGCTATCGCCCAGCTTGAGCGTGCCGCCCAGAGACAGTTGCGCGCCGTTGCGCATGTCAATGGTTTCCCAGTTGGGCAACACGGCCGGGTCGCCGGCTTGGGTGTTGTCCAGGGTCAGCGTGTCATTGCCCAGGCCGCCGTCAACCCACTGTGCCGCAGCCAGTTGGGCACGCGTCAGGTTGTGCAACGACGCGGTGTCGTCACCCGGCCCTGCCATCACCGGGGCGTGGAGGTTGCCACCCGTCCAGGTGAACCGGTCATTGCCGAAGCTGAGCAACACTTGGCCCTTGACCTCACCCCCGGAGACGGTCACACGGTCGTCGCCGCCGCTGACGCTGATATTGCCGCCAATAACGCTGGTGCCCGACACCTCGATGGTGTCTTTGCCGAACCCGGTCACCAGGTTGCCGACAATGGTGCCTGCGCTCATCTTGAACACGTTGTCATCGAGCTTCATATCAACCCGCCCGATGGTGCCCCCGGTCATAGTCCCATGGTCACCGTCTTCAAAAGCCCCGGTGATGGTGCCGCCGCTGATCTCAAATTCGTCCAGGCCGTCTCCCTGGGCGAGTGAGGCGATGGTGCCGTCAGTCATGACAAAACGGTCCTGGCCCGAACCCTGGACCATCGCGCCGGCCTTGCCGCCGCTCACCTCTATCACGTCTTTGCCGTCGCCCTGATGCACCTCCCCCGTGATGCTGCCCAGGTCCAGCCGAAAGAAATTGTTGCCGTGGCCCTGGTCGAGGTTGCCATCGATGCCCGCATTCGGGCCGTTCACGTTGACCCTGTCGTTGCCGTCGCCATAGCTCACGTTGCCGGCGATCCGACCCGTCGCGGTGAGCGTCAAGGTGTTGTTGCCGCCGGTATCGGTAAAGCCCGGCGCCGTGGCGCTGTCGCAGTTGGATATGTCATCGCCGGCGGTGTTGTTGACGCTGCACGCCCCCCGCGAGGCTAATGGCCACGTCGCCAATGCAAGCGTCAACGCAATACCCAGGTACAACGAAAGTGTCCGTGTGCGCATGATCCGTCCTCAATCGAGGTGAATAGTGCCCCAGCGCCTGCAAAGGCAGGTGCGGGCCAGACCATGACAACGTCACGCGCGATACGGAACAGGGACTGCGGGTTACCTTTCGAAAACACCGGCCAATGCAAGGGGTTGGCATGGCTTTCTCGACTGCACCTTACCTGTGCAGCACTTTTTGCACCTTAGCCACACATCAAGCAGCGGGCTACTGTCAGAACTTACAGGTCTAGACGAGTGGCGGGCTGACGGGAGCCGCTCGGGGAACTCCCGCCTACCGTCTACAAAAACACGATCTCATAGGGCTCGCGCATGCGCTCAAGCAGCACCTGCGCCAATATCGGCGGCAGGCCGATCTCGGGGTCGCCCATCAGTTGGCTGGCGTAGGCGTGGGCGGCGTGGAGCTTGCGTGCCACGGCCCAGCTGTTCAAGCGCACTTTGCGTGCACGGTGCCAGGGGATCGCCGCGCTTTCGCGGGCGGGCCAATGCCAGGCCCGGATCGGTAATTCATAGAGCTGCGCGCCCACCTGGCTGCACGCCTGGGCACTGGCGCGGCCAACGGCATCGTGGTCGGCGTTGCCGTCATCGCGCCAGGTGGTAAACACCACGTCGCCCGGTTGCAGGTAACGCGCGATAAACGGGCTCAGTTGCGCTTCGCGGGCCGCCAGGGCGTTGTCACAAAAACCGCCACGTATCCACTTCAAGCTGTGCAACGGCATGCCCAGGCGGCGCAGCGCTTCGGCGCTTTCCTGGGGGCGCACCACGCTCAAACGGCTGGCCGGCCACACCTGGGAACCAGGGTGGCTGGCGCTGCCATCGGTGATGGAGATCAACTTCAAGGGGTGTTCCAGGGTGCTGAGCAATTGCAGCAGACCGCCGCAGGCCAGCACTTCATCACCGGGGTGAGGCGCGATGACCACCACGCGTGCGCCGGCGGGCACCAGCGAGGCAGTGGCGATCGGCGGGATTTGCGCCAGTTGCGGCGCGCTGTTCCAGATTTGTGCGGGGCCGCGACGGCCTTCGCTTAAGTAGGCAGGCTTCATGGTGTTACATCCTTGTCGATTGATGCCGGGTCGTGCCCCGTTGACGGGACGACACTCTTTTATTCACCACAGACTCCGCCGTGGTGGGCGCATGGCCATTCAGTCCTGAATGACCAGCAAGGCGTCATCAGCATAGTCAAGTATCCAGGGCTTGACCTTCAGCACACTGGTTTTTTTCAGGGCGCCTGCATCAAGCTCTTCAAATAATCACCAAAGCCACCCTGGGCACGGGACTCCAGGCGTGCGCTGGTGGTCACTTGGGGGGCATGGCTCCAGGCGATGGAGGCACCGCAGCGTTCCAGATCGCGCACCAGTTGAGCATCTTCATGGCACGCCAAGGGTTCGAAGCCACCCGCACGTATATACGCATCCGCGCTCACCCCCAGGTTGGCGCCGTGGATGTGCCGATGCCCGTCGCGTGCCTGGTAGTTCTGGTGATAGCGGATCTGCGCGGCGGGGTCGAAATCTTCATCCCAGGCTTGTACCGTCACCGTGCCGCAGACCGCGTCGGCCTCAAGCGCGAGTTGTGCCACCAGCCAGTCCGGCGCGACCCGGCTGTCGGCGTCGGTGCAGGAAATCCAGCGCGCACCTCGGTCCAGCAAATACTGCGCACCGATGCCGCGTACCTGGCCGACATTGCGTGCTTGTACTTCCAGCCTGTGTACCGGGTACGCCTGGGCAATGACCGCACTGGCGTCGCTGCAACTGTCGAGCACTACCAGGATCTGTACCGTTTCGCCCAGCAAGCCTGGATGGCGCGCCGCGATCATCGCGGCGTCCAGGCACTCGGCCAACAATGCTTCTTCGTTGTGTACCGGGATCAGAATGCCGATCATCGCAGGCCCTCAAGGCTGGCGACCGAAGTACCGTCGCGGCACCACAGGTCGAGGAGAAAGTCGTGTTCGTGATGGCTGGCGACTCGTGGCATGCCCAGCCGTTGCTCAAGCAGGGCATGTACCTGCTCGGCAGTCTGCGGGCACCCCTCGATAGGTGGGCGCCAATGGCAGGCGAGCAATTGGCCGTCGTCGCTTAAAGAGGCGAGGGCGCGTTCTATCACGCGGCACAGGTCGTCGGCATCGAGGTAGTAACACAACTCGCTGAGCACGATCAGCTCAAATTGCCCCGCAGGCCACTGCTCGGGCAAGCGAGCCTGCCGCACCTGCGCGTGGGGCACACCCAGCAGGCGGTTGCGCGCCAGGTTGACTGCCGCCGTGGCGGTGTCGCAACACAACAGTTGGTCGCAACGCGCGGCCAGTTCAACGCTCAGTTCGCCATTGGCGCAACCCGGCTCGAAGATCGCGGCGTAGCGCGGGCGCGTCAGCATCGCCAGGGTCAGGGCACGCTTGCGGCGCTCATACCAGCGTTGGCGGAATGCCCAGGGGTCATCGTTTTCGGCAAACAGCCGGTCGAAATATGGGGTGGCCACACTCATACGAATACCACTTCAAAGGGTTGCAGCAAACGCTCCACCACATAAGGCGCCAGCACCGGCGCAAGGCCGATCTGCGGGTCACCTTCTAACTGGCTGGCGAAGGCATGGATAGCGTGGCGCTTACGGGCCACGGCTTCGCAGGTCAGGGGGATTTTGCGTGCGCGGTGCCAGGGCACCAGGCGGTCTTCGGGGGTCGCCCAGTGCCAGGTCCACACCGGCAGCTCGTACAGCGTGGCGCCCACTGCCTGGGCGGCCGCGGCACTGGCCCGCCCCACGGCTTCGTGGTCGCAATGGCCGTCTTCGCGCCACGTGGTGAACACCACATCGGTGGGTTTTAGGTAGCGCTGGATAAACCTCATCAACTCGTCTTCGCGTGCGGCGACGTTGCTGTCGGCAAAGCCTGCGCGCAGCCACTTCAAACTGTGCAAGGGCAGCCCCAGGCGGTGCAGCGCCTGCGCCGACTCCTGCGGTCGCACCACGCTCAGGCGCTCCGCCGGCCAACGTCGGGAGCCTGGGTGGCTGGCGCTGCCGTCGGTCACCGAAATCAGTTGGATGGGCCTCCCCAGTGCGGCCAGCCCCTGCAACAGGCCACCGCAGCCGAGCACCTCATCGTCTGGATGGGGGGCGATGATCACCGCGCGATGGCCCTCGGGCACCAACTGTTCGACGCTGATCAGCGCAAGCTCGGCCATGCGCGGCGAGGTTTGCCAACGATGCAGCGGCGTACCTTGGCCGACAATCGGGTTGGGTTTCATAGCTGCCACCTCCCTGAGGGCGCGCCGGCTACCTGCTCACCGAGGCCGGCAAGATCACGTTCGGCATGGCTTTGGCGCATGTACACCGGCAAGTCCGCCATCAACTGGGCAAAGTGCGGGTCCTTGCAATACGGCCCGGCACCGAGCGCGCGGCCGACATGGTGAATCACTTGCTCCACGCTGTCTTCGATGCACGCCCGCGCTTGCTGAGCCAGTTGCCGGGCATCGGCGATGGGCGCACGGTCGATGCGCGCAGCGCTTGCGCGCAACACGCACGCGGCGCTGTGCAGTGCCCTGTCGACGGCGCCCAGATGTGCAAGCGCGTGGGGTTCAGGGCGTTGGCTGCAATGCGCGCGCAATGCCTCTGCAAGCTGTTGCGCCGCGCCGTACCAGCACGCGGCGACGCCGATCCCGCCGTGCCAGAAACCAGGGCGGGCGAGGTAATCGCCTGGTCCACCTACAGCAAGGCCTGCGGCCTCATCGAAGACAATCTCGACACTGCCCGTCGCCGCCATGCCCACCGCGCACCAGCCTTCATCCGTCACCGTAACGCCTGGCTGTTGCATCGCAACCGCCACCAATTGCTGACGGTCCGTTTCATCCCAGGCGGTCAATAACCCATGGCTCACCACCGCCGCACCGGAACACCAGGCTTTGCGCCCCAGTACCCGCAAATGCTCACCCTCACGGTACACCCGCACCTTGGCCGTTGGCGGCTCGGCGGCCCACATTCCCCACGTAGTGCCTGGCGGGGGAGGGGGCTGTCGAGTTCGGCCATGATCGCCAGCGCGTCGGTATGGCCTTCGAACAACTTGCACAGGCGCACATCATGCGCGGCCACCTCGGCCAGGCGTCTGAAACGCTCCAACGTCTGGCCACTGCCGGGCAATGGCAACCGATCCAGGCCCTCTGCCTGAAGGGCCTCCAGCGCCCGGCCGAGGGCTTGCGTGTCCGAGTAGCCCTGGTATTTAAGGCATCTGTGCACGCCTGTCTCACACCTCGTCTTCGCGCTGCAGCTCAAACAGCAACAGCGAGCGCCCGGTCACGGCATATTCGTGATCGAATTCAAAACGTTCCTGGCCGCGCACGGCCGGGTCATTGGTGTCGAGCATGCAGCTCCAGCTTTCACCTTCGGGCACCGGCGGCAGGCGGAAGTTGACCATGTCGTGGTGCGCATTCACCACCAGCAACAAGGTGGCATCGGCGCCGGCACGGCGGATCCCGGTTTCCTGGGCGCGGCCATCCATCAGCATGCCCAGGCAGCGGCCCTGGCTGTCCTGCCATTGTTCGGTGGTCATTTCGCTGCCATCGGGCGCAAGCCAGGTCACGTCCTTCACACCGATGTCTTCGTTGTAGTCACCCACCAGGAAGCGCCCGCGACGCAAGATCGGATATGCCAGGCGCAGTTTGATCAAGCGCTTCACAAACTTGAGCAACGACTTGCCGTCATCGTCCAGGTCCCAGTTGACCCAGCCGATCTCGCTGTCCTGGCAATAGGCGTTGTTGTTGCCGTGCTGGGTACGGGCGAACTCATCACCGGCGACGATCATCGGGGTGCCCTGGGCCAGCAGCAGCGTGGCGAAGAAATTGCGCATCTGGCGCAGGCGCAGCGCGTTGATGTGCGGGTCGTCGGTGGGGCCTTCGACGCCATGGTTCCAGGACAGGTTGTTGTTGCTGCCGTCCTGGTTGTTTTCGTCGTTGTCCTCGTTGTGCTTGTCGTTGTACGACACCAGGTCGTGCAGGGTGAAACCGTCGTGGGCGGTGATGAAATTCACCGAACTGTACGGACGCCGCCCTCGATGGTTGAACATCTCGCCCGAGGCGGTCATGCGCCCGGCGAAGTCCGCCAGTTGGCCGTCGTCGCCTTTCCAGAACGCGCGCACGGTGTCGCGGAAGCGGTCGTTCCATTCCGCCCAGCCCGGCGGGAAGTTGCCCACCTGATAGCCGCCGGGGCCGCAGTCCCAAGGCTCGGCAATGAGTTTGAGCTGGCGCAGTATCGGGTCCTGGCGGCAGGCGACGAGGAAGCTATGGCGCTCGTCGAAGCCGTCGCGGTAGCGGCCGAGGATGGTCGCCAAGTCGAAGCGAAAGCCGTCCACATGCATCTCGGTGGCCCAGTAGCGCAGTGAGTCTGTCACCATCTGCAGCACGCAGGGGTGGCTCAGGTCCAGGGTGTTGCCGGTGCCTGAATCGTTGATGTAGAAGCGCTTGTCGTCGGGCATCAAGCGATAGTACGAGGCGTTGTCGATACCGCGCATGGACAGGGTCGGGCCACGTTCGTTGCCTTCAGCGGTGTGGTTGTAGACCACGTCGAGGATCAGTTCGAGCTTCTGCTCATGCAGGTGCGCGACCATTTCCTTGAACTCGGCGATCTTGCCGCTGGCCAGGTAGCGTGGGTCGGGGGCGAAAAACGCGATGCTGTTGTAGCCCCAATAGTTCGTCATGCCTTTTTCCAGCAGGTGCTGGTCGTTGACGAAAGCGTGGACCGGCAACAGTTCCACCGATGAAATACCCAACTGGCGGATGTGCTTGAGCACGTCGTCTTCCATCAGGCCGGCGCAGGTGCCCCGCACCGATTCGCCCACCGAAGGGTGGCGCATGCTGATGCCGCGCAGGTGGGTTTCGTAAATGATCGTGCGGTCCCATGGCACCCGCACCGGCTGGTCGTTGCCCCAGGTGTGCGCCGGGTCGATGACCTTGCACTTGGGCACGAAGGGCGCGCTGTCGCGTTCGTCGAAGCTGAGGTCGTCGTCGGGATGGCCGATGGTGTAGCCGAACAGCGCCTGCGACCATTTCAACTCACCCACCAATTGCTTGGCGTAGGGGTCGATCAGCAGTTTGTTGTGGTTGAAACGATGCCCGTTGGCCGGGTCATACGGACCGTACACGCGGTAGCCGTAAATCAGCCCTGGGTGGGCGTCGGGCAAGTAACCGTGGAAGATCTCGTCGGTGTATTCGGGCAGTTCGATACGCTCCAGTTCAACTTCACCGGTGTCGTCGAACAGGCACAGTTCGACCTTGGTGGCATTGGCCGAGAACAATGCAAAGTTGACGCCCAGGCCGTCCCAGGTGGCGCCAAGGGGGAAGGGCAAACCTTCACGAATCCGCGACGGCTCGCTGCCCGGCGTCGATGGGGTTTTATGGGGTTTGCTCATTGAGTGTTGCTCCTGCAAGGGTCTTTTTCCGGGCCGAACGCGGCCGTGCTGACCAGGGGTCAGTTGAGAAATCTGAAACGTGGGGTCACCTCCTGCCGACTGCGTCGGGAGGAGGGTTATGGCGCTATAAGGGTCAGGGTTTGGGCTTTTTCGGCGCAGCCGGTTTTTTCGCTGGCGGCGGGGCCGGTTTGCTGGCCGCCGCCGGTTTGGCTTTCGCTGCGGCGGGCTTGGGCGCCGTCTTCGGTTTGGCGGCCGGTTTTGGCTTGCTCGGTGTCAGCGCTTCGGATTCGGCCAACTTGCGCGCCATCTCCCAGTGGCGCGCGTCCTGGCCATGGGGTTTGCCTTCAGACTCCCAGATCTGATGCGCCAGTTCGCGTATGCGTTTGTCTTCGGTACTCATCGCAATGCTCCTCACAGAAAATTTTCAGCTTTCTTGATCATCAGGATTGATAAAGACATTGACCGGGAAATCCCCCAGGGCAGTGCTGATCAACAGCTCCTTGTCTGGTGTGACTGCACCTGTATGAAAAAGTCCCTTCCAGTTTTGAGTTGGCGCGGCGAACGGTAATTTCAGCCGGGTATCGCCCCAAACCTGCGCATTGATCTGTGGACGCACACCATTTTCCAGCAGTGAATGGGGCCAGCGCGGCACCACCACCAGCAGGCGTTTGCCCTGATGTTCGCGGCAGAATGCGATCACCCGTTCGGCGTGTTGCCCAACCACCTCCAGCGGCGTGTAGTGGCCCTGGCGAAACAGCAGCGGATGGGCCTTGCGCAAGGCCAGTACCTGGGCGATCAACGCCTGTTTGATACGCCCGTCACGCCAGTTGAACAACAGTTCGCCGATATCCGGTGGGGTATTCAGGGCGTGTTGCCGCGCCTTGAAATCCACCGGGCGACGGTTGTCCGGGTCCACCAGGCTGAAGTCCCAGAACTCGGCGCCCTGGTACAGGTCCGGCACCCCCGGCACCGTGATGCGAAGCAAGGATTGCGCCAGCCCATTGAGCGCGCCCGCCGGGGCAATCGCCTGGGCCGCCGCGCCGATCGCGGTGCGCAAGGGGCGGCCTGCGTCACTGAGCAACAGGCGCGACAGGAACGCTTCGACACCGTGCTCGTAGGCCTCGTTGGGGGCGCTCCAACTGCTGTGCAACTTGGCTTCGCGCAGGGCCTTTTGTTGCCATTGCCACAGGCGCTGCTGGTAACCCGCAACGTCATCGGTGAGGTCCAGCGGCCAACTGCCCAGCAACACCTGGTACAGGATCAACTCATCGCCCGCCGACGGGCTGGCCGCGTCGCTGCGCAAAGGCTGTGCAAGGGCGCGCCATTGCTCGACCTGTTCGGCGTACCAGGCGGCGCACTCACTGAGTACCGCCAGGCGCGCGCGGGTGTCTTCGCCGCGTTTATGGTCGTGGGTGGCGGTGGCGAGCAAGTTGTCCGGGAAGGCGTGCAAGCGCTGCTGGTTGACCGCGTGGAACTCGGCCAACGGCGCGCTGAACCGCTCGGTGCAAAAGCCCACGTCGTTACGCGACAGCAGCACCGCAGAGCGGTAGAACGCGGTGTCTTCCACGGCCTTTGCCGCCGCCGGCGACGTCAGTTGCTGGAAGCGCACGCAGGCATGCTTGAGGATCTTGCGCTCACGGCCCACCGGGCGCTCACGCCAGGGCTGGCCGCCGAGCCATTTTTCCAGGTGGTCGAGCACCGGCCAGTCGCCTTCGCTCAAGGTGCCGCGCGCGCCTTCCAGGGCTTGCTGGAAAACCTGGTCGTCGGCGGCGCTCCGGCCACGGGCGCTGATATAGGTGCGGTACACCGGGAAGTGCACGATCAGTTCCTGCAACGCGCGGCGAATCGCACCCAGGGTCAGGTCGCGGGTCATCACGTCATCGCGGGCCACTTGCAGCAGGGCCTGGGCCACGCTTTCAAAGTCGCCGCCCAGGGAGCCGTTGAGGATCTGCTGGCGCGCCAGCCAGGCTTCTTCGATAAACGCCGAGGGCCGCTCGCTGTGGCGCGTCCACACGTCGGCCAGGGGTTCGAAGCCGTCCGGGTGGTGCTGCAACAGCGACAGTTGGTTCATGAATTCGTAGCCGGTGGTGCCGTCCACGCACCAGTCTTCGCGCAGGGTTTCACCGTCGCCAAGAATCTTCTCGACGAAAATCGGCAAGTGCCGCCCAGGCGCCAGTGCATCCACCCGGCGCCGCAGCTTGCGGCAGTAACCGCGCGGGTCGGCCAGGCCGTCGATATGGTCGATGCGCAGGCCATCCACCAGGCCTTCGCTGATCAGCTCGAAGATCTTGCCGTGGGTGGCCTCGAATACCTGCGCGCGTTCAACGCGCAGGCCGCCCAGTTCATTGACGTCGAAGAAGCGGCGCCAGTTGATATCGTCCGCCGCCGTGCGCCAACTGGCCAGGCGGTAGCTTTGCTGTTCGAGCAGATGATGCAGGCGCTCGAAGCCTTCCTGTTCGCGCCCGTCGAAGCGCGCCAACCGTTGTTGGATGGCCGGCAGTACGTCGCTGGCGTGCTCGGCCAAGGCCTGCTTGAGCACGGCCGCCTGCGCATACGCATCGTTTTGATAGGCCAGGGCGGCGAATTGCTCAGCCAGCGGTTTGAGCGGTTCATCGCTGCCCAGAATCAGCGCGTAATCGCGTGGGCAGATCGGGAAGCGGTGTTCGTAGTGCTGCGCATAAAACGCTCCGTGTTCGGCATCGAACTGCAGCGTCAGCGTGCCGGCCTGCAAGGCTTCGCCATAATCGCTGCCCAGAAACGGCATCAGCAGTTGGCCCTTGAGCAAGGGGTCGGGCGAGTGCCACTGGATATCGAAAAATTCGCTGTAGGGGCTCAAGCGGCCCCACTCGAGCAGGTCCAGCCACCACGGGTTATCGGCACCGCCAACGGCCATGTGGTTGGAAACAATGTCGAGGATCAAGCCCATGTCGTGTTCGCGTAACGCGGCGACCAGACGGCGCAACGCCGCTTCACCGCCCAACTCGTGGTTGACCCGCGTGGGGTCGACCACATCGTAGCCGTGCATGGAGCCGGCGCGCGCACTGAGCAGCGGCGACGCATACAGGTGGCTGATGCCCAACCGGGCAAAATACGGCACCAACGGTACCGCGTCGTCTAGGGTAAACCCCTTATGAAATTGCAGGCGCTGGGTTGCGCGCAGTTCGAGTGTGTTCATCGGTCACGCTCATAGGCCTGGTTGCGCGCGACGGCCAGCAGTTCGAGACGGCGCGCGGCACCGGCATTGTCGAGCAGGCTCGAGGCTTCACCCGCCAGGCGCCGGCGCCAGTTGGGATGGGTGTCAGTGGTGCCGGGCAGGTTGGCTTGTTCTTCCACGCCCAGCGCATCCTCCAGCGGCAGCACCACCAGCGGCGCGCGGGTGTGGCCGAGGTAGCGCACGCTGGCGTCGATCATGTGGTCGGTTTCGTTGCGGATCTCTTCCACGAAATTCTGCGGGTCCTGGCTCAAGGCCTGGCGCAGCGCCTGGCGTTCGCGCAGGCGGTGTTCGCTCCATTGCTCCACGGTGGGCGCATCGATCAGGCCGAGCTGGATGTTCCAGTCGATATCGCGGCTGTGCCACCAGCCGTTGAGCGTGGGCAGATCGTGGGTGCTGGTGGTGGCCAGGGCGTTGTCCGGCCAGTCGAGGATAGGTTTGAACCGGCCGTCGTGGTCTTGTTCGAACAGCAGCACGCGCATGCCCAGAATCGAGCGGCCGATGAGTTTTTCGCGCAGGCCATCGGGTACCGTGCCCAGGTCTTCACCGAGCACGATGGCCTGGTGGCGATGGGATTCCAGCGCCAGCAGCCGCAGCATGTCGTCCACCGGGTAATACAGGTAGGCACCTTCGCGTGGCGAGGCGTCCATGGGGATCACCCACAGGCGTTGCAGGCCCATCACGTGGTCGATGCGCAAGCCGCCGGCATGGGCGAAGTTGGCGCGCAGCATCTCGATAAACGCGCGAAAGCCATTGCGCTTGAGGCCTTCGGGGGAGAACGCGGAAATGCCCCAGCCCTGACCGGCGCGGTTGAGGATGTCGGGTGGCGCGCCCACGGTCAGGTCGGCCAGCAGCTCATCCTGGCGGCTCCAGGCCTGGCTGCCGCCGCCGTCGGCCCCCACGGCGAGGTCGGCGATCAAACCGACGCCCATGCCGCTGCCTTTGGCCGCTTGCTGGGCGCGTTGCAGGCAGCGGGCGATCAGCCATTGGGTGAACGCGAAGTAACCGATTTCGTCACGGTTTTCCTCGGCGAACTTCGCCAGCGCCGGGCTTTGCGGGGTGCGCCACGCCTCGGGCCAGTGGCGCCAGTCGAGGTCTTCGCCTGCGGCTGCACGGGCCGCTTGCACGGCTTCGAAGCGACAGTGGTTTTCCAGGGCTTCACCGCCGGCCTGGCGGAAGCTCAGGAAGTCGGCATGTTGCGGGTGCTGGCCGTGGCGGAAGTCTTCATACAGTGCCCGCAACAGGCGTTGCTTGGCATTGGCGGCGGCGGCCCAGTCGATCAGGCTGCCCTGTTCCAGCGTGTGCAACGCCTCCACCAGGCCGATGGCCTCGATGGCGTTGCGCACTTCGCGTTCGCCAAGGATGCACGCCGGCGAGGCATACAGGCTGTTGAGAAACAAGCGGCTCGATGGCGAGTAGGGGCTGTAGCGCGAGGTGTCGGCGCTGAACATCGCGTGCATCGGGCTGATCGCCAGGGCATCGGCACCGCGTTCGGCGGCTGCGCGCACCAGGTGTTCCAGGGCCAGGGTATCGCCGAAGCCACCATCGCCCAGGCGACGCAGTGAATACAGCTGCGCGCTCAGGCCCCAGGCACGCGCGGGTTGGCTGTCGACCGCTTCGGCCACGCTGTAGCAGTGGCTGGGCGCAACCGCCAGGGTGAAGGTCTGATCGTTGACATGCACCTGGTGATAACCCAGGGCGATCACGCCGGGCAGCACCGCGTTGCTGTCGAGCCTCAGCTCCAGGGTTTCACCGTTTTCCAGGCTGACGCGGCACAGGGTGTCGGGTTCGAAATAGTGCGCCAGGTCAAGGCCGTGGCCGCTGTCCACGGTCAGTAAAGGTGGCAGCTGTTTGGCCTGTTGAGCCTGTTCCAGTTCATGCAGGCTCGCGTCGATCTCGGCATCGGTATCGGCCGGGTGGCCGAGGCCTTTGAGGACGGCGCGCAGGGCGTCGGGTTGCACACGTTGCGGGCGGCCGTTGGCGTCGATCCAATCGACGGCCAGGCCCGCGCGGCTGGCGAGAGTTTCCAGTTTCGCTTCGCTCAAGGGTGTTCTCCAACAGGGGAAAGGCTGACGCGTGCGCTGTACGGCGGCAGTTGCGCGCCTTGGTCGGCAGGCGTCGCAAAAATGATCGGCTGCGTTGTGGTGTGAGCCACCGCCGCTGCACTCAGGTTGATGTCGATTTGCAGCAGGCGGCCGTTGCCCAGGCGCCAGCGCGCGGTCACGGCAGCGTTTGCCAGCACCTGCGCGCCCAGTGCGACGCTGCCGGGCAGGTGCGGCACGAGGTGTTCGCGGCGCAGGCCGAGCAGATGGCGGTAGAACTCGGTGTGTGCGTTATCGGCCAACGCCGGGGCTGATTGCGCAAAGGTGGACAGGGCGTTCGGGTCGGGGATGCGCGCACGGCGCTCGGGGTCGTGGAACGCGGCGAAATCGGCGAATTCATTGCGTCGGCCTTCACGTACCGCTGCGGCGAGATCGCCGTGGTGGTCGGTGAAAAACAGAAAGGGCTCGCGGGCGTTGCTCTCATCGCCCATGAACATCAACGGGATCATCGGCGACATCAACAGCAATGCGGTTGCGGCCTTGAGCGCGTCGGGCGAGCAGAGTTGATGCAGCCGTTCGCCGAGGGCGCGGTTGCCGATTTGGTCGTGGTTCTGCAAAAACGCCACGAAGGCAGTGGGCGGCAATGACGCGCTGGGCTCGCCGCGAGCGTGGCCATGTCGGGTGGCCTGGCCCTGATAGATAAACCCTTCGCCCAGGCAACGCGCCAATTTGGCGGTAGCGTCTGTGGCGAAGTCGCTGTAATACGCATCGGTTTCGTCCGTGAGCAGCACATGCAGCACGTTGTGGAAGTCGTCGTTCCACTGCGCGTCAAAGTCCTGCTGCAACAGGCTGGCCTGGTTCAGCTCGTTTTCCAGGACCAGCCACACATGTCGACCGATGTCGACCTGCTCTCGCACGCGGTGTGCCAGTTCCTGCAGGAAGCCGGGGTTGTCGATCGCGTGCACGGCGTCCAGCCGCAGGCCGTCGAAGCGGTATTCGAGCAACCACATCAAGGCGTTGTCGAGAAAGAAATCGCGCACTTCGCGGCGGTTGAAGTCGATACCCGCGCCCCACGGCGTGTGGATGTCCTCCTGGAAGAAGCCTTTGGCGTACTGGCCCAGGTAATTGCCGTCGGGGCCGAAGTGGTTGTAGACCACGTCGAGGATCACGGCGAGGCCGTGCCCATGGGCGCTGTCGATCAGGTGTTTGAGTTGCTCGGGTGTGCCGTAGGACGATTGCGGTGCGTAGGGCAGTACGCCGTCGTAACCCCAATTGCGCTCGCCGGGGAACTGCGCCAATGGCATCAGTTCAATCGCGGTAACGCCCAGCTCGGCCAGTCGTGGCAGGTGTTTCTCGACCTCGGCGTAGCCGCCCAGCGCGCCGACGTGCAGTTCGTAAATCACCGCTTCGTGCCACGGCCGGCCATGCCAGTTGGCGTGTTGCCAGGTATAGGCAAGGGGGTCGACCACCAGGCTCCAGCCATGTACGTCTGAAGCCTGGGCCCGGGACGCCGGGTCTGGCACATCCCGTTCGCCGTCGATGTTGTAGCGGTAGCGCGTGCCCGCCGGGCACTTTATTTCAACTTCAAACCAACCATCGGCCTGGGGCAGCATGGCGATGGAGTTGCCGTCTTCCAATTCAACGCTGACATAAAACGCGTCTGGCGCCCACAAAGCAAAACGCGTGTGTTGCGCGTCCAGCATGATTGCGCCGTGGGGCCAGGTTTCCATATTCCGTAATGGCATCTATAGAGACCTCCCTTGATTACTTGGTTTGTTTCCCCAGCGCTTTAGCGACCAGTTGTTCATACAGTTCGGCGTAGGGTTCCACCGCCTGGCACCAATTGAAGGGTTGAGTCATGGCCCGGCAGCGCATGGCATTGAGCAGGCCGGGGAAGGCAAACACCTTGAAGGCGCGACTGAGCGCTTCTTCGTAGCTTTGTACCGTGGATTCATTGAACAGGAACCCGGTTACGCCATCCTCGATGGTGTCGGCCAGCCCGCCGGTATTGCGCGCTACCGGCAGTGAGCCGAAGCGCTGGGCGTACATCTGGCTCAAGCCGCAGGGCTCGTAGCGCGAGGGCATCAGCAGGAAGTCGCTGCCGGCGAACATGCGGCGTGCGTCGGTCTCATTGAAGCCGATGCGCACACCGACCTGGCCGGGGAAGCGCAGCGCCAGTTCGCGCATGGCCTGTTCTTCTTCCGGCTCGCCACGGCCGATAATCGCGATCTGGCCGCCGTTTTCGACGATGAAGTCGGCGACCGCTTCGGTCAGGTCCAGGCCTTTTTGGTAGACCAGGCGCGAGACCACGGCAAACAGCGGGCCGGTGGAGTCATGCAGGCCGAACAACTCGCGTACATGGGCGGCGTTAATCGCCTTGCCTTCCCAGTCGCCGATATTGAAGTTGTGGACCAGATGCTCGTCGGTGGAGGTTTCCCAGCTTTCATCGATACCGTTGGGGATCCCGCTGAGCAGGCCTTGCTGGGTCTTGGCGGCGAGGAAACCGTCGAGCCCGCAGCCGAATTCCGGGGTGGTGATTTCCTGGGCGTAGGTGGCGCTCACCGTGGTGATATGGCTGGAGTACGCCATGCCGGCCTTGAGGAACGACATTTTGCCGTAGAACTCCATGCCTTCCTGTTGCAGGGCGTGAGGCGGAATGCCCAGCTCCGGCGTGGAGGCCAGGCTGACCACGCCTTGGTAGGCCAGGTTGTGAATGGTGAACAGGGTGGGCGTGCGTGACCCACGCCAGTGCATATACGCCGGGGCCAGGCCGGCGGGCCAGTCGTGGGCGTGCACCAGGTCCGGGCACCAGTGGATCTGCGCCAGGTTGGCGGCCATGTCGGCGGCGGCCAGGCCCAGGCGGGCGAAGCGAATATGGTTGTCGGGCCAGTCGCGGCCGTTGTTGGCGCCGTAGGGCGTGCCTTCGCGCTCGTAGAGCTCGGGGCAGATCAGCACATAAATGACCAGGCCGTCCTTGAGGTCCATGCGCCCGATCTTGCACGGCGGCAGCGCGGCGTGGCCACCCAGCTCGCCGATGATATGGATCGGGTTGTCGCTTTCCATCACCTGCGGGTAACCGGGGATCAGCACGCGCACATCATGCAGATGCGCCATGGCGCGGGGCAGGGCGGCCGATACGTCGCCCAGGCCGCCGGTCTTCACCAGGTCGGCAAATTCAGACGTTACAAACAGCACTTTCTTTCGATTGGGGTTATGACTGGACACCGGCCGCACCGTGTTGAGGTCGACTAAAGGGGTCGACCCGCCAACTGGCTGACTAACACGTTCTCCCTGAATACTTGCTGCGGCACTGATCATAATTCTCTCCACGTGTTGGTCGGCTAATGGCCCGCTGCCATTAGCTCCGATGACCGCATCCTGCGGCCAGGCGCACAAGCGCATTACGAACTGGCAAGGCGTATGCCAGCTGCACGGTTAGCTTAAAAAGATTGGATGGACGGGCATGTAGCGTGAATCGCGGTGTGCTCGCCTTGCCTTAAAACTTGACCAAGGGCCGAGTTGAAAAGTTTAGTTTTTTTGCGGGGTTTTTGTTTTGAAACGGACCCATCGGTCATGAGTCTAGGACAGATCCCAGAGCCTGTAGGGTTTCTGGAAGGTTTTTGTAGGACAAAAAACTTGTAACCTTATGCAGCTTTATAAAACGACCTGCATCCGAGACGAGGCAGCTCTGTTGCGCCGGGTCGTGAAGCGGCCCCAATTCGGGGCCGTCACGCCGGTGGAGAGGCACTGTGTGCAGGGCAACAGCAGCGCGCGCGCACTTAAAAGGTGCATCAGCCGAGCAGGCGAATCGGCGACCCTTGGGCCCACGCCTGGATATTCTCAATCATCTGCCCATAGAACTGCCGGTAGTTCTGCTCGCTCACATAGCCCACATGAGGCGTGGCCAGTACATTCGGCAACTGGCGGAAGGGGTGGTCCGACGGCAATGGCTCTTCGCCATAAACGTCCAGCGCAGCCCCTGCCAGACGGCCGCTCTGCAACGCCTGCACCAGCGCCGGTTCATCCACGATCGGCCCACGCGCGGTATTCACCAAACGCGCGCCGGGCTTCATCCACCCCAACGCCTCGGCATCCACCAGGCCACGGCTGCGCTCGCTGAGCACCAGGTGGATGGTGAGGATATCGGCCTCTTCGAACAGCGTTTTTTTGCTGACCCAGGTCACGCCCGCCTCGGCCGCGCGCGCGGGCGTGAGGTTTTCACTCCAGGCAATCACGCGCATGCCGAACACTTGGGCAAAGCGCGCGACCTTCTGGCCAATGCTGCCCAGCCCCAGGATGCCCAGGGTCTTGCCATGCAGGTCGCCGCCCAGGCCCACCTGCCAGTGGCCGGCCCGCAGGGAATTGGCCTCGGCGAGCAGGTTACGGCTACTGGCCATGATCAACGCCCACGTCAGTTCCGGCGCCGCGTGTTTATAGCTGTCGGTGCCGCAAACCTGAATGCCCAGGCGCTTGGCGGCGGGAATGTCGAGGGCCGCGTTGCGCATGCCGCCGGTCACCAGCAGCTTGAGGTTGGGCAGGCCCTGCAACAGCGCCGAGTCGAAGGTGGTGCGTTCGCGCATGACGCAAATCACCTGGAACCTGTGCAAGCGCTCGATCATCACGGCGGTGTCCGCCGGGTAATCGTGCAGAAAATGCACCTGGCCCACGGCCTTGAGCGCCGACCAATCCACCACGCCACTGGCCACGTTCTGCCAATCATCAATGACTGCGATCTGTACCGACATTGCCCTTGCCTCACAAAGGTTGGATTAAAGCGCGTTCAAACCTTGCAACAGCGCCGTGTGGAATTTTTCCGGCGCTTCCATCTGCGGTGCGTGCCCCAGGCCGGTGAATTCCACCAGGGTGGCGCGGGGAATCAGCTTGGCCACCTGTTTGCCCAGCCTGTCGTAGTGACCGATGCGGGCCTTGACCTGTGGCGATGCAATATCTTTATTGATCGCCGTGGTGTCGGAAGTGCCGATCAGCAGCAGGGTGGGCATCTGCAGGTTTTTGAACTCGTAGTACACCGGCTGGTTGAGGATCATGTCGTAAATCAGCGCCGAGTTCCATGCAACCCGCTTGCGCCCGGGGCCCGTGGCGAGGCCGGCGTACATGTCCACCCAGCGCTCGTACTCGGGCTTCCAGCGCCCCACGTAATAGGTGTTGAGTTGGTAGTTGCGAATCCCCTCGGCGCTGACGTTGAGTTCACGCGCGTACCACTGGTCCACGGTGAGGTAGGGCACGCCCAGGGCTTTCCAGTCTTCCAGGCCGATGGGGTTGACCATTGCCAACTGCTCGGTCTGCTCGGGGTACATCAGCGCGTAACGCGTCGCGAGCATGCCGCCGGTGGAGTGCCCCAGGAGGGTGGCCTTTTGAACGCCGAGCTTTTCCAGTAATTGATGGGTGTTGCTGGCCAGTTGCTGGAAACTGTACTGGTAATAGGCGGGCTTGCTGGAGGTGCAAAAGCCAATCTGGTCCGGCGCGATCACCCGGTAACCGGCGTCGCTCAGGGCTTTGATCGAACTTTCCCAGGTAGCGCCGCAGAAATTCTTGCCGTGCATCAGCACCACGCTGCGGCCATTGGGGTTGCCTTTGGCAGGCACGTCCATGTAGCCCATTTGCAGGGATTGGCCCTGGGATTGGAAGTTGAAATGTTTCAAGGGGTAGGGGTATTTGAAACCTTGCAGTTCAGGGCCGTAGGTGGCCGCAAATACGGGCGTGACGCTGGTTGTGAGCAGGCCGATGGCACAAAAGGTGCGGCGTAAAGACATGGGCGAGGGCTCCGAAAAAAGGGTCTTCGGATGCTGTTGCGAGGCGATTAACGGGGGATTAACACCCAGTGCAAGGTCACGGCGGCGAGCACTGCGTAGCGCAGGCTTTTGGCCAGCGTCACCAGCAGCAAAAAACGCCACAGCGGTTCACGCATCACACCGGCCACCAGGGTCAGCGGGTCGCCGATGATCGGCAGCCAACTGAGCAGCAGCGTCCAATGCCCCCAACGCTGGTAATGAACACGTGCTTTTGCAAGTTGCGTGTCGCTGACCGGAAACCAGCGCCGTTGCTTGAAGTGTTCCACCCAGCGCCCCAGCAGCCAGTTGACCAGCGAGCCGAGTACGTTGCCCAGCGTGGCGATACCCAACAGCCACCACAGGCTGTAATGCCCGCTGACCAGCAGGCCGACCAGCACCGCTTCCGATTGCAACGGCAGCAGGGTCGCCGCGCCAAACGCGGCCAGGAACAGCCCGAGGTAACCCATCAGCACCGATCAGCGCGCCGGGTAATCGGCCACCACCACATCGTTACCGTCGCGCGTCAACCCGATGACTTGATAGGCCTCGCTGCGCCCATCCACTTCCATGCCGGGCGAACCCATCGGCATGCCGGGTGCCGCGATGCCGAGCAGATCGTCACGTTTGCGCAACGCCAGCACCTGGTCGGCTGGCACATGGCCTTCAACGAACTTGCCGTCGATCACGGCGGTATGGCAGGAGCCCAGGCGCGGGACCACGCCCAGGCGTTGCTTGACGGCGCTCATGTCGGCCTCGACATGGTCATTGACCTTGAAACCGTTGCTTTGCAGGTGGCTGATCCACTTTTTGCAGCAACCGCAATTGGCGTCACGGTGCACGTCGATAGGGATCAGCTCCGCGGCCTGGGCCAGGTTGGTGGTGAACAGTGCACAAAGCAGGGCCAAACGCAGTGGGGTTTTCATCGTGGTGTCGTCCGATTTCCAGGCAGTAAGGCGGGCATTCTCCCTGCTTTTATCGGTGTGACGTCAGGGTAATGTTTCAAGATTATACAAAAGGCGGGTGTTCCAGACGATGCTTGAGCCGGTCCAGGGCGGTGCTCGACAGGTTGAGCATGCGCTCATGCAGGCTGGCCAACTGCAACTCGGTTCCATAGGTCAGCACGCGCTTGAACAGCGTGCCGTCAGCGCAGGGTTGCAGGACATACTGGATCGAACCGTCGACGGCCATGGAGGTAAACACCGTCTTGAACTCATCGGGGCGGCGGGCGATTTGTACGCGATAGCTCATGGGTACGCGGATACCCAACAGGTCGATCATTTCGGTAAACCGCGCACCGGCGCAGAGGGAGCCGGTGGTGCCGGTGTCGGCACTGAGGGAGGAGGGGTGCCATTCGTGCCAGCGATCCGGTTGAGTCACATAGTCATAAACGGTATCGATGGGGGCGTTGATAATGCGTTCCTGACTGATCCGCTCCAAGCGGACCGACTGCTCGACAGCGCGCATGGCACACCTCCTGTGTCGCAACTATGAGCTGTCAGAATAGCCCTACTCCCGTGCTTTGCACGGGAGTCTGGATGCCATTGATCAGCGCACTTTGAAGCGGCTCATCAGGCTGATCACCCGGCCATTCGCGTCGAGCAGACTTTGCGTATTGGTTTCAGTGGCATGGCCGCTTTCCACCAGTTCTTCGACCATATGCCTGATCTGCACCATGCTGCGGTTGATCTCCTCGGTCACCGCGCTTTGCTGCTCGGCGGCCGTGGCGATCTGGGTGCTGAGGTTGTTGATATGGCTCACGGAGCCAGCCATTTCATCCAACCCGGTGTTAACCCGCGCCGTGGCGTCCGCCGCCGATTGGCAACTGGCCTGGGTGTTTTCCATGGCCGCCACCGACGAACTCACGCCGCTGGTCAGCCGCGCCAGCATTTCATTGATCTGCGACGTGCTGGCCTGGGTGCGCGCGGCCAGGGCGCGCACTTCGTCGGCCACCACCGCAAAGCCTCGGCCTTGCTCACCCGCCCGTGCGGCCTCAATGGCGGCGTTGAGCGCCAGCAGGTTGGTCTGCCCGGCAATCGCACCGATCACACCCAGGGTCTCGGTGATGCGCGCGGCGTCCTGGCGCATGTTTTCCACGCTTTGGGTGGCGCTGGACACTTCGCCGATCAAGGCGCCGACGCTGCTCGACGCTTCCCCCACCACCACGCGGGAGCGGTCGGCATGCTCGTTGGCGCGTTGGGTGAAGGCGGCCGTTTCGGCGGCATTTTGCGCGACGGTGTCGGCGGTGGAACTCATCTCGGTAATCGCGGTGACGGTCTGATCGGTTTCCGAGGCGTGGCGCACCAGGATCTGGTTGGTGTGCGCCGAGGTGCGTTGCAATTGCTCAAGGCCCGACGACATGGCGCCAGTGGCCTGGGTCACTTCGCCGATCATGTTTTGCAGGTACACGATAAAACGGTTCACCGAGTGACCAATCGCGCCCAGTTCGTCTTCGGCGCGGATGGTGATGCGTCGGGTCAGGTCGGCGTCGCCCGTGGACAGGGCGTCGATGTTGGTTTTGAGAGTCTTCATGCGCTGCACCAATTGGCGGATCGCATACAGCGCCAGCAGCACCAGCAGCACCACCATGGGGATTTGCAACAGGGCCAGGCTGCCGAGCACGTCGTCACGCTGTGCGGTGATCAGTGAGGTGGGCAGGGCGGTGGCGAGGAACCACGGCGTGCCTTCGATGGGGCGCATATAAAAAGTGCTGGCGACGCCGCCATTGTCGAATTCGCTGCGTTGCAAGGCCTGGTCGCGATGCGCCAGGGCTTTGCTGACCTGGGCGGCAAAGGCTGATGTGCCGGTCAATTCGCTGATGTTCTTGAGCACTACCGGGCTGCTCAGGCGCGAGCTGTTGCTGATGATCTTGCCGTCGCCTTCGACGATCAGCATTTGCCCGCCGATGTCCTTTTCCTTGCTGGCCACCAGGTCGTTGAAGAAACCCAAGGTCACATCGATAGTCGCTACGCCATACGCGGCGCCGTCGCGCTGGATCGCCATGGCGCAGTTGGTGCGCGGCTCCTGGCTGGCGTCGTCCTTGTAGGCGGCGGCCCAGGCGCATTGCCCGCGCGGTGCGGCGAGGCCGCCTTTGTACCAGCTCTGGTCGTAATAGTTGGGCGCCGGGTCACTGTTCCAGAAGGTGTTCACCATCAGCTTGCCCGACGCGTCGCGGTGCCAGAACGTACTGTGCTTGTTACGCCCCGGTGTGCGTTGGTTGGGCAACGGCCAGATGCCGCCGCCAAACACTTTGAGCTCACCGTACTGGTCCACCAGGCCGGGCAGGACCTTGTCGATGGCGTCGCTGTCGAGCAGGGGCACGGTCTGCGTGATGGTGCGTTGCTGGGCCTGAACCTTGTTGAGCTCGCCCTTGATCCGTTCGGCCACCTCGGCGACGCGGTTGAGCACCACCTGTTCTTCGGTGTGGCGCAGCGTCGGCGCGACCAACTGGCCGATGCCGACGACGGTCAATACGAACAGCACCAGGACGAACAGCACCAGAAACAGGGTGTAGCGGGCTTGGATAGAGCGCAGTGGGGGCATGGGGCCGTCCTTACGAAGCGTTATTGTCGACGCGGCTTTATTAGAGCTTCGTAAGGCTATCGGCCCGGCGCACGGGAGCTTTAGGTACGTGCGTACAAGAAAGTCGGAGCGCTGCGCTCCTCAGATATCCAGCATCGCCATGACTTCTTCGGGGTAGCGCAGGCCTGCGGTGGCGTCGGCGGGGAAGATCGCTTGCAGCGCCCCCAGCTCGGCCGGGCTGAGGCTGATCGACACGGCCGCGACGTTCTCTTCCAGGTACTTGCGCTGCTTGGTCCCCGGGATCGGGATGATGAAGTCGCCTTGCGCCAATACCCAGGCCAGCGCCAGTTGCCCGGCCGTTACGCCTTTGTCCGCCGCAAGGGTTTGTACCTGTTTCACCAGTTGCAGGTTTTTGGTGAAATTCTCCCCCTGAAAGCGCGGGTTGAAGCGGCGGTAGTCATCGGCACCGAAATCGTCCGGGCTTTTCAGCGCGCCGGTGAGAAAACCACGCCCCAACGGGCTGTAGGGCACAAACGCGATGCCCAGGCGTTGGCACGTGGCGAGGCAGCCGTTGTGCTCCTGGTCACGGCTCCACAGTGAGTATTCGCTTTGCAGGGCGCTGATGGGGTGCACCTTGTGCGCCCGTTCCAGGGTCGCGGCGGACGCTTCGCTCAAGCCGAGGTAACGCACCTTGCCCTGTTGCACCAGCTCGGCCATGGCGCCGATGGTTTCTTCGATGGCCACTTCAGGGTCGATGCGGTGTTGGTAGTACAAGTCCAAGGTGTCGACGCCAAGCCGTTGCAAGGTGCCGTTGATGGACTCGCGGATGTACTCGGGGCGGCCATTCACACCGCGCAGGGCCGGGTTGGCCGGGTCGCGCAGGATGCCGAATTTGCTCGCCAGGAACACCTGGTCGCGCTTGCCGGCAATGGCTTTGCCGATCAGTTGCTCGTTGGTGTGAGGGCCGTACATGTCGGCGGTGTCGAGGAAGTTCACGCCCAGCTCCAGCGCGCGGTGCAAGGTGGCGATGGCTTCGGTGCTGTCGCTGCCGGGCGTGTAGAAATCGCTCATGCCCATACAGCCGAGGCCGATGGCGGAAACACGTGGGCCGTTTTTACCGAGTTGACGAGTGTGCATGGGTGCAGCTCCTTGGGATGAAGGCGTCATTGTTACGCTCGACAGAATCGGGATAAACAGGCTAAAAGCACTATCACTATTCGTAATATCTAAACAATAAGCCGGGGTGCCGCCGTTGGACCGTTTTAATGCGATGCGCGTGTTTACCCGGATCGTCGAGCTGGGCGGGTTCGCCAAGGCCGCCGACAGCCTGCAACTGCCTCGCGCCTCGGTGACGATCCTGATCAAACAATTGGAAGCGCACCTGGGCGTGCAGCTGTTGCAGCGCACCACGCGCCAAGTCAGCCCGACCCTCGACGGCGCGGCGTATTACCAGCGCTGCGTGCAGTTGCTCACCGACCTGGAAGAAACCGAGGCGGTGTTTTCCACCCAGCGCCAGAACCCGCGCGGCACGTTGAGCATTGATATGCCGGCGGGCATCGGCCGCTACCTGGTCATCCCGGCGCTGCCGACGTTTACCGCGCGTTACCCGCACATCGCCTTGGAAATCGGCCTCAACGACCGCCCGGTGGACCTGATTCGCGAGGGCGTGGATTGCGTGTTGCGCGGCGGCCTGGCCCTGGACGAATCGCTGGTGGCGCGGCCCTTGGCGATGATGGATCAAATCACCTTGGCCAGCCCCGCCTACCTGGCGCGCATGGGCGTGCCCGAGACCCTGGACGACCTGGCCCGGCACCAGATGGTCGAGTACGTTTCCAGCGCCAGCGGCAAACGGTTTGGCTTGGAGTTTGAAGTGGGCGGCGAACTGCGCGCGGTCAACCTGCCCAAGGTGGTCGCGGTCAACGGTGCGGATGGCTACTTTTGCGCCTGCGAGGCCGGGTACGGGTTGATCCAGGCCCCGTACTATCACGCCGTGCAACGCTTGGCCCTGGGCGCGCTGGTGGAAGTACTGCCGCAGGTGGCCGTGCCGAAAATGGCGCTGACCGCGCTGTACCCGCCGCATCGCCAGTTATCACAGCGGGTGCGGGTGTTTGTGGATTGGCTGGTTGAGCTGTGCGCCACGCGGGGTACCGGGTTGCAACGTTAAGGCGCGATACCGGCGGCTTGAACGGCAGCCCAACCACAGCTTGCACACGCGGGTGAGCTGTCGTTGGGCACATGGCTCAGGTTTGCGGTTTGACGTAAATCTGCAGGTCGCCCGGAACGCTGTCGGCGGCGATCGGCTGGGTGGGGTCTGGTGCGCGGCCGATGACCCGCCTGCCGATACTGGTCTGGACGTTGCGTCTGTCGGACGAGCCAAAGCGTTTTATCGTCTGTAAGATACGAATTTGCCGACCCGATGCCTCGCATGTTCGGCGATCATTCAGTGCATACACTTTCAGCTTCAGGACCCCGTCATGACCCAAAAGCAACGCTTGAAATACTCGATTCTGATTTCCCTGGTGGTACTGGGATCGATGTTCGGCCTGTCCTACCTGCAGAACACCGGGGCTATCAGCGAAAAAACCTTCCAGTACATCGCCATTGCGATTGCCGTGGTGGTGGTGGTGATCAACGGCGTGATGCGTCGCAAGGTCAAGCCTAACCTCTGAGTCAGGCGCGGCCTTCGAGCACTTTGGCGGCCTCTTCATGGAGGCTGTAGCTCTTGTCGGTGTTGAGGGTGATCACGCCCTCGCTGCACAGGCGCTTGAGCACCTCGCGCACACTGAGAAACGACAATGGAATGCCCAGCTCGAGCAAATGGCTGTGCACGCCGCGCACCCCAAGGGTGCGCTGGTTGCTGGCGGCGGTGAGCAGGGCATCGATGACCTTCAGCCGAATCAGGCTGGTACGCAAACCAAAACATTTGAGCAAATGGCGGATACGCTGGTTGCCTTGCTGTTCGGGCGTTTTACCGAACGCTTGCGCGCCGCTGCCGAAATTGGCATCGGCGGCCGTTGAATGTCCTTCCGTGGGCACTGTCGGGTTGTACATGCAAAAACTCCTTATCAGAGCCTGATCAGGAAAATGATGGCGCTCTTAGTAACTAAGACGAACGAGCGAGCGAAATCATGAAGTGAAGGATGTAGAAATTTTGTCGGTATCGGTTTTGTCACACAGCCATCGCCCTGAATAAACCGCGCTGGCGCTAAATTCTTCCCGGTTGATTGCGTTCTTACGGTGGGGTGGTTGCCCCTTGTGAGGGTGTTCAATTTGACGGTGGAGTCTGCGTGATTATTTCCAATCGGGTGTCCAGGGTATGTGTGACGGGTGTGTTGCTGGGGCTGAGCCTGGCCGCATCGGCGCGGGAGCAGGTGGCGCAGGCGTCGGCGGATATCCGGCGCACCAGTTTCGGCGTGCCGCACATCCGCGCTGACGATGAGCGGGGCCTGGGCTTCGGCATCGGTTACGCCTATGCCCAGGACAACCTGTGCCTGCTGGCCAATGAGGTGGTCACGGTGAACGGCGAGCGGGCCAGGTACTTCGGCCCCGAACAGGCGACCCTCGAAGAGCGCAACAACCTGGCCAGTGATGTGTTTTTTACCTGGCTGAATTCGCCGGGTGCGGTTGCCGCGTTCTGGAAGGCGCAGAGCCCGCAGATCCAACAGCGTATCGAAGGCTACGTCGCCGGTTACAACCGCTACCTGAAAGAGCAGGGCGCACCCGCGCAGTGCCAGGCGACGTGGGTGCGGCCACTGGTTGCCGAGGATCTGGTCAAGCTGACCCGCAGGCTGTTGGTCGAAGGCGGTGTCGGCCAGTTCGCCGAAGCCCTGGTCGGCGCCACGCCACCTCACGCCACCGCCGCCGTGCACACCGGTGCCAAGGCCTTTGAACTGGCCGCGGCCAATCAACAACGCTTCAGCCTGGACCGCGGCAGTAACGCGGTGGCGGTGGGGCGTGATCGCTCGTTCAACGAGCGCGGCATGCTGCTGGCCAACCCGCATTTTCCCTGGGTAGGCGGCATGCGGTTTTATGAAATGCACCTGACCATTCCCGGGCAACTGGATGTGATGGGCGCCGCGTTGCCGGGCTTGCCGGTGGTGAACATCGGCTTTAACCAACACGTGGCGTGGACCCATACGGTAGACACGTCCAAGCATTTCACCCTGTACCGATTGACCCTGGACCCCAAGGATTCCACGCGCTACATGCTGGATGGCAAGTCCGTTGCAATGGATAAAACTTCGGTGAACGTGCAGGTCAAACAACCCGACGGCAGCGTTAAAGCGGTGAACCACACGGTCTACAGCTCACTGTTCGGCCCCGTTGTGCAATGGCCCGGCAAGCTCGATTGGGACCGTCACACGGCTTTCAGCCTGCGCGACGCCAACCTCGGCAATGACCGCGTGCTGCAACAGTGGTACGCAATGAACCGCGCGGCCAGCCTCAAGGCGTTGCAAAACTCGGTGCACACCGTGCAAGGCATCCCGTGGGTCAACACCCTGGCCGCCGACGACCAGGGCCAGAGCCTGTACATGAACCAGTCGGTGGTGCCCAACGTCAACGCGGCCAAACTCGCGCAATGCAGCGACCCACGCGCCGGCGTGCAACTGATCATGCTCGACGGCGCTCGCAGCGCCTGTGCCTGGGACATTGACCCGCGCGCCGCCCAGCCCGGCATCTTCCCAGCCGAACAATTGCCGCAACTGGAACGCACCGACTATGTGCAGCATTCCAATGATTCCGCCTGGATGGTCAACCCCCAGGCGCCGCTTGCCGGGTTCTCTGCGGTGATCAGCCAGGACAACATCAGCCTTGGCCCGCGCGCGCGGTTTGCCCTGCAACGCCTGCAATCCCTGGCCAAGCAGCCGATCACCGTTGCGGACCTGCAACACATGGTGATGGACAACGAGGTGTACCTGGCCGGCCAGGTCATGCCCGACCTGCTGCAGTTCTGCGCCAGACAACTGGGCACCGATGCGCAGGCGTTGAAGCCGTTGTGTGCCAGCCTCCAAACCTGGGACCGGCACGCCAACCTCGACAGCGGCATCGGCCTGGTGCACTTCATCAACTTGATGGAACACCTGCAGCAACTCCCCGACGCCTGGCGCGTAACCTTCGACCCGGCGCAGCCCCTGACCACGCCTCGCGGCCTGGCCATCGACCGCGAACCCGTGGCCAACGCCTTGCGCGAAGCCATGCTGGCTTCCACGGCCGACGTCGCCAAACGAGGCCTTGGCGCGCAGAGCCACTGGGGCGATGTGCAACGCTCCGGGCAAACCCCGATCCACGGTGGCCCGCAGGAACTGGGCGTCTATAACGCGATGCAAACCGTGCCCCGCGCCGACGGCAAGCGCGAAGTCGTCAGCGGCAGCAGCTACCTGCAAATCGTCACCTTCGACGACAAGGGCCCCCAGGCCCAGGGCGTACTGACGTTCTCCCTGTCCAGTAACCCCGCGTCGAACTATGCCAAGGACCAGACCCAAGCGTTCTCCGAGAAAAAACTGCGTTCGTTGCCCTTCACCGAAGCCCAGATCAAGGCCGACCCGCACTATCAATTACAGCGCATCCAGGAGTAGGCCATGCACGCAAACCCTTGATGCCGCTGCGAAATATTTTTGAAATCAAGGGGTTGCAGGCATTGGCAAATGAGTACATAATGGCGCCCATCGAACGCAACGAAGTATTAAAAACTTCAATGTATTCAATGAGTTAGAGTAGAGGTAGGGCTTTTGGGCCCACTCAAGTTTTTATGCGGTGAGTGCCAGTGGTAAAGGCATTGATCGTTTGAGGCCGAGTAGCAAAATGGTTATGCAGCGGATTGCAAATCCGCCTACGCCGGTTCGATTCCGACCTCGGCCTCCACTCTTAAAGCCCCGCAGCCATTGAGCTTGCGGGGCTTTTTTTATGCCTGCGGATTTTGTTCGGCGTGTGGATTGGGACAATCCTGGGACACCGACACCGTTTGCATGTCCCAAGGCTGATCGGCAAAATCCGCTGCATGGCGACTATCGAACAGCGTCCCAATGGGACATGGCGGACCAAGATCCGCAAAAAAGGATACCCGGCACTTTCGGCTTCGTTCGACATGAAGGCGGAGGCACAGCGGTGGGCTTCTGAAATCGAGGGGGATATGTCGCGCAAGCGCTTCGTCGATACCAGGGAGGCCGAGACCACTACTGTTGCGAAGGCTTTTGAGCGCTATGCGCGGGAAGTATCTGCGCAGAAGAAGGGGGCTCGCCAGGAGCTGACCCGGATAAAAACGTGGTCCGAGGGGAGGTATGGCGGTAAGTCGCTGGCCGAGCTACGGTCATCTGACCTTGCCGAGTACCGCGATTCACGACCCAGGTAGCTGGCTATGCCGAGCAGGCCGGTGGCCTGACTGGCATCATGTTTGCCAACACTCCGTGCCCAAACAACCTTGGCCCCAACGTCTATAACTGCACGGACCGACAGACTGCAGCGCAATACGACTGGATTCTTGTTACGCCTTATCAAAATTCCTGGGTAGATTATGGCGGCGGTACGTTTGGCGCCGTTTCCTACTACAAGGATACAGACGGGATTGTTCACCTTCGTGGCGCGATCAAGTCAGGGACCGTGCCAAGCATTGCGTTCGTCCTGCCGCCAGGATTCCGGCCTGCCAGCACTTCCTACCACGCTTGCGTGTCCAACAACTCATTTGGGTTTGTGGCCATTACGCCAGGTGGGAGCCTGACGCCGCAGGTTGGTAGCCCTGTCTACGTGTCGCTTGATGGGATCTCATTCAGAGCAGCATGACGAAGTCGGGCGCCCGCTTTCCATTTTGGGTAGGCGGGCAGCCCAATGCGCGCGGCGTAGCAAGCATGGAATGTTACAAGCAAATACTGTAAATTTCGGCCCTCTCGGAAAAGCTATTCAGAAAATCGAAGGTGCCTATGGATATGAGTCAGCGGAAGACAACTTCAGTAAGTTCCAAGCGTTGGCGGTATAAATCTCCGATAGTTATTGTTTTCGCTATTTTTGCAATTAGCCTTGTTCCAACGCTTCTAACTATATTCCCATGGCCATCAGTGAAAGTTGAGCCTGTTCAGGAACTTCGAAAGCTTGAGGCTTTCCCTGATATGTGGATTGGTAGTCCTATTGATGTTGACAAGAACTATGCGAAATTTGAGAAGTGGTATTCCGATAACCTGGGCCTTCGGGATTTAATGATTCGTGGAAAAAACGAACTGGACTATCAGCTATTTAGATCGTCGTCGAGAGTGTATTTCGGTAAGCACAATGAGATCTACGGTAGAAATCTTATTGATCGACAAATTCCAGCAATGGAGACGATGTTAAGAACCCAGGAAAACAGAGATATTATTCATCATGGGATCGTAGAGTTTTCCGATGGAATGAAGGCTCTAGGCGTTACTGTGTTGGTTGTGACTCCGATGCAGAAGCCGTATTTCTATAGTGGCCGTCTTCCTTTTTTTGCGCCCGCTCTACCGGTGAAAACTAACTTCATGAAGCTTTACAAGGATCTGATGGCTGATCCTCGGTTGCACATGGTGGATGTCTACGGCATTTTGAGTGCGATCAAAGACGACTATAAAATATTTTATTCGCAGGACTTCCACTGGACTGAGGCTTCTGCGCTCTCGGTCTCTAAAGAAGTGGTCAACCGAATCGCCGCGCTTGAGGGTGCTGGCGATAAATGGGATCACGCCATAAAGATTGAAGAGAAGCCCTACGTCGGCTCTGATGCAAGATTTTCGGCTCGCCTCGATTCTTCGCGCACAGTCACAGAGCCATTTATCGTTACTGATTGGCCCGTGGTTCATAAAAAAATACAGCTCGACCCTAAAGCCACGGGCTTTGAATTTGAGACGGATGACTTGACTGATAGTGGGCTGCTGCCCGCTACTTGTTTGTATGGGAATAGCTTTAGTGATGGGATGATTCAGTCGGGTATTTCTGAGTATTTCCAGAAGTTTACGAAGATTGATCGAGGCAGGCCATTATCTGATATGCCTAATCTAGTTGTTGGCAGGTGTAAGTATTTGGTCGTCCAGATGCTGGATATCTCTACTGGCTACTGGATGTCTTACAAAAAGTAGCGCTCCAGCCAACACAAGAAATCACAAAGAGCATTCGTATTATGGTTTTCTCATCACCAGCATTTCTGTTTATATTTTTCCCTTTGTTTTATGGGCTGTACTTTCTAACGCCTAAGTCGCTTAGGAATGGCCTGGTGCTTGTCGCTAGCTTCGCATTCTATGCGCTTGGAGCTGGAGCCCTTACGCTGGTAGCGATGCTATTGCTGCTTCTTAACTGGATGGTGGCGGGGGCGTTATCTCGGCTGCTTGATTCAGATAATAAGGCGCGCGCCGCAAGGCTGTTGTTTGTTCTTGCAGTTGTCGCGAACCTTGCGCCTCTAATATTCTTTAAATATTTAATATTCTTCGCGCAGGTAGTAAGCGATGCGACCGGTATTTCTGCGCTATCCGTAGTGGGCGGCTGGAATATTGCTCTGCCGCTTGGGATATCCTTTTACACGTTCCACTTTATTTCATACCTCGCTGATGTTTACCGTCGGCAAATTTCCCCTGAAAGAAGCCTGCAAAAGTTCGCTATTTACATATTCCTGTTCCCCCACCTTATCGCCGGTCCCGTGGTTCGATTCTCCGAGGTCAAACAGCAACTAGACGTAAAACGCCGGGCCCTGGTAAGCAGCGACATCTTTTGGGGTATGGTGATTTTTGTTATCGGCCTTGCAAAGAAGATTCTGATTGCCGATCCGTTAGGCTCTGTTGTTGATGCCGTGCATGCGCCAGGGCATGTGCTTACCACGTACTCGGCATGGCTGAGTGCATTCTGCTATTCCTTCCAGATCTACTTCGACTTTTCCGGATACACAGACATGGCCATAGGCATGGCCAGAATGATGGGGTTCCGCTTCCCTCGAAACTTCAACCGCCCTTACGCCGCTCACAGCGTCACCGAGTTCTGGCAGCGCTGGCACATGACGCTGTCACGTTGGTTCCGCGACTATGTCTACATCCCGCTGGGCGGGAGCCGCACCACCTCATTCAAGACGTACCGCAACCTGTTCATTGTGTTTGGCCTGTGTGCGCTTTGGCACGGTGCTGCCTACACGTTTCTCATATGGGGCTTCGGGCATGGGCTCCTGATCGCCCTGGAGCGCGCTGGAGCCTTGAAAACTCACAAGTGGAAGATGGCCAGCCTGCCCGTGTTCATCTTCGCGACTCTGCTGTGGGTGCCGTTCAGAGCGGAAAGCGTGTCTCAGATGGGGTCGTTCTGGCGAGCTATGACAGGTCTGGATTCCACCATTCCTTTCTGGTCGGCGGCCGATATGGGGCTTGCTGATATCAAGGTAATTTTCCTGCTCACGCTTTCCTTTGTGATCTGCCTTGTTGGCGACAAGCTGTTTTATCGTTTGCGTGGGCGCAGCTTCAAGATGCCTGTCACAGCAGGCCTCTATGTGTTCGTGCTTTATGTACTATCGTGTATTTCAGTGGTGGAGCGCGGATTCAATCCATTCATCTACTTCAAGTTTTGACGGGAAGGTGTACGTCGGCAGGACGCCGGGAAGGGTGGGGACAATCCTGGGACACTGGATGTCCCATATATCCCTGCATGGATATACAGCATGAGTTGCACAAAGCCAGTAAATACGGGTACTTGAGTCTAAAGGCCCAATGAAATAGGGGCCGGTTAACGGACTGCAAATCCGCCTACGCCGGTTCGATTCCGACCTCGGCCTCCACTCTTAGAAACCCCGTAGATTAACGTCTACGGGGTTTTTTATTGTCTGGGATTTGGTCATCGCTTTCGCAACCCTGTCTTTTTTGTTTGGAAATTTGGGACGCCTTTATCGGAATGGCGCCCCTCGATTGGACGTAGCATTGTGCTCAAGAGTAAGGGGCTTGAGCATCCACTAACGTCCGATTCTGTTGAAAAAGTCGTAGTTACGGTGCAGTTCCCGGCAACTCCTGGCACCACTTGATGGAACGCAACGCTTCCTCGGCAGGCACAAGCGCGTAGCGCGAGTAAAACATTGCTCCACTGAAACGACGGCCGTCGACTTCACCCAAGGTCTGCCCATCCGTGAAGTCGACGGTGCTGAGTTGATCGGCGATGTAATACACCTTTCCATTTTCGACGGTGATATCGAAACGCTTGTTAACCATACCGCTGATGATGGGGGGCGAGGTGGAGGCGACGCTGTGCTTGCCGGCGGGAATGCCGGCCTTGAAAAAACTACCGGAAGGCAAGCTGCCGATGGCGCGGCCATCGACCTGAATGGTCGGGGCCACCCCATTACCGATGCTGGCCGAGGTGCGATAGAAGTACACCGTGGCCTCATCCGCACGGGGTTCAGCCGGTGATGTGAAGAACGGTTGGCCTTTGAGGTCCGGACCGCCGATGCAGCCGGTCAGTGAGGCCAGGGCGGCGAACAGGCCGACCCAGAGTAGCGTACAGCGCTTCATGGCATGAAATTCCTTGAACGTGGATCAATGGGCGTCGGGTTCGATGACTGTCACCGTTACCGGATTCAGATCTTGCACAGCCCTTTACCGAAGTCAGTGGCATCAGAACTCGGCCAAGGCGCAAAACCGCTCTTCGGCGTCAGATTCACGATGTTGCGGTCCTTGAGCATCGGGTACTTGCGCTTGAGCGCCTGCACCGTGTCCTCGGCGTTGTTCACGTTGGACAGGCAAAAGCGCAGGGCATCGGCGCGCAGATCGCCGATATAGAGGGTTTCCCCGGCCTTCACCGAGAAAACCGCAGGCACAGGGCGCGGCATCGATTTTCCGGCGTAATACACGTAATGCCACTGCGTGTACTCATACTCACCAGGCGGCACTTCATACATGAAGTAATGGCCCAGCACAGAGGGTGATGGCTGATCATCTTCATTGCCCAGCGTCGTCAGCCGTATTGCGGTACCGGGTGCTCCCTGTTGGTCGATTTCAACCACCAGCCCATGGGGCTGCATCATCGGAAAGCTCTCACCAATCGCACCCATGATGATCGCCTTACTCGGGTCCGGTGCGTGCTTACCGTCGTAGCGTGATGTAGCGCACCCGGACAGAAGGGTTGCGCAGAGCGCGACCGCGCCCCAGACGAGATGTTTACTGCTGACTTTCCCTAGCATTGGTCTTTTTTCCGATCAGTAATCTTGCAGTTCGTAGATCCCAGCTGAGCGAACCGAAAACGCGCAAACACAGTTCCACGTTGCCGGCTCGTCCGGTCCTATTGTCCAGCAAGAAAAGCCGTGCCGGTAATGGATAGGTCGCATGCCTGGATGATCGCCCAGCGTGATGCCGTGCCCGAAGGTTCGGTTATCAGCAGGGCGCTCGATAATAGCTTGAAACACTGGCCAGCGCTGTCCCGCCACCTCGATAACGGCGCCGTCCCCATTGACAACAACTGGGCTGGGAACCAGATCCACCCCGTAGATTAACCTCTACGGGTCTTTTTATGGCTCATCGAAAATGGCCGGTCATGGATCAACCATCCCCCTCAGACCGGATGATGCGCTGAGATTTGGCTTCAGCCGCGTACCGATCAAGCTTTTCCTGTTGAGCCGTCAGCAGCGCACATATCTTCGCCAGGGTCGCTGCCGTTGACGGCGGGCTGCCCGCAGTCGGCATGGCTGTCAGCTCTACCACCGCCCATCCGACAATCGCCGCCGCATCTTCCAGATCGTAAAACAACGCCTGTTGCGCGGTTCTGGGGCCGTCGAGGCCTTGTATCAACTTTTTCATCTACGGCTCCGCTGGGGATGTTCAGGCCATTGGCCGCTGGGGAGGGGCACGGCGGTGCGTGCTTTTAGCCTGCGATTAATCCGGGCAAAGAAAAGCCCGCGTTGGGGAGCGCGGGCTAAAGGGGATGTTCACTAGGAGCTGGGTTCACCCTAGGCGCTCGTCTGTGAAAGCTTCGTGAAAGCCTCGCAATTATTTGAGCGAGAAGTGTATGGCTGGATTCGACCCTGGCTGTACGGGGCATCGGGCGGCTTAACCCACTACTGTCGCAGGCCTCTCACAGCGTTTGGGTGCCGCCTCATGTTCATGTCTACCAGCCTGCTCTCAGCCTTCGTGCTGTTCGCCTTCGTGTCTTCGATCACGCCCGGCCCCAATAACACCATGCTGTTGGCTTCGGGGGTCAACTTCGGGTTCCGCCGCTCGATGCCTCATGCGCTGGGGATCAGTATCGGGTTCATGCTGCTGGTGATTTCGGTCGGCCTGGGGTTGGGAGAAGTGTTCAAGGTGTTCCCTTGGGCCTATACGCTATTGCGCTACGTCGGCGCGGCGTATCTGCTTTACCTGGCGTGGAAGATCGCCACGGCGGGGGCGCTGTCCGACAGCCACGATGAACACGCAAAACCCATGACGTTCCTGGGCGCGGCTGCGTTCCAGTGGGTGAACCCCAAGGCCTGGATCATGGCGTTGGGAGCGATTACCACCTATACGCCCGCTGAGGGCTATGTCACCAACGTGCTGGTTATCGCCCTGGTCTTTGCCGTGGTGAACCTGCCCAGTGTGTGCGTGTGGGCAGGCTGTGGCAGCGGCTTGCGCAATGTGCTGAGCGAACCGCGCCGGCTAAGGGTGTTCAATGGGGCGATGGCCGGGTTGCTGGTGTTGTCGCTGTATCCGATGGTGTTTGCCAACTAACGGTCAGACCGGCGAGATGGTCGCCAGCAAGCCGATGCCGATGGTCAACACCAAAAAGCCGAACAGGAATATTGCCATCTTGGTCATACGGCCTCCGAAGGGGAAGGAAGGGGGGATGTGGCCATTGTCCACCCGCGCGGCATTTCGATACAGGCGCAGATAACAACTAAAAAACCATATCAGATGCGCTTCCCACCGTTCTGCTGCGGGCTTTGGCCGGTTGTGCGTTTGTCGAGATCAGGGCGTGAGACAGCCAATGCATTTGCCCCTAAGATGACGCCCATCGCATCAACAATAAAAGTGGGCCAACCCTCGATGGAAAGACGTCAATTCAGCGGTGGCATGAAGGGCAAGAACCTGCGCTACCTCAATGAAACCTCGCAGCCGGCGTCGGTCAGCCGCGTGGGCTTCCTGTTGCTCGAACACTTTTCCCTGCCGGCCTTTACCCAGACCCTCGACACGCTGGTCACCGCCAACCTGCTGCGCCCCGAGCTGTTCGCCTCGCGCACCTACGGTTGCGACGAGGGTGAAGTGATCAGCGACCTGGGCCTGGTCATTCGCCCCGATGCACGCCTGGATGCCGATGCGCTGCATGAAGTGGACTTGCTGGTGATCTGCGGCGGGTTCCGCACCGAACTCAAGGCCGGCGAAGGCTTCATCCAACTGCTGCGCAGCGCTGCCGAACAGGGTATCCACCTGGCGGGGTTGTGGAACGGCGCCTGGTTCCTCGGCCGCGCCGGGCTGTTGCAGGATTACCGCTGCGCCATCCACCCGGAACACCGTCCGGCACTGGCCGAAGTGTCCAAGGCCACCCATGTGACCAGCGAACCTTACGTGATCGACCGCGACCGCCTGACCGCTTCAAGCCCTTCCGGTGCGTTCCATATGGCGCTGGACTGGATCAAGGGTCTGCACGGTAAAGCCCTCGTCGAAGGCATCGAAGACATCCTGGCCTTCGAAGAATCGCGCTACCGGCGCATCAAACCCACCGAAAACGTCAGTGTCAGCGCGCCCCTGCGTGAAGTGGTGAAATTGATGGATTCCAACCTTGAGGAACCCCTGGAGCTGGACCAACTGGCCGTCTACGCCGGTCGCTCGCGCCGCCAGTTGGAGCGCTTGTTCAAGGAGCAATTGGGCACCACGCCGCAGCGCTACTACATGGAGTTACGCGTCACCGAGGCCCGCCGGTTGTTGCAGCACACCGAGCTCTCGCAGGTGGAAGTGCTGGTGGCGTGCGGGTTCGTGTCGCCGAGTCATTTCAGCAAGTGCTATAGCTCGTACTTCGGATATCGCCCCTCCAAAGAGAAGCGGTTGGTCAAGTAAAGTGCTGGTTGATCCATGCACTCCAGCATGGCCTTTTCAAGGAAGACACATGTCTCTTACGCTTTCGGATCGTTATCGCGGCTGCCTGCTGGGCCTGGCCTGCGGCGATGCCGTCGGTACCACCGTCGAGTTCATGCCTCGTGGCACATTCACTCCGCTTACCGATATGGTCGGAGGAGGGCCGTTCAACCTCAAGCCCGGCCAGTGGACGGACGACACCTCGATGGCGCTGTGCCTGGCGGAAAGTCTGCTGCACAAAAAAGGTTTTGACCCGCGGGACCAGATGGGCCGCTACCTGAACTGGTGGAAGTGGGGATACCTGAGTTCCACCGGCGATTGCTTTGATATCGGCATGACGGTTCGCCAGGCGCTGGCGACATTTGAGACCACCGGCGACCCGTTTGCAGGCTCAACGGACCCGCGTTCGGCCGGTAATGGTTCGATGATGCGTCTGGCCCCCGTCGTGTTGTTTTACTTTCCAGACCCGGAAAATATTCGTGCCTACACCCTCCAGAGTTCGCGAACTACCCACGCGGCGCAAGAGGCGCTTGAGTGCTGCCTGGTACTTGCGCAGGCGATCAGCAACGCGCTGCGCGGCGAGCCGAAGGATGACGTGTTGCGCTTATCCAGCGCAGGATTGTCCGCGCCCAAAGTCATCGCCATAGCGCATGGCGAATATCGCAGCAAGTCGACAACCGAGATCAATGGAACAGGGTATGCAGTCGCGTCCTTGGAGGCAGCGTTGTGGTGTTTCCACCACACTGACAGTTTTGCCGAGGCAGTGCTCGCTGCGGCAAACCTTGGGGATGACGCCGATACCACTGCGGCAATCGTGGGGCAATTGGCGGGCGCTTACTACGGTGCTCAAGCTATCCCTGCTGATTGGACAAACAAACTGTGGCTGCAGGATGAAATCGAGGGCATTGCTGACGCGCTATTGAGCGCGTCCGCGCACCCTGGGCAAGCGCCCACGCTTTAAGGCGTCGCGCGCAGGCCCACCTCTTTCAAAACCGATCCAGCCGATACGGCCCTGGCGCCGGCACATCTGTTTGCCCAACGCCGGCACACGCCAGTTGCCCTATCCTTTCTGCCGTCACCGCCGCCTGCGTCAACCCCAAGTGCTGATGACCGAATGCGAGCAGTACTTTTGCGTCACACACCCGGTCAATGACCGGCAGCGAGTCCGGCAGGGATGGCCGAAACCCCATCCATGGCGTTGCGTCCCGCACATTCAATTCCTCACGAAACAGCCCCTGGCTCAACCGATGCAACTGCCAGGCGCGGGCCATGTTCGCCGGGCGCTCCAGGCCGGCGAATTCCACCGTGCCGGCCAGGCGCAGGCCGCCGGTCATGGGGGTCATGATGAATTTGCGTTCCAGCGAGGTGACGGCAAACGGCAGGCGCTGGTGCTCGTGGGGCAGCATCAAGTGATAGCCGCGCTCGGTGTCCAGCGGGATTTTTTTGCCGGTGAGGCAGGCGGTGAGTCGGGCCGAGTGGGCGCCGCAGGCGATGAGTACCTGGCGTGCGGTGAGAGTGCCCTGGTCGGTCGTCAACACCACGCCATCAGCGTCAACCCGTGCATCGCGCACCTGACGCGTGACGAATTGCACGCCGCTGGCCTTGGCCGCTTCCACCAGTTCGCATAGCACGTGGTAAGGGTCGACAAAATGCCCCGTCGCGGGAAAAAACAGCCCGCCCAGGACCTGCTCGCTTAACTGCGGCACGGCCTTGCGAATGGCCTCGGCGGGCCAGAAATCCACCGCCACATGTTGTTGGCGCATCCGCTGTTGCAAGGCGTCGAGGGCGGGACGCGAGTCGGCCCGTTCGTACACCAGCAGCGAGCCCTCTTCGCGCAACAGTTCAGAACGATGGATGCTGGCCAGCAAACGCTGCCAGGCGCCGAGGCTGCCTTCGTTCAACGCGCGAATACCCACCACGGTGCGCTGGTATTGCGTCGCACGCAGGTTCAGCAACAGCCGCACAAACCAGGGCAGGGCGCGAGGCAGGTATTTCCAGTCCAGGCGCAAAGGGCCCATGGGGTCGGTGAGCATGGCGGGCAAGCGCTTGAGGATCGACAGGTCGGCGATGGGAAACACCTGTTCCGTCGCCAGGTGGCCGGCGTTGCCATAGGAGGCGCCCCTGCCGGGCGCCTGCGCGTCAAGCACCTTCACCCGCCGACCTTGGCGCGCCAGCTGCAAGGCGCAGGCAACCCCGATAATACCGGCGCCGACCACGACGAAATCTTCGGCCATGGCCTATACCTCTCTCTGGCCGTCGCGATGGCCGCAGAGCAAGTGCCGACCGCTCAACAGCGTGCCTGTCAAAGTCATGAGAGCGTCCTGGAAAAACACAGTTGGCCGCTGTGAACAGCACAGCGGCGCCTAAACAATCAGCCGACGTTCTGTTCGGCCGACCAGTTGGCGTACCACTGGCGGAACAGCGCGTACTGGGTTTCGGCATAGCGGCGCTGGGCGTCGCTGAGCACGTCGGTTGCATTGAAATGCAAGTCGTAGCCGGTGTCGCCGTTGAGCACCATCAAGTGCTTGTAATACAGCACCAGGTCACCGCCTTCATCGAAGGACGACAAGACCGCCAACGCGGCCTCCAGCTCATGCGCCTGGCGCCGGGCCGTGGCATCGCCCCTGGCCGCCTGTTTGCTCAGGGCCACCAGTTGCAGCACTTCCCGTGGCAGCGCGTTGCCGATGCCGGTGATTGCGCCGGTGGCGTTGCAGTTGACGAAGCCGTGTACCACCTGGGTGTCGACGCCGACCATCAGGGTCACGTTATCGTCCTGGGAGGTGATGTGTTCGGCGGCGTATCGCAGGTCGGCGCCGCCGCCGAACTCTTTGAAGCCGATCAGGTTGGGGTGTTCGCGACGCAGCTCGAAGAACAGATCGGCGCGGGTGGCGAAGCCGTAGTACGGGCTGTTGTAGATCACGGCCGGCAGCTTGGGCGCGGCTTTGAGGATCGCCGAGAAGTGGGCCTTTTGCGCGGTTGCAGAGGCGCCCCGGGACAGCACGCGCGGAATCACCATCAGGCCGTGTGCGCCAACCTTGGCGGCGTGGGCCGCATGGGCCTGCGCTTCACGGCTGTTCACCGCGCCGGTGCCGACGATGGTCGGCACCCCGGCCGCCACCAGACGCGCCACGCCTTCCTGGCGCTGGGCCTCGGTGAGCAACGGCCAGTCGCCCATGGAACCGCAATACACCACGGCGTTCATGCCGATATCGACCAACTCGCGGCCCTTGGCGACCAGTGCGTCGAAGTCCGGTTGGCGCGCGGTGGTGCACGGGGTCATCAGCGCGGGGATACAACCGGTGAAGATGTTATCGCTCATGGTTCCAGCTCCGTTCAATCAAAGGAGGGGGCTCAGATGCCCCAGGCAAAAGGGTCTTGCTCGTCGATCAGCAGGGTGCTGTCGGCGGTCATGTAGGCGCGGCCGGTAATCAGGGGAATGACGCGCTCGCCCGCCCACTCAAACCGGCCTTCGAATTGGCTGCCGGTGATGCTGGCCTGTCTCCAGGTCTGCCCTTCGACGAGCTTGCCGTCGGCGGCCAGGCACGCCAGTTTGGCGCTGGTGCCGGTGCCGCACGGCGAGCGGTCGTAGGCTTTGCCGGGGCACATCACGAAGTTGCGGCTGTCGGCGCGGGCGTCGTCGGCGAACAGTTCGATATGGTCGATCAGCGCGCCGTCCGCGCCACCGATGCCCTGATCTTCCAGGGCCTTGAGCATCGCCCAGGTGTAGTCGGTGAGGGCGTCGACGTTGCTCATCTCCAGCGCCTTGCCGTGCTCGGACACCAGGAAGAACCAGTTCCCGCCCCAGGCGATATCGCCATGGACCGTGCCATGCCCCGGCACCCGCACCGGCACCTGTTGGCGATAGCGATAGGCGGGCACATTGCGCAGGGTCACGCTGCCATCTTCGTGCAAAGTGGCCGCCACCGGGCCCACCGGGGTGTCGATGCCGTGTACGCCCGGCTGGATGCGTCCCAGGTGGTGCAACGACGCGATCAGGCCGATAGTGCCGTGGCCGCACATGCCGAGGTAACCGGCGTTGTTGAAGAAAATCACCCCACAGGTTGCCTCCGGCGTCACCGGCGCGCAGTACAACGCGCCGACCAGTACCTCGTTGCCACGCGGTTCGAGCAGGCAGGCGCGGCGCCATTGGTCGTGTTCGGTGCGCAGGTTGTCGAGCTGCTCGGCGAGGGTGGCGCCCCTGAGCGCGGGGAAACCGTCCATCACCAGGCGCGTGGGCTCGCCGCCGGTGTGGGAGTCGATCACATGCAGTCGCTTCATAACGGGCTCCAGACGGTGGGTAGCGGGACGCTGGCCAGGCGGCAGTGGTCCTATCCTGAACGCGCGGGCGGTGGCGCGATTGATGTTTTTTGCCGACATCGATGACGAATTCAGCACAGTGCGCATCGCTCGACAGCAACGCCATGCATCGGGCAATCTGCTACGCGTCTAGGCGATCAGCAGGGGCTACACAGTGATGATGCACAGCGCATTTGCCAGCCTTTGCCAAGGCAGCGAGACGAGCCGCCCGCACGACATCCAGCAGTTGGTGGCCGGCGTGGCGCAGTTGCTGCCGATGCTGGATGCGATCCCCAACGCCGCCATTTTCATCAAGGACACACACGCGCGTTACGTCCTCGCCAACCGCACCCTGGTGCAACGCTGCGGCCTCAAGCAGTTGCAGCCGCTGCTGGGCAAGACCAGCGCCGACGTGTTCCCGGCGCCGCTGGGCCCGGGTTATACCGAGCAGGACCGGCGCGTGCT
Source organism: Pseudomonas sp. S3_E10 (assembly GCF_054667615.1). Taxonomy (NCBI): domain Bacteria; kingdom Pseudomonadati; phylum Pseudomonadota; class Gammaproteobacteria; order Pseudomonadales; family Pseudomonadaceae; genus Pseudomonas; species Pseudomonas sp. S3_E10. The sequence continues at coordinate 5,543,589 of NZ_CP162743.1, forward strand.
GCAGCAAGGTTTGGTGCTCGAAGACCAGTTGGAACTGCACCTCTACGGCACACGGGAACCCGGCTGGTGCCTGACCCGCAAATGGCCGTTATACAACCACCAAGGCCACATCATCGGCTTGGCCGGGATTTCCGTAGACCTGCAATCGGCCAGCGAAACCCACCCCGCGTATCAACGCCTGGCGGCGGTGGACGAGCACATCCGCATGCATTTCAACCGTCGCGTCACCCTCGGCGAACTGACGCGCATCGCCGGTATTTCAGTGGCGCAACTGGAGCGTTACTGCAAGCGCGTGTTCCACCTCACCCCCCGGCAAATGATCCAGAAGGTCCGGCTGGACCATGCCCATCGCTTGCTGCACGGCGACCTGCCGATCACCGAGGTGGCGCTGCAGTGCGGGTATACCGACCACAGCGCGTTTACCCGGCAGTTCAAGGCCTCGACCGGGTTTACTCCGCGTCAGTATCGCCACGCGACGCAGGGGTTGGCTTAGCTGAGCCATAACAATGCAACGAATGGCCCGCGTACCCCTCATATGTCTACGAGCGATTTTTTACAACGACAGGGACCAAGCTTATGACCGCGGCTGACAACAACCATGTGAACTGGCTGGTGGAACAATCGATGCTGCACGCAGCCCGCCAGCGCGCCAAGCTCTACTCCGGGCAAGGCAGGTTGTGGCAACAGCCCTTTGCGCAGACGCGACCGCGCGACGCTTCGGCGTTGTCCTCGGTGTGGTTTACCGCGTACCCGGCGTCGATTGTGACCCGCGAGGGCGGCACGGTGCTGGAGGCGCTGGGGGACGAAACGCTGTGGCACACCCTGTCGAAAATCGGTATCCAGGGCATTCATAACGGCCCGCTGAAAAAGTCCGGTGGCCTCAACGGCACACTGCATACGCCGACCATCGACGGCAATTTCGACCGCATCAGCTTCGAGATCGACCCGCAACTGGGCACCGAGGCGCAGTTGCAGGCGCTGACGCGCATGGCGGCGGCGCACAACGCGGTGATCATTGACGATGTGATCCCGTCCCATACCGGTAAGGGCGCGGACTTCCGCCTGGCCGAGATGGCGTACGAAGACTACCCCGGTCTTTACCATATGGTAGAAATCCGTGAGGAAGACTGGCACCTGCTGCCCGACGTGGCCGAAGGCCGCGACGCGCAGAACCTCAGCCCCTTGCAGGTGGACGCGCTGCGCGACAAGCACTACATCGTCGGCCAGTTGCAGCGGGTGATCTTCTTCGAGCCGGGCGTCAAGGAAACCGATTGGAGCGCAACCCAGGTGGTGATCGGCGTGGATGGAAAACCGCGACGCTGGGTGTATCTGCATTACTTCAAGGAAGGCCAGCCGTCGCTCAATTGGCTGGACCCCACGTTTGCCGCGCAGCAAATGATCATCGGCGACGCACTGCACGCCATCGACGTGATGGGTGCGAAGATCCTGCGCCTGGATGCCAACGGGTTTCTCGGCGTGGAGCGCAAGCTCGATGGCACGGCCTGGTCAGAGAGCCATCCATTGTCGATCACCGGTAACCAGTTGCTCGGCGGGGCTATTCGCAAGGCGGGCGGCTTCAGCTTCCAGGAGTTGAACCTCACGGTGGATGACATCGCCTCGATGTCCCATGGCGGTGCCGACCTGTCCTATGACTTCATCACCCGGCCTGCCTACCAACATGCGCTGCTGATGGGTGATGCGGAGTTCCTGCGCTTGATGCTGCGCGAGATGCATCGCCAGGGTATCGACCCCGGCTCGCTGATCCATGCGTTGCAGAACCACGATGAACTGACCCTGGAACTGGTGCACTTTTGGACACTGCACGCCCATGACAGCTTCCTGTACCAGGGGCAGACCTTCCCCGGCAACATTCTGCGCGAGCACATCCGCGAGCAGATGTATGAACGCCTGACCGGCGAACATGCGCCGTACAACCTCAAGTTCGTGACCAACGGCGTGTCCTGCACCACGGCCAGCATCATCACCGCGGCGCTGGGTATTCGCGACCTGGAGGCGATTACCCCGGCGGACATTCAACAGATCCGCCAGATCCACCTGCTGCTGGTGATGTACAACGCCATGCAGCCGGGGGTGTTTGCCTTGTCCGGCTGGGACCTGGTGGGGGCATTGCCACTGGCGGCGGCGGACGTTGCGCATTTGATGCAGGACGGCGACACCCGCTGGATTCATCGCGGCGCCTATGACCTGGTGGACCTTAACCCCGACGCACACTTATCCGCCGGGCAGATGCCACGCGCCAAAAGCCTGTACGGCAGCCTGAACAGCCAGTTGCAGGACCCCGAGTCGTTTGCCGCGCAATTGCAAAAAATCCTCGCGGTGCGCCGCGCTTACGACATCGCCGCCAGCCGCCAGGTGCTGGTGCCGGATGTGCAAAACCCCGCCCTGTTGATCATGGTCCATGAACTGCCGGCCGGCAGAGGCACGCAAATCACCGCGCTGAATTTCGGCGCCACGCCGATCACCGAAACCGTGAACCTGCCGGATATTGCAGCGGGGATGGTGGTGGACATTATCAACGAGCGGGTGGAAGGGGACCTGACTGCGCAGGGGGAATTCACTATCACGCTGGATGCCTATGAAGGGCTGGCGTTGCGGGTGGTGAGCAATTCGCCGATCTGATAGTCACCGCCTTCCAACGGTGGGAACGGGGCCTTAGCCGACGCATGGGGCAGTTGATGCATCGCTACGGCACCAGTTCAGCGTTTGACAGGCCGTACTCCCCCAGCGAATAGAGCAAGGTCCCGTACCCCAGTTGGTCGTAGCCACCGCTGTTGGGACCATAATCCCCGCCACCGCCTTCCACCTGGGCTCTGTTCGCGAAGGCCTTCACGTTCGGTGCGCTGAGGCCTTCAAGCACCCCGTAGTGGTTGTAGAGCAGCTCCCAGATCGGACGGATTTCGCCTCGATGCTCGGCCGAGATGGTCGTCTGCTTGAACGCGCTGTTGGTGAAGGTGGTGAATGGCACATCCTGGCCCAGGTTGTATTTGGCCACGTATTCGGCGCCTTGCAGCACGCGGTTGTTCTGGTAACCGAACAGGTCATCGCCCTGGTTCCAGGCCATTTGGCAGAAGCTACCGAGCAAGGCGATGTCGAGCAGTGTGTGCGCCTGGTCGCGCCCGCTTTCCTGGACCTGGCCCAGGCCATTGCCGTAGAGCTTCCAGACCACGTGTTCAATGGAACCGTTGCCGGCGCCATGTTTGAAATAATTGACCGCTTCATCATAGATATCGCGACGGTCGGTCAGTACGCCGATGGCCAGCATCGCGTTCATATTGGCCAGGTCCCAGTTGGCCCAATAGTGGTCGACCAACGCGTTATTGTGATGCGCCAGGAAATCATGGTTCATCGGGTAGAAGACCGTGAGCATCATGCGCTGGAACTGCTGTAAGTCCGCCGCCTTCCACTTTGGATAACCGCGCAGTATTTCGGCGGCATTGGCGAGCTGGTATCCGTACAAACCGGCGGCGAGAAATCGGTCCGAAGTGCCCTCAATGGCGGTGAGGGTGGTGGACCACTGGTTCAACAAAGCGACGGCTTTGTCGGCATACGCAGGGTCGCCCGACAGCTGCCAGCGCAGGGCCAAGGCGTACGCGGCGGCTGCGTCGTTGAATAACCTGGCGTAGTTCTCCGGATGTTGGCCATCCGCGCCCCGGTACACCACCGCGACGGGGCTCGGGTTCCAGGCCAGCGATGCATGCCGGTTGGCGATCAATTTTTGCCAGCCGGCCAGCCACGGCTGGTTATGGTTGGCCAGTTTTTCGCGGATGCGCAGGAAGTCTTGCTGGGTCTGCAACAGGCCTGGGTGGACGAACGCGGAGGCTTGAGCACCGAGACTCAGCGAAAGCGCGCCGAGCAGCACGGCCCCGCGGGTTGTGCGCTTGAGGTTGCGCGTTGCCTTCAACGAAAAAATCATGCTGTGCTCGCCTTGATATGTGAGTGTTTACGCGGTGTAAACAGCAATACGTACAGCACCGGGATCAGCCCCAGCGTGACCAATGTGCCGAGCGCCAGGCCGCCCATCAGGGTGATCGCCATGCCTTCCCACAGCGGCCCGGCAAACAGCATCAGCGGCACCAGCCCGATGATGCAGGTCAGTTTGGTCATGACGATGGGGCGCAGGCGCTTTACGGCGGCGTTCACCACCGCCTCGTAAACCGGCAGGCCCTCGTGGAGTTCGGCCTCGATACGTTCCAGCAACAGCACGGCGTTGTTCACGATAATCCCTGCCAGTGACAGCAGGCCGAACGTGGCCATGAACCCGAACGGGTAACCAGTGATCAGCAGCGCAACTGCCACGCCGATCAGGACGAAGGGGATGGCGGAAACCACAATCAGCAACTTGCGAAACGAATTGAATTGCCAGACAAACAGCAACAGCATGGCGACCAGCGCGTGGGGCAGGTATTGCAGCAACGCCTGGTTGGCGTCCGCCGAGTCCTCGATCTCGCCGCCCAGTTCAATGCGATAGCCCGGCGGCAGCGCCAGTGCCGCCACCTGCGGCGCGAGTTGCTCGACGATGGACGTCGCCGTCAACGACGGGTTATGCCCGACCACGGTAATGGCGCGTTCCTGATTGCGCCGCATCAGCGTCGAGGGTTCGCTGGCCGCGACGATGCGGGCAACGGCCGCCAACGGCACGGGGGGCGAGCCGTCGGCCGGGTAGACCAGGATGCCGCGCAGATCGGGGGAGGCCTCGGTTGTCGTCGCAGGCTCGCGCACCACCAGCGGGACGCGGGTTTGTTTATCCTGCAATGCCGAAACCTGAATGCCGCCGAAGTGCAGTTGCAAGGCCTGGCCGATGGCTTGGGTGTCGACACCGGCGCGGCGCGCACTCTGCTGATCGACCTCGACGGTATAACGCGTCAGGCGAATGCTCCAGTCGTTGCGCACATCCAGCGTGCCCGGCACTTCACGCAGGGCCTTTTCGATCTGGCCGGCCAGGCTGCGCAGTACCTGTTCGTCCGGGCCCAGCACACGATAGATCGCCACACCGGCCTCAGTGGTGCCCAGGGAAAAACGCTTGGGCTCGGCGCGCAGTTCCGGGTGTTGCTTGAGCAGATAGCGGCGGGTATTGGCGATCACCGCATCGATATCCGTACCGGGCTTGACGCTGACGGTGAAGTACGCGGTTTCCGGTGCGGGCAAAGGCGGGTTGAGGCCCAGCACGATTCGTGGCCCGCCGTCGCCGACATAGCCGATGCTGTCGGCTACCTGGGGCTCCTTGCTCAGCCACAGGCTGATCTCGCGCACGCTTTGCAAGGTCTTGCGCGAGCCGCTGCCGGGTTCCAGGCTGATGGGTACCTGGAACTGCAAGCGGTCCGATTGAGGCAGAAAGTCATAGGGCACGCGCATCAGTTCGAAGATCGCGGCGGCGAGTAACACCAGCATCGCCATCAGAAACAGTGCTTTGTGTTGCAACACGCGGCCGATGACCGCGCGGTAGCCTCGGTAAAAACCGCTGTCGTAACTGTCTTCCGACGCCTCGTGGCGCGCAGCCTTGGCGAAATACAGGCACAGCAGCGGCGTGACGGTGATACTCAACAGCCACGAGCCGAGCAGCGTCAACGCCAGTACGACCGCCAGTGAACGCAGGTATTCATTGGTGCTGGTCTGGCCGAGGAAGAACGGCGAGAACGCCAGCACGATCACCAGCGACGAGGTCAGCAGCGGAATCGCCAGGGTGCGCCCGGCGTCCTCGCAGGCCTGGCGTCGGTCCTCGCCGGCATGCAGCCGGCGCTCGATGTCCTCGGCGATCACGATGCCGTTGTCCACCAGCAAGCCGAGCGCGAGGATAATCGCGGCAATCGACACGGTTTGCAGCTCGACCCCGAGCATGCGCATCGCAAGCAGCGTGCCGAGGATGGTCAGCGGCACAATCGCGCCGACCACCAGCCCGGTGCGCCAGCCCAGAAACAGCATGACTACGGCCATGACGATGACCACCGTCTCGATCATCACGTGTTTCATCTTGGCCATCTGCTGGTCGACCACATCGGCCTGGAACGTCACCATATGGGCCGTGAAACCCAACGGCAGCTGCTGTTCCAGCTCGGCCAAGCGCTTGCGCAAGGCCACGCCGAATTGGTGCACGTTCTGTCCTGGCGCCATGGACACCGCCAGCACCACCGCGTCCTGGCCTTGATAGATCGCGGCGCTCTGGGGCGGGTCGGCAGCCATCACCGAGATCTGCGCGATGGCGCCGAGGGCCACCGATTGCGCGGTGCCGTTGGCGCCGGGCAGTTGGATCGGCAATTGGCGCAGTTGCTCCACGCTGAGCACTTCGCCGGTCACGGTGAGGGTGGTGATCTGCCCGCCAATATCGGCAATACCGCCGGGCGCCAACACGTTCTGTTGCTGCACTTGCTGGAACAGCTGCTGCGGGGACAAACCCAGCCCCGCCAGGCGTTGCGGGTTGAAATCGATCGAGAGTTGCTGGTCCTGCACGCCGTGCAACGTTACCTGGCCGATGCCGGGCAACCCGCCCAATTGGTCGCGCAGGCGTTTCAACGGCCCGCGCATTTCGCTCATGCTGTAGCCGGGCGCGGTGACCGCAATGGAGGCGACGGCGACGCGTCCGAAATTATCATCGACAAAAGGCCCTTGGGTGCCAGGTGGAAATCCGGCGCCGGCCTCGGCGACTTTATTGCGTACCTGCTGCCACAGCACGCCCAGGTCCTTGATTTCATCGCGGGCCGTCACCTGGATAATCACGCTGCCGGGGTGGACGGTAGTCACGATGTTTTTGATCTGCGACAGCTCGCGCAGCTTTTCTTCGGTGGGCCGGGCCAGCAACTCTTCGGCGCGTTCGCTGGGCAGGCCGGGAAACTCGATGCTCACCAGCGCATCGCGGATGGTCACCGAGGGTTCTTCCTGGGTCGGGAAACTCAGGAACGTCGCCACGCCCGCGAGCAGGATTAGCAGGGCGGTGAATAACGTCAGGCGGCTCGCGCCCAATGCGTGACGGGTCAGGTTGATCATTCGGGCGCGCTCAAACGGCTGGAGGGTGCAAGCAGGTTGACGGGCTGGCCGTCGGTGAGGAACGCCACGCCGGTGACGACGACTTGTTCGCCATCCTTGAGGCCGCTATCGAGGGCGACACGGCCCTGGTCGATCAGGCCGATCCTGACCTCACGCAGGGCGACCTTGCCCTGGGTCGGGTCATAGACGAACACCTGCACCTGGCTGGCGTCGCCGCCCATGCGCAGCGCCTGGGTCGGAATCGACAGCGCGAGCGCGGCAGGGGTCGCCAATCGCACGTTGAGGTTCACGCCGCTGGGCAGCGCCAGGTCGCGGGCGTCCAGGCGAAAACGCGCGCTTTGCAACATGCCGTTCTGCGCGCGTGTCGACAGGCCCTCCAGCACCAGCGGCAGGGTCGATCCGGGCGCGGCCGGGTCGTTGGCGACGGCGTGGTCGCCAGGCTTGAGGCCGGCGGCCTGTTCCACCGGGACTTGCACGATGACCTGCAACGCGCCGCTGGCTTCCAATTCCATCACCACTTGGCCGGGCGATAACTCGCTGTACAACTGCGCGGGTCGTGCCACGACGCGACCGTCAAACGGCGCGATCAACTGGCCCTGGCGTTGGTCGCGTCGCACCAGGTCCAGGGCCGCTTCATCGGCGGCCTGCTGCGCTACGGCGGCCTGCCACGCGGCTTCGGCTTGCTCCACCGCGCTGGCCGCGACGCTGCCCTGGGCATACAGCAGTTGCTGGCGCACCTTGTTACGCTTGCGCTCGGCGGTTTGCGCCACGCTGGCGAACAAGGCCGCCTGCGCTTGTTTCAGGCGCAACCGCACGGCCGCCGTATCGAGGCTCGCCAGCACCTGGCCTTGTTTTACGCTATCGCCGATGTCGACATTCAACGCCACCAATCGGCCCGCGCCTTCGAAGGCCAAGACCGCGCGCTGGCGTTGGCGCACCACACCGGTCAACGGCGCGGCGTCGGCGCCGTAGGCGCGCACGCTGGCGACTTTCACCGACCTTATGGCCGGCTCCGGCGCCGCCTCCTCGTGCGAACAGGCCACCACCATCAGGCAGGCAACGCCGAGCACCAGGGGGCGGCCCCAAGAACGGAACAACTGAGCAAAACCCTGCATGCCTGGCGCCTCGTTATCAGAAGGTGTAGTTGATGGCGAACATGCCCAGGCCGGCGCCTTCACGCTTGACCAGTGGGCTGTTACGGGCCTGGTCGGCGTACTGGGTCAGCGTCAGGCTGGCCAGCGTCGACCAGTGCGCGTCCAGGCTGTGCTGCCAGTTCAAGGCGGCGGAATAGGCGTAGATCCCGGCATCGGCGTTGTATCTGCCGTAGAGCGAACGCTGGCTCTGTGCCTGTGTGACGCCGAAGAAGGTCTGGTTGTAGCGGCCATCGCCGGCATGGGCGTCGATGTCCAGGGCCAGGGTGTCGCTGTCTGTGTGAAACAGCACGCCTTCGAGGCCAAAGCGGTAGCGGTTGCCACGGTGCTCGCCGGCCATGCGCAGTTCCGCTTCGCCGCTCACCGAGAGCCAGTCAAGCAGCTGCTGGCTGAGGGTGAAGTCGGCGACGGTGGCGCCGCCGATATCGCCCATGCCTTTGAGCTCGCGGTCGCCGGGGCGGCTGGTGCTGTCCTTTTCCTTACGGCCCAGGTCGTAGTTGATTGCCGCGCTGGCGCTAAAGCCGCTGTCGGATTGAAATTGCAGGCCCACCCCACGGGTGGTGTCGGCGAACAGCACGCCACGCTGGATGCTGAACATCGGCAGCACCAGTGAGCGGTAGCGGTCGGCGCCCATGTAGCGCGGCGCGACGCCCATGCCAAGGCCCAAAGTTGCGGTGGTCTTGTCGGCTGCGGGGCTGGCGTCGGTGGCCTGCGCCTGGGGCACGAGGGCGCAGGCCATCAGGGCGGCGGCGCCCCAGAGCACGGTACGGGTAGGGGCAGTGTTCAATGTCATGGTGAAACCCTTTCTTTGGATGAAAACAATGGTGCGCCGGACAGCGCGCGATACAGCGCCAGGCGGTTGAACAACACCTGGTAGTTGGCCTTGCGTAACTCGATGGCCGATTCAGTCAGGCGAATGGCAGCGGCCAGGTGCTGCGAACGCGCAGCCGCGCCGGCGGCAATCTGCTGGTCGACACGCTTGGCCTTTAACGTCGTCGAAGCGGCCAGGTCGATGTGTATGGTGGCGTCGGCCAATGCTTGTTGGCGTTGGCTCAACAGGTCGGCGATTTCGCGGAAGGCGTCCTGCACGGTCTTTTCGTATTGGGCGACAGCCGACTGTTGGCGCGCAGTGGCCAGGTCAAGATTGGCTCGGTTGCGGCCGCCGTCGAACAGCGGCAGGTTCAGTTGCGGCGTGAACAGCCAGGCGCCGCTGCCGGATGAAAACAGGTTGCTCAAGCGCGGGCTGGCGATGCCCGCGCCGGTGCTCAAGGTGATAGAGGGGAAGAACGCCGCCCGCGCGGCGCCGATGTTGGCGTTGGCGGCGCGCAGGGCTTGTTCGCACTGGCGCACATCGAAGCGCTGTAATAGTCGTTGGGACGAGAGTTCGATCAGCCACGGCGGGGTATCCAAATCAATTACAGGGTCTGTCGTGGCAGCGATCGAAGGCGTGGCCTGATAGCCAGTCACCCATGTCAGCGCCTGCTGTGCGCTGGCGTGGTCGGCGCTTGCATCCTGCCATTGCTGGGTGGCGCGCCGAACCTCCATGCGCTGGGTGTCGACCGTGTCCTGGGCGACGAGGCCTTCTTTTTGCTGACCGTCGAGTACGCTCAGCAGCAGGTTTTGGTCGTTAAGAATGGACTGCGTGTCGACCCGGACGCCTGCTTGTAAGCGTTCCTGCAAATACAGGCGCGCCACTTCAACGATCAGCGCCTTGCGCGCGGCCAGGGCACCGTAGCGCGTGGCCAGGTAGTCATGTTGCGCCGCTTCGGAGAGGCTGCGCACCCGGCCGAAAAAATCCAGCTCGAAGTCCGAGATACCCACGGAGGCCACCGCGATGTCCTGTCCATAACGTTCGTCGGCAGCCTTGTCGTGCAAGTGCTGGCGGTTGCGTTGCAGCCCCAGCGCCACGGTGGGCAGGCGATCGGCGCGGGAAATGCCGTACTGGGCGCGAGCTTGCTCCACACGCAGCGATGCAAGGCGCAGGTCGCGGTTGTACGTCAGGGCTTGTTCCACCCGATGCGGCAACTGCGCCGATGAATCCAGACCGGCCAGCAGCTGTTTCTCGTCCTCGGCAAGCGCCTCTGCGTCGTTGGCCTTGGAGGAGGGCGCGCCTACCGCAGGGTCGCCCAGCAGCGTTTGCGGCACGGGCAGCGCAGGTGCCTGGTACTCAGGCGCCAGTGAGCAGCCGGCCAACAGGGCAACCAACAGCAAAACCGCGCTGTGGCGTTCAGGCAGCTTGATAGGCTTGGACAGCGATGCGGTGGTCGGCATAGGATCGGTTCGCGAAAGTCGGCGTAGGGCAATACTGGCAGCGGACTTTCAATAAACCGTTCGTGAATTATCAAGGTTTCATCAAGAGGCTTCTTTGTGTCAGGAAAACGTATCCTCATCGTCGAAGACGACGCCGACAGCGCCAACATTCTCGAAGCGTATCTGCGCCGGGACGGCTTCGAGGTGGCCCTGGCCGAAGACGGCCAACGCGGTCTGGACCTGCACAAAAGTTGGCGGCCCGACCTGATCCTGCTCGACGTGATGCTGCCGCGCCTGAGTGGCACCGAGGTGTTGTCCGCCGTGCGTCGCGGCAGTGACACGCCGGTGATCATGGTGACGGCCATGGGTGACGAGCCGGAAAAACTCGGTGCCTTGCGCTATGGCGCCGACGACTATGTGGTCAAGCCCTACAGCCCGCGCGAGGTGGTGGCGCGGGTACATGCGGTGTTGCGGCGTAGCGCGGGCAGCCAACCGGTGGAACAGGTGCTGCGCTATGAAAACCTGCGAGTCGACCTGCTCGCGTTCACCGCCGCCATTGAGCACCGCGATGCGCCACCGCAGTGGCTGGAACTGACACCGACCGAATTCAAGTTGCTGGCGACGTTGCTCAAGACCCCGTCCAAAGCCTTCACCCGCGATGAATTGCTGGAAATCTGCCTGCCGGAAAGCGAGGCCCTGGCCCGCGTCGTCGATGCCCACGTGCACAACCTGCGGCGCAAGCTCGAAACCCATGGTATCGCCGGAGTACTGGTGACGGTGCGCTCCATTGGCTATCGGTTCAGGTGAGCAACATGCTGGAAAAATCACGGGCCAACGATAAACCTCTGTGGCGCTGGGTCGGCATGCGTATGAGCCTGTTGGCCATCGGCGCGGTGGTGGTGATCGCCGTTTGCATGTGGATCAACTTCAGGCTGTCGGACCAGTATTTTTTGCAGCGCCTGCCGCCGGCGGCGCGCGAGGAGTTGCTGCAGTTGCGCGCCGAGCCGCAGCTCAATGAGACACGCTTGCGCCAACTGGTGGCCGAGTACTATCCGGTGGAGTTCTTCCAGCCGGATATGGCCAACCGTGACTGGCTGATCCTGGCTTGCCTGGTGCTGGCCGCTATCCCGATCATCATTCTCTGCGGTTTGTGGTTTTCGCGGCCCTTGTCCAGCCAGTTCTCGGCGATTGCCCAGGGCGCACGGCGGGTCGCCGGCGGTGATTTCCTGACGCGCCTGCCGGTTCACCACGACGCACCCGACGAGCTGCAACGCCTGATCAGCGACTTCAACAGCATGACCACCCAACTGGAACGTTATGAGCGCGATGTGCGTGAGTCCAGCGCGGTCATCGCCCACGAACTGCGCACACCGTTGAATGCCGCGATGGGGCGCGTGCAGGGCATGCTCGACGAGGTATTCCCCAGCGATGCCACGCAGTTGGGCATGGTCAAGCGCCAGCTCGATCAACTGCGTAAATTGGTGGACGACCTGCACCTGCTGTCGATGGCCAGGGCAGGGCAACTGGTGCTGGAACGCAGCGATTTTCCCCTGGCGGCGTTGGTGAGCGAACGACTGGCCTGGTTCCAGCCGCAATTGGACGAGGCCGGTGTGCAGGCACGGGTCAGTATCGAGGACGGGGTTCGTATCCATGCCGATCGGGATCGCCTGGGTCAGGTGCTGAATATCCTGATCGACAACCTGCTGCGCTATGCGGCGGCGGGCGGCGAATTGAACATCATGGCGCGCCAGGTCGAAGACCGCGTCGTGATTGAGATGGGTGACCGAGGGCCGGGCATCGAAGCACAACACCTGGACAGCGTGTTTGACCGCTTCTGGCGGGCGGAGCGCTCCAGGGCGCGTTATTCGGGGGGCAGCGGGCTGGGCTTGTCCATCGCCCGTGCGATCTGCCAGGCCCATGGCGGCACTATCGCTGCCAGCAATCGTGCCCAGGGCGGCACCTTGATCAGGGCGCAATTTCCGTTGTAGTTCGGCGCAGCAGGTGCGTGAGGACGTCTTGGGATCATGGCGTTACCCAGCTATCTATTTAATCGAACGCGGCGTTCAGTATTTAATATTTGCCGGACTCTGCCGCGGCTATTAGCCTCTTTCCAAGCCTCCAACGAAGCGCCGGACTTCAGGAGGCTGCTGCAATAGCCACACGAACAGAGCACTCGCCAAAAGACGTGCGCGCCTGCGAAAACCGCGCCCGCCAGTGGATGCCCAGGCAACCCCCCACACCCATTACAAGAATACCGAGCCGGGACGAACCTTGAGGGTTTGGCCACGGCTTCGGACAGCCAAAATCTGCCGATTTTCTGGAGCCACACCGCCATGAGTGCACGTCCCCAAACCGGCGTAGACGCCGATAGCGACGCCGAACAATTGCGCAAACTGGGTTACACCTCGAACTTCAATCGCAGCATGAGCCTATGGGAAAACTTCGCCCTGGGCTTTACCTACCTGTCGCCGGTGGTGGGTGTCTACACCCTGTTCGGCCTGTGCCTTGCCGCCGGCGGGCCGCCGATGTTCTGGGCCTACCTGCTGGTGGGCTGCGGGCAATTGCTGGTGTGCCTGATCTTCGGCGAAGTGGTTTCGCAATTCCCGATTTCGGGCGGCGTCTACCCTTGGGCCCGACGCCTGGTGGGTAAGCGCTGGGCATGGATGGTCGGCTGGATCTACTCCATCGCGCTGTGCGTCACCATTGCCGCCGTCGCGGTCGGAGCCGGGCCTTACCTCGCGGCGATGCTCGGTTTCGAGGCGAGTAACAACACCAATATCATCATCGCGGTGGTGCTGACGCTGTTCGCCACCCTGGTCAATCTCAGCGGCACCAAGGTGCTGGCCCGCATCGCCATGTTCGGCTTTCTGTGTGAGCTGGTCGGCGCGGTAATCGTCGGTGTGTACCTGTTGGTATTTGAACGTCATCAGCCCATCAGCGTGCTGTTCAACACGTTTGATATCCGTATCGACGGTTCCTACTTGCCGGCGTTCCTCACTGCATCGCTGGCGGGCATGTTCCTTTACTACGGCTTTGAGGCCTGCGGCGACGTGGCCGAGGAAACCCCCAACCCGAGTAAACAAATCCCGGTGGCCATGCGCATGACCATATATATCGGCGGTGTGGCCGCGATGTTCGCCTGCCTGGCGCTGATCCTCGCCGTGCCGGACATGCAAGCGGTGATCAACGGCACCGATAAGGACCCGGTGACTACCATCCTCAACAATGCCTTTGGCAGCGTCGGTTCGAAGGTGGTCATGGGCGTGGTGATGATCTCCTTCATCTCCTGCGTCATCAGCCTGCAGGCCGCCGCCAGTCGACTGCTGTATTCCTACGCCCGCGATGAGATGGTCATCGGCAGCCGCCTGCTCAAGCGGATTTCGCCGACCACTCAGGTGCCGGTGGCAGCGCTGTTCGTCTCCGGTGTGCTGCCGACCCTGATCATCACCCTCGGTTTCTTCCTTCAGGACGCGGTGGCGACCATCGTCAGCTTTGCGGCCATCGGTATCTACCTGGCCTTCCAGATGATCGTGCTTGCGGCCCTCTACGCTCGCGCCCGGGGCTGGAAACCCAGCGGCAAATTCGCGTTGGGGGCCTGGGGCCTGCCGGTGAATATCGGCGCGCTGATCTATGGCGTCGGTGCAATCATCAACATGGCCTGGCCGCGCACACCGGATGCGGCCTGGTACATCAACTACGCGATGGTTCTCAGCACGGCCATCGTGATTGGCCTGGGCCTGCTCTACATGTGGCTGGGCAAACCCTATGACCGTGGCACCGCACCCGCCGGCGATGCCTGGGAAGTCAGTCGATAGCCGGGGGAGGCGCGGGCTGAGTCTTGCAGGCCACTCGCTGGCTTGAATGGTTCTATGAAATGCTACAAAAGTGGATCTTTTTACCGAACCATTTCGTTCCTATAGTCGCGCCGTATCTTGAGCACTCAGCGCTGTTCGCTGAGTGCTCCTACCCTACGGGAACGCGATCTATGAATTATCAAAAATGTTCTATCGGCCTTGGCGCTTGTGCACTGTTGGTTTTGTCCGCGCTGCGATTGTCCGCCGGCCAACCGCCGGCCAGGGAAGACTTTATAAAATATCCCTCCCTGCGACAAAAGTGGTCGGCAATATGCGACCCGCGCAGCAACCTCGCCGAAGTTAACGCTGAAGGTTGCGAGCATTTACATCAATGGACGGCCGCCAGCGAATTCTCTGTTTTGGATAACTTAATGAATCAAAACCTGGGCAAGTAACAACGCTCGCTGCGGTGTTGCGGCATGTCGATTACTTAAAAAGCAGCGTCATACCGGAGTTTGCATTGCTGTCGCTCAGTCACTCAGAGATGCCCGCTTTGTTTGAGCTTCTTGGCCAGGTATCGAGAGCCTTCAATGGTCAGGTGGTTCGGATCCCTGAATAGCAGTTTGCCGCCGCTCACCATCGAGCAATCGTTGGTGTTGCAGAAGTACTGGAGCACCGGAACGTATTTCACATTCGGCGATTTCTCAACAGCTTCAGCCAGCGCTTTATGGTACAGGGCCTTATTTTTCATCTGTTGATCAAAAGGCCCGGTGCAGGTTGGGCCGTCTGCGCTGAACCTGCGCCCGTATTTGCATGCCTCAGGGTCAAACAAGAAGGTTGGAACATCATCAAGTAGGGTGACGGATTTATGGTTGTCGGTGAAGAGTTTGAAGGTTCTTTCAAGCTGGCCGGCCGGATCTTCAGTGCTGGGTTGGATCTTTTGTTCCCAAAGCGCGGAGATGAAAACCTTTTTGATGGCTGGGTCTGCCGCGACTCTTTCTATAGCTTCACGCATGACTGGGCTGTCAAGTGCGGGCAATTGTTTTTGAGAGAAAGAGGCGACATTGCTGCTGTTGAATTCATCTGCAAACCCTGCGAGCAAGTGCTCTGCATGGCTATCGCCCAATAGCAAAATATCAATCGATCCAGTTTGTTTTGACTGAAAGCAGCGATATCCGAACTCAAGGTCTTTGAATGACAAATTCCTCAGTGCTTCGTCCGAGCATTTGTAGAAGTTTTTGCTCATGTACGTGATGTACGGATACCTGCCAAGATCTTCGGCGTAGCGCGCAACTGGCTTCGCTGCCTCGCGAAATGGAAGGCCGTCACCCACCTGAATGCCGAGCGCGGTAACTGTCGTGACGACCATCGCGCCGCACAAGCCCTTGATGGCCGTGTTGCGGTCTATGCGCTGGGTACGAATAGGCGATTCGATGAAGCGGTACGTCGCCCATGCAAGCACCAAGGCTGCCACAATGGCCGTGGCTCTTATTTCTGGCGAAGGCGTTGCGCTCTGGATGATCCTCGGGAAGACCAGCAGCGGCCAATGCCACAGGTAGAGTGGGTAACTGATGAGCCCGATACCGACCATCAGGCGATTGGAAAGAACGAAGCGATTAACCATCCCCTCAGGGCCCGCTGCGATGATCAAAACGGCACCCGCGACAGGCACCAGGGCAAGCATTCCGGGGAATGCGGCAGCGCTGGTGATAGTGAGCAGGCCGTATCCAATCATGGCAGTCCCGGCCAAGGACATAACGTTTGCCCAAATGGCTGACGGTGCCGCTCGAAGTGCCAGGCAAGACAGTAACGCGCCCGCCAGCAGTTCCCAGAATCGTGTTTGCGGAGAATAAAAATCTGCCGTTGGATTGTGGGATGCCTGATACAGATTCAGGCCAAATGACACTGCGATGAGCAGCCCTATAGCAATCGGCAGGTTCGTGCGCAGACGCCAGAACGCGAGTAACAGCAGCGGCCATACGAAGTAGAACTGCTCTTCAATACCCAGGCTCCACAGATGTAGAAGCGGTTTTGTGTTCGCGGCTACATCAAAGTAACTGGTCTCGCTCCACAGCAATAGATTTGAGACAAATGCGGCGCCTGCAATCGAATGTTTGGCAAGTGACAGGTACTCATCTGCCAACATCGCGAGCCAACCGAATGACAGGCATGACACCAGCACGACTATAAGTGCTGGGAATATTCTGGCGGCACGCCGGGCGTAAAATCCAGAGAGTGAAAACTTATCCTCGCGCAGCGCTTGGATGAGAATGGACGATATCAAAAATCCGGAAATGACGAAGAATATGTCAACCCCGATAAAACCACCGGTAAGTGCTGATGGGAATGCGTGAAATATAACAACAGACATCACGGCTACCGCTCGAAGCCCATCGATATCGCGTCGGTATTGGAGTGGCGTTTGGGTCGATGCCGCCTGTATTTGTTGTTCAAGTCTTAGTGACGTCATGCTCAAGAGACCTCCGGGGCTCGCTGCGAAGCGCGCATAGCCTAACCGTTGGCGACCTCTCGTCAATATTTATCTATGACGTGCGCCATTATGCCGACCAGCAATAAAGTTGGTCGCGTCCTGCTAGAGCAAAGCGTCGCGTTTAGCGAGATGTTTGCCATTTGCGCCGCATTTTCAGCGCCCCACGTACACAGCGGGATGATCGCCTCGGCCAAGCTGCGACCGAGCAGCTTCATGACCGCCAGCGAGGTCGCTCCTGACGGCGGCCTGGCACAAATCTGAAGCACGATGCTCTCACCGGCTGCCAGCCTGCAGGTATTTACTGATGCATCTCCGTCACAGACATCGTGAATACCAATTTGGATCGGCCAGCGTTGGAATAGGAATGGGGGACGTCAGTTTTGGCCACTGCCGAACTCCCCGCAGGGATGACCAACTCTGTTTCCCCTACCACGCATTTCAGCGTGCCTTTCTCCACATGAAACAGTTCCAGCGTGCCCTGAGGGTGCCCCTGTGAAGCGAAAGATTCGCCTGGGTGCATTTCCCAACGCCACAGCTCGATCATGTCGGGGCCCGACGTTCCTGCCAGAAGGCGTGCCGTTCCGCCCAGGTCCCCGGTCCACAGTGTGGGGATGTCTTGGCTGTGGATGATGTGGGCGGATGGAGCTTCGGTCACGTTGACGATGTCTGCTACGGACAGGCCCAGCGCGGCGGCGATTTTGCAAAGGATGCCGATACTGGGGTTCGCCGTACATTTCTCTATTTCGACGACCATCCCCTTGCTCACCCCTGCGCGACGGGAAAGCTCATCCAATGTGATTTTCTGGGCTTTGCGCGCCTGTTTGAGCGTGCGCGCGACGGCCAGGCTGACGGCTTGAGCATCAGCGCCAGGGGTAGTCGACAGGGTGGGCTTCGTGGCCATTGATGAGGGTCATGAGGAAAAATGTGCGGGGATTCTCGGCCCTTATCAGTCGCTCCGTCAATCGGCGCGCCCGCTATAGTGGCTGATAATGGTCATTATATTGACTTTGCTGGTCGTCGCTGACTAGCATGAAATGACATTTAGGTACCTGGAGGTTTTTGATGCTGTCCGTACTGCCGTTGATCGATCAAGCCGTTGCCGAGCTGGCGCCACAGTTCCGGGCCCTGAGCATCGTGGTGCAAGCGGCGCCACTGGCCAACCCTGAGGTGGCCCAGGCTGCGCTGGACCGCGCTTGCAAGGTTGTGCAGGAAGGTGGGCCGAGCTGGGGTGAAGCCCATCTGGCCGAGTGGGCGCACACGTTCCGAAAATTTGGCGCCAAGCCGCAGCGCACGCCTTGTTCGGCTGAGGCACTGCGTAAACGGGTTTTACGTGACGGCGGCTTGCCGAGCCTGGATCCCATCGTTGACCTCTACAACGCAATCAGTCTTGAGTACGCCATCCCGGTGGGTGGGGAAAACATTGAAGCCTACGTAGGCTCTCCACGGCTCGTAGTTGCAGATGGCACCGAACCGTTTGACACCTTGAAAGAGGGGGCTCCTGCTGTCGAGTATCCAGACGCCGGCGAGGTTATCTGGCGCGATGACCAAGGCGTGACCTGCCGCCGTTGGAACTGGCGACAAGGTGTCAGGACCCGTCTGGGTGCCGACGCAAAGAGCATGTGGTTCATTCTGGAGAGTTTGCCGGCGATGCCGCTTGAAGCCTTAACGGAAGCGGGGGACAAGCTGATCGAGGGGCTGCAGCAAATGATGCCCGGCGTCCAGATCCAACGTTCACTGATTGGTGCTGGCGGCCAATAGTCAGGTACGGCTATTTCGCCATGAACTCAACCACTGAGGCTCAAAATACCGTCGGCAAATTTTTCCGGTGCCTCTTGGGGTACGTTGTGCCCAATGCCTTCCAGGCGCTGGCGCCGATACGGCCCGGTAAAATAGCCCACGAATGGGTCGTCCTTGGCCGGGGGGTCGACCGCATCGGCCGCACCCTCCAGAACCAGTGAAGGCACGGTGATCGTTGGTTGCGCGGCAAGTCGGGATTCTATATGGCGATAGGCTGGATCGCCGTCAACCAATCCGAAACGATGGCGGTACGAGTGTATGACCACCTCCACAAAGTCGTCGTTCTCAAACGCGGCGGCAGTCGTCTCAAACGCCGCCTCGGTGAACCGCCAGGTTGGGGACCACAGGCGCCATAGCAAATGGCAGAACGCCTTGCGGTTCGCGGTCAACCCAGCGCGCCCACGGCTACCGTGAAGATAGTATTGGTACCAGAGAAGATGCTCAGCTTCGGGTGAAACGGGCGCGTGCTCCTTAGCGATATTCTGGATGCTGTAGCCGCCACAGCTAACCAAACCGCTTACCCGTTCCGGCCATAGCGCGGCGACAACGCAAGCCGCTCTTCCACCCCAGTCATAGCCCGCAAGCACAGCTTTTTCGATCTTCAGGGCGTCAAGAAAAGCCAACAAGTCGGCGCCTATGGCCGCCTGCTCGCCAGAGCGCATTGCTTGCCCATCTAAAAACCGGGTGGGACCAAAACCACGAAGGTACGGAGTGAAGCATCGCTTTCCAGTCGAGGCCAGGATCTTGGCGACTTCATCGTAGGCATGCACGTCATAGGGGAAGCCGTGGAGCAACACTATGGGGGGGCCGTCTACCGGGCCGAGTTCCAGGTAGGCGATTTGCAAACTACCGGCTTTAACAGTTTTCATCATGCCCTCCGAAATAGCGCCTGCAATCGAAGGGTTGGACAAACAAAACACGCCCATGCTCAAAAAAGCTGGGCGTTCAGGAGCGACCTCACGCCCGCTATGCAGTACGACCGCCGAGCACTTCAGCCACCCAGTCGGCAATGTTCATGAACTAGTCGCGTTCGGCGAGGTTATTGACGGTGTTGAGCGGTGACAGGTACGCGATGGACAGTTGGGCGTTGTAGCCTTTGCGGGCGAGGGTGGCCAGGGCGATTGAACAGTTCGACATCCAGGCCTTGGCACAACAAGGCCATGGCTTCCCTAAAAAGCTTGGAATCCCCCGGAAAACGACGGAACGCCACAAACGAAAAAACCCGCCGAAAGGCGGGTTTTAAAGGGCTCCACGGACTTTACTGGTTGTCAGTGGAACTGGAGATGGTGCCCGAACCCGGAATCGAACGATGGTATAACATGTTGAAAAAATTCAATAAAATTTCATGGCTGCCAAAGAATTATCCCTAAAAATATCCTATTAGGAACAACATTCGGCGTGCATGGGCTCGCGCGGTTTCCGGCCGGAAATGCAATGGCCTTTCTTCGTGTTTTTATGAGCCATCCCCCCAAAAAACATTTTGACATGGCTCTAGGACGGTGTTCATAGCCCGAAAAAAACTAATTGTGCCCCCAATTTTTCCCCCATTCGCACCGGGTGCGCGAGCGATCGCGAATGGCGATTTCTGAGCAACTCCAATATGGCAGTGACTGGTATTCAGTGCGCCTCCGTATACTGGATGAGCAGCCCTTATCTGGCAAATCCTTGCTCGTTCGGAAGAGGAAATGGGTAATGAGTCGATATCTTCAAGCGGAGATGTCGGATCTGTTTCTCAGCACCTTGAATTGCCCCGGATTCTCTAGACACCATGCAAGCTCATTCGCGCGGCAAGTGTGATCGCGATCGGCGCCTCACCGAAAATGAATACGGATTACACACGACTTCGTACACGTTGAGTGGTCTGGCCGGACTCTTATGAAATCTGATATCGGGTTTCTGTTGCTCATTCGTCATTTTTATCGGAAACGCTGGTTATATGGATCGCGTTTGCGCCATCGTCGCCAGTCAGATACAGCCGCAGGGCGAAAAGCAATTCAGGGGTTTGGTCGCCCTGGGGCTTCTCGATGTTGATCTGTACACGGGAATAAAGGGAACCATTCGACTGTGCAACAAACTCCGTCACACGTTCGACTTGATTGGCCAACTCCTTGGTGATTTTCTGATGGGGCTGAAGAAGCATCCTGATCTGAGCGTGCGGGGAGTTACGTGCTCGAAGCAATCCCAGCAAAAGCTCAAGCGGTTCGGTGGTAGATTGGAGCCAGTTGAGGGTCGTCCTTTTGTCATTAATTTTCTTTCTGGGCGGGCACGGCTTGATTTGACCCAGGACAGTGTTCAGCGAATCAAGAATGGCCGTCATCTGTTCCACATCAAATCGTTCAACAAAGTGCCTGTCTCGCCAGATGGCGTAAGCAAACACACGAAGGGCGCTCTCCGTCGGACGTTCCATAAATCCGGATAAGATGGATTGCTGCCATGGCTCGACAACACGACCGAGCGCAAAGCCGATGGCCCGTGGGTTGTCAATTCTGTCCTTGCTGACCTGCTCGGTTATCCACTGAACGCATTCATCGGGAGCATCGCTGTGCATGCAGCACATTAAAAAACGGATTTCGTCTTTGATCTGTTTCGGAAGCTGACTTTCGTGCAACAGGGACGCGAGGTAGTGGATGTTGGTTCGGGTAGCGTCGGCAAAAGCCTGGGGGCATTCTGCATCGTCAATCGAACGTCCATCACGCCAGGTCTGAATCACAGGGTAATAAAGGGCTTGGCGCATTTTGATGACCTGCGCATTGATTGACCCGTCATCGAAAACCTTGAGGCGCTCTATTTTCTGATGATGTTCACCCGCAATATTTCGGCCGGAGCACTTTCCAGCGTTCTCGACGACTTCAAATGAAATCCTGCTGCCTTCAACAAAGTCCGCGTGGCTTATGCCATCAATGAAGCTTTTTTGATGAATGAAGACTTTTTTTGCAGACAGGTCGGTGTTGGCAAAAGTGAAATACCCTTCGTGCTTGTCCTGGCGCCATCTCGTACTGATGACACCGGTTGTCCTATCTCGGGGCCGTATATCTATATCCTGATCCAGAAGTACGATCGCGTCGGTTATCCAATCAAGCAGGTCAGAGGTTTCATCGCCACCATCCTTTGGCACGTGGTGAAGATCCGCCCATGTCATCGGGGCAGGGTACTGCGGAGCAGGGGCGTCGGTAATGATGACGTCTGCAGTGCGGCACCATGTTGCGTTTACCTGTTGGAACGATCCATTTCGCGGTTTGAAAATCAGTTTGTAAGGATCGTCCGCACCATATTCAAAGGTCAGATGGAGTTTGCATACAACGTCTTTCTCGAGTGGAAACGCCGGAGATTCCAAACGGGCCGAATAACCGAGGTCTTCGGTACTGTCACCCAAAAACAAAGGAAACTGATAAAAAGTTCTTCCAGCGGGGAGCGTGAAATCTTCACCAACCTCAACAGCGACCGGCCTGCCACGCAGCGGTTTGACGGTCGTACCACGGGAAACAAGGTGGAAGCGCCGATGGAGTCCGTCCCTGACAGCCTTGATCGAGAGTTCGGGAATCTGGTCGCGCCACAGTGCGATACCCCCTGCACGTTGTTGCAGCGAATGAAGACGTATGCCTCCCGTCACCGGACTGTTCGTCAAGTTGATCGCGAAAGCGAATTGCCCGATGCGCGGGTCGTTTCTCAGGGTCGCGGCGTCGACGACGGCGGGCTTTGTTGCGCGAGGTGCTTCACGCCATTGCCCTTGATCGTCGAGTGTGGGGATCTCGTATTTTTTTTCTTCATGCATCTCTGGCGACGCGTTCGAGATGATGACTGGAGGATGGCGCTCCCAATAAAACCCGTTCGTTTCGGGCAAGACTTTCTTGAGCTCCGGGTCGAACCTGGCAATCAATTTGGTGACGCAAGTTTTTCCGCCGACACTATCGATAACCACAATCGCGGAGTCATTTCTGACTTTCGAGTAATCAGCTCGCAGAAAGGCCGCGGCGATGCTGCGGGGCAGTGGGATCGCATTCTGGAACCGGGCGTTGACATTGCGGCGGGCAACGTCAAGCTCGAAATCGTTGAGGGCGTCGGGAACCAGCCAGATCAGCGTCTCGTGCCTGAACACGCTGTGTAATCTTGAGGCAAATGCGCGGGCGGCAGGGTCCAGTTGCTCGGGA
This sequence comes from Pseudomonas sp. S3_E10, assembly GCF_054667615.1. Classification (NCBI taxonomy): domain Bacteria; kingdom Pseudomonadati; phylum Pseudomonadota; class Gammaproteobacteria; order Pseudomonadales; family Pseudomonadaceae; genus Pseudomonas; species Pseudomonas sp. S3_E10. The sequence continues at coordinate 5,566,219 of NZ_CP162743.1, forward strand.
TCGGTTCTGGAAAAAAAAGATCTGCTGAAGACAGGGTAGTCGCCTGCGCATGAGCATAAATTGCATCGGACGTGAAAAGGTCGAGTGCCACCGCGGTATTCGCATCGCGCCATTTTTGCCAGAGAAACGCATCGGGCAGAGATCTGACGGTTGTGCCCGTGGCATAACGAGGGCGCAGGGTGGCGAAATCGACGCAAACCGGGGTACGGATATCTTCAACACTGACGTTGCGGTTGATTGTCTCCGGTACTCGCTGAGCGAGGACTTTTGAGAACCACGGTCGAATTTCGAAGCGGTCGTAATCGAAAAATACCGGCACGTCCGCGAAGCGGTGACTACCGTCCCGCCACATCTGGGCATAGGTGTTCCACAAGCGTTTGGTCCGGATACGTTCCGGCAGCCTCGAATGATCGGCAGAGAGGTCATCCTCCAACGACTGCAGCAAGCGCCAGGCATCCCATACACGGCGGTAGTCGCGGTGCGACAGGAGCGTGTTGTTCGGCGGCAGGTTCTCCCAGCGACCGATGTCGCGGGCCTCGCCGGAACGTAGCCAGGTCAGGATTTGCAAGAGCAGCTCATCTTCGTGTCCGAGAATATCCCGGCGCAGCTCCAGTAGCTGCGCGAGGTGCTCGACAAAGGCTTTTAGCAGGCGGTTTTCTGGCAAGTTGATCGATTGAAACCGACGAACGCCCTGCAGGTAAGGGTTACCTGCCAGTTTTTCTCGGATATTGCGCCCTGGGCGGTTGCTGAGCTTGATGAAACTGTTGGCATCGAGTTCGCGTACGGCATGAACCGGCAGCAGCGCCTGTTCGCGACGAGGCGCTTCGTTAAGCCCACGGAAAAGGCGCTCAACCGAGTGGCGGCTGTGTTCAACGATGCGCCAGAGGCGGTCGCGAACCGGACGCCCTGCAGAAGGCGGCGAATACCCGGACATTCTTGCCAGCACCGATGACAGCGATTGAGGCAGCGCTTGTCCGCTTCTCGGGTCGAATTCGACGGCATGGCAAAACCAGTCTGACTGATCGAGCAACGTGCGGATGACGTCGCTGTCCTTTTGCGTGCCTCGGTTATCGGCGTAAAGCCCGGACAGCGAGATGTCCGCCGGTGATGAAAGGTCAGATATCATTGCCGACGATTCTCCCGGCCTTTACGCTTTCCTCCAGTTGTCTGCGCAACTCATCGCGTTTTTCAGCAGACCTCCCGTTCCACATCTTGTGGCGCTTGTTCTGATCGACCTCGTCTTTCATGTACAAGGTTGGAGGGGTTTCTTCAGCGGCCGTGGTCGAACTCGCGACTCGTTTGTTGTCCTCTGTCGGCGATTGCGAGACTGGCGTATTCAGATAGTTTGCCGATTGCCAAATGAACTGGCCGTAGCCCAGTTCGCAGGCGAGGTCGAAGTCTTCGCGAAGATTGAATGGTTTACCGATAAAAACCCCCGTATTGAGCTGGTTGCGGATTTTATCGAGGCAGTCAGTCTGGCTCTTGCCGCGAGTGTCTATCCCGCGAAGCTTGGGCATGACCTTCTGCACAAGTTGATCTTCGAAGGCGGTGTGCATGGCCTCGGCCAGCAGGGTTTCGTCCTTAGCGTCTTGAGCCGCCCGGACGTCCGGGTAGTTGGCCATGTAATATTCGATGGACTGCCAGACCCGGTGGCCAAGCGCCCGGCCGGACACAGACAACGCCTCATTCAGTTTCTCGATGAACTGCATGAAGGGGTTGATTTGTTCTTCCGAGAAGATGCTTTCTCTGGTCAGCCAGTCATCCCAAGTCTTTCTGTGTAGCGTGTTGCCACGATTACTCTCATTAAGAGGCTTGAGTTTCAGGCGACGTTTAAGCTCGGTCGGACGCGGGAAGTTGATGATAATCGAGCGGTCAATCACCTTGTCAGAAAGTGATTTGGTGGTTTCATCCTGATTCATTGTTCCCGCCCACAGGACGTTACGGCCTAGCGGAAGTTTGTAAGGCTCCATTCCCGCGCCGATTTTTACCGGCAGAAACGGTACATCCTTGCCTTTCTTGCCACGCCGCAGTTCAAGCTTGCTCAAGAACTCGGCAAAGTAGAGTTCAGGGTGAGCAAGGTTCATTTCATCAAGCAGTACCAGGCAGACGGAGTCAGACAACCCCGGATATTCTTCACTCCATTGCTTCTGGCTTTGCGCGAGCAAATGCAGAACCGGCTGGGCGTCGAACTTGTTGTCAATCGAATTGAAGAAGCCAAGCATCGACTCCTGCGAATCCCAGTTTGGCTGGACCGACAGCGGCTCGAAGTAAATGCCGCCAAAGTGCGAGTAGAGGCGCGGCAGTTCGGATTTACCGGTGCCGGAAACGCCTGAGAGTACGGTAACCGGAGACCATTCGGACGTTTTCAGCGCTGTATGGAAGGCTTTCAGGATGCGCGGATTGAAATTCAACCCGTAGGCGGTGCATGCGTTGCCAATGTCCGTGAGCCATTTCATTTCATTGATTTCGCGCTGCGCAGGCTGCACGACTTTTTCTGCAGCGATATGCGGAATCTCGATTTCCTTGTGACGCGCCTCGACTTCCGCAGGGCGTTCGTAAGCAGCGCGAAGGCGGTTGAGTTCGGCTTGCGCTTCGTTTGCCGAACCTTCGAAGATAGAAGCCCTATGCGACAGGGACACGTTTTGCGCATGGAACTCGGCGTTTTTGCGGCGCAACTCGCCGACCTCCGCAACATCGGCGCTGTTGCTCTCGAGCTGTCGGGACAGTTCGTCTGCTCGGGCCTTCTGAGTTTTGTACTCCGATTCGAGCGCCTGGGTCCTCAGACGCATTTCTTCGGTGGGCCTTGTGGCGAGATCTTCCCGCAGACGCTTGAGTTCATCGGTCTGGCTGTTCAACTCTCGAAGGACCTCGGCCGGGTCGTGACCGCCAAGCTTACGTTTCAACTGCTCAAATACGCCCAGTAGGTCGGTTTGTGTAGCGAGGCTGTCCCGCAGGCGCTGGTTATCCTCGACATAGGATTGTTTGTGCTTGTTCAGTGATTTGTGTGCTTCCTCCAGATTCGCAGCAAGTTCCTCAGCTAGTAAGTCGTTCCGTCTGATCCATTGTTGCTCCTGCCGCTGCTCTCTGCGCTCCAGATTCCGCTCGGAAATTTCCAGCTCCATTTTTCTGCCATGGATGTCGCCTTGCAGGGCAGACAGCGCGGCTTTCTGTTTCGCTAGCTCCGAATATTCCTTGTCCAGCAATGCGCGGGCGTCTTCGTGATGCTTCGCCCAGGCTTCGCGTTCTTTGGCGATGTCGGTGCGGATGCGGTCGCGCTCAACGTTTTCGGCATCGCAAACTTCGGACAGGCGTTTGGCCCTCAGCTTGGTGATCTCTTCTTCGAGGGAGGAAATTTGCTGTTCACGGTTTTCGGCAATCTTTCGTTCGGCGTCGGCACGCAGAGTGCGTAACTCATCGCTCAGGCCAGTACGTTTATTGCGAAGTTCAACTTCCAGCCCGATACGTTTATTGTGCAGCTCAACTTGCAGTTCGGCACGTTTATCGTGCAATTCATCTTCGAACGCGGCACGTTTGTCGCGCAGTTCGACTTCCAGTTCGGTGCGCTTGTCGCGCAACTCAGTTGCCAGCGCAGCGCGGTCGTTGGCAAATCCGGCCTCGTGTTTTTGTTCATCAGCCTTGAGTTTTTGCTCGAGCTCATTGAGCTCGGCCACCTTATGATTCACTTTGGCAATCGTGCGCTGTTTCTCTTCATCAAAGGATTGTTGACGCTTGGCAAGCGCCTGTTCACGGGCAGCTATTTCGGTTTCTCGGATCAGCTCAGCGGCATCCTGCTTCGCGGCATCTTCCAATTTGCCAGAGTGCTCCATACCCTATACCTCTATCAGTGTCTTGATTATTTTGTAAGATGCTTTGCGAAGTTGCGCGACTTGCTCTTTTAGCATTGGCAGCGGTTCATTGCCGTGGCCCCGCTTGGTAATCACAGCTGTCATATCGTCCACGAAAGACGGGGCAGTACTGGCAATTGACTTCAATACGTCCTCATCAGCCATCAGTAGAAGGGCGATCACGCAGGCCCCCAGGGACTGTCCGACACCCTGCAAGGTTTGACGCACCGCCGAAGGCCTGACCGTGCGCAGACCTTCAGGCAATTTGCTGCAGAGGCCGGCATTGATAGCTCTGGTTCCGGCGACAGCGATAAGCTGCGCATCGTCGGCCTCAGGGGGTAACCAATAGATCAGCGACACCTCGAAGACGGACTGCAAAGCTGCGTAGAGATCGCGAACGAATGCGAGTGCATCGTCCCCGTCCTTGAAAGACAGAAAGGCGCGCTCGGCATGAACGAGCCGGTCTTGCAGATTGGCCCCGAAGCGGTTGAATGTCTTGTAGCCGAACTCGCTCTGCAGGCTGGCGCGGGAATCCAGCAACGAGTCTGCGCGAAAATCGCTGTCTGTGTCGGAAGGAGAGGTAGACGCGAGAGTCTGTGAAAACTTGATCTGCACTAGCAATGTCTCGATGATTTCACGCATCAACGTTGCGTCCGACAGTTCCATCTCCGGGGCGTCAGCCTTGCCTTTGCCGTGGCCCTTTTCATCGCGCTGCTTTTTGATGTGAAGAAGCTGGTTTATGAGCTCTGGTTGCTGTTTCGCGAGGCGCCGCAAGGGATTGGACTCATCGTCTTCTGCTTGCAGGATGGCGATGGCGAGGAGGGTCTCCAGTTCCGCCTTGCCGTTCTGAAAATCGATGAGTTTGCCTTCTCTTATGGGTCTGAAGCCCGATCGCGGCGCAGTCAGGCCGATCTTGGTCGCGGCCTGCGCGAGCAAGGCGCAATGCTCTTTAGGCTCTGTGAACTTGAGCCCTTCCAACTTACTTTCATAGGGAGACTTGATGCATGCGTAAAACAGGGCCCATTCCAGAGCCGAGTAGATCTGAGCGATAGAGTGAAAGGGGGCATTGGGCCGTAGGCGCAGAGTGTGAAGAAGTTTTGGAAAGCGCAGCCAATTGTCTTCGGTCTCGAATGCCTCCTTCGGCTTTTCGTCCTGGTTGTGCGCCTTCGTGTTGCTCAGTGAGGCTTTCCAGTTTTTCAACCAGTTGGCCTGCGCTTCATTTTGTTCAAGCAGATGTTCAAATGCCCGTTCAAGGATCAATGAGAAACCATTGCCGAACGGGTCGGCGATACGGAATTCACCATCGCTTTTCTGGATTGCAATCGGACAGTGGAGGAAATGCCGTTCTGCTTTATCGATGATCATGATTTTCTGAATCGGCGGAATATTCTCCTCCCGTCCCGAAGCCGCGGATCTTCTCTGTATCACGCGTACTAAGCTGATGATATCGCGCTGAGTGGGAGGGCTATGCGTGTGGGCGTCATTCAGCGGGATGCGCCTATAGCGCTTGTTCTCTTCCTGTTTCTGCAATGGATTGTTGTCGTCCAACCAGTGCATGAATGGCAGCATCTGTCCGGTGACGAGTTCGCGAAACACCAGCGCGGTGGCAAAAACCGGCACTTGCTCATCGTCGTTAGCATCGACATCTTCCTTTTCGACAATACCGTTGAATGGATCAATCAGTGCCTTGTCCTGCAAGCGCAGAAGGATGCTTTCGATCAGGTCGAGTGGAATGCGGGTTTCCTCCGCCAGTGCCTGAGCGTCCATCGCACCGGATACCGCGAGGAGCTTGAGAATGAGTTGTTCGAAGGCGTTGAGGCGCTCGCCATCTGCAATGGGTTTTGGCAGGGTCACGCGATAAGTGTTCACTGGCCACATCAGATCGCGTTGCCCGCCAATGGCAGCACCGAACGGCTTTGGTGTGCCGTAGTCCAGGAGTTTCAACATTGCAGAATGACTCCCTGTTCCTGGCAGAGACGATGGAAATCCACCAGTCCCGGGATATGCTCGGCGGCCAGTTTTCCGTGCAGCAGACCTGAGTCGCCAACCACTACTAGCAGTTTTTTCTGGCGGCTCATCGAGACATTGAGGCGGTTATAGAGGCAGAGGTGACCGAATAGAGACCGTGCCTGCTTCTCTTGACTCTGTTGGGAGGTTTTCCAGTCTCTAGGTAGGGTTCTCACGGTCGACAGAAACACGACATCGAATTCCATGCCCTGAAACGAGTCCACCGTGCCGATACGGAGCCTCTTCTCGTTTTCCGCAAACGCACCGAGTTGATCCCTGATGAGTTCCGATTGCGCCTTATAGAACGAGATCACTCCAAAAGTCAGATCCTTGCCAGCGTCGCAATCCATCCACGTCCTTAATTGGCGTGAGATGACAGTGGCTTCCGCCGGACGTATCCAACTGGTGTCGCGGCGCAGATGCTTGCCTTTTTCCACGGGAACCTCCAGCCAGACCGCGGGTTTGCCGTCGGTGTCTGGAAGGGCATGGACGAAATCGCTGGGAGGTCGGCCGGACTCGAACTTTTCGGATGGATCGAAATGCTCATAGAAGTTACGGCTGATGAAGTCGCCGAGGGTCGGGTGCATGCGATATTGTTTGTTCAGCGTGACTCGCCGCGTGATCTTGTCGTTGTCCTCCAGTGTTTTCAGGCGCTCTGAGAACAGGTACTGGAACATCGATCTCTTGAGCCATTCGGATTCCGACGGTCCTGTTTCGCCGGTTTCCATCTGGCCGGCCACTTCTTCGTCGATGATATGGGGCAGTTGGCGGTGGTCGCCGACGAGAATGATGCGCTTGCCCTGTGCCATCGGCACCATTAGGTCACGCGGCGAGACTCGTGCGGCTTCGTCGACGATCACATACTCGTATTCCAGTCTCTGCTGGTTGTCGTTGCCATCATCGCCCTTGATGCCTTTCTGTTTTTGCATTTTTCCATTCACGCTCTGCTGACAGGTGGCCGCGAACGCGAAACTGTAATCAGACACTGCCTCCAGCATGGCGTAAGGGTTGCTGTCGAGTTCAGCGAGGAACTCGGCCAACGCGGCAGAGCGCTTGTCCCTGGCAGTATGTCCCACGGCCTTGATACGTTTGATTGCCAACTCTGCCAGCGCAACGACGGCGTCATTGCGCTTTTCTACGCGAAAGACGGGAGGGGTGGTGAAGCGCACAAGCAGTCTTCTCTTCAGGTTTGCCAGCGCCTCGAGAAATGCCGGCGGTCCATCTTCGGCGCGCCACAGGCTGGCATTGTCCAGTAAATCCTGATCGGCCTGTTCAAGCATGTCGCGCAAGTCGTCCAATGCGTCAGCGGCTCGTTCTGGTCCATCGTCTGCGAAACTCTCGGAGCGGCAGCGAATACGGCGCACGACATCCAGCCATTGGCCAGAACTGTCATTCAGCTTTTCTTCCTGACGCATCCTGTTCAGCAGATTCACGGCTTGGCGTGCAGCGTGCTCGCCGAGAACCCGAATGCCTAGCGAAGCAATTTTTTCGGCGAGATCTGCACCCAATGCACGCGTAGGCGTTTGGATATAGTGCAGGCACAGAAGCTTGATTTCCGTTTCCTGCTCGATTTCGGCAATTTGCGGATTTCGCTCGCGCAGTTCAGTTGCAAGTTTTGCGCACCATTCGTCCATCCTCTTTTCGAAAATGCTTAATTCTTCTAGCGGTGTATTGGAGCGCGTGCCGAACTTGGGAACGGGAAGACCATTGAGCGACATTCGCTCGATCATGTTTTCGACAGCGTCATGCTGGAAACCGGTCAGCAGCACTTGGCCTTTTATACTCGCGCCGCGTTTGTCGGCCATCTCGTTCAGCCGTTCGAGGATTGCGGCGATGACGGTGGTTTTGCCGGTCCCGGGTGGCCCTTGAATCAGTGCAATGTCGGGCGTTTCCAATGCGCAACTGATTGCCTCCAGTTGCTTCGGGGTGGGGGCTTCCTTGAACACCTTGCGGCGAACAAATGCCGACAGCGGTGCAATTGACGGTGGCTTGCGGGCCGGTGCGATTTCCCCTTTTTCCTCGATCAGCAATCCGAGTTGCGGGTTGGCTGCGCGCCCCTCACTGATCGAGTGGCGGGCCGATAACCGTCGCTTGATCTGGGTGATTTCTCCCGCCAGCGAGAGGATGAAAAGGCCCGATCGCGCTGGCAAGGTTTCAGTCTTGAGCGTGAGTGTTTTCGATTCCTTGTCGAAAGCGATCACCTTGAAATGGGTGTTTGCCTTTTTCCGCTCTTCTTGTTGAAGAAGCTTTTCTTTTTCTACGGTTCGCTCGATTCCGCTCGCGAAATCCTTGAAGCGCAGTGATCCGTCTCTCAGGTAATCCGGGAGTTCTTCAATCAATTTGACTTCGGGCACAAGGCCTTGCTCCAAAGCTTTCAAAGCAGTCTCGTAGGCTTGCGAAATGCGAACAGAGACCGTTCCGTCCCGTTTCTCGGCCATGTCGGAAAATTGCAAGGCGCCGACTGTCCGTGCTCGCTTGAGCAGCAATTCGCCTTCGAGATCACCGAATTCATCCCATTTTTTCAGATAGCTGACATCGTCCTGCGTCAGTTCGGTCAACTGCGCCTTGGCGAAAACGCTGATCTGACCTGTCTGTGACCAATCAGTAAAGCGCAGCGAGCCTTTGACCAGGCGCAGTGCGCGATCCGTCCTGCCTCGGGCCTTGGTCATGCGCGTGGTCAAAAAGATCGATTTACCCTCCGGCAGCGAGGTTTGTGTCGCAACAAAGCGAATGCCATCGCCAGTAACACAGAAGGAATTGCTGCGGGTCGGCTGTTTGTCCTGGCTGAGGGCTGTGTGGCCAATCGCGATATCGTCCTCATCTGCGGTTTCCGGGTCTTGCTCCAAGTGAGCGTCACTGTCGCTGCTCGTCTTGTTCACGGCAGGCTCCGGCTTCAACGCTTCATCAATTGCGGGGCCAGCGATCAAGAAAAAGAATGAGCTGCCGTCTTGTCGGAAACAGCAATGCTCATCAAGCACTCTGTAAAGACGTTCACCTTTGGTTTGACCCTTGCGCCCGGTGATTTCGTTGATCTTGGTTTCCACATATTCGTCCACCCCAATGTCGACTTCACCCATCTCCAGGCACCCACCTGAGAAGAATGCGATTTGCAACTCCATGCTGCCATCGGCGGCAGGATTGACCAATCGCGCCAGCATTGCGCGTCCGCTGGCGAGTTCCGCATTGAGGCGACGGGTGTCGATGGCCGCGACGGTCCGCACGCAGAGGAGTGAGTCTTTGAGACGCAGATCGAAATCGTCGGGACGCGCCGCATTGGTCTCAATCGAAAGGACTGCGCGACCCTGCAAGCCTTCCACCGCGCTGTCAGGCTGCTTGACGCGGATCGTAAGGATCTCGGCCGGAATGTCGTCGAACTTCATTTCTCTGCTCCTGCGAATTTGAAAACCAGGGTGTCGGGAAAGGTTTTCGTCCCTCGCACGGGGTGTGCAGTCTTGTCGTCGAAGTCGAGAACGGCCTCGTACGCTTGCGCGTTGTTATGCTCGAATGAAAATGGGTGAAACAAACGGTGCGGCAAGGAAAACTCTTTTGCGTCGGCCGGGATCACGATTTCCCCACGTGGCGTTATGGCGCGGGCAAAGGGCGGTCGGGGGGCACGGCAAAAAGGACATTGCGTATGGTTATCGGCAAAGTAACTCATGGCGCAGGCATGGCATTGCAGCGAAAGGTCGAAGGCTTTCTTCAATTCCAGCGCCCAGAACGCAATCGTCGGACGGCGATGCGGCTGATTTCTCCCGGCGCCGAAGGTTTCGTGGAAAAGCCGCCGCAGCCCAGCCGTCGCGACCAGTTCGCGGGGCAAACCGGTATCACCCTCGTTCGAATCGTCGTCCTCGTCATCGATAAAAGGGAAATACCCGGCATAGGCCTGGTCCTGCAGATCGGCAGGGCGCTCGTCTGTCGTCGGCTCGGCGTCCCAACCGCTGTCTTCATCCTCGGGCTCCAGCACTTTCTTGCCGATGAATGGATGGCAGAGTGCGAGTGTCTTGAATGCCATCACGGCAAATGCCCAGCAGTCCGATCGCGGGCGCGAAGAATCGGTTGCCCGAACAACTTCCGGAGCACCATAACCCGGCGTATAGACGGAAGTGCCTTCACCAGGCATTTCCAGACGCATATTGTCGGCATCAATAAGCCAGACATCGCTTGCGTGCTCGGCAATGAACGCATTGTCCGCGGAGATGTCGCCGTACACCAATCCCGCGCTGTGCAAACGGGCGAGGATTGATGCACATTCCGCCAACGCAAACAGGCGGCGCCGGGTTGAGCCTGTGTTGGCGTAATGCCACAGACGCAATGCCAACTCCCGATCAGGAACGGCTGCCAGCCACCGAGGAAGTGCAGGGTTCTGAGATTCGAGCGCTTTTTTCGCATCGCCGTCGAGATCGAAAAAATTGAAGGGTTTCATGCCGTTCAATAGCCGCATTACATAGCCAGGCTCATCTCGCAGAATGGCCAGAGGCAGAGAAACAGGAATGCGCGACGGAATTGGCAACAGACGGATGTTCTGGAAGCGACGGCGCAGGTCGGCTTTTGTGTCCGGCTCACCCGAGGTGTCGAGTGGTTGCTTGATCGCCAGATCAGCATCTCGCGTACGGTACACGACGCCCTGGCCACCTCTGGCAAGTTCTTCAGTGAGGTAATGCTGATTGCCGTAGTCATCGCAGAGTGGTTTTGTGTGAGCGGTTCGTGCGGGCTTATCCATGGCTGATCTCCTCACAGCAGAGGCAGGCGATAGTCTTGTCGTCGCTGTGCTTTGGTGTTGGCCAGTTTTCGAGCATCTCTTGCAAACGCTGGTTGGCAGTCATCGTGGCGAGAGAACGATGTGCCTCCATTACGCCGGTCACGAAGCCGTCGACATCGTCCAGGTCGTCTGCGACACCGTCGGTGCAGAGCAAGATGCCCAGGCAGTCTTGTTCTGGCAGCGATGTAATCTGCCAGTCCCTCCCGGAGTCGCTCGATGACAGTGCGGCCGTGATGTTTGAAAAGCTCTGTGACTTGTCCTCGCTAAGCGCCAACATCGAGCCGTCGAACCTGACGGCGGCGAGCAAGCCATCGCCCAGCATTCCTAAGTGGATGACGCCATTTCCAAGCCGGAATGCGAACAGGCAGGTGGCTGCACAATCGCGGGGTTCAAGCGGCGCAATAAGTGATAACCAGTTGGACTGGATACATTGCGACAGGAATCGAGGGGTTATTTCGCTTTGTCCACGGCAGGCGTGTGCCGCGCGTTCCACTGCAACACAGGCAGCCGCGCTGCCAACATTGGACAACGGCTTGGAGCCGAGCCCGTCGCAAACAACGATGCCATCCCCCCAGTTATGATGGAACGATGCCCAGGCATCCTGGTTGGGAGTCCGCAAGGCTATATGTGCCGGGCCTCGAACGCTTGCACCAAAACTTTTCCAGAGCATCATGCTGAACAGTCTTCCAGCCAGCCGTCGAGCGCGGCGAAGAGCTCATCAGTCACAAACACATCGGGGCCTTTGAGTCGTGGATTCGCATCTGCGCCTGTTTTGATAATGCGTAGCGTGTCGGGCGGCAGGCTCGCGGACCATTGCTTCAGTAGTTTCGTATCGGCGTGAGACCAGAACCCATCGGAAAGCAGCAGGATTTTCCCTTCAGGTTGCGTTCCGAGCAACTGAATCAGGGCTGCAACGCTAGACGTTCCACGGCAAGCAAGCAGTTGCGCCGGATACTCCTGATTCTCGGACCAATCGGGGAAGTACGCTTCGCCGGCCCAGGCACACAATCTGATTGGTGTGCGGCCATAACCCAAGCGTATCCACTGCGCAATCGTCATGACGGTTGTTCGCATGATGAATGGCTTTGCCAGATCAGCCATGCTGCCGGAGATGTCACACACCACGAAGAGCGTCATACAGACGCTCTCATTGACTTGGTACGTTGCGCAATCGCGGTCATCAGCGCGTCGAGTTGCGCTGAAAAGGTGTCTCCACACCAGGGTGTCAAGCGTGCGTCGTCGATCTTTTTACGCACCGACTCCGACCGGGGAGGAAAACAGCAGGCAATGATTCCACGCCCCTCGACGCCACCGTAGTAGCGCACCAGGTTCTGCAATTTCATCACTTGTTCCTGGCTTACGTAGCCCGCCTTGCATTCCACTATGTAGAGCGAACGACCATCGGTGAACGTAACATCGAGTTCATTATGTGGAACGTTGTCATTGAATGATTTGGCACTCGACCGATTCAGTTGCAGCGTCAGATTGATGCGCAGGTCCTTGATGATCCCGCTGTCTTCGTACGGCTTGCAGCGCAGATAGACGTATTCCTCGAACCAGCCGCCGGACAGGTATTTCGGGAAGTCGGCCCAGTCGTTGAAATGCAAATCCAGCCCGTTGCCCACGACGGAGGCGACGTTGCCTTTGGCAAAGCTGAAAACGAAACCACTGTTTTCGATAACGAAGGGCGTGAGTGGCGCATTTCTTTGCTGCTCTCTTTCGTGTTGGCTGCTGTAGCTGCACAGTTGTTTGTAGTCTTTTGAGAGGGCGCTACGGTGCTTCCAGAGTTTTTCGGTCAGACGGCGGCGGTCTGACGATAGCTCCCGCAACGGTGCAACGGAGGACAACTTCAGTCCATCGGCATTGAGCAGCAAAAACGTTTCGACCGAGTCAATCGGTCTGATGGTTTCGCGGCGAAGGCTGTCGACATACGTCACGCGCTGGTTGCGACTGTCGAAGTAGAACGGGATGGCTCCCAGCGCACGGGCTGCGGAAAGCGCCCCGGCGAACATCAGTTTCGTTCCGCCCGTCAGGTTGACGCCGATGCGCGCGCCTGCCGGCAAAGTCCTCGCATGGCCGATGATTTTTTCCTGAACGTCGTGAGCATCCCAGGGATCGACGGCAAGTTCGGCAAAGTTTGCGTCGTGAATGAATGCCCGCATGCAGGCCGCCGGAAAGTCCTTCGAGTTGACGAAAACATGCTGGCTCGATGCAAACTGACGGATGCCGAGTAGAGAGGGCATGCGTTGCTCGCCAAAGAGGTGAAAGGTCACATCAAAGCCGTCATGGGTTTTGCTTGCCGCACTCTGGCTGACACCATGTCGTTCGAGCCATTCCGCAGGCAAGCTGATGGCTTCGGGTGGTTTGCCAATGACAGGCGAAACGATCAGGCGCTTTTTAAGAGTTGGATGTGCGAGTGCCGTCAAGGCCCAGATGAAGGCCATCACCGGTGTGCCCGGGCTCAAATAGAGGGTGACTAGTTTGTCTCCGGCTGTCTTCTCAACAGAATCCAAGGCACGCATGGCGCAAGCGTAGATGCCCTCGCTATCGTTGAGCTCGCGCAGCATCTCGCTCTTGAGCGAGATGTCTGTACGCTTGCCGAGAGTCTGCAGCTTATCTTTCAGCCAGAGGGCATAGTGTTCATGTGCCGCAGGAGTGTTGGCAAAAGTCGACACAAACTCGCTGGTGACGCTGTATTCATTTTGTTGGTTCGAGTCGTGGATCAACGCTAGCTTTTCTGCCAGGTCGCCCTGACTCCCGGCGTGCTTGTCGATTTCGTCATCCGTCCGTGTATAGCAAAGGATAACGACTTCACAGTAGTCCTCCGCCTCGAGGGCTCCGGCGATCGGACCGATGGTGTTTTCGAACCCCAGTGAGGCGCGGAAATCCGTGAGGCCATACCAGGTAAGCAGGAATTTCTTCATAGGGAACTCTTCTGAACGTAGGGCCGGAACCATGAAGTCTCATTGGTCATTCTGTTCATCAGAACGGCGCGATTGGATTTTTCGATACCTTTGAACTTGCCAATGCCTCCACTGGCAAGCAGAGATCCGGCGTCGTCTTCGTTCATGCAATACGCTACGCGCAGCTCAAAAAAGGCGAAGAGATCCTTGCAAAGGGCAGCGCAGCGTTGCCATCGCTCTACGAAGGCGAAAACGAACACGCCTTTGCGCGGTCCATCTTCGGCAATGCGCTTGAGGAGATCGCCAGGAGAGGGCGGTTCGCCTGCTTTCACCGGTTTGTACGAGGCGGATGGATACAGTTGTTTCTCGGAATCAAGGCCATCGATGATCAATGCGACACGGCGAGTGCCGATGCCGTCCGCGATCGCTTGCAGCGGTAACTCAGCGACGTTGTCGAACACTCTCAAGCGTGTGCCGAGTGCCCGCGTAGCGTTGAGGAATCCGCCGTCGGAAGTGACGCCACGGCCGTTGAAATAAATGATCTCATCGAAACTGTCGAGCGCAGCCAGGCTGGAAAGGGTGGTGGTGAGCAAGCCGTCATGGATAGGGTCGTTGTAGCCACTGAACAGCACATTGAATGCCGAGCGGTGGACAAGTGGGACCGTGAGTTTGTCGGCATCAAATGTCAACCGCTCCCCCAGAAGCAGCACCTCTTGTTTTGCGCAAGCCGTCTGATAGTCGATCGCGACTGGTGGTTCGGGCATATGGGAGCCACTGAACACTTTCGTTTTGCCCGACATGCCACGCGCTGTCGCGTAATCCGCCAGCCTTCTGATGTGTGTTCGGCAGAAGCTGCTTTCTGCCAGTGGAATCGAAAACTTCAAATTGCCGGACTTGGCACCGTTGGCGTTATTGATGATTCCCTCTGGTGGGCTACGCAACTCGGTTGCCGCCCAGTTGTTCGCTCCGAGGATCATTGCGGAGTCTTCCTGGCCACAGGCCAGTGCTATGCGACAACCCAGTTGGGTAATGATGCTTCCCAGCGACAGGGCATTGATGCCTTTAAGGGTCTGCGTCGCGAGAAGAATATGAATGCCGAATGAGCGACCCTGCTTCAACAATTGCGAGAGCCGGTGCTCTGCTGCCTCCGCGACCGGGCGATTACCTGCAAAGAGAACCTGAAATTCGTCTATGACCAGAAGAATTCGCGGCAACGGAGCCTTGGTGGCTTCGCGATATTCGACGAAGTCGCGGACTTTTACAGTCTTGAACATGGATGCCCGCTTTTCCAGTTCGCCCACGAGATGTTGGAGCACCGTCACTCCGTATTCGGGATCGCTCTCCGTAGCGACCAGCCGGGCATGGGGAAGCGGCGGGTCCGCGTAGATGTTGAACTCTGTTGATTCCTTGTAATCCAGCAGGTAAAGATCAACTTCTGCCGGTGAGTATCTTTCACATAGCGTGTGGATCAGCACATGCAGCAGGTTGGATTTTCCGGACCCGGTTTTACCGGCGAGCAGTGCATGGTGCTCGGAGGTTGTTGCACCGAGGATCAGAGGCGTGGGACCTCCGGCGCTGGTCCAGCCGATGGGGATGTCGAAGCCGCCGCAGGTCGTCGCACCTTTGGCAAAATCCGTCCAGAGATCAGGCATCGATTTGCTTAACCGCGCTTTCGCGGCATACAGATCGGCGAGCGCAGAGAAATAGCTACCCAGCGAGTCTTGCCGAGGCCATTGCTCGGGCTGGTACGTCAATGAAAGTCCGCAATGCTCGCTGTTCCCGGCGTTGAACAGTGTGTCGAATGCCGTGGTAGAAGCGTTTATCGTCGCCCGAAATTTCTCGTAGCGCGGGTCTTGAAGGCGTGCGCCGTCAATCGCGATGATGGGCAAGACCCCGCAACGCGGACCGCTCTCGCAAATCCGCTGGAGGAACCACAGGCTCTTGTCCGAGAGCTGTTCCGGCACGTTGAACAACACCAGCACCTTGTAAGGAAGGGGGTTGTCGGCGTTGTTTGCGTTATGTTCCGACCAGTTGGACGACAGGTCATTGAAGCGATGTTGAATCAGTTGCTCGACTTCATCCTGCAATTTGCCAAGCGCGGCCTCGATTTCGTCCGAGCGCGTGAGCACTCGTTGTTCCGGTACCAATTGTTCGACTTTGAGCAGAGACAAAAACGGCTCGAGCGATTGCCCGAGGCGCAGCGGGTCGACGAGTGTTAACTCCAGTTGTCCTGGTGGCAAAGCCGAGAGCAATCGCAAGAGCAGCTGATGTGCCCACTTTTTGTGTGCCGGGTTGTCTTCCGACAGGGCGAGGGCATGGGGGAACGGGAAGGGAAGGACGTGAGGGACAAAGCAGGCAAGGTCCTCGAATCCTACTCGATACGCGCCGAATGAAATGTTCGTGGGTATTTCTGTCGCTGCCAACGAAGCAGTCGGCGCTAAATCCATCAGCGCGGGCTGGTGTCGGCGAAGTCGTACATTCAAGTGTACGGCTTCGGCCGCAATGCTTTCCCATTTGCGGGTGAGCGTTGATCGCCAACTCGATTTGCGCTGATCCCGGCTGGCGTCCTCATACTTTCTTTCGGCCATGAGGCGGTACACCGTGTCTTCATCCAAGGGGGGCCGGTGTTTCGCCATGTCTTTTTGCAGATCGAGGATAGCTCGATCTTTCGTCCGCGCGGCGGCATCGAATTCGCGATTGATGCGCGCCAGTCCTTCGCGGTAATCAGCGAGGGCTTCGGTGATCCTGGTCATGGTGTGGTCGGGGGTGTTCAGGGAACCGTTCATGTCTCTGGTCCCTCTGATCTCGCCTGGAGAATTTGCGCTTCTTCCAGGATGCCATCGATGATCAGCACCTGCCGTTGGTAGCCCTCGCTGAAACTGCGCAGTGAATCGATATCCTTGAGTATCGGGGTCAGCACCTCGGCGACAATAGAGCTGGCAAATGCATCCGTAGCTCCTTCGGTGAACCTGCCAGTGCAAACCTTCATCAGCCCCATGACATCGTCAAACATTTGCGTCTCCCATCTCATCATCCATGGGCAACTCCAGAACCTGAGCATCCGCGGCGATTGTCGGAAACAGCGATACACATACCGCGCCCGGCAATAGATAACTGGATTTGATCCGGGGATTGCCTTTCCAGATCCCATTCAGGAACGCTCGCCAATCCTCTTCGGACAAGTCGATCGATTGGCAATCGGCTGTCAATGCCAGGAGTTGCGCCGTGGCCGCGTCAATGTCATCCATGTGGCCGTTGTTGACCGCATGTTTAAGCAGGTCAACGGCATCCCGGACCGGCGTGAGGATGTCGGGGTCAACAATGGCAAATCGTACTTTCATGGCCGTTCCTCCTCGCTTTGGCGAATGAAATCCAGGCAGGACTGATCTATGTCGTTTTTCCTCGGCAGCATCCCCACCATCGGCGAACCGGCCTGCCGCAAGGCGTCGCGAAGCTCTTTC
This sequence comes from Pseudomonas sp. S3_E10, assembly GCF_054667615.1. Lineage (NCBI taxonomy): Bacteria > Pseudomonadati > Pseudomonadota > Gammaproteobacteria > Pseudomonadales > Pseudomonadaceae > Pseudomonas > Pseudomonas sp. S3_E10. Next base: position 5,583,194 of record NZ_CP162743.1, read on the forward strand.
TGCTTCTGCGGTGAGAGGTCCTGGACGTCTCGCGAGCAAAGCGTGCATTGCGCATCCGCCTGCTTGTGGCCCTCGGCTTGAAAAACCATGTGGTCCTTCTGCGCATACAGGTACTGCGCCTTGCCGCATTTCACTTCGAATGCCATCGAACCGCCCACCGGCGCGCCCATACCCTCGCCACGCCCCAGAATCACCGGCACTCGCAAGTCCGTTATCAGCAGGTCGGTTTTGGTGTATCGCCCGTTGTCGCCAACGAACGTCCGGCCTTGCGTTTCGATCCGTCCTCCCAGTGGAGCAAGTGCGTGTCGAACGATTTGCTCGCCGAACTCGCCACACAGGTGTATCCGTGCCCGACGTGCGACGATGTTGCGCTCTACGTCGCCATTGGCGGTGACCCACTGGCCGCGATACTTGTCAATCAGCCTGCGGTAATCAGGATTACGCTGGTAGAGATATTCCTGCAGCAAGTGTCGGTGCTCTGCCGACAGGTTCATCCGGTCTCGCAGTACATCCGGCGTGATAGGGCCACCGTGTTGCGTCGGGTCCCATTTCAGCCAGGCATGGAAGTCAGCAGCGCTGGGATTCGTCGCGAGGTAGGCATCCAGTGCCTGTTGCGCAGCCGCCAAACGAGCGATGCCGATATCGATGGCCTGCGTCACGGACAGGAGTCGTGCATTGCATTCCAGCAACGCCTGAGCCAACGCCTGGCTCGCCATCGCCAGAGCCTGCTTTGTCAGATCTACCCGTCGCTCCATGGCCTGACGGTTCTCTGTGGCCCGTTCGAAATCGGCCTGTGCCAACTCCAGCATGCTCTGGGCCTGGTCTGTATCCGCTTGCGCTTCGTCAACGCAAGCGTACTCCCACGAGCAGTCCGGGCCTGCCCCGTCGTCGTTGGCATCCGGCTGAGCAAGACAGGCCGACAGCGAGGACTCGGCAGAACCGATCCACGATTGGCTGCTATCCAGGGCCTGCTGAGCGCTTTCAAGCGCCTGATGGGCCGCTTGCTCCTGCTGGATAGCACTTTCCAGCAGGTTTTCGCTGCACTGCGACTCGTTGCGAGTGTCTTCGCATTGGTGTTCCACCGCCGCAATTTGGGCGTGGCAGGAGAACTCCAGCGCCTCGCGTACTGACTGCAAATCGCGCACGAGGTCTTCCAGATTCTCCACTTTGCCGATTGAAACTTGTGCCATCGCGACCCCTGCTCCCTAGCTCTGCAGATAGTCGCGCAGACGCGAAGCAAGTGCGGCCAGATACGGCACCTGTTCCGTTGCATGTGCACTGAACTGATGCAATTGCTGAACGAGCGACTGGTAATCCTCCTCGAACTGCAAGCGCTTCTCGTCTTGCCAACTATCACCAAGCGACGCGAATGCACCGTCCAGTGTGCCTACTGAGTCGTTGAGCGAGTCGATGAATTGTTGCAACGCATACGCGAATCGCTCCAGTTCGTCCGGGTCTCCGATTGCTTGTGCCATTACCAGTAGCCCCCATCGTCGTCTGAAGTGTTCTGTGGCTGTGGTTCCAGCGATGCCTGACGATCCTCGATCTCGCTCGCGGCCGGCAGGGTATTAGGCGTCTGCGACTTCGTACGAATCACCACCGACATGGTGACGAACTTGAATCTGTCCCGTAGCTGTTTGGCGTTCTCCGCATAGAAGAGATCGTTCTGCGTGCCTTCGATAAATTGGCCGAGTACCGCCTTGTCAGCGTCAACACCGATGGCAATCGCCATGCGATCGCATTTCGCGGAACGGCCATCGCTGACGAACCTGTTCAGCGGCTCCTTCCAGCCGCTGTCCGGCTGCCCATCGGAGACAAGCACAACGGTGGGACGGTAGGCACGTGATGGCACGACATCTTTGTCTTCGATCATCGCTTTCGCCATGTCGAGCGCTACGCCGAGCGGCGTGGTGCCACTGGCGGAAAGTGCTTGCCATTGGATGTCGCCGGCACTGGCCAGGGATTGATGCAGATTGACTTGCGATCCGAAGGTGATGATCGAGACCCAGATTTCAGTCTCACTGGATTCAGTGCCACGGAACGTATGCAGCATGTCGCGCACTGCATCATTCAGATTGCGGATCTTATCTCCGCTCATGCTGGCGCTGACATCGAGCAGAAGAATGACCGGGAGCGGCTTGGCCTTCGGCACCGTGAATTTCGACGGGTCGAATGGGGTGTTGCTCATGGCAAGACTCCTTGAGAATTATGAAATGGATGGGCATAGCATCCATGTCGATGCGTCCTACATCGCATGACGCCCGGTGAGATGAAAATGGTGCGCGTCACTGAGGGATGTCCACAGGGAATCCTCAGGCCTGATCCTGGATATCGCTATTGGCGAGTGGGTACGGAACTGGATGCGTTGAGGTGGGGATCAGGCGTGACAACGCGAACAGTCTGGGCAGAGTAATTTTCGCTTGGGACATGAGACTTCCTTGTTCTACATCTCAACTGACAAACATCAAGTTTGCGTCGATGCTACTCATTTTACGGGCAATATGCCATCTACCTGTGGGGCATAAGACCAAAGTCTTTTGGCGTCTTTCGAAAGCGGCGTGTAAGCCTCAATGCCGGTGCTCGGCGTCTCGACTCAGGGGGCCTCTGCGGACCGAGCACGGATGCCAGGTTGTCAGTATTGGCTGGCTGGCGCCCGTCCCAAAGGGGCCAGTGGAGGCTTAGGAGTATTTTTCGATGCCCTCATAGGCTATCCGGATCTGCGAAGAACATTTTGCCTTGGCTCTAATGCGGTGCTTTCAGTTCCTAAAAATTTTGCATTGCTCCCACTCGCATCGCAGGTCAAGAAAAAGCACGGCTGAAATGCGCCCCGGTCCACTGCGTTCCGGTGGCTCAATCAAACGGTTCTGGTGAACATACCCGGCAGCTTGTCATCGGCGAGCGGTTTGACTAGCAAGATAACCGGCCAGCACATCGATCATGTTCTGTTGATGTTGCGCGGCCTGCGCGTCACCCCATTGCTTGTGGGCGTAGATCAGCTTCATTTTCAGCGAGTCGACGCGTTCCCTGTTCCGGTTGTGGAAGTGCTGGCGCTTCTCGTTGAACGGCTTGTTGCCGTATTCGGAGTTGATGCCCCGCGAAACCAGAGCCAGGTTGCCGAAGGTGTCCAGTACCTGGTCCGAGACGGTATCGAGGTCGACGTCCTGTGCCGTCTGCGGCGAAATATGCTCGATCGAGCTCTTCGCCGTCATCCTAAATTGGACGCGCTGCTGGTTATTCAACTGTGCGGCATTGGTGCTCCAGAGGACGAACTCCAGCTTGTAGAACCAGTAATGCGCGAACTTCAGGCCCAAGGCTGCGCCCAAAACCATATCGGGGTCGAGTAACGGCAAGGTTGCCACGTCATCGTTGAGCAAGACATGGCTGCGTTCGATCAATGGCCGGCTGTCGCTAGTGCACAGTAAGTGGTTATCCAGGTGCTTGAGTTGCCGCAGGTAGCTGGCCCGGCCCGTTCGATTTGCACGTATGTACGCCAGCAGAGGAGTGAGCCAGTAGTGAGTAGTGATCTGCTGCGAGTGGTAGAGCATGCTTTGCAGCAAGGCGAATTCATGATCGCTGCTTTCTTCCCGGAACAACGTCGTGTAGACCTTGCCCGAAGCGGCTGGACTTTGCCGCTTGTGCATGTTGTGGATGAGGTGGTGTTCATCGCCATCGACCTCCACCCATTTGATGACATGTTTGTCGAAGCAGTAGCGCACTTCCCACACCAGGGCGATGAACTTTCGGACCTTGGAGCCCGCGCAGGACGGCTTGAGGAAATGTGTGTCGAACAGGGACAGCAGGTCCTTGTCGCTGATCCTGGGAATGTCCGCTTCACCCTGCTCGTGCAGCCATATGCGCAACGCGTGCTGTAGCAGCATCGAGAAGCTGATGATGCTGCGCACCTTGCGCGTGCCCTGGAATATTTCGAGGTGCTCGCCACCGAGCTTGGGGGGCGCAGCCGCCTTGCCGGCCAGGATCTCGCTCAGGGCCAGCGGGGGCGCGGCGCGGGTGGCGGAGAACTCATCGCGCAGAGCTTGCAGAACGCGGGACGACCAGGCCAGTTGCTCGTCATCGCGCTTTGCATCTGCATTCGAGAACAGGTGGTGCGCATCGAGCCGAGTGATCCGGTGCAGATTGCGCTCCACATAGTCGTCCATGTAGGCGCAAGCCTCCCACAGCGCGGCATGCCGCTCTCGCTCGGCGCTATTATCGATGTGCTGGAGCAACCTGGCTTTAAGAATCTCATGGTGCTGCAACTGCGCGCCTCGGTTGTTAACCACCTCGAACACCTTGTTGAGGTCCATCGTCGCCGGGAACTGGGTCATGACCACGGTCAAGCTGTTCAACACATATTCGCTGAACGCAGCCAACTCGGCGTTCTCATGCCTGTTCCTGAACTCCTCGATGATCCCAAGCGCGTTGTCGATCTTGTCATGTTCTACAGATGGTGCCTGGCCGGAGGCGCAGATGGCCCTGAACGCTTTGTCGATGTCCGGCCGGATGGGAAAACCCAGGCGCGGGCGAAGCCCGCCTTCGTGTTCGCCTGCGAGGAACGGCCTGAGGTTCTGGCCCAAGGTCAGCGCCAACAACCACAAGGTGGTGAAGCGTTGCTGGCCATCGATCAGGTCGTATTCGACGGTCGAGCCTTTCTGGTGCCGGGGCATCACGAGGATGCCGCCCAAGTAGACGATGGGGCGTCGCTCTTCATACGCGGCCCACAGGTCCTCCAGCAAGGTGCGTACCTGTTCATCGCTCCAGACATATAGGCGCTGGAACACCGGGATCCGGAAGAACATGCCCTGCTCGGCGATCTGCCGCAACGTGATGGCGTGCGATTGTATGGTCATGCGCATTGCTCCTTGATCCAGGCCTCACGCCCGGCCAGCTTGCCTTCCTTGCCATAGAACGCCAACACCGCGGCCTTGTAGCGTCCGCGTACCGTCGAGTCTGTTTGGATTTCTTCGGCCGCATAGATGGCCGCGGCGCGTGGGTCGGACATCAGGAAACCGATGACTTCGTCCGGGGTATAGGCTTGGGCGATGACATCCAGCAGGTTCAGCGACGCGTCGCGCAGGTAGACGGTGACCGCTGCAGCGAAGATGTAGCTCTTTTCGATGCGGATGGCGCCGATGACAAAGTCCAGGCTGAGAGCGAAGCGCAGCAGGTCGCGGGTACCGAAACGATCGACAAACATCACCACCGCCAGGCAGAAGAGCTCGCGCAGATACGGCGAGAGGCGTAGGGTCACCGCGCTGTAGAACTGCCGGAATGCCCGCTCCTGCGTCGAGATGCCGAAAAGCTGGTTGACCAGGGCGGCGTACTTTTCGACATACAGGAAGAAACCGAGCCCGCGCTGGATCGGCTGGCGCAGGGAAAAGGGCAGGGCAGCGATGTCGTCCGGCTCGGGCAAGGCGCCGCGGCTCAACCTGAGATTGCCCGCCCGGGAGACCAGCAACTGCGCCGAAGCATAGGCGAGCGGCGCGGGCGAGATGTCCAGCCGGTTCCCTTGGTCAGGGCGCAGGGTATTTGCCTGGAACTCATTGATCACGCCGTCCCGGGATTCTTCCTGAAGTGCCTTCTGACCACGCCAGCGCCGGCCGCGCCAGAGCAATTTGCCGAACAGCAACTCATCGAAGTCACCCGCGATACCTTGGCAGTGGTCATGTTTCTGCCAATGCTCCCAGCGCCCGGCGAACCGTGCCTGCAGTTTCTCCCGGTGCTCGCCCTCGATGGCTCGCAGGTGGAAAGCCTTGAGCAGGTCCGCGGCGCCCAGCGGCACGCCGCGGCTGTTCTGGTTATCGAAGAAGGTGAACGCCAGGTCTTCGTTGGGTACCGTTATCACGCTGAACATGATGCGCCGGAATAGGGCCTTGCAGTCATTCGTTAACCCCTCGGCTTCGATGATCCGCTGGGCCTGTTGGATATTGTTGACCGACTCCGGTGACCGGTAGGCAAAGTCGGCCCCGGTTGGCAGCGTGCCATGCAGCACATGGTAGAGAATGCACAGCGTTGTAAGGCGCTGCTGTCCGTCAATGACGAATTGCCTGTTCTTTGCGCGGTCCTGGTGAATGAGCAACGCACCCATGTAGTAGTCGAGTCCGTTCGCCATCTCCAACTTGAACTCGTGCAGGTCCTTGAGCAACTGTTGAACCTTTTCCTTGCCCCAGACGTAGGGACGCTGGTAGTTGTCCAGTGCTAGTGGCATCTGTTGCGAGGCAAGCAGCGCCTCGAAATGGGTAACTCTGACCTTCACAGCTTTGTTCCTGATCATCGTTGGCGAATCCTTGCGCTGGGCATCCCCTGAAAGGGCGGCAATCCTACCGCGAATGGTGAATGATGGCCATGAGCCGCCCTTTTGTGCATGCCTCACGAAGTCATTGCGATTCGACAGCAGCGAGCGTTTGTTGGAGGCCACGGCCTTTCCAGGGCGCCGATTTGCACGCCGCGATACTCGCGAGTGGTGCCGGTGATGACTTCCTGACAGGTGGAGTTGAGTTTGTCCTGGGACTTTGGGTTGTTGGCGCTTGCATGGCGGCTGAGGACGCTGACTCCAGCAACGCGGTACAGCGGGATGTTGGTATCCAGGCCGGTCGAACTGTAGTAGTTGCGCTGGTTCAACTCCGACAGCGACTGGCTTTCGCCGACGGTATAGCCGGCGACGAAGTCCAGGGTGGGCCTGGTCGGCTGAGACAGTCTTGACTCGCCCGGGGATGTTAGGGGCACGGAGGGCAACAATGTCCTGCTTGGGCTGGGCGGCAAAGCCCGCCTCAATGGCGGGCTCAGCGAAGCCCCGCTGAAAGGCGGTCCCGGCAACGGCACCTTCGTGGTCGATAATCTCGGCGATGGGGTCAACGAAGCCGCAGGCGGGGGTATCGACCTGTTGCAGACCAGCCTGGTCTGCTACCTGCTCGGCAACAACGTCTAGGAACTCACCTACACCGGCAGCAGTTTCACCGGTGCCGACAACCCGTTGATCAACACCATCACTGGCGGTACCGGCAACGACTCGCTAGTGGCGGTCGATGACTACGATGTCTTCGTGCTCGCAGCAGGCTTCTGCGCAGACCTGGTCTTTGGCGTCGACGCCGCGTCGGGGGGGGCGGCCAGGACCGGATTAGCATCCGACAGCGACCTTTACCGCCCATTTGACCATCGCCGATGTGAGCGCCAATATCCGGCTACCCAATGTATGGGATGCTAGGGGTCGAGTGTTCGAATCACTCCGTCCCGACCATACTTTTCAATGAGCTAGCCCAATCTTTGCAGGTTGGGCTTTTTCATGCCCGAAAAAATACCCCCACATTTACCCCCACAGAATTTTCGACCATTTGTCGTGATGCTGCCTCGTTGTAAGCGCGCGAGATATTTGGTGCTGGCAAGAATGCTTCTGACTAGCGAGTTTTGCAGGGTCTTTAGTGTTAAGAATCCCCCTCGCACCTTACTGTAAACTAGCCGTTTTCGGTCAGTCAGCGTCTGCAAACGATCGATTTTCGTCACTCTCTGACAGGATCTATTAGGCAACTACCACTCTGAAACTCATCGATCTTCGTTGTGTAAGCTCGACTGAACATATCTCTGCGCCCCCCCCAATCCGGATGCGAATAGGTCGGTGCTGTGCCGCAGGTAATCGCCAGCCTTCAGAACAACGTATCTGGTACTCGCCATCATCGTATATGTACTGCTCGGGGGAACTCAGGGGGGTTGCAAATAGCGCTGCTTGGCAGCCACAAACGGATGCAGCTGGCAGTTGTTTCAGCCTATGGTCGCCAGGAGAATCGAAGCAGCTTACGCCGCCGCAGCCACCGCTCACCCGTATATGTCGCCGTCTCCTGTCCTCAGTGATACAGCCAGGACTGTAGCGCGTCGAGATTTGTTACCACGATTTGCTGTGCGCTGGCCTTGGATTCCACTTTGTTCGCGTCAATTTGAAAACGCTGCAATACGTACTGCACCAGAGCTCCGCGGCTAGGGAGGATGAGTTGGCCGTTTTGCATGCCGTAGTCGATCTCAATGATGTTCTTTTGTTCGGGTGTCAGGCGTTGGTCAGGTTCGATGATTACATCAACCAGGGTGTTCCAAGCTGTATCTGCCTCGCGGCTAAATGCCGAGGTGTCCAATACTTCCGGTTCACCCCGCAAGCGACTGAGAACGAAGTCGCGGTACGCTCCATTCTTCTCGCAGTAAGCGCGTGCATGCCAGCGCATGCCGGTGTAGATGAGCGTGTGCGGAGCAATCAGTCGGATTTCTGAAATCGGCGTGGTAAATGATACGTACTCGGTTTCCAGTCGGAGGCCTTCACGGCAGGCCTTAAGTAGCGGTCGCAGCACCTCTGGGCGGATCGAGCGGTCCGGTACATGCAGTACTTCAGTATGGGCATAGGCCAGAGCTAGGCCGTCGATGTGCGGCGCGCGTTCGTGATTCTGGTTGAGCAGATGTAGATAGGCGCTGGCACTGTCATCGATGAACAGTGGCTTGAATGTATTGCTCGGCACATAGCCCTTCAGCGATTTGCTATATGTAAGGTTTTTAGGCGCATGTTCATTGATGTAACCGTTAATATCCTTCGATGCCTGCTGCCGACTGATGCCAAAGCTCTGCATCAGGTGCCCTGTGGTCAGGCGGCCCTCCCACCAGACAATGGTCTCGATCAGGCGATAGCGTAAGGCTAGATCCCAGCGTACTTGCTCAACCGACTGCTTGCGTTTCACGACGTCTCCATCTGTGCAGAAACTTTACCTGTATATGCCTACATCATAGACCTGTCGTCAAAGGTTACATACTCTGCGATTGCGGTTCAAGATTGGTCGCGAGTGTCGGGGGAAAGAGATGGAATGTATGGAGTTGGTGTGGGCAATTTTGGGAGGCTCAAGCTTGGTCATCATCACGTTGATGATTGCGTTATTGATTCAAGCGTTGCACCTAAGTGCTATACAGGGGGCTCACGCGCAACTGGCCGACGCCCTGACTCACCAACAGGCAGTCAACAAGAAACTGGCGCAAGAAAATCGGAAGGTGTACTCGGCACTACGAGCGGAGCGTGCGCATGTCGAGCAGTTGCAGCGCAAAGTGGTGTTGATCCAAGGCTTGCTCACCGATTACCTGGCTGGCGTGGCAGTGAGTTTTTGAGTGGTGAGAGAAGGCCTCGATGCAATCAATACAGAATTTAAACCAAGGCAAAGGAATTGCCTTGCGGCTCTGAAGCTTTATTTTGACTTCGCTAGTCCTGCCGGCATAAGTCAGCATTCATACTGAGAAAAGTGACCTGAACAACGATGGTCAGTGGGACTACAATGAGATGGCACCTGAATGCGATCTGGGTAACGATAGCCAATGCGGGCCAGAAAAAAAGCGGCACAGATCGTGATCTCGATAATGAAGGCAGTTGGGGTCAGGATTGTGGCGATGCGGATTGCTACGAAGACAAGGATGGGTAGTGGGATGGATAAGTTGACTAGCAATACGAAAAATTACTGTTGGCTTACCTGGTTTGCTTTACCACCTGTTGGTGACGTGGGTAATGTACCGTTTAGCTCATGCAAGGCAGGTCACGGTTCTCCAAGGATCGCCCTCCAGAAGCGGTTCAAAATAATCGACATGCCTGATCTGGATCATCTCTCTTTGTTGCTATTTATCCGTGCCCATAGTGGTTGTAGTTTTGTTGCACCCGAATATCGCTACATGACGAACATTTAGGGAATGGAATGAGTGGATTGATGGTTGGCGATCTCGTGTGTTCCAGTGGCTTTTCCGGTATCGGAAAATTACTGAGCGTGGATCACAAGAGCAATGAGGGTGTGGTGGGATTCTTTGAGTCGCCCATTAGTTCTGAGTGTCGACTGAAAGCCGTAGATGTTGCTTTGCTTGAGAGCGCGCAGTTGTACGAAGAGTCGATTGTGTATTGTCAGGATCGTGCAAGCGGTATTTGGAGGAGGGGTAGGTACGCTGGTCCTCGCCCTGGCAACAGGCATCTAGTGATATTTCGGGCTGATGGAGATCAACAAGAGGTCGACATTGATCAACTTAACTGCCTGAATATAGGGCCGGGAGAACTGCTGGACCCGGCGGCGTTTTTGGCTGCACGGTCAAATGACGCACCTTTTTTTTGCTCCTTACGGCATGATTTTTTAAATGCTTATATCGAGCAGCGCGCCGCCTGTCGTTCAATTTCATCAATTCCCAGCAGTAGTGTTGAGTTGGAGCCGCATCAGATTGCTGTAGTGCGTCGGGTTTTGCGAGATCCAATACCTAAATACCTCTTGGCAGATGAAGTAGGCCTCGGCAAAACGATTGAGGCGGGCATGATCATTCGTGAGCATGTGCTAGAGAAAAAACACGACTCAAGAGTGCTAATCACCGTGCCTGCGGCACTAATCGAGCAATGGCGAGATGAGTTGTCCGGGCGCTTTCACCTTAGTGAATTGTTGGCAAGTCAATCAGAGCCACAACGATTGATTCGAATCTGCTCACATGAACACGTAAATAGTGTCCTTAAGGGGTGGTTACCTACCTTGTTGGTGGTCGATGAGGCTCACCAAATTGCACCTTGGGCATGGGATCTACAGTCTGATGTGCGTGAGCGTTTTCAAGCCTTGGCAGCAGGCTGTCAGGTGGCCTCGGTTGTACTGCTTCTTTCTGGTACTCCCCTAAACGGTAATGAGAAAAATTTTTTGGCAATGCTGCACTGCCTTAGCCCTGAGTCCTATGAATTGTCAGAGGAGGGTGTACGTCGCTTTACTACCCAGATCGCTGAGCGAGAATTAGTCGGCGGTTGGTACAGCGCTCTAACGCCAAGCAACTCCAACGCAGCTTTGGAGGAAATACTTCAAAATCTGGTGAGTAAATTCCCTGATGATCAGTCTTTGCATTCTTTAGTTGATAAGACCCTTCCGCTAGTAGATTTTTTTGCTGAGCAAAGTGGTGAACTGAGAATGCAGGCAGTCCAAACCTTAAGGCGTTATATCGGCGAACATTACCGACTGCACCAACGCATGTTGCGTAACCGTCGCGAGTCACAGCAATTGGCATGGCTGTTCCCTGGTCTCGCTGGCTTGAAGCGCAGTTATTGGCCATTGACGAAGCAAATGCCGTCTTTGGATTTGTTGCTGGAGGAATATCGCAGTCAAGCAAGTCGCGACCCTGATGATTTCCAAGCGATGAGCGCAGAAGTGTATTTACGATGGGTAGATGATCTATTGGTCAGCCCCTTGCTAGTCGGACGGCGTGCTAATCAGGCCATTCAACGTCTGTCTGGTTCACTGAAGCAAGCTGAACAGGAGTTACTTGATAATATCTCTCAGCAAGCTATTCATGAACAGATAGAAAAAGACATTTGCTTAGTTGACAACCTGCGCAATTGGCTTGCTGAACATAAAAATGGTAAGGCAGTGGTATTTTGTAGTGTTGATGAGGTGGCACAACATATATTCACTTTGCTGGCTTGCGAGTTGGATGTGGCAATCGAACGTTATATCCCCGGGCGAGAGTTGCGATTCATACGTCCCATGAGTTCTATCAGGGTGTTGGTGTGTGACCAGCATGGTGAGGACGGCCTTAACTTGCACGGTGGTCAGCGAATTGCTGTGCACTACAGTTTACCGCGCTCATTCAGCCGTATTGAGCAGCGACTTGGTCGACTTAATCGTTACAGCGCCAACCTGGTGGGGGTGCGACCAGTAGAAAGTTTGGCACTACTTCCTGCGCATGACGGATTAATCCGCCGCTGGATTGATGTGCTGGATCTGTCAGTAGGCTTGTTTAACAACACGATAGCCAGCCTGCAATATGTACTGGAGGAGCATCTTGAGAGCAGCTGGAACACAGTGGCCTCGTCGGGTGATGAGGCGTTGCTCCGGAGCGCCGCAGGCTTGAGTGGCGATGATGGCTTACTTGTGCGTGAGCGACGTCGCGTGAAGGTGCAGGAAGAATTGTTGGCACTAGATGATGAGGTTAGCGAGGCTAAGGACTTCGCCGAACAAATCGCCGACGCTGACGACTCAGCTGAAGAGCAAGCCAAGCGGATGTGCGCATGGATGACTAAGGGGCTGTCCTTCAATTTTGAGGGTGATTTGCAGAGTCCATTTCGACTCCGGTTCGCGGTAGAGGGGTCACGTGAGGGTAGTAAGACGTTAGTGGACGTCCAAACCTTTGTTTCTAACTGTTTAACCGGTATCGATCCCGAAAGTGGTAATCCCCCGGCAACTGCACCAATGAGTGTTTCGAGAGCCCAGGTGGCTGGTCAGTCCGGGGTGTACCCATTTCGCTATGGTCAGCCGTTTGTAGACTCAATTTATAACTTGATTACGGTTGATTCGCGCGGAGCAACCAGTGCCTTTCTGCGCGTGCTAAAAAAAAGCGACCTAAGGGAGCCAAAAATATTCTTCCGTCTCACCTGGTTGGTGACCGCTACAAAGTTGGGGTCTGGGCGCCTAGAGCAACTCAGGGGCGATGAGTTGATGTTGCCTTCAGTACTCAGCCATTGGCTGGCTCAGGATGGCAGTTTGGTGGTTTCTGAGAACACGTTGAAGTCAATGGAGTGGCCTTACAATAAACCTAATCCCGCCTTTCAAGATATCAATCTGCGTAATAACGTTTGGCCTGAGTTGGAGTCATTTCTACCAGCGGCCGAGTGGAAACAAATGGTTTTGACGATCGCATCAAAGAGTCGAGAGAGGATTCTAACTGACTCTCCCCGGACTCAGCTTTTGTTATCTGCTCCCCAACTGCATTTGCTATCCATGCATGCGGTAATTGTGTGCACCGAAAAGATGCTAAAGGAGGCCTGATGCAAGCGCAGTGGAATGCACTAAAAACTGCATTATTGACACCCAATCTTCTTTGCGAGGTTGGGGCCCTGACTGAGTCATTTTTTGTTCGGTTACTCACGGTTTTTCGCGACCCAAGATCAGGCTCGGCTGATCGCGCGGCCGTGTGTCGGGATGCCTTGGGGTGTGCACTGGCAAACAAAATTAACGATCCTGTATTACTGCTACCTGAAGGTTTAGTGGGCGATAGGTATCTTTCACCCACGGGGCTTGCCCGGAATGTCATGACTAAATACGTGCGCATGGAGGATGTTCTGAATGAAGAGGCACTTGCTGTCTACGGACATCACGCTCGTCGACATCTAATGCCCGTGCCAATGGATGTGTCTCTGCGACAAAGGCTTAAAAATGAGAAATTCACTTCATATCAAGGGCTTGGGCAGCAAGCCGCCATACGCACTGTTTTAACGTCCCCTACGGACAGCACGTTGATCATTAATCTGCCAACCGGTAGTGGAAAGACCCTGGTTATTCATGCGTTGAGCCTGTTCGCCGGCAAGAATAAGCTGGTGCTAGTCATTGTGCCAACGGTGGGATTGGCGCTGGAACAAGCAAGCCGTGCTGCTGAAGTGCTTGACCGTGCTGGATGTTGCCATGGTGGCAGTTATGCTTTGTATAGCGGCCAGTCTGAAACTGAGACTCAGCAAGTTCTTGATCGGTTGAAAGAGGGTAGCCAGCGTATTTTGTTTTGTTCACCAGAATCAGCGATCGGCAAGTTGCGCCCGGCCCTTTTCCGGCTAGCAGAACAAGGGCGGTTAGAGGCTTTGATTGTCGATGAAGCACATATTATCGATCAATGGGGATCTGAGTTTCGCCCAGAATTTCAATTGTTGGCACCACTGTTTCGCTCGCTCAAGGAGCATTCGAAAAAAAGCATAAGAACTGTGCTGATGTCGGCAACATTCAGCGAGTCGACCCTGCAATTGTTGAAGGATTCGTTTCTTCTTGAAGGAGAACAGGCGATTGAAGTTCACGGAAGTTTTTTACGCCCGGAACTGAATTTTAACCTGCTTAAAACTGTTGATTCTGAGGAGCATCAAGTCGCGGTGTTGGAAGCGATTATGCGTCTACCTAGACCGTTGATTTTGTATACAACTAAGCAAAAAGAAGCAGAGTTATGGAGGGATTTGCTACTCGCCCAAGGGTTTGTAAGAGTCGGTTTGTTCCATGGCGGAACCCCTGCGAATCAACGTGACGACCTGATCCGACAATGGGGTGATGACGAACTGGATATCATGGTTGCGACTTCTGCTTTCGGTGTGGGTATGGACAAGGCCGGAGTGCGTTCGGTGTTGCATGCATCAGTGCCCGAAAGTTTGGATCGGTTTTATCAGGAGGCAGGTCGGGGGGGCGTGATGGTAACGCATGCTGGTCTTGGATGATTTATCACCCTGGTCAGTTGCACCTAGCGAAAGGCCTATCGCTGGAGAAATTAATTTCTGCAGGTCTTGGCTTGGAGCGTTGGAAGACGTTATTGCAAACCAAAAAAATTAGCGGCGATTTGTTAACGGTTTCACTTTCGGCTCTTCGTCGTGGTGTGCACCGGCATAGCGAGAGCAACGAAAAATGGAATTTGCAAACCCTACAATTGATGCAGCGGGCAGGGTTGATTCGTCTATTTTTTGTACCACCCGAACCGCCGCAATTCGAAGGCGATTTATTGCCTGAGGATGAGCAACTCCAGACAGAGTATTTTGAGGAGTATTACGATCGACTCGGCGTTCAGATCCTGATTAGCACCCATCTGTCAATTGAAGCGTGGCAGCAAGTAGAGCAAAGGCGCGATCAGGAAAAACAAGCAAGAACCGCGGGTTTTGCTCGTTTAATCGGATGGTTAAAGAATCCGGAGCAACGATTGTGTTTGCTATTGAGCGAGTTCTATCGGCCTAGTGGAGTTGTACCTGAATACAGTTGTGGTGGTTGTCCAGGTTGTCGTAATCTAGGGCGTACGGCTTTTAAGCCGACTCTTGGAGCATCTTTCGAATTACGTGGAGTTGAACTACCTCAAGTGCCTAGCTGGATGCCTTCTTCGCAGTTGTTGCGTGTTCGATATAAGCCCGAGTTGTACCCTAGAGTTACGGTCAAGGCAATGCTACATGAGTGGCGTTATTGGTTACAAAGTTTGCTGCGTGCTAGACAGGTTCAGGCTGTGCGCGCTAGCCAGGCAGTACTAGATGAGATGTTCCAAAACGAGGCACTAAAAGCCCTGCCGTTCTGGTGCTCACTAGAACCAAAAGATAGGGCTGGAAGTTGGCTTGAGTTGGTGCTGCTAATGCCTGGGGATACTCATTTGCCTGTGCCGGAATTCGATGCGCCTCCCCGGGTAATAGTCGCTTCGGAGGGAGTGCCAGATCCACTTATGCCTAATCGCAATTGGTGGGAGACCCGCCCGGGCAGTAGGGAATTGGAAAGTTTTGTAAGGGGATTTCAGTAATGTCGATGGTAAATAATGCGCATGCCGGTAGCAGTTTGAGTTTACTGAACCTAATTGATAGGGTGCTCCTGCGGAAGGGGAAGCCTATATCGCGTACTGAGATTTTTGAGCTTTTAAGACCTGATTGGTTACCGAAATCAGACGGTGCGAAATGGCGTTTTGAGGGGAATTTAGATTTTTGGATAAAGGAAGGATTGTGGACGCAAGATGAAAGTGGAATGATTTCGGTCTCTGAAGGATCTACGGAGAAAAATCTACCGCATAGAGTTTTAGCGTTAATAATCGCTAATGCAGAGGAAACTACTGATCAATCCATTCTGGATGATACGCGGGTAGAGCCTTTTCTTCGTGCGATGACCTGCCTGTTATCGCAGCAAACTTATACATTTATGGGTGGTAGTCCAGTAGAACCCGGTAAGAACGGTAACGCGGAAGAGGCGGTCAATAAGTGGTTGCCAGGGGATCGAGGGCTTAACTTAACTAACGAGTTAACTACTTTCCTACAGTTTGGGGAGTTTTTAGGGTTTCTTGAGCCCTTTGGTGCTGGTTATATTGTCGATCCGACGCGATCGATCGAACCTTATTTGGAAGGTTTGTTTGCTGATGAAGTAAAGTTGTCACTAAAAGTATTTATTGAAAAGTTGTCCGAGAAAGTCCCCCTATTAGATGGCGGGCGTTTTCGTGTTTTGCTCGAACCACTAATGCAGGAATTGGGTTGGTATCCTCGTGAGAATAACCAGGTCAGTCCGGCTCTAAGCCATGCGCTTGTTCGATTGGAAAGTGCCTTTCGCTTACGCTTTGATAAAGCCTCCGATGACAAAGACAGTATGCAGTTACAGTTGCCGAATAAAAAGATTAGTTATGTGGGCGAAGTTTTTTATGTTTCGGAGGTGAAGTCGTGAGTTTGATTAATTATTGGCCTCGACCTGAATATATAAACGAGTGCATACGTACCGAGGCAGAGGAACTTGCAGAGCATGTCCTGTTGGCAGTCCACGAACCTATGCAGTTGCTGCGTGTAGGTGCTGGCGAAGACCAGTGGTGCAGTGAAGAAGATTTGCTTGAACACTTTCTATCTGTAGAAAGGCCGATTCCCATAATCGGAAAGTCTGGAGTTGGTAAGTCTCATCTTATTCGTTGGATGGACGCCAAATTAAAATTGCACGCGGATTACGCCAAATGGCACGTAGTGAGGATACCGAAAAATTCCAGTTTGCGTCAGGCACTTGAAATATTGTTAGACGGGCTTCAAGGTGATGACTTTGACGAAGCGCGTAAGCGGATTCACTCCGTAGGTGAACAGTTAAAAACTGAGGAGGTTGCGGATTTATTATTGACATTTATGTCACAGCAACTCCAACGCATGTACCAAAGCGCGTCTCTAACAATGGATGAACTTCGTGAGCGTCCCGAACTTCGTGCTCAGTTGACTGATTTTCAGAAAGAACGTTTGCGAGATATTCAAAAATACACGCTTCCCGGTCAAGGGCTTTCTGAATTAATCACTGATCCTAACTTTAAGAGAAACTTGCTTAGTCCAGAGCATTGCATTTATCAATCTGCGAGTCGGTTGACGCAGGGTGCAAGTGATGATGAGTTGGGGGATAACAATTACGAAATTAAAGCCAAGGATCTTGATTTTAGCTTTAATTTGGACGATTTATCGCTCAGCGCGCGTCACTGTGTTAGCAAGACTCGATTGGCCACTGAATTAGATGCTAGAGAGGGTGCGGCACGGGTGTTGAACGAAGTGCTTGGAGAGTCAACCCGTACGGTTTTTCGGCATTTGTTTCAGTTTAATGGCGGCAGTTTTCAAGATCTATTTAAGAGTATTCGTCGCTCGTTGAAGGTGGAAAGACGTACTCTGGTGGTGTTAGTCGAAGATATGGCGGCTATTTCCGCCATCGAAGATGTACTGATTGACAGTTTGTTGGAAGAGTCGGTGCGCGATGGTGAGCAGGAGCTATGCACTCTGCGCTCGGCTATTGCTGTGACTGACGGTTATCAAGGTTATTTGCGTCGCCAGGATACGATTAAAACCCGCGCACAATACGAGTGGAACATTCGTGACTATGGCTTGGACCGCGTGCAAACCTTAGAGCGAATTATCGATTTTTGTGGTCGCTATTTAAATGCCGCCCGATATGGCAGTGCGGCGTTGAAAACCTCATGGTTGTCTCGAGGTGAAGGAGGGTGGCCGCAGACTTGGTCTGATCCCAATGATGGAGAAGAAATTAGGGCATTTGGTTATTCGCCCTCTGGCGCCCCTTTATTCCCTTTTAATCGAAATGCTATTACAGCTCTTGCAGATCATTTTTGTCGTAAGGGCGACGAAGAGCTTAAATTTAATCCGCGTCAAATATTGAATGAAATTTTATTGCGCACACTCCGTGATTATAGAAAAACGTTCGAGGTACACGAGTTCCCGCCCGCAGGGTTTGCGGGGATAAGTGTTTGGTCAGGATTGCAGGGGGTTTTGCAGAGGCTTGAAAATCCGGAGCGAAGTAAAACTGTTGCGGCAATCTGGGGGTACGGTGGTCGTAAAATAGAGGATATTCAAAGTAATTTGGATAGAGGAGTTGCCATTGCCTTTGGTTTAGGTGGGCTAGCAGCGATGCTCAAGGATGGGGTGGTCGCCACGCCGGACGCACGCGTAATTACAGTGCAAACCAAAACTCAAACTTCTGAAGGAGATAATGAGGCAGCAACTGATTCTCGTCAGGATAAATTGCAGAAGTTGGAAGAAGCGGTAACATTATGGTTTCAACGTAAAATAGAACTTGGGCAGGAGGAGAGTCGCGCTTTGCGGGCGGGTCTTCTTTATATGTATGAGCAGTATGCGCACGTAGATTGGTTCGGTCTTGGTGAAAAGCCTTCGCTGAAGAGTGGCGTTTTTGTAAATATAGAGCTTCCTTATGCTGTCGGTAATCGTACCGTAAATAAAGTGTCTTTTTGTTTAGAGAAGGACTTCAAAAATACGCAGAGGGCAGCTTTTCTACAAGGCGTAGCCCTCGCACTGCTTCGCTATGAGTATTTTAATCCAAAATTTACTGATGATGTTGGTTGGGGTTATGCCGGTGGTTTTGAAGACTATCTAATATATCAAAACTTTGCTGCGGATTGGGTGCCTGATGCTTTGAGGACATTAGCTGCGCAGTCCCGGGAAAGCTTGTCAGATTTGCTCGGTAAGCAAGTTCAATCGGCGATTATACTTGGATTGATGGTAGGTGCTAATAATGATCGACAGCGCTTAAATGAATTGCTCCGGCCCGCTGAGAGTATTCGCGAACTTGAAATAGCCGCAATTGTTCCAGAGTTAAAGCAGGCGCGCGAATTAGTGCTTAAAGGTTGGGATGCTGAGCGTGAAGCTTGGTTGAAATTGGTTTCTGTAAATGAGCATGGGATGGATGGCGATATTGCCGCTAAAGGACTTAAAGGGGTAAGAGTTAATCCTGATCTGGCAGTGGTGCGGTTGGCCAACGTTGTAACTAATGCTTTGCAGCCAGCGATAAAAGTTATTGCTGTTCTAGAAGGTTGTTCTCTGCAAGATGAATTTTTTAATTTGCTGAAGAATATGGCTGATTTAGTGCGAGATATTAGTGTGGGTGGGCTACATTATCCAGCACAATCAAACTTTCCAAGTGCAAAAAAAATGGAGAGTTCTTTGCTTGAATTGAGGTCTGACAGCGAAAACTGGTCGCTGATCAAACGCCTATTATCACTGGATGGTGAAACTGATGTGGTTAAGCGACTGCAACAGTTTAACCTCATCGATGGTCCTCGCCTCGAGACACTTATAAAGGTGCTGATGGATTGGGATGGCCTTTACCAATACGTGAAGCCGCGCTTAGAATCGGAAAATAAGCGCTGGGGGGGAGATATTTTGAAGCAATCTCAAAATAGTGTGACCCGTCTACTTGATGAACTCACCATGACGGTGGATGACCTGCTGGAGGCTAGCAATGAGTCCGCTTGAACAGCAGATCGAAACTCTTCGAAGTGAGCAACTACTAAGTCAGTCTGCTGGGCAGGCTCGCGAGGCTATTAAGGACTGTGAACATATTTATGAACGCTTCCAAGCTATCGTCAAGAACCTAAAGGCTATGGAGGCCAGTGCGGATGTGCTAAAAGCACTACCGGAAGATGCGCCTGAGTCGATGCAGTTGAGTTCTGAAATACAGCAGCAGTGCAGTAAAGCAATTGTAAGTCTGAAAACGTTTACTAGTATTTGGCAGCAGAAAAAATCGGCTGCCCTCCAAGATGACGCACTTGATAATGCACACGTGGCACTTCGGGATCTGGCAACTCAATTAGAGGCGAAAGTGGAATCATGTTGGAGATCCTGGACTGCGCAACTGGACAATTCTTGCCGAGTCGAACAGGTAATGCTGGATACACAGCGTGGTATTCCAGTTGTTGATCAATTCTATACGGAGTATGTCGCTCTACGTAAACAGTTTTTGGCTGGAACGAAACAATTGCCGGAAAATGTTTGGGTAATACAAGGATTAGAGAAATTGGCTGCGAGTATGCAGCAAGTGCGTGATCAAATGGTTTTCGACCTGCCAGCAGATGTTACCCGTTTCTTTAAGCAGCTTAATCACCCTGGCAATCAAGGTAAGGCACCGTTGTCGATGATGACTTTGAGTGCTTTTCAGTGGCTACAAGAAAATGATCAGCTTGGACAATATATTATTAGCCGGAAAATTACCTGATGATCATTACATTGGCGCATTTGCATGCTTGTTTAGATAGGTTAGAAGAGCAAGAAACAAAGTTGCTGGTTTGGGGTGATACTGGCGGATTTTTTAGTTCAGATGAGGTGATCACAATCTTGGAAGGTGTGCTTCCCGATCATGATCCTTACGATGTACTGATGGAATTAACCAGGCATGCAATGCTCATAGAGGCGCCGCACCCTGAAGGACTGACAAATGTGTATCGCACACGGATGGGCGAGTCGGCGTACCTGTACCGTAATTTGCGTCAATGGTTCTTAGGCCAATCGCTGGATCGGTCTCGTACACTCGTATCAGACTTTCGCTTTATTCGACGCCCACGCAGTTACCCTATGCGTGATCAGTTTATAGGAAAGTTACTGCCTCAGTGGTTACAAGTACCGAAACTTAGTAATGCTCAGCAGTTGAAAACGGCAATTGAATTATTGCTTGACCCAAACAGTAACCTGCATTTAGCTGGTTTTCAGGCGCGAGCAACATTGCGCATCTTACAGGCCTACAGCGAGCAGCGCTGCGGTAGTAGCCACGCCTCTGGCACCATTGTCTGCGCCGGAACAGGCAGCGGCAAAACACTGTCGTTTTATTTGCCGGGACTCGCTTCACTAGCAGCGGATCTATTACTTAATCCCTCTCCTCGAGTACGAATTCTTGCAATCTACCCGCGTAATGAACTGCTCAAAGATCAGTTCATGGAGGCTTGGGGGCAGTGCCGAAAACTCGATGGACTGATGCAGTCAGGGGTCGGTCGAAAAATTCGCATTGGTGCTCTGTATGGTGATACACCTTACAACTGGGGTATGGCCGGGAAGGACTATAAAACGGGGAAACAAAAAGCTGAGTTTGACCTACTACGCTGCACCACCGACAGTTGTACTGGTCAGATGGAGTGGAATTCTAATCTTAAAGAGGTTAAGTGCAGTCGCTGTGGACACCGTGTTACGGATGATGAGGTGGCGCTGACCCGTAGTTGTCAGACGGACTTACCTCCGGATATTCTGTTTACCACCACCGAGATGCTCAATCGTAGACTTGGTGACTTCAGTTGTAACCACCTATTTGGTGTAGGCCAGCAGGCAGGTCCGATGTTGGTGCTACTCGATGAAGTGCACACGTACGGTGGTAGCAGCGGAGCTCAAGTTGCTTACTTACTTAGGCGCTGGATGAAGCGCGCTCAATGCCGTCCGCACTTTGTAGGGCTGTCTGCAACCCTGACAGATGCTGAGCGTTTTTTTGGCGAGTTGGTCGGCGCACGCCAAGAGCATGTTGAATTGGTCGAAGCGCTGCCTGATGAAATGATTGACGAGGGTGCGGAGTACCTACTGGTGCTTCGCGGCGACCCAGTTTCCCAGACTGCGTTGCTGTCGACCACCATTCAAGCCTGCATGCTAACTAGGCGTATTCTGGATGTCCGCAAGAGCCGCTCACAAGGCACTTGGGGTAGTAAAACCTTTGTTTTTACCGACGATTTGGATGCCAATAATCGTCTTTATCATCAATTAGCAGATGCAGAAGGTTGGCGCACTAGTAAATGGGGGCTTAAGCCTCATCATCCCTCGCTTGCTAGTCTGCGTGGTCCAAGGGACGGGCGGGATGATGGCGGGCAAGACACAGTCAATCCGCTCGAACGTATACGTCTGGGCCAAGATTGGCGAGCGGCTACCGATATAGGCCATTCGCTGGATGAGGATGATCGTGCGGTAATTGGGCGCACCTCAAGCCAGGATGTCGGGGTGGATGCTGACGCAGAGATTGTTGTTGCCACAGCGTCTCTTGAGGTGGGCTTCAATGATCCGGCAGTGGGGGCTGTGCTGCAACACAAGGCGCCGCGTGATGTTGCATCCTATTTGCAGCGCAAGGGCCGTGCCGGTCGCTCACGCACCATGCGTCCGTGGATGCTTGTAGTTCTCTCAGAGTTCGGTCGTGATCGAGTCGCATTTCAACGCTATGAAGAGTTGCTTAGCCCCGAAATTAAGCGGCAAGGTCTGCCACTGCACAACAGCCATATTCAAAAAATGCAAGCAACTATGGCACTGCTTGACTGGCTCAGTGCGCAGTTAGGTAGTGGTTCCGTGTGGACGATTCTACGCAAACCGAAAATCAATAAGAGCAGTTGCAAGAAACTGCTCATTTTAGTCGATCAGTTGCTACGACCAGGTAGTCAGCAAGAGCACTTCAAAACCTATTTGAAAGATGCACTGCAGGTCGATGACGATACGCTGAAGCGTATTCTCTGGGCGCCGCCGCGTTCGGTGATGCTTGAAGTGTTGCCTACGTTGCAGCGCAAACTGGTGACAGATTGGAGTGCCAACGGCCAACCTTGGGCGGATGTGGTAAGAGGAAGTTCACCGCTCTCGGAGTTCATTCCTGAGGCGCTATTTGCCGAACTTAGTTTGCCGAGTGTGTTTGTTGCTTTGGTGCGGGGGGCGGAGGAGCATATCGAGTGGACGGATCTACCAATTTTTCAAGCCCTGCGAGAGTTTGCCCCAGGGCGAATTTCTAAGCGATATGCGATTGACAGCAACCTCGATTCAGACTGGTTAGTGCCCGTAGATTTTGTACCTGAACAGGAAACCATTCAGCAGCGCGGGTTTGAAGTCTGTGAGGCTTTTGGCGAGCAGTTACGAGATGAAGGCTTGGTTGCTGGTGATGCGGATAAAACTTTAACGGTACTGCGCCCTAACTCCATATATACCCGGCGTTTAGATCCAAAGTTAGGCCTATCTGAGAAAAGTAACGCGCGATTGATATGGCAGTCTGAATTTCGCGTTCCAGCACTAACTGAATTGCACAAACCCCCAGTTGGCAGTTGGGGGCAGAATTTGGTCGATGTAACTTTCTGTTTGCATCAGCAAATGACTCCTCTGGAGGTGCTGCGTTTTAGTACCGCCGCAGATGCCACTTTAAGATTTAGCAAGGGAGCAACTACTAAAATTCGATTTGATTGGCAGCGTAATGGCGAACCCGTTGCCGTTGGTGCCCGCCAATGGGTTGATGGCATGCGATTACGCTTTGCTATCAATGATCAGGTAATAGCTGATATGTTAGCAAATCCACAGGTATTACGAGGATTGCGCCCGATCTACTTCCGGCATCTTGTGGATCAACTGGATATCTTTGGTGGTGACCAATTTAAAGCTAATTGGATCGCAGAGTGCTATCTGGCTGCAGTCGCGGGTGAACTGCTAGATTTGAATCCAAACGATCCGCAACCACTAATCAGTGCGTTGATTCGGTTGCACTCGAGTGCGGGTATTGAGCGATTGCGCAGCATTCCACAGAGTCTATTTCAGCCTGATGAACAACTTGATTCAGTGCAAGAGCAGAAGTTACAGGTGGATCTACGGGAGTTACTAGATCGAGATGATTTACTTTGCAGTCTAAAAGTGTGCGCAAATGCCCTCTGGTCTGATGTGCACGTATTACCGGAATTGGGCCAATGGGCGCGCGCCTTGTTGGCCAATACTCTCGCCGCGGCAGCCCAGCAATCCATGTGTGTGTTGCTGCCCGATGTTGACGAACGGGTTGTGTTGGCTGATGCGTTGTGGAGTGAGGGCTACTTAGAGATCTGGTTGAGTGAGGCCGAGGCGGGAGGTAATGGCATCATCACTCGTTTAGAACAGGCATATTTTCAGGATCCGTTGCGCGTACTTAATGTCTTCGCACGCAGCCTGCAGCCAAGTGACTATGAGCAAATCGACTTTGATCTCTTCCAGTTGCTTGGCCTGGTAGTGAAAGGGGGGATTTAGCTGGCTCGCTTGCTGAGGTGCGTGGCTGCAGTGATTTACAACAACGGCGTGATGCCAACGAAGAGTTGCACCGTGTTCTGCTCCGTGAAGGCTTTGCCCTTAGCCACAGTTTTTTAAGTGTTTTGCATTCAAGGGCCCTCAGGCCAGGTAGCAATACCAGCACCGATAAGTACCTTCTTAACTTGCTGGAGCAGTGGCGAAATTTAGAAAGCTTTAGTGGCTTGGAGTGGGGATTAAATATCGCCGCCCATGCCTTATCCGCCAAAAATCTTGGTGCTCAGGCGTCTGCTGTTGAAGTGTTCCAGGGACTTTGTCGTAATCAGGGGTTATTGTGGCCGCGTGGTAACGCCATCCGTCAGTCTGAAATGAACTACTATAACCCTTTCCAAACGGGCGTCGCCACAACTGAACGGCTGCTAGGTAGCCTCCTCTTTGCTGAGCAAGAGTTTTATGTCCAGCTAACAGTTGATTATTTGGCTGAATTACATCACGTGTTAAAACGAATAGGACGAGTGGATCTTTTAATACCGCGTACCCATATCGCCTCAATCTCAAAACTAATAGCCGAGATTCAGCTAAATCCTGTTGATCACTCCGGGTTATGGTTATATCCCCGCATTGGGGCTATGAGGCGGTTACAAGATAGCATGGTATTGAGGATCGAACTGGCCGAGGCCATTCAATAAGAGTTTTTGCTATGAATGAACAGCGGCAAATTTTTCTACACGGCCCCCTAGGTCGTCGACAATTTCGCGAAGTACTTGGTGGGCTGATGTCCGGATTATTGCTTAACCCTGAGCCTATCTGGTTGGTATCGCCCTGGCTGAGCGACTTCCCCCTATTGGACAACTGTTCAGGGCAGTGGGACACATTAGAACCAGGTTGGGGCAGTAGAGAGGTTGGTTTTAATGAAGTGCTAGCGAAGGCAGTTAATGGCGGGTGCCGTTTACG
Organism: Pseudomonas sp. S3_E10; assembly: GCF_054667615.1. NCBI lineage: Bacteria > Pseudomonadati > Pseudomonadota > Gammaproteobacteria > Pseudomonadales > Pseudomonadaceae > Pseudomonas > Pseudomonas sp. S3_E10. The sequence goes on from NZ_CP162743.1 coordinate 5,607,885, forward strand.
GGTAGTGACCCGTGACGATACGTACAGTCGTCGGTTTGTTCAGCAATTGAGCGGTCGCCTAATTGCCGGTCATGATTTTTCTTGCCAGTTCAGTGAACAAGTTCATACTAAAGGCCTACTTACCAGCAGTTGTTTTTTGAAGGGCTCAATGAATTACACCTGGAGTGGAACAAATCGTAATGACGAACATGTCATGCTGACTAGTAATTCTCAGATAATTTCTGAAGCATTACTAGAGTTTGAAGAGCATTACCGCTTCGAGGCACATTCATGAACACTATACCGACATGGTTGCATCCTTTTTTTGCGGTCGATAACCAGATCGATCCGGGCAAAGTGCTTGCCGGGAAATACCCGCAGCCGTATCAGAATTTGTTGGAGCCTTTGGTGCTAAGTGCCTGTGCGGGGCAGTGGCCTTTACTGTTGCCATACAGTCGCCCGCCGGAATTATGGTTCTACGCAACTGCGGAGGATGGCCGCGCTCTGGAGGAGTTACGCCAGGTGTTGGCGGCGTTTTTGGGGACAGCGGATACTTGTTTTGATTATGGGTTGATCATCACTCCAAGTACTGAGGGGCAGAGAGCATTGCTAGCGCATGCCCCAGCAGGACTATTGCGTATTGATTTACTTGGAGAGGTGAATGAGCAGCAAAAAAATCGGGTTTTTACAGTACTAGCTAACGTGCTGAAGTTGTATCAACAACGTCCTGCGCTTACCTCGTTAGCCAAACGACCAATAGGTCGAGTGCTGCGTGATTTTATGCTGGCCTACCGATTACATGATGGTGAGGATGCTTGGCGTTTTTACGGAGAACTCAAGAACTCGGGAGGTTTCACTCCACCTAATCTGCTGTCCTTGGAGTTGCAGGCCTTAGCTTCAGCGGATCGTTGGCAGGACATCGTTAATCATCCGCGGTTGCCCAGTCTGCTCGGTGGCCGCATTCCTTTACGATTAGTTCGCGTATTGCTTCGAGCACTTGGGAAGTTGGGACTTAATCGACTGCTAATTACTGAGGCCATAGGTGAGGAGTCGAGGGACGAATTGGCCGATTTGTGCCGCCCATTAAGCCCACTTTTTATGACTGTTCCGTTGTTTGAATATCACGAAAGCTTTAAACAAGATTGGCAGTTGTGGGTTGCCGGTGCTGTTACTTTAAGGTTTGCACAGATTCAGCAGCAGTTACCTGAATTTATCGACTCAGATTGGTTTCGAAAATTGCTGCATTGGGCGGATTTGATTGCGGTAAATCAAATTGAAGCTGAAATAGAATCGGTTGTTTGTGAGTCAAAAGATCAGAAGGAGGGGCCAGGGGCGGTGCAAGCGTTACTGCAACGCTCGTTGGATGTACCATTAGTTGAGTTGCAGCAATTGTGGCAGCAATTACAGGCTATGCCTGCGTCGTGGTTTGAGCCGTTGAAATCATTGCCTATGATGACTGCGATTTTGCAAGATTTGCAAAAACGCTATTCTAGAGAGCAGTTGGGTGGTTGGGATAGTTGGTTTCAGCGCTTGCTTGATATCGAGTTACCGACTGGTGCACTGGAGAGAGATGCACAAGAGTATTGCGAAAGTTGGACAGTTGAGTCCTTTAATTCAGACATATTGCTTAAGTGCATTAAGTCTGGGTCTCCTGTGGGGCAGACGATTCTTCGTAACACGCTACCGTTGTTGCTAGATTGGTTGGAAGAGCGCGATGTGGTTTGCCAAGGAGTTGTTTGGTTAGAATTGTTGGAATTGCTTGCTCTTGATTCTATAGTCAATCCAGCACTGCTGTCGCTGGCTGCACAATTGACGCAGTTGATGTTGGAGCAACCGTTCGCAGTCGATCAGTATACGCGGTTGGTCGACTCTATATTGATGCTCTGGGAGGTCAATAAGGGGCCTGAAGCGTATACCGGCATGCTCGAGTTGATGGATGTGTTGTTGGACGCACCTTGCCCGACTGAGCCATTGCGTCGTCAAGTTTGGCAATCACTACAGGATTTCGCGACAAAGCACTGGAGACAAATTAAAAATCCAGCGATACGCGAACTGACCTTTGTATTAATGCAGGAAATTCTTGAGGTTGGTGAGCCAATCCCAGACTTTAGCAATAACAAGGATTCTGAATCAGATAGCGATTCAGTGATAGAATTAACCCCTAATTTACAAGGAAAATTGTTGGGTATTTACACTCTCACAGAAGGTGCCGCTCGCCGCGCACGGGACGTACTAGAAATAATTTTCACTGGACTCACGGTAGAGATCAACAGTGATCATACCGCTACTCCAGCCTTGTGCCATCTGGCCAAAACGGCCGATTATTTTGTGTTCTCTTCTCGTAGTTCAAAGCATCAGGCATTCTATCCGGTGATAAATGTAAGAAGGGATATTATCTATCCGTATGGTAAAGGTGCTTCAAGCATAGTTCGTGAGTTTATAGAAGGGTTAAAGCGGAAGGCTATTTAGGTGTTGGTGTGAACTGATATATCAGTCAAACTTGTTCTAAGGGATCATCAATACTTTGTGCATTTGCACGCCGAGTTTCCACTTTGGATGAGTCTTGCAATATTTTATGGTCAGCTTAGTGTTTAGGTGGGCCTCTGGTCCATCCATCGGCTGGAGATAGAAATGGTTGAAGGTGAGGTGTTCAAATTTTTCTGGTTGTGCTTCAGTTTGTGGAAAAACTAATTTTAATTCATCGCCTTGAGTAATCTTTAATTCGGCTGTGGATTTAGGACTGACGCAAATCCAGTCAATCCCGCTTGGCGGTATTATTGTGCCGTTCGTTTCCACAGCCACAGTAAAATTATGTTTGTGCAGTGCTTCTACTAAAGCATCATCTACCTGCAGCAGCGGTTCTCCTCCCGTCAATACCACATACTTTTGACCTTGATGTGAGATAGGCCATAATGAATTTATTGCGAGGGCAAGGCCATTCGCATCCTTGAACTTTCCACCACCCAATCCGTCCGTTCCCACAAAGTCCGTGTCGCAGAAAGTACAGATCGCGCTAGCCCTGTCTTGTTCCCGTCCCGACCAGAGGTTACAGCCAGCGAATCGGCAGAACACTGCGGGTCGACCCGCTTGGTTACCTTCCCCCTGAAGGGTGTAAAATATTTCTTTGATACTGTAAGTCATTTGGTTTACTCACCTGATTCAGATGAGTGGCGAGTTCTTTGATCCGCCACCTCTGAACCATCATTAATCTCGTTCTTAAATATACTGCTCATATCCAGTTTTGCGCAGTTCGCAAGCTGGGCACGTTCCACACCCGTAGCCCCATTCATGTTTCTGCTGCCGAGTCCCGAGGTAGCAGGTGTGGGACTCTTCTTGAATCAGGTTAACAAAATCTTGACCGCCTAGGTTTTCAGCCAAACGCCAGGTCTGAGCTTTGTCGAGCCACATCAAGGGGGTTTCAATGATCACGGGAGCGTCCATTCCGAGACTCAAGGCCACCTGGGTGGCTTTAAGGGTGTTGTCCCGGCAGTCTGGGTAGCCTGAGTAGTCGGTTTCGCACATTCCCCCGACCAGCACTGTGAGGCCCCGTCGGTAGGCAATAGTGGCTGCGAACGTCAAAAACAGCAGATTCCTACCGGGTACAAACGTATTGGGAAGTCCATTCTTTTCAAACTCAATGGTTTTCTCAGCGGTCATCGCGGTATCGCTGATCTGGCCGAGTAATTTGAGGTCAAGAACGTGATCCTCACCGAGACGCTGGGCCCAGTTCGGAAATCTGTTACGTACCTCCTGCAAGATATTCAGCCGACATTCGAGTTCGATTCGATGCCTCTGGCCATAATCAAAGCCAATGGTCTCGACGTGCTCGTAACGTTCCAGCGCCCAGGCAAGGCAGGTGGTTGAATCTTGTCCGCCTGAAAAAAGAACTAAGGCTTTGGTGTGCATACTGCTCTCCTCGGAACTGGGTCTGATTTAGCGGCGTTTCAGTTCTTGCTTGAGTTTTTCGGTCAGATACTTAGTGAGCAATCCGATATCAGTGGGCGTGTTCTGGATACCATTCCAGGGGCGGCGGTCGGTTTCAGAAATGTGCCAATCACCACTTGTCCATGCTGTATGAGGTTTCAAAAGTTTTAGACCTTTGATAAAGCCTTCCTTGCTGGTTGTGCCTTGATCGGAGTAAAGCAACTCCATAACGAAGCTCAAAGACACCAGGCCCGCCCCGTGTTTCAAACGTGAATTTCTGGGCGCTAGTCCTTCCCATTCCGATTTGAAAACTACACGCACCGCATGGAAGAAGTTATTGATAAGTTCGATGCTGCGCCCCTCAAAGTCATCAAACTTCATGAAGCTACGAATCGCGCCATCATTCGCAGAGTTCATCACGAACTTCTGCATCGCCATGTCGCTTAGTACTCCTCTAGGATTCGTGTGTTGTTTGATCTCGCCAAATAGAGAGGAGTTAGGCAGAAAATTCAACAAATCAATAATGCGAGCAGCAAATTTACGACTGGTGAATCGTTCTGGCAGGCCGTCAACAGTCGGTAAAAGTTCATAGATCAGCGATTTTGGCAGCGGTCGCGTATTGTTGACGAGCACAAACTGCTGTCGCAGTTCGTTGTAGTCTTTACAAATCAATGCAGATACAAATACCTGGAATCCAGGTTTTTCCATCGTCGCAAGGGCGCTGAGTCGTTGTTGTCCATCGACCACGAAGCCTGGCTTGGATTCGGCAGTATCAATAACGATTTCTACAATACCCTCGCCGAGGTCTTTAATCGTTACCCCATCCAGGAATGCCAAGATAATTGCGTTAGGAAGCAATGCATCGTCACGCTGAAGATAGTCACGAATATCTCTGATGTGCGACGCGACTTGATGGCGCTGAAAGCCTTTGAGGTGGCCTTCTTCATCGCGGCCGACTCTCTCAATTTCAGAGAACTCTAAAATTTCATTTGGAGTGGCCGCAAACGAAAATACATCATGCCCGGAGGCTTGTTGGGCGCGCACACCCTTAAATCGATAGATCATTGTTTCGAAAGTTCCAGAGTTTTCTGAAGGTGGCGGTGGTACACGCCTAAGTTGTGAAATCCGCGTCTTTTGTTTCGATTGCTGGCTCGAAAGATAATAGTTTCAATACCCGCTGACTGACAAATCGAACATTGGCATTTTTGCCACGGTTTATCTCTCAGCGTGGGTGAGATTAGTCGGACATGCTTGGCGATTTCTTTTTCCATCTCTATTGATGATGATATCGATCCGGAAAGAGTCAGTCGGAGATAGTCTACTAGCACGGCTAAAGTTGAATCAAAGTCAAGCAGGTTTTTATCGTAGTCGCGGATCGCTAGCAACGCCGCTTTTTCTTTGATTTGTAACTCTTCTGCGCTCAGAGTGCCTTTTTTTATTCCTTGCATCAGGCGTGGATTTTCAATCGCCTGAGGAATGCGGATAGCTGTGTAGTAGTCCAGTTTGCTTGTATTGTTGCCCATGTAGTAATTACACTTCGCATCTTTAAATGCGCGTATAAGGGGGGAGGTTGAGTCAAAACTGGTAATGCCATATCCGGTGAATTCATGGATGTTCTCGGCTTTAGCAAATCCCAGCAGATGAATATTTGTCTCGGGCTTAAGGACCGCTCGAAGCTCTTTCAGAACCTCATGGATTTGATCGACTTTCAAAGGTACTAGACCTCCGATCGCCAAGTAGCGATAACCCATGTCTTCGAGTTGTTTTGCAGCGTTCGCCATGCTTTGAGGAGACCAACCCTGTACCGCTCCAAGAGGTTCGAAAGGCCATTCCGCCTCCTTCACTAAACGCAGAAACTCTTGCGCATTTTTGAGCGTGATTTCGTACCGAAACAGCACATCTTCCGACTGGCTCAATGCTGGAGGATTGCTGGAGTCGCAGTTGAATATGATGTGGTCCGGCGAGCAACCGTGGGTGAATCCCGCGTCTGAGTAGAACTCTACTACTTCGCTTGGGCTATACGCAGGGGTAGGGTGCTCTACATAGGCGAAAGCCCCGCAGTCACCTAGGACCATCGTATCTTTGAACTGGATGCCATCGAGTCGTAGAAATTTGCGCGCGCCTTCTCTGAGGAAGCGCTGCTGCTCGGAAGTCGAGTACCGAACCTTTGAATTAGCGACGCCATTTGCAGGTCGCACTGCGCTCATCGAGACCAAGAGCCCATCATAAGGGACGGGGGTCATCATTTCGTGCGCATACTGGTCATCCCAGTATCTCTTCCGGCCCGGCGCATTTCGATCGTTGATGAAATCGTAGTCCGGGTCTACGTAGTCTTGGGTGTCGGCGTATAAAAATTTCATTGGTGAGCGCTGGTCATATAGAGGCGGATCAAGGTTTCTTGCAGCGCCTTGATATCTTGAGGGGTGCTTTGGATTTCATTCCACTGGACATTAATCATCGGCCACTGACCTGTTGTCCATGCGCAGTAAGGGGCTACTCTGGCCAGTTCTTGTAGCACGGCTTCGTAGGTTTCGCGCTGACCACCGATTTTGGCGTAGATCCGATCCATAAGCACGCCCATGGCGATGATCCCCGCTGAGTGCATGAGTCGACTGCTCTTGGATTCAAGTGCCCACGCCTCTGGAAACGTATCACGCACTGCCCGCCAGAAGGTCGTCAGTAGGTTGTACATGGACTCAACGTTCGCCGCACCGTCGGTGCTGGAGGTGTAGGGAGCCAACGCCCCCAACGGATTACTGATGCTATTGCGGATCATCGTTATTACAGCGGTGTCAGTGATCACTGCTTTGCTATTTTGCTCGGACGACCGCTTTATGAGTTTGTGGAAAGGGGAGTTGGGATCGCGGCTAAGAAGCCCGCACAACTCAGCTGGTGCCTTGCGAGCACTCAGTTCGCGGGGCAAAAGGATGCTGCCTGTCTCCGGCAGTAGTTCGTTGATCAGTCGAGTGGGCAAGGGTTTGGCCTTGTTGACCAAAATAAATTGCTCGCGCTGGGTGGTCAGGCTGTCGGATACAAAACCGATCACTGGCACAGGAAGATCCGAATTGGCCGCTTTCGCCAACGCCAATGAGCGTTGTTGCCCGTCCACGATCCAGGCAGACCTCATTCCTTCCTCCCTAATAGGGATCGTCAGCGTACCCGCTTGCGAAAGCCCCGCGTCGCCTGTCGGCTTGCTTCCGCGTGCTGCAACAAAACGCAGGTCAGGAGACAGCGCTAAGATAATTGCATTGGGAAAAAGTACATTTCCCTGATTGAGGTACTCAGTGATCCCTTTGACATGACTCTTAATCTCGGGGCGCTGAAAACCCTTGAGGGGGCTGCTGTCTTCGCGCGACAGGCGGCTGATGTCGGCAATTCGGACCAGGTCAGATCCCCTGATGAATAATGCATACACATCAAGGTTGTCGCCTTGGGTGGTGCGTAGTGCACGCACCACAATCGCATCTTCGCTCGTCATGCTTTGCTCTCTATGCTGTCTTGACCTTTGATGTCCTGCCAGATCCTCCGAAAGCGCGATTGCTCGCACGACACCAGGGCGTCGTCCCTTAAGTAGCGTAACAATCGGGTGGAACTGCCTTGGTAGTCAGCCCACACACACTCAAGCATGTAGGCAATTTCACTGTCCGATGCGCGCCGCCGGATGGTCGTTTTTGCTAGGGATAAAAGATCCATCGCCGCGCTGACGCTCTTTCGAGCGATCTCAGCAGGAGCACTCGACAGTTCAAGAATCTCAATGAAATGACGTAGGGCTCTCTGAGGGAAATCGTTGCGAGTGCCGGGTAATGTTGAGGTTTCAAGGCGTTCGTCGTAGGGCATCGCGATGCGTCGTAAATGGCTGGGAAGCATCTCGATGCCTGGGCGCGAAGTGAATATTCTGAGCTTGTCGATCTGCGTGTCCCTGATTTTTCCAAGGTCTTCGCCTATCAACTGGACATAGTTTGAAGAGAGGGCAATGAGCACCAAGTCGATGTCGGGTTGGCTGACGAGGTCCGCTAGGGCGCTTCCCTTTGATTGGGTGACATTCACGGCTTCCCACCAATCTGATGCGCGCACACCCAATTTTTCGAGACGTGGGATGATAGAATTCGGATCCTGAGCCACCGTCAGGTTGTACGGTGGACATCTCTGATCGCCTTCAATCAACCCTAAGCCGGTCGACGCAAACATTAGCTTCGCGTCCAACTTCGTTGCTACGCGCCTCGCGTCAGAAACGCTTCTGCCCACATAAAGTGAAGATGCCATCAGAGTGGTGGGGCGTTCGTCTATTTGCCCCTTCCACGCCTTTGCCATGGCTGCAATCGATGAATAACACTCGTCGTTCAGCACCACCGGCGGCAGGCCGTCGAGACGTTTTCGATTGGTGCAGTTGGTGATGATGACGGTTCTCATGGGAAAACTGTAGGCCTGTTTTGACGGGTGTTGCATTTATCTGAGGCTGACAATTTACCATTTAATAACTGTATGCGCCAATGCGCTTAGGCTAGTTTTTATGCGGAAGGGTTGGTATAAGAGCCTCAATACTGCTGCTACCCCTCTTTCTGGGGGGGCGTTCGATGAAGGAAGAGACTCATTGCTTAAGTTCAGCGCAATCAAGGCGTTACAGAGCCCCACCCACCAAGTGGTATCGTTTGCGGCTACCGTTGAGCAGATTTTGGCGATCGCTAGCATCGACCGAGTCAAGCGTGACGATCGTGGCGCCCTTCATGGCTTTCAGCGGCCACAGGTGTCCAAGCACATACGAGAGATTCGCGACTACCTCTCCCGTCCCGATGCGGTAATGCCCAATGCTGTGGTGTTAGCGTTTACCAGTGGGGTTCGGGTGGTGGAAGGAAATGGAGCCTATGCAGAAATTGAGGTGGATATTTCATCCGGCCCTCCTGGGTTCGTTGTGGATGGTCAGCAGCGCCTATCTGCGTTAGCTGGGCTCGAGGGGAGTTCGTTCCAGTTACTGGTGTCTGCTCTTGTGTGTGAAAATCAGGAAGAGCTTCGCCGGCAATTCATTCTCGTCAACAACACCAGTCCATTACCGAAGTCGCTGGTATATGAACTGCTCCCGTCTGTCAGCGGCCTTCCATTCAGAATGACTTCCCGCGCCCGTGCAGCCCGCATCGTGGAAATGCTGAATTATGACGATCGATCTTCTTTGCAAGGACAGATTAAGCAGCATACCAACCCCTCAGGGGTCATCGGCGATACGTCGCTCCAGAAACTGGTAATGAATTCCTTATCTGACGGTTACTGTCGGGAGGTGATTGAGTTGTCGGGAGGTGAGGATCGGTGTTTCTTGGCCATCAGTGAGTTTTTCCAGGCGGTCCAGGAGGTGTTCGGAAATGCTTGGCATGGTCACACACCTAAAAGCTCTCGTCTCGTCCATAGCGCGGGGATTATTTCCATGGGGTTCGTCATGGAGCAGTTGTGTGCTACAGGAGCGCCACTGGCCCCAGTATTCAAGTTAGGCCTTAGAAAGCTACAAGGATATACAGCTTGGACGCTCGATTCGGGAGAGTGGTCCTTTAAAACAGGCAACCGGCCATGGAATGGAGTTCAGAATTTACATGGTGATATTCATCTTTTGACTGATCATTTGACCAGGGTGGTTCGAAGTTCGGAACTCGTACCTAGCTAACTGGTGCTCATTACTAATATTTAGGAGGCATTATGACTACTTTGGTTTCCTCGGATCTGTCTCCAGCCCTGGCCAGTGACGCCAGTGTAAAAGAGTTCTCTGAAGTCATTCTTCATCTGTCCATGGCTTTTCAGGAGGCATTGAGAAGGCTTGCAGGGCAGGACGAAGCTTTCCCTTCGGAAGGGTATGGCATGCTGACTGAAGCTTACGGTTTGCGGACGCGTGCGAATATTCTCTACCTGACGCCATCTACCCATGTGGTGCAGGCATTAGATTTTTCCCAAACTGCTATGTTGGGGAAATTCGAAGAAATATTGAATTGTTTGAGTGATGTAACCGATTTGCACACTGTTAACTCCATTTTGGTTTCCGTGATCACCATTGCATCAGCGCTGGGTGAGGGGCGAGCCAAAGTTGTAGAGTTTTTGTTTGAAACGTTATGCGTCGATCTTGAGTCTTGGAAGGTTTAGTCTAGCTGTTTGGTTTTTTGTCGCGTGAGATACGGGAGGAATCAGTGGAGATTTTTAAAGAGTTCGTTTTTGAGGCCGCTCATCGACTGCCCAATGTTCCAGAAGGGCACAAATGTGGGCGTCTGCATGGTCACTCCTTTCGTATTGCAATTTATATTGATGGCCCTGTCGATAGAACGTCGGGTTGGGTCAGGGATTTTTCCGAGATAAAGGAAATTTTCGCGCCTCTGTATGAACGCTTAGATCACAATTATCTTAATGAAATTCCCGGACTGGAAAATCCGACGAGCGAGGTTTTAGCCGTTTGGGTTTGGCAGGAACTAAAGCCATTGCTTCCAGAGCTATCCGCAATACGTATTCACGAGACATGTACAAGTGGATGTATTTATAGAGGGCCGGAGGTATAACCACTCTCGTGTAAAGAAAGCAGAACTATGCGCAGTGTGTAGTTCACTGGATAGGTCTAGCCTTTCATTGTCGAGTTTGGTGGTTGATTTTCTTGCCTAGCTCGGCCCTGTAGGGAGGTGGATATGGTCAAACCTAACAAGGGTCGAGGTAAAAGTGCTAGACGTGCTCAGACTCTTTCACCATATTCTCTTAAATGGTACCAGGCGAAGATTACTTCTTGGGACTTTTCGTGGTCATTTCGAATGGCTACCCGACGCGAAGTATCGTCTGGGGAGGACGCTATCCAAGAATTCGCTGTCCTCACTTTCAAAGGTACTGTGGTTTATCCGGAGGAATTTAAGTATCCAGAGATAGAGATTCAATTGGTGGAAGGGTTTGCCTTCATCCCCAAAGAATCTGTTACTCCAAGTATTGGCTCGATGAGCGCAAATGGTCGATTGCTCTCGGTCTACGTCTCAGTTCCTGTGGAACGGATAAAGACATTGGTGTCCGTTGCACCTCACGTGCTGGTCGTTGATTTTCATGCATCGCCTTTACATTATCGTCGAGCGTTGGTCGTGTCGATACAATTAGATACTGAGGTGGAGTAATGTTTGGGCGCTGATCAAGGCGTATGTATCGAGTGAGCAAGGCAGGTCATGGTGTCAGGCGATCCCGTGCCAAAGGTGCTAATCCGGTAACGTTGCATTGCACCGAAACTCAGTTCTCCCCATCCAACAACTTAGCCGCCCTGAACCTCTCTTCGAGCACCAGCACCACACCGGGGTAATACCTGGGACCGGAAATGAAGCCTTCATGACCGAGGTGTGGAAAGGTGTAGGCATAACTGGTTTCTTTGCCTCCGGGGCGTACAAATCCCCGCTGCCCCTCTAGCCAGGTATTTAGCAGCGCCATGACTTGTTCCGGGTCCACATTCCCTAATTCGTCGGTGACGGCGTTTAGTGGCAGCGAAGGCACGCTGAAGGTGGCGGCGAAACGGTGGTCTGTATCGTTAGCCAGATGCCCGCTGTCCTCCCAGGCAGCCTGCAAGCCCTTGTGCACATTGCGTGTCGGGTTGGAGCGTGGCCCGACCCGTTGCCAAGCTTGCTTGGCCTCGAAACCGAAGCAAACCTTGCGATTGGTGACATAGAGATCACACCGTCCCGGGCGCAGGTCGCCCGATTCCACGCCATCGGCTTTAACTTTGTGGCGCTTGCCCGTGGAGAACTCCTCCAAGGCCACCCAGTTTTCCATGGACCAGGCGGCGCCGGCCAGCGAACTAAGAGTGGCACGCTCGTTGTACCACCAGCAGTTATCGACATACTTATGGATCGCCGCGTAACGCTCCACCATCGCCGTCCATTGCTCCAGTAGGGTCTTAAGTGAACCCTTGGGGGCCTTTACCTTGGTAAGCGATGTCATGTGGGTTCCCTTGTGATCTTCTTGATCGCAGAGCCGGTGGCCATTGATGATTTCCATCTATTTGTATTAGTGGCTAAAAGACTTAATGCTGTCAATGTAGCTGCCACTGTCCTTCGCCAACCATGAGCTTAGTAAGACGATGTATGTGACGGCCCCGTCCGTGCCCAGGTAAGTCGCGGTGCCCCACCGAACTATGTGCCTGCTTATTTGGCGCTATGTCATTGGAAGTTTTTCGATTTTAAGAAAGGGATTATCGGATGGTATCGATTCGAACAGCAGTTTAGATTCTTCAAGTAAATAACCTTTGAGTGTCGCTCTCTTCCGCGGACCTTCGATTTGGCAAGTCCAGATGTTCAAGCCATTTTCACGCTTCCAAAGAACATTTTGACTGGGCTCTAGGAAGGTGGTTTTTGCTCAAAAAAGAACTGCTATGCCCCCATTTTTGCCCGCAACGCGCGCCGGGTGTGCCTCGCAGCCATACCAACGCGGTTAGCTAAAGCACCGGATACCTATGCCTCCTGAGAAGCGCTCTCTGCAGGTGCTTCAAGGTCGTCGATATCTTCATCGAACATATATCTCTTTGGCGCAGGTACCTGGGCATCGTCTATTATCAATAATATTTCTTATTTACCCTAAACAAATCCTGCAATAGCGGAACAAGTCTGATCGTAGGCGCTGCTCAGCTGTGCGCGAGCTGCGACGAATTTCCGATCTTTGGGTGTGTTAGGGGAAGCAGCATGGTTGCGGTCGTTGCCGGCAATGGATTAGGTCTGTTCAATGCGTCGCTGAACTCGTTGGGGGGCGTAGGGGGATTTGGCCAGGGTGGTCTGGGCCAGGCAGGTGGCCAGGCAACGGTCAATGCGAGCAACGGTAACTTGGTGCTGCGGTTTACTGACGAGCAGCTGTCGGCAATGGGACAGGACCTGTTTCATACCCGTACGTACAACGCTCAGGGCGCTTTGACGGACGGCGATGCCGATGGTTGGCGCTGGGATGGCGAGCGCAAGGTGGTGTTGAGTGGCACGCGCAATACCACCGGTAGCAGTGTGGTGCGTACCACTGGCGACGGTCATGAGACACGCTATGCCTGGAACGGTAGCGCCTATAAGTCCAATGAAGGCGATGGCGCTCATGACTCGCTGGCTTGGGATGCAGCCAACGGTCAGTGGCTGTGGAGTGAAGGCTCCACACATATGGTCGAGCGTTACGACGGCGCAACCGGTCGGATTGCATCGATGACTGATCGCTCGGCTGTTATGACAAGCTATAGCTACGACACCAATGGTCGCCTGGCAGCGGTCAAGGACAACGCCTCGGGGCAAGAGCTGGTGTTGATATACAACGGTGCCGGAAGGCTTGCGCGTTTGGATACCCGCACCGTGCAAGGCGGCGCGCTCACGCAGCAGGTGTATTACGGCTATGACACGCTGGGTCGATTGACCAGTGTGAGCACCGACTTGACGCCGGCCGACAACAGCATTGCGGATGGCAACGTCTACACCAGCACCTACGCCTACGACGCAAACAGTTTCCGCGTCGCGAGAGTTAGCCAGAGCGATGGCAGCGCTGCGAGCTTTACCTATGTGCTGGTGGACGGTGAGTACCGTGTTCAGACGGTAAACGATGCATCAGGCACCACGACCTTTGCTTACAACACCGGCAGCCGTCGCACCGACGTCACCAATGGCCTCAATCAACAGTGGAGCTACTACTACGACGCTGGGGGCCAACTGATTCAAGTGCAAACGCCGGCGGTCAGTGGCCAGCGGCTGTCGACGTACTACGCCTATGACGTGGATGGCAATGTTATCCGGATAACCGATGGCCTGGGCAACGTGGTGTCGTATCAGTACGACGCCAATGGCAACCGCATTCTGGAGCGCGACAGCTCCGGCACTACCGTTACGCGGACCTATGACACCGCCAACCAGTTGCTCAACGAAATTCGCTACACGCTGCCGGCGACCTGGAACAGCAACTCGGCCACCTGGACCGATCCGCCGGCATCGAGCGCACAGGTGACGCGTTACCTCTACGATGGGAATAATCGTCCGAGCGCCATGATCAGTGCCGATGGCAACGTCACTCGCTATCTATATAGCGTGTGGGGATTGCTGGTGCGGGAGATCAGTTATGGCGACGCGACCTATGACCTCAGCGCACTGACCCCAACCCAGGTACTTTCCTCCGTCTCGCTCAACGCCTGGGTGGCCGCACGCGATGCAACGCGCTCTACGCTGGTTGATCTGACGTATGACTACCGTGGCAATCTCAGCCAACGCAAGGCATACGGCACGGTAAATTCATCCGGTGTAGGGGTGATGGACGCGTCAACCGTCATCACTGAGTATGTCCACGACCAAGCTAGCCAATTGCTGCAAACCATTGTTACGCGCGGTGCAGGGCGTACCGAGAAGACCACCCTGGTCTCCACGGTGTACGACGGGATGGGACGCCTGATCAGTCAGGTCGATGCCAGCGGCACACGTACTACAACCTATAACAGCACCAGTCGGACCGTCTCGACAACCAACACCGTCGGGCAAACGCTCACCCAGTCCTTCGACGCCGCAGGCCGCCTGATCAGCCTGACGCAAACGGCTGCAGGCGTGGCCACACGCACGACGCAATATGTTTACGACACTATGGGGCGGCAGACCATGGTGCAAGACATGACGGGCGTGCGCACGTACACCTTTTATGACGAAGCCGGCCGGGTCAGCGCTCAGGTTGATGGTATTGGCGCTGTGGTGGAGTATGTCTACAACGCAGCGGGTCAGCGCACCGAGGAAAGACGTTACGCCACCTTGGTGTTGACCGGTAGCTGGTACAACGGCACCGCTGTCATCAAAACCCTAGTCAGTGATATTCGCCCGGCCGCAACAGCAGCGGATCGCTCAACACGCTACACCTATGATGCGCGCGGGCGGCTGAGTACAAGCACCGACGCAGTTGGCACTGTAACTACCAAGATCTACGATGGCCTTGGCCAGTTGGTGAGGGAGCAGACTGGCGACCGTACCACCCGCTATTTCTTCGACGCCAGTGGCCGGCAGGTGGCGCAACTGGACGCCGAAGGCTACCTGAGCGAAAACGTCTTTGATGCGAGCGGTCGCCGACAACAGGTAATCCGTTATGCCATGGCTACGGCGCTGGCCAGTCGCGCGGGTGGCACCCTTGCAGAGTTGCGCCCTGCAACCGGTGACAACCTGCGGGCCTGGTTCTTTTACGACTCGGCAGGCCGCCAGACAGGCAGCATTGACGAGCAACAGTTCGTCACCGAAGTGGTGTACGACGAAGCAACCCACCAACAGAAAACCATTCGTTATGGCACCGCCTACGCGGCCGAGATCACGGCAGGTACGCGCTTCGCGTCCGTCAAGGCTGGCGTGCAGACGAGTGCGGTCATACACACCACGACGCTTGCCTATGACGCAATGGGCCGCGTCAGTCTGCGTACCGCTACGGATGGCAGCGTAACTGCCTATGAATATGACACCGCCGGCCGTCTGATGCGTGAGACCGCCGCGCAAGGCACCAATGACGAGCGCAGCACCCGTACGCGTTACGACGCGTTTGGGCAAGCCATCGGCAAGCTGCTTGGGGAAGCGTCCACGCGCGTCATCACAGGGATGACCGATGACCAGGTTGCAGCCATCTACGCTCAGTACGGGCTGACCTATAGCTACGATGCCGCCGGGCGTGCCGCCAGCGTGCGGGATGCGCAGGGCAACCGCAGTGTCTCTTACTACGACGCCACGGGGCGCTTGACCCATGTAGTCAATGCGTTGGGCGAGGTCAGCGAGACGGTGTACAACGCTTTTGGCGAGGCCAGTGAAAAAACCAGCCTGACCGCTCGTTTGAGCACTACCGATACCGCAGCCCTCACGGGTGGCCTGCTAACGCTGCCGGTCAAGACCCTGGTGCAGGCCATTCGTAATGCAGCGTCGGATAACCGTCGTACCTATGGCTACGATACCCGCGGCCTGTTGATCTCCAGCACCGATGCCCTGGGTTTTTTGACCCGCTATGGCTACAACGGTTTTGGTGAACAGATCTCGGTGACCCGTACCCTGGCGAGCGGCTCAACGGTCACCGACAGTGTTAGTTACAACAAGCGTGGTGAAGCGATTGCCAGCGTTGAAGATGTCGGCGGCCTGGCTCGTACGACTGCAACGGGTTACGACGCCTTCGGCCGAGTGATCAGCCGTGTTGATGGCCGTGGCCTGACGAGCAATGTCATCTACTCCGGTAGCGGTCGCCGCATTCACCACTCCAACGCGCTGGGCCAGTCAGAGACCACCGACTACGACGCGTTTGGGCGGGTCTTGGTCAGTACCGACGCCCTGGGCAAAACCACCACTTACACCTATAACGACGCCACTCGCTCCATGACCGTGACCACGCCGGACGGCGTCAGTGTCAACACGGTCAAGAACGGCCATGGCCAGACGCTGACCTTGACCGATGGCGCGGGCAAGCTCACGACCTACAGCTACGACAAGACGGGTCAGTTGCTGACTACTCTGAATGCGCTGAGCCAGGGCTCTACGAATGCGTATGACAACGCTGGGCGTTTGCTCAGCGTTACCGATGCCTTGGGGCGTTTGACCCGTTACACCTACGACGCCAGTAACCGAGTGGTCAGCCGTACCGCTGCCAATGGTGCAGTCACCCGATACACGTTCGACGGCCAGGGCCGCCAAGTCCGCGTCATTGAAGCGCAGGGCCTGCCTGAACAACTCGTTACCGATTACGCCTATGACCGTAATGGCCAGGTGTTGATCGTTACACAGGATCCGGATGGGCTGAAGCTTACGACTACGTACACCTATGACGGTGCTGGCCAACAGGTTCAGATGGCGCGGGGGACTAGTGCCAGCCCGAACCAGCAAATAGTCCTGTATGCCTTCGACAAACTGGGCCGCCGAACTTCGGAGCGCCTGGATCCCAACGGCATCAACCTGACCACTGCTTACCGCTACAACGGCAATGATCAGGTTACGCGCAAGATCGACCCAGCGGGTGTGAGCACTTGGTACGTGTACGACAACGCAGGTCGTCTTACGGATAGCATCGACGCCTTGGGTGGGGTGATCCGCAACACTTATGACAGCAGCGGCCGCATCACCCGCACTACGCGTTTTGCGACGGCTATTGCGGGCAGTGTGGTCAATACTTTGGGTGATGCGCCAGCCAGCGTTTCCCCAAGTGTGAACGGCGCGGCAGATCAGTCCACCCGCTATGTCCATGACGACATGGGTCGAGTGCGCTACAGCATCGATGCAAGAGGTGGTGTGACCGAAACGGTCTATAGCCTCACTGGCAAGATGGCTAAAAGCATTCGCTACAACCAAGTCATCCCGACCGCCACACCACAAACCCTGGCAGCTACTGCAGCCACGTTGGCCTCTTCAGGCGCACAGCCGGTCACGACCTCGTACATTTACAACGAGATCGGTCAGCTTACGAGTGTGATCGATGCTGCCGACAAGACGGAGTCCTACACCTACGATGCGGTGGGGAACCGCAAAACGCTGACCAACAAAAATGGCGCGGTGTGGCGCTACAACTATGACAACCTGAACCGCCTGGTGGAAGAGATCAGCCCGGCGATCACCGTTGCCAGTATTTCCGCTACGGGCGTCGTCAGTACCCAGGTGCGTGCCCTGGTTACCACCGTCAACTACGATGCCCTCGGCCACGTGCTTTCGCGTACCGAAGGGCGGCTGCGCGGCAACGTCAACGACAGTGCCCTGCTGGATGACTTGAGCCAGTCTCGGACTACTCGCTACGAGTACGACGCGGTGGGGCATCAGGTGAGGATTACATCGCCTGGCTGGTACAACAAATCCGCCGGTGCCTTTCAGCAAAGCGCTGACGCTTCGATCCCAGCCAATACCTTCCAGGTCACTACGGAAGTCACTTACGACGCGTTGGGTAATGCTGTACGCAATCGCATACGCGTCAATAATACCGGGACGGCGGCTAACGATTACGCTGACAGCTACAAGGTCTATGACCTGCTTGGCCGCTTGAGCCACGACATTGATGCCCTGAAGGGCGTGACGGCCTACACCTACGATGCCCAGGGCAACATCCTTACAACCAAGCGCTATGCCAATGCACTGTCCGCTACGGTGCCGGCCGCCGGCTACTACAAGAGCGGGGAAATCACTCCCACCACGTTGGTTGCCAACCCGACGCAAGACCGCACCCTGGTCAGCACCTACGACGCGCTGGGGCGCAAAACTGCCGTACAGCAGGATCCGGTGAGCCTATATACCTTCATAGGCGTTGTTGCCACCTCATCGCTGATCACCGCCGCACCCACCACCGTCTACACCTACAACGCACTTGGCCAACTGGTTCGCGAAACCCAGATTGCCCGAAACAACAGCGGGGCAACGTTGCTTACCGGTGCCAACACCTTTTACTACTACGATCTGGGCGGGAACCGCATCGCTGCAGTGGACGGCTTGGGGCACTACACCGGTATGGAGTACAACGCGCTGGGCAAGCTCAGTCGTCAGGTTGAGTACGCGACCCGATTGGTGAACTGGAGCGAAGGCATCCTGCCGACACCACCTTCCAGCAACAGCAACGATCGCCGTAACGTGTTTACGTATGACGCCATGGGTCGCCTGAGCAGCGTGACTCAGGAAGGCGTGCGCTACTGGCAACAAAGCATCAATGCCCAATCCAATGGGGTATTGGCTAGCCAGGTTACCGGCAGCTTGGTGATTAGCCAGGCTACCTATGACGGCGTCGGCAACCTGCTGACCCAGAAAGACGCCGGTGGCAATGTCACCACCAAGGCTTACAACGCCGTTGGCCATGTCAGCAAAATCATCGAGCCTGCGCGATCTGCCGCCCAGGCCGGTGCGGTTGATCCATTTTCGACTGCCATGGTTGTCGCTTCGCCAATCACGACCTTTATGGTGAACGCATTCGGCCAAGTCATTAGCGAAACCCGCGAAGCGGGCAAGAGTGCCGGCAACCTCAGCCAATCCGGGCTGACGCAGACCAGCCGGACCCAATACGACGCCGCAGGTTATACGATCAAGAGCATTGACGCCGGTAACTCTGCGATGAACTACAAAGTCGATGTCGCCGGCCGTATTGCCGAAGAAAGCCGTCAGACCAGCGTCGTGCTCAGTGCTTGGACCGTCAATGGGAGCGCCGTGACGCGCAGTCAGACCCTTCGTCGCACTTACGGCTACAACCTGCTGGGTGAGCAGATATCGACGACGGATTGGTTCACCGCTGCCGACAACTCACAAAAAAGCACCGTCAACAGTGTGCTCTACAACCGCTTTGGTGAAGTCGCCAGCCAACTGCTCAACGGTGCGGTAAGAGCCAGCTATAGCTACAACCAGGTCGGCCGTGCAGTCCTGCAGCAAAATGCCCAGGGCCTCACCCAGGTTGACTACGATCTGGGGGGCAACGCTTCGCGCAGCAATCAGATTGGCGACGCTGCCATTACCACGGATGATCGCATCACCTATACACTCTTCGACGTGCTAGGCCGTGCCCTTGAGCAGCACCTGCCAGCCTTCGAAGCTAACATCAATGCGGATACCCTGAATAACGTCACACTTACCCTAACTACCCCGATTATCCAACAGTCCTACGACCGTTGGGGCAACGTACTCAGTCGCACCGATGCCCGGGGCTACGTCACCACCTACAGCTACGATCACAACAACAAACAACTGACCGAAACCTTGCCGGTGACCGATATCCTGCGAGAGAACGGTACTCGCTATCGCGCCAGTCTCATTCACGAAAAACGCTATGACGCGTCAGGTTTGCTGATCCAGGAAGTGGATCTGGTGGGACCTTACGCGGGTGTGGCCACCAGCACTGAGTTGCGCAGCCGTCAGCACATTTACAACGCTGCCGGCGAGTTGATGCGTGATGTCGATGCGTTGGGCTATTCGCGCAACTATCGAGTGGATTCGAATGGCAATCGGGTCGCCATCCAGGACGCAACGGGAGTCGTACTGGTCGACACCTATGACGCGCTGGATCGCCAACTCACCCATGGCGTCATCCGAAATGGCGCCGCCGTCACGTTGCTGACCAACCAGTACGACCAGGCAGGGAGGCTGGTGGGCGAGACCACAGGCAGTGTGGCAGTCGAAGAAACGCTGACCAGCAGCGGGCAGGCGAACGCTTCCAGCATCAATACGGGGGGGATCGGCAATACCAAATACACGCTGTTTGATGAGCGCGGAAATATTGTCCGCACACGCAACGAATCCAAATACGAAAGGGGCTATGAATACAACGAATACAATCGCAAGACCAAGGAAGTTGACGGGTTGAACAATACCCTGACGTGGACATTCAATGAGGTGGACTTTGGCAAGTTGTCGAGTCATAAGGACCTGGGTGGGCGCGTCTTTACTTACGAATACAACAAGTTTGGCCAGGTCGCCAGGGAAGCAGTCGTTGTTCCTGCTGTACCGGGCAAGTCTGTGGGCGGGCTCGGCGCGTTTCGCTCCTATACCTACTATAAGAATGGCCTGGTCAGTGCAATAACAGACCGCTTTAGCGGCATGGATCTGGTGCGCGAGACCACGATCACGGATGTAAAAGCGTCACAGTATTCGTATAATTTGTCAGGCGCTAAAGTGCGTGAAATAAACGTCGCGCAATTTGTGAATACCGAAGCCATCTTGCTGTTCGATGATCCGGAAAATCCATATGGCTCGTTTGAGTATATGGTGCCTGGGAATAATATTGCGTCGTTAAGTGAGACACGTACCGGGCTGAATGAAACTGGCCAGTTAAAAGAAATAAAATCATTGCCTGGCAATGTGTTGTCGGGTGCGCTGAATGCGCATTCTATTATCTATACCCACTCCGGCGCCGTGTTTGATGGGTTTACGGAAGATCTCAACATTACACCTATCGTTTCAGCCAGGATTATTGGTATTGAACGATGGATGAACTATGACATTTCGGCCCTGGCGGGGCTTGAATCGTTGAAGTATGAATATGACGAATTGGGTAATCGTCGACTTGTTCACATGGACACAACCAATCAATCGCGGGTGCGCACGGTGATTGATAACTGGTACAAGTACGACAGCGAGGGCAGGGTGCTCGTCGCCGAAGGCTATATCGCCAACGGGCAGGTTGTTGCAGGCAAGTCCGGCAGTTCCGGGAAAGGTTATCTGGTGAGTTATGACGCTTCGGGCAGGCGGCAGAGCCTCGAAAAATGGGCTTCAAGCACCGCGACGTCAGAAGTCTACAATCGAAGCAACTATGTCTATAACGATTTGGGGCAGGTGCTCAGCTCCACGGACAGCAAGATAACAAGAGGGCTGGGAGGCGACACCAGCCAACAGGTACAGACGGTCGGGGCGTCCTCGCTGCTGTTTACCAACGCCTATAACGAACGTGGCAACAAGGTAAGCCAAACCAGCTATACGAACGGGGTGGCCAGCGGCGCGTCCGGTTATAGTTATCGCGGCGACAATCAGTTGATTTCCCAGCTTTCCTATAATGTGTCTGGGGGCGTGCAGAAGTTGTCGCAAGCCAGTTACTTTGGCGAGGCGGGAATGATCGATGCCGCCGGAAACCAACGTGCCTACCGTTACGCAGTCTACAAGCCCGATGGCGCATCCTTGAGTTATACCGGGGCTTATTCGAAAACCTACGCGATGTACGAAGGCTATAAGGAAAGCACCATTGTCGCGACGTGGAGTTATGGCGGTAACGCCGGGGTTACTGCGTTGAAATATTCCGATCGGGGCGAGCTTCTACACTACAGGATGAGTGGCGCGAGTAATTCGGTTCGCAAGTTTTCATCCAATCGCGAAGGCCAGGTTATCGCTCGCCGAGAGAACAGCGGTGCGGTCCAAAGTTATGTTTATTTCAACGGCAATGAGGTGGCAACCCTCGGTAATGCCAGCGTGCCGGAAATTACCGATACGTTGCAGCCCATCTCTTCGGAATATCCTGGCCGGGTGCCCGGCAGCTACATCGTAAACGACGGCGACACACTCACACGCATTGCCCAGACCGTCTGGGGTGACGCGAGTATGTGGTACTTGATTGCGGACGCCAACGGCCTGGATGCAGAGCGGCTGTTGGTCGCCGGCGAAAGCATCATTATTCCGAATGTGGTGAGCAGTGATCGCAACAGTGCGACGACCTTTAAACCCTATAACGCCAACGAGGTGATTGGCGATACCACGCCATCGCCAACGCTTCCGCCGCCACCAAAACCGAAAAGCAAAAAGAGCAGCGGCATTGCAAGCATCGTGATGGTGGTCGTTGCCGTCGTGGCGAGCATATTTACCGCAGGTGCGGGATTGGCGCTGCTCGGCGGTGCGAGCATGGCCGCCGCCGGTTCAGCCGGCGTCGCGGCTCTGAGCGTTGGCGGACTGACCGCTGCAGTAGCGGCCTCCACTGCCAGCTTTACGGCGATCACGGGTACGTTGCTGGTGGCGGGGGCGGTCGGTAGCACGCTCAGCCAGGTGGTCGGCAAGAGCATGGGCGCGGTGGATAAATTTTCCTGGGGGAAGGTTGCCGCGGGCGCACTCACGACAGCTGCCACGGGTGGCCTTGGTTACGCAGCTGGTCAGGGGGCTTTTGGTCCAACCCTCGCAAATGGTGTGAACGCGATAGGGCAAACGGGTGCGAGCACCAGTAATCTGGTCGTCGGTTATGCGGCACAAGGTGTGTTTAGTTATGCCAGCAACTATGCGGCTAACAGAGTCGTGGGGTTGGACGCATCATTCAATTGGAAAAGCGTAGCCGCCTCAGCGGTAGGCTCTGTCATCGGGGGGAGTGTTGGCGGCGGCAATGATTTTTCCGATGCTGTTTTCAGGGCTCAAGCGGGCGCTTTATCCTCGGCGGTCATCACCGATAAATGGTTTGGTGGCGATAAACCCAACTATGGGCAAGTAGCCGTTGATGCGTTTGGCAATTCATTCGCCAACTATGTGGCGCACAAAATCGGAGAGTCGGGCGTCAAGGCAATAATGCAAGAAGCGATGAGCGCGGCAAAAATTGACTATACGATAGATGCCAGTGGGAATATTCAAACCGCATCACCGCACACGTTGAATGTTATCAGGGGGCTGGTAAGTTCCGGGGCGACAAGCGAAGAAATAGCGTTGATCCTTAATAGTGGTGTGCGTGGTGCAGCCTTGACCAAGCAGGAAGTTCTTGAGAATGACCAGATGTCATTTCATCTCGAGAGTGGCGTCATTATTACTACGGCGGATGTGGGTAAGCCATTACTCGTGGTTGATGGTGTGGGTGAGAGTTCAAGTTCGCTGGTCAATTTTGCGAACAGAGCGTTTCCGCCTATTCATAACGCAGAGTTGGCACTTGGCGAGTTTGCACAACAGCACGAACTTGCAAGTAAGGTCGTCGGGTTTGCTGCCCAGGCGATTATGTATGGCATGGCGGGGCCGGCGAAGGCGACACTTGATATTGTGGTCTCCCATACAATTGGAGAGTACCTGGAGCAAGGCCAGGAACTGGCGCAGCGTTGGTTGAGTGATTTCTACCAGTCAAAAGGACTAAGGCCTGATGCTGCCTCGATTGCAGCGGAAGGTACGTTCTTTTCGGCCAATATGATTATGGGTAAGGTCAAGGAAGGTATTGGTGCGGCAAACGCGACCTATATCAAGAGTGTTCAAAGAAAAACATATAGCAATGATAAGACGCTGCTTCCCACCGAAGGAGACGTGGCGAGTTATGGCGCGCTTATCAATGCAGGGTCGGTGGGGGACAATATTACGCCGCACCATATACCTTCGGCCAAACACATGGCAGAACATGACGTTCCGCGAGATGAGGGCATCGCTATTAATATGGAACAGCCTCATCCAGGCGTCGGCGGGCGGCACAGGGAAACATTTACCTATGGCAACACGGCTGATAGTAATATGACGCCGCGTAAGGCACTGGCCGAGGGCGTATGGGATGCTAGACAAATTTATAAAAAAGACGGACTATATGACGGTTTTATAAGGGATCAGCTGCAGGATCTGATAAAGCAGAACAAGGTCAAATTTCCAGAAATATTCAAGAGGCCGGATTGATGCCGTCGAACTCCTTTGTAAACATAATTGATCGACTGAGCGAGGTGATTTCAAACAGGCCCGCTGATATGGCGAAAGTAGTGGATGAGGGGGTGTTTGAATTAAGCCAACTCGGCGAACCCTCAGCGGCAAAATTCCTTCTTCCGCTTTTAGATGACGGCTGCCCACATCATGAATGCATGTTTTCCATTATCCACGCGGCAGAAGCGGCACCGTTGGATGCGTATGTTGCAGACTTGCTGGCTGTCTATCCCACGATCGTGGCCAGTAATCCCGAGTGGGCATCCATTGTTTTGCTGCGCGTGCTGAATAGTGATGCCGCGCGGGAAATCATTGTGAAAGCGTTGCGCGAGTCAGATAAGCCAACCAAGGACGCTGTGGCCTATATTGCAAGTAAGATAAATGAAAGAAGCCCAGAGTTTATGAGCAAGACAATGGGTGTTCTGCTGGCTGCGCGCACGTAGTTTTTATGGCGGTATGGGGAGGTGAATGACTTGCCGAAATGCCCGGTCTTATTTTCCCGACAGGGCCTCATCAATAATCGTGCGGATCGTTTTCTCCAGTTTTGGTTCGCCCATCATGGTTTGCGTCACCTGTTGCGCGATCTGCTTGAAATCACTGTGCTCAAGAATCCCATCACCAAACTCCCAGCATAAAATTTCCTGAATCGTGACGACCGGTGCGGCATCACGAAAACCTTCCGCATCTTGCTGTAAGGCCTTGATGCGGCCATGCAAGCGTGTTTTCAGCGTCTCCAGGCTCTTGCCGGCATTCTGGCTTTTGCCGGGAGCAGCCTGGGTGAAAGCGCTCGACGTTACCGGTTCCTTGGGTCTAGCCAGGGCGGCCAGGACGCGGGAAAGTCGAGTGGGGTCGATCTTGCTCATTGTCACGGGGTCTCGAGGTTGTCACGGTAAGCGCCAAGGAACACGCCTGGCGGGGCGAGTGTATCGTTTTTGGGGGCAACGGCGGTATCTGCGAGGCTGGACAGTACACGCGTCATGTCCGCTTTCAATGCGGGGTTGGTACAGTCGGCAATGCCGCTTTTCAGCTTCTCGACGGCGTTCCCTGGCTGCTCATTGAGCATATCCAGATAGGCGCTGGCGAACCATTTCAGGCTGATGTCTTGTGTGTGGAGTTGCAGATAGTCAAAGGCTGTACGGGCCTGTTCGACCTGTTGCAGTTGCAGGTTCAGCAGGCCGAGTTGGAAGCGAGTGATATCCATATGGGGATCAAGTTCCAGGGCTTGGGTCATGCCGGCGTGCGCACGATCCAGCAGCCCGAGCTCCGCGTGTTCGGCCGCCAGGAAATAGCGCACGGCAGCATTATCTGGCTGTTGTTCCAGTGCGGTGTTGAGATAGTTCAGGGCTGCGTGGTGATTGCCGTCCTCGCTGGCGTGAATGGCTAGGTGCAGGTATTCGGTTGCGTCCAGCATAGTTGGGGCTCCATGAGGGATGACTTCAGTGTTGGCCGGGATTGGGCGGCGTTGTGCCTTGCTGGTGACGTTGCAGCCATTGGTTGACCAACGTACGGCCAGTGATTTCACTGTCTGGGCGGTTTTTCTCCAAGAGACCATCGATCAGTTGCCTGGCTTCATCTGTTTGGCCGGCCTGCTGCAGAAGGAGTGCCTGTGCGTAGTGGGCCGCCAGGCTGTCGGGCTTGAGACGTAGCGCTTTGCGGATGCCTATGCGTGCTCTTTCCGAGTGGCCTTCGAGGATATCAACCACCGCCAGCCCGCCGTGGGTATCTCCAAAGCTGCGGTCCAGTGCGTAGGACTGCTCCAGCGCCGCGCGTGCTTTAGCGTTGTCGTTGCGCAGGATGTAAATCCAGGCCAGCAGGTGCCAGGTGCCGATATGGTGAGGCATGAACTGGACGGCGCTCTTGAGGTGACTTTCTGCCAGGTCGAACTCAAGTTCACCGAATTCCAACAGGCCTAGCCCCGACCAGGCTCGGCCACAGTCCGGATAGGCCTTGAGGGTATGCAGCCACGCCTTGCGAGACGCTGCTACGTTGTGTTGCTCGAATTGCACCGTGGCGCATGCGATCAATGCGTCGCGTTGGTCCGGGTCAGTGGCCAGGGTTTCATGAGCAGTGCTGAGCGCCTGGGCAAGATTGTCGTTTTCGTACAACAGGAGTGCCAGCAAGCCGCGAATGTCGACGTTGTGGGGCTCAAGTTGTTGTGCTCGAAGCACCAGGGCTTCGGCCGCTTCGGTTTCTTCCAGTTGATGCAGGGCACGGGCATGCATCAGCAAGGTCGCGGCGGGGCAATCGGCGTGCGGGGTCAGATGGGCAAGTAGGGTGTCGGCAGCGCTGAAATCGGCACTGTGGAAATGCCCCAGCGCGGTGTTGAAGACGACGGCAGGATCATTGAGGCCAGCCGCGATTGCCTTGTCTCCAAAGGCGGCGGCTGCCGAGTAGTCGCCCGCCTGTAGCAGCAAGTGAGTGCCGTTGGCGAACACCCTGGGATCCTCGATACCGTGGATCTTTACATGCTCGATCAATTGTTGACCGATAGCCAGGTCACCCAGCGCGATCGCCTTGCCCATAGCGTCGCAAATCAGTGTCAGGTTGCCTGGGTCGTGGTCAAGAAATGTCAGTAGCCTTGCCAGGCGCTGTTGTTCGGCGAGGATGCCATCAGTGCTCATCGATCAATCCTTCCCTGGGGCATGGGTAACGGTGGGCTGAATTATTGCCTCGTCACTGGCTCGCTGTCATGGGGAACCGCGCAATTTCCTGGCGAAATAAAAAAATTCCCACCCGCCCTAAACAATCCTCGAAATCGACGCATAAGGACTGACAGAGGGGCTGATTTACCGCGCTCGCGGACAGCCCAATTGTCTTGAACCGCAAGGCCGGTTCAGTTGGGGCGGGGGAGTCAAGGAAATGGTAGCGATCGTTGCTGGCAATGGATTGGGTCTGTTCAACACCTCGCTCAATTCGCTGGGTGGCAGCGGTTCGCCCGGCCAGGGCAACCTCGGCCAGGCTGGCGGCCAAGCGTTGGTCAATATCAGCAATGGCAACCTGGTCCTGCGTTTTACCGATGAGCAATTGTCCGGTCTTGGCCAGGATCTTCTGCATACCCGGACCTACAACACCCGAGGTGATTTCAGCGACGGAGACGCCGATGGCTGGCGCTGGGATGCCGAGCGCAGCCTGACGTTGGTGGGCACCTTGAATACTGCCGGCAGCCAGATGGTCCGCATCACCGGCGATGGTCACAAAGCGGTCTATCGCTGGGACGGAACGCGCTATCAGTCCACCGAAGGTGATGGCGCGCATGACACCCTCACGTGGGACGACCTCGCAGGGCAAGTGGTATGGACCGATGGTTCACGACGCACCACTGAACGTTACAACTGGAACGGCCAACTGGTATCCACTACCGATGCCAATGGCACCCAGATCAGCTACAGCTATGACGTCCAGGGGCGTTTGAGCAGCGTCAAGGACAGTTCGGGTCAGGAGCTGGTGCTTAACTATAACGCCACCGGCAAGCTGGAGCGCCTGGACACGCGGCGTTCGGCAGGTGAGGCACTGACGCGCCAGGTGTATTACACCTATGACGGCCTGGGCCGCCTGACCAGCGTCAGCACTGACCTGAGCCCGCAAGACAACAGCATCGCCGATGGTAAGGTCTACACCACGTCCTATACGTACGTGGAGTCGAGTTTCTACATTGCCAGCGTCACGCAGAGCGATGGCACCACCGTGAATTTCGGCTACGAACAAGTGGGGGCCGATTACCGTGTCAGCATCGTCAGTGACGCGTCTGGAATTACACGCTTTAGCTATGACACAGCCAACCGTCGCACCGATGTGCTCAACGGGCTTGGGCAGCAGTGGAGTTACTACTACGACACTCAGGATCAACTGATCGAGGTACGCACGCCGGCAGTCAACGGCCAGCGTCTGTCCACGCGCTACAGCTACGACGCCGACGGTAATGTCATCGAGGTCGTCGACGGTCGCGGCAACTCGGTGAGCTATGGCTACGATGCCAATGGCAATCGGATCTTGGAGCGTGACAGCGCAGGTAATACCATCACCCGCAGCTACAACGCCGATAACCAATTGCTCAATGAGGTTCGTTATCGCGTGCCTGCGACCCGCAATGGCACCGGCTGGACCGAACCTCCCGAGAGCAGCGCCCAGGTCACGCGTTACGCCTATGGCAGCGGCAACCGCCTGCGATTCACCGTGGATAGCGCGGGCCAAGTGGTGGAATACCGCTATAACGCCAATGGCCTGCGCGCCCAGGAAGTCAGCTATGCGGATGCGCAGTTTGCGGTGTCAGGGCTGGCGCCCGCCGACGTGTTGTCCGTGTCGTCGTTGATTACCTGGGTGGCTGCACGAGACAAGACACGCTCGACGCTGACCGAACTGAGCTATGACTATCGCGGCAACCTGAGCCGTCGTGTGGTGTATGCCGCTGTCGATGCCAATGGCGCGGGTCTGCTGGACAGTGCCGCGAACGTTACCGAATTTATTTACAGCGAACACGGCCAGTTGTTGCAAACGCTGGCTGTGCGTGGGGCGGATAGAAACGCGAAGGCTGTGCTCACCTCCATTGTGTATGACGGCATGGGCCGAGTACTCAGTCAGACCGATGCATCCGGTACCCGAACTACGGTCTATAACGGCCTCAGTCGTACAGTCACTACGACCAACAGCGCAGGGCTGACCATCAGCCAGTCCTACGACACCTTGGGCCGGTTGATTACCCAAAGCGAAACCGCCGCCAACACCACACCGCGCTCGACGCTGTATGTGTATGACGCGGCTGGCCGGCAAACCATGGTCCAGGACGCCACGGGCGTGCGCTCCTATGTGCTGTACGACGAAGCCGGGCGGGTTAGCGCTCAGATCAATGGCCTGGGGGCCGTTACTGAGTTTGCCTACAACAAAGTCGGGCAGCGGAACCAGGAAAAGCGCTATGCGACTTTGATCGACACTTCCGGCGGCTACGACGGTACGACGGTGACGTTCACCCTGGTGTCGCAGATTCGGCCCCCAACCAGCGCTGATGATCGCGTCACTTCTTTCACCTACGATTCTGCGGGACGCCTGAGTACCACCACCACACCCGCGGGGTTGGTGACGACCCTCAGCTACGACGGCCTTGGGCAGTTGGTGCGGCAGCAGGGTGGGGACCGCATCACGCGGTTTTTCTACGATGCCAGTGGACATCAGACCGGGCAGTTGGATGCTGAAGGCTACCTGCGGGAAAACCGTTATGACGCCACTGGCCGACTGGTCCAGACCCTTCGTTATGCCGCAGTGACCGCCGCCGCCAACCGCGAATCAGGCACACTTGATCAACTGAGGCCAAGTGAAGGTGGCAGCCTGTCGACCTGGTATTTCTATGATGCGGCCGGCAGGCAGGTCGGCAGCCTCGATGAGCAGCAGTTTGTCACTGAGACTGTGTTCGACGAAGCCACCAACACCCAGCAAACCGTCCGATACGCAGCAGCCTATACCGCCGCGGTCAACAGCAATACCGGGTTCGCCACGCTCAAGGCCGCGGTGTCCGGCAGTGCGCGGCAAACCAGTACCACTGCTTTTGACGGCCAGGGGCGAGTGGCCCAGCGTACGGCTACCGACGGTACGGTGACCGCCTATGAATATGACGCGGCAGGACGCTTGGTGCGCGAAACCCGGGCTCAAGGTACACCCGAGGCTCGCAGTGTACTCACCCGTTATGACGCCTTCGGACAAACCATCGGCAAACTGCTGGGCGAGGCGTCGGGTCGCATTACGGTCGGCATGACCGACGCCCAAGTGGCCGCCGTTTATGCGCAATATGGTCTGACCTATCGTTACGACGCCGCCGGCCGCGTCGCCAGCGCCAGCGATGCATTGGGCAACCGGACACTGTCCTACTACGATGCGGCAGGACGTTTGACCCATGTAATTAACGCCCTGGGTGAAGTCAGTGAAACCCGCTATACCGCCTTCGGTGATGCCAGCGAGCGCGCGCCCCTGACAAACCGACTCAGTACGGCCAACACCGCCACGTTGTCGGGCGGTTTGTTGACGGTGCAGGTCAATGCACTGGTTCAGGCGATTCGTGATGCCAACACCGATAACCGCAGCTTCTACGCCTACACCACCTCCGGCACGCTGGCCGGCAGTTCCGATGCGCTGGGCAATACCGTTGGCTATGCCTACAACCTGTTTGGCGAGCAGGTTGGCAGCCTGCGTACCGGCCCCAGTGGCACCACGATTCGCGAAAGCCTGGCTTATAACCGGCGTGGTGAACTGATTGGCAAGGCAGAGGACGTCGGCGGTTTATCGCGCACCTCCGGAGTCTCCTATGACGCCTTCGGACGGGTGATCAACAGGATCGATGGGCGAGGGCAGATCAACAGCACCAGCTACCTGGACAATGGTCGCGTGATCGTTGAAAGCAATCCCCTCAGCCAGACCCAGGGCCGTGAATACGACGCCTTTGGCCGTGTCTTGCGCCAGATGGACGCGCGTGGGCTGTTCACGACCTATAGCTACAACGACAGCACGCGCACGTTGGTGGTGACCACGCCGGATGGCCTGGCCATGACTACCGTGCGTAATCGTCACGGTGAAACGCTGACAATCACCGACAGCAAAGGCCGCACCCAGGCCTTCAGCTATGACAAAAACGGCCAACAGATCGCCAGTACCGATGGTCTCGCTCGTACCACCACGAATACTTACGATGTCGCCGGACACTTGCTGAACGTGACTGATGCATTGGGCCGGGTGACGTCCTATGGCTACGATGCTGCGAATCGCATGATCAGTCGTACCGACGCTGCCGGGGTTGTGACCCAATATGCGTTTGATGGGCAGGGGCGCAAAGTACGCATGACCGAGGCGGGTCAACGCATCACTGACTATGCCTACGACCGCAAGGGTCAATTGCTGACGGTGGTGCAAGACCCGAACGGCCTCAAGCTGACGACCACCTACACCTATGACGGCTTTGGTCGACAGGTCCAGGTGGCACGCGGCACCACCGCCAATCCGAATCAGCAGATCGTTCTGTATGTATTCGATAACCTGGGCCGTCGCACCGCCGAACGACTTGATCCCAACGGGTACAACCTCACGACGCAATATTTCTACAACGCCAATGACCAGGTGACTCGCAAGCTGGATCCAGGTGGCAACAGTACCTGGTACGTCTATGACAATGCCGGGCGCGTGACTGACACAGTGGATGCTCTCGGCGGTGTCACCCGCAGTACCTATGATCCGGATGGTCGCCTGGCCAGCACTACTCGTTTCGCCACCGCCCTGAGTGCCAGCGCGCTGGCCGCCTTGGGCAACGCGCCGGCCAGCGTTGCGGCAGGCGCCAGCGCCAAGGACCAGGTCACCACCTATCTCTACGATCAGATGGGTCGAGTGCGGGTGACCATCGATGCACTGAACCAGGTTACAGAAACGCTGTATGACCAACAGGGACGTATCACTGAAAGCCGCCTTTACGACAAGGCAATGCCGGCGGGCACACCGCGCACCTTTGAGGGCGTGACTGCCGCGCTGACTAACCTGGGCGCGCTGACGTACACCACGCGCTCGGTATACGACGCCGCCGGGCAGCTCAGCAGTGTCACCGACGCCGCCGGCAAGACCGAATCCTACACGTACGATGCCGTGGGCAATCGGACCACCTTAACCAACAAAAACGGTTCGGTGTGGAACTACCGCTACGACAACGTGAACCGGCTGGTAGAAGAAATCACCCCTGCGGTTGCCGTGTCGAGCATTGATATCAATGGGGTGGTCAGTACTCGCTCGGTACTGCAAGTCACCCGCATTACCTACGATGCGTTGAGTAACGTCACCAGCCGAACGGCGGGACGCTTGCGCAGCGCATTGGCAGCTGATCCGGCTGGCGATGACCTGAGCCAGGCAAGGACCACCGCGTACTCCTACGACGCTGTCGGCCATCAAGTGCAGATCACCGCGCCGGGCTGGTACAACAAGGTCACCGGTGCTTATCAGCAGGCCTCGGACGGAACGGCCAATACGCTGCAGGTGACCACGGACGTCACCTACGATGGACTCGGGAATGCGCTGCGCAATCGTGTCCGAGTCAACAACACTGGCGCGCCGGGGACTGACTTCGTCGACAGCTACAAGGTCTACGACACCCTCGGCCGACTGACCCATGACATTGATCCCCTTAAAGGAGTGACGGCCTACACCTATGATGCCCAAGGCAACCGCCTGACCACCAAGCGGTATGCCAATGCCTTGACGGCACCCGCGCCGACAGCTGGTTATTACACGGCCAGCGACCTGAACAGCTCAACGCTGATACCCAATGCCTCACAAGACCGAACACTGATCACCACCTACGACGCCTTGGGACGCAAGACCGCAGTGCAACAGGACGCCGTCAGTGTCTACACCTTCACTGGCAACGTTGCCACGTCGACCTTGATCACCGCCTCGCCGACTACGGTTTACAGTTACAACGCCTTAGGCCAATTGGTGCGTGAAACCCTGATCGCGCGAAACGCCAGCGGCGTGACCGTGCAGAGCGGCGCCAGCAATGTGTACTACTACGACCTGGCCGGGCAACGCATCGGCAGCGTCGATGGGCAGGGCAACTACACCCGCATGGAGTACAACGTGCTGGGCAAGGTCAGTCGCCAGGTCGAGTACGCCAACGGCCTGAGCGGCTGGGACGACAGCACTCCGCCGAGCCTGCCGGTGGCCAGCGTCAACGATCGCAGCACACGTTTCGAATACGACGCCATGGGGCGCTTGAGCCAAGTGACCCAGGAAGGCGTGCGTTACTGGCAACAGACTATCAATGGTCAGTCAGGTACGGTCTCTGCGGTGGCGGTAGTCGGCAACCATCTGGTCAGCCAGATGTTTTACGACGGCGTGGGCAATGTGCGGGCAGTGGTGGACGCTGCCGGTAATGTCACCTCAACCGAATACAATGCCCTGGGGCAGACAGTGCGGCTTGTCGAGCCGGCCCGAGCCACGGCGAAAAAAGGCGCAGTCGATCCTTTTGCGGCCGGTTTTGTCTTTGCATCACCCACTACCACCTACGCACTCAATGCCTTCGGCCAGGTGTTGAGCGAAACCGAAAGTGCCGGGGTCGATTCGGCAGGCAATCAACAGGCCGGCGTAACCCGTGTCACCCGATCCCGTTTTGATGCAGCGGGTTACGAAGTTCAAAGCATCGACGCCAGTGGTTCGGCGCAGTCCTACAAGGTCGACGCGGCCGGTCGGCGCTTGGAAGAAAGTCGCCAGATCAACGTGACCCTGAGTGGCTGGACGGTGGGCGGCGCTGCGCTCACTCGCACCCAGACCATCCGTCGTGGCTACACCTACGATGTGATGGGCCAACAGCTGTCCACCACCGACTGGTACACGGCCGCCGACAACACCCAGAAAACCACCATCAACTCAGCGGTGTACAACCGTTTCGGCGAAGTGACCAGCCAGTTGTTGAATGGCTACCTGCAAGCTGGTTATGTCTATGACCAGGCCGGGCGGGTTACCCAGCAGCAAAACGCTCAAGGCATTACCCGCGTCGATTACGACCTCAATGCGAAGGCCAGTCGCAGTAACCAGATCGGCGACGCCAACACCGCCGCAGATGATCGTATTACCTACACCCGCTACGACGTTCTCGGCCGAGCCCTTGAGCAGCATCTGCCCGCGTTTGAAGCCAACATCAACGCCGACACGCTGAACAACATCAACCTGACCCTGGCCACGCCGATCATTCGCCAGAGCTACGACCGCTGGGGCAACCTGCTGACCCGCACCGATGCTCGCGGCTACATCACCACCTACACCTACGATCACAACAACAAGCAACTCACCGAAACCTTGCCGGTCACCGACATCCTGCGGGAAAACGGCACCAGCTACCGTGCCAGCCTGATCCATGAAAAGCGTTATGACGTGCTGGGGCAGTTGATCCAGGAGGTGGATCTGGTGGGGCCTTATGTAGGCATGCCTACCAGCACCGCCTTGCGTACGCGACAGCATGTCTACAACCAGGTGGGTGAGTTGCTGCGTGATATCGGTGCTTTGGGGTATTCGCGCAATTACCTGATAGATAGCCACGGCAATCGGGTTGCCACCCAGGATGCGCTCGGGACCGTATTGGTTGACAGCTACGACGCGATGGATCGGCAGTTGACGCACGGGATCGTACGCAATGGCGTTGCGGTGACGTTGTCGACCAATCAGTACGACCAGGCGGGTCGGTTGGTTGGGGAGATCAGTGGGAGTAGTGCGGTAGAGGAGACGTTGGCCAGCGCCAGTGGGTCGGGGGTTATGACTGGGGTGGCGGGGAATGTGCGGTATACGTTGTTTGATGAGCGGGGGAATATTGTTAGAACGCGCAATGAGTCTCGCGTTGAAAACTCATATGAGTTTAGTGAGGGTAATAAAAAAATTAGGGAAGTTGATGGCTTAGCTAATACAAGTGTATGGGGTTATAATGAGGCTGATTATGGGCGGTTAGCAAGTCGTAAAGATTTGGGCGGAAATAATTATACCTATTCGTACAATGCATTTGGCCAGGTTCTAAAAAGTATAATGCCTTGGAGGATAGAGATTAGTCCAGGGGTGTTTCAAGATGTAGATATAACATCTTTGGTTAATTATGTTTATTATTCGAATGGTGCATTGAAGTCGGTAGAGGATGCAGCGTCAGAATGGGGGCCAGGTGAAATCGACTCGCAGACGTCTACTTATTATTATAATTTGACGGGTGACAAGGTTCGCTCGGTTGATTCGCATAGATACAGAACTACAATCGTGCTGGCAGAAGATATTTTTTCCAGTATGGAGACACGATATCAGATTGACGAGCGGGCCAGACTGAAAGAAACAAAGGCTCCGGCGGGAACCACTACATACGGCGTCTTGAAGTCTTTGGCATACAGTGCACGAATAGACTCACTTAAATACGATTTTGATGAGTATGGGAATCGTCGTCGTACTCTGATGGATGCAACAAATCAAGCTGGGGCGCGGACAGTTATCGAAAACTGGAACAAATTTGATCTTGAAGATAGAATTCTAGTTGGTGATGGTTACGTATCTGCCGGTTTGATTGTTTCGGGCAAGGTTGGAGATAAAACAAAAGGGTATTCCATCAGTTACGATATGGCCGGTCGTCGCGCGTCTTCAGAGCAGTGGCGGAACACCGTGGGGGCGAACGACGTTTATGTCCGCAATAACTACTCTTACAATGATACTGGACAAGTTTCAAGTTCGGGAGGCCAGAACATTAATCGTGCTTTGGGTGCTAATGGTTTACAAGAAATAGTATCGGTTAGCTCAGTATCCCTTGATTTTTCGAATAGTTATGATGGGCGCGGCAATCGCATAGGTCAGCTTGGATATAGTGGTGGGCTGATCACGACTGTAAGTAACTATAGTTATCGGGGAGATGGCAAAATAGTTTCTCAGCTAAGTTATAAGATGGCAGGTGGTGCGCAAAAGGTTTCTCAAGCTACTTATTATGGTGAGAGCGGTATGGTTGATGCGGTAGGAAACCAAAAATCCTATCGATATGTGGTTTATAATAGCAATGGCACGGGTGTTAGCTATACGGGAGGTTATAGTAAAACTTACTACCTAATGGACTCCTACAAGGAGCGAGAGACTGTAGCGACTTGGAGCTTGGGGGGTAGTCCCGGGACTAGTTCGTTTAATTACACTGCAAGAGGAAGCCTGGATTCTATTTTTAATGGTGTTGGCTATCGTGCCTTTTCATCCGATCGCGACGGAAAATTAATCGCAAGGTATGAAGCCGGGTATGAAAGTAACGGGATTGCGCAAAACTATTACTACTATGAGGGTAAGGCGCTTGCTAATGTCGGCACTGCAAGCGTTGCGGAGTTAAGCGATACTTTTGCGCCTATCTCTTCTGAATACCCTGGGCTCAATCCATCGATGTACATCGTTAATCAGGGGGACACACTTGAACGTATAGCCCAAGCAGTCTGGGGCGATTCGGGGATGTGGTATTTAATAGCAGATGCGAATAGCCTTAATCCCAGTAAAACATTGTTGGTTGGCGAAAGCATTAGAATACCAAATGTCGTAAGTGGTACTCGCAATAATTCAACTACTTTTAAGGTGTATAGCGCCGATGATGTAGTCGGTAATACCACCCCTAGTCCGACTTTACCACCGCCACCCAAACCAAAGAAAAAGAAAAGCAGCGGTCTCGCCAGTGTTGTCATGGTGGTAGTTGCTGTGGTGGCTACCGTTCTAACTGCTGGTGCCGCTGCGCCGCTTGCAGTGGGAGCCACTGCAACCACAGGTGGTCTGGTTGCGACGGGGGCTGCCGTGATGACAGGCACCATCGCCGGGGCGGGATGGGGCACCTTCGGTGTAGCGATGCTAGCTGGCGCTGTAGGCGGTGCAGCATCGCAGTTGGCCGGCCGGGCAATGGGGGTCGTGGATAGTTTTTCCTGGAAACAAGTGGCTGTCGGTGGTCTGACGGCCGGTCTCACCTCAGGGTTTGGCACTTTGGCACAGACCGGAGCGCTGGGCTCATGGGCGGGCACTGCTGCAGAAGCCATGAAAAGCGGAGGTACTTACGGCACCGGCTACGCGGCACTGGGGACATTCAACTATGCCAACAGCCAGATCGCCAGCCGGGTGGTGGGGCTGGATAACTCGTTCAGTTGGCGCAATGTTGCGGCATCTGCAGTAGGGGCCACTATTGCCGGGTATGTAGGTGGGAATGGCCCTGGGTTAGTGAGTTCAACGGTGCGCGGGCAGATCAGTGCTTATGCTTCTGCGGTTTTGAAAGACAAGTGGTTTGGGGGGGCTCGACCTGATTTCGGGCAGGTGGCAGCCGATGCTTTTGGGAATACGTTGGCCGACTATACCGTGCGTAGTATCAAGGGCTCTGATGCCTCTCAGGGCGGGTATGCCCAGGCTGAAGACGTGAAAGCTGATGCTGCGCGGCGTATGACCGCTCAAGGTTACACTCCTGCGCAGATCCGCAATTTGCTGCAATCGGGATATCTACCCCCAGTAGAAATCGAAGCGATCGGCTCAACTGATGATGGACGAACTGGTTATTTCTACGATAGTGGTGCGATATCGATAAGTGCTCCCGCTGAAGAAAGTTTCTTGGTAGGTGTGCCAATCGAAAGCTCAGCAGCAAGTGTTAATTCTGAACTCTCGCTTTACGAGCGGATGCGCAGTTGGGCAAGCGACGGGCGCCAATATGATCGTGCTTATTATTCAGACATTGTGAATACAGCCGAGGGTACATCTGGAGCGGTTCTTGGCTCTGTGGGCAGGGCACTCAATGCGGCAGGTTGGGACATTGCGGAAGGCGTTACAGGGTTGGTGGGGCTGGCCACAGAAAGTAACGTACGGTCTCAGACGTATGCCGCGCTTGAAAGTGGCGTCAGTTATGTATGGAATAATCCTGGTGATGCTGTTGAGGCTGTTTCTGATGCCGCCAGTGGTTATTACTCAAGCCACAGTGCGCAGCAAATAGCTGAGGATACGCTGACATTCGCCGCCGGATTTATTGCCACTGCCGGGGGCGGGAAAGCTGCTGCGATGGCTGGAAAATCGGGGCTCAATTTTGTCAAGAACTCTCAGATCGTTTTCAGCCCGCGTGGCGGCACATTCTATGGCGGGATAGTCGTTCCCGGTGTTAATTTCACACGGATCACCACTGTAAGTCGGGCAATGAGTGAGCGTTTCCAGGGCATGGGGTATCTAGATCCCTTCACCAACCGGATAACCCACGCTCCTTTGGGATCTGCGATGGAGGTAGACCATATCTTCCCGGTCAGTAAAATTGTCCGCATGCCGGGTTTCGATACTCTTAACAAATCACAAATGACTGCTATTGTTCAAGACACAATGGGGCTTGGTAATTTGCAGCCGTTGCCCAAAGGATTTAATGCGTCAAAAGGGGCTTTGACTGACTGGAAAACGTACGGGAAGATTAATTTTAATGATGCATATATTGAGAGTCTTAAAGCGACTCAGCTAGAAATGAGAGATCTGATTCAGGATCAAATTCGTGCCTATCAGTTGTCCAATAGACTAGGTGGAAAATAATGCTGGATATAAAAAAATATGATTTTATTTGTTCGGTTGCTGAAGAATTAGACTCATCAGTCGTCGATCGCATAAAGCCAGAGATTAAAGCCGCACTTGGGGCTCCTGCCAGCGTCATGTTCAAAGATTTTTCTGCGGCCTTTCCCTTAACTGCGAGTGCAATTGATGACCAATGGCTGCCTCCCGTTGCAGCTTTCAAAAAAGGAGTTCGTTTGTGGTTGCCTTCTTTGGTGTGTCAGGGGCATGAAAAAAACCTGTTTTTTAATTTGACATTTGTGAATGAGGCCACGTCAGGTCAGCAGTATGATCTTGAACATGCCATGCTCCCTTTAAA
The DNA here is from genome assembly GCF_054667615.1 of Pseudomonas sp. S3_E10. Classification (NCBI taxonomy): domain Bacteria; kingdom Pseudomonadati; phylum Pseudomonadota; class Gammaproteobacteria; order Pseudomonadales; family Pseudomonadaceae; genus Pseudomonas; species Pseudomonas sp. S3_E10. The sequence continues at coordinate 5,646,180 of NZ_CP162743.1, forward strand.
ATGGCGCGAGCTCTATCGACTTTTTGACTCGTTTGTTGTAACTGATTCGTCGGTACAACCTACTGGGTGGTTAAATGCACCCTTTGATTACGCATCACGCTTGACGCTTGAGCAATACAGGGTTCATGTGGGGGGTAAGAAGGCGGACATGAGAGCTTTGGAAGAATTAGTAGGATCGAAACGATTAAATTGCTGGCTGCTTACTGAGAGTGGAGATGCCTTGTTTCTCGATGAGGCACGCTGTGATCATAAGGTGTACCACATCAAGAATGGTGAGTTTGATGATTGCCATTTGTTGAAGCGGGCTGACGGGGTGCTTGACAAGTATTTGGCTGGTTACGTATCTAAAGATGGCGTGGTGGGCTTCAATTTTAGATCTGAAGAGGTTGTGAGTATTGGTAGGAATTGAACATGTCGTCTGTAGAAAGCATTCGATTTTACGCAAAACAAGTCAGTACTTTTGAAGAGGGATTTTTATACGCCAAAAACCATGAAAATTATCATTTGCTTTCGCTTAACAGTCGTCAGATTTTTTTGAGCCAGCTAATGCAGGTGTTGATTACATGGCGGAGTGGAGAAAATCCTCGATCATTCATTGAGCAGGGTGTGGAGCGAGGCTTGGAAAGTGTGAAGGCTCTGCTTGAGCTAGATCCTGAAGCTAACTTAAAAAATGCGTTTCCTATCGAAAAGTTACAGATTCTTGCATTTCTTATTGATAGGGAAATAGAAGTAGAAAAAGATTGTAAGTCGATTGAACCTCCAGATCGGAAGTTGGACTGTATCTTGGCGGCGATTTTGGCGGGGGAGTCGATTAGCTCTTTCAGTGATGCCGTTGCTGGTGAATTAATCAGGTTGTCAAAAGTGAAAAGATCTGCTCTCGCTGCAAAAACCTACCAACTCTACTTTAATATTTTGAAGTATGAAGGTGTGGGTGAGGTTGACACGGCGGACGATCTTTATCGCCAGCGGGCAGTGGACGCGTTTTATGTCAATGGTTATGAATCGGAAGGCGGTGGGTTGGATAATGGGCTCGTTGTTGATTATAGACTGGGGGCTATTCTGAAATATCTCGATTACTCCGGATCCAGCGTTCATCTTTGGCGATGGTAGTGGGGTTTGGCCTTGGTTGTTTGGCGTTTTTCGAGCGGCTTCATGTGGCTTAAATGGATGTGAATATGAGTGCTGAGCTTGATGTCGTTCTGCATGAAAAAATAAAAGAATATTGCCGTTCCGGTGACATGCTGGCTGAGCAAGGAAACCATGGGGAGGCAATAGCCGAGTACAACCGCGCCTGGCGATCAGTTCCCGAACCTAAAAATAGTTGGGAAGCCTCTACCTGGATTCTGGCCGCAATAGCAGATGCGTGTTTTCTATCTGGTTACAAATCTTCTGCGCGTGATGCATTGCAGTATGCAATGACTTGTCCTGGTGGCATCGGTAACCCATTTTTGCACTTGCGGCTTGGGCAGGTTTATCTCGATGAGGGACAAGAGGACAGTGCGGCAGACGAGCTGATGCGGGCTTATATGGGGGCGGGGCAAGAGATTTTTGCGAATGAGAGTTCACACTATCTGAGTTTCCTAAAAGCACGGGCCAAATTGTGACGTAGAACAACGCTTTTGACTATTGACGATAGCTATGGTGCGTTCTTCAGGCCTTGGGTAGATGGCATGAGCGTCTGTCATAGCTACAAAGCCAAGCATTTTCTCTGTCGATTGGAGATAGCATGGTGCCAAGGCATACCGCTTTTGGATGGTGTTTTGCGTGCCGCTCTATTCAAAAGAAACGTTAAAAAACTCTTTTTATTTTTCCTCCGTCCCCTCTTGTTTCGCGACTTCAGGAATGGCTATGATCAGCCACCAAAATAATGGCTACTAGCCATGGAACTCTGGATGGCATGTGATGTCTCCGGATCAAAACGCACTACCTGGGGACATGGATGACACAGGATTTCATGCTGTACGCGCTCAAGGAAGCGCTGCTAACTGCAGCCCTGGTTGCCGCCCCTTTGCTATTGGCTATCCTGATCGTCGGCCTGTTGGTCAGTATTCTTCAGGTGGCCACGCAGATCCAGGAAATGACCCTCACGTTCATCCCTAAACTGATCATCACCGTCGTGATGCTGTTGGTTTTGGGTGGTTGGATGCTGACGATCCTCAAGCAGTTTGCGCTGAGTGCACTCACTCAGGCTGCTGGCTTCTAGCCGTGTTGACGCCCTACCTGGCCAATCTGCTCCTCATCTCCATGAGGCTGGCGCCACTTCTCGTTGTCGCCCCTATTGTATTTTTCTCGCGATTGCCCATGACCGTTCGGGTGTTGCTGGCGCTGGTCTTATCGGCCGTCCTGGCCAGTTCTTTGAATGTGACTGGCATGCCTGCATTGAGCCTATCGTCGGTACTCGGCGAGTTGATGCTGGGGGCGTTGATGGCCTTCGGGTTTCACGCCGCCCATGCCGGCCTGGACATGGCAGGTAAGCTCATCGACACCCAGATCGGCCTGAATGCCGCCGGGGTGTTCGACCCGGGCACTTCCAATATGACCGGCCTGGTCGCCGAAGTGCTGGTGTGGACCCTGGGCATCCTGTTCGTGACGTTGAACCTGCATCACGACTTGCTGCGCGTCTTCAGTCTGCTACTGGTCGCGGTGCCTCCCGGCAGCGTTTCCCTGATGAATTTCTCCGGGCCGGTCATGGGCATTCTGACCCAGCAATTTCTGTTGGCGTTCATGATCGTTGTGCCCGTTATCCTTGGAATGTGGTTGATCGACACTGCCTTTGCGCTGCTCTCTCGGTCGATGCCACAGGCGAATGTGTATTTCCTGTCGCTGCCGATCAAACTTGGCGTCGGCATTTTTATCCTGATCCTCACCTTGCCGATCATTGTTCAGCGCGTGCCGCTGCTGATCGAAAACGCGTTGCGCTTCGCACTGTCCCCGGCAGGTGCACCATGACCGATCAACAGGACAAGAGTGAAGAGGCTACCCCCTACAAACTCGAAGAGGCTCGTAAGAAAGGCCAGGTGCCGCGTAGCCCGGACCTGTTGTCGTTCGCCATGATCCTTACGTTCCTGATGGTGTTCTCGGCCATCGCCGCGCCGCTTGCCAGTGTGATCGCTGCCCACACCCATTGGTGGTTAGCCAATGCAGGACAGCTCGGGGCCAGCTTTGGCTATCTGGGCGAGCAGGGCGCCTACAGCGTGAAGCAGGTGGTGTATGCCTTTCTGCCACTGATCGGTGCCTTGGTATTGGTGGCCGTATTGACCAATCTGTTGTTCAGCGGGCCGGTGTTTTCGGCCTTTTTGATCAAGCCCGACTTCAAGCGGCTTAACCCCATCCAGGGGCTCAAGCGCATTTTCTCGCGGCGTATGTTTGTCGAGCTGCTCAAGGTCCTGGTCAAGGGCGGGCTGTTTGCGCTGGTGCTGTATTACCTGTTCCAAAGTCTTTTGCCGCGTCTGTTGGGCATGGCGACGGTCTCTCCGATGGAACTGCCCCTGGCCGGCAAGCAATTACTGATGCAATTGGGCTTTACCGTGTTGTCGATCATGGCCGCCGCCGCGCTGTTTGATGTGTGGTACTCGCGCCGTGAGTTTGGCCGGCAAATGCGCATGAGCAAGCGCGAGACCAAGGATGAACACAAGCGCCGCGAAGGCGATCCCGAGGTTCGCTCCAAGCGTAAAGGCATCCAGCAGGACCTGCTGAAAAAAGCCTCCGCGCTGGGGCAGGTCAAAGATGCCGATGTCATCATCACCAACCCAACTCACTACGCCGTGGCCCTGCAATACCGTCCGGCAACGATGCTTGCGCCCAGGGTCCTGGCTATCGGGCGTGGCTTTCATGCCTTGCGTATCTGCCAGATGGCACGCAAGCACCAGGTGCCGATCCTGCGCCGTCCGCCGCTGGCGCGCACCCTGCATGCACTGGCGCGGGTCGATTCAGCGATTCCGGATATCACCCAGACCGACGTGGCACGCGTCTATCGCTGGGTGATTGCTCTGCCGGGCAATAAGGTGCTGAGCCCATGAAACCATTCTGGACACGCGCACTGTCGGAAAGCAGCGACCTGCTGTTAGCAGTCGCCGTCATCGGCATTTTGCTGGTGCTGTTCACACCGATTCCTACCTGGTTGCTCGACCTGTTGCTGCTGACCAACTTCGCTGTCGCATTGTTGGTGTTGCTGGTGACCTTCGACATCGACAAGCCCTTGAGCTTCTCGACATTTCCTTCGCTGCTACTGATGACCACCTTGTTTCGCCTAGCGCTGAACATCTCTGCGACGCGGCTGATTCTCGCGGACGGTGATGCCGGCCAGGTCATTGCCGCGATCGGCACCCACGTGGTCGGTGGCAATTACGTGATCGGCTTCGTGGTGTTCCTGATTCTGGTGGTGGTGCAATACGTAGTGGTCACCAGTGGCGCACAACGGGTCGCGGAGGTGGCCGCGCGCTTTACTCTCGACTCGCTGCCAGGCAAACAGATGAGCATCGATGCCGACCTGAACATGGGCATCATCGACCAGGATGAGGCCAAGCGGCGCCGCAGCCAGTTGGAGCGCGAGTCGAATTTCTACGGCGCAATGGATGGCGCATCCAAATTTGTCAAAGGCGATGCTATCGCCGGGATTGTCATCATTGCGATCAACATCATCGGCGGCCTGTCGGTGGGCATTTTGCAAAAGGGACAGAGCTGGGGCGATGCACTGCACCACTACACTCTGTTGACGGTCGGTGACGGTATTGTCACGCAGATTCCGTCGCTGATCATTGCGGTGGCCGCCGGCATCATCATTACCCGTGCCGCTACCGACGCACGCCTGGGGCCGGAACTGGGTCGACAGGTCTCGGCCTACCCCAAGACACTGGTGGTGGTGGCGATCGTCACGTTGTTGCTGGCGATGATGCCGGGCCTGCCGTTGGTGCCGTTGCTGATGCTGTTTCTGGCATTTGCCGTGGCGGCTGGCTATTCATTCCGCCAGTTGCAGCGCAAGGCCAAGGGCGAGTCGGCGTCAGAGGAGACGCAGACGCAGGCCGATACAGCCTCGGATGATATCTACGCGCTGATGAGCAGCGATGCCTTTGAACTGCGCCTGAGCAATGACCTTGCGGCACAGGTTTTGGCGGCCACCAGTACCCTCAGCTTGCGTATCGACAACCTTCGCAAACAGTTCGCCCGGGATTACGGTTTTGCCCTGCCGCAACTGAGTGTGCACGCAGAGAAGAAACTGCCGCCAGGCACCTATCAGGTCTGCGTCCAGGGCGCGGTGGTGGCCAACGGCGAGTTGGAGTTCGACAAGTTACTGGCCATCAACCCAGGTGGTGCGGCTGCGACGCTGGAAGGGCGCGAAACCAAGGAGCCTACGTATGGCCTCAAGGCCCTTTGGATAGACCAAGCGTTACGCAACCAGGCGCGAATGAGCGGCTATACGCTGGTTGAGCCGGACACAGTGCTGTTGACCCACCTCTCCGAACTTGCCCGCCGCTACGCTCCTGATTTTCTCACCCGCGCGGAGACCGAGCGCCTGGTGGAAAGCAAGCGTGCCGCGCTGGGTAGCCTGGTGGATGAGCTGATCCCACAAGTCCTCAGTTATTCCGATATTCAGCGCGTCTTGCAATTGCTCCTGCGTGAACAAGTTCCGGTGCGCAACCTGGAAACCATCCTTGAAGTATTGGTGGATGCCGGGCGTACGAACAAAAGTGCGGAGGACCTGGCCGAGCGTGTACGTGAACGACTGGGTGCTGCGCTGTATGAGCGTCTGGTAGATAAAAACGGTGACCTCAACGTGCTGACCATCGCCCCTCAACTGGAAGGCTACATGCTTGCCGCATCCCGACCGCGTGAGGGCCAGCAAAGCGCATTGCTGCCGGTTCAGGAATTGGAAAGGTTCGTCACCACGGTGGCTCGTGAAGCCGAGCGTCAGCTGGGTGATAACAAGCAGCCAGTATTGTTGTGTGCCGCGCCACTAAGGCGGGTATTGCGCGCATTCATGTCGCGGGCGGTGCCGCATATGGCTGTGCTGTCGGTCAACGAAGTCGGCCAGCATGCTCGCGTGACATCCGCCGGAATGATTGATTTGCCTGGGTTCCCCAGCCTGGAGTCGGCATGAGCGACATGATCATGCAACTGGCCGGGGTGATCCAGCGGGATATCGATACCTTGAAGGAGGTATCGCAGAACGTCGCCAATGCCAACACCACCGGCTACAAGGCCGGGCGTGCATTCAGCGTTCAGGCTTTGGGCGCACCCGCCTCGGGCGTCACAGCCGGGCTCGATGGGCTGGAAACCCAGACCTCAATCAATACCGATGGCGGTGCTCTGCAATACACGGGGCGGGTGACTGATCTGGCGTTGTCTGGTGACGCCTGGTTTGCCGTGAATACCCCCAACGGTGCGGCATTGACCCGTGATGGCCGTTTTAAAGTCGACAATCAGGGTTTCCTGGTGAGTAACGCAGGGCATCCGGTGCTCGGTCAGGGTGGGCCTATTCAGGTGGCTGGCGGTGTGCTGAAGGTGAGCAGCCAAGGTGAAGTGAGCGTGGACGATACGCCGGTGGGGCAACTCAATCTGGTGCGTATCGAACATGCCAGCGATTTAGTCTCCCGGGGCGCAGGGCTCTACTCGGCAGACGTAGCCTGGACGCCAGCCACGCAGTACGTGGTGCATCAAGGCCTTTTAGAACGCTCCAACGCTGCCATGGGCACCGACATGGTGAAAATGATGGAAGTATCGCGACACGTCGAAACCCTGCAGCGCGCCTTGTCGGCCTACGACGGTTTGCTTAACAGCGGGATCAATCAATTGGGCAAGGACTGACCAGGGAGTGCGGGTGTGATTGATGCATTGAGTATTGCCAGTTCCGGCTTATCCGCGAACCAGGCCTGGATCGACAGTATTTCCAATAACGTGGCCAACATGCAGACGATTGGTTACAAGCGTAGCCAGGTCAATTTCCATGACATGGTGCGTGACGTCGGCACGCGGGATGACGGCGGCGGCATGACTGAAAACCTGCTGTCCGGTGCAGGCATCCAGGCGTCGGAGCCCACTCAGGTGTTCAGTCCGGGCGCAGTGCGCCAGACCGGTAACGAGTTGGATCTGGCCATCCAGGGCGATGGTTTTTTTGAAGTCGAATTGCCAACGGGTGAATTGGCCTATAGCCGTGCCGGTCGCTTTCATTTGAACACCGACGGACAGTTGGCGATGAACACCGGCCAGGTCCTGACAGCGGACCTTCGAGTGCCGCCTGATGCGCGCAACCTGGTGATCAAACAGGACGGTTCGGTGCAGGCGACGGTTGTCGAGACGGGTGAGGTGATCACCGTCGGCCAAGTGCAGTTGGCGAAGTTTGCCAGTGCCGAGGGGCTGAAAAAGCTCAGCGATGGCCTGTACCGACCCTCTCAAGTCAGCGGTGAAGCGATCTACGCCGAACCCGGCCGGGATGGTCAGGGTGTGCTGTTGCAGGGGTATGTCGAGATGTCCAACGTCAACCTGATTGATGAGATGAGCAGCCTGGTACTGGCGCAACGTGCCTACCAAATGAACGCGCGCTTGCTTCAAGCCGGCGATCAGATACTTGAAACCATCAATAACCTGCGTCGCTGATGAGTATGAAGATTACGTGCGTCGCTATCGTCGTTGGTTGCCTTTGGGGTGCCCAGGCAAACGCGTTGGAGTGTGCAATAGGGCAAACGCCCAGCCAGATGGCACAGTACATCACTGAGCGCGTGCGCCCGGCATTCTCCAACGAGCAACTGGATATCCAACTGACGCCCATCGGTGACTTGCCGGTTATGGCATCGCCCCGGGTGCGGTTGTTGTCGACGCACCTGCGCAGCCGCGTTGCGGTTGAACTTAAAGGCACGGTATGCGGGCAGACGCATGCCAGCCAAGTGACAATTTGGTTCAAGGTCCAGGCGTGGGGTCAGGCCTGGGTTTATGGCCGCAATGGGCGCACGGATCAGGCGCTGAGCGATACCCAGCCACGCCGTGAGCGGCTGGACGTGGTTGCCGCGCAAGTATCCCCCGACGATTTGGCCAGTAACCTGGAGGGGGCGTGGTTGGGGCAAATGGTCAACGCCGGCATGCCGATTCTCAATCGGCACTTGAAAGCCGAACCGCTGGTGCTACGTGATGCAACCGTCACTGTCGTGGTCTATGGCCCAGGCCTGATGCTGCGCACCGAGGGCAAGGCGATGCGCCCCGGCGTGCTGGGTGAGCCTATCCCCGTGTTAGTCAACGGTGCGCAGGCGAGCCTGTTGGCAGTGGTGGCCGGCAAAGGGGAAGTCCATGTTCAACGCTAAGGCGTTTTGGCTGGTTATGCTGCTACCGATTTGCGCCAGCGCGCAAAGCCTGATCAATCCCGATGGCTATCGCTCTCTCACTGGCGACCGCCGTGGCTACCACGTTGGGGACACTCTGACGATTCTGGTGGTGGAATCGACCTCGGCGCAAAGCGCCGCCGGGACAGGGGCCGATAGCAGTACCGATATATCTGCGCGCCTGGGATGGGACAACAACAACCATCAAGGTCGCCTCGGCCTGCAAGGCGACTCTAGCGGCAAAGGCCAGACCAATCGTAGCGGGCAGATCCGCACCAATGTGTCGGTGCGAATCATTGACCAACTGCCCGAAGGCTTGCTGCGGGTCAGCGGTGAGCAATTGGTGACCGTCAATGATGAGAAGCAGCAAGTGCGTATCAGCGGTTTGGTGCGCCCCGATGATATTGCCTACAACAACACCGTGTTGTCCTACCGCCTGGCCGATGCACAAATTGACATTGTCGGCGATGGGGTGATCACCGATGCGCAGAAGCAAAGCATCGTTTTCCGAACCCTCAAGTGGCTGCGAATCCTATGAAACAGCTGACGATGGGGTTATTGGGCCTGTTGCTCAGCCTTTGGCTGCCGGCGGGGTGGGCCGATGTACGGATCAAGGAACTGACACGCATCCAGGGCGTGCGTGATTACGCAATTATCGGCTACGGCCTGGTGGTGGGCTTGGCCGGTACGGGGGATACCGACCGCAACCGTGCCACGCGCCAGTCGCTGGTCAATACCCTGAAAAATTTCAATGTGAACGTGGCGGACTCGGATCTCAATGCGCGCAACACGGCGGCGGTGATGGTCACCGGCAACCTGCGTTCATTCAGTGAGACGGGTGACAAGGTGGATGTCGAGGTTTCCTCCCTGGGCGATGCGCGTAGCTTGTTGGGTGGCACCTTGCTGATGACGCCGTTGTATGGGCCCGATGAAAAACTCTACGCCCTGGCTCAGGGCCCCATGTCGGTGGGGGGGTATGTCTTTGAAGCCAACCAGAACTCGGTGCAGAAAAACCACCCCACGGTAGGCCGCATTCCACGAGGTGCCAGCGTTGAACGCTCGGCCTTTACCGAAAATGATGCCGCTGCGCGCAATCTGGTACTGGTACTCAACGAGCCTGACTACACCACTGCGCAGCGTATTGCCGACGCATTGACACGTGAGCTGGGATTGCCCGGCGTGCGAGTCGTACATGCGGCGAAGGTTGAAGTTCCGCTGAGCAGTGCGGCTGGTTTGCCCCGATTGATTTCCCGCATCGAGAACGTATCCGTGGCGCCTGACTATGCCGCCCGCGTGGTGGTCAACGAGCGCACGGGAACGGTCGTGGCGGGTGCGCATGTGCGCTTGGGTGAGGTGAGCATTTCCCAGGGCTCACTCAGTGTGGTGATCAGCACCAAGTACCAGGTGTCCCAGCCGTCCTGGATTGGTCGTACCGGGCCAAGTGTGGGCACGGTCGTTGTGCCGGACACCGAGCTGAATGTGACCGAGGAGCAGCATGGCCCGGTCAAGCTGGCAGAGGGCGCTACGGTTGGCGATCTGGTGCAGGCGCTCAATAAGGTGCGTCTGAGTACCCGTGAAGTGATCACAGTATTGCAAGCCATCAAACAAGCCGGCGCCTTGCACGCCGAACTGATTGTTCAATAAGGAGCGGTGATGTCTGCGGATATGAGTCTAGCGGTAGAGACCGTACGTTTCGCCATGAGCTTGGAGCATCTGCGGGCCAAGGTCGCGGCGCACAATATCGCCATGGCCAGCGTTCCCGGTGGCCAGGTCATGCGGCTCAACAGCCATGAGCCACTGACGGCCTTGCGGGGCGCCCAGGGTGACGCCCAATTATTCGCGCAGTCGCTGCGAGCGATGCAGGACAGCGAATTGGCGCCTTACCTGCAGCACTACACGTCGATCACGCCGCTCTCTCCTGACGCCGAGGTAGCCGAGTTGTCGGCTGCGAGCGGTCGCTATCAAGCGTTGGCCGATGGCGTTTCTCGCCAGTTCGGCCTGATGCAATTGGCGATCAAGGGAGGGCGCTGAGCATGCCGTTGGACAATATCAGCGAAGTGATTCGCGGCAGCATGGCCTATGAACGCACTCGGGTTGAAGTCGCCAGCTACAACCTGGCGATTGCCAATGTGGCACTCAGCCCGGGGCAGGATTCACCCTTGTTGCGGGTAGCGCCGCCCGGCAGTTTTGCCAGTCAGGTGGGGTTGCATGCTCCTCGGGTTCAAGCCTATCAGGGTAACGAAACCCGTGTCGTACAGGACCCCGGCCACCCCATGGCCGACCATAACGGCATGGTGCACTACCCCAACATCGAAGCCGCCCGAGAGATGGCCACCCTGGTCTCGGCGACCCGCGCTTACGAGGCGAATATCCGCTCCTACAACAGCTTGCGAGCCATGACGCTCAAAGCCTTAGAAATCGGGAAATGACATGAGCGCAGCAATTACCCCCATCGGACTGACCTCAGCGCTGTCGTCGGCAAACGAGATGGCCTTTGAGACGCATAACGTCAGTGGTGCTGACTTTCTTGGCCAGTTGAAATCGGGCGCCGTACAACTGAACGAGCAGACCGACCAGGCAACTGCCTTGCTGTCGTCGTATGCCGTGGGTGAAAACGTTGCGCCCCATGACTTGGTCATGGCGATGGAGCAGGCAAAACTGTCGCTTCAATTGGCGGTCGAGGTACGTAATCGTCTGGTAGATGCCTACCAGGAATTGGCGCGGTTGCAGATTTAACCCATGGAAGATAAACCCGTGTCGAAGCTTTTTACCGGTCGTTCCAGCGTATTCCTCGGTGGCGTGGTGCTGATCATCGCGCTGTTGGCGTTATCCATCTGGTGGGTATTTCGGCCCAGCTATGTGGCGCTGTACAAGGACGCCAGCGAAGCCTCACAAGCCGAAATCCTGGCAATTCTCAGCCAGCGTCAGGTGCCGTATCGCATCAACACCAAGGAAGGTGTGATCGAGGTTGCAGCAGAAGAGGCAGCCACTGCCCGCATGTACCTTGCGCAAGCGGGAATACCGAGCCGTAGCAGCACGGGCTTCGAGCTGTTCGACAAGGCCGACTACGGCATGTCGGAGTTCAGCCAGAAGATTAACTATCAACGGGCGATGGAAGGTGAATTGGCGCGCTCAATCATGAGCATGTCCGAAGTTGAATACGCCCGAGTTCACCTGACGTTCAAGAAAACCAGCCTTTACCAGCAAGCCGAAGAGCCGCCCAAGGCCTCGGTGATTGTCCGACCACGGTTGCAAGGCGCCTTGAATCCTCAGCGCGTACGCGGCATTCAACAAGTAGTGGCCTCTGCTGTGGAGGGCATGTCCCTGGAACGCGTCGCCGTGCTGAATGAAGACGGCCTGGTTTTGAGCAGTTCAGACGGGGCAGCAGGGGCGCCCGAGCATCAGCAATTGACAGCCCAGGTTGAACAGGCCCTGAAGCAAAAGGCCGAGCAGTTGCTATTGCGCCCATTGGGTAGCAATGGCGCCGACATCTCCGTGCGGGTGCAGATGAATTTTGACCGGGTCAAATCCATCAGCGAACAACCCCTTGCCGACAAACGCTCCATTCGCCGAGAAAAAACCACGGCGTCCACCGATAACTCGACAGGCGAAAGCAATTCAAAACGCTCGCAAAATAACCGTGAAGTGGACTACGAGGTGGGTAAAGAGCGCGCCGAAACTGAACATGCCACGGGGAAGATCGAGCGGATCACAGTAGGCATCGTACTCAGCACGCCGTCAGCGAATGCTCAACTCAAGGAAATCCAGGGCTTGCTGGAAGCGGCCTTGGGACTTGATCCCGCACGGGGCGACCGTCTGGTGATCGCGTATATCCCGCCCATGCCCGCCACGACTGCCGCGAAGCCCGCCGCCACCAATGTCGCCACCTCGCCGGTGGTGTCCTCTGGCGATCCGCAGGCACCACCAGGCGTTGCGGTGCCATGGATGCGTTGGGGGATTGCAGCACTGGCTGCTGCACTGTCGATCATTCTGTTGATGCTATGGACGGCAACCCGCAAGCGTGAGTCCCGCATCGCCAATAGCCTGCCCCGCCTGTCTTCCATGGAGCGTGAACAACTGCTGGGCGACTTGCGTCGCTGGCTGGTGGAGGGCCGCTGAACCATGGAATTTTCGCCACTGCGCAAGGCTGCAATCCGCCTAGCCTGCCTGCACGCTGATGATCGTCAATGGATCCTGGCCAATTTAGCCGTTGATGAACGCCGAAAAATAGACGCGTTGTTGAGCGAAATCAACGAATTGGGGCTGGCCAGCGAACCGTCGGTGATGGCTGGGTTGATGAATGAACTGGCGGCACAGCCTCAGGTCCAGGCAAGTGCTCATAGCCATGTTATCCACGAACGGTTGCTCAAGGCCGGCCACCCATTCTGGGCCGGCTTGGTCTTGCAGTTGGAAACGCCCGTACAACGGCGTGAAGCGTTGAGCACACTGGCCAACAGTGCGTCGATAAGACGTTGGGACACGGCTTTCGCAAAGCACACAATGCCGCCCGCACTGGTCAGCAGCCTGCGAGAGTATCTGGCGCGCTCAGGAGGCCAGGATGAGCGCTAAGGTGCCGGGTCAGCAAACCGTGCTGCGTCAGCCAGGGCAGGGGGCCGGTGGGCGGCGCCTGCCGGTTATGGGATCGCCGGGTAGCGTCGATCCTGTTGTCACTCCGTCCCCTGCACTGGAGGTCCTGCGCGCGACGTTTGCGCAGGAACTGGCCGATTTGCACCAGCAATCCCATGCCGCAGGCCTGGGTCAGGCTCGCACTGAATTTGCCAAACAGGCAGCCACGGAGCTGGCTCAACAGCAGCAGGCCTGGCAGAAGAAAGAAGCGGCGTTGCGCGAAGCGTTGGAGTCTCAACGATTGCAACTGGTCGAGCTGGCCAGCCAGTTGGAGAAACAAGGCTCGCAGATGATTGCCTCGATGACACCGGCGGTTGGCCGGTTGGCGTTGGCAGTGGTCGTGCGGTTGCTGGGGCAGCATGCTCCCGGTCGATCGTTGGTGGCCGATATGGCCCGGCAGGCGATTGAAGAGTATCAATTGCAGGCACCGCTGCGCATCCGCATCGCCGCTTTGGATTTCGCCACGCTACAGGCCTGCATGCAGGACGATCCGTTACTGGCGTTGTTTCAGCCGGACGCGGCAGCGATACCGGGCAGTTGCCTGATCGACCACGGCATTGGCCAACTGGACGCTGGTTTGGACACACAGCTTGCGGCCCTTAACGCGCTATTAGCTCCCGATAAAAGGGGGGATGCCAATGTGGCAGGTGTATGAAGATCAGCGGATAGCAGAGCTGGCACGGGCGAAGCTGTGTCGGCGTCTGGGACGTTTGATTTCAATCCAGGGCCTGATACTGCAGGCGACCGGGCTGGATGTGAAGTTGGGCGAATTAGTGGACATTGTTCCGGCGGCTGGGGGCGACGCGCTCGTCGCCGAAGTGGTCGGTTTACGCCGTGAGTGCGTATTGCTCATGCCTTATGGTCCGGTAGACGGGCTGTGCCTGGCCAGTGAGGTGATTGCCCGTGGCGAGGCTTATCGGGTGCCAGTGGGGAAGGGGCTGTTGGGCCGTGTGCTGGACGCCACTTGCCAGCCTTTGGACGATAAACCTGCGCCAACGGGTCTAATACTGATGCCGCGTTTTGTTGCCCCCATCAATCCGTTGCATCGCTCACCTATCAGCCAGGTGTTGGTCACCGGGGTGAAGGCCGTTGACGTATTTATGCCGTTGGGGCGTGGGCAGCGTGTGGGGATTTTTGCGGGCAGCGGCGTGGGCAAAAGCACACTGCTGGGGATGATGAGTCAGTACGCGGACGCTGATGTGATTGTCATCGCCCTGATTGGTGAGCGCGGCCGGGAAGTCGGCGATTTCATTCGTGAAAGCCTGGGCCCCGAGGGCTTGAAAAGGGCCGTAGTCATCGCCGCTGCTGCTGAGCAACCTGCGGTGCTGCGGCGCCAGGCGGCCTACACGGCGACCACCATCGCTGAGTGGTTTCGTGCCCAGGGTCAGCATGTGCTATTGATCATGGATTCGATCACCCGTTTTGCCCTGGCGCAGCGTGAAATTGGTTTGTCTACCGGGGAGCCAATGGGCAGCCGGGGCTACACCCCTTCGGTGTTTGCGCTCCTGCCACCGCTAATGGAGCGTGCCGGCGGCCTCAATGATCAAGGCTCGATCACCGGCGTTTATACCGTCCTGGTGGAAGGTGACGATATGAATGAGCCGGTAGCGGATCATATGCGCGCCATTCTCGACGGGCACATCGTCCTGAGCCGGACCATCGCCGCGCGGGGTCATTGGCCTGCGATCGATGTGCTGCACAGTGTCAGCCGCCTTGCCAATGCGTTGCGCAGCGACGAGCAAAAAGCCCAGGTCGATCATCTTCGTGCTGGGATGGGTGCTTACCAGAGCAGCGCGGACCTGATTGAGTTGGGAGCCTATGAGAAGGGCACCAGCCCATTGCTGGATAGCATGATCACGCTTAAGCCACAGTTCGATGAACTGCTCAAACAGCGCTCGAACGAACATGTACTGACGGCTGACGCCTGGAAGACCGTGCGGCGCTTGTCGCAACAACTGACCGCAGGAGCCGTCCATGCAGGATGAACAGCGCAAGCTCAGGCAGCTGGCGGCCGCGACCCGCTTGCGAGCATTGCAACGGGAAAAAGCTGCATTGAGTCACGCTGCCTGTTTACGCGGTGTGCGCACCGCCGAACGCCTGCTGGAGGAAGAGCACGAGCGGTATGCGCAACTCCAATCGTCGTTTGAGCAGCAAGGTCGCGTAGGCGTGGCGTTGGACCCGGCGCAGTACGAGCAGCGTCTACTGGCCCAATCGCAGAGTTTTGCTGCGTTGAAGTCTCGGGTACAGGCCTTGGGCGAGGTACAGGACGAGGAAAGCGCATGCAGGACGCTGTTGGGGCGCCGCACGCTCGAGGTGCAGGTGACGCAAAAGGCCTTCAATACGGTATTGCATGACCTGCAGTGCTACCTGAGGGATCAGGAATCCATCGATATCTTTGACGCGCAGCAGGCGCGAGGGGCGAGTCATGGGGCTTAACGTCGGGGTGTCTCTATGGGTTACGCCGCCGGACGCGCAGGCGCCAGCGCTAAGTAACAACAAGCGCCAAGGGCCGACATTTGCGCAGAGAGCGGGGGTTGAGCCGTTGCTGGCAAAGGCGGATCAATTGTTGCCGCCAACCGATGATCATCTGGCCCAGGAGGCTGGTTTGCTCAATATTCAGCGCCTGCTTCAGTCGAGTTTGAAAACTCCCGAGAGGGGCGTGTTGGAACTCTATAGCCTCGGGCTTCGCGCCGGAAAACACCTTTCGTATGTGCCGCAATTATTTGAGCAGACGACACACGTTGAACGCGGAGTTGCTGCGGCTGATAACGAACGTGCGTTCTATCAAGCCTGGGACGGCCTCCCGCTTCAAAGGCCATTACCCTCAATTGAATACAACAGCGCCTTTGAGCAGAAAGCCATTCACCTTGCCGGCGATGACTTGGCGGATGCCGGCCATGAATTGCCTGGCGCAAGTCCGGCCCTGGCCTACTTGGTAAGAAAGTGGCCAGAACGTCATGTACAGGTTTTGCCACGGGGTAAAGGCATCGAAGTGATCATTCGCGACTACCACCTGGCACCGGAAGAACAGCGGGCCCTGGTGCAAGACCTGATACATCAGGCTGTACGCCCTGAAAGCATCTGGATCAATGGCCAGCCAGCGTGGCAGGCCCCGTCTCTCTCACGTCATTCAACAGGCGACTCCCATGGCCATTGAAGCGATAGGCAACGAACTGAGTACCACCACCTCGGAGCTGGCGCAAAGCCGCTTGGGGCAGGAGGACTTTATCAAGTTGTTCCTCACCGAGTTGACGTTCCAGGACCCCCTGGAACCCATCAATAACCGTGAGTTTTTGGCCCAGATGGCGCAGTTCGCCAACCTTGAGCAGACCCGCGTCACTAATGAAAACACCAATAACTTGGTGTCGATGAGCGCGACGTCGCAGTCTCTCGGGCTCCTGGGGCGTCAGGTGGAGATCAATATGACAACGGGAGGTAGCGTGATCGGTTCGGTATCAGCCATTGCGTTTTCCTCGACTGGACCAGTGCTCTCTATCAAAAAAGCCGACGGCTCCGTGCTTACGGACGTGCGTCTCTCGCAAATCAAACTGGTCAGACAGGGGGCGTGATGCTGCAAGCTTTCTATAACGGAATGAGTGGCCTGTTTTCCTTTTCCAAGGGCTTGGACAACGTTTCCAATAACGTTTCCAATATGAACACCCCTGGGTACCGCGGTAGCGACACGTTTTACCGCAGCGTCAACGGCCAGAATGGACAAAGCTTTGGCGCCGGCATCGCCGGTACCGAGGTGCGGATCAAACCCGGCGAAAACCGTCAGACCGGCAACAACACCAACGTTGCCGTCAACGGTTCAGGTTACTTCGTGCTGCGCGATGCACGCGGTGAGCTGTCTTACACACGGGCCGGGCAGTTCCAGGTGGACCAGGACGGGTATCTGGTGGACACCGTGACCCAATTGAAAGTGGCAGGTATCGACTCTGCGGGCAACTTGCGCGACATCAATATCAAGGGCCAGCGGACGTTGCCACCCAAGGCCACCACCCGCATCGAGATGATAGGTGCTTTGGCGCGTAGCGGCCCTACGGATTCCACCCACCAAATCAACTCGATCCAGGTGTTTGACGCGACGGGCGCCAGCCACACGTTGAGTGTCAAGTTTGAGCAGCAAACCACACCGCCCAACAGCTGGAAAGTCAGTGTTTCAGATGCCAGCGGCGCATTGCTGCAAAGCGGCACCATTGCCTTTGGTCCTGACGGCAGTCCCGTGGCAGGCTCCAATACGCTGAACTTCACCCTGACTGCCAACGGCGCCGCACAGAGCATTCAGTTGGATTTCGGTACGCCAGGCAGTTTCAACCTGGCCTCACAGGTGGCCAGTGGTCCGAGCCACACCTTGGGCGCTCGTGTGGTCGACGGCAGTGCGATTGCGGGGTTGAGCAGTTACGCCTTCGATGAGAAAGGCGTTCTGCAATTTACCTATGCCAACGGCGAAAAACGCACCGGGAGCCAGTTGGCCCTGGCCGACTTTGCTGACGAGACAGCGCTGATTGCTGGCGCGAATTCGCAGTACAGGACGCCCTCCACCCTGAGTGCCGAATTTGGCAGGGCAGGTGAGGCTCAGTTCGGTCGTATCCAAGGCGGTTACCTTGAGTTGTCCAATGTCGACCTGGCGCAGGAGTTCGGCGACATCCTCATCATCCAGCGCGGTTATCAGGCCAGCTCCCGGGTTATGACGGTCTCCAACGAAATGCTGGAGCAACTCTACAACGGCACTCGGGGTGGGTAATTGATGAGAGCGTTGGGGTTTATTGGCAAGAGCCGCTGGAGCGCAGCCACAGAAAAACTGCCACCGGCGGTGGAAGCTTGGCGTGAGCAATGGTGCTTCAGCCAGATGGGAAAACCTTGGCAGATTGAGTGCCTGGAGCGTGTTGATGCCGCTGACCAGGAGCGCGCGTACCCTCTGACGTGGCTCAAGGCCGATAGTGCAGGTGCTGCGGTGTATGTGGCGGGGGACTGGACGGCACTGGTGTTTGGCGCATTCGCCCAGGAGTTGCCTGCAGACGAAACCGCGGAGTATTTGCTTCAGGGCGCCCAGCGAGCACTGGTCAATGGTGTCTTGGCGTCAATCGGCCAGGCGCCAGCGGCAGAATTGCTGGCGGCAACGCCAAGAGCACTCGGCAAACCGATGAGTACCGACATTCTACTGCGCGTCAGCGTTGAGTCTTTTCGGGTCTATGTCGTGCTGGACGCTGCGTTGTTGAACAACGCGCTGGGACCACACGAGGTCAAGCCGCCGCTGTTCCCGCGTGAAAATGCCCTGGGCAAGGCCAAGGTCAAGCTGTCGCTGCAATTGCCACTCGCCAGCCTGTCCATTGGCGAGATGAACGACCTGCACCCGGGGGACACCTTGCGCGCTCAGGCACTGCTTTCCCAAACCCTGAAATTGCGGGTCGGCACGAGTGTAGTCGCGTCGGGATACCTCGCCCGGCAGCAGGACAATCTCGCCGTACAACTGATTTCCGGTCAATCGCCAAAGGAGTTTTAGCGTGACAGCTACAGTCGATTCAATCGAGTTGGAAGAGGCAAAAAACGTCGCCAATGAAAGCATGCCGGCGCTGATCAAGCGGGACATGAACCTGATCAAACATGTGGTCGTGGAACTGGTGGTTGAGCTAGGCAACGCGTCGATGAGTGTCGACGAACTGTTTGCGCTCAAGAGCGGGGACATCGTCAAGCTCTTGCAGCAAGTCCACGAACCCGCGTCGCTGTGCCTGGATGGCAAGGCCGTGGCGCGTGGCAACCTGGTTGCCGTCGACGACAACTTTGGCATTCAGTTGACGGAAATATTGTGACCACGGACATTACTTCCCAGCCCTTGGGCTTGCCGCTTCGCCAGGACGACCCGGTGTCGTTTGTACTCATGATCAAGGTGCTATTGGTCACGGCTTTATTGCTGGCCATTGTGTACTTGGTCATGCGTTGGTACGCCAAGCGTCAGGCAACTGGTAGTGCAAGTATTCCGACTACGGAGTTGAACTGTACTCGAGCGCTCAGGCTATCGACTAAAACCAAAGTCTATCTGGTGCGCGCGGATGGGGTGCATGTATTGGTCACGGAATCATCCAACGGTGCGACGGTGACTGTGCTCAGCCAATCTGCCTCTGCGCCCGCTCCGGATCTTCAATCGTGATGATCCGAGGCCTTGCGCTTTTGCTCCTGGGGTTACTGCCTCTGACGGCATTGGCCGCCGACGACTTCTCTGAGTGGGGCAGCCTGCACATCAATCAGATCCAGTCGCCCGTCAGCATTGTGGTGCTGCTGACAGCACTGTCGTTTGTGCCCTTTATGATGATCGCCCTCACCACCTTCACCCGAAATATTGTGGTGCTTTCACTGACGCGCCAGGCGCTTGGCTTGCAGCAAACGCCACCGAATATCGTGTTGATCGTGCTGTCGATGTTTCTGACCTTGTTTGCCATGGCGCCTACCCTGGAAAAAACCTACGACATTGGTGTCCGCCCGTTTCTTGCCAGCAAGGTCGGTTTAGAGGGGGCCGCCCAGCAAGGATGGGTGCCGATTCGCGACTTTATGGTTCGTCAAACTCATGAGTCTGATCTGCGGCTGATCTACGAGCTTGCCAAGGCGCCGCTACCCTTAAGCCCGGACGGCCTCTCTCCAGTCAAATTGGTGCCAGCCTTCATGCTGAGCGAGTTGAAGGTTGCCTTCCAGATTGGCTTCATGATTTTCCTTCCATTTTTGATCATTGACCTGGTGGTGGCCTCAATCTTGATGTCCCTGGGGATGATCATGGTGCCGCCCATCACCATTTCACTGCCGTTGAAAATCATGTTGTTCCTGCTCATCGATGGTTGGGGATTGATCGCCCAGACATTGATGCGTGGTTTGGGCTAGCCAGAGTCGACCCATTCCATGGAACCGGAAAAAGACGCTGACAAAACCGATGAGCTTTCGCTCTGGCAGGCTTGGCTGAGCGAAAAATCCAGCGATGCCCACAGCCATCTGTTTTTCTTTTACGGGCAGTGGTTGCGCATGATTACGCGCTTGCTTTACGTGCGTTATCCCCACCCACTCGCCGAATGGCACGACTACGTGAATCTGGCGTCTATCGGCTTGCTGCAAGCCATCGACCGATTTAATCCGGCGTTGAACACCCGTTTTCAGGCCTATGCCGAACCCTATGTGAAAGGCAACGTACTCAAAGGCTTGGCGTGTTACGTACGCGATAGCCGAAAAATGTACCAGGACCGTCTTGTGAGCCTGTCTGGCAGCGAGGACGAAGGCGCGAGCGATCTGGAGCACGTTGCCAACGTAGCGATAGGATTAGCGTTTGGACTGTTCTTGGAGTCAGGCATCATTGATCATGAGCCTGAGGCCAGTAACCCTTTGAATGTGTATGAAGTGGAGCAAAATCATGACCACCTTAATGAGTGTGTGAAACAGCTGCCGCCCAACGAGCAGCGGGTGATCGTCGCTCATTACTATCAACATTTGAGCTTCACGGAGATCAGTGAGTTGATGGGCCTTTCGAAAGGGCGGATTTCACAGTTGCATGCTCAAGCGTTGAAGCGTGTGCGGCAAAGTCATGAGCATTTCATGGGCGGGGTGCGGTGGTGAACATCAATGTGGCGCTGGCCTTAAGTGGATCCTTAGCCAGCGCGCTGCAGATCGTCAGGCGGTAGGTCTGACCCGGAAGGCAAGGAATAGCGGGCCGCCCGGGAATGTACTGATTTCCAGCTCATCCAGCGGGTTAAGCGTGCGTGTACGGTTCCCAGCGTTGCTGTAGATCGTGTGGCTGCTCGATGCTGAGATGTTGATCTTGCCGGCGGCCGCTTGAATGAGAGTGGCCTTGAATCCTTCAGTCACATCGTCACTTAACGTAAGTGTGACGTCAGTGTTGCTGATAACCAGAATCGACTTACCTGAATCCGCCATGGTCAGGGCTCTGCTGCCAGTGATCGAAACATTCGTGTGCACGTGGCCACCGGCGTGGTAGCTGACCATCCTAGGGTCGGCAAAGACACGGGCGAAGGCGCCGACATAATTGACACTGGTTCGCATGTCATCGAATTGCTCAACAACATAGGTGCCGATGCTACCGGAGACCTCTGCGCTAGGGTCTAGAACCCATTTGCGTCCGACCATCAGCCCGATCTGGGTGTTGTCGCGTACACCTGCACGCATCTCTTCAAGAAACAACGCGCTGATCTGGCCGCCACCTTTGCCCTGGGCATAGGTTAACCGTGCTATTGAGTGGCAGTCTCCCGTAGTGTTGCCTTGGGAGGTATCGACCCGGTAGTCGAGAAAGTCTGCCGAGACGATGGTGGTCGTAGTATTGGCGTTAGGTGCCCAAGTGAAATCCAAGACCCGTCCAGTTTTGACCTGCTCCAGGGAGGTGGTGCTCTGCGAGGTAGTGGTAGAGCCTGACTGCTTCAAATCGTCGTTCATAATACTCATCCTTAAGTAAGGTTCGTGCTTGAGTGCGGGTCGAAATAACCCGAGGCGTATGACCGCCGTCATACAGCCATTTGTACTGCAGCGTAGTGGTGCTTCCTTTAATCCGGATCGAATACACCGTCAGCGGTCATTATGAGTGAAACTGTATATATATACAGCAATTTAGATTTTGTCGTCACTCGCCTTTTCGACGTGTTGCAGAGGATTCTGATTTGATATTCGGTCGGCAGAACGCCGGGGACACGGCAGCGATAAGCACGTTTTAGGACTGGTCAAACCAACAACCTCTGTTCGGGGCAGGTAGTGATTATCGTACGAATTTCACATACCCCCATTCAGGATCGTGTTCATCAATGTTCGCGATCTGCCCGCTTGATACAAGCCCCGCCTTTGTAATGTGTGCCTGTGAAGCGATGTTCCACGCATTAGTCTACACAAACAGCTAGGGCGTTTTGCACGCCGCTTCGGCCGCTGCAAGCAAACGTAGCGCTACGCCTTCCGCTGATGGGGAAACAATTACAGCGCAACATGAACCTCGTTACGGGCCATCCCCCAAAAACATTTCACTGAGCTCTAGAACAATATTTTCAGGTAGGAAATTTCAAATATGCCCCCAATTTCGCCCCCAGTAGCATCAGGTTCACGAGCGATCGCGAGTGGCGATTCCTGACAGAGGGTATGGGCTGACTCGATAGACAGGTAACCTTCGACGACATTGACGGTCGGTGGCCTTCCTGACCTACGATCTACTGCCCTAGTCTCTAGTCCCTTGGCGAAGGCAGGGGTAGTCGTAGGTGGATCCGATAGTCATAGGGCACGCTCCTGAGTCTGCATCGTCGAGAGGACGGATAAGAGGCATTGGCGGTTGCGCTTAGTGCGGCCGAGGGATGTTAGGCGGTAGATATTGTGATTAGGCTGACTGACTGTAGAGGGTAGAGCGCGAGGAAACCATCCATCGTGGATGGCTCCCCGCAGAGAAGAAACGCTGTGATGAGTTACTGCATCAGTTTCATGAACGCCATCAGAATACCTACGGCGGCTGACAGCATCACACCCATCCGCATCGTCAGCTTGATTTCGAGTCGCGAGATTTCCGACTGCAACTGATTGTGCAGGTTTGCGATATCAACTTTGGTAGCGAGATACGTATTCAAGTCGGACTCCATCGCTTCGATTACCGCATTGATCTTTTGCTCGGGGACGTTGATTGACGTCAACGCCTGGTAAAGAGCAATTTCGAGTTTCATATGACCTCCAAAGTATCAAAGGCCGACCCCATACGGGAAGGCCCGTAGGGGGTGGGGAGATAAACGGCTTCCATCGACCGGAGTCGACTGATCGCGTTACTGGAAGCACGGCGATCATGGGCTGGATCTCTGCGGCGAACCGCACGCAGCCTGAAGATCCTGGCTGCTGGCAAGTGGCTGAACAGGTCAGCCAGATACATCCGCAAATGTAATGTGATAGAGCACTCGGTCAATTCAGAAGGCGACACTGCATGTCGACGGATTATTCCGTAAGTGCTGTGTGTAAATTCCTACTCGGGCGAGTCTGTTATGAGGTGCAGGTAGGGGTTGTTCAGTGCCAGTTCGCCCAATAACGCCTCCGGTTCAATCAGCAGGTAGCCGTGCAGTTGGCTGGTTTTGCGCGGGCCTTGCACGGTGCAGGTCCAGATATTCAGGTCGTTGGGTTGTTTGCGGTGTTGCCTCAACTGTTCAAAGTGCTTTTGTACCCATTCCCAGTCAGGGACCTTGTCCTGCTTAGCCCGGCGAGCGAGGTGCGGGTGTGCCTGGGCATAGCGTTGGAACAGCCCTGGAGTGACTAGAAACAGGGTATTGTTGACGGTGTGAACCAAGGCTTTCGCGTCATTGATGCGTAGGGTCTGGTTGCGAATGCCTTGGGCCAGCCAGTCCATAAAGTGCTGGCCGGGCGAGGTTATATCTTCTTCGGGCTCGTCCTTACGCGGCGGTGTCGCATCGTCGTAAGGCTCAACGTCCGGCTCAGTTGGTGGGATTAGGTCATCTGGTGTCATGGGTATGGAGGGATCAACGCTGACAGTCCCGACAAACACCGTTGGCCGTGCGCCTACCTCCCAGATCAGTGCAGGCGGCAACTTGAGAAAAGTGAATCGATGAGACCATCCGTTACCACCTGTGACGGTCGCTGCCCAGATAGCTTTGCCCTCAGGATTAGGCTGGGCGATGCCGTGTTCCTGTAGGACATTGAACACCGCGATGTTGCTTTGCGGTATGCCGTCGAAACCCTGTGCCAGCAAGTGCGCCCGCAGTTTATCGCACACGGTTTTGCTCACCAGCCAGAGGGCGTCTTCGGTGAGCCAGCCGTCGGAGGCCTGGGGTTGGTTGAGCTTAAGTTCTTCGCCGATCAGGTAGCGCAGGCCGTCCAGCAGTTTGCGCTGCAAGGCGTGTTTTGGGGCGTTGAGGGCTTTGCTCGGATCACCGCCTAGGGCCTGGGCCACGGAAGCTTGATCGGCGCGGATCACCAGCTCGCCGAGTTCGCCGGCGTACTCGTGGTGGCCGGCCAGCAGGTACAGCAAGGTACTCCAGAGTTCCGGGAAGCCGCTGAGCCAATCGAACAGAGCAGGATCAAGCACTTGGTGATAGAGCAGGGCGGAGGCAGGGCCATGCAAGCGATATTGACGGCCCTGGCGATACCGTAGGCGATAAGGTTTAGCCAGGGGACCGTGCCACGGGTGCCAGAGGTGGCCATCGGCGTATTCGACATGCATGTCGACGGCGATTTTTCCGAGGTCGTGCAGCAAGGCGGCGTAGGCCACTGCGGCTGTCCAGGCATCTGATTGAGCGGCTTGGGTTTCGGGTGCGGCGCCGCAGGGAAGGAGAAGGGATTGGCGCAGTTTAAGGGCGCAGGCGACGACTTCCAGGCCATGGTCCAGCATGCCGCCGGGGTAGGCGTGGTGATGGCTCTCGGAGGCGGGGAGCAACTGGACCAGGGCGGCGTAGCGCTCAATGGGTGACAGGTACAGCATTTTGAATTGGTTGCGCGAGAGCGATGTGCGTTGCCAGATCTGGTCCAGCAGGTGTTGCCGGCGAGGAATGGCGAGCAGAGTTTGGGCCGATTGCGGGAGGGTCAGGTCCTTGGCGTGAGAGGGAGCACAGGTTCCAGTATCTGCAGGAGGGGGCTTCTTCGTGCGTCGGAACAAGGTGAGCATGATTTCGACTCCGCGGCTGGATTAACTGGAGAGCCTTTTCCCTTTTTTGGGTAGGACCTTTCCTCTTGATGACCCTTCCCTTGGTCTTTTCCATTTGGGCTGCTTACCTTTTAGAGGCGGGCAGTTTGGAGCAATGGTGATGGGACAATATCGTCAAAATTCGGCGTCAATGCGGCTGGGGACATGGCTTGGACGGTTATGCCGAGACTATCTATTGTTCGAACGTCGGGTATTGCAGCTTCTGGGCGAGAAGGGGCTGCCGAGATGGCTCATCAAGGCCTGCGGCTGGGTCATGACGCTGAGCGTGTTAGGCATATTTTTGTATATGACGTTCTGGATAGCTGTGATCTGTTTTGCCGTTACCCTGGCTGTGAGGTGGGTACTGAAAGCAGGCTTTGATTCTTACGAAGTTCGGCCGGAATGGAAGAACGGTCTCAGTGGCTACGGCCTGTATCGGGGTGGAATTCGTATCGACCCAGGCTCCCCCGATGATTAGTAGTTAATGGATTATCTTCATTCCAGACGTGCCCCCTTTACTACCTGCGGCCTTGGCATCATCGACACCGGTATTCAGCATCTGAGCAACGTTGCCGACGCGCAACCCAGTCCACGTCAGCGCAGCCATCCAAAAGGCCGGAAGGATGATGAACATCATCGCCATCACAAAGTTAAGCAACATATCCCCAAACGAATTGTTCAACCCCATCAACGGATTGAAATTACTCTGCGGCGAACTCCACCCATACAACGCCTCCAGAATCGTGCTATCGATCCACCGCGCCAACTGAAACCAGAAATCCACAAAAAAAAGTGCAAACTGCACACAGCTGATGGTCACCAGTGCCTTCAGCTCAAACGTGCCAATCACCAGCACCAGCGGGATGCAGATAGTCAGCGCCATCTTCAAGAACGACAACACCATCGGCAGCGCCTGACGCACCACATCCATGGCCGGAAAAAAGCCCAGCGAGCCCACCGTCAGCCCCAGATCCGCGGCCCCGCGTGCGGCAATATTGGAGACCTTCATATCCACCTGCCCGCCGTAATCGGTGTACACCTGGCCCTGGTTCAGCGTCTGCTGCCGAGGGGCTGCGATCGCGCGAATCAGCGCATCATCGACTTGTGCCTTGCTGATAAAGCCGGCCCAGCGGCCAAGGCTAAGCGATAACTCCGGGTCCACCTGGGCTAACAAACGCGGGCGCAGCCCATCCTCATTGTCCGACCACCATTGCCGACAGGTCGGATATCCGCCGCCACTGGGCACCTGGGCTAACCCGGCATCTCGATTAGCGTCATACGGCCAGGCACTGCGTGGCGTTTTGGCGCGATAGCTGTCGTAGTAGCCGCTGCTTCCCAGGAAGAAATTCGAGCCAATCCAATTGATATCGTCCATCTGCGCTTCACTCAAATCCGGACGGTTCATAAACAACTTCGCCCGCGCTGGCCCGTAGCAGTCATGGCTAAAGTCCGCGACTTCCTGCGCCAACACCGGATCATCGATACGCGTGGCATCGATCTCTATACGCATCTGCCGCAGGTCGGTGCCGCACGGGATCGCCGCCACGGCAGCACCGGTGATGGCTTTGGACAGCGCATGCATAAAGAACCACCACACCGGCACATATGCGCTCTGGTCATTCAGCACGGTGAAGGCATACGACCAGCGGGTTTCCTGCGGCGTGGCGACCTTGATCTGGCATTGGCTGGAGCGGCTGTTGTCATACGCTAACGTGCTCAAATCCACCGGTATAAACGGGATGCCGGCAAACATCACCACCACGATGGCCACCCACACGCGGTTCTCCACGCGCAAGGTCGACAGCGCGCCTTTATTGCCCTCATCCGCACCCTCAGTGCGGGCCCGCAGCCATTCCTGCAGCACGATGGCAAAGAACGGCAAGGCGATAACGCCGCTGGTGATCAGCAGTTCCCAGATCCCGTTATTGACGATCCATGCTACCAGAGTCAGGTAGTACTCAAGGTAGTCATCGGTATAGAGCGTCATGGTCCCGGACCTCAGCGCAGCAGGTTGAGGCTGTGGAGCTCCAGCAGGCTCAGCACCAACACTGCCGCAATCCCTGTGCGACGCAAGTGCTGTTGCTGATGACTGCTGCGATACAGGTAATAAGCGCCGTAGCCCAGTACGGCATACAGACCCATCCGCCACCAACGAAAGTAGCCGGCGGACTGGTCGAGCCATTGGCGCCAGGCATCAATATTTCCGGCAAATCCAACGCCAAGCACGTTGACTAAAAAGGCGCCGCCCAGGAGCATCAGCGTCCACAGCGCGAACGGCTGAATCCACTTCATGGCTGACCCCTTATCACGGGTGGTTTCTGGATCTCATCCAGGCGATTACGCAGCGGGTCACCCTGATAAATACCCCGAGACCCTTCACCGCGTGAACTGTGACGCTGTATCAGCACCATCGGCGCATTGCTCGCCAACGTGCGACGCAATTCCAGCTCGGTTTTGAGGTTGTTGATCTCCTGGGTCAACGTGTCGCTTTCAGCGAGGATGGCTTCCTGGGCCAGCTGGTTGGCGGCGACGTTGGGCTCTTTGCGCCCAGTCAAAAGCGTGCGCTGCAGCAACAGCGCCTTCTCCAGAACGCTGGACAGGGCAACGTCGGAAGCCAGACGACGCGCCAACAGATCCTGATCGGGCTCATCCCGCAACGCCTCGATCACGCCGCGGGTAATGGGCAGTGATTGGCTGCCGGCGGCCTGCAAATTGACAAAGGTGGTGGGCTGACTGCCAGTGATCAGCGCTTGCAGCGCCTGCAACTTTGTCTCGTATTCCTCCTGGATCAACGGCGTCAGGCCGACCCCCGGTGTAGTTTGGGTTTTGGTGCAACTGTCGCAAGTGCGTTGCTCGCGCTCGCCCAGTACACGAGTGGCCCATTCAGTGGCAGCTTGCGGTGACAGCCAGGTCTGGCAGCTCAGTTGATCGGCGCAGGTGCTGATGGGAATCGAAGAGCGATCATCCACGTCGCGCCCATTCACCAGGTTATAACCCGCGCGGGTCACATCGGCGATCACCAGGATCGGCGCCTGACTGACGCCCCCGGCGGCCTGCCCACCGACCCAAGGCACGCCGCGATTGCCCCGGTCCTGCTCGGCTTGATCCACGGCGGCCACTGCATCTTTGCTGGCGACCGATTGGGTCAGCGCCATGCCCTCGGCGATCTGCCCCCACCCCAACTGCCCGCCAGCCATATCCGCCATGCGATTGGCCAGCGCCCGGCAGGTGGACTTTGAACGATCAAAATCCAGGCGTGCCTGGAGAATGCCGTTGGTAAGCAGGTTGTACAGCCCCGGATCTGCCCGTTGGATAATCAACGCTGGAAGGGAGGCGACCGCGCTGGTGGCGTTCTGAATCACATTGCTCATGATCGACTGAAAACCCTTGGTGATGCCGTTCAGTTGGTTTTGCAGGGTCGTTTCCAAGCTCATATCGCCGCAAATCAGGTTGCTGTTCCAGCCGGCCCCGACGGCGATGCTCTTCATATTCGCCGCGCCGCCCATCGACACCGCGCTGCCACCGCCGATGCTGTAGAGCACGTCGTCACCAATCACGCTGCCGCTGTAGTTGACGAGTGTGTCGGTGTTCGCCAACGCACAATTGATGCAAAAGAGCAGGGCACTGAACCTGGTAAAGGATTGATAGGTCTTCATAGCGCGTCTCGCGCAAAATCGGTGCTGCCGAGAAAGGTCTGCCCCTGGCGCTTGCAGCAACTGTAAGGCCGCCATAACGTCCAGACGTAGCCGCCGTCCTTGGCCTGGATATTGGGCTGGGTGTTAGGAAACACGGCACAACTGGCAGACAGATTTGGCGCTAGCGCCTGCCACTTGCCAGTGCTGCTGTCACCCTCCAGCAGCGCCCCGGCCGGCCAATAACCTGCACGCGGCGCAGCCAGCAGCGGTTGATACACATGTAGCTGCCCTGGACGCGTGACGATATCGCCTGCCCGTTGCGCTACTACGGCCGCTGCTTTGCGGTCATCCACTTGATGCAAAAAGCCCCCGCGCGGATAGATCGAACCCCACAGGTTGAAGCCAAGTCGGCTACCCACTTCCCGCAGTCCAGGAATCAACGCTTCGGGAAAGACGGCTTCGGGGATGTTGTAGCGCCAGGCGATCGTGTCCAAGGTACTGAGCAGGTAGGGCATCAGCGGTTTGCCAGCACCGGCACACGCATAGCCGGACTGGCCGACAAAGTCGTTGAACAATGCTCCGGCAGGGTGGCCAATCACATCGGCGTTTTTAAATATGCTCAGGTTGTTTTCCTGGCTGGTGGCATTTGTGCCATCTCCGCCGCCTTGCGCGCTTGGGGTCGGCACGCTAAGCGGCCGCAGTTCCAACCAAGGGTTTTGCCCCGTGTTGCTGTAGCTGGACACCACCGCGTCGGGTACGTAGTGGCGAACTTTGGGGGAGGTTCGCACTGAGCAACCAAAGGTAGTGCAACGCAGCCAGTAACACACGCCGACGATGCGATAGGCCAGGCAGTCAGGTGAGACCGCAGAGGTTGCAATGGTCGCGCTGTTGAGAGCCAAGGCATTGAATGAGCAGACACTGAGCAGAACGGCTACAAGAGAACGACGAGGGTCAGATTTATGGCTTAAGGCTTGCATCGTTTGCACCTGAAAAATGGAAGCTTCAGTTGAGCAAACGCCTGGGAAGCAAACATCTGGAAAACCGGGATGACCGACGCCCGGTTAGCCAACAATGTCAAAAGGGAGGTGCGGCGCAGAAGAGTTTTCTTGCTGCGCCGCCTCAGGCTTGAATGAGATAAGGAAAGCGGTTCAAAGCAGGCCATGCTCAGCAAACGAATAGATATCACGCTGCCCCACAATAAACTGATCCAACAGCTGAACATCCAGCTCAGCCAACAGGCGTTTCATGTTGGTCGTCAGTTGTTGATCTTCCCAACTGGGCGTCGTCACCCCTGAAGGATGGTTGTGAACCAGAATGACCGCCGCACAATTGTGTTCCAGCGCGCGCTGCAAAATGCGTCTGGGGTGCACATGCAAGGCGTTGATCGTGCCATGGAACAGTACCTCGAACGCGAGCAGCCGGTGATGGGTATCAAGAAACAGCACTGCAAACACTTCATGATCCTCGCGGCCCATTTTCAAACGCAGAAAATGACGAACCTCATCGGGGCACTCTATGGGCGAGCTAGGTTGCAAAACATGGCGCTCCAGAATATCGAGGGCTTGTTGAATCAAAAACGCTTCATCTTCGGTGTACGCGAGAGATGTCACGGCCGGCATGACGTCCATGAGTTGGGTTGTGGACATGGGAAGCTCCTTGGATAAAAAAGGAGGCTCCCAGCCCGTGAGGGTGGGAACCCCAAGGGAGGAAGGTTGGCGTCCGCCTTCGCTATGGCGATGGCTGTTCGCAGGTTGGACACGTGGCGAACGAGTGGGTTGACGCAGCAGGGCTGCGCGGCGGCCTTGTGAACCCGGGTCGCCTGGCAGTACGGTACGCTGTAGATCTTCGGGCTAGGAAAAGAAGATATTGGTATTCAATCCGAAATCTGTGGTCTCCGGATTGTTTAGCTTGTTTGTAAGTGAGGCAGCTCGAAGGGGACTCTTGCACTGCAGATAAGAGCATTTTTCGATAAGGCGAGCGCATGTAGAAATTTATTAATAGCTGGCCTCCTAAGCACCTGATTTAGCAAAGTAAAGTCGACACTTAAGCAACTGTTAATGGTGTCGGGCGTGTTAGATTCGCGCCTCTGTCCAAGTCCCGACGTCTTTGTTAAGCCAGCCAGTGTTTTCCGTTTATGTGGGTAACAAAAAATTACAGTGCAAATTATGTAAGTAGGTCCTCGATTAAAGGCTCAATCCCGCGAGAGCGATTCATCTCTTGCGCTATATGCATCGCCGCCTCCAGCTCCCCAATTCTAAGCTTCCGCATCAACTCAAACCGAGCTGCCTTTTCTTCCGGCTCCGTCATCGCCAACGCCAGATGCAAGCTCGGCGGTACGGCCCGAAACAGCACCTCCATCGATTTCGACAAAATCACCCCTTCGCAATATTTCCCAGCCTCCTTACGCGCTGACAGCATCAACGCTTTCTGCGCTGGGTTCAGTTCTCGAAAGCGCGCCACCTTTTCCACTTCGTCCGGCGGCATGCTCAGGCAGATCCACCACTCAATCATGTTCAGCATTGGCTCTGCGGCTTTGGGTAGGTCGTCCAGGTTTTGTGTGGCCAGCCAGTACCAGGCGCCGAGTTTGCGCCACATTTTGATGATCTTGACCACATAAGGCGCCAGCAGCGGGTTTTTGGTGATGATGTGGCCTTCATCGGTGACGTTGATGATGGGACGGCCGAGGTATTGGTCGCGTTCGGCGAGGTTGTTGACGGTGTTGAGCAGTGACAGGTACGCGATGGACAGTTGGGCGTTGTAGCCTTCGCGGGCGAGGGTGGCTAGGTCGACGATGGTGATGTCGGCTTCGGGCCAGGGTGTGCCGGGGCGGTTGAACAGTTCGCCGTCCAGGCCATGGC
Source organism: Pseudomonas sp. S3_E10 (assembly GCF_054667615.1). NCBI lineage: Bacteria > Pseudomonadati > Pseudomonadota > Gammaproteobacteria > Pseudomonadales > Pseudomonadaceae > Pseudomonas > Pseudomonas sp. S3_E10. Next base: position 5,677,249 of record NZ_CP162743.1, read on the forward strand.
AGAACAGGGCCATGGCTTCGGCCATTTCTTGTAGGCGGTGGCGGCGCATGTCGGGAAGTGCGGGGTCTTTGCTGCGCTCGCGCAGGGCGTTGCAGATATCTTCGGTGAGCACTGTGCAGTCGGCCGCCACACAGGTTTGGGCCGCTTGGAGAATGCTTTGGCGGATCAGGCTGCGATCGGCGCGGGTGAGGCGGGCTTCTTCTTTGTCTTCGCCGCCGGTGATCATCAGGCGGGCGGTGATTTCCAGTTCGCCGAGGATGTCGCGCTGTTCGTCGTTGCCAAGGTCATCGAGTCGGTCGGCGTCCAGGGTGTAGACCTGATGGGGCGTTTCTACCAATCGCCGGGCATCGGCGAAGGGCGCCAGACTGACGCCTGCATCGGGAGCCAGGGTGACGCGGTGCACGCTGAGGTCCAGGCGCTTGGCAAACTCGCCAAACAGGCCAAAGGAATTGCCGGCTTCTACGATAAACAGGCGGGGCCGGTAGATAGCGGTGATTTGGTTGAGGATGTTGTTGAGAGTGGCGGACTTACCCGAGCCGGTGGGGCCGAATAAAAACAGGTGGGCGTTCATCTGCCGGTCAAGGCGATTCAGTGGGTCGAAGGTCAGGGTGCCGCCGCCACGGTTGAAGAAGGTGATGCCGGGGTGGCCCGTGCCTTGGCTGCGGCCCCAGACAGGGGCAAGGTGAGCGGCGTGTTGGGCGAACATCAGTTGGGTGTACCACTGGCGTTTGTCTTTGGCGGGATCGAAGACGCAGGGCAGGTGGCGCAGGTAGCTGTTCAGTGGCGCCACTTCATCGGCTTCGCGCACCGGTTGCACGCCGGCGTTGAGCAGGGCGTTGGTCAGTTGCACGCCACGGGCGTCCAGTTCTGCCAGGTCCTTGCCGCGCAGGTAGAAGGCCGTTGAGCCGCGGTAGAGTTTGTGGGCACTGCCGATCATCGAGCGCGCCTGCTGCACATCTTGACGGGTTTGTTCTGAGGCCAGGGTGTCGCCGACGGATTTTTTGCTCAGATGGTCCAGGTGCGCTTCCAGCGTGTCTTGGGGCGTGGCAACCAGGGTCAGGCACAGCACGGTGTCTTCGGGCAGTTGCTCAAACAGGCTGTTGATGGCATCCCCCTTACGGCGTTCGCCAGTCAGGTGGCCGATGGTGGGTGGGCTGCGCAGGCGGTCTACCAGGATGACGCGGTGGGGTGTCTCATCGAAATACCAGACACCGTGTTTGACGTTTGAGCGCGGTGGGTTGAGGAACAGCCGTTGGGCGAAGTCGGTACCGCTGGCGAGGGGAAGGTCGTTGGCCGCAGGTGCTTCTGGAGGGTTGGCCAACGGATAGAGCTGTTTTTGATCAAGGGTGGTATTGGGATTAAACCAGCGCAGCAACCAGCTATGAATCTGCTCCGCCTCCAAGCGCCGGGATTTCACAGCGGCATTGGCAAGGCCTGCACTCAGGCGCTCGCACACAGCATTCAGCGCGATTTCGGCAGACGGTTCATAGGCAACGGGCAGGTATCGATACACCACCATCCGCACCCGGCGGGTGTGCCCGCGCCAGGGCAGGTGGGTGAGGGTTGTGTCCTCAAACAGCCCGCCCGGTTTGGTGATGGCATTCAGATGATGTTCGAAGGACTTCAGGTAGAACCGCGTGAAGACCGAGTCGCGGGCGCGTGGACGCACGTAGGCCGTCAGCGTGTCGAGATAACTCTGCCAATGGGTTTCATCCTGGGCGTAGAACTGCACCACCCACGGGTGATCATCCAGCTCATCCAAGCTGTCTTGCAGGGCGTTTTCCAGGGCGTCACGTGCTTGTAAGAGCCACTCGGTTTCGCGGCCTTCGGTGCCCAATGGCGTTAGCTCGAAAAAAGCGGCGACGGAGCGGCCGTCGTCCAGCAACAGGCAACGGGTTTCGGCCAGGTATTCAACCCAGGGCAACAGCTCAACGAAAGAGGGCGCGACGTCATACAGAGCCTGTTCATCCGCCAGGGTTGCAGGCCTGGTGGCTCTGCTGCTTCGCCATCGGCTCATCAGTAATCCTCCACACGCTCGCCGGGCAAGGCGTATTGCACGCGCTGATAAAACGGAAATACCGTGCTGTACCCTGGCACGGGTACCGGGTCATTGCCGGCCAGGTGAGGAAAGACAAACATCACCAGATCAGGATTGGGCAGGCGTTTGAACTGTTGGTAGATTTCGGTTTGGGCTGTACGGGTATAGGACGTGCTTGAAGCCTCGCTCGGAATCAGTGGCCGACGCAATGCCCTGCGTGCTTCACTCAACTGCCTGGCTGATTGATTGGCTTGCTGGTTCCACACCTCAAGCATGCTGCTGCCGTTGTGGGTGAGCAGTTCTTCGCTACTGGTGGAACAGCCGCCCAACCCTACGCCCAGCCCGGCGACTCCCAGCACCTTAATCCAACGTCTGCGTATCATCAGCACCTCCCCGTGTATGGTCGACCTTACGGCCTTGGACGTCGTAATCGATATCCAAGGCCTGTTGAATATGCACCGCGACCTTGGCGCCCGGTGCCACATACACCGCCGCAAACGCCTGCCCATACAGCTTGTTGACCCACTGCGACATCTCCTGCACGCCATTGGCCAATACCCGGCCCATGGCTTCATTGCCGGTGATGCCCACCGTGCCAAGTGAGCCATTGCCCGGGCTCATGTAGGTGGCGCTGCCATTGTTCTTGATCAGCGAAGCTGCTCCCGCACCCGCGGCGGTAATCAGGGCTTGAGAACCCAAGTATTGCTGGGCGTTGCTGCGCCGCTCACCGCCGACGCAGGGGATCCCATAGGGATCGCTGATCCAGCCCAGGCCGTCCTGGGAGGCTCGTTCGTTCTGCGCATTGGCCTGGCGCGCGGGCACCGTGCGAATGGTGCCGTCCTGGAACACAAAGGTGATGGAGCGCACCTGTCCGCGTACGCAGGACAAGGTCCAGTCGCCCGAGGCGGTCCCGCTGACCACCGCGCCTGCGACGTCTGGCAGGTCAATGCCATTGGCGGTCAGGTTGTCGGGGCCGATCAGTACTTTGAAGGGGTAGGGATCATTCACTGTTCCGTCGATGGGCACACGGCCAATCAGAGCGGTCATGGCGATTGAACCCATCAAGGTTGCGTTGGCCGGCACGCTGTAGACCGGTTTGGCGCTAGTGACGGTTGTGGCACGGCGGTTGGTGGCGGATTCAGCGAGTTGCTTCAAGGGTTGCTGCGCAGGGCCAAAACGGGTTGGGAACGTGGGTGTTTTGTCCTTGCCGCGTGGAGTGCTGGGCAGGCGCGCATCGTCCGGTTCAATCCAGCGCAGCGAGTCTTTGCCGAGCGGCGGCGCATCACCCGCTTGTAACCCCAAACCAATCGGTAACTCCAACCCAGGATCTTTTGGGCCCAACGCCTGCAACTGTTCTTGCAGATCCTTAAGCAGGCCCTGAGTCTGTTGGCGTTCACTGTTGCGGACTTGTTCCTCACGCTTGCGCTCGGTCTCCAACAGGCCTTCGATACGCTGTTCGATAGCGGTTTCCCGTTGTCGCAGGCGATCGTTTTCGCTTTTCTGGGACAGGCTGTCGGTCAGCGAAACCTTCAGTTCCTGGCGCAGTTGTTTGACCTGGCCGACCAAGGTGGCCACGGTGTCCCGAGGTGTATCGCCCTCAATGCCCAGCGCCTTGATTTCTTCGGCCGTCAATGCGGCGCTACGTTGCGACTCGTCGATCCGCGTGTCGTTGGTGCCACGCAGTTTTATGGCAGCAACCACCACCAGTCCGAGCAGCAAGATCACCAGCCACTTGAGCAAACCATTACTTTTCACCCTGGCCCTCCTGAAGGTTCAGCGCGGCATCAATCGCACTGAGTGCAGGTGAAAGTGCTTGCTTCAACCCATGGCCACGGGTGATCAGGTACGCCGTGGTGGTGTCCGACGATGCTCCGCGAGGGCCTAGGTCGGCATGCTGGAACGTGGCGCTGACCAGGTTGCCTTGCAACTGGCGCGGGTCCAGCGTGAGCCATTGATCGGAGCTGTTGGTCAGGCGAATGGCCGTGACGTGATAGGCATCCAGGCGCCAACTGGCCAGCGCTTTTGCCCGTAACGGCAATGTGGGCAACAGCGTCTCCAGCGGCAGGTCCGACTGCAGGGTGATCTGCCGTACGCCGGGCAGTGCTTCAACGGTGCGCAGGGGCGCGTACAGGCTTTGCGCGGCGTAGCGGGTCAGGACGACAGGGATCGGCGTGGTGGCAGGCGAGTCGCGCTCAGGCGATTCAGGCGCCGAGGTGCTGTTTTCAACAATCCGGATCGGCTCCAGCACTTGGTCACTGGCGTCGTCGGTGAAGATATCCAGCAGGATCAGTTCACCGTTGGCGGCGTCCTGCAACTGCAGGCGAGTGGTTTCGATGGGGGCGGTGGCGAGCAAGTACACGGCACCCGCCGCGCTTTGCACGCGCAGGCGAGTGTTGAGTGACGTCGGCACGCCCACGTGTACATTGCGGTCTACAAACACGATGCGTTCAGCGCCCACCTGTAAGGGCACAGTTAACGGCAGCCGCTCCCAACGCATGATTTCCACGGCAAAGCTGGTGGGCATCGCGATCAACAGCAAATAAGCCACCCATCGGTATGTCATGGCACGTCTCCCGTTGCAGGACTGAGCCGTTGCGGTGTGCCGTCGTAGCAGTCCAATGCCAAGCCGAACGGATTGCGTTCCGCGTCGATATCCAAGCGCAACACCTTGATGGGGTAACGCACCAACGCACGTTTGACTTGTTCGGTGCCGTAATACTCGTCAACGCTTAGATCCAGGGTCACGATCCAGTCCTGGTTGGAGACGGTTTTCACCCGCAGCAGCGGGTCGTCGCCATAACCACGGCCAGGGATCTCATACAGCCCACGCTCGCGTTGGCGTAATTCACCGGAGCTGCGTCTAGACTCATAGTCCTGCTGCAGAAACGCCCGACAGCCTGGCGTGAGGTAGGCGGCCAAGGCCTGCAGATTGCGCGAGTAATCCACCTCGCCGTCGGTGGGCCAGCGGTTCAGTTGCTGAAAGATGTAGAAGGTGAAGGCGTACACTGATTCGGGCGGCACTTGCCACCATGGCCGCGAACTGCCGGCGCGCAGGTCCGGCGGGATATGCAGGGTCAGATTGCGTGGTGCCTGCCACCAGCCCACGCCTAACATCAGCGCGATCACCACCAAGGCCGTGCAGCCCGAGCGCAGGGTTTTGATATGTGCCTGTAACTGAATCACTTCGTTTTTGAACTGACTCATCGGCCACCTCGACGCACGCTCCAGTGACCGCTACGGATGATCAGCGGGTCATCGCCCAGTAGCCTGTAAAAGGTTGGCCAGCGCCGTGCGCATTGCCACTGCAATTGGCGGTACAACCAGGTTTCAGGTCGCCCGCGCTTTTGACGGCGTAACACGCCGCCGCCGACAGCGATGCCCAGCGCGATGACCAGTACCATGATCGTCGGGACCATCGCCAGGCTACGGGTAAGCCAGGCTAGCGGCACACCGGCGACTAGTCCAAGCGCTGCGCATAACGTGGTGCACAGCCACAGTTCATCAGCGGTCAAACCGCGCACTACGACCGGTTGCCGGTTTAAACGATGGGGCAGGAATACAACTGTGCCATCGCTGGACTTGACGCTATGCGGATTCATGATCGTGCCTCACAAGATGCCGGTAGCGGTGGTCAGTAACCAGATACCAATCACCAGCAACATCGCACCAACCGCCACCGACAAGCCGAACTGGCCCCAAGTTGCTCGCCCGGAATGGATTTCCGAGTAGCGCGTATAGGCGTGGTAGCACACGCCCACAAACATCGACGCCACCACTAACAGCGCGACCAGCGCGATGATGTCGTAGCCATAGTTCTGCATGGTTTCGATAATCCCGCTGCCCTGGCCGCGTGAAGGCTCTTCCATGGTGGGCAAGCCGGCCCGTACGGTCAGCGGGGGCAGTGTGGCAATAGCTATCCAGAGGGGGCGATTTGTGTAACCCATGGCCTCCATCCTTTGCTCACGCGAGCAGGAAAAACGTCAGAAACAGGTACAGCACGAACACCCGCACTGCTACGCCGAAGAACTGGCGTTGGCTGAGACGCTGCTCAGCCCAGCCGGTGTACGCAGTGTTCAGCGCCCAGACACCCCACAGCAACACCAGGGCAAATAGCCCGGCAAGCAGTAACCAGGACAACTCGGAGGGCGAAAATCCAGCGCCGGCCTGGAAGGCGGTAAGTTGTGCGGCGCTCATGGGGCGGGCTCCTGCGGGTCGCGGTAATCACCGATCAACGCCACCGAGTCACGTGGTTGCGCGCGCTGCGGGCTCAGGAAGTGCTGGATGCCCACACGAACCCGCTGAATATCCTGGTGCAGGCGCTGGTAGTCGAAGTGGTAACGCAACGCTGAGGTGTGCGTTTGCACGCTGCTGCGTTGGGCCGTGCGCTCAATGGCATCCAGCTGGCGCAGTACCAGCGCGAGTTGGGTGGAGTCATCCGCCGCGAGCGCGGTTAACGGGGCGAGCAGTGCCCAGCCTAAGGCTTAGCGTTGCAGTACGCGTCGAAAACAGAGCGTGGCCATCCTAGTGTTCCAACCAATGTGTTGGCAGATTGTGCGCGGCGAGGGAGCTATCAACTGTGTCGAATGGGAAATACATCACTCCGGATTGGTGCCGTTACAGGTGCTTCTTGAAATTGGCCACGGTGATGCTGGTCATGATTGCCAGCAGCGCCGTTGTGGGGACGATCAGCAACAAGGGGCTGATGCTCACGGGGGAGGCCAGGTAAACCGTCCACGGCAGGGCCGTCAGCGGTATCAGGCAGGACTTGGCACGGTGATAGATAAACCCCGACTCTCGGCCTGCACCAAACCGCCGCAGATCCCGGCGAACCAGACCATCGATCACGCCCACCAGCACCGCGACCACGCAGAATGGCAGGCACAGGCACAGCACGATCAGGCGTACGCCAAACACCAGTACCGTGTAGATCAAAGCGATCAGATAGTGTTTGAGTTGTGCGGAAAGTCGGTCCAGGTAGTTGCGCATATCCGATTGATAACGCCGAGGCTGCGCCTGAGCGGAGTGCTCCTGTTCCGCCAACCCGGTATCGACCAGCAGGCGTTGGTATCCGAATGCCGCCCAGCGCGCACTGGTTTGTCCTGGTTCTGACATCAGCACGCTGTGGCTGAAGTTCGTAGAAAGCTGGTCCACTTCAAACGTCAGCATATCCTGGGCATGGCGCCAGCCTTGCTGTGGCCAGAACAGCGTCATGCCCATGCACTCGATCAACAGGCTTAAAAGCAATGAACCCAGTAGCACGCCGAAAATATGGAACGGCAGCGTGATCAGGCGCCAGATCAGGCTTTTCGGAGGCGCGGGCTGGCGCTGGGCCCTGGCATTTGGCTCGTTCATAAGTCTGGTGCATCCGGTGTGAGCCCTGCTTGCGGCACCCACCACTCCGTCGCAGGGGCGTAACGTTCACGCATATAGCCCGCCAATACCTGTAAATTTTCCGGCATCTGCTCATCGCGATCCGGGATCGGCAACGGCATGCGGACTTTCCACAACTGGCCTCCCTCCAACACCGCAAACGCCTGACCTTTGGGCAGCGCCACCACATGGGTAGGCTCAATCAACGGCACGCTGGTGGCGGTAATGCGATCATGGGTATTGGAGGTAAACGCCGTCTGGCTATGGGGATCGGAGCTGTCGGTGGTGCCGCTCATGACCTGCGCGCTGTAGACCTCCACTTTGGGAAGCTGCTTGGTCAGCAACTCTGCGGTGGCCATCCCGCGCACCCGCAGCATCACCAGGTTATTGAAATTGCCGATCACCTGACCGGCTTTGGCGCGATTGCCCAGGCGCGCCTCGATATCACTCAGGGTCTGGGTGTAGGCCGTGACCTGAATGCCCGCGCCGCCACCCTTGTTGACCATGGGAATAAACTCATCGCCCATCAGTTCGCTGAACTCATCGGCATGCACATTGACGGGGATCTTGTTGTTGGCCGAAGCGCCGGGCAGGCCATCGTCCACGCCGAATTTATAGAGATGGCCGGCCACCGAGACCAGGTCAGAGAACATTGAGTTGCCCACCGCGGCCGCCACCTCCGCGTCAGACAACGCATCCAGGCCCACATACACCACCGCGCGTTTGCGGATGATCTGCAGCCAATCAAAGATCGGTCGTGGGTCTTTAAGGTCCGTGTAGTCAGGTGCCAATAACTGCGCGATATTGCCAGTGGTGAGCTTCTCCAGCAGCGGCAGCAATGAGGCTACGATTTTGTCGAAGTAAGTGCGGTCGTAGCGCACCGCTGAACGCAAGCCGTCCATCACCGGGTCGTACAGCCGTGCCTGGGACAGGTATTGCTCGATGGCCACCACGCGCCGTTCCCGCCCCAGCATATGGCGCGGCGTATTGCGCTCATTTAGCCTGGCTTCCAACTGCACGATGGCGTCCCAGGCATTGGGGTCGTGTTTGTCAAAGAACTGCGCGGCGTACTCGATAAACAATGCGTCGATATTGATCACATGCCGTTGAATCAATTGATAGTCCGGACGTTGCCCCAACGCAACCAAGGCGCGGGCGATGATATTGACGAAACGCCAGGCAAACTCGCGAAACGCCGCTGAATTGCCTTCGCCCGACAGTTGCCCGGCGATACGTGAAGCAACCTCAGTGATCCGCCCAAAACGGCCGATGGCGTTATAGCGCGCCGAGATTTCGGGATGCCCCAGATGGAATACGTAGAACTCACGTCCCGCACGGCTGGCCTCCACGTACATGCGCTTGAGCAGTTCGGCATCGCCCTTGGGGTCAAACACGATGCAGACCTCGCCGCGACGAATGTCCTGGGTGATCAACAGCTCAGCCAGGCGGGTTTTGCCCACGCGCGTAGTGCCGAGTACCAGGGTATGGCCGACGCGCTCGGCCAAGGGCAGGGTGACGTCGACTTCATGCAATTCCACCCCATGCAGGCGTGGCAGACCGCCCACCGGCGGCAGCGGACGGATGGGATTGAAGGGGCTGTCCCAGCCGGTCAGACGTGGCAGCTGATTGAGCGGAAAGCGGGCAAACTCCAGGCGTGCTTCCAACCGCCGCGTAAGTTGATACAGCATGGGCGGTTCAACGTACCGGCGAAACTCGGGACGGTAGGTTTGCTGCAACCGGTGGGTGTGGCGTTGGTCCCAACGAAAGCCACGACCGAGGAACAGCCGCTGGTGACTGACTGGGATTTCTCGGGTGGTCATCACATAGCGCGGCAGCCGACGTAATTGTCGGCGATACCTCAGCACCACCTGGGCCTGCCTGAGACGCACAGCACCCAGCGCGGCAAAGGCCAGCGCCGCACCTGCCCCCAATTCGGGCGTTAAGGCCAATGACCATGGAGCGGTGAGACTCAGTGTGGCTGCAGCCGTGCAGGCGGCCACGCTGTACAGCTCTACGGCCGGGCGCAGCAGCACTTCAACCGGATGTACCTGGCGCACCTTACTGCTCGACGGCGTCTGCGGTAATCAATACCGGGTAGTGCTGAAGATTGAGGCGTTGGGCCAGGTCATCGGCGGCGACCGGCGACAGCGTGAGGTCGGGCGCGGCTTGGCGTAATTGCTCGAGGGCCGTGGGTGAGTCGACATTCACCACCAGGCCTATGGCGTTGAGATCACGCAAGGTTGCGTAGCGTTGTTGCAGCCAAGTGCGCGAGCGCGGGTCATCGCCAATCAGAAACAGCGGCGGCAAGCCTGGCGCATCCAGGCTGCGGGAGCTGACGTCGCCTGGGCTGAGCAGGGCTGAGCGAACCGGCAGCATATCGGCTTCGCTGAACGGTTCGAGGTCAGACGCCCAAGTGATATTGCAAAGAGCGAATAACAGTAAGGCTGTTGATCTAATCATGGTGGGGTTTTCCCTTCACCGATCAGCTTGGCCAAATGCAGACTGATACGGTTGCGGTAACGTGTAGCGAGCTCGCCGCCGGCAGGGCGGTGGTAGCGGCCGGCGGCGGTTAGCCAGTTTTCTCCGGGGCGGTGGTTATCTCGCAGGATGGCGGCCGCGATGGCCAGATTGCGGTAGGGATCGAGCAGCTCGCAGGGTCGGCGATAATGGCGTTTTTGATAACCCAGGTTGAGTTGAGCCAGGCCTACATCAATGCGGGTTGTCAGGTTTTTCTGGAGAGCGGCTTTTAAGGCGCTGCAGGCCTGGGCGCGGTTCGGGTAGTAATACGGCCCCCCGGCAATATTGAGTGTCCAGGGCCAGGGAATGGTCTGGCCACGTAAGCGAATACCGCTTTCCTGCTGGGCCATGGCGTAGAGCACCACCGCCGGAACAGCCGCCGAGCGTGCAGCGAGCTGATAGGCCGATGGCGGCGTCTGCGCCGTGGCAGATAACATCCATATGCTTGTCAGCAAACCTATAGCCGTCTTCACTGACGCACCCATCGGCCGTCCATCCGACGAACCACGGCAGGTAAATCGCCGGAGATGCCCAGCGACTGCCATCGCCCGTTGTCGTGGTTGAGCGTGATGTGTTGGTCACGCACTTTGTTGGGATCAACGCCCGTGCGCAACGCCCATTGGCGTAGGCGGCTATCGTCCTGCTGGCTGTCCACCAGATATAGGTCAAACCCGCTGTTCGCCGCTTGCAATTGCTGGATTTTCTGCGCGCACTGTGAGCAATCGGCCCTGACAAATACCGCCAGGCGCTCCGTTGATGGCAGATGCGTGCTAGGTAGGTCCACTCGCAGCTGTCCTGGAAACGCTTGCGCCCAGGCCTCGTCATAGGCGCGTTGATACGTCAGCAGTTTCTCCACGCGCGCTGCTTCTGCGTCCACCTGCAAGCGGGCATAGCGTTGACGTTCTTCCACTGAGCGAGCCTCGATACCCAAAGCACTCAGCGGATCAAGGTTGGGCGAGTAGATGCCAAGTGGGCCCTGCATCAGCTGACGATAGCGCTCCCATTCCCCTGGGGTGAGCAGCCAGGCTTGTGCGAGTTGCGCTTCGTTTAGCAGCGTAATGGAAGACAGCTTGATGGGACTATCGGCTGTGCGCAGATCTTGTGCGTCCGCATTGGCTGCCACTGCGATCAGCAGGAGTGTGAGCAGAGGGCGCGACATGCATACCTCCTAAGGCAACGGCAGGCGGCGGACCGTACGATCCACCCGGAATACCGCGCTGGACGCTTCCAGCGTTTCAAGTATCCAGCCTTGCCGGGTCTCACCGACGCGGAGTAACTGGGTTTGCTCAAGCGTCTTGGCGTTGCGCGGCGTCACTGCGAGAAAACGTTCTCCACCGCGCAACTCCACACCGATGATTTGAAACGGTGGCGGGATTGGCTTACGTGGTAACGGTTTGGGTGCGGATTGAGGTTTGGCTTCAACGACTGCGGCAACTGGGGCAGGCGGCAGTGATTCAAGACGCTGCACTTGTTGCTCCAGATCACGCAGCGCTTGCCAGGGCGCGCGCTGCTCAACGGTTTTAGCGATGACGGCGACTCGCGCCTCGAGTGTTTGTTGCAGCGCTCTCAGGTCCGCAGGGCTGGCTGCCGGGGGTAGGGTGACCGGGGTTTCCAACTGAGCCAAACGTTCTTGAAGTGCCTGGACGTCGAACTGTGATGCCGATTGGTTTTGGGCAACATACTGGGAGATCAGTGCAGCGCTGACCACCAGGCTCCAAACGATACCCGCGGCGCCAAGCAGTTGCCGACGCTCCATTAATTGGGTCATGGCGTCGGCTCCTGCTCTGTAGCGGGCGTAAAGCAGATACGGCGTTGAGTGTGGTCAGGCTGCAATCTCCATGTCGGTCCAGCCAATGTCTTTAACGCATCCTGCAGCGACATTGGGCGAAGTCGAAAATGCGCGGCCGGCAACGGCAATTCATACAGCACCGACGACTTAGGGCAATGCTCGCCCAGTTGATAGCCGGAAAAGCGCAGCACGTAGCGCACGGCATCGCCGACCGTCAGGTCCCAGCCAGACGGCAGCGTGATATCGACGACCTGCTCCAGCAAGACCTGTTGAGCCTGCTCAGGCCGGATTTCTACCAAGGTGTAGCGGCCGGAGCGAATCACCGGAGTCGCAGGCTGCGCTTGCGCCACTACGGTCACTGGCACATCTACACGTTCCGGCGTAGGGGTTGTGCATCCACTGATCACGGCGCAACTCAGCAGCACGGCGGCCAGGGAAGAGGATCGCGTCATGGTGAAAGCCCCGTCTTAGAAGTTGCGCCCAGCATGCCGATCACAGGCCGATTGAGCCGCTCATAAACCGCTGCCGTTGCTGACCTCTTTACGCAAACAGCAAAACGGCCTCCGAAGAGGCCGTCTGCTGAGAGTTACCTGCATCAGTATTCTTCTGGCAACAGAAGTGTCGTGATGCTGCGATCGGCTTCGGTAATGATCCACAACCACTGATCTTCCGAGACCTTGTACGAGGACAGCACGCGATTGCCATGCACCAAGGCGTCAGCATTGGCCTGCTGATCCTCGTCACTGAGGTCACCCCAGTCACCTTGAAGGTGACGCATCAGGTACTCCAGTGGGTCCAGTTCATCGTTTTGCACTAACGCTTGGACACCGGCAGTCATCCCTACGATGCCAAATGAGAAGTTTGGATCATCCTGCAACAGATTGATCAACGACATGATAGAACTCCCAAGGGCCATTCAAGACCCTGCTGGCTAGGACATGGATCATCAGAACGATGCCTCGCCGGCATCAGGAGGAGACGCGTTTGCGCGGCTGTCCAAGGACTCATCAACGACATCGTCCCGAATCTTCGGCTCGGCCTTGTAAACCTCGACGCCATCGATCTTGATCCAGCTCACAAACAACAACCGGGCCTTCAGGCTCACGCCGTGCTTCCCGGCATACTTGCCCTTGGCATAGGTAAAAACATCCGCCCATAAATCGCCCAGGCGAAAACCGATCAGCACTTTGCGTTCAGCCGACACGGCTGCCGCGCAACGGCGAATCAACTCCTGAGCCTCAGCGCCCGAGACCCGCACATCGAAACGGCGGTACTCCACATCAGTGCTAGGCCCAGTCAACGCCGCAATGTCACAGGCGAGAAAGGGTTGGCCTTTTTTCGGAGTGATTTCTCGAATACGGTTCAAGTAACCAAGGCCAGAGATATGCAAATCGAAGTAGCTGGGTTGAGTGGTTTCAGTGGTCATTTCATGCCTCCAGAAGATGAGCAAAAAACGAGGCACACCGAGCCCCTAAGGGAGGTGAGTCCCGTTGGGGTTATGGATCGTGGGATCCGGGTGGAAGAGAGTGCATCCATCATCACAAGGTGATGAGCGTTCGCGCTGGGGATGCGGCGAGCGAACTGGCGAGGTCAGCGCCTTGGGGACGGCGTCGTAGCCTTGAAGACCGGGGCTACCTGGGCATGTTGCTGAGGGGCGTCAGCGGACACGGGGGGGAGAGTGGGCTGGTCCGGAGTTGCTGTCGTTTTGAAAGGGGTTTTTTGGCTGGTCCGGATTTCACCACCTCACATCTGCATTTGAGCAGTAACTATCTTTTTCTGATATTCAGTTTTTGCCTTGAAAGTAGCGAGATACAGACTACTTTAACGATGGATGGCATCGTGCCATGTGCTCATGGACGTTAAGGAGAGGCTCATGTACAAAGCAGTAATGCCAATACTGTTACTAGCGATGCTGGGATGTACAACCCCGCCTCTCACTCTTCCGAATTCACAAACCGATTATCGCCCGCCTTCGCCTTATGAAACGGACGACGAAGAACCCTGCGCAGTTACGGGGCCGGAAATTTCGGCCGGAATGAGCCAAGCTAGCCTTATTGATGGTGCAGCCCGAAAAGCATATACCCGAGGCTGTGAGTACGCCGGTTATATCGACTCAGCCAAAAACTTCGGAGCAATATCGGATCAGACAACTTTGGGCTTGATCGCAGGTGCAGGTTTTGGCGCTTTAACTAGCACGCACTCTGATTTTATTAAGGCATTTGGAGCGCTCGCCGGCCTGTCTCTAGGCAGCAAACTGTATGTAAATCCTAAGGTCCAAATGGCTACCTACGGCAAGGCTGCCATTTCTGCTCAGTGCATGGGTGACTCACTAAGTGATCTGTTAATAATAGTTAATAATTACAAAAGCGAATTGGCTGACGTTACTCAGCTAGAGCGGCAAGCAGACGAGTTTGCGGCAACCCTGGAAGCGTTGAGCTATAACATTGAAGCGCAGAAAATGATCGTTGAACTCGGAACTCCCAGCTTGATTTCTGACGTTTTCATCCTCACTAAAAATGCTAAGCAAGACGCTGAAAATAAAAAACAAGCACTCAAGCTAGTACGCAATGCACACCGACTAACAAATACAAACCTCAGAGTCATTCAAAATTACGTAGCTGCAACTCTGAACACACTCGCGTTTGATATTGAAGCCGCAACGAAAAAAATCGCAGGCACCTCATTGCCATCCAAAGAGCTGATTGACCAAATCAAGGCTTCCGCGGCTCTCAGGTCAAGCTCATTGGCTGATAAAACAGACGCACAAAAGTATTCGGTGGGGATACTTGTAAACCTAGCGAAGGCTGAACCCAGACCAATTCCCTACACTGACCTCATCAGAATCCACAACGAGTACACTGCGTGTATTACCGAATTGACCAAACCCTCTGAACGTCTGGACCTTTGAGAGGAGTCGAGCCGAAGGTTAAGCTTTCAAGCTCGCGCCCCGGAAAGTGAATATTTCGGGGTTTAGTGAACTCAACTTCCTGCAATAGGAGATGGGTTTACTCACTGCCTTCAGCATCTTCTTGCTTCGCAGTTTTGCCCCCCAAGACGACCGCCTCCACCCGATACGGCAATATCCCCACCCGCCGAGCCTCAATCTTAAACGTCACCCGCTCATTCTCATCCTGATCCTCCCAGGCATCCCGCACCGTGCGGCCCTCTACCAACACCCGCATCCCCTTCTGGTAAATCGCTCCCCAATGCTCAGCATCGCGATGCCAGATCTCCACCGGTGCCCAAAAGCCGCCACGGTCTTCATAACCATCCTTGACGGGAACCGGGTTATCAAAATAGATATTCAGACGCAGCAATCGTCGCGGCTCATCATTTCCGTGGGAAAACTCCCGATACTCCGGCGCAGAACCAATATTGCCTTCACCAAAAAAATGCGTGCTCATGGGTTACTCCTCCGATTCAATGGGTCGATTGGTACGATGCAGGTACGCCGCTTCGGCCCGTGCCATTTTCTGCGCGCAGTCGAGCGCTTGGCGGGACAGGGTGTGGCTGAGACTGATCTGCATGTTGAGGACGATGCGTTGCAGTTCCAGCGCGTAAAGGTCGTCGATCAGAACTCCGGGGGTGGCTTCGCTGTTGATCAACTGTTCCCAGAGGGCGACGCCCATTGCGCTGCGGTCCAGGTTGCGCCAGCGCAGAAAGGTCGTACCGGCGCTGGTGACCTGTTGGGCCAGTTGAATGGGCAAGCGGTTGAAGGGATAGGCGGCCGCTTGCATCAGGATTTTTCGGGAAGCGAGTGCGATCAATTCATCCCGCAGTTGTGCGCAGTCGGTGGCCCAGATCTCCAGGCTCCCCTTACCTTTAAAAGGCTGTAAAAGGCCTTTTAGGTAGGCGGTCTGTGCCAGGGGGTGGTAGTCCACCGGTTCCAGTGCTTTGAAGTAAACCGGGATCATGAGTGGTGCTCCTGATCAGTGGATTCAGTAGGGCGGACGATAGGGGGTGCGAACCTCGAGCGGCGGTTGCCGTCGAGGACGTCTGGTGGCAGTTCGCCAAACCTCTCCCGTGCAGCGCGGGCGATGGCATTGTCGGCGGCCAAGTCGCTGCGGCGGCACCCGGAGTAGCGGTATTGCTGGGCCAGGCCAAACAGGCTGCGCAGAGCGTGGGTGCCTTCGTTGAGTGCGCGTGCGAGGGTGCTTCGGTCGATCAAGGCGGTGTGGTAGGCGAGGATAAGGCTGCGGGCCAGGTTGTCGTAGTCGGCCAGCAGATAGACGGCCTTGAAACCGAGTTGCGCGTTGATCAGCAGTGGCAAGTTGATCGGGTGCAGGTTGCAGTTTTCGCCCAGGTGAAGTTCTGGCGGTATGTCGGTAAGGGTCTGCTCGACTTGTTCTCTGAGGGCGTGCAGCCGGGCATGGGTGTCTTGCAGTTTGTCTTCGATGCGCAGCATCCAGGCATCTGAATACGGGTCGTCCAGTTCGGCGCCCCGTTTCATTTTGTTCATGATGGCGATGAAGCCGTTCAGACCGATGATTCCCGCACGGCCTTCGGTGGGCGCTCTACCTCGCCAGATGCTGGAGGCGCGATGGGTGTGCAGGGTCAACTCCATGCTGCTGCGCAGTGCGCCGAGTACGGGGGGCTGGTCGTTGTCCATGGTTGCCGTCGCTCGCGTTGAATAGGAGCGGGCAGCTTGGGAAGAGCGCAGAAGGCTGTCAGTGATCAATGGGCGTAGCAAAGTAACCGGTTTAAAGGGTGGAACACAGTGGCGCTTGCTGGTGCTATCCCCCGGGGATAATTGATCTCAAGTCAGTGGTTGCGTAAGTGCAACAAGGCGCGCAATTCGGCCATATGGGCCTCAGCTATCTCGGGGTCGCGGGGATTGGGCTCCTGCGCGTCAGGCACAGAGGACTGCATCGGCCCAGCGGGTGCGGCCCAGGGCGTGAACTCACCCTTGAGTGCTTTTTGAACGATCCCAAACAGGTAGCCGGCGGGGTTATGCACGTGCTGCTGGCGACAACGCGCGCTCCACTCATCCAGTACGGCTTGCTGCAACGTGCTATCCACTTGGCCCAGCGCCAGGCGCGCAGCGGATTGTTGCGCGGGTTTGAGGGCAGTGAAGCTGTTGGGCCAGCGGAGGGGCACCGTTTCAGTACGTAGTTTTTTCTTTGCTTTTGTACTTACAGTACTGTCCTGCTTCGGAATTCGAAGAGAGTGGTGGGTCGTGGGTTTGCCGCCTACTTCGGATTCCGAAGCAGGGGATAGCTGATTCCGAATAAGGGCGGCTTGCCCCACTTCGGATTGGCGATCCAACCGTTGCATCAGCAACTGCACGCGGGTCGGCAATAGCTTGCCTTGGAGCAATGGGTCATCGCTGATTTCCTTTAACACCTGAATCGCCACGCATTGCACGGCCTTGCTGAGATGGTCCAGCGCATGGCTCACCAATTCCAGATATTCCGGGTCCAGTTGCAGAGTTTCAAATGGTGTTAGCGGCTCGTCGTGCAGGACGTAGAGGTTGCCCTGCAAGCGACCCGTCTCGGCGTCGCGACGTCGTTGCACCAGGCTCAACCAGCGTGACAGTCGCAGCATGGTCAGGGCTTTGGCGATGGTTTCGTGGGAGGCCTTGGCGCCACAGGGCATGGACGCGAGGAACGGGCGCAACTGTTCGTAAGAGGGGAAAACGGTGGTGGTGTTATCGAGCAACTGCAGGCGAATGATCTGCCAGGCATTACGTTCCAAGGGCGTGAGGCGGATATCCAGGAACAGCGCGCGGGGCACGGTTTCATGGCGGTTACCGCTGAATAGAAACCCATCGCCCGCTGAGGTACCTGGGCTCTGTGGTTCACGAGGGCACATGTTTTACACCAACTGTTGTTCGATCCAGCTGCGGCCGGCGGCCCAAATGACCGAGGCAGGATGGCCAAGGCGTTCAGCCAGGTCGAGCGCCAAGTCAAGTAGACCCAGCTCATCATTGAGCGCAATGGCTCGGGCATCGACTTGGGGTTTCCACTGATGCCACAGCTCGATTTCCTCGGTTTCGGTCAGCACTGGGTGGCGGCCTTTGCGTTTGGGCAGACCAAGGATATCGCGGCGTAGGGCAATTTCCTGATGGGTGAGGCCGTAAAAGTCGCAGACCATCTCGGTGCTGGCGCCGAGGCGCAGCATACGGTCGACGGCGGCGACTTCCTGGGCGGTGTTGTCGGCCTGGCGCAGGATGCGTTCAATCACGGCATGGTTGACCGTGACGGTGCACCAGGGCGCCTGGGAGTTTAGCAACAGGCTGACCAGGGCGGGTTGTTTGAGGGCTGCCAAGTCGCTGTCGCTGAAGCCCATGGCTTTACAGCGGCGCAGTTGGCCGTTGCGCAGGTCGTGCAGGGCTTGAACGATTACGGCCTGGTTGAGTGGGTGGGGGATCAGCACGGTGTCCTCCCAGAGTCATCATCTGCGACGAGTTGGTGCAGGCGGCGTGCCAAGCGGATCATGCGGAATAGCTTGATCAGGCTATCATCGTCCAGGCCCGCTTGCGCCAGTAACTCATGGGGTTCGACCGGACAGCTCGGTGTGATGATGGCGTTCAACAAGGCGAGCGTGTCATTGGAACAGGTCGACGGTGTGTCATCGCTGCACAGAAAACCGTAACCGCCCTCAACCGTTTGCAGGCTATTTTCATAGCCCGCTGCGTTGGCGATCTCACGGGCAAATTGGGCGATATGAATCCGCAGACGATGCGGTGTGTCAAGACTGGGCTCTATGCGCCAAATATCGTTGATAGGGTAGAGGCTATCGGTGTGAATGGGCAGTGAGGGTTCTTCCGCGTCAGTTGTGTTTTCTGCTTCAACCAGCGTCTGGATCGCGGCAAGGCGCTCAGTGAGGACTGGCGGCGGTGCTTCTTTCCGTGGCTCGGTGATTGGGGGCGGCGTGGTTGTAGCACTGGTAGGCGATGTCGCTACAGGCAATGGCTCTGGTGCCTGTGGCTCAAGCGCCAACGCCGACTGACGATTCCCCGCGATAGAGATATCCAGATTGAGCGCGTCATAGTCCACCGCCAACTGCTCGGCCATCTGCCCGACTAGCTCATCCTGGACACGTGAAAGCAGGAATTGCCCCGGCTCATTGTCAAAGGCGGCTAGCACATCTTGAAATAACGTCGAAAAGCTCTGCGCCTGAGTGTATTGCTCCCAGGTACGCTCGGCGGCTCGGCGCATAGTGGCCAGCCGCTCCACCTGATGGCGGCCGAGCCCGCCGTACAGCACCTTGGGAATCGCCGGTAACAGAAAGTGCACGGCATCCTGCATACGGCTGATATGCGACTGCTGAATCGGATAGCCATCGGCACACAGAAGCCTTGCCAGTTCGGACTGGGACAAGCTCCGATCCAGCTCTTGCTCGTATAACTCCCGGGACTTTTCAACGCCCAATGCGCGTTCAATAAAGGTCAAACGACTGTGCAATTCACTCTCGGCCAGATGCCCAGTCAGCGCGATTATTTCGCCTCGGGTTGGCCAGGGTCTGAACAGGCAGGGAATTCGAAAAAAGCGCTCATTCTGAGTCTCTTCCCATAGCTCCCCCAGAATGGCCAGGCGTGTATTGCCGCCAGAACGGATCATAAAAAAGGTGTCACCGGGGCGTCGTGTAATCGATGGCGGCGTATCCAGCCCACGCTCCTGAATAGAGGCTTTAAGCAGCTCGTAGCGCGGGTTTCGTGTGACCCTCGGGTCCAGCGAATATGGGCGCAGTTGATCCAGTGTCACGATCATCGGCGTATCCGCAATCGGGTCGCTCATCGCCGCCTGCGACGCATCGCTACGCGCAAAACCAGGCACCTGTAATTGCTCAACCATGGCCTGAATCTCCTCAACGGTCGGCATGGCCGTTGCGCTCGAGCTTTTTTCCGCAGACGTTCTCGAATCGGTGCTGCCACTGTGGGAAGAGTTCGCAGGCAAGTGAGCGCATGGTTTCCAGGGCCGCAGGCGCCAATCTTCCCGCCGGACGCCAAGTCTCCACGCGATGCACCGCCTGCCACTGCATAGCCGCACGTGGGTAAGCTTCAAGGGCCGGCACAACGGTGTTGAGGACCTGAATGTCCGGTTGCTTGTTGAAGATTTCCCGTAGGGATTGCTGAATCAGCCGAGCGTTGGCCGAGACCGGGTGGACCCGATTGATCAAGATATGCAGCGGCGGGTTCGGAACACCCAGGTATTGATAGGGCGCAAGGTCCCTCAACAACTTCAATGTGCCGCGCTGTAGTTCACGCGCAGCAAGGATTTCCGGTGTCACCGGCGACAGCACTTCATCAGCCGCGAGGATGGCCATCTCCAGCATTACATTGCGAGCACCCTGGGTGTCTATCAGCATCAGGTCGTAGTGGGGGATGAACACCGAGAGCAGATTGCGCAGGCGCAAGCGACCGTCTGGGGCATGCAGCAACAAGGTATTGAGTTGGTTTTGGTCATCGTTGGACAGCACCAAGTCCAGGTGCCGGATACGGGTGTGGCAAATCAATTCATCAAGTCGAGACTCGTTGAATGCCAGCAATTCATAGATGCCGCAGGGCGCTCGCCACTCCAGCTTGAAGTAGCTTGAAAGCGTCGGTTGGATATCCAGATCCAACATCACCACCCGCAGCCCTGCATCGGCCGCGATCCCACCGAGGTTGGCAACGACAGTGGTTTTGCCCACGCCGCCCTTGGTACAGCCAATCACCAATACGTGCATGGCGGTCACCGGTGCTCAGCGAGGCGCTCGCTGATCCAGCAGTTGATTTCATGGGAGTCCCAACCGACTGCGCGTAAACCGATGCGTTTGGCTGCGGGGAAGCGGCCTTCCTTCATCAGGTTATAGAGATGCGAGCGCTTGAAACCGGTGATGCGCTCGACTTCGTCGCGGCGCAGGATGCGGCGGTCGGTGGTGGTGGGTTCGTTAAGCATGGTGTGTACTCCTTTTTAGCCGAGGGTCAGGGCCAGGTAGGAGCAGTGAAGGGCAGGGTGGTCCGGGTGTCATTGCAGTAAAAATTATCCAATCTTCGATGCAATTGACTCAAGCGTCCTTCAAGCGGCGTTTTGCGGCGGCGAATTTCAGATCGAGGCTGTGCTTGCTGATACCTGTAACGCTGCCGCTATGGGCGACAATTGCACTCACCAAGGCTTCCTGGCTGTTGAACACCGAGTAGGGCTTGCCGGCGGGTGAGCGCCCCAAGACCACCTGCAAGACTGCACCGAGCACACACTCGTGTCCCCGTAAACTGCGCTCGTTTAATGTCGAGCCATCGCCGATGGCTCGCAGCAGTCGATCTCGTTGCGTCACGACTTCTGCGTGAGCCTCACGCTCGGTTTGCTGGATTGTTTCCAGGGCGTTGAGTTGTACCCGTAGTGCATCCCGGTCAGCCTGCAAAACTTGGAATGAATCAGTGCTGATGGCGGGGTGAACAGCGCGTTCGATTTGATCGAATAGAAAAGCAGGCTTTTGATCGGGGAAGTGTTGCGTCATCCACTCTTTCAGGTCGATGTAGCGCACAGTGAGTAGCTCCGGTGGGACATGAATACCCGGTTCTACCGGGACGCCCAGCGAACCGAAGCGCAGTTCTCCGTTTGCGACCGCATCGTGCAGTTTTTCCAGATTCAGATAGAGACATGGCCACTGCGGGAAGGCAGTACTTAATGTGTGAGGTGCCAGGGCAAAGGCGTGCAGAATTTCTGCTTCATATTCCAGTAAGCCGCACCACCTGATTGCCGCTTCAATCGGGTGGTAGAACGGCTTGTAAGAAAGCTCACAGCTGCCTTCGACGTACATGATCAGGTCCCTTTTTATTTTGGATTCGGGGTGATGCCTGATGTGGGCGGTGGTTTACCGTCGTCTGTACTGAATTAAGTTAAGCTGTCTTATCTCGGTATGGCGCTTGCCTGTATAGCAGCGCACGTCCTGTTTTGATGGTTGAATATGCGCTTTTTTTTGTGAGATTCGATTTGAATCTATAGTATGTAAATAAACTTGGCGTATAAGGTTCGATGCCTCGTGTCGGGCCGCGAGCCGTCGAATTAGTAACTCGCGCGCTTCGAGTCACGCTGCCTTCACTCTCGGCCATTGGCGTATTCATGTGGAGTAACGTGCTCCACTCGGTTTGCCTCTAAATAGTTGCTCCACCATTGCATGAGCAGTCTGCGCTGCTCAATAAACTCAGCTTTGTGAATATACGCCGCGCGAATGCTGTTGCGTTCTCTATGGCTCATTTGCCGTTCAATCGCGGTTTCTGACCAAAGCCCTGACTCCACCAGGGCACTGCAAGCCATAGTACGAAACCCGTGCCCGCAAATGTCTGACCGGGTGTCGTAGCCCATCGTTCGCAGCGCTTTATTGACAGTGTTTTCTGACAGCGGCTTGCGCGGATTGGCATCGCCCGCGAAAACCAGTTCGAACCCGCCTGTCAGGGCTTGGATTTGTTTGAGGAGTGCAATCGCTTGGGGTGATAAGGGTACTAGATGGACGTCGCCATCCATTTTTGTACCCCGCGTAGAAAAGGCGACGCCTTCTAGAGCTGCGCGTGTATCAGGTATTTCCCAAACGGCACGCTCCAGGTCGAACTCGCACCAACGGGCGAAACGCAGTTCGCTGGAGCGAACGAACAGATGCAGTGAGAGCATCACGGTTAATCGTGTCAGTAAGCGGCCTTTGTAGTTGGCGATACGTTCCTGCAGTTCCGGCAGGCGCGATAAGGGGAGGGCCGGCCGGTGTGCCGTGCGCTGAGGTTTGATTGAACCTTCAAGATCGTAGGCAGGATTTACACTGATCAGCCGAGCGCGTTTGGCTTCGCGCATGATGTTCATCAGGTAGTTTTTTACCCTCAACGCAACATCGATCGATCCCTTTTTCTTGATTGCTTCCAGAGGTTGCAGTAGATCGTGGGTATCCAGGTCGAGGATAGATCGCGCGCCAATGCATGGGAATACATAGGTTTGGAGACGTCGCAATACGTTTTTGGCATGACCCGGGGTCCACCTTATAGACATGTCCTTGTGCCAGTTCAGAGCAACATCTTCAAAGGTTCGACCTCTTATTTCAGCTTCGATTTTAACGTTACGCTTATTTTCGACAGGGTCGATACCTTGCATCAGCAATCGCTTAGCCTCCAGACGCTTGGCACGGGCATCAGCAAGGCCGACAACGGGGTAATTGCCAAACGACGTTAGACCTTGTTTGCCGTTGGGTTTGCTATAGCGAAAGCGCCATCCCTTTCGACCCGTGGGTTGGACTAGCAGAAAAAGCCCCTCTCCATCGAAGAGCCCATAGGGACGGCTTTTAGGCTTGGCTGTGCGGCACTCAGCATCTGAGAGTGGAGTAGTAGTGCGCGACATAAGTATACAACCCGATATCGAACCGACTGATATCTCTAAATCTATACTTAAAAAGCCCGGAACTCGATAGAAACCGACGGCATGCCATAAACGAAAAAACCCGCCAAGAGGCGGGTTTTAAAGGGTTCCACGGACTTTACTGGCCGTCAGTGGAACTGGAGATGGTGCCCGAACCCGGAATCGAACCGGGACGCCCTTACGAGCGGGGGATTTTAAGTCCCATGCGTCTACCAGTTTCGCCATTCGGGCGGTAGCGCGGTTAAGCAGGGTTGGGAATATATAGATCCAGGCGCGTATGTGCAAGGTCGCACGCTAGCTTTCTTGTGCGCGGGAATGGATGAAAAAGCTCGGAAGATCAGTGAGCTACGCGGTTTTGAGGGGCGATTCGGTACTGGGGTCGAGTCGGGGGGTACTGTCTATAAATGACAGAAGAGCCTTTGAAGCCCGCGACATGTGGTCAGCCTTCCTGGCGGATGCGGGTGTAAGGTAGGCCGTGCAACCCGTGGAAATCTCAGGAAAGCGAGGTGACTATGAGCGTTCCAATGCTGAAGAAGCTGCATCTGAATGGATACCATATCGTGCAGGTCAATTACGGCCCCTGGCGAGTGTGTACGCATAGCGACCGGTTGGCGTCCTTCAATTCCCGTGAACAGGCACTGGCGTACGCCGCCACGCTGCCGGCGTACAAGGCGCGCGGCAGGCCGGTAGCCAATGATGCGTGAGGACACGTGAAAGCCCCGGTTCCGCCGGGGCTTTTGCGTATGGCGTACTGCCCCGGCGCTGATGCAGGGTTCGGTATCGTTTGCTGGCCTGTTCAACCCCAGCCGCGGGCGCTACCCTGCCACGCTTTCCATCACAAAAAGGACACGATGATGAGCGCCGAAACCCTGCTTCAAGTAGGCAGCTGCCGCTGTAACGAGGTGCGCTTTAGCCTGAGCGAGCCCCCGGTGATCACCATGGCCTGCCATTGCACCGGTTGCCAGAAGATGACCTCCAGCGCGTTTTCCCTCAGTGCGTTGTATGCCGCCGGTGCTTTCACGGTGACCCAGGGCTGCCCGGTCATTGGTGGCCTGCACGGCGTCGACCGTCACTACTTTTGCCCTCGCTGCATGAGTTGGCTGTTTACCCGGCCCCATGGCATCGACGAGTTCGTCAATGTGCGCGCGAGCCTGCTGGATAATTTCAGGGCGTACAGGCCGTTCATGGAAACCTGGACCTGCGAAAAGCTGCCCTGGGCAAATACTCCAGCGGTCGAAAGTTTCGCGAAACTGCCCGAACCCCACGACTTCCCGCGCTTGATGCAAGCCTATGCCGCGTTCGGTAAGGGCTGAGTTCAGTCGATCAGTGCCAGCAAATCAGTGTCGCCGACATCCACGCCCGCCTGGGTCAAAAGCGTTGTGACCTGGCCGCGGTGGTGGGTCTGGTGATTGAAGAAGTGCAGCAGCAGGCTCGAAAACGGCTTATCGCTCGCGACGCCACGCATGTTGCGGTAATGCAGGCGCTGGTCGAGGTCGGGCTCACGCAAGGTCTCGACCCAGTCGATGATCAGTTGGTCGAGCCAACCGCGACGGGTCGCCAGTTGCTCCAGGTCCGCGAAGGCCAAGTGCTTGAGGTCGCGGGGCATGGCGATGGCTTCCAGCGGGGCCAGTGCCGAAAAGCCTGTCGGGTGTTGGGCGAAGCGCTTGAGCCACACCGTGTCGCCCAGCGCCAGATGGTTGAGCGTGCCGAGGATCGAGCCGAAAAAGGCCTCGCGGTCCATGCGTAATTGCGCCTCTGAAAGCTGGGCGGCGGCGGCATAGACCTTGCGGTTCATCCACCGGTTGTACGCTGCCATCAGCACGATCTGTTCGATACGGTTCATGTGGTTTAAATGCCCTGAGCGGCCAGAATCGCCAGATAGATCAGCACCACGCCGCAGGCGGCATAACTGACGCGCTGCCACAGTGGCGAAGCATTTTTGCGCAAGAGGTTGACCAGGGTAGCGATCAAAAAGCATGACAACACCGAGGCCAGCATAAAACCTGCAAAAAACATCAACGTCTGACCATGGCTGGGCGTGGCGCCCACGATGCCGGACAAGGCGCTCCCCAACGCGCCCCAGTAAACAATGTTCTTCGGGTTGGCCAGGGAAATCGCGGCGCCCACCGCCAGTGCGTTTTTCCCGGAAGTGGCCGCTGCGTCGTCCATTTTTGGCAGGTGCCAGGCGTCAATCAAGCTGCGTATACCAAGCCAAGCCAGGTACAGCGCGCAGATCACCGTCAGCGGCACGCGCACGGCGTCATGCTGGATGAGCAGGGCGATGCCGGTCAGGCCGATCACCGCCCACACTGCGTCGCCCACCAGCGAGCCGATCTGCACCAACAGGGCAGGCGTGAAGCCCTGCAATAAGCCACGTCGCAGGGTCTCCGCCAGCACCGCGCCGGGCGAAAGGCAAAACACAAAACCGAATACCAGCGCGTAAAAAAAGATCGTCAGCATGCCCGCTTCCTTTCGAGAAAGTGGCAGAGCATACGTCAGCAAGGGCGCTCAAATCGACCGTTGTTTGAGCCTGGCAACGTTGTTACAACGCGGCGATACGCTCAAGTTCAATCTTCAGTTGCGCCGGGGTCAGGCTGGACAGAGGCAGGTCGAAAAGCGCT
Organism: Pseudomonas sp. S3_E10; assembly: GCF_054667615.1. Taxonomy (NCBI): domain Bacteria; kingdom Pseudomonadati; phylum Pseudomonadota; class Gammaproteobacteria; order Pseudomonadales; family Pseudomonadaceae; genus Pseudomonas; species Pseudomonas sp. S3_E10. The sequence goes on from NZ_CP162743.1 coordinate 5,702,905, forward strand.
CGGCAGCGGGTTTCGATGGTATTGAGTGTCGCCTCGAACGCGGCTTCCACAATGGCGTCATCGCCCTTGACGTCAGACGGGTCCTCCAACCCCCAATGCGCCTTTACCGCAGGCCCGAAATACACCGGGCAAGCTTCACCGGCAGCTCTGTCGCACACGGTGATCAGAATGTCAGGCGGGTTGTCTTTAAAAGCGTCATTGCCTTTGCTGTACAACCCCTCGGTGCTGATACCCACAGCTTGCAGCGCGCTCAGGCTGCGCGGCAGTACCTGGCCCTTGGGGAAGCTGCCGCAGCTGAAGGCCTGGAAACCCTCCGGCGCGAGGTGATTGAACAGGGCCTCGGACAAAATACTGCGGCAGCTGTTGGCGGTACACATGAACAGGACTTTCATCTTAGATACTCAGGCGCAAGGCGAGGGCGGCGAGGGTGATCAGCAACACCGGCACGGTCAGCACTATCCCGACCTTGAAGTAGTAACCCCAGGTGATGGTAATGCCTTTACGCGCCAGGATATGCAGCCACAGCAACGTGGCGAGACTGCCGATCGGGGTGATTTTGGGGCCCAGGTCGCTGCCGATCACGTTGGCGTAGATCATGGCGTCCTTGACCACGCCCACGGCGTGGCTGGACTCGATGGACAGCGCGCCGATCAACACGGTCGGCAGGTTATTCATGGCCGAAGACAGCAAGGCCGTCAGCACGCCGGTGCCCATGGCCGCGCCCCACACGCCATAAGTGGCGAAGGTATCCAGCCAGGTCGCGAGATAGGTGGTGAGGCCGGCATTGCGCAATCCGTAGACCACCAGGTACATGCCCAGGGAAAAGATCACGATCTGCCACGGTGCGTCCTTCAAGACCTTGCGCGTGGATATTTTGTGGCCCTTGGCGGCGATCACCAGCAGCAGGACGGCGCACACGGCGGAAATCGCGCTGATGGGAATGCCCAGTGGTTCCAGGGCAAAGCAGCCTATCAACAGAATGCCCAGCACCCACCAGCCGGCCAGGAAGGTGGCGCGGTCGTGGATCGCACTGGCGGGATCGGCGAGGTCGGCGGGGTCGTAGGTGTGGGGGACGTCGCGGCGAAAGTACCCCAGCAGCACGGCCAGGGTGGCGGCCACACTCACGAAGTTGACCGGCACCATCACGGACGCGTATTCGTTGAAGCCGATCTTGAAGTAATCCGCCGAGACAATATTCACCAGGTTCGACACCACCAGCGGCAGGCTCGCCGTGTCGGCGATAAAGCCCGCGCCCATCACGAACGCCAACGTTGCCGCCGGGGAAAAGCGCAGGGCCAGCAACATCGACATCACGATGGGCGTGAGGATCAGCGCCGCCCCGTCATTGGCGAACAGCGCCGACACCAGCGCGCCGAGCAAAACCATATAGGCAAACAAACGGCGACCGCGCCCACGGCCCCAACGCGCCACATGCAGGGCGGCCCAGGCAAAAAAACCGGCCTCATCGAGCAGCAGGCTGATGATGATCAGCGCGACAAACGTACCGGTGGCGTTCCAGATGATGTGCCATACCACCGGGATATCCGCCAGGCTGATCACGCCGCAGGCCAAGGCCAGGATCGCGCCCAGTGTGGCGCTCCAGCCAACACCCAGGCCCTTGGGCTGCCAGATGACCAGAATGATGGTGACGATAAAAATCGCGATCGCGACAAGCATGAATAAACGCTCCGATGGCTCAGCAGCAGGTGCTGGCCCGTTGTGGTCTGTCGCCCATTGCATCCAGACGCTGGGCGTCGTTATGCAACCATGGCTGGTTGGCTTGCAGGGTGGTGTCCAGCAGTTGGGTGACCCAGTCAGGCAGTGCCGGATTGATGCGGTAGTAGATCCATTGCCCTTGGCGACGGTCCAGCAATAACCCGCCTTTGCGCAGTTGCGCCAGGTGGCGGGAGATTTTTGGCTGGCTGTCGTCCAGAGCATGGATCAACTCGCACACGCAAAGTTCGCCTTCACGCAGAATCAGCAGGGTGATCCGGGCGCGAGTGGCGTCCGCCAGGCATTTGAACAGGGCGGGCGGGGAAAAGAAGTCGGACATGTTCAACGTCGGTATAGAGGGGGGCGAATATATGGAATTGCGTATATGTAGGTCAAATCCTGTTTTGCGTTGACGTGGATCAAAGGTCGTCGAATCAACCACAAGTGATTGAAATTAAACTGAAACATGAATGTCCTAAAGTGCCTGCCCATTGCTGATGAAGGAAGACCCGCGTGACCCGAGCCACTCGCAACCTGCGCAAAACCCTGGATTCCGTCGCGGAAAATAACGAAACCGCGGCGTTCGACCTGATGCGCGCCGTGGAGAAACTCGCCGATGAAGTGTTGCGTCAACGCCTGCTCAATACCATTCACCGGCTCAACCAGGACGCCTATGAACTGCGTGAGGCGCGTGATTCGGTGGAGCAGGTGTCGGTAAAACTCGCCTGAGCAAGATCGTTCAAGACATCTTTTATTTGCGCTGGCATGCTCGTCGACTGTTCGTTGATGAGTCGTTTTCCATGCCTGCTGCCATACCTCATTACGGCTTCGCTCGCGGCGCCATCGCCGCTATCCCCCTGTCCCTGGCCTGCGCGCCCTGGGGGTTGCTCGCCGGTTCCATGGCCATCGATGCGCAATTTACCCCGCTGCAGGCCCAAGGCTTGTCCGCCATCGTGTTTGCCGGTGCGGCGCAGTTGGTAGCCATCGGCATGGTCAAGAGCGGCGCCAGCCTGATTTCCATCGTGCTCACCACCTTGTTGCTGACCTCCCAGCATTTGCTCTACGGCATGCACCTGCGTCCGGTTCTTTCGCCGCTCAAGACCCGGTGGCGCATGAGCCTGGGCTTTTTGCTCACCGATGAATTCTTCGCGCTGGTCAGTCATTTTGACCGCCAGACCTTCAACCGCTGGTATGCATTGGGCGTGGGCCTGACGTTCTATATCATCTGGAACCTGTTCACCCTCGCCGGCATCGTGCTGGGTAAAAGCATTCCGGGGCTTGACCAGTTGGGCCTGGAGTTCTCGATTGCCGCGACCTTTATTGCCTTGATCACGCCCGTGGTGCGCGATGTGCCGACGGTGGTCTGCGTGGCCGTGGCCCTGCTGTGTTCGGTGTGGCTGAGTTATCTGCATTGGGAGTCGGCGGTGGTGGTGTCCGGCGTGCTGGGCATGAGCGCAGGGTTTGCCTGCAAGCGACTGGGAGTCGGGCAGCCATGATTTATCTGATGATCGTGGCCATGGGCCTGGTGGTGTTTTTTAATCGTTACCTGTTTATCGAGCCGCGCCTGCCGGTGCGCCTCAACCGCGGCGCGCGCGAGTTTCTGGGGTTTGCGGTACCGGGCATGCTCACGGCGATCTGCGGACCGATCATTTTTTTGCCCGATCACCAGCTCAACCTGAGCCCGGCCAATCCGTATTTACTGGCGGGTATCTGCGCGATAGGCCTGATGTACTGGACGCGCAGTGTGTTGATTACCGTGCTGCTGAGCATGGCGTTGTTTTATCTGTTTCGCTGGTGGGTCTGACGCGCAGGCGTAAAAAAGCCCGCGGGAGGGCGGGCAGAAGGAAGACTTCTAAAAATGAGCCTGGCCACTATAGGTAGTGAGTTCTTCCTTCACAGTGAAACAAAGTTCATGCAGGCGGCAGTCAACGCCATTGCAATGGTACAGTCGCGTTTTTTCAAGGAAGCGATGGCATGCGAAAGGTGGTCATGGGCGCATTGGTACTGGCAGCACTGGCCGGTTGCGCGGGTTCGAAGATGAAAGACGCGCGCGCGGGCACGCCCTACAAAACCCTGGCGTCGGATAAAACCACCCTGGTGGTTGCCGAGTGCGTTCAGTTTGGCTGGCAGGATGAAAGCGTGTTTGGCGTGGACGCCGGTGGTTTCAAGGAGCCGAGCGGGGCGGGCGGTTTTACCGTGTACACCACGGGCGGCGATTACTTCGTGGACGTGCAAAGCGCCGGTAGCGGATCGTCCGTCAAGTATTACGCCGCTGCCGACGGCATGCCCGCCAAGCGTCGTTTGGCCGCATTGGCGACCTGCCTGTAATCCCGTGCCTTAGGCATATTCGGAAATGCCCGGCACGACAGCCGCCGGACATTCGCTTATTATTCACACCGCTCGCCCGAGGTAATGGCTCTTTACCAGTACACGGACGTCGAGGCCAGCACGTCGGGCGAGCATCCTTCTTCTAGCGCGGCATAAACCCCAAATGCCAACGCCGAGGGATCTTCAGTGTCAAGACCCCCAGTGCCCCGGCCAACACGCCACTGACCAGCAACGCCTTCAGGCCCATCTGCTGCTCCAACAGCGCACCGATCACCGCGCCCACAAACATGCCGCCCCACGGGATCAGTTGCACCCGCCACCCGTTGCGGCGCTCCCCCAGCATCCAGCGGCCCAGGCCACGACCAAAGCGCGACAGTGCCCCCGTGACGTAGGTCAGCCCCACCGGTAAACCATTCACCTCTTCCACCGCCGCGTTGAGCATACCCATCGCCGTGATTGCCGCCAGCAAAGCGGGCAAGGCATCCTCGAACGGCCACAGCGCGCCCGCGCACAGCAATGTGGCGATGCACAGCAGCAATGGCAGTGCATGCCGCCGCCCGAAGCGGCTGACCACCACCCCCAACGCATTGCCGACAACGAAGGTGGCAACCAGCAGCAGCAGGCGTCCTGTCAAACCGAGATCACCGGCGCTGATCGCCACCGCCAGGCGCGTGGTGTTACCGCTCATGAACGACACGAAGTCACCGCTGGCCATAAAGCCAATGGCGTCGGTCATGCCGGCCAGCACCGAGAGGCTGGCCACCAGCATCAAGCCGACCCGACCGCGCCAGCGCTGTTGATGAGCAAGCGCGGCATTGGCGAACGGCTTGTGGGACGAAGGCAGCATGGGCCGTGCTCCTCAAGTGAGATTATCCGGCCACTACGGTAGGACGCTTTGCTGACGTGCGCAATGATCTCAGACAGCTTTAAGTTGCACCGCCTAACGTCCCTTGGCGAGCTGCTCAAGGAACATGGCCAGCGCGACTTCCTCGGCCTTGAGCCCCTTGCGCTTGCGCGGCTTGGGCAGTTTCGACAGCTCGCCCAGGCTGAAATGCTCTAGCACGGCGGGGTGGATATAACACTTGCGGCACACCGCCGGTGTATTGCCCAGTTGCCTGGCGACGTCCTTAACCATCGCCACCACGTGCCGCTTGGCTTCGGATTCGGGCTGCCATTGCAGTTCGCGCAGTACCGCCAGCGCCATGGCGGTACCGGCCCAGGTGCGGTAATCCTTGGCGGTGAAGTCGGCGCCGGTCAGGCTGTGCAGGTAGGCGTTTACATCGTGGGAACTGACGGTGTGACGCTCTCCCTCTTCATCCAGGTACTGGAACAGGTTCTGCCCCGGCAATTCCATGCAGCGCCGGACCACCGTGGCCAGGCGCCGATCCCTGACGCTGACCTGATGCTCCACGCCACTCTTGCCACGGAACTGGAACTTGATTTCGCTGCCCTTGATACCCACATGGCGGTTGCGCAGGGTGGTCAACCCGTAGGACTTGTTGTCGCGCGCGTACTGGGTGTTGCCGACGCGGATCAACGTGGCGTCCAGCAGCATCACCACCGTGGCCAGGACTTTCTCGCGGGTAAAGCCGGGTTCCGCCAGTTGCGCTTGCAACCGCTTGCGCAATGGGGGCAGCGCCTTGCCGAACGCCTGCAGGCGCGAGTACTTATCGCTGTCGCGCACTTCACGCCAGCGCGGGTGATAGCGGTATTGCTTACGCCCACGCGCGTCGCGGCCGGTGGCTTGCAGATGGCCGCGCGGGTCGGCGCAGATCCACACATCGGTGTAGGCGGGGGGCACGGCCAGGGCGTTGAGACGCTTGATTTGGTCAGCGTCGTTGATGCGCTCACCCTTGGCATCGAAATACTGGAACTTGCCGCGTACTTTCTTGCGGCGGATACCGGGCTGGGTGTCGTCAACGTAATGCAAATCGCGGGGTAGATCGGCGGGCAACGCAGAGTCGGGCATGGGCGGGTTCCTTGGCAACACATCAGGCCGGTATGTCTGATTGACCGCAGCCCTGTGCGGTCGTGCCAAATAGTTATGCGAGCACGGCGACCGCCTTGATTTGCGCCCACAACGCCTGGCCCGGGTGCAGTTGCAACTGATCGCGGGAGAAGCGCGTGATACGTGCCAGCAATGGCGTGCCGGCAGCCTCCAGGCGTACCAGCACATGGGCGCTGTTGTCCGCGGCTATTTCGTCGGTCACCGTCACCGGCAGGCGGTTGAGGATGCTGCTGTGTTCTTCGGCCTGCAGGCTCAGGCTCACGTCCCGCGCCTGCACCTTGACCCGCAACGCTTTGCCGACGGCCAGTGGCGCATGAGCGATGCGCATTGGCAGGGCGCTGCCAGGCAGTTGCAGCGTCAGCAGTTGATAATGCGCGTCATAGGCGCTGACGGTGCCGTTGATCATCACACCGGCGTCGTCGCCCCGTGCCAGCGGCAGGTCGAGCCGCGCCAGGGTCTCGCCGATGGGGCCGCTGGCCAGGGCCTTGCCGGCGCTGAGCAGCACGATGTGATCGGCCAGGCGCGCCACTTCATCCTGGGCGTGGCTGACGTACAGCACGGGAATATCCAGTTCATCGTGCAGGCGCTCCAGATATGGCAGGATCTCGCCCTTGCGCTGGCTGTCGAGGGCGGCCAGCGGTTCATCCATCAGCAGCAGTGTTGGGCTGGTGAGCAAAGCCCGGGCGATACCGACGCGCTGGCGTTCACCGCCGGAGAGGAACAAGGGGTTGCGCTCCAGCAGATGGCCGATGCCCAAGAGCTCGGTGGCTTGGGCCATGTCCACGCGGCGCTGCTGGCGGGGGATGCGCTTGAGGCCGAATTCCAGGTTGGCGCGCACCGACAGATGCGGGAACAGGCTGGCTTCCTGGAACACGTAGCCCAGGGCGCGTTTATGCGGGGCCACGAATAACCCGGTGCGGCTGTCCTGCCAGACCTCATCGTTGACCTGGATAAAACCGTCGTGCGCACGCGCAAGCCCGGCGATGCAGCGCAGGCAGGTGGTTTTGCCGGAGCCGGAGTGCCCGTACAACGCCGTCACGCCGCGCCCCGGCAGATGCAGGTCGACCTCTAGGGCGAAGTCGGGGTATTTGAGTTGCAGGCGTACGTCAATCGTCGACATCAGTTCCAGCCCATCCTGGTTTTACGGCTGGAGTACAGCGCCAGCAACACAAGAAACGCAAACACCAGCATGGCCCCGGCAAGCCAATGAGCCTGGGCATATTCCATGGCTTCGACATGGTCGTAGATCTGCACCGAGACCACGCGGGTCCTGTCCGGAATATTGCCGCCGATCATCAATACCACGCCGAACTCACCGACCGTATGGGCGAACCCGAGGATGGCCGCGGTGATAAACCCTGGGCGTGCCAGTGGCAAAATGACGGTAAAGAAGGTGTCCCAGGGATTGGCGCGCAAGGTCGCGGCCACTTCCAACGGGCGAGTGCCGATGGCGCTGAAGGCGTTTTGCAACGGCTGCACCACAAACGGCATCGAATAGATCACTGAGCCGATCACCAAACCGGTGAAGCTGAAGGTGAGGGTGCCCAGCCCCAGCCACTGAGTGAACTGGCCGACGTAACCGTTTGGGCCCATGGTCAGCAGCAGATAAAAGCCAATCACCGTAGGTGGCAGCACCAGTGGCAGGGCGACGATCGCGCCGATGGGGCCACGCCACCACGAGCGGGTGCGCGACAGCCACAGGGCAATCGGAGTGCCGATGACCAAGAGGATCACTGTGGTCAGCGAAGCCAGTTTGATGGTCAACCAGATGGCGGAAAAATCGGCACTCGATAGCGGCATTTATAACTCGTAACCGTAGGATTTGATAACCGCCGCGGCTTTGGGACCTTTGAGGTATTCAACCAGCGCTTTGGCAGCGGCGCTGTCTTTGCCTTTGTTGAGGATCACCGCGTCCTGTTTGATCGGGTCGTGCATGGAGGCGGGGACGATCCATGCAGAGCCGCGGCTGACTTTGCCGTCTTTGTAGATCTGCGACAAGGCCACGAACCCCAACTCGGCGTTACCGGTAGACACGAACTGATAGGCCTGGGTGATGTTCTGGCCTTCAACCAGCTTGGCCTTGACCTGCTCGGTCAGGCCTTCTTTGGCCACAACTTGGGTCGCGGCCAGGCCGTACGGCGCGGCTTTCGGGTTGGCGATGGACAGGTGCTTGAAGTCATTTTTCTTCAAGACCTCACCGTTGGCGTCTACATAGCCTTCTTTAGCCGACCACAGCGCCAACGTGCCCACGGCATAAGTAAAGCGCGAGCCCTTGACGGTGGCGCCTTCGTCTTCGAGTTTTTTCGGGGTGGCGTCGTCGGCGCTCAGGAACACCTCGAACGGCGCGCCGTTTTTGATCTGCGTGTAAAACTGCCCGGTAGCACCATAGGCCGCGACCAGCGTGTGGCCGGTGTCCTTCTGGAAGTCGGCGGCAATCGCCTGGATCGGCGCGGTGAAGTTGGCGGCCACGGCCACCTGGACTTCATCGGCGCTGGCCGAGCCGGCCGCGAACGCGGCGACCAGCACGGCCAGGCGTGAGGCGTGAATCATCATGGAGCAGCTCCTTGGGATGTACGGCAGGTGGGTAGAAGGGCTAACCGCTATGTACGCGAATATATAGCGGTTGGTCTTTGCCGGTACAGCGCAATGTTGCCGCAGGTGGCTGGGTTACGTGAGTTTGGCCAGGGCTTGTTCGGCCAACTCGCGGGTCAGCTCATAGGTGGCCAGGTCCTTGCCCAGGCGCAGTGCCTGGCCCGACCAGAGGTTGCTGAAACCCGCTTCATCCTTGGCCTTGAGCGGCATCAACGCTCCGCCGGCCTTGGGAAATGCCGGCGCCGCCGGATTGATCGCACCCAATTCACGCATCAGCCGGTTGACGATGCCCCGCGCCGGGCGGCCAGTGAACAGGTTGGTGAGTGCAGTTTCGCTGGCCTGGGCGTGGCGCAACGCATGGTGATGGGCGGCGGTTACATTCGCTTCGGGGGTGAACAGGTATGCAGTGCCGATCTGCACGGCCGAAGCACCCAGGGCGAACGCCGCGACGATCCCGCGTGCATCGCCGATACCGCCGGCGGCGATCACCGGTACGCTCACGGCGTCCACAACCTGGGGTAGCAGGGCGAACAAGCCGATCTGCGTATTGAGATCGTCGCTGAGAAACAAGCCGCGATGCCCGCCCGCTTCGATGCCCATGGCGATGATTGCGTCGCAGCCATGGGCTTGCAGCCAGACCGCCTCTTCCACAGTGGTGGCAGAGGACAGCACCTTGGCGCCCGTGGCTTTTACCCGCTCCAGCAGGGATTTTTCCGGCAGGCCAAAGTGAAAGCTGACGACCTCAGGGCGAAACTCTTCGACGACCTGGCAGGCGGCATCGTTGAACGGCGCGCGGTTGGACACCGGCGTTGGCGCATCAAAATCGGCGCCCAATTCGCGGTAGTACGGTTCCAGCAGCGCTTTCCAGCGTTGGTCCCGCGCGTCGTCAACGGAAGGCGGTTGATGGCAGAAAAAATTGACGTTGATCGGTCGATCGCTGGCCTGGCGGATGGTGGTCAGCGCGTCACGCAGTTGTTCAATACTCAGCGCGGCAGCCGGCATGGAACCCAGCGCGCCAGCACGGTTGGCGGCGATTACCATGGCGGGGGTGGTGCCAACGGCCATGGGGGCCTGGATGATAGGGACCTCGATACCCAGCAGGTCGAGAATGCGCGTGTCTGGCCAGGTGCCCATGTTATGCGTCTCCAGCGTTAGTCGGTTTCTTCGCTGTTTTAGCAGGGCCATCGCTGCGCGGCCAGTCTGTTTTATTCACTGGACGACGCAGGTTTTTCGTGCGGTTCAATCGCCGCGTTCGCGCTCCAGCAATTGGCGCTTGCGTTCCACCCCCCAGCGGTAGCCCGACACATCACCGTTGCTGCGCACCACGCGATGACACGGGATTGCCACTGCCAGGCGGTTGGCTCCGCAGGCCTGGGCCACCGCACGAAACGACGTGGGTGCGCCGATCTTTTCGGCGATTTGCGCATAGCTGGCCGTGCTGCCCAGCGGAATTTCGCGCAAGGCTTGCCATACCCGCTCCTGAAACGCGGTGCCGCGCACATCCAGCGGCAGGTCCAGGCCCAGGGCGGGCGCTTCGATAAAACCCACCACCTGCGCGATCAACTGTTCGAAGCGGCGGTCGGCGCCCACCAGGTCGGCCTTGGGGAATTGGTCCTGCAGTTCGCGCACCAGTTGCTCGGGGTCATCTCCCAGCAGGATCGCACACACGCCGCGGGCGCTCTGTGCCACCAGGATCGCCCCCAGCGAACATTGGCCCACCGCGAACAGAATCTCGTTGTGGGCGCCGCCGGCCCTGTAATCGCTGGGTTTCATGCCCAGCAACTGATCGGCCGAGGCATAAAAACGACTGTTGGAATTGAAGCCTGCGTCATACAGCGCATCGGTCACCGTATGTTGGCCCTTGAGCCCGGCGCGCACTTTGCGTGAGCGGTGTGCGCTGGCGTAAGCCTTGGGCGTCAGCCCCGTGACGGCCTTGAATACACGGTGGAAGTGAAACGGGCTCAGGCCCGCCAACTTGGCCAGGGCATCAAGGCTGAGCGGGGTGTCGGCCTGCTCGATATGGCGGCAGGCCATGGCCACCCGTTGCGCATGCTGCGCTGCCCGCTGGGTCTGGTCGCCGACGGCACGCTTACTGGGCCGATAGCCTGCCGCTTCGGCTTGGGCGGGAGTGTCGAAAAACTCGATATTTTCCGGGCGCGGCAAACGCGAAGCACTGCTGGGGCGACAGTACACGCCGGTGGTTTTCACACCGTAGACGAACAGCGTATCGGCCTTGGGGTCGCGGGTGAGGATCGCAGCCCAGCGTGGATCTTGTTCGGTAGTCATGGCAGGCACTCGTTACAGGTCCTGGGCAGATTAGCCGCCTCGTAAAAACCTGGCACTCCGAAGCTTGCGCTCAAATCAGCCGGCGGTGCGCAAGGTGAGGTTGATGCGTTGCCGTCCCATGCGGGGGTGCACGCCCTCCTTGATGGGCATTACGCCATGAAAACGCAGGCGATCAACCCCGCCCCACACCACCACATCGCCATGAAACAACGAAATCTTTTGCGGCTTGTCACTACGCGCATGGCCGCCAAACAGAAAAACTGCCGGCAGCCCGAGGGACACCGACACGACTGGCGCGCTGTAGTCTCGTTCGTTCTTGTCCTGGTGCAGGGACATTTTCGCGCCGGGGACATAGCGGTTGATCAAGCAGGCATCCGGGGCGAAATCGTTGAAGCCGGCGTCGGCTGCCGCCAGCACCGCCAGTTCGCGCAATGCGTCGGGCAGGGCCGGCCAGGGTTGCTGGCTGCGCGGGTCCAGCGGGCTGTAGCGGTAGCCTCTGGTATCGGTGGTCCAGCCCAGTTCTCCACAGCTACTCAACGCAGCCGACATGGTAAAGCCGCCCGGAGTGACCATTTGCCGAAACGGGGATTGAGCCAGCACGCGGCGTAGCTCAGGTAGAAGCCGCTCAACCCAGGGCAGGGCGTAAGCCCGTAGCACGTAGGACTGTTCGCCGATTTGCTCGCGCCCGGCGGGTTGTTGCAGGGCGTCGTCGGGGAACAGATCGGCAGTGGGGCCGGGCATGCCTTACAACGCCTTACTCACGGTGATGTCAGTGATTTCATCGCTGGCATCGTGGATTTTCGCCAAGGCTTGCTTGGCTTCTTCCAGGCTATTGCTCGTCAGTTGGGCGAACTCAAAACGGCGTTCGCCGTTGAGTTTGTACTTGATTACATATTTGGTAGTGGCAGTCACGGCTATTTCCTATGGCGCGTTCGGATCAGCTCAGCTTGGTGCTGGTACGACGAACGATACGAATCTTGTGGGACAACGCAGGCTTGCGGGTGACGCTGATCGCCCGACGCGTGACCACGTCCAGAGTGATATTCCAGAACCCGGTGCTGGGCGCGGTGATCTTGGCGGGAAACTTGTCGAACGCACCGCCGTGGTAAGTGTGGCGACCGCCATTCTTGAAGCTGCGAAAGTTCGCATCGCTCATCAGGCGGATATTGCAGGTTTGCGAGCATTCGATGACGACGATATCTCCCTCGTTGAGGTGCTCGCGCTGGTGGATGAATTTCATGAGGGTGTCTCCAGAAGGGCTTTTTCTGAAAAATCAGAACGATACGTAGGTTAAGATGGAGTTTATCAGCCCCAGCGCGTTTATTATCGGCCCGTCTGCAATGACGTCGACAATTTAAAACAGTTATTTACCGAGTTATCAGGGATAAATCCTACGTGTGCGGGAGAAAATTACCATCCCCGCTGTCGTAGGGTCTTTATTGGAGGTTTTGTATGAAGTGGAGTGTGTTGGTGCTGGCCTTGGCGATAGGTGGGTGTGCTTCGGTTGCAGATATCAAGCAGACCCCGCCGACGTTGGCCGTCATTTCCGGGAAGAAGCCCCAGGAATACGCCGCGTGTGTGATACAGAAATTATCGGCTACCCGCCGTCCGCCGCAGATCGAACCGCACAAAGAAGGTGTGCGCGTGATCGTGCCGCAGAAATTTTCGGCCGACCCTTCGGCCATTTTCGAGATTGACGAGCGCTCCAGTGGCAGCAGTATCAAGCTTTACGAGAGCATGTCCAACGTGCCGATCCGCCCGGGCGATGTGAAAAAAGCCGGGGAAGAGTGCATTTCCGGCTGATGCCGTCGTGGAAAAACCAGATATGAAGCGTGAACACGTCAAAGCCCGCCATGCCGAGGGTGAAATCTCGGCTACCCATGTCATCCAGAACCCTGCCCACCTCGGTGAGTGGATCGTGTTCTTCAAGAAAAGTGGCGGGCGCAGCTTTTTCCTGGTGGACGAGCAAGACGAAGTCGAGTCTTTTGCCAGCCTTGACGAGCTGACCGAGCTACTTCGGGAGCTGGGTATCAAATTTGCCGAGATTCACTTGTAGGCGAGGGTTACTTGCAGACCACCACCACACTGCGACTTTTGTAGTTGCCCACATCCTGGCCCAGGGTCTTGTCGCTTTCTTTAAGCGATGGCGTGCCCTCGGTGCCGACAATGCGATAGCCGGTGCCGGCGCAAGAGGCATCGGCTTTTTCGTAGCAACTGGCCCAGGAATTGGCTTCGCCGGAGCAATCGATGGTCAGGCCTTGCTCGCCGTTTTTCAGGTAAACATCGGAAGTGGTGGTGCAGCCGGCGAGTGCCAGAACCGCTGTCAGTGCCAGGAGTTTGTTCATAGGTGTTCGTCGTCGAGGGTGTGGGAAGGCGCTGACACTATCGTGGGGCGTTTTCGGCAGGTTATAGCGAACTGCCATCAAGGTACAGAGTGATACAAAAAAAGCCCCGTCAAACGGGGCTTGTTGCGCGGGGGCTGAAGACTTATTTGCCCTTCGGTCGCTTGCTCGACGCGTGGCCGGCTTCATCCACGAACACTTCGGCTACCGCTATCGCCATGCTTTCTGTCTCGAAAACGCCAGCGACGCTGTCTCCGTGAAAGTTGATCAGGTGCCAGCCGTCCGCTCGCTTGGTGATCAGGTAGCCGTTCACGCCTTTTGGTTCTGACATCTATTAACAATCTCGTCTGGTCTGATTCAAGGGCCTAATGATAGCGCCAAATCTCACGAAGCCGCGTAAGTTATTCCAAGTCAGTGTTCCGGCTGAAAAAGCGTGCTAAAAAGACGGCTTACCATGGAAATGATGCGTGACCGGCAATTTTTGCCAAGGCGGTAGGAAGGTCTTTGTAAGATAAGTGGAACTTACGCTGACATTTTTTCTCTATGATGACATCGCAACGCCAGCAGCTGCCATTGTAAGGTGGCTGCGGCCTGATTAGACTGCGCCGAATTTCGTACGCACAGCCCTTTGTAAGGACCCATATGATCAAGAAATGCTTGTTCCCAGCAGCCGGTTACGGCACTCGCTTCTTGCCAGCGACCAAGGCCATGCCCAAAGAAATGCTGCCGGTGGTGAACAAGCCACTGATTCAGTACGGCGTGGAAGAAGCTCTGGATGCCGGTCTGAACGAAATTTCCATCGTCACCGGCCGTGGTAAGCGCGCGCTGGAAGACCACTTCGACATCAGCTACGAGCTGGAAAACCAGATCAAGGGCACCGACAAGGAAAAATACCTGGTCGGCATCCGTAAGCTGCTCGACGAGTGCTCGTTCTCCTACACCCGTCAGACCCAGATGAAAGGCCTTGGCCATGCGATTCTTACCGGCCGACCGCTGATCGGTGACGAACCGTTCGCTGTGGTCTTGGCGGATGACCTGTGCGTTAACCTGGAAGGTGATGGCGTACTGACCCAGATGGTCAAGCTGTATCAGAAATACCGCTGCACCATCGTTGCGGTCATGGAAGTGAACCCGACCGAAACCAACAAATACGGCGTTATCGCCGGTGACGACATTGGTGATGGCCTGATCCGCGTGCGTGACATGGTTGAAAAACCTGCGCCCGAAGATGCTCCGTCAAACCTGGCGATCATTGGTCGTTACATCCTGACTCCGGACATTTTCAAGCTGATCGAAGAAACCGAGCCAGGCAAAGGCGGCGAGATCCAGATCACCGACGCCCTGTTGAAGCAAGCCAAAGACGGCTGCGTGATTGCCTACAAGTTCAAGGGCCAGCGTTTCGACTGCGGCGGCGCTGAAGGCTACATCGAAGCCACCAACTTCTGCTACGAGCACTTCTACAAGACTGGCAAGGCTTATTGATTCACGCTTGCCCATGCGTTTGTAAGAGAAAGCCACCTTCGGGTGGCTTTTTCGTTTTTCAGCCCCATGTAAGTCGGTATGCTGACGGCCTGCCGAGGAGAGTGAAATGGCCTACGATTTTGACTTGTATGTAATTGGCGCCGGTTCCGGCGGTGTTCGCGCGGCGCGCTTTGCCGCCGGCTTTGGTGCCAAGGTGGCTGTGGCCGAAAGCCGCTACCTGGGCGGTACTTGCGTCAACGTCGGCTGCGTGCCGAAAAAGCTGTTGGTGTACGGCGCGCATTTTGCCGAAGATTTCGAGCAAGCCAGCGGCTTCGGTTGGTCGCTGGGCGAGGCGAATTTTGACTGGGCTACGCTGATTGCCAACAAGGATCGCGAAATCAATCGCCTGAATGGGATCTACCGCAACCTGCTGGTTAACAGTGGCGTGACGCTGCATGAAGGGCATGCACGGCTTGTTGATGCGCATCAAGTTGAGGTCAATGGCGAACGCTTTACCGCCAAGCATATTCTGATCGCCACCGGCGGCTGGCCGCAGATTCCGGAGATTCCAGGGCGTGAACATGCCATCGGCTCCAATGAGGCATTTTTCCTCAAAACGCTGCCTAAGCGCGTGTTGGTAGTTGGTGGTGGTTACATCGCTGTCGAGTTTGCCGGTATTTTCCACGGGTTGGGCGCCCAGACTTCATTGCTGTATCGCGGCGACCTGTTCCTGCGTGGCTTCGACGGTTCGGTGCGCACCCATCTAAAAGAAGAGCTGACCAAGCGTGGCCTGGACCTGCAATTCAATGCCGACATCGAGCGCATCGACAAGCAAACGGATGGCAGCCTCAAGGCCACGCTCAAAGACGGTCGCGTGCTGGAGGCCGATTGTGTGTTCTATGCCACTGGCCGTCGCCCGATGCTGGACAACCTTGGGCTGGAGAGCACGGGCGTGAAACTCGACAAGCGTGGCTTCGTCGAAGTGGACGACCTGTACCAGACCGCCGAGTCGTCCATCCTGGCTATCGGCGATGTGATCGGTCGCGTGCAGTTAACGCCGGTTGCCCTGGCTGAAGGCATGGCTGTGGCGCGTCGTTTGTTCAAGCCAGAGCAGTATCGCCCGGTGGATTACACGATGATCCCCACGGCGGTGTTCAGCCTGCCCAATATTGGTACGGTGGGCCTGACTGAAGAAGAGGCGAAAGAGAAGGGCCACAAGGTGCAGATCTTCGAGAGCCGTTTCCGGCCGATGAAACTGACCCTCACGGACTGCCAGGAAAAGACCTTGATGAAACTGGTGGTCGATGCCGACACCGACAAAGTGCTGGGCTGCCATATGGTCGGCCCGGATGCCGGTGAGATCGTCCAGGGCCTGGCGATCGCGCTCAAGGCGGGCGCGACCAAGCAGCATTTCGATGACACCATCGGCGTGCACCCCACGGCGGCGGAAGAGTTTGTCACCATGCGCACACCTGTGGCGCACTGATCAGGTTTCAGGTGTTGCCTCTGGCGCCGTTGCAACGACGGCCGCCAGGCGCAATGCCTCGATACTGGCCTGGGCCTTGATAAGGTCTAGCTCCAGCCCTTTGTTGGCCTGCTGAAGCTCACTCAGCGCGTGCTGGCGTGACTCGCTTTGCATGGTTGCAACCCGCAGGCGCTCCTGCAGCAGGGTGCGTTCGCCGTCGATCTTGCTTACCTGTTCGCTCAGCTTAAGTTGCTGGGCCTGGTCCTTGCGCACTTGCTCTTGCAGCGTCGCCAACTCCTTGGTGGTTACCCGGTGCTCGATCAGCAGTCGCTCGTTGTCGCGATGCAACTGGGTGATCTCATCCTGGCGCACCATTGCGCTTTGCTGGGCTTGGCGCAGTTCTGCCTGTATCTGCTGCAACTGGCCTTCGTGGCGCCGCTGCTCCTGCTCGCGCTGTTCCTTGATTGCGTTGCGATAGTGTTCAAGCGCTTCGCGGGCGTGCAGGTGCTTGTCTTCCAGCGAACGGATCTGTTCGTCCTTGTCATTAATGCGCAATTCGTAATCGCTGCACGCCTGGCTTAGCCCGGCGTTACGGGTTTGTTCGATCTGCAGGCTGGTTCTGGCGGTTTGCAGAGCGGCACTTTCTTCCGCAAGCGCCGCACCCTGGATATCGAATTGTTGCTGCAGCTGGCCGTGGGTCTCTTCAAGCGATTTCAGCTGGGCGAGCAGGGCGGTTTTTTGTTGTTCGAACTGCGACAGAGCTAGGTCAATCGGCTCTTGGGCCTTCTCTTTCAGGCGCTGGGACAGACGCGCGACCAACTCAGCCAGCTCATCGTCAATCGGGGCTTGAGCGATGGTCAGGCGGGTTTCGCTGTCGTCCAGCTCTTTCAAGTAGCGGTGGATCGTTGTTTTCGAGCCGGTATTGCCCATCTCGATGCGTACAGCATCAATGCTGGGGTTTTCGCCGCGAGCGAGGATCGCCAGGCGTGCCGCTTGAACCACTGCTTTGTTTATTCCGCCGCGTGCCATGGGGTCTCCGTCGATTTGGTACTGTAATATGTAGTATGTAGTTACATACTATAACACTATCCAAAGCTCGTTCAAATTCGGCCGATTCACAGATGGGATATTGGCGTATTATCCCGTGTCAAAAACCGTTAGGGCGCTATGCAGCCCCCAAATAGTACGAATAGGCCTCCCATGAGCGATCTGGATCGTTACCTCAATGCCGCCACCCGCGATAACACCCGGCGTAGCTATCGCGCTGCCATCGAGCACTTCGAGGTGAGTTGGGGTGGTTTCCTGCCGGCCACCAGTGACAGTGTGGCGCGCTACCTGGTGGCCCATGCAGGCGTGTTGGCGGTCAACACCTTGAAGCTGCGGCTTTCGGCGTTGGCGCAATGGCACACCAGCCAGGGTTTTGCCGACCCGACAAAAACACCGGTGGTGCGCAAGGTGCTCAAAGGGATTCGGGCCGTGCACCCAGCTCAGGAGAAACAAGCCGAGCCGTTGCAGCTCAAGCATCTGGAGCAGGTGGTGGCGTCCCTTGATAGCGAAGCGCGCGAAGCGGGCGAGGCTCAGGATCAACCTCGGCTGCTGCGCGCCAAGCGTGATAACGCGTTAATTCTGCTGGGCTTTTGGCGCGGCTTTCGCAGCGATGAGTTGTGCCGACTGAGTATCGAACACGTTCAGGCCACGCCCGGCGCCGGTATCAGCCTGTACCTGCCGCGCAGCAAAAGCGACCGCGACAACCTCGGCAAGACGTATCACACCCCGGCGCTGCTGCGCTTGTGCCCGGTGCAAGCCTATACCGAGTGGCTCAGCGCGTCGGGGTTGGTGCGTGGCCCGGTGTTTCGGGGCATTGATCGCTGGGGCAACCTGGGGGAGGAGGGCCTGCACCCCAACAGCCTGATCCCGTTATTGCGCCAGGCGCTTGAGCGTGCGGGCATCGCCGCCGAGCAATACACCAGCCATTCCTTGCGCCGGGGCTTCGCCACATGGGCGCATCGCAGCGGCTGGGATTTGAAGTCGTTGATGAGTTACGTCGGCTGGAGCGACATGAAATCCGCCATGCGCTATGTTGAATCCACACCTTTTCTCGGTATGACGTTGGCGACCCAGCCGCTGCTTTGAGTTTTCTTCTATTAATACAGTCGTCTGATAGCGAAAACCAATCGTCAGCATCAGGTTTGCCAATGAGCCATCAGTCAAGAGAGTGGGTAGGATTCACTTCATCAACTTCTTAACCCCTGACGGAGAGTCAACGATGCCTATCATCAACAGCCAAGTAAAACCGTTCAAAGCCACCGCATTCAAAAACGGCAGCTTCGTAGATGTGACCGACGCTGACCTGAAAGGCAAATGGTCCGTAGTGTTCTTCTACCCGGCCGACTTCACCTTCGTTTGCCCAACCGAGCTGGAAGACCTGGCTGACAACTACGCCGAATTCCAGAAACTGGGCGTCGAGATCTACAGCGTGTCCACCGACACCCACTTTGCCCACGCTGCCTGGCATAACACTTCGCCAGCCATCGGCAAGATCCAGTACACCATGATCGGCGACCCAACCCTGACCATCTCCCGCAACTTCGACGTACTGATCGAAGAAGCTGGCCTGGCAGACCGCGGCACGTTCGTGATCAACCCAGAAGGTCAGATCAAGATCGTTGAATTGAACGACGGTGGTGTCGGTCGTGACGCTTCTGAGCTGCTGCGCAAAATCAAAGCCGCCCAGTACGTTGCTGCCCACCCAGGCGAAGTCTGCCCAGCCAAGTGGAAAGAAGGCGAGGCCACTCTGGCTCCGTCCCTGGACCTGGTCGGCAAGATCTAAGTCTGTGAAGTCTCAAGGGCGGTATTCCGCACTTAAGTAAGCTGCATCCGCCCTCTGAACGCCCGGGCGAGATTCGCTCGGGCGTTTTTTTGTCTGCAATAAACCGAATTAACAGGAAATCGCCCGTATGTTGGACGCCAATCTTAAAGCTCAGTTGAAGTCATACCTGGAACGGGTCACCCAGCCGATCGAGATCGTCGCCTCCCTTGATGACGGCGCGAAATCCCAGGAAATGCTCGCTCTTTTACAGGACGTCGTCAGCCTCACCACGCTGATTACCCTGAAAACCGATGGCAATGATGCGCGCAAGCCCTCGTTCTCCATCAACCGCCCGGGTGCCGATATCAGCCTGCGTTTCGCCGGCATCCCCATGGGCCATGAATTCACTTCGCTGGTGCTGGCCCTGCTGCAAGTCGGTGGCCACCCGTCGAAGGCCAGTGTCGAAGTGATCGAACAGATCCGCGCCCTCAAAGGCGAGTTCAGCTTCGAGACTTATTTCTCGCTCTCCTGCCAGAACTGCCCGGACGTGGTCCAGGCGCTGAACCTGATGGCGGTGCTCAACCCGAACATCCGCCACGTTGCCATCGACGGCGCGCTGTTCCAGGCTGAAGTCGATGAACGCCAGATCATGGCGGTGCCCAGCGTGTACCTCAACGGTGTGAACTTTGGCCAGGGCCGCATGGGCCTGGAAGAGATCCTCGCCAAGCTCGATACCAGCGGCATTGAGAAGGCCGCCGAGAAAATCAGTGCCAAAGATGCCTTTGACGTCCTCGTTGTCGGCGGTGGGCCTGCCGGTTCTTCGGCAGCCATTTATGCGGCGCGTAAAGGTATTCGCACCGGTGTTGCCGCCGAGCGTTTTGGCGGCCAGGTGCTGGACACCATGTCCATCGAGAACTTTATCTCGGTACAGGAAACCGAAGGGCCGAAGCTGGCCAGCGCGTTGGAAGCCCATGTGCGTCAATACGACGTGGACATCATGAACCTGCAGCGCGCCAGTGCCTTGATCCCGGCGAAAAACGCGGGTGACCTGCATGAAATTCGTTTCGAAAGCGGCGCGACCCTCAAGTCCAAGACGGTGATCCTGGCCACCGGCGCCCGCTGGCGTGAAATGGGGGTGCCGGGTGAGCAGCAATACAAGGCCAAAGGCGTTTGCTTCTGCCCGCACTGCGACGGGCCGTTGTTCAAAGGCAAGCGCGTGGCGGTGATTGGCGGCGGTAACTCCGGCGTTGAAGCGGCCATCGACCTGGCCGGCATCGTGAGTCACGTGACCCTGCTCGAGTTCGACAACAAGCTGCGCGCCGACGCGGTGTTGCAACGCAAGCTGCACAGCCTGCCGAACGTTGATGTGATCACCAGCGCGCTGACCAGCGAAGTCAAAGGCGATGGCCAGAAAGTTACCGGCCTGGCGTATAAGGATCGCGACAGTGGCGAGTTCAAGACCATCGACCTGGAAGGTATCTTCGTGCAGATCGGTTTGCTGCCCAACACCGATTGGCTCAAGGGCACGGTTGAGCTGACCCCGCGCGGCGAGATCATTGTGGATGCCCGTGGCGAAACGTCACTGCCTGGCGTGTTTGCCGCCGGTGACGTGACGACGGTGCCGTACAAGCAGATCGTGATTGCGGTAGGCGAGGGCGCCAAGGCGTCGCTGAGTGCGTTTGATCACCTGATCCGTACGTCTGCGCCGGCGTAACGCAGGGCCTGAAAATGAAAAACCCCATGAGTGATCATGGGGTTTTTTCGTTACAGCGGCGCGGGTTGAATGATCTCGACCCAATACGCATCGGGGTCCTTGATGAATGCCAGGCTTTTCATGCGGCCATCGCTCAGGCGTTTCTGGAAATCACACCCCAGCGCTTCAAAGCGTTCGCACGCTGCAACGATATCCGGCACCGAGATGCAGATATGGCCAAAGCCACGCGGGTCGGTATTGCCGTTGTGATAAGCGAAGTCGGCATCGTTTTCGGTGCCGTGGTTGTGGGTCAGTTCAAGGATGCCCGGGATCGACTTCATCCACTGGGTGCGCGCGGCGGCGTCGGCAGGGATCTGGGATTTGTCCACCAGGGCCAGGAAGTACAGGCTGAATTCGGCTTCCGGGAAATCGCGCTTTTCAACCAGGGAGAAACCCAGGACGCGGGTATAGAAATCCAGCGACTTGGTGATGTCCTTGACCCGCAGCATGGTGTGGTTGAACACGAAGTTCGACGTGGCGGTGTCAGGTTGGGCGGTGACGCCCGGGAAGGTGTTCAGTTCGTGCAGGCTCATGGGCCCTCCAGAAAAAAATGGGGCAAACGCAGCTCCTGGTGAGAGGAGCGTTCCCTTGGCTTGCGGCTGGCATCTGTGCAGCGCAGCCATGATACGCAAGGCTCGCCTGCCGCGCCAAATGAAAAAGCTGACGCAGGCCTTGCGACCGATGGGCGCAGGGGCTCACACTTTGGTGCTTGGTTCTAGGGTGTTTTTCGCATGTTCGACGTTCGTAAACGGCTATTGAGCGCTGGGTGTTTGCTGTTGGCCAGTTCTGTTGTGTTGGCGGCCGATCCGGAAATTCATTGGCCCAGCGGCTGGCAAGCCGAAGAAGTGATTGCCGATGGCGAGGTACCGGCAAAACCGCAACCGGTCTCCCGGCAGCGTGCGATCAAGAATGATGAAAACGGCAACACGTTGATGGTCATGGAGTTAACGGGCACGCCGGTCGAAAGTGGGCATAAAGTTAATCTTCAGGGCGTTTTGCTGGAAATGCGTAAGTCCATCCAGAAAGGGTTTGCCCAAGGTGGCTACCAAAGCGTGTGCACCAAAATGCACGCTGCAACATTGAGCCGTCTTGAAGCGCTGGAAACTACTTGCGTGATTACCGAGAACGGCCGGCACGTATTGTCACAAACATTGGTGGCGGCGGTTGATACCGATAAGGCGTATGTTTTTTCATACGCTGGCCAAGCGCAAGCATACGAGGCGAGCAAGGATGAAGTCAGTTCAGTGCGCGACAGTCTCAAACTTTAAGCACGTTCGGCCGATTGCCATGGAACAAAATGAAATGTTATTTAAGTTCAGGTTCGAACGCGTGAATAAAAAAAGCCCCGCTTAAGCGGGGCTTTTTTATTAGAGCAATGCGATCAACCGCGAAGCCAGGAATCTACCGTCTCGGCGCCGTATTGTTCTTTCCAGGCCTTGAGGCCACGGTGGTTGCCACCCTTGGTTTCGATCAGCTCGCCAGTGTGCGGGTTCTGGTAGACCTTGACCACGCGCGCGCGACGCTGTTTGGGAGCCGCGGCGGCACTGGACTTGCCCGGGTTTGGATCAAGGATCAGGATGATGTCACGCAGGCCTTTGCCGTAGGTTTTCATCAATGCCTGAAGCTTTTCTTCGAATTCGATCTCTTTCTTCAAGCCTGCGTCGTTCTTCAGGGATTCCAGCTGGGCAAGCTGCTCTTGAAGGGCTTTTTCTGCTGCGCGAAATTCGGCGAGTCTGGACAAAATCTGTACTCCAATAGTGTAGTTGGCTGATATCAACTGCAGACAAAGCTATAAGCCAAGCGCTTTAAACGACTCAAAAAATACGTCGTCCTGCGAGCTCTGCACAGGCAGGAAAAATTGTAGTAGTTAATCCGCTACGAGTAAATCACGTCTTTTGTCTCAACTAAGAATATTTCAACGCGCTGAGTGTATGGCTATTCAATGACTGATCAAGGTTTGAATGAATTCATCACCGGGTAACGGTCTGCCAAACAGGTAACCCTGCAGGAAATCCACACCGTGCGCCGCCAGGTATTCACACTGCTCGGCTGTTTCGACGCCCTCTGCAACGATGCCCAGGTCGAGCTTGCTGGACAACTCTATGATGCTGTCGAGGATATGACTTGATAGTACATCTGCGCCGATCATGGCGACAAAACTCTGGTCTATCTTCAAATAATCCACATTGAAATTACGCAAGTAAGCCAGGCTGGAGTGCCCGGTGCCAAAGTCATCGAGGGCGATCATCACGCCCAGTTGATGCAGGGCATCGAACAGCTGTCGCGTGATAGCGGTGGGTTCGATCAGCTCGCGCTCGGTCAACTCCAGCACCAGCGTCACCTGGCCTGCCGGGAAAGCGGCCAGAAATTCGCGACAGTCATCCACCAACTCCAGGTCAAGGCAATGGCGTGCGGTGATATTCACCCCAATATGGAAGCCCGGGCTGATACGCGCCGCATAGGGCGCCAGTTGCGCAGCGGTCTGACGCAGCAGGGCGCGGGTCATCGGCACGATCAGGCCGCAATGTTCGGCCAAAGGAATAAACAGGTCTGGGCGCACCAAACCTTCCTTGGGGTGGCGCCAGCGCATCAACACTTCACAACCCGCCCATTCGCGCGTGTCGCCGCGCACCACCGGCTGAAAGTAAGGGACGAACTCATTCGCTTCCAGCGCTCGTTGCAATTCATGGGTGGGCGTCGAAGAGCGCTTTTGCAGCCCACGCACAAGCACACCGGCCAGAACGCCAAAAAACACCACTAGGCTGAACGACGCCGGGTAACGCTCGCGCATATAGCGCCACACTTCACCGGCGGGCATGCCGGCGTCGACACTGTACGGATAGCGCGCGGACGCCAGGTGTTGATGAGCCACGGCAAAGCCAGGCACCGGCACGTCATGCACCTTGCCGTCGGCACCGAGCCAGTGCGGGCCCACCTGCAGGGTCAGGTCCGCGTAACGGCTGATCAAGCGCAGGGCGTTGGTCAGGTGGTAGCCGTCGATAGAGGCAAAGGCGGCTTTGTCGCCGTCAACCAGTCGATGCACCAGGAGCGCGGTATCCGGCGTAACCGGGTTGCCCGTCATCAACCATAACGCGCCGTCGACATAGTCAGCCGGGTTGACGCTGGACTCATGGTCGCCGCCGAACAGTGAGCTGCAATAGATGTTCTTTTGCCAGGACAACGTGGTTGCACGCACAAACGGTCGCCGCGTGACCTGCTCGCGCAGCGCCAGTTGGGCCGCGTCATCGCAGGGTTGGCCCGCCAGGGGCAGCAAGGCCTGGGCGGCGAGGGCGGTGTTATCAAGCATCAGGTCAAACTGGCGCACGGCTTCCTGGGCGGTGCGGACGGTACTCTGTTGCAGCGAGCGTTCGGCTTGCCAATGCAAAATGACGATGCCCAGCGCAATCGGCAGCAAGCCACCCAGCATGGTCATGAAGGTGCGAGTGGCGCGGTTTCGCGGGCCGTTGGCGGTCAGGGGCATGGGCAGAACGGCCTGTAGCAGCAATCGGGATGCGCTGATGATAGATGGCTCGCCGCCAATAAGCTCGCAGTCCAGGGCGGTGGGGTCATAGCGCCAGGCTCTGGGCGATACGGATAAACGCCAGGGTCGCCGGGGAAGACTGGCGCCGGTCCAGCACGGCCAGGCCGACCTTGCGCGGCACGGCGGGCAACAATGGCCGCTGTACATAACGCGGGTCTGGCGTGGCGGGCAAGGACGCCTGCGCCACCAGGCTCACGGCATCGCCCCGGCTCACTGTCTCCAAGGTGCTCAGTAATTGGGAGCAGCGGTAACGCACATTGGGCACTAAGCGAGCGTCACTGAACAGCCGCGTCACCAGTTCCGACGAGCCTGCCTCCGTCAGCGCAAAGGGGGCGCCGCACAAGTCCTTGAGCGTTACCTGCTCACGGTCGGCCAACGGATGATCGGTGGGCAGCAGCGCGACCATCTGGTCTTCGAACAATGGGTAGGTATCCAAGCGCTCCTGTTCGAGCACGACGAAGCCGATATCGACTCTGCGCTCGTCCAGCCAGTGGATGACTTGTCGGTCCGGCCCTTCGTCCACGTGTACTTCGATACCGGGATGCGCCTGGCGGAATCGACTGAGAATCCTCGGCAGCAAATAGGTGGAAGAGGTCGGCCCAAACGATCCAATGCGCAAGGTCCCGCGCTTCATGCCCCGGGCATCGGCGGCTTCCTGCTGCAGCGTGTTGGCGAGGCCGAGCATGGCACGGGCGCGACCGAGTAATTGCTGGCCGATATCGCTGGTTTCTACCAGGGTTTGATGGCGCCGAAACAGCGCCACGCCCAGTTCCTGCTCCAGCGCCTTGATGGCGTGGGACACCGCCGATTGGCTGATGCCCAGCCGGTGCGCCGCGCTGGTGAAACCTTGCAGCTCGGCCACCAGGGAGAATATTTCCAGTTGCGTGAGGGTCATGAGTAAATGCTCATTTTACGATGATGGCTTATTAGCTGAAGAATACGCCCATTCTCCTGTTCTTCGAGCCCACTTCATGCGCGCCACCTCTGATCGCCTCACTTACTGCAAACTCGCCGCCGTCACCATGATTTGGGGCGGCACCTTTGTCGCCGGGCGATACCTGGCGAATCAGGTCGACCCGCTATTGGCCGCCAGCCTGCGTTTTCTCCTGGCGAGCCTGGCCTTGTTACTGTTCATGGGCGTGGCCCGCATTCCCCTGGTTCGTCCAAGCCTTCAGCAATTGGCGCTGTTGGCGGTGCTGGGGTTCTTTGGGATTTTTTTCTACAACCTGTGCTTCTTCTATGGGTTGCACTACATCAATGCGTCGCGGGCGTCGTTGATCGTGGCGTTGAACCCGGCCGTGATTGGGCTGGCCTCCTGGCTGCTGTTCAAAGAGCGCTCGGGGCGCAGTAAAGTCATGGGCATCGCGCTGTGCCTGGGCGGTGCCGCCACGGTGATTGTCAGCCGCAACCCGCAACTGATGCAGGTCGCCCCCCAGAGTTGGCTCGGGGATCTGCTGATCTTCGGCTGTGTGTTGGCTTGGGGCGTTTATTCGTTGTTTTCCCGCGGGTTGAACGCCACCCTGGGCCCGTTGCAGACCGTCACCTGGTCAGTGCTGCTGGGCACGTTGATGCTGACCGCCACAACCGCACTGAGCGGCGGTATCACGCTTGAAGCGGTTGCCCGTATCGACCTGCCACAACTGCTGAGTCTGGTGTATCTGGGCGTATTGGGTTCGGCGCTGGCCTATATCGGCTACTACGACGGTCTCCGGCGTATCGGCGCGACACGCTCCGGCGTATTTATCGCACTCAACCCGCTGACCGCCGTCATCTGCGGCGCGTTGCTGCTGGGCGAGCAATTGACCGTCCCCATGTTGCTGGGCGGGGCAGTCATTCTGCTGGGCATCTACCTGTGCAACAAACCCCTTGCACGGGCGCGGGTAATGGGGATTTGATAAGAGTACGGACAAACCCTGTTACGCTGTGTAGAATCGATTTACGCATACAAGAATATGGACTTGCGCTCACGCAAGCCTCGGCCGTCAGAGACTGATGACACCATGAAGCGACACGGTTCCCCCCTCATCTTTGGTGACTTCCTCGCCCGCAGCGTGCGAGGCCTGTCCTGCGCGCCACCTGTTCGCCTCATCCTTGCTGGCAATTGACATCCGTTAATCACAAGAATGAGGCGCCGAAATGGCCGACCAATACGAAAACCCAATGGGCCTGATGGGCTTTGAATTCATCGAGTTCGCATCGCCAACCCCGGGCACCTTGGAGCCGATCTTCGAGATCATGGGCTTCAGCAAAGTCGCGACCCACCGTTCCAAAAACGTGCACCTGTACCGCCAGGGCGAGATCAACCTGATCCTCAACAACGAGCCCAACAGCATCGCTTCGTACTTTGCCGCTGAGCATGGCCCATCGGTGTGCGGCATGGCGTTCCGCGTCAAGGACTCGCAGCACGCCTATAACCGTGCCCTGGAACTGGGCGCCCAGCCGATCCACATCGAAACCGGCCCGATGGAGCTGAACCTGCCGGCGATCAAAGGCATCGGCGGCGCGCCGTTGTACCTGATCGACCGTTTTGGCGAAGGCAGCTCGATCTATGACATCGACTTCGTGTTCCTCGACGGCGTGGACCGCAACCCGCAAGGCGCCGGCCTGAAGGTCATCGACCACCTGACCCACAACGTCTATCGCGGGCGCATGGCTTATTGGGCCAACTTCTACGAGAAACTGTTCAACTTCCGTGAAGCGCGTTACTTCGATATCAAGGGCGAGTACACCGGCCTGACGTCCAAGGCCATGAGCGCGCCGGACGGCAGAATCCGTATCCCGCTGAACGAAGAGTCGTCCAAGGGCGCCGGGCAGATCGAAGAGTTCCTGATGCAGTTCAACGGTGAAGGCATCCAGCACGTGGCATTCCTCACCGACGACCTGATCAAGACCTGGGACGCGCTGAAGAAGATCGGCATGCGCTTCATGACCGCGCCGCCGGACACCTACTATGAAATGCTCGAAGGCCGCCTGCCGAACCATGGCGAGCCGGTGGATCAATTGCAGGCGCGTGGCATCCTGCTGGATGGCTCGTCCATCGAAGGTGATAAGCGTCTGTTGCTGCAAATCTTCTCGGAAACCTTGATGGGCCCGGTGTTTTTCGAGTTCATCCAGCGCAAGGGCGATGATGGGTTTGGCGAAGGCAACTTCAAAGCGTTGTTCGAGTCCATCGAGCGGGACCAGGTACGTCGCGGCGTCTTGACCGCCGAGTAAGTGCAAAAAGCCCGGCCGAGGGCAACCTCGGCCGGGCTTTCTATTGCCAGGGCATCAGGCCCGCTGCTGGCGCACCAAGTGCTTGAACCCTTCGAACACCAGTACCATCACGGCGACCCAGATCGAAATATAGGTCAGCCATTGCCCCGGCTTGACCCCTTCACCCAGCAACAGGGCCACTACCAGCAGCAACACCGGTTCGACGTAACTGAGCAGCCCGAACAGGCTGAACGCCAACAAACGGCTGGCGATGATATAGCTGACCAAGGCCGAGGCACTGATCAGGCCCAGCAAGGGGATCAACGCATACAGCTTGGGGTGCGCATCCATCACCGCAAAGCCTTGTTCGCCGCTTTGCACAAACCACCAGGCCACCGGCAGCATCAACGCCATATCCAGCCACAGCCCGCCAAGGTGATCGGTCTTGAGGTATTTGCGCAGGATGAAATACAGCGGGTAGCCGATGATCACCACCAGCGTCGCCCAGGAAAAACCGCCGGCCTGGTACAGCTCGTTAAGCACCCCGAGGGCAGCGCAAAACACAGCGATTTTTTGCAGGTAGGACAGCTGTTCGCCCCATACCAGACGCCCGGTCAACACCATGGTCAGCGGCAGCAGGAAGTAACCCACCGACACATCCAGGCTGCGCCCGTTCAGCGGCGCCCACATGAACAGCCACAACTGCACGCCAAGCAGCGCCGAAGACAGCACTACCCCGGCAATCCATCGAGGCTTGGCCACCAGTACGTAGAGCAACTCGCGCACCCGCCGCCATTCGCCGCTGACGATCATGAACACCGTCATGCACGGCACGGTCAGCAACATGCGCCAGCCGAAAATCTCCAGGCCGCTCAACGGCGTGAGAAGCGACGTGAAGTAATACATGACGGCAAACAACACCGAGGCCGATACCGATAACACAACACCTTTAGACACGCTGCCCTCGCGAAAGCCGATTGGAAATAAACAGGGAGAATCGAGAGCGGATTATGGTGCTTTCAGCGGCAAAGGGTGCGCTGTTTTGGGGCGGGAGACGGAAAATGACCAAAAAAGGTCGGTTTACCCAGATCGAATGTGGGGGCTGTCGACCCCCACATATTTCCAGTACGCCCGAGAGGCTGGCTAGGCGTACGCCGCCCGGCCCGAGACAAAGTGGCTCACATCATTGAACCCCGGCGTGGACGAATGCCCCGGCGTGACCAACGAATCGATAAACGCTTCATCCTGCGCCGTAATCTTCACGCCCAGCGCCCCCGTGTAGGCGTCCCACTGCGCCTCGGTGCGCGGCCCGACGATCGCCGAACTCACCGCCGCGTTGTTCAGTACCCAGGCGATCGCGAATTCCACAACCCCCACGCCGCGCGCTTGGGCGTACTCCTGAATCTGCTGGGCAATGCGCAACGACTCCACACGCCATTCGGTTTCAAGGATGCGTTTGTCCTGGCGCGCGGCGCGGCTGCCCGCTTGCGGGGTCACATCCGGCGCATATTTGCCGCTGAGCACGCCCCGGGCCAGCGGGCTATAGGGCACCACCCCCAGGCCATACGCCGCCGCAGCGGTGATCTGTTCCACCTCGGCCTGGCGATTGACGATGTTGTACAGCGGCTGGCTGATCACCGGTTTATCCACGCCCAGGCGCTCGGCCACGCGGATGACCTCGGCGATGCGCCAGCCGCGATAGTTGGACAGGCCCCAATAGCGGATCTTGCCCTGGCGAATCAGGTCGCCGATGGCCGATACAGTGACCTCCAGCGGCGTGGCGTGGTCTTCGCGATGCAGGTAATAGATGTCCAGGTAGTCGGTGTCGAGCCGGGTCAGGCTGGCTTCAATGGCATTGAAAATGCGCTTGCGGCTCAAACCGCTGCGGTTGGGTAAGCCGTCGGGCGGGCCGAAGCCGACTTTGGACGCCACCACCCAATCCTGGCGCTGGCGGGCAATGGCTTCGCCGACCAGTTCTTCGGAGCGGCCGCCGGTGTATACGTCGGCCGTGTCGATAAAATTGATGCCTTGGTCCCAGGCCTTGTCGATGATGCGCAGCGAGTCCTCGGTGTTGGTCTGTTCGCCAAACATCATGGTGCCCAGGGTCAGGGCGCTGACCTTCAACCCGGACTGGCCCAATGTGCGGTAAATCATGCAAAGCTCCTCAAGTCTGGGAAACGTGAGCGTCATGCAATACCAGACTCAAAGGCTCTGGAACAAGCCCCGTGCGCATTTCTTCACGTGCGCAGCAACGCCTGGCAGCGCACTTGTAGAAATCGGTGCAGCACTTTTACCCGCTCCGACACTTGCAGGCGGTGCGGGCACATCAGGTTGAATGGTGTGGGTTCGCCTTGCCAGTCCGGCAGCAGTTGCACCAGGCGGCCGGCCTTGAGGTCCCGGGCGATATCCAGGTTGGCCTTATACGCAATACCGTGGCCGGCCAAGGCCCAGCGCCGCACGATTTCACCGTCATCGCTCAAGTAGTCGCCGGTCACTTCAACTTCCTGCAGGTCGTCGCCCTGGCGAAAGAACCAGGTGCTGCTGGCCCGGCCCTGGCGCATGTAGCGCAGCGTATTGTGCTGCGCCAACTGCTCCGGCGTGGTGGGTGTGCCATGGCGCGCGAGGTAATCGGGGCTGGCGCAGGCTATGCGCCGGTGGCCCGGCACCACCGGCAGCGCCACCAGGCTCGAGTCCCTCGGCACGCCGAAGCGCAGGGCGATGTCGACGGTGTCGCGGAACAGGTCGGCATTGCTGTCGTTAAGCAGCAGTTGCAGGCGGATATTCGGGTGTTCCAGCTTGAACTCGTCCAGCCAGCCAAGCACTACGTTGCGCCCGAAATCCGACGGTGCAGCCAATTGCAGCAGGCCGGTCAGCCCTTGGCTCTGCTGCTTGAGCGCCTGCTCGCCTTCGGCCAGCGCCGCCAGGGCCTCGCGCACGCTGTCGAGGTAGCGCTTGCCTTCTTCGGTCAGGCGCATGCTGCGGGTGGAACGCGCGAGCAGGCGAATGCCCAGGCGGGTCTCCAGGCGTTTGAGCGCAATGCTGGCCGCCGCTGGGGTCAAACCCAGGCCGCGGGCGGCGGCGGACAGGCTGCCGGTGTCGGCCGTGCGCACAAAGACTTCAAGGTCGAGGATCGAGCTCATTTATAAAAATCCTTTAAAGATCCTGTCGTTTTACCGGGATTTTTCGGCGATTGCCAAGCTGGGAAGATGAACGCTCACTTTCGACCCCAAGGACCTTTCCCATGACATCCCCCCTCAACGGCAAAACCGTGATTGTGATCGGCGGCAGCAGCGGTATTGGCGCGGCGGTGGCCGAGGCGGCCATGGTGCGTGGCGCACACGTGATACTGGCCGGGCGGCGCTTGTCGTCCACTACCGACGATGGCGTACGCAGCGAACCGGTGGACGTCACCGACCCGGCATCCCTGCAACGGTTGTTCGAACGCGTGGGGCATTTTGATCATCTGGTGTATACGTCTGGCCCTTCGGTACGCGCCAACCCCTTGAGCGAGACAGACTTGGAGCAGGCCCAGGACAATTTCAATGTGAAACTCTGGGGCGGATTGCGCGCTATTCAACGGGCGCTGCCCTTTCTGGATGAGCGCGGCAGCATCAGCCTGACCTCCGGGCAACTGGGGCGTAAATTAGTGCCGGGCCAGTTTATAAAGGTCGGCATCAATGCCGCGACCGAGGCACTGGGCAAACAGTTGGCCAAGGAACTCGCACCGCGTCGGGTCAATGTGATCAGCCCGGGGGTCATTGATACGCCGGCGTACGCGGGGTTGGCCGAGGAATCGCGCCTGGCGATGTTTGCCAAGGCCGGTAACGCATTGCCGGTTGGCCGGGTAGGCCAGGCGGAAGAAGTGGCGGCGGGCTATGTGCTGGCCATGGAAAACGGTTACATGACCGGCGCCGTAATCGACATTGACGGCGGTGGCTTGCTGTAACACCGCCTCCAAGGTGGGAGGGCGCAAAGCCCTCCCGCACTGACCGCATCAGGCGTTGAGGCTGCGCGTCATCCGCAATGCCAACACACTGCCGGCCACAATCACTGCGGCCAGCAGGTAAAGCGCCATATCCGTGGACCCGGTGGCATCCTTCACGAAACCGACGATATACGGGCTGAGGAAGCCGGCCATCTGGCCCATGGAGTTGATCAGCGCCAACCCACCGGCCGCCGCGCCCGCGCTGAGCATAGCGGTAGGCACCGGCCAGAACATCGGCAGGCCGGTGAGGGCGCCCATGGTGGCGATAGTCAGCCCGAGGATGGCGAGCGCCGGCGTAGTGGCGAAATTCACCGCGATCACCAAGCCAATGGCGCCCATCAACATCGGCACCACCAAGTGCCAGCGACGCTCTTTGCGCAAGTCGGCGGAACGCCCCACCAGCAACATGAATACCGCCGCCAGCAGGTAAGGGACCGCACTGAGCCAGCCAATCACCAGGTTATCGCTGAACCCCAGGTTCTTGATGATCGACGGCAACCAGAAGTTGATCGCGTACACACCGCTCTGGATGCAGAAGTAGATCAGCCCGAAGGCCCAGATGGCCGGGTTCTTGAATACTTGCCCCAGCGAGTCGGTGGTGGCCTTGGGTTTGTTTGCCTGGTCGGTGGCCTGGTCGGTTTCCAGCACCGCGCGCTCGTGCGGCGTGAGCCACTTGGCGTTGGCGAAGCTGTCACTGAGCAGGAAGTAGGCGAGGGCGCCGAGGATCACGGTCGGGATGCCTTGCAGCAGAAACATCCACTGCCAGCCGGCCAAGCCACCTTGGCCGGCGGCGAAGTGGTTGAGAATCCAGCCGGAAAACGGGCTGCCGAGCAACCCCGACACCGGGATCGCCGACATGAACAGGGCCATGATCCGCCCACGACGGAACGTCGGGAACCACTGCGCAAGGTACAGCACCACACCGGGGAAGAACCCGGCTTCGGCGGCACCGGTAAACAGGCGCAGGGTGTAGAAATGCGTCGGCGTGGTCACGAACAACAGGCAGGTGGACAGGGTGCCCCACACGATCATCATCAAGGCAATCCAGCGACGTGGACCGAACCGGGTCAGCGCCAGGTTGCTCGGCACGCCGCACAGCACGTAGCCGATAAAGAAGATCCCGGCTCCCAGGCCGTACACGGTTTCGCTGAACTTCAGTGCATCGAGCATCTGCAACTTGGCAAAGCCAACGTTGACCCGGTCGAGGTAGTTGAACAGATAGCAGATGAAAATGAACGGGATCAGGCGCAGGGTAATGCGCTTATAGATGGCGTTTTTATCGTCATCGGTGGTCAGTGGGGCAGCGGCGCTCTGTGACATGGCGTTCTCTCTATTTATTATGA
This sequence comes from Pseudomonas sp. S3_E10, assembly GCF_054667615.1. Classification (NCBI taxonomy): domain Bacteria; kingdom Pseudomonadati; phylum Pseudomonadota; class Gammaproteobacteria; order Pseudomonadales; family Pseudomonadaceae; genus Pseudomonas; species Pseudomonas sp. S3_E10. The sequence continues at coordinate 5,735,723 of NZ_CP162743.1, forward strand.
TTTTGCGCGATGCGCGGGTAACGTTGATCGCCCAACGAGTCTCGGCCACGCGGCGGGGTGCTGTCTTTGTGCTCGCGCACAGACAAGCCGGCTTTGCGCTGTGCCGATGAACAACCCTGCCGTGCAGGACTTTTTCGAGGAGATGGCCCCCGTGTTCGAGCTGGATCATGACCTGGCGCAGGATATCGTCGATCGGACCATGGCGATTTTGCCCTACAACGTCAACGTCATGGACAGCCAGGGGCTGATCCTGGGCAGCGGTGAAGCCGAGCGCATCAACACCCGCCATGAGGGGGCGCAACTGGTGCTGGCCAATGGGCGCGTGGTGGAAATCGACGGCCAGACCGCCAAGCACCTCAAGGGCGTGCAGCCGGGTATCAACCTGCCGCTGATGCACGATCAGCGCCTGATCGGCGTGCTGGGCATCACCGGCGAGCCGGAGTTGCTGCGCACGTATGCCGAACTGGTGCGCATGACCGCCGAAATGCTGGTCAGCCATCGTCACCAGCAAGCCGAGCAGCACTGGCGGCGCCAGCGTTGCGATGACCTGCTGGCATTGCTGCTGGCCGACACCGGCGACTCACCGCGCCTGGTCGATGAAGCCCAGCAACTGGGGCTCAAACCGCAACTGGCGCGCACGCCTTACCTGTTCGAGCTGGGCCCTGGCCAATCGGCGGAAGCCTTGAGCACCTGGCTGACCTCGCGTTACCCGGACAGTTGGTGCGTCAGCTCAGCGCAGTTTTCGCTGTTGTGGTGCCGGCCGGCGGCCGTTCAGGTGGACAACCTGCGCCTGCTGGAGAAGCTCGACGCTCAAGGTTGGACGATCCTGCGGGTGGCCGTGGGCGGGCAAGCCAATGGTTTGCCCGGCCTGCGGCGTTGCTACCGACGCGTCGGTGACCTGCTGGCGTACGGTCGCGATGTGCTGCCGCACTCGCGGCTGCTGACGCTCAGCCGTTATCGCCTGCCGGTGATGCTCTGGCGCCATCGCAACGATGATGCCCTCGACGAACTGCTCAACCCTCTGCGCAACGTGCTGGCCAAGGACAGCAACGGCCAACTGCTGGCCACGCTGCGCAGCTGGTGCGAGCACGACGGCCAGAGCCAGGCCTGCGCCGATGCGCTGGGCATTCACCGCAATAGCCTGCGTTATCGCATGGAGCGCATCGCGGAACTCAGCGGCGTCGACCCGTTGACCCTGGACGGCATGCTTGCCTTGTACCTCGGCGTGCAGTTGCTGCCCCAGTCTTTGTCGGAATGAACAACAAAGCTCACCCGCACTTGTGCATCTGACCGGCGTCAATCCCGGTGCCAGCTGGCAGCATGGGCGTTATAAAAACCGGAGAAAGCCCATGAAAATCATCATCGCCCCCGACTCGTTCAAGGACAGCCTGAGTGCTGAAGGCGTCGCCCAGGCTATCGCCCATGGGCTGGCCCAGGTCTGGCCGGACGCACAGTTGATCCAATGCCCGATGGCGGACGGCGGTGAAGGCACGGTGGATTCGGTGCTCGCCGCCTGCAACGGCGAACTGCGCCACCAAACGGTGCGCGGGCCGCTGGGCGCGGCGGTCGACGCGCGTTGGGGCTGGTTGGCCGACAGCCGCACGGCGATCATCGAAATGGCCGAAGCCAGCGGTCTGCAACGGGTGCCGCCCGGCCAGCGCGATGCGTGCATCACCAGCACCTTCGGCACCGGAGAACTGATCCGCGCGGCCCTGGATGCCGGTGCCCAGCGCATCATCCTGGCGATTGGCGGCAGTGCCACCAACGATGGCGGTGCCGGAGCGATGCAAGCGCTGGGTCTGCAAGTGTTCGACGCCCAGGAGCAAGCGCTGGCACCTGGCGGCCTGGCCTTATCGCGCCTGGCCCGTATGAGTCTTGAACACCTCGACCCACGCTTGGCCGAGGTGCGCTTTGAAATCGCCGCCGACGTAAATAACCCACTGTGCGGCCCCCAGGGTGCCTCGGCGATTTTCGGCCCGCAGAAAGGTGCCACCCCCGAGCACGTCAGGCAACTTGATGCTGCGCTCGGCCATTTCGCCGACCATTGTGCCCGCGTGTTGCCCAGGGATGTACGCGACGAACCCGGCAGCGGCGCGGCGGGTGGCCTGGGCTTCGCCGCCAAAGCCTTCCTGGGGGCGCAGTTCCGTGCGGGTGTGGAGGTCGTGGCTGAGTTGGTCGGCCTTGATCAAGCCGTGCGCGGCGCCGACCTTGTGATTACCGGCGAAGGCCGTTTCGACGCCCAGACCCTGCGCGGCAAAACGCCCTTCGGTGTGGCGCACATCGCCCGGCAACACGGCGTGCCGGTGATCGTCATCGCCGGCACCCTGGGCGATGGTTACGAGCAGATGTACGCCCATGGCGTCGACGCCGCATTCGCGTTGCCTTCAGGGCCCACCAGCCTGGAACAGGCGTGCGCTGAAGCACCGCGTTTGTTGAGTGAGCGGGCGGCGGATATTGCGCGGGTGTGGCGGGTGGCTGCCAAGCGCTGACGCACCCGTCAGAACATGGGACAATCCGCGCCTTTTCGACACGGAGAGTCCCATGCTGCGCCCCGTACTTCTGGCCCTGCTGCTGAGCGGCACTGCCACCCTTGCTCAAGCCAAACCCGAAACCGTACCGCTGCTGCGGGAAATCAAGGAGTGGGTGATCGGTTGCGACAACCTGCGCAATTGCCATGCCCTCAGCGCGCCCAGTGGGGTCGACGAAGAGGACTACAGCTCGTTGACGTTGCACATCTGGCATCAGGCCGGGGCCGAGGGCTACCTGCGCTTGCGCTTCGACCATCGTGGCGAAGCGCTGGACCTGGCCACCTTGCGATTGGACGGTCAGCCGCTGGGCCTGGAGTTGACTCGGGATTTGCACGTCGAACTGGACGATCAGGGCGGCGATCCCGAGGTGCGGTCCTACGGTGTGATCGAGGAGGCCGCGGCCCGCCGTTGGTTGCAGGCCTTGCGCGATGGCAAGCGTCTGGAGCTACCGGATGACAAGGACGCCCATGTGTCGTTGAGCGGGCTGAGCGCTTCGCTGCTGTTGATAGATGCGGTGCAGGGGCGGGTGGATAACCTCACCGCGCTGGCCCGGCCGGGTAAAGGCGCGGCCAGTGCCGTGCCGGCGCGTTTGCCGACCCCGGTATTGCGCAAATTCCCGGGGGCACCCGCGTTGACCGCACAGGAGCAGGCCGGCCTGGTAGCGGCTGCGCTGCGCCCCATCACGCCTGAGGTCAACGGCACGGGCGGCGAACCGGAGGCCAGCGCCGGTGCGCTGACGGCGCAGCAAGCAATGACCGTGGTGCGTTATGACTGCGCGGCCTACAACTGCGAGTACGACGTGGTCAGCCGCCAGCGCCAGGCGCCATATGCCGAAACAACCCTGCAGCTTGAGTCTTTGCCACTGGAGGACGCGGCGCTGCAAGGCTCGGTCGGCTATGACCCGGCCACGGGCACCTTGAGCTACTTCTACAAACAACGCGGGATCGGCGATTGTGGCGGCGGGGGGGTGTGGGTGTTTGACGGCAAGGGCTTCCAGCTCAGCGAATTCAAAATGATGCCGCGTTGCACCGGGGTGGCCTACGGGGATTGGCCGTCTTTGTGGTCGACCGCACCTGCGCCCTAGCCATCAAGCGGGGAGGGCCTCTACACTGGCCGGCCATGTGTTATTCAAAGGATGAAGCACCATGCACACGCCTGAACCTCATATCGTCATCCAGCGCTTTACCGAGGCCCATCTTGAAGGCGTTGCGGCGCTCTATAACGAACCTGCCGTGTGCCGTCAGGTGCTGCAGATGCCTTTCCAATCGGTGGAGGCGTGGCGCAAAAAACTGGTGATGGACGATGAGCGGCGCCTGCAACTGGTGGCCGTGCATGGCGGCGAGGTCATTGGCCAACTCGGCCTGCAACAGTACCTGCGCGTGCGCCAGGCCCATGTCGGTTCGTTCGGCATGGGCGTGGCCACGGCCTGGCAAGGCAAAGGCGTGGGCTCGCGCCTGTTGACGGCCGCGCTGGACGTGGCCGACAACTGGATGAACCTGCATCGTGTGGAGCTGACGGTGTACGTCGACAACGAAGCGGCGCAACGCCTGTACCGTAAATTCGGCTTCGAGGTAGAAGGTGTGCTGCGTGACAGCGCCCTGCGTGATGGGGTGTTTGTCGACACCGTCAGCATGGCGCGCCTGCGCACGCGCGCTTAGTCCTGCAAGGCAAACGCCACCGCCGCCTGCGCATGCAGCGCGGTGGTGTCCAGCAGCGGCAACTCGCTGTGTTCGGGCTTGATCAACAGGCCGATTTCCGTGCAACCGAGGATCACCGCCTGAGCGCCGCGCGCGGCCAGGGACTGGATGACCCGTTGGTAAGTCCGGCGTGAAGTGTCGCTGATCACGCCGACGCACAGCTCCTCATAGATAACGCGATGCACCTCCTTGCGTTCATCCGCGTCCGGTAACAGCACGGTCAGGCCGTGGCCGGTCAGTCGGGACGTAAGAAAGTCCTGCTCCATGGTGAAGGCCGTGCCGAGCAAACCAACCGTCAACGTCCCGGCTTCCACGGCGGCCAACGCGGCGGCATCGGCGATATGCAGGAACGGAATCGACACTGCCGCTTCGATTCGCGGCGCCAGCTTGTGCATGGTGTTGGTACACAGCACCACGCATTCGGCGCCACCCGCCTGCAAGCGGCGGGCGGCATCTTCGAGGATCAGCGCGTTGTCGTCCCAGCGTCCGGCATGCTGGGCTTGCTCCACCGGGCCGAAGTCCACGCTGTACATCAACACTTGTGCCGAGCGCAGCGGGCCGAGTTGGTCGCGCACGCACTGGTTGATGATGCGGTAATACTCGGCGCTGGACTCCCAGCTCATGCCGCCGATAAGGCCGATGGTGCGCATGTGATGTTCCTGACAATGGATGTGGTTTCACCTTACTCACTGGCAGGGCAATAGTCATACGCAGTTACCGCGCAAATGAGCGGTGCAGTTTGGTCTGAGCGCGCATGCCAGGCGCCGTCAATGAGGTGTATTCCCCAGGATTGGCTATACCTACAGCTCATTCTTACGATGATGATCGCCAGGGAGTTCAATGATGAAGCTAAGGCTAATGATCAGCGCGCTGTGCGTCGCCTCGATCGGCATGGCGGGCTGCGCCAGCAAGGTCACGCAACCGGACGAGTATTCAGGGTTCCTCTCCAACTACAGCCAACTGAAGAAAGCCACGTCACCCTCGGGCGCTGAAGTGATGCGCTGGGTCGATCCCACGCTGGACTTGAGCCGCTACACGGCGGTGTACATCGAGCCCACTCAGTTCTATCCCACGCCACAGGCCAGCGCAAAAATCCCGCAGAGCACCCTCAGCGGCATCAACAGCTATTTCAACCAGGCGCTCAAGCGTGAGCTGGCCAAGTCATTGCCCTTGGCGAACGGCCCGGGCCCTGGCGTGATTGTGGTCCGTGCCGCAATCACTGCCGTCAGCAGTAAGACCGAAGGCCTCAAGCCCTATGAATTCATCCCGGTAGCGTTGGTGGCGGCAGCGGTGAGTACCGGCGCGGGTATTCGCGACCAGGAGACCACCTTGGGCACCGAGGCGCAGTTTCTGGATGGCGCCAACGGCAAGGTCCTCGCCCAGGTGGTGCGCAAAGGCACCGGCAAGCCGCTGTCAAATGACTCGCAGGTGATGAAGGCCGATGACGTGAAAGAGGTGATCGATGGTTGGGCGTCAGATCTGCATCAGTCCTATGTGAAGCTCAAAAAACACTAGAACGCATTGCGCGCAAGGCGGTTGTAGTAGCTCAGGAGGGCGTCGTAGCGACGCGTGACGAGGTAGTAGTCCTCACTCAGTTGCGGTGGCGCGGCGTGTGCGAGCCAGTCTTGGCGAAGGGTGGTCAACGCCGCAAGGTATGCCTCTGCCGCCGGGCTGATCGTATACCAGAGGTTACTGGCCTCTTCATCCCGAGGGTTGCCGGGGTGCAGGCGTTTGTACGCGTTGCCGTTATCCGCCGCCGCCTGCACGGCCGCGGCCAGGTCGGCGACGGTCTGCGGTGTCAGGCTGGCATCGCGCATGTCACGTTCAATCCGGTCAACGGCATGGCGCGCGGCGATCATGTAATTGAGTACGTGCCAGTGAAGGTCGCGGCCCATACGGGCTTCGATACGCGCCAACTGCGCGGGGCGTACGCTCAGGTCTTCACGTTCCAGTTGGTTGCGCAGGCCGGTTGAGACCGCCAGGTAGTCTTCGCCGACGTCGACCAGTTGGGCGAGCAGTGGTTTGTTCATGGCCTCAGCGACCATTTGCTGAACACCTTGAGGCACGCCATCGGGCGGCGGCATTGCCGTGATTTTGTCCGTCAGCGAGGTGAGTTTCTGCAGCCGGTAGGCGTACACACTGGCCAGGCCGATCAATGGGCTGCCGGGTTGCTGGCGCTCCAGTTTCAGGGTGTACAAGGACGAGCACACCGATGCTTGGATAATCCGCGGTTCGGGCTCGTTTCTGTCGCCGAAGTTGTCGTGCTCGGGCGCTTGTGGCGACGCGGCATGCAGGCGGTAGTACGCCAAACGGGTGTCCCGATCAATACGGTTCACGCAGTCAATGAGGGGGGCCAGCGCACTGGCTGTTGCCGTGGACGGGCTGTCACGCTGGTCCAGCCACAATTGCGCGTATTGCAAGGGTTTGGTCGCGCCGGCGACACCGAGCAGCCCCAGGCCCAACACCAGGCTTATGGGCACCAGCCATTTCGGATTCATCGCTTGGCCTCCTGGCCGTACCACTGCGTGTGCGTGGCGGGTGCCTGGCATTCGGTCGCGCTGCGCGGCATGCGGCTGCACAGGCGCTCGGTCCACTGTTGCAGGCCCTGGTTACGGGTGATCAGATGGCTGTTATCGAGCACCTTCAAACCGGCGTACAGCACAACTGCGCCGACGAGACCCAACGCGCCGCCCAGCACGGCCCAGCGCGGGTGGCGGGCGGACCAGGGGGTGTGGTGGTTGGTGAAGGGGCGCCTGATCAAGCCGACCAGTGCCAGCACCACGACCAGGGTCAAGCTGGCCAGCGGGTTGAACACATACCCCAGTGCTCCCGCCACAACGAGCCCCGGCAGCAGATCGCGTATCGGCAGCAACGGCAAGTGGCTGGCGCTGATCCAGCACGGCAATCGCTGGCTGAGCCGTTCATCCAGCACGCGATAGTGGTGAGCCCATGGTCGCCAGCCCTGCCAGGCTACGCCCGCGCAGACCACGGCGCCTATCGCCCACACAATGCCCTGGCCCAGGGTCGGGATGATCTTCCCGGCCAGGCTTTCAACCTGTACCAGCATGCCCACCAGGCAACTGAGCACCAGCGCGACGATCCACGGCCAGGTGTCCAGGGCCGAATCCCAGCCTTGCCAGAAATACACGGTGCCGCCGGGCATCGCTTCGGCAACGCTGATGTGGTCGGCGTAAAGATCGGCGCTGAGCTGCTGGCAGGCCTTCCAGTCGTGCTCGTCCAGGCGTTGCGCGAAGGCGCGGCGCTGGCCCAGGCTCATCGGCGCGAGCAGTAAACGCGCGGCGCGCTGTTCCGGGCTGTAGGGCGGTTCGGCGGCCAATGCGCGTTGGCGTGCGAGAAAGGCCGGCCCTTGCTGGCGTTTCAACAAGAGCGCCCACTCGTCGGCCGGGCAGGCATGATCTGCGCCACCGTGCCAGCGCTGCCCGGCACACACGGCGTTGAACAGCGTGCTTGACCAGTAATGATGATGGGCAAGCAGCCTGGCCAACCATTCATTGAACCACTCGGCATGGGGATGATTGTTCACCCAGGCATGCTCATGACGTGCGGCGTAGGCCGCCAGGAACGCGGCGTCGTCGTGCTGCCCAAGCGCCTCATACAGCGGGCGCTGCAATTGGTCGCGCTGCTGTCGCTCCAGGGTGTCGATCAATGCGCTGGGCAATTCGAGCCGTTGCCAGGCAGTCAGCCAGTTGAAGGTTTCGAAGGCCCACCGCGTGTCCTCGGCATTCAGCTCGCCTTCGATGCAGCGCTGCAACAGATGGATCTCAAGGAACAACGCCGTGCCATCGGCCATTGCCGCTTCATAGCGCTGGGCAAGGGTTTCGCCGAGGGCTTCGACAAGCACCTCGGCCTCGGGCTCCTGCTCGTTCTCACGCCAGGCCAACGCGGCTTCATAGGCTTCGCGCAGGCGCTGGAAGCCCTGTGGGTCGTCGTCCGGACGCGTCTTTTTCAACAAGGCCGCGTAGTGGCGCTTGATCGTGCGGCTATCGGCATCCGGCGCCAGGCCGAGGATGTTCCAGCAATTCATTTGCGATGCAGCTCCCTGACAACGGCCCGGCGTGCGGTTATTTGAGTGGCGTCAACGGTGGCAATTTCCACTGGCCATTGCTGGCTTCGGGCTTGGGCAGGTACACGCGCAGTACCGCATAGAACGGCGCCGGCGGGGCGGGCAGCCAGTTGGCCTGTTCCGCCTTGGGTGGCTCGTGATGCTGCAATGCCAGGGTCAGGCCACCGTCGGCGTCCAGCTTCAGGCCCGGCAGCATGCGCGAGTTGATCAGGTAACGCTTTTTATGGTTCGGCACCAGTTGGTGGGTCTTGGCGTCGTACAGGGTCAGTGACCAGAACGCATCGGCCGGCGGCAGTTGGTCCTTGCTGAAATGCACGGTATAGCTATGACGCGCGCCGTTGGCCGGTTTGCCTTCGCTGTCGTCACGGTAGGTGAATGACACGGCTTCGTCGGCGGAGTTGCCGAAAATCCCCAGGTCGGCACCGGCGTAGCGGTACAGGTAATTGTTTTGCAGACGGTCACGGCTGCCGTACAGGTCGCTGCGGGCGACCTGATGAGTGTCGATCTTGTCTTTTTTGAAGGCCGCGAATTCGGCGCGAGCATCGGAAATGCCGTCCTCCAGCGCCTTGCGCTGTTCAGCGGTCAATTGGTTGGCCTTGAACGGCGCGCCAGGCGCCACACCGATCTTGGCAAAACGCGCCAGCAGCTCTTTTTCACTGTCCTGGGGGGCGGCGAAGGCCAACATGAAGTTCAGGTAACGAAACAGCTGTGGGCCTTCGGTCATGGTCGCCATGGGCTTGGGCCAGGCGAGTTTCGGCGCCTTGGCCGGTGCGGCCTGCTTCACGTAGCTGCTCAGTGACTGCACCTTGTAGCCATTCTGGATCTGCTTGACCTTGTTCAGGTCTTTGTCATCAAACAACTGGGTGCGATACAGCGCATAGGCGACGTTGCTTTCGCTGTAGACCACGCGGTCCACGTCCACGGGTTGCTGCCCCTTCCAGTCGGGACCGGCGATCATGTAATGACCACCGTTGTTGCCGGTGCTGCGCGTGCCCAGGTAGGCGATGTTTTGCGTGTACAGGTCAACCAGTTGCACGGCGTAGTAACGGTCGTCCTCGATTTTCGGCAGCGTCAGCACCAAAGGCTCGCTGCGCAGGTCCATCCACACGAAGGAATACGCCATGTCGGCATTCGGGGTCGTCAAGGCGGTGTCTTTGGGGCTGGTCACCGGTGCGGTGGTACCGATACGGTTGAACGGCGCCTTGAATTCAACGCCGCCCTTGTCGACAGCCTGGGCGTAGAGCGTCTTGTACATCTGCACCACGGGGAAGCCGTAAAGGTAGGCTTCCTTTGCAATGGCCCGCGCTTCGCTCGGGGTTGCCGTGAAGTCGGCCAAGGCACCGCCGCTCAGCAATAAAGAGAGGCTCGCCAGCAGCAGGCGCGTGGGTTTTGCAATCATGTTGTTGCATCCTTCGTGAGTGCTTTTGAAGAAATGTGTTGAATGGCGCACGAGCGCGCTGAGTTTCCGTTTTTATTCGCCGCAGGTCACGTAAATCTGTGCGGGCCGGACACAAAAATGCCGCCCCGGAAGGCGGCACTGGCAAGCCGACATCATTCAGTGCCGAGGATAGACCTGACCTTGTCGCGCAACTGGTCGATGGAAAACGGTTTGCCTATCACGTGCATGCCTGCGGGCACATCGATGTTTTCGGCATAGCCGCTGGCAAACAGGATCGGCAGGGCGGGGTGCAATTCACGCACCTTGTGGGCCAACTGCTTGCCGTCCATGTCCGGCAGGCCGACGTCCGTCATCATCAGGTGGATGTTCTGGTCATGGTTTTGCACGTGTTCCAACGCACGTCCAGCGTCGGCGGCTTCCAGCACACGGAACGCCAACTCCTCCAATACATCGACGATCAACATGCGCACGATGTCGTCGTCTTCGACGACAAGGATGGTGGAGGTGGAGGGCATAAAGAGGCGTCCTGAAGATGGGAGGGCGGGGGCTTGCTCAGTCCGAAGACCATCCTCTACTGAGTTGTCTGCGCCCCGGCAAGTTCCCGACAAAAGAAGGCTATTGTGCAGGCAATAGGCCTTGATGTCTTGTGACGAGGTGAAATGCCCGCCGGGAAAGGACTTGCCCGCATGCAGGCGCAAAAGCGTCAGGTTGACGGTCGCCTGGCAAATCGACCGTCGCACCTGCACTTTTGGGCCTGGGGCATGGCTTACAGATCAGTCAAAAACAAGTCCTGCACGCTACCTGGCACGGTGGCGGTCACGCTATTCAACGCGGGTTCCTCGAATACCGAAATCTTGTACTCAGGCACCTGGGGGTTCTGGCCGAAATGTGCCAACAGGTATTTAGTCCTGCCGGATTTTAATGTGCTTTCCAGCGCGGCGCTCATTTGCGCCTCCGTGGAAAAGGTCGCCTTCCCATAGTTAGGGTCGAAATAAAACCATTCCTTCTTGCCATTGGAAATAACCACGCCGGCGGTGAAGCCGTGATCGGGGCCATTGATTAAAAGGGTTTTTGAAGTGCGGGCACCGGCCAGCTCTGAAATGATCTGCGTGTAAGGAACCTGCCTCGCCTGCATACCATGATGGAATTGACCGCCCAGTATTTCCTGCAGCTGACTTATCTGGTCGTTGAACTTGGCAACTTTCGATGCCTTGAGCTCTTGGATTCCGGCGTTGACGGGGTCGGTTTTGCGCAATTGGGCAATGTCGCCGGGGCTAAGCGTAGGCACCATCGCGACATACAGGTTCTTGATAAACGTATCCTGCTTGCGATGCTTCACGGCGGCGGCCATGACATTGGAAAGCGCCGCGCACTCGCCGCCCGAGAGCGGGGAGACTTGACTGAGGTAATACCCTTGGGGAATCGGCGTTGCCTTGCCACCGGCGGCAGTGATTTCAGCGGCGAATTCCTTGAAGTTCTCCTGGCTGACTTTGATTCGTCGATTTTCCAAATACTTGACCAGCTGTCCAAACTCTTCTGATGTACGCCCGGGGGCAATGGCAAGTTCTGCGAGCTGGTAGTTAGTCAGTGTGTCTGAAAACTCGCGGATGCGTTCTGGGTTCCCCGAGTCGTAGCCTTTCTTAAACATGTCTGCGTCGACGATTTGCGCAGCTTCACGTGCGGATTTAAAACGCTCGGGCAGCGCTTCAAGTTCATCTATGCGTTTTACCAGGCTACCAAGCTCTGCTGGCGTACGGCGTTCGGCAACGGCAAGACGTTTCAAATCCTCAATACTCAGTGCTGTGGAATAGCCATAGATAGCGTCTGGTTTAACGTTGTTCTGGCCCAGTATGTAGGCTGCCTTGTCCTCGGTTTTGGCGTTGGCCACAGCGGCCATGAAGTCACGGCGATAGTTAGGGTTATTCGCAGGTGGCGCCAATACCGAAGCGATCATCTTGCCAAACCAGCTGTCGGCAAACGCTTTTATTTCGCCTTCGAGCGCAGCCACTTTCGGCGTAAAGTCTTTGAGCGCCGGGCCATACGGGCGATGGTTGATGGCGTCATAGCCATACCATTTTCCCTCCCTGAATACAGCGCTGCCGCCGACGGTCTGCTCGGCTATTTTGAAGGTGCCCAGCGCGGCGACGTCATACGTTTTACTGGCCGCTTTCAACAAGTCATAACTACCGCTCGCGCCCTTGAACTTGTTAAGCCATTCGCCGGTTTTGGCAAGCCCTTTGCCCGCCAGCTTTGTCGCGCCCATCAATGCATCGCCCGCCCCGCCGACCGGGTTGAGCGCCTCAAGCGCGGTAACGCCAATGAATTTGGCAACTTTGGCCGCCTTGCCTGCGGCGCTGATACTTTGAGCGCCCTTGGCCAGAGCTTTTGAGGCCTGAGCCGCCTTGCCTGCGCCCAACGTTACCAAGCCGATGATGTCCACCCCCAGATCAAACAAGCCGTCGCCTACCTGGCCGTTTTTGAAGTTGACGATGGCGGATCGAAAAGGGATGAGGTTCAGAAAAAACTCACCTATTGCCGCATTCACCTGTCGAGCCTTATCGTAAGAGGTGACGCCCTTGGCGTAATTCAATAAGTCTTCATTGCCGAGATCCAGGGATTTGACGAAGGCGTCAGCAATCAACTTTGTTCGAGAGCCACCGTAGCTATACGGCGTGTAATCAGCACCGGTCCACTCTGCGGTGTGATCAGCACCTACCCATCCTCCGGTTTGATTGGCACGCTCGCCGTTGTAGGGATCAAAGAGCTCGGTTCGGGAAATAATGTTCGCCGTGCGCGTATCCAACTTTTCGCGGCTGTAGGGCTCGCTGAACTTATTGCTTAGGTAGTTCTGTTTTTCGATGCTCGCCTTATGGGTGTCAATCTCATAAATATTGACTTCGCCGTTTCGCGTGGTTTTTACGTGCAGTGTATGCCCGCGTTTTTCCAAGGTGAGCGGCGAAAGTATATCCATCGCTACCTTGTAATCATTGGTGTGCAGGAACTCTATCTTGCCAAACTCAAGGTTTTTTCGATCCTCCAGCGGTAGCTTGGAAAGCAGGTATTTGACCATCCCCGCATGGCCTTCGCTTTGAGATTCCAGCGCTTCTTTGTACTGGGTATTAAACACATCAACGACGTGGAAACGCTCAGACCTGCAGTACGCATTGAATGCCGTCATCGGCACGAGACTGCGACTGCTTTCCCAACGGAAGCCGGACTGGAGTTTGTCACCCTCCATCGCGATGTCGAGCATCGAACGCAAGGTCGGATCGCCCCGACGCGTGTTCCCAAAGCGCTTTTGCAGCACCTTTTGCTCAAATATCTGGGGGTCGTGGTCGGGGAATTCCTGCTTCAGGCAGTACAGGGCAATTGCCTTGCGGCTGGGAAAGGGCGTCTGGAGCTGGGTGGAGACGTGGGTCAGCGCCTCTAACTTACTGTTGTAGTGGATTCTGATGCGTTCGATTTGCGCATCGCCCGGCACTTGTTCGGCGCTCTCCAACACACCGTTGACGACGGCCCAATCCCTCAAGACTTCACGCTGAACCCGATCATCAGCGAGCGCCATGCCTTCAGCTGCGAGCAATACCTGGGCATAGGACATGTTTTGTACGCTGCCCGGTGCCTGCGCCTCCAGCTTGGCCACTTCAATCGTTAGTTGAGACCAGGCAATGCTGCCATACGTCACGCTGGCGGGAAGGTCTTTGACCAGATACTGCGGTGCGGTGCGTGAAAGCAGGAGATGAGCGGCGAATTTGGCGGTTTGAGTGGTCGCCCGGCCACTGTCGATCAAGTGTTGACTCAGCCGGTCCACAATGACAGAAGCGTGTTGCCCCCATTGCGCCTGTGCGTCCAACTGAAAACCAGCCACAGCATTACGGACCGGGCCAGTGAGCGACTCCGGATCAAGCCCCACCTGAATGGCCGTTAATAGATAGTCATAAATGCTGGTACCTGATGAAGCGCCCTTCAAGTGCGTCTGCAGGGCTTGGCCCAGCGCCTGGGCCTTGGGCGTGTCCAGCAATTGTTGAAGCGCTGTACGTGGCGCCTGAAGGTCGGCCGCGGTTGTTGGGCTGCCGCTCAGCAAATAAGCCAATGCGCCTTTACTCGCATCCGCCAATGGTAAGCCTGCCAATGAAGTGTTATTGGACTGCAGGAAGTCGGCGATGCTCTGCCGGCCCTCTGTTGTCATGGGCACCGGCCAGGAAAGCCCACCCCCCAGATTGCCCAGCGGGTGCAACGCGGCCTTCTGGTTCAGGGTTTTGACCAGCTCACCCAGCGCGTCCAATGAGGTCGGTACCTTCAAGCCATTTTGCAGTAAGAACGACTCAAGGCTGACTTGGCTCTCGGGGGCCAGTCGGCTCGTCACCTCGGCGCTCGTCAGTGAGTTGTCGGCAGGGACGCGTGCGGTGAGGTCCTGATGCACGGCGCTCAATTTGGCCGCCAACACCTCCCAGTTGCGTTGGTTGGCTAATGCGGCTTGAAGTCCGGAAACGCCGGCCGGAGCCGCTGGCCCTGGAGCGATGGCGGGTTCAATTGCGCTCGCGGAGGCGTGGGGCGTTTCCGCACGGGGAAGATTGACGATGGCGGGGGCCGGGAGGCTAGTGATCGAAGTCATTACATTTACCTGTCGTAATTTGGGAAGGTACCGCGCCGAAAAGTGCTTCCCTGAACCCTCGGCCACTCCCTGTGTGTGTGCAGTCGTCCTGCGTACATTCCGTTACGGTTGTCAGAATTCGTGTGCAAGTCCCGATGCCACAGCCCGCATGCGTGTCTGATATGTGTAGGCATGCTCCGCGAAAAGCATCACAAACGTAGCCCTCCAACCCCAATCTGGGGCAAACTCCCGGTTTTTCCGCACCTGGCCAAGGCATGCCCATGACTCCCGCGTCGACCGTCGATGAAAAGAGCTTTCGTACCCTCCTGAGCCGAAACGTGGCCTTGCCCCTGGGCGTGGGCGTGCTCAGCGCGGTGTTTTTCGTGGTGCTGATCACGTATTTGCTGTCGGTGGTCCAGTGGGTGGAGCACACCGACCGGGTGATCAACAATCTCAATGAAACCTCAAAGCTGACGGTCGACCTGGAAACCGGCATGCGCGGGTACTTGATTACCGGCGACGAACATTTTCTCGACCCGTACGAAGTGGCCAAGCCGCGGATCCTCGCCGACCTGCGCAACCTGCAGGAGCTGGTGGCGGACAACCCGCAGCAGGTTGATCGCCTCAAGCGCCTGGAAGCCTTGCAGCTGGAGTGGAACAAATACGCCCAGTCGATGATTGATATGCAGCGCCAGAGCGGCGACTTTCGCGGCGCCGTGAAGGCGGGGCGCGGCAAGCGCCTGACCGATGAGATCCGCAAGGAATACGACGATGCCGTGGCGATGGAGCAGCAGTTTCGTATCGCCCGCAATACCGAAGTCACCCGTACCACCGTGATCAGCGTGACCTTGTATCTGGTATTCGTGCTCGGCTTGAGTGGTTTTCTGGCGTATGCCGGCCGACGGAACTTGCTCGAATTATCCGAGAGTTACAGCGCAAACATCGCTTCACAACAGAAGATCGCACGGCGCCTGGAACGCCAGGCCTGGCTGCGCAACGGCCAGACCGAACTGGCCGAGCAGGTGCTGGGCCAGCTCAGCCTGAACATGCTTGGGCGCAATATCCTGCAGTTCTTCGCTCAGTACATGGGGTCGGCGGTCGCGGCGCTGTATGTGCGCGAAGAACACGGCGGCCTCAAGCGGGTGGCCACCTATGGTTTCTCCCGCGAGCAGGAACAGCTCGAACAGTCGATCTACAGCGACGAAGGCATTGTCGGGCAAGCCGCGCAGTTGGATCGCCTGATTCGCCTGGACGACGTGCCGGTGGATTATTTCAAGGTCAGCTCGGGCCTGGGCGAAGGCGCGACCCGCAGCGTGCTGGTGGTGCCCACCAGCGATGACGATCGGGTCAATGGCGTGATCGAGCTGGGTTTCCTGCGGCCGCTGGATGAGCGTGATGTTGAACTGCTGGAGCTGATCGCCGGCAATATCGGCACCTCCATTGAAGCCGCACGCTATCGTCAGCGCCTGCAGGAAGTGCTGGCCGAGACCCAGCAGCTCAACGAAGAGTTGCAAGTGCAGCAGGAAGAACTCAAGACCGCCAACGAAGAGCTGGAGGAGCAGTCGCGCATCCTCAAGGAGTCCCAGGCCCACCTGGAAACCCAGCAGGCCGAGCTTGAGCAAACCAACGAGCAATTGGCCGAGCAGACCCAGACCCTGGCCGAGCAGCGCGACGCCATGGACCGCAAGAACGGTGAACTCAACCAGGCCCAGCTCGAATTGCAAGACCGTGCCGAAGAACTGCAGCGCTCGAGCAAGTACAAGTCCGAGTTCCTCGCCAACATGTCCCACGAGCTGCGCACGCCGCTCAACAGCTCGCTGATCCTGGCCAAGTTGCTCGCCGAGAACCCCCAGGAGAACCTCAGCGCCGAACAGGTCAAGTTCGCCGAGTCGATCTATTCGGCCGGCAATGACCTGCTCAACCTGATCAACGACATCCTGGATATTTCCAAGGTGGAGGCCGGCAAGCTCGAAGTGCGCCCGGAAAACTCCAGCGTGACGCGGCTGATCGAGGGCTTGCGCGGGATGTTCGAACCTCTGGCGGCGGATCGCAAACTGGGCTTTGAGGTTGACGTGCAGGCTGATGCGCCCGGCATGCTGTTCACCGATCGCCAGCGTCTGGAGCAGATCCTCAAGAACCTGCTGTCCAACGCGATCAAGTTCACCGAACAGGGCGAGGTCAGCCTGTCGGTGTCGCGCGCGCCGGGGCAGGGCATTGCCTTTACCGTGCGCGATTCGGGCATCGGCATTGCGCCGGACCAGCAGGAGAGCATCTTCGAAGCCTTCCGCCAGGCCGACGGCACCACCAACCGCCGCTATGGCGGCACCGGCCTGGGCTTGTCGATTTCCCGCGACCTGGCCACCTTGCTCGGCGGTTACATCAGCGTGACCAGCGAACCCGGCAAGGGCAGCGTGTTTACCCTGGTATTGCCGGAGCAGTACGTAGAACGCGAGGCCGACGCGCCGCCAATCGAGCAGCCGCGCCAGGTCGTGGTGGCGCCTGCACCGGCCCCGGTCAAGGTGTCGCCATTACCGGTGGCCGATGCGGACCTGATCCCACGCTTTGCCGACGACCGCGACAAGGCCCCGTTCACCAGCCGCTGCATCCTGGTGGTGGAAGACGAACCCAACTTTGCGCGCATCCTGTTCGACCTGGCCCATGAGCTGGGCTACCACTGCCTGGTGGCGCACGGTGCGGACGAGGGCTACAGCCTGGCCGAGGAATACATCCCCGACGCGATCCTGCTGGACATGCGCCTGCCGGACCATTCCGGCTTGACCGTGCTGCAACGTCTGAAGGAACACGCCGAGACCCGTCATATCCCGGTGCACGTGATTTCCGTGGAGGACCGCGTCGAAGCCGCCATGCACATGGGCGCCATCGGTTATGCGGTGAAACCCACCACCCGCGAAGAACTCAAGGACGTGTTCGCGCGCCTGGAAGCCAAGCTGACCCAGAAGGTCAAGCGCGTGCTGCTGGTTGAAGACGATGACCTGCAACGTGACAGCATTGCCCGCCTGATCGGCGACGATGATATCGAGATCACCGCCGTCGGCTTTGCCCAGGAAGCCCTCGACCTGCTGCGCGGCAACGTTTACGACTGCATGATCATCGACCTCAAACTGCCGGACATGCTCGGCAATGAGCTGCTCAAGCGCATGGCCACCGAGGACATCTGCTCATTCCCGCCGGTCATCGTCTACACCGGGCGCAACCTGACCCGCGACGAAGAGGCCGAGCTGCGCAAATATTCGCGCTCGATCATCATCAAGGGCGCACGCTCGCCGGAGCGCCTGCTGGATGAGGTCACACTCTTTCTGCACAAAGTCGAATCCCAGCTGTCCCATGAACGCCAGAAGATGCTCAAGACCGCCCGCAGCCGCGACAAAGTCTTTGAAGGGCGCAAGATCCTGCTGGTGGACGACGATGTGCGCAATATCTTCGCCCTGACCAGCGCCCTGGAGCACAAAGGCGCCGTGGTCGTGATCGGCCGTAATGGCCGCGAAGCCATCGACAAGCTCAATGAAGTCGAAGACATCGACTTGGTGTTGATGGACGTGATGATGCCGGAAATGGACGGTTACGAGGCTACCGCCTTGATCCGCCAGGACCCGCGTTGGAAAAAACTGCCGATTATTGCGGTCACGGCCAAGGCGATGAAGGACGATCAGGAGCGTTGCCTGGCGGCCGGTTCCAACGATTACCTGGCCAAGCCGATTGATCTGGACCGTTTGTTCTCACTCATTCGCGTATGGCTACCGAAGATGGAACGTATTTAAGTGGAGCACTGTTTTTGGAAAAAAGCAGCGACATCGAGCTGCGTCTGCTGATTGAGGCGATTTACCTCAAGTACAGCTATGACTTTCGCGACTATTCCGGGGCGTCGGTCAAGCGCCGCGTGGCCCATGCCTTGCGCCAGTTCGACTGCGCGACCATCTCGGCATTGCAGGAACGGGTGCTACACGACCCGGCGGCGTTCATGCAGTTGCTGCAGTTTTTGACGATTCCAGTGAGCGAGATGTTTCGCGACCCTTCGCACTTCCTGGCGATCCGCCAGGAAGTGGTGCCGCTGCTCAAGACCTACCCCTCGATCAAGATCTGGATCGCCGGCTGCAGCACGGGCGAGGAGGTCTATTCGATGGCCATCCTGCTGCGTGAAGAAGGGCTGCTGGAGCGCACGATCATCTACGCCACCGACATCAACCCGGCGTCCCTGGACAAAGCCAAGCAGGGCATCTTCTCCCTGGAGAATGTGCGGGCCTACACCGCCAACTATCAGCAAGCGGGCGGGCAACGTTCATTTGCCGACTACTACACAGCGGCTTACGATTACGCGATCTTCGACAAGACGCTGCGCGAAAACGTGACGTTCGCCGACCACAGCCTGGCGACCGACAGCGTGTTTTCAGAAACTCAATTAATTTCGTGCCGCAATGTATTGATTTACTTCAATAAAAAATTGCAAGATCGCGCATTCGGGTTGTTCCATGAGTCGCTGTGCCATCGTGGTTTCCTGGTGTTGGGCAGCAAGGAAACCCTGGATTTCTCTGCCTACGGCAAGCAATTCGAACCCTTGGTCAAGCAGGAACGGATCTACCGAAAATCATGAACGATGCTGTAGCCAGCCCGATTCGCGGGATTGAAGCCATCGTCGTCGGCGCGTCCGCCGGCGGCGTCGAGGCGTTGCTGAGCATTTTTGCCGAGCTGCCCGACGGCTTCGGCCTGCCGATCATTGCCGTGCTGCACCTGCCCGATGAACGCCGCAGCCAACTGGCGGAAGTCTTTGCGCGGCGCCTGCGCATCCCGGTGCAGGAAGCTCGCGACAAAGAGCTGATCGAAGCGGGCCGGTTGTATTTTGCCGGGCCTGGGTACCACCTATCGGTGGAGCAGGACCGTAGCCTGTCGCTGAGCCAGGAAGACCGCGTGCATCATTCCCGGCCGGCCATCGACTATCTGTTTACCTCGGCAGGCGATGCCTATGGCAAAGGCCTGTTGGGAATTTTGCTGACCGGTGCCAACCAGGACGGCGCGCGCGGGCTGGCCCATGTCAAGCAAGCGGGCGGCACCACCATCGTGCAAGACCCAAATGAAGCGCGGATTGCCGTGATGCCCCAGGCCGCCCTGGCCCTGCACACCCCCGACCATATTCTGACCTTGAGCCGCATTGCCGCGTTGCTGGCTTCCCTGGAACCCTCACCATGCTAAGTACTGTCCAGGCCAAACTGCTGATCGTCGACGATCTGCCGGAAAATCTGCTGGCCCTCGAAGCGCTGATCAAGCGCGAGGACCGCCAGGTGTTCAAGGCATTGAGCGCCGACGAGGCCTTGTCCCTGTTGCTGGAACACGAATTCGCCATGGCGATTCTCGACGTGCAGATGCCCGGCATGAACGGTTTTGAGCTGGCCGAACTGATGCGCGGCACCGAAAAGACCAAGAACATCCCGATCGTCTTCGTCAGCGCCGCCGGGCGTGAACTCAATTACGCGTTCAAAGGCTATGAAAGCGGCGCGGTGGACTTTTTGCACAAGCCGCTGGATATCCATGCGGTGAAGAGCAAGGTCAACGTGTTCGTCGACCTGTACCGCCAGAGCAAGGCCATGAAGCAACAGGTCGAAGCCCTGGAGCGCAGCCGTCGTGAGCAGGAGTTGCTGCTCACGCGCCTGCAGGCCACCCAGGCCGAGTTGGAACAGGCCGTGCGCATGCGCGACGACTTTATGTCGATCGTCGCCCATGAGGTGCGTACGCCATTGAACGGGCTGATCCTTGAAACCCAATTGCGCAAGATGCACCTGGCCCGGGATAACGCGGCGGCATTCACCCTGGACAAGATGCACGCCATGGTCGACCGCGATGAGCGCCAGATCAAAAGCCTGATCCGCCTGATCGAAGACATGCTTGACGTGTCGCGCATTCGCACCGGCAAGCTGTCGATCCGCCCGGCGCGCTTCGACCTGGCGCAACTGGTCAGCAACCTGGTAGAAAATTTCGCGCCGCAAGTGGCCGCCGCAGATTCGTCGATGCAGTTGCAGACGCAAGGGCCGGTCGAAGGTAACTGGGATGAGTTCCGTATCGAGCAAGTAATCACCAACCTGCTCACGAATGCGCTGCGCTATGGGGCCAAGAGCCCGGTGGATGTGCGGGTGTACACCGAACACGGTGAAGCGCGGGTGGAAGTGCGCGACCGTGGCATCGGCATCAGCGAAGAAAACCAGAAGCGTATCTTCCAGCAGTTCGAGCGCGTATCCGCCAGCCAGGTGTCGGCGGGGCTGGGCCTGGGGCTGTTTATCTCCGAGCAGATCGTTGCGGCCCATGGCGGCACCATCGAGGTCGAGAGCCGGATAGGCGAGGGCGCCCTGTTTCGGGTGTGCCTGCCCCTGGATTCGTCGGCATGAAATCAATCGTCACCTTGACGCAACCTCTGCGTGACCCCATGGTCGTACGTGCAGCAACTGACCGGACAAAGGCTTCCCATGAGTGAAGATGCGCAAGATGTCGTACTGATCGTCGAAGACGACGAATCCATTATGTTTGTGCTGGGTGAATACCTGGCGGGCCTGGGGTATCGGGTCTTGAAGGCGGTAAACGGTAAGGAAGCCTTTGAGATTCTGGCGACCAAGCCGCACCTGGACCTGATGGTGACGGATTACCGCCTGCCGGGCGGTATCTCCGGCGTGCAGATCGCCGAGCCGGCGCTTAAAGTGCGGCCGGAACTGAAGGTCATCTTCATCAGCGGTTACCCGCAGGAAATTCTCGACTGTAACAGTCCGATCACGCGCAACGCGCCGATCCTGGCCAAGCCGTTTGACCTGGATACGCTGCAAGAACATATCCAGCGGTTGCTTGCCTGAGACTGGCGGCGCCTGAGCATCCAGGCGCCGTTTGGCTCAGAGATTCAAGGCTGTAACGCGCGCGCATTGGCATTGAGCGTGCTGGCGGGTGTGTAGGCAAATTCCCATCCGACTTTTCCATTAAAGCCGTTCAAAAAGCGCTGAAGACCTTCGCCGTTGCCGAGCTTGTAGACGGTCACTCCACCGCTGATCTGCCCGGTATTCCCACTGCTGATCATGGCCAGGTCCAAGTCCGGGCTGTTGGTGTTGAACAGGAACAGCTCGTTGTGATGGGTCTTCTGAATGTAGACGGTGTGGGCAAATTCCCCGCCCTCATACGCGTGCCTGAAGTTCAAGAGCCCTGACTCCGTGATCTGCGCCGGATTGAAGGTGGTTTTCAGGCTGTCCGGCTTGATGCCCATCAACTCAAGATAGCCTGCGGAGTAATTGGAACCGCCTGTGCGGTTGGTGGCCGCTTTCACCGTCTCCAATACGCTGGGCGAGAGGGTCTTTTCAGCTTGCCCTATGCGTATCGACGCTTCGTAGCAGATCAGGCCCTGATTGTCCGGATGCGCGTGCAACGTCTCCCAATGGTGCTTCAATTCAGCGTTCGAGAGGCTGCGTGGCCCTTGGGAAGGTGTGATGGGCGTGTCGTAGAGGGCTTTGAGGTCTGGCGTGAATACGCTGTTTTTTTGTTGCCACGCATCATCATGATCAAAGACCTTGAATTCGAGTTTATTGCGCTCAGTACCGTGGGTTTTATAGCCCTTGGCCAGCTTCTTGTCGTTGAACACCTTATCAAGCCCGCCTCGCATGGCTTCGGCGCTTGGAAACGTGGCAAGGCCATGGTTGGGGTCGTAAAAGTAGTAAGTCTTGTCGGCGCCGTTTATTTTTACGCCTGCCGCCATTGCATGGCCTGGCGAATCAATCATGACTGATTTCGAGGCGTGCGCCTGCGCCAGTTCCTTGATCATGTCTTGATAGGCGACCTGCCGAATGGGCTGCCCTGCGTGGAACGCAGCCTGGGACCCCACCTGAGTTTGAAGCCTGTTTAATTTGTCGATGAAATCCCTGGACGCCGGGTCCCTGGGAAAGGCTGCGGCGGTGTACATGTTCTTGATCAGTACGTCTTGCTTTCCCTCCGCCATCGCGCTGGCCATGGCGCGTGCGAGCGCTGCACATTGCCCTTCGGCCAGTTGTGCGGTCTGAGTGAGGTAAATAACCTGCGGCATGGCCGTTACCTCACCGAATCTCGGTTCGATGCGATCGATAAACCGGGCGGAGCCACTTCGCCCGGGCTCGTAGGCGATGTCATCATATTTTCGCACCAACATCCCGACTTGCTCCGTCGTGAGGTCCTTGTTGCCGGCCAGGGTCATAACCTGCGCAATCGTCATGTTATTGCGTGCTCCGCTGATCGTTTGCAGATCGCCATACCGATAACCCTGCTCGAAGGCTTCCTTATCCGGCCCATTTCGGTGAGTCGCGACAGTTTTTTTCCAGTCGCCGACAACACGCTCATCCAGCGGCTTGCGCGCCGTGGCTGCCGTTGCCCAATTGCCCAGCCCCTGCGTATCAATATGGGCCGAGGGCAGGAAATCCTGTAAGGGCGTCCCGTAGGGTTGTCCATTGGCGGGGTTGTAGGCGTACCACTTGCCGTGCCGCATAACCGCCGGCGCCTCGACAATTTGATGGTTGATTCGGTAGGTGCCAAAGGAAGATGAATCGTAGCGTTTGCTTGCCGATATCAGGTCATAGCCGTTTGACGTATGAGCCAGCCCGCGTAATTGCCGCAGTTCACCAGCGCTGGATGACCACACTTTTTTACCGCCGGCAATCAGGCCGCGCCCGATATCGGTGACACCGTCCAGCGGGTTAAGCGTGCCCAGCGCCGCGCGCCCGATAATCTTTGTACCGTGAGCGACTTTACTTGCAGCGGACGCACCGGCATGCAGCGCTTTGGCGCCTTTAGCCGCCGCGCCCAACGCCAGGGCAAAGCCGAAGGCATCGAATACCAGATCAATCACGCCGTCACGCACGTTACCTGCCCGAAAATTCTGAATAGCGGACCGTAAGGGGATCAGGTTGAGCAGAAATTCGCGGGCTTTTTGGTAGAACGGAACCTCGGTGTCGAACGTCGTCACGCCCTTGGCCTCATCCGCCAGTTCACGGATGCCGATATGTTTTACCAGGGTGTCGGCAATGTACCGGGTTCTCTCGCTTGCAAAGCTGTTGGGCGTGCCGCTCTGGCGTTTTGCATCGGTAACGCTTGCCGAATAAGTGCCGGAAGGTGTGATTGCCTTGAGCATCGGGCTCTTATGGGTGTGACCATCGCTGTACAGTTGCGGCCCCAGCGGATAATCCTTTAGCTCAGCACGTTGGCGAATCGTATTGTCGTTCAGATTTATTTCATACACGGTAGTGTCACCGCCGAGCACCGCTTTAATCAGTAATGCACCGGGTACTTTCGTTTCGTTCAGCGTTTGACTGAAACCCGTGTGGGAGACGCGGAACTCTTGGAGCGTAGTGATCTGTGCGCACTCGATCTTTTTTCTGTCTTCGAGCGCAAGGGTCGCAATAAGGTGCTTGACTTGCGTGCCAATCGCCTTTTCAGCGGAGGAACAGTACTGGGGAAGCTCGCTTGCGAAGCGTGCATTGATGTCAGCCAGTTGGTCAGCCTTACCGGAGATAGTCCGGAAGTCGAATTGATTACCTGCTGACCAATGGGAGGCTGGAGGCGTGCTGATAGTGCCGTGCAGGTAAAGATCCAGCACCGAATAAGGCCCCGGAAAATCACGTTGTTCCGGGACGGATGTGATGCATTTTTTCTCGAATGGTATCCGGTCGCCGTAAACCCGCTTGAGCTCATCAAGCGCCATTTTCTTGCGTTCAGGCATGGGGGTGGAGAGGGCGCTTGAGGCTTCGCTCAGCTGTGCAATCTGGTCATTGAACGCCCGAGTGACGCGACTCATCTGGTCGGCGCTGTAGTCATCCGAGGTGTTCAGTTGCAGAACCCCATTGGCTACCCCCCAATCTTTAAGCGCAGCCCACTGGGCCTGCTGTTCCACCTCTTGCTCCTGCTCCGTGACGGGGGCCAGGTCGGCCCGCTTCATGACGTCGGCATAGCTCATGTGCGCGGTTGCGCCCGGCGCCTGATGCTCAAGGCGTGCCACGGCGACACTGAAGCTGACCCAACTGTGGGAACCGCATGTCACGTTGTCGGGGATGTTCTGGACCAAAAACGCCGGTGCGCGGCGTGACAACAACAAGTGGGCCGCAATCGGCGCCATCTCCACACTGGCACGTCCCTTGGCAACCAGGTGACTGGTCAGCCCGGCGACTACGGCTGAAGGGTGCCGGCCCCAATGCGCATAGTTGGCCAGGTCAAAACCGGCGACGCCGGTTCTGACGGGGCTCGACGTGTTGCCCGCTTCGGATTCTTCGTCCAGGGTCGCGCCGAGGGCGCCCAGGGTCCAGTCGTTGATGCTATCGGGCGTCGATACCCCCTCATATCTCTGCTGCAGCGCCACGCCCAGCGCCTGGGCCTTGGGCGTCGCCAGAAGGGTTTGAATGAACTGCGTCGGGTTACTCAGCTCGGAGGTTGAATAAATTTCGTTGCGCGTCAGATAGCCCAGCAAACCTTGGCTCGATTGGTAATTCTGCAAACCACTGATGCCCAGCGTGTTTTGCCTGAGGCTACGCCTCATGCTGGACCTGTCAGCATCACTCAGCGGAATCGGCCAGGCCAATGCGCCGCCGAAGTTACCGTGAGACGCCCCTGCAAGTGGCGGGGTATCCAGTGCCTCGCCCACATTTATCAACTCGTCGATGCTGTCGGGCAGCTTCCAGCCTTTATCGCTGAGGTATTTTTCGAGGCTGACCGTAAGGGCGTCATCCAAGCCTTTGTTGAGCGAGTCGCCATGCAGCCTGAACGTCGTGCGGGCTAATTCATCGCGAATGAACGACGGCAACCGCTCGGAGGCTGGCCGCCGCCTTGGAGTTGCCGGGGCGTCAGCGAGCTTTTGCGCCTCAATGATGATAGGAATCAACTTAAAGGCCGCCGTCCTTTGGTTGTGTAGCTCCGCCAGTTTGGCCTGTTCGTCGCGCAGTACCTGTTCGGATCGCTCAGGCGCCAATCGTGCCGGACCGAAGGCTTTTGACTGCTCAAGCTCTGCGGCGCGAATGCCCAGCGCCTCACGGGTTTGCCCGGTGATGGCCTCACCATAAAAATCGGCGACTTCGCGGTAGTCGGCGGTGGTTCTGTTGACCGGGGAGTAAATATAGGCGGAACTGGAAGTGAGAGCGCTTGCGGCCTGCATGATCGGCGCCATCATCGACGTCCACAAATAGCCTTGCGCGAAGCCCGAAAACGTCTTTGGCTTACCGTCGACGACGGCAACGATGTAATTGCTCGCGGGGCTGATCTCGATAGGTTTCGAACGATCAATGCCGTTGCGGCTTGCCCACACAACAAAGTGCGGGCTCGCCATCAAATTGTTCAGGTGTGACCACCATTGGCCGAACGAGGAGGCGGGAGGGATGTTCTCTATATAACGAAGCTCGCCGGTCCTGGCCGCAAGGCGCTGTGTTTGCGCCACACGCAATGCCAGCTCACTGTCGGCTATGTCGCGCGCACTCTGCGCGGCGGTTTCAGGCACATGCCGGGGAGCCTCTTGGGGCGTCACCGCGCGTGGACGGCGCGCGGCGCTGTCGGCCGGTGTATTCGAGGGAATCTGAAGCGTTGGATGAACGAGGCGCGAAGCGATCATGGCTGGATGGGTTCCTAGGTGGATTCAGTTTCACCCCAGCGGCATATACGACGCTGCGATGGCAACTGTGTACCCTGGCCCCCTGAAGCGATTCCTTCCTTGCAGGAACGATTCGTTGCGCGATATTGCCTCGCTTGCCTTATGTCTTAATCATTTCCCTCACCTTCGCCGTTAACAGGTCGAAGGTGAACGGCTTGGTGATCAACTGCATCCCAGGGTCGAGAAAACCTCCACGCACCGCCGCATGTTCGGCGTACCCGGTGATGAACAGCACCTTGAGTTCCGGCCGCAGCTGGCGGCCGATTTCCGCCATCTGCCGGCCGTTCATGCCGGGCAAACCGACGTCGCTGATCAGCAAGTCGATACGCTGCTCGGATTCAATGATCGGCAGCGCCGTGTCGGCATCTCCGGCAACCACATAGCCGTAACCCAACTCCTTGAGCACGGCGCAGACCAGTACGCGCACCGCCGGGTCGTCCTCGACGAGCAGCACGGTTTCCCCGGCATTGGCAAAAGGCAGCAACGCCGGGTCGACCAACGGGACAGCGTGCATTTCGCCGATAAAACGCGGCAGGAACAGGCTGACAGTGGTGCCTTTGCCCACCTCGCTGTGAATGGTGACGTGGCCGTGGGACTGGCGGGCGAACCCGTAGATCATTGACAACCCCAGGCCAGTGCCCTGGCCGATGGGTTTGGTGGTAAAGAAGGGGTCGAACACCCGGCCGATAACGCTTTCGGGTATACCGCAGCCGTTGTCGCTGATGCTCAGCTCGACGTAGTCACCCGGGGTGAGGGTGCCGTAGGCGGCGGTAAAGACGTTGTCCAGGTGGCGATTGGTGGTCTCCACCCGCAGGTTGCCACCATTGGGCATGGCATCGCGGGCATTGAGCACCAGGTTGAGCAGGGCGCTTTCCAGTTGGTTGGGGTCGGCTTCAGCGGTCCACAATTGCTCGGTGAAGCGCATCTCCAGATGGATGCTTTCATTGATGCTGCGTTGCAGCAGTTCGCCCATGGAACTGACCAACTGGTTGATATTGACCGGCTTGGAATCCAGCGATTGGCGGCGGGAAAACGCCAGCAGGCGGTGAGTCAGGCCGGCGGCACGGTTGGCGGACGTGACGCCCAGGTCGATCAGGCTATCGAGGTCGTCGAGTTTGCCGCGTGCCACGCGCCTTCGCAGCAGCTCCAGGCTGCCGATAATCCCGGTGAGCATATTGTTGAAGTCGTGGGCAATGCCGCCGGTGAGTTGGCCCACGGCCTCCATTTTCTGCGATTGACGCAGGGCTTCCTCGTTGTTGCGCAATTGCGCGGTGCGTTCCTCGACTTGCTGCTCAAGGGTTTCCAGGGTGCGTTGCAGGCGCAGTTCGCTCTCGCCCAGGTCGATCAGGCGGTCGCGGGCTTCATATTGGCGGCGCCGACCGCGCAGCGCCGTGCTGACCAGGCTGATCAGCGTGACGGGATGGAAGGGCCGCTCCAGGAATGTCACGTTGCCCAGCAGGCCGCTGAGGTGCGACGAGCCGTTCTGCTCGCCGCCACCGTGATGGGTCATCAGCACGATGGGCATGTCCGACCATGGCGGCTGTTGATGCAGGTACTCCAGCAGCGGCTCCAGATCGACGCCACGCAAGGCTTCGGCGGCGATGATCAGCAGGCCGGCGCCCTGTTCCAGGGCCTCGCACAACATTGGCAGGTGCGTGGCGACGATGCCGCTGTAACCCGCCTCGTTGAGCATTTGCAGGGCCAGTGCGCTGTCGCGACCCAATGGCGCCAGGATGATTGCGCGTTCGGACACACCGGGTAGAGTCGGCACTATCCCTCTTCCTTGAGCAGAGGGGAGCCGGCCCCCATGTAGGTGGGGATGCCGCGCAGTACGCCCTGGAAGTTGTCCAAGGGCTCGCCGACGGTCAAGCCTCGGCTGCTGATGCGGTATTCGCGAATCGTCGATTCGTGGGAGCCGGTGCGTTTCTTGATGATCGAAATGGCGCGACGCACTTTGCCCAGTGCCTCGAAGTAACGCAGCAGAATCACGGTGTCGGCCAAATAAGTGATGTCGACCGGTGTCTGCATGTCGCCGACCAGCCCGTGCTGGGCGACAGTCATGAAGGTGGCCGCGCCGCGACGGTTGAGGTACAGCAGCAACTCGTGCATATGCAGGATCAACGCGTTCTCTTCCGGCATTGCCGCCTGGTAGCCGTTGATGCTGTCGATCACCACGGTCTTGATCCCGCGCTCGTCGACGCAACGGCGCACCCGGTGGGAGAACTCGCCGGGAGACAGCTCGGCGGCGTCCACTTGTTCAATCAAAAGGTTGCCGGTGGCCTGCAGGGCGGCGAGGTCGATGCCCATGTTTTTCATGCGCTCGAACAACAACCCCAGCTCTTCATCAAAGATGAACAGCGCGGCTTTTTCCCCGCGTGCCACGGCGGCAGCGGCGAAGATCATCGAAATCAGCGATTTACCGGTACCGGCCGGGCCCAGGATCAGGCTGCTGGAGCCGGTCTCGACGCCACCGCCCATCAGCGCATCCATTTCCAGAATGCCGCTGCTCAGGGTCTGCCGCACGTAGCCACCACGGTGTTCCGCCGCCACCAGGCGCGGGAACACGTGGATGCCGTCTTGCATGATCGTGAAATCATGAAAGCCGCCACGGTATTTCTGGCCGCGGTACTTCACGATCCGCACGCGACGGCGCTCGGCACCGTAGCTGGGCGTCAGTTCTTCCAGGCGAATCACCCCGTGGGCCACGCTGTGTACGGTTTTATCCAGGGATTCGGTGGTCAGGTCATCCAGCAGCAGTACGGTGGCGTCGTAACGCACGAAGTAATGTTTGATCGCCAGGATCTGCCGGCGATAGCGCAATGAGCTTTGCGCCAACAGGCGGATTTCCGAAAGGCTGTCGATCACCACGCGGGCCGGCTTGACCCGCTCCACCACTTCGAAGATCTGCCGGGTGGCTTCGCCCAGTTCAAGGTCCGAGGAATACAGCAGGCTTTGCTGGTGCTCGGCGTTGAGCAGGCTTTCGGGTGGGGTCAGTTCAAAAATGTGGATGTTGTCATCCAGGTCCCACCCGTGGGATTTGGCGCCCTGGCGCAGCTCGCGCTCAGTCTCCGAGAGGGTGATATACAAAGATCGCTCGCCGTTTTTCGCTCCGGCCTGGAGGAAATGCAGCGCCACGGTGGTCTTGCCAGTGCCAGGTTCGCCTTCGAGCAGGAACAGGTGGCTACGTGAGAGCCCCCCGGAAAGAATGTCATCAAGACCTTCGATGCCGGTGGCCGCCTTTTCACTGAACAGCGCTTTGGATGTAGACAAGAAGTGCCCTCGATTCAGGTACAAGTAGAGGGGCATGCCCGTCACGACATGCCATGTTCACTTGACCATGGCACTTTGCAGCCGTTCCACAATTGCTGCAATTTGTCGCTGTAAGAGGCCGCTGTACAACCCGTTTTGGCGGGTCTACAGGCCTTGTTGCAGCGCCGGATCATCGGGGTTCTGCTGTTCCAGTTGAGCCAGTAACACCTGCACATTCTGCAATTGGCCGCTCTCTTTCCAGTAGTTGACCAGCAACACCCGCGCCTTGCGGTTGGCGGGGTGGCGCTGCACGATCTCCTCCAGCTGGCGCTGCGCGGCTTCCAGTTCCTGTTGGTCGTGCAGGGTGGTGGCCAGGTCGTAGCGGTAATCCTGATGGTCCGGCTCCAGTTCCACCGCCTTGGACAGGCCGAGCAACGCATAAGGCCGCTCGCCATGGTGCAGCAGCCACATACCCAGGGCGTGTTGCAGGTACGCCGACTCGGGGTGTGCCGCCAATTGGCGCGCTAATAGTTGCCGCGACTCTTCGGTCTTGCCTTGTTTATCCAGCAACTCGATTTGCGCCACCACGGCCTGGAGGTTGTCCGGCTCCAGGCGCATCGCTTGCTCCAGGGCATTTTGTGCATCGGGCAGCAGCGCGCTGTGGATGTAAAGGCGCGCCAGTTGAATCCAGCCATCGGCGGTTTCGGGCTGGGCCTTGAGGTATTTCACGAATTCATCCAGCACTTGCTGCAACGGCCCGAAATACAGGCCCAGGGTGTCCGGCGACAAGCCGAGCAGGGCATTGGCGGCAGCAAAGCGCACGCTTTGCTCCGGGTCATCGAGCAGCGGGCCGAGCAACAGCGTGCGCTGCCCGCTGGGCACCAGGCCCACAATGCTGTGGATCGCCGCTTCGCGCACCCGTGGCGAGTCGCTGGCCAGGTCTTTGTCCGCCAGCTTCAAGGCTTGGGGGCTGGGGTAGTTGGGCAACTCGGCGTGCAATGCGGCACGACGCTCTTCAGACAGGTCCGGCCGCCCCAATTGCTGATACAGCACACGGGCGGCCCCCGGCTCGCCGTTACGGGCCTGTTTCAGGGCCTTGGAGTAACCATGGGCAATGGCAGGCGCCACCGCCACCGGGGTGGAACGGGACAAATACCAGGTGATCAGCACGATAAAGAATAGGGCGCACAGGCCAACGATGGCGTAACGGCGTGACTTTGACATGCAGGCGTCCAAAAGCTCGAACAGCGAGGGAAAAGTCGTCAGCTTCTGTCAGACCAAGGCAGGTGTCAAACCCGCATCAACGGAGTACGTACGCCACTGGATCAAGGACCGGTGCCCCCAGGACGTTGAGCCGGCGGGGTCTATGCTCCAGGAGCATTGGCCAAAGCAGTCAGCCATGTTGAAGGCTTTGACCATTGCTGCTCAACGGCGCTGAAGCGACTATTCGGCCCATACGCTCGTTACCCGGTCCATCGTTCAAGGAAACAATGATGCAGATTGAAAACAAGGTTTTTCTGGTCAGCGGCGGCGCTTCGGGCCTCGGCGCAGCCACCGCTGAAATTCTGGTAGCCGCCGGTGCCAAGGTAATGCTGGTGGACCTGAACGCCGACGCAGTGGCGGCCAAGGCCAGGCAGTTGGGCGATAACGCCCGCAGCGCGGTAGCCGATATCAGCCAGGAGACCGCTTGCGAAGCCGCCGTGCAGGCCGCTGTTGCGGCCTTTGGTGGCCTGCACGGGCTGGTCAACTGCGCGGGTGTGGTGCGCGGCGAAAAAATCCTCGGCAAGAACGGCCCCCATGGGCTGGCGAGTTTTGCCCAGGTGATCAACGTCAACCTGATCGGCAGCTTCAACCTGCTGCGCCTGGCGGCGGCGGCTATCGCCGAAACCGAGGCGAATGCCGATGGCGAACGCGGGGTGATCATCAACACCGCCTCCGTGGCGGCGTTCGACGGCCAGATCGGGCAGGCGGCGTACGCCGCGTCCAAAGGTGCGATTGCCAGCCTCACATTGCCGGCGGCCCGGGAACTCGCGCGCGTGGGTATTCGGGTGATGACCATTGCGCCCGGCATCTTCGAAACGCCGATGATGGCCGGCATGACCGAGCAAGTGCGCGACTCCCTGGCCGCCGGCGTGCCATTCCCGCCACGCCTGGGCAAACCGGCTGAATACGCCGCGCTGGTGCGGCACATTATTGAAAACAGCATGCTCAATGGCGAGGTGATCCGTCTCGACGGCGCCTTGCGCATGGCGGCCAAGTAAGGAGCGGTACTCATGAGTGATCCCATTGTTATTGTCAGTGCAGTGCGCACGCCCATGGGCGGCTTTCAGGGCGACCTCAAAGGCCTGACCGCGCCGCAGTTGGGTTCTGCCGCGATTCGTGCGGCGGTCGAGCGCGCCGGTATCGCCCCGGATGCCGTGGATGAAGTGCTGTTCGGCTGCGTATTGCCCGCCGGCCTGGGTCAGGCGCCCGCACGCCAAGCGGCGTTGGGCGCGGGCCTGGACAAGTCGACCCGTTGCACCACCCTCAACAAAATGTGCGGCTCGGGCATGGAGGCGGCGATCCTGGCCCATGATTCGCTGCTGGCCGGCAGCGTCGAGGTAGTGATTGCCGGCGGCATGGAGAGCATGTCCAACGCGCCGTATCTGCTGGACCGCGCCCGCAGCGGTTACCGCATGGGCCATGGCCGCGTGCTGGACCATATGTTCCTCGACGGCCTGGAAGACGCCTACGACAAAGGCCGCCTGATGGGCACCTTCGCCGAAGACTGCGCCCTGCATAACGGTTTCAGCCGCGAGGCCCAGGACGCATTTGCCATCGCCTCCCTGACCCGTGCCCAGGATGCGATCACCCATGGCAACTTCGCCGCCGAGATCGTCCCGGTACAGGTCACCGTGGGCAAGGAGCAGAAAACCATCCTCCACGACGAACAGCCCCCCAAGGCCAAGTTGGACAAGATCAGCAGCCTGAAACCGGCTTTCCGCGAAGGCGGCACGGTGACGGCGGCCAATTCCAGCTCGATTTCCGACGGTGCGGCCGCGTTGCTGCTGATGCGTGAGTCCGAAGCGTTCAAGCGTGGGCTCAAACCATTGGCGGTGATCCGCGGCCATGCGGCGTTCGCCGACGAGCCGGGGCTGTTTCCGGTGGCGCCAGTGGGGGCGATCCGCACGCTGATGAGTAAGACCGGCTGGGACTTGGCCGAGGTCGACCTGTTCGAGATCAACGAAGCTTTCGCCGTGGTCAGCCTGGTGACCATGAGCAAACTGGATATCCCCCACGCCAAGGTCAATGTCCACGGTGGCGCCTGCGCGCTGGGGCATCCGATCGGGGCCTCCGGTGCGCGCATCCTCGTGACCCTGCTCTCGGCCCTGCGCCAGAAAGGCCTCACACGAGGTGTTGCCGCCATCTGCATCGGCGGTGGCGAAGCCACGGCCATGGCCGTCGAATGCCTGTATTAAGGACTCTGCACCATGCTGCCCAATGACGAACAACTGCAAATCAGCGACGCGGCCCGGCAGTTTGCCCAGGAGCGCCTGAAACCCTTCGCCGCCGACTGGGACCGTGAACACCGCTTTCCCAGGGAAGCCATCGGCGAGATGGCCGAACTGGGCTTTTTCGGCATGCTGGTGCCGGAACAGTGGGGCGGTTGCGACACCGGTTACCTGGCCTACGCCATGGCCCTGGAAGAAATCGCCGCCGGTGACGGCGCCTGCTCGACCATCATGAGCGTGCACAACTCGGTAGGGTGCGTGCCGATCCTGACGTTCGGCAACGAGCAACAGAAAGCGCAATTTCTTACGCCCCTGGCCAGCGGCGCCATGCTCGGTGCTTTCGCGCTGACCGAACCCCAGGCCGGCTCCGACGCCAGCAGCCTGAAGACCCGTGCGCGCCTCAACGGCGACCACTATGTGCTCAACGGCTGCAAGCAGTTCATTACCTCCGGGCAAAACGCGGGCGTTGTGATTGTGTTCGCGGTCACCGACCCGGCTGCTGGCAAGCGTGGCATCAGCGCGTTTATCGTGCCCACCGATTCGCCGGGCTACAGCGTGGCGCGGGTTGAAGACAAACTTGGCCAGCATGCGTCGGACACCTGCCAGATCCTGTTTGAGGACGTGAAAGTGCCGGTGGCCAACCGCTTGGGTGAGGAGGGCGAAGGCTACAAAATCGCCCTGGCCAACCTTGAAGGCGGTCGCGTCGGCATCGCCTCGCAGGCCGTGGGCATGGCCCGCGCCGCGTTTGAGGCGGCGCGTGATTACGCCCGTGAACGCGAGAGCTTCGGCAAGGCGCTGGTCGAACACCAGGCCGTGGCGTTTCGCCTGGCCGACATGGCGACGCAAATCGCCGTGGCCCGGCAAATGGTGCACTACGCCGCGGCCCTGCGTGACAGCGGCAAGCCGGCCCTGGTGGAAGCATCGATGGCCAAGCTGTTTGCCTCTGAAATGGCCGAAAAAGTCTGTTCGGCCGCCTTGCAAACCCTGGGCGGTTACGGTTACCTGAGCGACTTCCCCCTGGAGCGGATCTACCGCGATGTGCGGGTCTGCCAGATTTACGAAGGCACCAGCGATATTCAACGCATGGTCATCTCACGCAATCTTTAAGGAGCCGATACATGAGTTACGAAACGATTTTGCTCGACGTCCAGGGCCGTGTCGGGCTGATTACCCTCAATCGCCCCCAAGCCCTCAATGCGCTCAACGCGCAATTGGTCAGCGAGCTGAACCAGGCGCTGGACGGCCTGGAAGCCGACCCGCAAATCGGTTGTATCGTACTGACCGGCTCGAAAAAAGCCTTCGCCGCCGGCGCCGATATCAAGGAAATGGCCGAGCTGACCTACCCGCAGATCTACCTGGACGATCTGTTCAGTGACAGCGACCGCGTGGCCAACCGCCGCAAGCCGATCATTGCCGCCGTGAATGGTTTTGCCCTGGGCGGCGGCTGTGAGCTGGCGCTGATGTGCGACTTTATCCTGGCCGGTGATGGCGCCAAGTTCGGTCAGCCGGAGATCAACCTCGGCGTGCTGCCGGGCATGGGTGGCACTCAGCGCCTGACCCGTGCGGTGGGCAAGGCCAAGGCCATGGAAATGTGCCTGACCGGGCGCTTTATCGACGCCGTGGAGGCCGAACGCTGTGGGATTGTCGCGCGTATCGTGCCGGCCGATGACCTGTTGGACGAGGCGCTGAAGGTCGCCACGCTGATTGCCGGCAAATCGGTGCCGATCAGCATGATGGTCAAGGAAAGTGTGAACCGTGCGTTTGAAGTGAGCCTGTCCGAAGGCGTGCGGTTTGAGCGCCGGGTGTTCCATGCGGCGTTTGCGACGCTGGATCAGAAGGAAGGCATGGCGGCATTCGTGGCCAAACGGGCGCCGGAGTTCAAGGACAAGTAACACGCTCCCAAGAACGCCGCTGACCCTAGGTGGGACGGGGTTGCTCCCTCCCACCTAGGTTTTTGTGGTGTCTCACTCAGAGCTGGTAGTTCTTCAGCTCTCTGGCAATCACCAGGCGTTGAATCTCGCTGGTCCCTTCGTAAATCTGCGTGATCCGCGCATCCCGGTAGTAGCGCTCCACCGGGTAGTCCTCCAGGTAGCCATACCCGCCATGAATCTGCATGGCTTGGGAGCAGACCTTCTCAGCCATCTCCGAGGCGAACAGCTTGGCCTGGGACGCTTCCGACAGGCATGGCTTGCCGGCACTGCGCAGGCGCGCGGCGTGCAGGATCAACAAACGTGCCGCGTTCAGGCGGGTTTGCATGTCGGCCAGCAGGTTGGCCACGCTCTGATGTTCAATGATCGCTTTGTCGAACTGCACACGGTCGCGGGCATAGGCCAGCGCCGCTTCAAATGCGGCGCGGGCGATCCCCAGGGCTTGGGCGGCAATGCCGATGCGGCCACCTTCAAGGTTGGACAGCGCAATCGCCAGGCCCTTGCCGCGTTCGCCCAGCAGGTTGGCCTCGGGCACGGTGCACTGGTTGAGGGTGACGGCGCAGGTGTCGGAGGCGCGAATGCCCATCTTGTGTTCGGTGCGGTCCACCACAAACCCTGGGGTCTGGGTGGGGACGAGGAACGCCGAAATACCTTTCTTGCCCAATTGCGGGTCGGTCACGGCAAACACAATGGCCAGCTTGGCGCGTTTGCCGTTGCTGACAAATTGCTTGGCACCATTGATCACCCACTGGCCATCGCGCAGTTCTGCACGGGTGCGCAGGTTATGCGCTTCGGACCCGGCCTGGGGTTCGGTGAGGCAAAAGCAGCCGATCGCCTGGCCGCTGGCAAGCTCGGCCAGCCAGGTTTGCTTCTGCTCAGCTGTGCCGTAGTTGAGGATTGGCCCGCAACCCACTGAATTATGGATACTCATCAGTGCGCCAGTGGCGCCATCACCGGCGGAAATTTCCTCCACCGCCAGGGCGTAGGCCACGTAATCGACGTAGGTGCCGCCCCATTCTTCAGGCACCACCATGCCTAGCAGGCCGAGCTCGCCCATCTTCGCCACCAGGGCGTCGTCGATCCAGCCGGCTTTTTCCCAGGCTTGGGCGTGAGGGGCGATTTCACCACGGGCGAAGTCGCGCGCCATGTCGCGAATCATTACTTGTTCTTCTGTGTATTCAATATCTTGCATGACTTATCTCGCAACCTGCTCGAAGTGTTGGAAGAAGCTTTCTACATGGGCGACAGCCAACCCGTGCAGGGTGGGCGGGTTCCAGCGAGGGGTCTTGTCCTTGTCGATGATCAGGGCGCGCACGCCTTCGATCAGGTCGCCGCGCTCGAACCATTGGCGGTCCAGGTGCAGCTCCAGGGCAAAACACTGCTCCAACGGCAGGCGCCGGCCACGGCGCAGCATTTGCAGGGTCACGGCCATCGCCAGCGGCGAGCGGGTCTGCATCAGGTGGGCGGTGCTGAGCGCCCACTCATGGCTGTCGGCGACGGTCACGGCCTGCAATTGCTCGACGATGCTCGGGATGTCCGGCTGGGCGAAAAAGTGGTCGATCGCCGGGCGCAGCGCAGCCAGCGGCGCATCGGGCAGTTGTTGCACGGCCAGCTTGGCCAACAGGCCTTGCAGGTCTTTTAGCGCAGCGTCGTGCTGCCATTTCAGCTCATTGAGCTTCTGGTCCAGCTCAGCCAGCCTGGCGCTGTCCAGGTACCAGTCCGCGAGGCCGCAATACAACGCGTCGGCGGCGCGTATTTGCACGCCGGTGACGCCAAGGTAAATCCCCAGTTCACCCGGAATGCGCGGCAGAAAGTAACTACCGCCCACATCGGGAAAGTAACCGATGGCCACTTCCGGCATGGCCAGGCGGCTGCGTTCGGTCACCACGCGCAAATCCGCGCCTTGCACCAGGCCCATGCCTCCGCCCAGCACAAACCCGTCCATCAGGGCCAGGACCGGTTTGCGGTAATGATGGATGGCCAGGTCGAGGGCGTATTCCTCGACGAAGAAGTCTTCGTGCAAGGTGTCGCCGTTTTTGAAACTGTCGTAGAGGGAGCGGATGTCGCCGCCGGCGCAGAAGGCCTTTTCGCCAGCCCCGCGCAGGACCACGGCATAGACGCTGGGGTCATCGGCCCAGGCCTGCAGTTGTTGGGTGAGGCGGCGGACCATGTTCAGGGTAATGGCGTTCAAGCCGGCCGGGCGATTGAGGGTGAGGTGACCGATATGGTTACGAACGTCGGCCAGTACCTCTTCCTGGGGTAACTCGGCACGGCTTGCTTCGGATGGAACCTGAGCAGTCATCTATAACTCCCTGCTTTTATTGTTCTTTATCAAGATGTTCGCGAGCGAACCTTCTCGTGATCGTACCAGTGCAAATTTGCCCCGTACAACCCGGAATCATGCAGGTCGTTTTTGCATTTATGCAGGACGCAGCGCGGCGTCAGGGCACGCGGCTTGCCAGGACTTCGCCGATGCTGCGTCGGCGCGCGTGCGTCTCGGCGGCGTGAATCAGTTGCTCGAGTTCCGTGGGCGCCACGTCGTAGAACTGCTCCATTTCGGCCAATGCCAGCTTCAGGTCGGCGGCGGTCACCGCCGGGTCCCGAGCGGCCTCGTGGTGACTCAACATCGGCGTCGCGGGCTCAACGGCCCCCTTGGGGTAGCGAGTGCGCGTGGCGTTGTTATAGGCCAAGGCACAGGCGAGCAGGGCGCCAGCCCCCAGCAACACTGCGCCCAATTCATGCCAGCCGAGGGCGGCGGAGGCCGGGTCGGCCAGTACCAGGGTCATGGCCAGGCCACCGGCTGGCGGGTGCAGGCACCGCAGCCAACACATCAGTATCACGGCCATGCCGGCCGCCAGGCAGGCACCGCCCAATGTGCGCCCGAGCACGCGTGCCACCAGCAGCGCCACGACGCCTGCGCACAGGTAACTGCCGATGATCGACCAGGGTTGCGCCAGCGCACCGGATGACACGGCAAACAGCAATACCGCAGAGGCGCCCAGCGGGCCCAGCAGGTGCAGAGCCACCGGCATGCCGAAAACCTGGGCGCAGAGCCAGACACTGAACAAAGTGCCCAGGGCCATGCCGATCGCGGCACGGCTCCATTCGGTGGGACGGGTGTTGATAGCAGCGGGGAACCAGCGAGCACGCATTGAAAAGGATCCATAAACGACGGGCAAAAAAAAGGCTTGTCTGGTTGCCCGGAAAAGCCTCTTGAAAGTTCCTGCATTTGGGGGAGGAACCTGCGCAGTGTGCCGTGGCTGGTAAGGCTGCGCCAATGCATATTAATGCAGGTTAAATACAAAAATAGTGAGCTCAAACGAGGTCGGTATCGGTCTCTTCGCGGAATACATGGCGCCGTAGCGTTTCCTGCATCCCCGGCTCGCCGGCGAGCGGCCCTTTGAGCGCGACCAGGGCGTTGCGCAACGTCATCAGCCGATCCAGCGGCGCAATCGGCAGATAGCCGATATGGACCTCATCGCGGGCCAGGGAAACCGGGGGATCCAGCGAAACATCATTCGGCACGGCGTCGTCCTCTCACGAAGTAGGCCCCGTTGGGCGGCGGCCTATAGCGTCCTTGTTGTTATCCATGGCCCGTGGCGGTAAAGGCTTACCGCACGTGGCCATGGAGTTTACAGTTGGGATCCGCGCGCCGAACAGTGAAATGACATCGGCCGTTACGCATAGCTATGTAGGAGTCTTCTGCGCCCCAGGTTCAAGGTTGCGAGCTTTTGGCCAAGTGCAGCAGCACATAGGGGTTTTTATCGAATTCCCCCATCAGGG
The DNA here is from genome assembly GCF_054667615.1 of Pseudomonas sp. S3_E10. Classification (NCBI taxonomy): domain Bacteria; kingdom Pseudomonadati; phylum Pseudomonadota; class Gammaproteobacteria; order Pseudomonadales; family Pseudomonadaceae; genus Pseudomonas; species Pseudomonas sp. S3_E10. The sequence continues at coordinate 5,774,111 of NZ_CP162743.1, forward strand.
TCGGTTTGATCGAGGCAAAACGCGGGTCTTTCAGCGCCTCGAAATCCGCCTGGCTCATCACCAGCCAAGCGGGGCCTTGCAGGGGCGTGAGGTCGGAAGCCTGCTGGGTGAACAACGGCACCTGGTCGCAGTCGAGGTTGACCATGTATTTGATGGCCTTGGCGTCTTTGCCCAGGCCATGCAATACCACCGGCGCCCGCTGCTGCATCACTTGTTCATGCACGCGCAGGGTAAACGTGCGGGTGTCGTAGAGCACGCGCTCCAGCGGCTCGACCACCAGAATATAGGTGGCCCACACCGCCAGCACCGCCGCGAATGCCGGGCCCACTGGCCGCAAGCGCGGCTTGAACAACGCCAGCAGTGAAAGGGCCTGCAACAGGCCAAGCAGGCCAAACACCCACGTCAGATGGCTCAACTGTTCGGGGTAGCGTGACCGCGCAAACAGCAGCGCGCTGATCAGCAAGGCCGGCAACAGGGCCCAGAGGGTCAGCATCAGCCCGCGCAGCCAGGCAAACATGCGGCCCTGCGCCACTTGGAACGGGTACGCGGCAATGATCGCCGCCATCGGCAACATCGCCAGCACATACCGCGCCTTTTTCGCCTGGGGAATCGACAGGCCCAGCATCACCAGCACACCGGCGGCCGCGCAGTACAACAGCAGTTTCTCTGCGGGCTGCGGCGAGTGCCGTCCACCCAGCGCCACGGCCAGCAACACCAGCAGCGCCAATGGATAGGCCAGCGCGTAGTTGCCCATTGAACTGGTGAAGTAATACAGCGCGCTGCTTGAACCTTCGCTGCCATCCATGCGCCCCAGGAACTGCATGCGAATCACGTCTTGCATGAAGCTTTCGCCACCGCTGAGCTTGGCCATCAGCAACAACAGGCCGACGCAAGCGACTAGCAACGCCAGGGCCAACAGACCAAAACTGAACAACTGGCGCCACTGCCGGTTGATCAGGTAATAGCTGCACAGCACGCCGGTCGGCACGACAAGGCCAATCGGCCCGCGAACCGCAAACCCCAGGATCAATAGCAGGTACAGCCAATGCAGCCGCTTACCCGCGCCGAAGTGATCATGGGCGTAACCCAGGTAGAACACCGTCAAGGTAATGGCCGCGAGCATTTGGTCCAGGGACACGGCGCGGGTTTCGCTGATAAAGGTACTGCTCAACAGCATCAGCGCGATGCTCAGCAGCCCCCAGCGCCGGGAGTAGGGCGCCGTAAGGCGATACACCAGGACCACGATCAGCGCCGAGGCAATGGCCGTCGGCAACCAGGCCGTAAGGCTGGTGACCTGGCCCAGGGGCAGCGACAGCAGCCAGGTCAGCAGCGTTGAAGTGGCCAGGTAATCGGCGTACGGCTGGCCGTAGGTGGTCGGGAAAAATCCCGGGCCATGGCGCAGCATTTCTTGGGCAAAGAGCACGAAGCGTGAGTCGAAGCCGATAATCGCCTGGTGCCAGCTGCCTGCGATAAACAGCAACAACGCCAGCAATCCCAACCCGAGGGATTGGCGGCGGATCGTTGCAGTGAGCAGGGGCGTTTGGACGTTGTTCACGTATCAGGCTTCCACGACCTGCGGCACCCACTGTTGCTGCGGAATCGGCAATTGGCACGAGTCGCCACGGCCGATCGGGAAATACTGGAAGCCCTTGCGCGACAGGCGCTCGCCGTCGTACAGGTTGCGGCCATCGAAGATCACCGGGGTTTTCAGGCGCTGGTGGATCAGGTCGAAGTCCGGGGCCTTGAACTGTTGCCATTCGGTGCAGACGATCAATGCATCGGCACCGTTCAAGGTCGATTCCGGCGTGCCCATCAGCATCAGGCGCGCTTTGTCGCCGTAGATACGCTGGGTTTCCTGCATGGCTTCCGGGTCGAATGCACGCACATCGGCACCGGCGGCCCACAGCGCTTCCATCAGCACACGGCTGGGGGCGTCGCGCATGTCGTCGGTGTTCGGTTTGAACGCCAGGCCCCACAGGGCAAAGGTCTTGCCACGCAGGTTACCTTTGAAGAACGCGTTGACGCGCTCGAACAACTTGCTCTTCTGGCGTTGGTTGATGGCTTCCACGGCTTCCAACAGATCGCTGGAGCAGTTGGCCTGCTTGGCGCTGTGGATCAAGGCGCGCATGTCCTTGGGGAAACACGAGCCGCCGTAGCCGCAACCGGGGTAGATAAAGTGGTAGCCGATGCGCGAGTCGGCGCCGATGCCCAGGCGCACGGCTTCGATGTCGGCGCCCAGGTGCTCGGCCAGCTCGGCGATCTGGTTGATAAAGCTGATCTTGGTGGCCAGCATGCAGTTGGCGGCGTACTTGGTCAGCTCGGCGCTGCGCAGGTCCATGAAGATGATGCGGTCATGGTTGCGGTTGAACGGTGCGTACAGATCGCGCATCACGTCGCGCACTTCTTCGCGCTCGCAGCCGATGATGATGCGGTCCGGACGCCGGCAGTCGGCCACCGCCGAGCCTTCCTTGAGGAATTCCGGGTTGGAGACGATATCGAAGTCCAAGTGCCGACCGGCCACGTGCAGGGCTTTTTCGATATACGCACGCAGGGTGTCGCCGGTGCCCACGGGCACGGTGGATTTTTCTACCAGGATCACCGGTTCCATACGGTGGCGAGCCACCGCGTCGCCCACCGACAGTACGTATTTCAAGTCGGCCGAGCCGTCTTCATCCGAAGGCGTGCCCACCGCGATGAACAGCACTTCGCCGTGTTCGACCGCGAGTTTTTCATCAAAGGTAAAGCGCAGGCGCCCGCTTTCCAGGTTCTCCTTGACCATGGCGGCCAACCCCGGCTCGAAGATGCTCACATGGCCTTGCTGCAACAGCTTGACCTTGTTCTGATCGACGTCCATGCAGATGACATCGTGACCGACTTCGGCCAATACGGTGGCCTGCACCAGGCCGACGTAACCACTACCAAATACACTGATTTTCATGGGGCATTCCTGGGACTTGTGGCACTAGCACGACGAGAGTTGATGATCAGCACACCGAGGATGACAAGCGCCACCCCCAGGGTTTTGGAAAGCGAAAAATGTTCGTTGAACACCGGCAGGCTGGCGGCCAGCAGGTACACCAGCGCATAGCTGATGCTCAGCAGCGAGTAGGCACGCCCCAACGGCAGGTGCTTGAGCGCGCCGAGCCAGCAGAGCATCGACAGGGCGTAGGCGCAGATCGCCAGCATCACCACGCCAAGGGCGTCGAGGTCGATCCGGGCCGTCAGCCATTCGTGGGGCAGCGGTAGACGCGTCATGCTCCAGCGCATGCCCAGTTGGGCAACGCTCACCAGGCCGACGCTACCCAGCGCCAGGGCAAAGCCTTGAACCCGGCTCATACCTGGCGCCCCAGCAGCACGACACCGGCAATCACCAGCAACACGCCCAGCCAGTGGCGGCGGTCGATGGGTTCATGGAAGACAAACCGTGCCACCAGCGTGACCAATACAAAATTTAGGCTGAGCATGGGGTAGGCGATGCCCACTTCCAGGCGCTGTAGCACCAGCAGCCACACCAGCAAGCCCAGGCCCAGGCAGATCAACGCGGCCCACAGCCACGGCGAGCGCAGTTTCAGCGCCCAGCCGTCGGGCTGGGTGCGCCAACCTTCCACGGCGAATTTTTGCGCCACCTGGCCCATGCAGGTCAGCAGGCATGCGGCGAGCAACAGCAGCAAGGTCGTCACGGTGCAACCTGCGCGAAGATCAGAATCACAATATTGCCTTGCTCATAACGTTTGCCGTCCTGAGGCAGCAGGTTCAGTTCGGCGACCTCATCGTCGCCCTTGACCCGCATCACCACGCCGACAGCCCCTTTTTTGCGCGCGTCGCTCATCCATTGCCGGACATGGCTTGTGTCGACCTGGTGATGGCCGGCATCCGGGTAGGCGAGGCCGTATTTCACTTCGCCAATCGTGTTGTAGAGGGTCACGTCCGGGCGTTGCAGGCGCCAGGACAGGGCCGACGCCGCGCCGAGGTCATTGCTGAGCAACGCGCTGGCCGGTTGCAGTTCCTGCAGGTGGTCGATGATGAATTGATCCGGGGTCTTGTTGTAGACCACCGAGTGCGGCAGCGCGGCCGGCAGCAGCGCAACCATCAGCCAACTGCCGAGTACCGGCGCGGCCCACAGATGCAAAGGCCGTGCAGCCTGCAGCAGGTTGACGATGATCCAGGCGAACAGGAAGGCGAACACCAGCACCAGGCTGAGGGTTTCCTGGCCGTGCTCATACACCGGTTTTTTCAGTTGAAACCAGGTCAGCGCCAGCAACCCCACGACGCCGATCACCAGGTTGAGCCAGCCATTGATGCGCAATACGCGGCCACGGCCGGCGGCCAGTTTGGCGGCCAGGGTATTGCCCATCAGCAAGGCCAGGGGCAGCAGGCACGGCATGATGTAGGAAGGCAACTTGCCCTTGGCCAGGCTGAAGAACGCCAGCGGCATCAGCAGCCACAGCAACACAAAACCGCTGCCGGCGCTGCGTTTGTCCAGCCACGCCTGCTTGAGCGTTGATGGCAGCAGCGCCACCCACGGCAGGCAAAACGCGACCAGCAGCGGCAGGTAGTACCAGAACGGCTCGGCATGCTGGGCATCGTCACCGGCAAAGCGCTGGATGTGTTCGTGCCAGAAGAAGAAGTTCCAGTAGTCCGGTTCCTGCAGATGCACCGCCAATGCCCACGGCAGGCTGACGACGATTGCCACCACCACGGCCACCACGCCATACGCCAGGAGTTCGCGAAAGCGTTTTTGCCAGATGGCATAGGGCAGGGCGATCAGCACCGGCAGTAGCCACGCCAGGAAGCCCTTGGTCATAAAGCCCATGCCACAGGCAAAACCGAGCAATGCCCAGGCGCCCAAACGGCCATTGCGGCGGGTGCTGTCAAAACAGAACCACAAGGCCACGCCGGTCAGGTTGACCCAGAAGGTGAACTGCGGATCAAGGTTGGCATACCCGCCCAGCGCCGCGACGCTGACAAAACTCATGTACAGCACGGTACTGATCAGGGTTTTCTGCGGGTCGTTCCATAGCCGACGCGACACCAGCGCCACCAGCAGGATGCTCAAGCCGGTACTCAATGCCGAGGCGAAACGCACGCCAAACAGGTTCTGGCCGAAGATCGCCTGGCCCAGCGCGATCATCCAATAGCCGCCCGCCGGTTTTTCGAAGTAGCGAATGCCCATGAAGTGCGGCGACGCCCACTTGCCGGTCAGCAGCATTTCCTGGCTGATCTGCGCGTAGCGGGTTTCATCCGGAATCCACAAGCCATGGGTGGCCAGCGGCAGCAAATAGAATGCGCCGAACGCCAGCAGGAGCAGGGGCAGCGCCCAACGTCGGATCATGCCTGTTGCACGCCGAGCCAGCCCTCGCGGCCGCTCAAGGCGCCGCGTACCAGCTGTTGCCGGGGCAGGGTGGAGAGGTCCGCCGGCAGCAGGTCGCCCAGCGGTTGGAAGTGGATGCCGCGCTGCCCGGCCTGGGCGAGCAACTGGCGAAAATCGTGGGCCATCAGAATCCCTTCTACTTCTGCGTGGATCGTGTAGACGTTGAGCTTCGACTCGGTGAACCGGTCAAGAATGAAGCGGTTGAAATCCTTGGCGGCCACCACCGGCCCGACGACTTCGTCGAAGGTCGGCAGGTCCACCGGAATTTGTGGGGTGCCCGCGCTGCCGTCGGCCAGGGTCGGTCGAAACAGGCTGGTGCCCCGGCAATCACTGTTGTAGCGAAAGTTGAAACCTTGCTTGGCTTGCACCACGCGCTCATCGGCACGCCAACCGGCGGCCGCTGAACAGTCGACGCGTTCGCCGAGGATGTCGCTCAAGGTGTCGACGCCACGGCGGATCTGCTCGAGCAATTGCGCATCGCTCCAACGCCCGGTGTTGGCCTGCCAGCCGTGGTGGTCCCAGGCGTGCAGGCCGACTTCGTGCCCGGCGGCCTTGGCCTGGCGCATCAAATGCCCCAGATCGCGGCCAATCGGCTTGCCCGGCCAGGCGGTGCCGGCCAGCAGGATGTCCCAGCCGTACAGGCCGGCGGCGTTGGAGCGCAGCATCTTCCACAGGAACTGCGGGCGGATCAGGCGCCACAAGTGGCGCCCCATGTTGTCCGGCCCGACACTGAAGAAGAACGTCGCTTTCACCCCCGCTTCATCGAGGGTGTCGAGCAGCCGTGGCACACCTTCACGGGTGCCTCGGTAGGTGTCGACGTCGATGCGCAAGCCTGCCTTCATCAGTGCTTATCCGCGATTTCGAGCATGGCTTCGCGCAGGAAGAAGTCCAGCGTGTTGCCGATGGTTTCGCTCATCGCCACGGTCGGCTCCCAGTTCAGCAGGCGCTTGGCGTTTTCGATGCTTGGCTTGCGGTGCGCCACGTCCTGGTAACCGGTGCCGTAGAACGCCTTGCTCTCCACATCGCGGAACCCGGCGAACGGCGGGAAATTGCCGCGCAGCGGGTGCGCTTCGAACTGGCGCAGCAGTTCTTCGCCCAACTGGCGGATACTGGCTTCGTTTTCCGGGTTGCCGATGTTGATGATCTGGCCGTTGCAGGCATCGTTGTCGTTATCGATGATGCGCGCCAGGGCTTCGATACCGTCGGCGATGTCGGTAAAGCAGCGTTTCTGCTCGCCACCGTCGAACAGGCGAATCGGCGTACCTTCCACCAGGTTGAGGATCAGTTGGGTGATCGCACGGGAGCTGCCGATACGGGCGGAATCCAGGCGGTCCAGGCGCGGGCCCATCCAGTTGAACGGACGGAACAGCGTGAAATTCAGGCCCTTGGCGCCGTAGGCCCAGATCACGCGGTCCAGCAGTTGCTTGGAGACCGAGTAGATCCAGCGTTGTTTATTGACCGGGCCGACCACCAGGTTGGAGGTGTCTTCGTCGAAATACTGGTCCTGGCACATGCCATACACTTCAGACGTCGACGGGAAGATCACGCGCTTGTTGTATTTGACGCAGTAACGCACCAGCTTGAGGTTTTCTTCGAAGTCCAGTTCGAATACGCGCAGCGGGTTGCGGGTGTATTCGATCGGCGTGGCGATGGCCACCAGCGGCAGCACCACGTCGCACTTCTTGATGTGGTACTCGATCCACTCGGTGTGGATGCTGATGTCGCCTTCCACGTAATGGAAATTGGGATGGCTGCGCAGGCGCTCGATGGCGTCGGAGCCGATATCCAGGCCGTAGACTTCGTAACGGTCGTCACGCAGCAAGCGCTCGGACAGGTGGTTACCGATAAAGCCGTTCACGCCCAGGATCAGTACGCGGGTGCGGCGTGGCTTGCGCCCGGATTCGGCACCGCGCAGTACGGAGCCGTCGACCAGGCCCAGCTCATTGGCAAGCGAAGGGCCGGCCAGGTACAGGCCGTTATCGTTGCGCTGGCCGAACTTGACCACCAGGGAGTCTTCACCGCAGGCAATTCGCAGCGGGTTGACGCTGATCACCCGGCCCGGCGCCAAGCCTTCGTTGCCCTTGACCACCTCGGCCTGCCACACGATCAGTTTGTGCTCACCAACGGCGCAGAAGGCCCCCGGATACGGTTGGGTCACGGCACGAACCAGGTTGAACAGTTCTTCAGCCGGTTTTTTCCAGTCCAGCTTGCCGTCGGCGGCGGTGCGGCGGCCGAAGTACGTTGCCAGGCTTTCGTCCTGGGCGGTCTCGCTCAACTTGCCCTGGGCCAGTTGCGGCAAGGCATCACGCAGCAGGCTGGTGGCGGCATCACGCAGCTTGGCGTGCAGGGTCAGGCCGGTATCGCTGCGTTCGATGCTGACTTTGTGCTGGGCAAGGATCGCGCCGGCATCGGCACGCTTGACCATGCGGTGCAAGGTCACGCCGGTTTCGGTTTCGCCATTGACCAACACCCAGTTGGCCGGCGCGCGGCCACGGTATTTGGGCAGCAACGAGCCGTGCAGGTTGAACGCACCTTGGCGGGCGGTGGCCAGCAGCGGCTCGCTCAGCAGGTTGCGGTAGTAGAACGAGAAGATGTAATCCGGGTTCAGCTTGGCGATGCGCTCGATCCACAGCGGGTGGTTGGCGTCTTCCGGGGCATGCACGGGGATGCCGTTGCGCGCGCAGAGCTGGGCGACGGAACCGTAGAAGGTGTTTTCCTTGGGGTCATCGGCATGGGTGAATACGGCAGCAATGTCGTAGCCGGCCGCCAGCAGGGCTTCAATGCCTGCACAGCCAATATCGTGGTAAGCGAAGACAACAGCGTTTGAATTCATGACGAAACCTGATCGGAAGGAGAAGTAGAGGTATGGGAAGTCGCCAGGCCGTCAACCACGACGACTGGAGCCGGTGCCGCCGGGGTGTTGCGCAGCACCTTTTCAATAAAGAAGCGTGGGCGGGCGCGGACATCGCTGTACATGCGGCCCAGGTATTCGCCCAAAAGGCCCATGCCGATGAACTGGCCACCCGTAAAGACGAACAGCACCGCGAACAGCACGAACATGCCATCGCCCGCCCATTGGGCACCAAAGGCCAGGCGCAGCACGATCAGCGCAAATGCAAACAGAACGCCCACGGCCGCCAGGCTGAAGCCGACGATGGACAGCAGGCGCAGCGGCGTGGTGGTCATGCAGGTGAGCAGGTCGAACATCAGGCTGATCAGGCGCATGGCGCTGTATTTGGACTCGCCGTGTTCACGCTCGGCGTGGTGCACCAGGATTTCAGTGGTGTGGCGGGCAAAGCCGTTGGCGAGGATCGGGATGAAGGTGCTGCGCTCGCGGCAGGCGAGCATCGCGTCGACGATGGTGCGGCGGTATGCGCGCAGCATGCAGCCGTAGTCGCTCATGGCCACGCCGGTGGAGCGTTGCACGGCCAGGTTGATCAGGCGCGACGGCCAGCGGCGAAAGGCCGAGTCCTGGCGGTTGTTGCGCACGGTGGCAACCACGTCGTAACCCAGGGCAGCTTGTTCCACCAAGCGCGGGATTTCTTCCGGCGGGTTCTGCAGGTCGGCGTCGAGGGTGATCACCACGTCGCCCCGGCACTGTTCAAAACCGGCCATGATCGCCGCGTGCTGGCCGTAGTTGCGGTTGAGGATCACCGCAACCACATTACTGCCATCCTCGCAGGCGGCGTCTTCGAGCATCTGCGCGGAGTTGTCGCGGCTACCGTCATCCACCAGGATAATTTCGTATTCGTAGGCCAACTGCTTGCAGGCGGCTGTGGTGCGACGCAGCAGTTCAGGCAGGCTGTCTTGTTCGTTGTAGACCGGAATAACGATCGACACACAATGAATAGGGTAGGGTTTCAAAGATTCAGGACCTCGGGGTTAGAGCAACTTGGCGCGTTGAAAACAGCAGCATTCATTGGCTGAGCAGGCAGCCCGCAGATAAACAAGGCGGCATTAAAGGCGAAGCAGAATCAATAGGTTAGTCACTAAAACGCGGATTGCCATGAAGTGCTGCAACAAAGATTAAGCGTAAAAATGTGGAACCGATATGAAAGGCAGATGAAAAACTCGTTTATTTGACAGGCAGACAGCTAGGGTTCAGCTAGTGAACCAAGGCGTTGCCGCCGTTTGTGGGTGGGCGAATCAGAACGCTTTTTGAGCGGTTTGGTTCAGGCTGGGCGAGCAGGCTTGGCCGCTGAACTTTATTCAAGAATCTTCTCTGCAATGGCGCCCAAGTGCCGGTAAAGTAAGCGCTCTCTTGCCAGGGTAATGGGATGAATAGCGTGCAGCTTTTACGCGGCCGGTTGCGGCCAGTGTTGATGGGGTTGTTGGTGGGCGTGGCGTGTGTCACCAGCGTGCGGGCCGATGACGGCGTGGCGCTGACCAGCATCGACCAGGTGCCGGACGGTGTGGAAGTGCGTGGCAAGCAGGTCGCGGCCTATACCTGGGACGACCGCCAGGGCAAGAACCTGCTGGTGCTCGCCGAGCAAGTCAGCGAACGCGAAGACGATGGCACCCAGTCGGCGTTCGTGTACGCCGCCCAGTACCTGATCGACGGCAGCCGCCCCAAACGCGTGTGGATGCTCTATGACGACGTGCAGCGTTGCGAGTTCGACGCAGCGCTGCGCTTTGATCGGGGCGCAACCAAGGTCACCGACCTCACCGGCGACGGCATCACCCAGGCCACCGTGGGCTATTCGCGCACCTGCACCAGCGATGTCAGCCCCAATGAGTTCAAATTGATCATGCACGTGGGCAAGTCGCAGAAGTATCGCCTGCGTGGCGTCGACCGCTATGGCGCCGCCTGGTGGGACGAAGAGGCCGGCGCGCTGCGCGGCATGCCGCTGCCCACGGATTGCAGCGTGGCCGGGCAGCAGGCCTTGGTCAGCCAATACAAGGAGCAGGGCACTGAGTTGCCGTTGCCGGGTTGCTATGGCGATGAGAAGGATTTTGCCAAGGCGCCCGAGGCGTACCTGGCGTTCATGCGCCAGCACTGGTTCGCCCTGATGCAAAAGCAAGACGCTGAATGGAGCCAGGCCCAGGCCCAGCCGTCGCAACCCACCGAAGAAGACGATACGGCCCCGTGATTTGGTACGAGGGCGGCTCCTGCGCTAGACTCGGCCCTCGCCAATTCCATAAATACCTAGGTTAAACAAAGGTTTGTTCAAGGTATTTAATCCAAAGGCTGATCTATTTTGACTGAGTCCATTCGCAACCCTCTGACCCTCTACCTGACCCGTCTGGCACCCTCCAGCCAACTGACCATGCGTTACGTGTTGCAAGATGCCGCCGACCGCCTGGGCTTCGAGGACATCAACCTTGAAGACATCGACTGGCACTTGTTGCAACCCGAACATGTCATCGCGCTGGTGGCAGCCCTGCGTGAGGACGGTTACGCGCCCAACACCTCGTCGCTGTACGTGAACGCCGTACGCGGCGTGATGAATGAAGCCTGGCGCATGAGCCTGATCAGCCAGGAACACCTGTTGAAGATGCGCACGGTCAAGGCCGCGCCCGGCACTCGCCTGGGCCAGGGCCGCAACCTGCGGCGCACGCTGATTCGCGAAATGATGCAAGCCTGCGCCGCCGACCCACGCCCGCAGGGCCTGCGCGACGCGGCGGTGATTGGGATTTTGTACGGCTCGGGTATGCGCAAGTCCGAGTCGGTCAACCTCGACCTGGCGCAGATCAACTTCGACGAGCGCAGCTTGCGGGTGATCGGCAAGGGCAATAAAGAGTTGGTCAAATACGCGCCGGACTGGGCGTTTGCCAAGTTGCAGGCGTGGCTGGCGTTTCGGCGCGAGCAGCTCAAGGAGGGCGAGCAGGACGATCACTTCCTGTTTAATCGTATCCGCCGGGGCAGTCATATCACCCGTGAGCGCATCACCAAGCACGCGATCTATTACATTGCCCGCCAACGCGGAGCGCAGGTGGGGGTGAAGATCATGCCCCATGACTTTCGCCGCTCGTTCATTACGCGCGTGATCGAGGAGCATGACCTGTCGATTGCGCAAAAACTGGCGCATCACAGCAATATCCAGACCACCGCCAGCTATGACGTACGTGACGACAATGAGCGGCGGCGGGCAGTGGACCGGTTTGATCTGTGACGAGGTCAGGGCGAGGGCGGTGCGCTTGCCAAATGCGCCGGCAAACGGCGCAGGGTCCACATCACCGTGAGCATCGCGGCGACAGCGCACAACGCAATGCCGATCAACATGGGCGCAGGCGTGTGGTTGGCGAACACGCCCACCAGGGTCATGCACAGCGCAGCGGTAATCATCTGGATGGCGCCCAGCAGGGCCGAGGCGGAGCCGGCCACTGCGCCATGCTCTTCAAGGGATAACACACCGGCGGCCGGCAACAGCAGGCCCAGGAACCCGAAGCCCGTAAACAGCAGGGTCATCATCAACGCCAGGCTATCGATCCAAAGCGTGGTCATCGCCAACAGGACCATGACCACCGCCACCGCCGTCACCGACCAGCGAATCACCGGCGCCAGGCCAAAACGCGCGCTCAAGCGTGCCGTCAGTTGGCTCATGGCAAAAAATGATGCGGCATTGAGTGCGAAACACAGGCTGAATTGCGTCGGCGTGAGGCCGAAATGCTCGATGTACACGAAGGGCGCGCTGCCGATGAACACAAAGAACGTCGCCAGGCCAAACCCGCAGACGACCGACAGCCCGATAAACACCGGATCGCGCAGCAGTGCCCCATAGCTGCTGAACGCGTTGCCCAGGGTCTTACCCAAGCGGCGTTCGGCCGGGTGCGTTTCGGGCAGTTGCAGGATCGTCATCACCAGGCATGCCACGGCTACCACCGCCAACACCGCAAACACTTCGCGCCAGCTCCACAGGGCGATCACCACGCTGCCGGCCAGTGGTGCGAGGATCGGCGAAACACTCATCACCAGCATCAGCAAGGCCATCAGCCGCGCGGCTTCATGGCCGGTGTACAGGTCACGCACTATGGCCCTGGGCACGACCATACCGGCACAGGCGCCGAATGCCTGCACCGCGCGAAAACCGATCAGCACTTCAATGCTCGGGGCCAGGGCGCAGCCGACACTGCCCACGGCAAAGATCACCAGCCCGGCATAAATCGGTGGCTTGCGCCCGAATACATCGCTGATCGGCCCGTAAAACAGTTGGCACACGCCGATGATCATGAAGAACACCGTCAGGCTCATTTGCACCGCCGCCGGCGAGGCATTCAGGCTCGCGCCCAGGGTGGGCAAGGCGGGCAGGTAGCTGTCGATAGCGAACGGGCCGACGGCGGTGATCAACCCCAGCAGCAGGGCCAGGTGGGCGATACTTCGTGACATGAGGCGGTTCCGGGCAGTGCAGAGGCCGGTCAGCTTAAGGGAAACGCGCAAATCCGCAAACTTAGGCTTCACTAACAGGCAACTGGTGCCGATAACACCAGTAGCAATGCACGAGCGGTTGGGTTGCCAGCCGGCAGTCCAAGTACGGGGATACCAGCATGACGATCAAATTACGCTTGATGTTGTTGATTGCGACCGGGTTGCTGACGGCCCTGGTCATGAGCCTGACCGGCTACTTGGGCAATACCCGGATGGGCAACGCCGTGCAGGACAACGAGGTCGGCATGACCGTGCTGCGTAACCACATGGAAGCCGACATGATGCATGACGCCCTGCGCGCCGATGTGTTGTCGGCCATGTTGGTGGGCTTGGGGAAGAGCACCAGCACCAAGGAGGAGGTCAATAGCTCGCTGAAGGAGCATGCCGACAATTTTCGCCAGGTACTGGGGGAGAATCTCAAGCTGCCGGTGGTAGACACGATCAAGACCAGCCTGGAGAAAATCAAACCCAGCCTGGATACCTACATCAGCGCCGGCGAACGCATCGTCGCGCTGGCCCTGGTTAACCCCGAGGCCGCGCGCGGGGAGCTGGACGCCTTCAATACCGCCTTCAGCCAGTTGGAAGATCAGATGGCCGCCCTGAGCGAACTGATCGAAAGCCATACCCTGAAAACCAGCGAGGGCACGCACCAATCCCTGAGCAACGCCAATTTCACCCTCGGCGCGGTATTGATTGCCAGCCTGTTGCTGCTGCTGGCCCAGGGCCGTTGGGTCATCCTCAGCATCATGGGCCCGCTGCAAACCGCCAGCCGCATTGCCGCCAGCATCGCTCGGGGTAATTTGAGCGAGCCGATTGTCGAACCGCGTCGCAAGGACGAGGCCAGCTCGTTGATTCGCAGCCTCGCCACCATGCAGCGCGACCTGCGCGGCATGATCGAGGTGGTGCGCAGCAACGCCCAGGGTGTCAACGGCATGAGCGAGCGATTGAGCCAGGGCTGCCATGAAGTGGCCGGCAGCAGCCAGCAACAAAGCAGCGCCGCCAGCACCATGGCGGCGGCGGCGAGTGAAATGACCGCCAGTATTGAAGAAATCACCCGGCATGCCGGGCGCGCCCTGGATATGGCCAACCAGGCTGAAGCCCTGGCCAAGGATGGCGGGCGCGTGATTCACCAGGTGGTCAAGGACATGGACGGCATCGCCCGTTCGGCCCAGCAATCGGCCCAGGTCATCCGCACGCTGGATAAAGAGTCCGAGGCGATCTACAGCATTATCCAAGTGATTAAAGGCATCGCTGACCAGACCAACCTGCTGGCCCTGAACGCTGCGATTGAAGCCGCGCGCGCGGGCGAACAGGGCCGTGGGTTTGCCGTGGTGGCCGACGAAGTGCGCAGCCTGGCGGGACGCACCAGTGCCTCGACCCAGGAAATCGCGAGCATGGTCGCGCGTATCCAGCAAAACACCCGCGAGGCGGTAACTAGCATGGAGGAGGGGGTTTCCCAGGTCGACAAAGGCATGGCCGTGACCGCTGAGGTCGAGCGGGCGATTCGCGAGATTCTGCAGGCCACCCTGAATACCACCGAGCTGGTCAACGATATTTCACGCACCATTGGGGAACAGAGCCTGGCCAGCAACGAAATCTCCCATCAGGTGGAAATGATCGCCGGCATGTCGGAGAACAACAGCCGCGTTATCGGTGAAACGGCTTCGACCACCGATGAGCTGGCCGGCCTGGCCGGCAAATTGTCCCAGTCGGTAGATCGGTTCAGCTTGTAACGAAGGCACATTTTCAGCCGGCCCCTGTGGGCCGGTTTTTTTTGCTCGTGCAAAATAAAGATTGAATATTCACACCTAATGTTATTTAAATAACAAAACAAGAGCGACACGACCTGCCTGGTCGTGCCGTAACAAGGTGGAATCGCAATGAGCAAGATCGCAGTCATCGGCAGCAACATGGTGGACTTGATTACCTACATCGACCGCATGCCGGCCCGGGGCGAAACCCTGGAAGCGCCGGGTTTTGCCCTCGGGTGCGGCGGCAAAGGGGCCAACCAGGCGGTGGCGGCAGCCAAGCTTGGGGCCGATGTGCTGATGCTGAGCAAGGTCGGCGACGACATGTTTGCCGACAACACGGTGGCCAATTTCCAGCGCTTTGGTATCGACACTCGTTATGTACAGCGAGTGCCGGGCGTTTCCAGCGGGGTGGCGCCGATTTTTGTGCGGGCCGACTCCCATAACAGCATTTTGATCGTCAAGGGTGCCAATGCGCATTTGTCGCCGGCGGATATCGAGGCGGCGGCCGAGGACCTGCGGCAGTGCGGGCTGATCGTGCTGCAGTTGGAGATCGCGGTGGAAACCGTGTACTACGCCATCGAATTCGCGCACCGGCACGCCATTCCCGTCCTGCTCAACCCCGCGCCGGCCCTGTCCGGGCTCAGCGCTGAACACTTGGCGCACCTGGACTTCCTGATCCCCAACGAGTCGGAACTGGCATTGCTCAGCGGGCACGTGGTCGACTCGCCGGAATCGGCGCATGCCGCCGCCCGCAGCCTGTTGGCCGGTGGCATTCGCCACGTGATCGTCACCCTCGGCGAACACGGCGCGTTGTACGTGGGGGAGGAGGGCGAGTTCCAGGTACCGGGGGTGCGGGTCGAGGCCCGTGACACCACTGGCGCCGGGGATGCGTTTATCGGTTGCTTCATTCACCACTGGAACCGCGACGGCCATATTCGTCAGGCCATGGAACAGGCGGTGGCCTATTCCGCCTGCTCGGTCATGGGCCTGGGTACACAGACGTCCTACCCCGACCGCGAAACGTTCAAGCGCTTTCAGCAACAGCCGTAACACTCTCAACCCAGCCCGGAGAACAATAATGAACAAACCTGCGCTGCAACAGACACCCGATGGTTTCTACCTGAACCGCACACCTTGGTTCGCCTTTATCCTGCTGTGCAGCATTTTTGCGCTGTGGGCCGCGGCGGCGAGCATGAACGATGTGCTGATCGCCCACTTCAAAAAAGCGTTTTTGCTCAGCGATTTCCAGACCGCCTTTGTGCAGTCGGCGTTTTACCTGGGCTACTTTTTCGTGGCGATTCCGGCGGCGATGGTGGTTCGTCGTTTCAGCTACAAAAGCACCATCCTGATCGGCCTGCTGTTGTATATGTTCGGCTGCCTGCTGTTTTTTCCGGCAGCCTCCACCGCCAAATACGGCATGTTCCTGCTGGCGCTGTTTGTGATTGCCGCCGGCCTGTCGTTTCTGGAGACGGCCTGCAACACCTACTCGACGCTGATGGGCCCTCGGGAAACCGGGACGCGGCGATTGAATATTTCGCAGACCTTTCACCCGTTCGGCGCCATGGCCGGGGTGTACGTGGGCAGCTTCGTGATGTTCAAGGACACCGACGCCACCACAGAGCAACTGACGCAGATGAGCGCCTCCGAGGCGGCGGTGCAGCAGTTGCAAATGATCCAGTCCACGCTGTTGCCTTACCAGTGGATGATTGCGGTGCTGGTGCTGATATTTATCCTGGTCGCCATGACCCGGTTCCCTGCGTGCAAAGGCAACACGCCCGCCGGCAGCAAGCCTGGCAGCTTGCGTCAAAGCCTGGGCCGGCTGTGGCGCAACCCGCGCTTCACCTTTGGCGTCTTGGCGCAGTTTCTGTATGTGGGCGCGCAGGTGGGCGTATGGAGTTTCACCATTCGCCTGGCCATGCAAATGGGCGGTATGAATGAGCGCAGCGCTTCATGGTTCCTGTTGACCACCTTTGCCGCCTACTTTGTCGGCAAGTTGATCGCCAACCTGTTGATGCGCCGTCTGCATCCGGCCAAGGTGCTGGCGATCTACGGCGTGCTGTGCATCGTGCTGCTGGCCTATACCATTCTGGTGCCGAACATTTCGGCGGTGTACGCGGCGGTCGGCGTGAGTATTTTCCTGGGGCCTTGCTGGCCAACCATCTACGGCCTGACCATTGATGGCCTGGGCGAAGACACCGGCGTCGGCGGTTCACTGCTGGTGATGAGCATCGTCGGCGGCGGGGTGATCCCGATCTTCCAGGGGCTGTTGTCCGACGCCAGCGGCGGCAACATGCAGCTGGCCTATAGCGTGCCGTTGCTGTGCTTTATCGTGATCGTGATGTATGCGCTCAAGTGCATGCGTCAACCCGGCACTTTGCCGGTGGGTGCGACCGGAGCGGTGGCCTCATGAATACACGTATCCCGTTGTACCCAACGGTGTTCGGCGAGCAGGAGAAAATCCTCCTGCAATCGCCGGCCTTCAAGGTCAGTGCCTGGGTCTATCCGTCCGGCGTGTTGGCCCTGAGCCTGGAGAACAGTCGTGGGCGATTGGTGGTATTGCCTTACCAGGGGCAGATGATCTGGTCGGCCGTGTTCGACGGTTGCGACCTGACCATGAGCAACCTGTTCGAGCAGCCCCGGCCCAGCCCGACGATTATCGACACCTACGGCTGCTTCATGTTTCACAGTGGCCTGTTGCGCAACGGTTGCCCGGCCGCCGATGACACCCATGCCTTGCACGGCGAAATGCCCTGCGCGCCCCTCGACTCGGCCTGGCTGGAGGTGGGCGAGGGCTTTGTGCGCCTGGGCGGTTCGTATGAGTACGCCAAGGGCTTCGGCGATCGCTACCGGGCGTGCCCCAGCGTGACACTGCACGCCGATTCGGCCGTGTTCGATATCGACATGCAGGTGACAAACCTGGCCGGCAAGCCCATGGACCTGATGTACATGGCCCATATGAACTATGCCTATGTGGACGGCGCGCGTTTCGTCGAGCCATTGGGCGTGCAGCGCCAGCGCCTGCGCACCAGTGTGCCGGACCACGTCAAGCCGACGCCGGCCTGGAGTGCCTATATGGCGCAATTGGCTGAGTGTCCCACTCAACTGGGCTGCCTCGAACAGCCATCGCTGTACGATCCCGAGATCGTGTTCTTCTTCGACGGCGTGGGTACGGACACCCTGGGCCAGGCACACTTTCTGCTGGACCATCCCGACGGTACGGCGTTCTACACCCGCTACCGTCCCGGGCAATTCGAGCACGCCGCACGCTGGATCCTGCACACACCGGATCAACAAGTGGCAGCGTTCGTGCTGCCGTCCACCTGCGAGCCCGAGGGTTATAACGCCGAGAAAACCAAAGGTCACGTGCGTCAGCTGGCCGCCGGGGCCTGCGCATCGTTCAGTGTCACCACCGGTTATTTGAATGCGCAGGAGCGCCAACGATTGTTGGGTTAAACCAGCAATTGCGCACCGCCGGCCCGAATAGCGTCCTGATACGTTCGGGGGATTTTCTTGTCGCTGACCACGTATTGAAAGTCTTCAAGGGTGGCGAAGTGAGCGGTGCGCACCGTGTCGAACTTGCTGAAATCGGCGAGCAACACGCGTTGCTGGGCCTGGCGCATGACCTTTTGCTTGACCTCGACTTCATTGAAGTTAAAGCACGTTACGCCGAACGCCTGGCTGACGCCGGCGGCGGTCACGAAAGCCCAGGTCAGGCGCACGCTGTCGAGGATGCTGCTTTCGGCGCTGCTTTCAAAGACCTGGTTCTTGCGGTGAAAGGTGCCGCCGCACAACACAATGTGGCAATTGGGCTTGTTCTGCAGCTTGAGCAGCACGTTCAACGAACTGCACACCGCGGTGAACTCCAGTGCATCAGGGATGAAATCGACCACAAAAGGCGAGGTCGTACCGCAGTCGAAAAATACCGTGTCACCGGCCTGGATCAACTGCGCGGCGAGTTTGCCGATACGGCGCTTTTCTTCTACGTGGCGCGTGTCTTGTTCGGCCACCCGGTAATCGCCGACGTCATTACCGACGCGGGTGATGTAGCCACCCAACAACCGCAGGTGATCGCTGAAATGGCTGAGATCACGGCGCAGGGTCATCTCGGAAACGTCCAGCAGGGCGGCCATTTCCCTCAGGTGAATGGCGTTCTGGTCCTTAAGGGCTTGTTGGATAAGCTTCAGTCGCTCGGCTTTTCTACTGTCCACGGGTATTCCAGGGCTTGATTGTTAGTGTTAATTAAGTAACATTAATTGTTAGTATTGTAACGCACTGGCGTGAGTATTGTGACAAGCGCCGCATCATCATTGGCAACATACAGGCAAGGACCCGTTAAATGAACAGTCTTCCACCCACCGCATTGGCCAAATATATCGATCACACCTTGCTGGCGCCGGACGCTTCCCGGGAACATATCCGCACCTTATGCGAAGAAGCCCAGGCACACGGTTTTTATTCGGTGTGTCTGAACTCGGGGCAAGTGCCTTATGCCGCGACCTGCCTGGCCGACAAAACCGTGGTGATTTGCGCCGTGGTGGGCTTTCCACTGGGCGCCGGCCTGAGTGACACCAAGGCCTTCGAAGCCCAACGCGCCATTGCCGCCGGGGCAGGGGAGATCGATATGGTGCTCAACATCGGATGGTTGAAAGACGGCTTGCTGGACGCCGTGCGCGATGACATCGCCTTGGTCCAACAGGCCTGTGGCGCCGTACCGTTGAAGGTCATTCTGGAAACCTGCCTGCTTGACGACAGGCAGAAGGTCCAGGCGTGTGAAATCTGCCGGGAACTGGGCGTGGCCTTCGTCAAGACATCCACCGGCTTCAGCCGCAGCGGCGCTACGGTCGAAGACGTGGCCCTGATGCGCAAAACCGTAGGCACTGGGGTTGGAGTGAAGGCCTCCGGCGGCGTACGCGATTATCCGACGGCAGTGAAGATGATTGAAGCTGGGGCGACACGCCTGGGCAGCAGCTCAGGGATCGCAATCGTGGGCGGCGCCATGACCGCGGCGAGCGGTTACTGACGGCGATTTTGCTGGCAAGCACAGCCCTGTATTAATATAACTCAACTAAATACTCATTTAGTTGAGTTAGATTCATGTTTAGGTATCAAGCATGGGCGAGGACAGTGCTGATGCGCCAGGCCGTCTCTCCATACGCATGGCCTTTCGGCGCTCACGAGGGATAGCCCGTCGGCCTTTGGGGAATTTCTTCAAGATCGATGCGCATCATCGCGTTCCGGCTGCTCAAGGGGTTGGATCCGCACTTTATCGGTTATGCCGCCGAACACACGGCTGTTTGCCGGTGCGGGCCTTGGCGAATTCCAGCCCATCGGATCAATCTCAATACGTATAGCGCCACAAGGGCCGTGCTGCGTCATTGGCCAAGCGTTGGGCGCTGGATTGGAAAGGTGCCGGTATGCTGATCGACGGATGTTCATCTGGCCGATCTCGACACAGAGGTTGGTGCCGGCACCGACCAGAAACACACAGACCTTGAAGACAGGATCACGCAGTTGCCGCCGGGTCAAAACCAGCAGCGAAATGTTCGTGGCTGGTGGCTTTGCCCAGGGTTGGCGTTGACAGGGGTTTGGTGCGTTGAAATCTGGTGGGCACTGCCGCTGATTGCGTAACATGGTATTACGCATAATGTATATTATGTTAAAACATATGCCATGTTAAAAATGTTCATGAGGCTCATAAGGTACTGATTCGACAAACCCGCTTCTGACGTCCAATCTCTCAACGGGCCATGTCCTCCGTGTTCATGGCGAGTCCTTGTATGAGGTGGCTGCCGATGAAGCTGATTCAGTGCCGTTTCTCTTCAGGTCAGCGTGTGCCGCTGCTCGTGCAAGCTGGTCATGCAGCTCCGTTGCCCATACTCATTCCGTTCATCTACGTCCAACTCAAACTCAGGCACCGCGCTTACAACACGGCTGCGGCGCACCTGCGCGCGATCCAGGCTTTCTACACTTATGCCAAAAGCCGTGACATCAATATTGATGACGCCATCTTGGCCTGCCACTTTGAGTCGATTCTGGCTTTACTCGACGGTTACGCCATCTGGCTCCAAAGCGGCCGTCAAGCCGTCAACCTGGTTGCCCGAATCGGCAGAGCCGAAACCGTACCTTTTCTTCAGATCGATCCGCGCACCCGTGACCAGTACCTGCGGCTGTTAAAGCACTACCTGTCCTGGTGTGTCACCCGATACATCCCGCGTGCTCGTCAAAACTCAACCACCCAGGCTAACATCGAGGTGGTATTGGCAGATGTCGCCGACGTCATTGAACGACGCTTTGAGAGCCATATCATCAATGTTCGTCCCGACCACGCTCGTTACCGCAGCCTGACAGATGCACAACTCCAGATCATTCGCACACTGATTCGCCCGGGCGCTGCGGAGAATCCGTTTCTGGAGCGACTGCAGTTGCGCAATTGGCTAATGATTGAATTACTGCTGGAGACGGGTATCCGTCGCGGAGAGCTTCTGAAGCTCTACACCACGGATATCAATCAGGGATCTCAGCATGCCTATGTCAGTATCAATGATCGCGAACATGATCCCGGCGACCCACGAACTGAAGAGCCAGCGCTGAAAACACACGGACGGACAGTAGGTATTTCCGCGCAGTTGTATGAGGTTTACGAGCATTATATCCAAGGAGAGCGACGCCCCCTGCGTAACGGCAAACCAATGAAATTGCTGTACCGCTATTTGTTCATCTCGGATCGAGGCCGTCCGCTGTCGATCCGCGCGTTGTCAAACGTCATTGATCGGCTGTTTCTGACCATTGAACTGGCTCATCCGGGGTTGTTGCCTACACTTTCCGCCCATGACTTTCGCCACACCTTTGCCGACCGCTTTTTGGCTTACCTGGTCGAGAGGCGTGGGCATGACCTCGAGCGGGCCACGGACGAACTCCGACGAGTCTGCGGCTGGTCTGATACGTCGACGATGCCTCGCCGTTATGCAAGTCGTTATCTAGCCGAGTCGGCCAATCTCCACAATGCCCAGCGTGCCTCGGCAGCCTGGAGCCGGCTTGACAGTTAGGGAGGTTCGCCATGACCAAATCAGCCGATCAAGAACACGCGTTACCCCCCTCCTCTTTTCCGGACTATGTGTTCGAGGGGCCGGCTCAGGTTGCTATTCGAACTCGCACTGATGACCAGCCCCGCTACGTCGATACCCGATTGAATGTCTGGGTATGGTACGACGGCGGAAAAGCTATGAAAATTGACTGGGACGCCCTACATCTGAATCCCCATCTCATACAGATCGCCAAAGCGTTCGTAGCCTATGCCTTGGAAAAGTATGCTCCAGTAACTGCATTCAAAGCGTCCGGAGTGTTCGAGCGATTAGCTGAGAGCGACATTTCAGCCAAATTTCCTTGGACGCGACAAGAGGTGGTTACGACCATAAGTACTTGGACGAAATTTCGTGAGAGCACTATTTTCTTCAGAACGTTTTATCGCTGGGCCCTCAATCGAGGAATACTGGGCTTTGACAATGCAACATATCTAGCTCTTAAAGAAATCAAGACCAGTCGACTTGATCCTTATGAGCGTATATTTTTGTCTCAGTCCGGATTAGACCTTGATGAAGAGGTTCGATTACTTAAGCGAATTGAGCGGGATATTCAAGTGCAAAGCTGGAATGAATTCCAGCTAAACATAATGCTTAACTTATGTTTCGAGCTGGGCCCTCGCTCGATCCAACTCCACTCGCTCGACATTGAAGATTTTGAGTTCATTGAAAGCGCTGATTATGAGAAGTACTACACCCTCTGGCTACCCATGGCCAAAAAGGTCAGTCAACGCAGACCTGAACGACGACCTCGTAAACTAACCACGAGACTGGGTGAAAAAATTTCAGAGCATATTTCTATAGTTCAACAACGCTTTGGCAGGGGCTGTAAACCATTATTTGTAAACCTCAAAGGAAGGCGCCTCTCGGTGTCCGAAATAATTGCGGGCCTTAAACAGGAGCTCCGTGAAGCAGGAATAGATAAACCAAACCAGGTAACCATGCTGCTGCGTCATCACCTCGGCCAAGGCCTGGCGGACCAAGGAACGCCAGCAGACATGATTGCCGAATTGCTCGGCCACAATAGCACTGTTGCTGCGCGTGCCTACGTAACGGCAACCCCCAATATTGCCCGGATCAAAGCGAAAGCACTGGGAAAGAGCCCGGCCTATCAACGCATCATGCGCAGCTTATTAACTGGCGAAATCGTCCAACGCCGCGATACTGTGCCGGAAAGGGCCATACGCGGCGTCGTCGATACGCAGTACATAGGAGACATTGGTGCCTGTGCACTGCCGGTTCACACGCACTGCCCCTACAATCCCGTCTTCGCCTGCTACACCTGCAAGAAATTTCACCCCTTTGCTGACGGTCGCCATGAGCAGGTGAAAGAGGCGTTGCAACGGGAAGCGCAACGGTTCATTGATATGGCAGAACAAGTCGGTGACCTCACTCACAACCGGCCCCTCGCCCAGCATCAGATGACCATCCTGGCGGTAAGCGCTACGATCGAGCGCTGCCGGCAGCACACGGAGGATGCGGCAGATGACGCCCTTTAAGGCAAGGCAGAGTCTCAAAAGCTTCATTAACCAGGAACAAGCGTTTTTTCATTCATTGCCAATTACAACGTCGTGGGGGTCAACGCTATGGTCGGTCGAGCGCTGGTTGCCTCAACGCGTGAAGCAACAGTCCATAACCTTTGAAACTCACCGACAATCGCTTGAAAAGAATGGCTATTCTGTTCCTCCTAAAGATGCCCTCCCCTTGGATTTCCAGGATTTTTGCAAGGCATTAATCGTATATCTGCAACGCACCCGGAGCCTGAAGTTTTCGATGGTCGCGGCCTACAATATTGCAATACGCCGGCTTTATAATCCGTTGTTTGAACGACGCGTATCCGACCCTACACAGTTGACGCGGGGGGATTTTGACCGCGTCGTAGGATTTCTTCGCGAAAGTGGCTACAAGAACCTTTACGACGCGATCTCTCATCTTCAGGTGATAGCGGATACGATCGATAAACTGCAATTAACCGAGACCGCAATCCACTTTGTACATGATGTAAAACCAGAAAGTAGCCGCAACGAGTACATCTCATTGCACGATCCTGATCGTACGGTAAAACAGCGTAAATCAGATCTTAGATTGCCCTCTCGTGAGGCGATGGAAGCATATGCCCTATGTTCGAATAACCCGCTCAGCGACGGCGAAGAAATTTTGCTGCGTGTGATTGATTTATTGATTGCGACTGGACAACGAGGTAACGAAGTAGCAGTCATCCCTTATGATTGTTGGGTCGAGAGGCCGATCAAAGGGAGCACAGGAGAAGCCGTTGTAGATGCCAACGGTAAACCTCTGGTCGAATGCGGAATTAGGTACTTTGCGGAAAAGCAATTTCAATCCCGTGTTCATTGGCTCGCTGAAACTGACATTCCATTGGCGAGGCGCGCTGTTGAACGCTTAAAAGCCTTAACTATCGACCAACGCCAGATAGCGCTGTGGCAAGAAAAAAATCCAGGTCGTATTTGGGAGCACTTGCCAAATACAATTTTGCCAGAAAATGAAGTGATGAAGTGGTTAGGCTTTCTCAACTTCAGAAACCTGGGACTTTACTTGAATCGCAACGGAGTGCATCCCGTGGGTTGGTCGGATGAAGGTGATGAAGAATATTGCTGTTATTCCGCCGGAGAGATTGAATCACTCATTGTGCCAAAACTCAGGAATCATGTGGCACTAGCAGAAGCTGAAAGCCTTGGGCAAAAAGTGATACTTAGGACTAGCGAAACATTGGCCATTGCCTTCGACGGCCAATTTCGCTGCGGCGGCCGTGAGGCGAATGTTTTTCGCGCAGTTCCGCGCCGAGTTACTTTGGAGGATATCAATCGGGCGCTTGGTGCTGACCCAGCATATCCATCAATCTTCTCCCGCCGGTCATTCGTTGAGCCCGATGGAAATCCGATTCGGTTAACCAGTCACCAACCTCGACATTGGCGAAACACTATCTACCATCTGACCGGCATGAGTGATGTTCAGCAAGCATTGGCCTTAGGGCGAAAACGCCTTGACCAAAATGTCTACTACCAGCATACGAGCATTGAGGAAAACACTGCTGCGCATCACGAATTTTTGGCGTTCAATAGCCATAACGAACGCATCGACTTTCTACATACAGGCATCAGAGATAAACGCATTCAGGGCGCTTTGACCGACAGTTACCATACGTTGCTGGCAGATAAAGGCTCGACCACTGCAGAAGCATTCCTCACCGTACACGCCACCGCGCTGCATGTGACACCCTTCGGGGGCTGCGTTCACGATTTCTCCCAAGCGCCCTGCCCTAAGCATCTTCAGTGCTGGAATGGCTGCTCGCATCTCCATCTGATGGGCACTCCATCGGAGCGGGCCAACCTTGAGAAACAAGCCGAGAATCTGACGATGGCAATCACCATCATGCGCGATGCCGGCGCTGGAGAGGCAGGCAGCGATGTATGGCTGGCGGACCAGGAAGGCAAGCTCAACAATCTAAAATCCGTGCTCGCGCGCGATACCAATGTAGGTGTGCAACGCGTGTTTCCCAATGGGCATCCAATGACCGTTGCGGACACGGATAAGCGGCACAGTTCGGTTTCGGATGATTAGAGGCGACCATGGCGCAACGACAGATCTTGAGGGGCGGCACCTTGGACGAGGCGATCGACGCCCTCCTCGCACAAATGATTAGCTTAGGATTGGAGCTCGCGCCTATTTCACGCCCCGAAGTGCAGCGTCGATTAGGCCTGACGAGCCGAGCGACCTTAGTAGGTGACCGTGGGAGACGAATCGAGTCTGCCCGTATCGCACAGCTCAAGGAGAGTGGAAAAGATCCAGACGGGGCCCGCCGCCGAAGAAGCCTCGAGGAACGTATTGCTAATCTGCAGGCAGAGAATGCTAGCTTGATAAAGCAGCGAGATCAGCTTTATGAAGCATTGTCGGCAATTGTACAGAATTGTCTGCTAAAAGGATTGGATGTCGAAAACATATTGACTCCATTGCGACGTCGGTAAGTGGCAGAAAGGTTGCCAACGCCGATGACTGACGCCGCGGACAGGCAAGATTTCCTAACCGCTAGCGCATAGAAGCTGCCGTTAATCGTTCAAACGTGTTGCGCTCACGCTCACCGAGTTGCCGGTGTGGCCGAAAAAATTATATGAGGACTTTGCAAATTGGATCTGCAGGATCCCAAGACTTCAGTGTAGATATGCCCTCCCTCCAAGCTATACACATAGACCGCCTCCTCACTGAGGTCATCCACCGTCTCGCGCACCTCTAACAGCCTCTCCATCTTCCACCCTTCACTTCCGTTCAGATAAGCCGGGGAAACCAACTGAACATCCAACAGCCAGATGTCTGCTCCATGTTCATTCAGTAACTGCTGAAATGCTGAAATGCTGGGAATCAAAACCATGCTATTCAACGTTTCAGTGCCTTGCTGTCTACCTACTTTGACGTAAAACCAGGGGCAATGAGTGGTCTGCTCAACGTACTGCCAGTACTGGATGATGCCCTCACCCAGGTACGCGCCGAGGAAAATCTCTGTTGGTTTGTGAGTGATGAACATAACGCCATCCCAAAAGTGAACACTATAGATTGTAGCCCTATAGAGCTCGAGAAGGCTTCATCGTTCCTTTTGCGAGGTCGGCAATATGGAACTGAAACAGGCATTTGGTGCGGCCCTGAAAAAGCTGAGATCGGAGAGGAAGCTTTCCCAGGAAGATTTCTCCGACGTCAGTAGTCGTACCTATCTCAGCACCCTAGAGCGCGGTCTGAAGAGCCCTACGATCGAGAAGGTCGACGAGCTGGCAACTGTAATGGACGTTCATCCGCTGACCATACTCGTAGGCTGTTATCTGCTTCAGGACAATAAGACTTCGTTAGACGAACTGTTTTCCCGAGTTCTAACGGAACTGCCAAGCGAGATGAAGTGAACATCTGACGGATTATGTTCCACGAGCAAAAGGGATCAACGGAAGGCTAGGGGTTATACAGCTTGTGCTAGCATCCAATTTGATCCATAGATCGAGGTCAGCTGCGATGAAGCACCCAGATCAGCCGGAAAATAGTCTCTCTGAAATCTTGGAAGGTAAACAGAAACGCCGTGATGCGTTAATGCTTGCTGTCAGCCTTGCGTCGCCGTCCGAGTTAGAAGGTCCTGCTGAGCGCTTGAAAGAGGTGATGAGAAAACCTGCTGGATCACGCCGTCAACGCATTCCGCCACCAGAGTTCGCCCGATAGAGAAAAATACGATTTCTACCCCGTGAGCTACATAGCTGATGCTCATGGGATAAGAGCAAGTCTTCTCAGTCGCGGCAGGGCTTGCTGAAGACTGGGCGCAATGCGTCGAGCTCGAACTCCCCGAAACCGGTCTCTGTAGCCTCCAGTTTGACGAGCAGGATCAGAACATCCAGCTCCTAAAATTTGATGGTACTCATCCATTCTGCGAGCTTTTCCACTTCAGCTGCTGCCTGGCGCAGGGCCTCGCGCGCGACGTGAACGGCGGGAGGCATCATCCCACTGCCTCCTCTATTAGCCAAAAGGTTCATCTCATGGCTACTGATGAACAGTGGTCCTGGGTGCTTGGTGAATCAATACACAAAGATCCCTACAGCACCTTTGGCTGCGATCACCATCAGCGCTGGCAATCCTTCAACGCTCATCTGCCTATGCAGGGTACTCAGCAAATTCTCGTCGAGCTCACTCGGGCGAGCCGGACACCCGTCGGGATGCGAATGCCATTCGCCCACATAATCCACCATGCCAGCAGTACGCTTGTGTACTACCTCCAGCGCTTCTGCCTGGCCCTCTTGCCCTCTGATGAAATGGCTCGGACTGGCCTCGCTATCCGGCGGTGCCGGCAAAACGTCAACAATGACAATCGTCTTCGTTTTGAGATCCGTGACGCCGAGGATTGCGCCACCCGTTTCGTTCGGAAGGGCCTTCTGTCGAGCGGTGTACAATTTCTGAACCAGTGACTCGTCGTACTTCACCGTCCAGCCAGATGATTGCGCAGTATGCACTTGCGCGGTGTCGATCTCATGCGCGGTAACCGATCCGGATCGGTCATCTGATTCCCAGACACAAATCCTTGCCTGTGACTTGGCGACCGACTGCCGAAGCTGCCTGGAAAGAATTCCGGCATGACCATGAATAGATTCACCCGACATCCTTACAGAAATGTCACGACAGCCACCACCCACCCAGCGATCCCCCAGAGGCTGGGCCAAGTGCTCATGACCCCACTCGTTTTCCAGTATCGCTCGGTAGTACTGCCCCTCCAGACCATCGATGCGCTGAAGCCTGTCCTGATCTTCGAGAATCATCACGCTTGAGAGACCTGAAGGTGTAACGAACAAGCTCACGGTGCGGGGAACTTCCGGTCTACGGGCGAGCTCACGTGGTGCCTCCAACGTGGTCGTCACATCCACCACGATTTGCGCAACGCTCAACGACAAGGCGATCTCCTCGGTATCCTCAAGTATGCTTTTGGCAATTGCCTTGGGTGGATCCCAATTCGGAAAGATCTCTAAAGCCAGATCCCTCACGACGTTGACCTTTGGCCGGCCAACGTATAAATCGAACGCTATATGGCGGCATAAATTGTGAGGCAACACCCGATCAGGGTCTATGAACGTCCACCGCCCCCAGCCTTGGCGAGTCCATAGATCAGCCAATACGCTACCTAAGGCTCCCACTCCGGCCAGGACGCCTTGGATGTCACTGTTTTCCTCAGGGGTGCCCGATAGATCACGAGCGGCTTTGGCTGTGAGAGCCCTTCGAACTTCTACCGACATGAGCGGGATCAATCGCCAGGCAATACCGCCAACTCCACCGAGGACTACGCTACGGTGACTCAACCCTTTCGAATCGGGTGGCCCCAACATATCCAGGGCCGTTGCGAGGTCAAACAGAGAGACATCCAGCATGTACCCAGCTACGTCAAAGCGTTCAGCCTCGCCGTCGCGTACGCGCGGAATCCAGACAGTAATGAGGACACCTTGGCCTTGGGCGGGAGCAGCAGAAACACCGCCTTCAATGGCGTCGTAAACGGTCGCATGAAGCGACTGATAGAGGTCGCTGCCCCAGCTTACGAGTTGATCATGCAGATCACCCAAGGTCTCTGGATAGCGAGCCAACGTTGGCGATCCCACAGGATTGACCACCATTGAGACCATCCTGACCAGCTTCGATTGGTCGCCTGGCCGAGTGGGATCGGCCCTCAAGATGATCGAGTCACCGACATCCACTTTGCAAATGGTCAACGTGTTGCTACCCGATTTTGCGTAATCGGTATAGTTAGAAGGCAGGATAAGCTGGTAAGGGCTCATGTAAAAAAGCTGCTCAACCGGCTGATCACTTCGGTGCAGTTTCAACAGTGCAGACTCTCGCAGCCACCAGAACATTCGAGCGATGAAACGCTCCGGCGTCCAGGTTCGCTCGACCGTCGACCAATTGCTGTCGTACAGACAAAGCACCCTAGCCCCGCCAGGGGAAGGTGGATGCTGGTGCGACAGCACAGGGAAGTCTTTGCGCAGTGTGTAAACCACTACAGGCACGCGGAAGTCGGGGTTTACACCGACCGCCAATCGCTCGCGTCGCCTGACTCCTCCGAGATTGCCCGAATCCACTGTACCGTCGCCGGCATCGATGACAATGTATTCGCTGATTATCGTCCCTGGTTTGTCCTTCCTGATTTCTCGAACGTCGGTGTAGGGACAAGCCCGTAAAGCTTTGAGGAGTGCCTGGGTCTGGGGATAGAGGTGATCCTCCTCTGCACCGTCCAAAACCTCACCGAGCTCGTAGTAATCGATCATTTGAACTTGCCAGCGCGTGGCGGAATCGACGCCGCTACGGAACTCGGTACCGCTCCAGCAAGCGCTGCAGCAACGGCCAGCAGTTTGACCTTACCATCCGACCGAACCTCGAAGTCCATGCAAGCCTTATCACCGAGATCCCCAGTGCAAGAGAACCAACCATCAACTTCGTCCAGGATGTCCTGATACTCACGCTTCGCCCGGATGCAGGGCGGATCGCAATAATCGTCGAGAATCTCAACACTGCTGGAAACGATCGTTGCGCCATTGCGCGCCTGGCTCAGGGCGTGGCGGGCATCCCACCTTACCTTGGCGTTCTCGCCCTTGCCCGACCAGCTGTCCCAAGAAAGCGTGTGCCAGGAACAGTGGTGCGGAGCCAGGAGCAGATCATATTCAAGCACCTCGGGCGTGGACTCGTAATGACTCCACATCCGCTCCCAGATCAATACCTCAGCGTCACCGCCAACAAGGAATTTGGTTTTGGTTTGCGAGTAAGCCGACGGCGAGATCTGAATATTCATGATCACGCTCGATTCGTTTTTCGTCAGGTCTTCTTCAAGATCCGCATCATCTTCATGCGGTGCCGGTGCAAGCAGGTGCGAGGTGAAAAACTGCGGAAGGTTTTCACCCGCGATCTGGCTGAAAGTCTGGCCGGCTTTAACCAAGATTGGGCCAAGGTCGTCAGTCTTCCCCTGGTTGTCTTCGCCCATGATGCGAATTCGGTTCCCATCACCTGCAATGCGATAATTGCGCCAGTAGGTCACTCGCCGCCGCGCTTCTTTATCGAAAGCTTTCGCGTCGTCACAGAGGATGTGGTTCTTCGAACTCCGGCGGAATACCAGAGGCGACGACCACATTTCACGGATCAAAATCCGCCTCTCCCAACGATCCTTGCCGTCGTCAGGGTAGTCCGCAGGATCGCCAAGCCAGAAGTGATTTCTCAGGCCAGCACAATGGTCTTGGTCGGGATGACTCAGGAGGAAGGCGTTGACGAATGGGCGGTCTTTGGCATCCCACTGCAGCCGCTCTCGCAATGCCCTGCCCACGTCAGGAGTGTCATCGTCCGGGTTGTCCGCGGCCTGGCGGATCCGCGAGTCAATCAGAATGGTGGTGACCAACGTATCGGCCAACCGAATCAACGTCATGTCACCGGTACCCACTTGGAAAAACGTCACCTTGGCAGCCATATATCCCTCCCCGGGCACTGGGCCATCTTTGAGAAACGCTACAGATACGGTAAGATACGTATAGAAACTCAACCCGTCTAGATACTATGCGAATATTTTTTATACCCATTACCGACCAGGCTGATTTCAGATGACTGCTACCGCTACTCGTACCGGACGCTGGGGCCAGGAACGCCGCCTTGAATTTATCGATTTTCGGCTGCTGTGGGAGCGAAAACTCAATCGCTCAGACCTGACCATTTTTTTTGGGATTTCTGTTCCTCAAGCGTCATTGGATTTCGCGACCTATCAGGAACTCGCCCCTGACAACATGGCCTACGACCGAACGCTGAAAGCGTACGTGGCAGGCCCTGACTTCAAACCCGTCCTGACCAACCCGGATCCAGCGCACTATCTAAATGAGCTACAGCAGCGTGGCATTGGCAATATCGCCCCAACAGATAGTTTCATCGGTTGGGCGCCCCCAGTGGCGAGCCTACCGTCCCCCATGAGGCAGGTTGATCAACAGATCCTGATCAAGCTGATCAGGGCGCTCCAGGCAGGCGAGGCAGTGGATGTCGACTATCGGTCAATGACCAATTTCGACGAGCCAGCTGTTCGGACGATCTTCCCCACATCGTTCGCCCATGACGGCTTTCGTTGGCACACCCGCGCCTTCTGCTTCAAGTCAGGGATATTCAAGGATTTCGTTTTGGGTCGCATCAATGCCCTGAAGGCTTCGTTCGCCCCTCCTTCAGAGGTGCCAGAGGACGTTGAATGGGAGACCTTCATCGATGTGGTGATCGGCCCGAATCCGAGCTACCCACCACAAAAGCAAACGGCGATCGAGCACGATTACCAGATGGTGAATGGCGAAGCTCGACTTAGGGCTCGCAAGCCACAGTTGTATTACCTAAACCGCCGGCTGAACCTGAACGTGAAGCCAGGCGACCCGGTCAGTGAGCATCAGCAAATTGTGATGCTTCGGATTGAGAATGCTCACAAGGAGTCAGCAGCAGATGAGTGAAACCACTCCAGCCAAGCCAAAGACAGATCTGACGATCGTCATCATCATCTATCTGCTGGCACTTCTGGTCTTCGCGACCTACTCCATCGGTGCGATGGCTCTGGGTTGGCTTTCTGAGCCCTATAGGCCTCTGAGAGTGCCGTTGATGTGCGGCGCAATCGCCTACGTTGGCGGAGCCCTGTACTGCTTCCGTGCGATCTACCTCAACAAGTGCGTCCACAAGCGCTGGGATCCGGACTGGCACGTCTGGTATTTCATCCGCCCCATCACCAGCACAATCGCCGGAGCGGTGAGCTACCTCTTCTTGAAGGCAGGCTTGCTGGTACTGGAGTCGACCGCGAACGCCGGAGCAAGCGAAATTGGATTTTTCGCACTGGCCTTTATAGCTGGCTTCAACGTCGACAAGTTTGTGGCAAAAATTGAGGAGGTCGCGAAGGCGGTGTGGGGCATTGATAAAACTCGGAGTGGACAGACTCGGGCTGGTGAGACGGAGCCTGCCAAACCTTCCACTCCAACCTCCCCTCAAGCCTGAATTAGGTTCTTGCTTGGGAGTTTAATGCGGCGGCTCGCTTCCTGCCTCCGAGACTTCGCCAGTCAGCAACTCAAAGCAGGTTCGGCAGGAGAATCTTCAGCTGCAGGAAGACAAACCACACGAAGCAACCACCACTGGCCAAGAACAGGCCAATAAGAGTGAGCCGACATAAGGGGCGCATAGTGTTTTGCCACTGGGCCACAATACGAGTGAATGTCAGCGCTGAAGCATCGGTGCGGAACAGGTAGATGAAACCTTCTGCATACGCCGATACTACCAAATTTCGAGGGGTTGATAACCGCGATTGAAAATCCAGTGAGTTGTCGAACCAGCGCACTACCAAGTCGCCCTCCTTGCCTACCTTAGCCATTTCCGCCTCGCTCTCATTCATGACGCTCAAGTGGAGGTTACGCAGAGGCGTATTACGTGGGCACATTCGATGTCCCGGCATGAATTTTTGGAATTCGTTCGGTTTGAATTCTTCTCGCCAGATCGCTGTCGATGTCAGTCTGGCGTACTCATCAAGTGCATACTCGATCCGTGCGGATGCGAATTCACCAAAGCCGCCGTAGGCTGGGATTTCACCATGCCGAGTGATGTCAAGCGCAAGCTGGTCTTTATAGGACTCTGGTTCAATCCCGCCCACATCCAGGTCATAAGGTTTAACGCTCCACCAGCGTCGTAGCTCATCCTCAACAAGCGCGAGCAGCCAGCGCCGTCCCTCAATGCCAAGGTACTCCTCCTTCCCAGCAAGCGTGCGCTTTAGCAGAACCGGGCATTTCCACTCGAACCAGATAACCGCTAACAAGTAAAAGCCCCCGCCCACCAGCAACCAGCTCAAAGGCCCGACCGCGGCTTCTGCGCCCTTCAATGGCGGAGCTGCCTGAATGAATGCGGCGACCAAGCCCCCCACCGCTGCGAGCTTGATACCGGCGCCTGACTTCATCCGCGACCAAAACGACCAACTCGTCATTTGCCGAAACCGGTGATACGCCATTTCCTGGCGCGTGTTGCGTCGCTCAGCCAGGGCGGGCCTGTAGACCTCTTCATTCGGGAATTCATCGCAAAACCAGGAAATCCAGCTGAACTCAAACCGCTTCTCCCGACGCTTGTAACGACGGTGCTCTTTTTCCGATTCCGCTATCCGCCAGCTCATCTCATCGGTGAGCACGAAGGCCTTTTTAGGCTTGATTGAGTCGTTTTGGTTGTTTTGGTTTTCAGGTTCTGTTGGTTGGTTTTCAGCTGACAATGTGCTGCTCCTTGTCTGTTTGCTTCCTCGGGCTATGAAAGCAGGCGGTTCACAGCAAGCAAGTTAACGAACCAGATCAATGTCCTTGGCGTATACGAAGCCTTCGGTGGTGGTGATGGGTACGTTGGACGGGCTGCAAAAAACGTCGTGTTTGCCAATGTTGTTTTCAGAGCGATAAGACCAGTCGAGCTCCTGGATTACCTTCTTTTCGCGAAGCTCTGGGATTTCTCGGCATTTGTCTGCAATAGTATTCGTAATGTTGAAAACGAATTTGTACATATCGAATCCGAGTTCGTAGACCCTTCCGTCAAGTCTTAGGCTAGGCTTTTGGCAGAACATTTCGAGGTCTTTCATGAGATTTGCGGCGTAGTCGAAGATCTCAGCGATATAACTCATTTCCCTCTGCACGAATCGCAACTTGGCTTTGTAATTTTTGTTTTTTTCGTCAGGTATCGTGTTATCGATAAATGATTTCACGCTTTTTGCGAGCACTTCTAGTGGTATTAGAAGGTGTTGCGAATGGCTAACGAGAACATTTTCCTCGACCTTGACATGGAGACGAACTTCGTCGACGTCGCCGACATGGTGAAAATAGTTTCTGACAATCCTGAGCATTTTGAATTCTGGAGTGGTTTTGATGCTGCAGTTGAATAGCTCAAGCAGCTTATCAGCCGTAGAGTGGAGGTTATTCAGGTAGGTAAACAGCGTGTTGATGTCCCGCTCTTCAGAATGCCTGATGTCCAACAGTTCGCGCTGGCTGTGAAAATACCGATCAATAAACGTGTACTTCTCCATGTGTCTAGGCTCCACTCCCGGGCTGGATTTCACATCTTATATACTGAGGCGCAAGATTGTTCGAACTCGTGCTCATTCACCCCGTTCTGCGCACAGTCTAGGGCGAGGTAAGCCATGTGTTGGCAACCTTCACGCCGTCCAGTCTGCGCGAGTAGGCCGGGCTATATCCATTCTATTGCATGACCACCACAGCCAATGCCTGTAGGCGGTGACGCGATTTTTGGACTGCCCCGGCCCCTGTAGACATTTTCCAGCCTCAAAGTGAGGCACTATCGAAGGCCTCAGGGCTGACGCCGCCCAGGTGACTGTGACGACGCGGTAAATCGCTTCAATGTAGCCGCCTGCGCAGAGTCTGTCCTCTGCGCGACAGGCTCATCCGAGATGCGACGGACGCAACTTCACAACTCCGAGCGGCACCTTTTTGACTTGGTGCCCAGCAAGCCTCTCAAACGGGTAGATTGAGGTCTGCGATGTACTTGCTCATGTGCTTATGGATCAGCATGCGACTGAAGGCGACATAGGCTTCCTTGGGATCGAGAAACGAGACCAAATCTTCCAGATCGGCGCCAGGGTCTCTGTGTCCCTCTGTAGTGGTCAACTAATCCCGGACACGACGTTAAGTTTTTCCTCGGCCTGGGCTGGCGCTAATCCGCGAAACCGTTGAAACGCGAGCAGCGCGCACCCAGATATTCGTGACGTCTTCCTGTGACATGCGTGGGCGACGTCAGGGGCCTGCCAAAGGGCTGCACAGATTGCTCGTGACGACTGATGTCAAAGTTTGGTTCAGCGAGGAGGACCTTGGCCTCGGCGGACCGCGGCAATCAAACACCAGCGCTAGAGGCTCGCAAGCCTGAATTAATGCTTGAATGCCAAGTCATCAAGGGCGACTGTCTAAAAAATAGTGCCCTCAAGAATGAGGGCACCTCCACCAAGGAGCGAAGTGAAACTATTCCAGCCTCCACCCGGCTGAATGACTTAAAGCGATTGACTGGTTCCGATCACTGACTGCGTTTTACTCATGACCATCAGCTTTACGGCCTATTACGACAACCTCAGGCGGTCGGGTTCTGTAAAAACCCGTTTTTGCTGAAGTCTCATATTCCCAGTTGGTTACTTATTTCATGCTTTTCTCTGGTCAAGCTATGGCGCCAAAGATGCCCAGAAATTTTTCCAAGCCGAACCCGGCGATCAAACCCATGGGCTATCGCGTTTATGGGCACATACCTTGTCTAGGCACTGTACGAAAAGTAATGTCGCAAACACCGCATAGCACAAGCTAACGAGACCATCGCTGCATAACTTTTCGCGAGCTTGTCGAAGCGTGTGACGATGCGGCGGTTTTCTTTCAGCCAGCCGAACATGCGCTCGATGATGTTGCGCTGCCGGTATTTTGGCCGATCAAACAAACGAGGCAAACCGGGCTTGGGTTTGCGTTTCATGGATCGCAGAGGGATTACCGGCTGCATCCGGTAACGGTCACAGTAGCGACGCAGAGCCTCAGCATCGTAGCCTTTGTCGGCCAAAAGCCAGCGACATCGTTTGCGAGGACGACCGCGCAAACTGGGGATATAGGCTTCATCGAGCAATGGCTGGGCATACGAGATATCACTCGCTTGTCCGCCCGAAAGTAGAAAACGCAGCGGTATGCCGTTGGCGTCGCAAAGCATATGAATCTTGGTCGTCAGGCCTCCGCGACTGCGGCCTAGCGCATGGTCTGAAGGTTCATCAGGCCCCCTTTTTTCCCGGCGCCTGATGAAGCTCGGGTTGCGCGTATAGCTGTGGAATCGATCATCCATGTTTCCGGGTCGATCAACCCTTGCTCGTTCAGCTTAATGTGCAGCCGCCTGAGCATCAGGTCGAACGTTCCTTGGTTACGCCAATCCCGAAACCGTTGATAGACCGTTGACCAGGGCCCGAAGCGCTCGGGCATGTCGCGCCATGCGGCGCCTGAGCAAAGCACCCAGAGCACGCCATTGAGCATCAAACGATCATCGGCTCTCGGCCGACCATTGCGCCGGGGTTGTTCAAAGAGGTCAGCAACTAGCTCCCAGGCTGCATCGGGAATTTCGTACCGTTTCACCATCGTGGCCTCATGCCTTCGATGGGCGCGAACTTTACCGAATATCAGTGTTCAGGTGCGGTGACCGCGGTTTCAAAGGATTTCGTACAGAACCTAAAGGGTCAGGGTCGAAAACGGGTGAGTTTAGTCACCCGCAAGAGATCAAAATGTGGTAGCAAACACCAACTGGGTGTACACATTTGTATCGTTGTTACCCAACTGCGTCCCCCCCTGCTCTGTGCTCTTGTCTGGCTGGTAGATGCCTAACAACGGCAAAACGGTCAAGTGCTGATTAGCGCGCCATTCGGCATACAAGTCGAATTCATGCCCATCGGTGTTACGCATGTTACGATCGATAGTGTCGTAATTGAAGTACATGGCTCCAAGGGTCAGGCTTTCCAAAGGAGAGACCTTGAACGTGACGTTCTGGATACGAGCATTATTATTGAAGGGGCCAGCATAGTTACTTGCCACTTCACCCTGGAACCATGTGCCGTAGCCACGACCCGTTCCATAAAACAAGGTGTCGTAACCCTCTGAAAAGCGGCTGTAGCGATAGCTGGCGCTCGGCTTCCACATAGCATCAGCAAAGGTCCACCCTGCTTCCAGATACCAAGCGTCCTCATTCGCCGCATTCGGTTTGTTTTGCCTGGCGTATTCACCCGACAAAAACAGGTTTTCCACGCCCGCATTACCCACTGCGCGCACGCTGTAGGTCTTCATGCCGTCACGCTCAAGCTGCAGGGGCGATGCGTACTGTTCAGCAATTTTAGTGGTGTTGACGTACGTCAGGCCAACCGTACCGGCTGCAGCCACGTGTTCCAGCGTACCGACGTACATCTCGGTATTGGCCTGAGAGGGGTTATCGGATTTAAGCCACATCAGATCGCCACGCCAGCCCTCTTTACCGCCAATGCGTAACACGGCTGTCTTATCGAATGCTTTACGGGCAGCCACGTAGAAAGCACCTCCACGATTGTACTGTCCGTCGCCGAGGCCGCGACCCGCACTGAAGGCGTCGCCCTGAATAAGGAAGCCGTCGCCCACTGCAATATTCTGTCGACCGAATGAAAAGTCGATGCCGTCTTTGCCAAGAGCTTCAAACAGGTTGCCCGAACGCCATCCCAGATAAGCATCTTCAATCTTGGTGGTGCGTTCAGATCCATCTGTGTAGCCTGCAGCGTCGCCGTCCCCCCAGGTGGCCGAACTGACGAGTGAGAAGGCACCATAGGCCGTCCCTGCGCCTCGCAATCCCTGATCGCCGCTCACGCCATACTTGATGTAGCCCTCTCTCCATGAGGACGACCCCTGTGTTAACCGGCCAGAGGCTGGATAACTTTCACGACTGTGGAAAACGCCAAAAACCGCATCCAGGTTAGCATTGAGATGGGTGTCATCTCGGGAAAAAAGCTCGTAAGCGCCCGCGGGATTTGTTGTATTGAATAGTGCAGCGAGCGTAAAAAATTGAAGCAGGGAATATAGACGCATGGTTGCATTTCCATTTTTTTTATTGGGTTGAGCGATACATTAAATGGGCTATTCCTCACCTGCATTTAAATGCCGCCAGGATTCTGCAGTCGTTGGGGTAGTCAATGCGAACTACTGATTAATAGTTGCACAGTCTATTTTTTAAGCATCTGTTACGTTTTTCTAAGTTTCACCTCCTTGCGATAGCTTGCTTGAATAAATCTCTGCTAGGGCTGATATGAAAATTATTATCTGTACAGCAATCGCCTGAGTCTGACGTGGTTTTTGTAGGGAGTTTGCCAAGTATAAGAAGCGCTAAAATCTTAACTGTGCTGACTCAACATAAAATACGTTTCTCTGCAGAGACTGATATTTAAATCTATAACCGACACCCCCAGCAGACTTTGCGACCGTCAGCTCGATAATAGAGAAAGGATTGCTTGTTATGCGTGAGCACTCACGCTCTCAACCACTACCCAACACAATGCCTTGAACCCTTAACTGTTCAGTCCCTACAAGAAGCCTTCCGATCAAAACGCTTGGCGAGTGTCAGAAGGCACCACTGTTATAGTCGGCAGACACAGTGCGGGCACTACTCGTCTCCGGCACCCGAACTTTTAACTTAAAGTATATAACCTATCCCAGCGAGCGCGTCGTCAGCGTTGATCAAACGAATCAACTTACGCTGAATCTTGAAAGTGTCACTGACGCGATCAAGCTCGTAGACGAGGTCCGCGCTGTAATGTTTGAGCGAGTCCTTACGGAATTCGCGCAAGTTTTGCGCGCAACGGACTGTCACTTTTTCATCGCTTTCGAACAGCACACGAAAACGTGACAGGGTACGCACGGTACGCGGCTGCGGGCTGGTGGAAATCGACTCACCTCCGGTCAGACGCTGGATTCGTAACTGACGCATGTGATGATCGTCATAGGCGTAGTTGAGGGTGTTTTCGAAGTCTTCTTCCTTGGGATTGATCGGGATAATGTAAGTACCCTTTTCGTTCCACAGGCTCAACCAGCTGTCGAATTCGCCATGGTCGAGCATGTCGCCTTCAGCCCATATAAAAGCGGTGACTTGATTCAGTAATCGCAGGTTCATTTACTTAGTCTCTACCGTCATCATCTTTTTCCACTGCTGGTAAGCAGCGCGCATGCCGGTCTCGGCGCTTACGTCGCTGACCAGCCCGTCTTCGGTCGGTTTCTCACCCGGCAGGCCACGGTTCAACATGATCCACAGGTCTTCGCCAGCACTGGCGCCTTTCTGCACACGCTCCCATGCTTCGGAATCGTCCGGAGTACCAAAGCCCATCGGCCCCTGGAAGTGCTCATGCAAACGCAGGCGGTAGCGGTTGGCTATAGCAGGGCCGCCGTCCATGGTGATTACCGAGTGATGAATTTCTGTCTCTGTCACCGATATCGGTTGCAGCGCGCGGAAAAACGCCATGGAACAGGCAACGTTGGGGAACAGGTTAAGATTGAAACCCGAGCCACCGACAGCACGAACAATACGGCGCACTTGCTGCTCTTCGATACCGTCTTCGCGCAATTGCGCAGCAAGCTCCTCGAAGCGCTCCGGAATCGGTTTGTCGAGATCGGCTTCAAGATCCACCAGGTCGGGGATCATCACCATTACGCTGTGCCCGTTACCAAGGTCTTCGACGTAACCCGGCCCTTCAACGAAGTCGAACAGTTTGAGGGTTTGCTCATCAACCGATGCCAGGAATGACTTGTGCACCAGCGGGAAGTGGTAAGCGTCTGTGGTATTTTCCAGCTGGATTTTCCAGTTGCCCGGAAAGCGAAAACGGTGCTCGCCTGGGACCTTGATCGGGTAACCGGCGCCCTGTTTCATGAACAGGTCGATCCATTTCTTGGCAGGCCCGAGGAAGTCGACCAGTGGTTCGATGTCATCCTTGAGAGTGGCAAACAGCATGCCCGCATATTCTTCAACACGCAGGCTGACCAGAGGCAACTCGCCCTTATCCAGGCAATCACCGTAGCTTTCAGGGCTCGGCACGCCACGCAGTGAACCATCCAGCGCGTAACTCCAGCCGTGATATGGGCAGACAAAGCTGTTGGTCTTGCCCTTCTTGTGTTCGCATACCGTAGCGCCGCGATGGCGGCAGCGGTTGAGGTGCACATGGACCTGTTTCTTGCGGTCGCGCACCACGATCACCGGCTGCTTGCCGATGTAGGTGCTTTTGTAGCTGCCCACCTCCGGGATCTCGCTGACGTGCGCGACCCAGACCCAGGTACTGTAGAAAATCTTTTCCAGTTCCAAGTCAAACAGCTTGGCGTCGGTGTACAACGACGTGTGCACACGGTCGTGCTTGATCAAGCTTGCGGGCTCCATATCAAGCCCGACAACGTTAATTAAATCGCTCACAATTAATTACCTTTCTATCGCAATGTGACGAGAGTTATTTTGAAATAACCTTAAGCCCGCACCCACAGCTCATCAACCGCCGACCGCGAGAGGTTTATTGTTTTAAAGACAACAAGCGTCAGCCCGCCTGGATCAGGCTTAACGGCGGTGTAGGCATGGCCTATATCATTTGATCCCGGACGAGTCAGCTTTCCTGAAGCGCGCCTTGATTATCCCGTAGAGAAACAAGACAACCAGAAGTAATGGAGTGCCATTGACCCAGGCTGACTCACTGCCCGTTAGCATGCCGTAATTATCGTAGATGAGATAAACGGCAGTACTAAGCCCAGCCAGTGCGAGGAGTGGGCTGACTAACGTTTTAAAATACCGTTTATCGTTGGCTTTTTTGAAGTGAACGACGACCCCCAACGTGACAAATGTCTGAAGTCCTATCAATCCAAGCGTCGACAATGCCACCGTTACGGGAAACAAAAATACAAAGGCATCATAGCCCAGTGAGGACGAGACGATAATGGTCAGTGCAACAAGCACTGTCACAAGCAGACTTGCATTGGCTGGAGATTTTTTCGTTTCATGAATATGTGAAAGAACATTCGGTAAGTGCCTGTCTTTGGCCAAGACTTGAACATACCGCGTCGCAGCATTATGCAGTGACAACAAACAGCAAAAGTTGCTGGTGCACAGCATGAGGGAAACAATTGTCGCCATCGTGCTACCCAAACGAGTCGTGAACAAATTAATGACCAACCCGCCCTTCGCTATTGCTGCCTCGTCCTTGATGGAGTCAAATCCAACCTCACCGATGATCAGCCAGATAATGATCAGGTAGGCGACGCCTACCAAAACGACCGCCAAACGAGTGGCATGCGGAATGGTTTTTGCTGGCTTCCTGGCTTCCATCGCATAAAGCGCGGCGGACTCGACACCGAGGAATGATGCCAGCGCCACCATGAGCCCAACCCCCAGCCCCGGCAACATTATTGCGTCTACCGATATCGCTTGAACCGGGAAGGCGCTAAGACCTTTATCCAAGAATATGGAAATACCCAGTAGAAAAAGCACAAAGAACTCTGCGAGCACCAAAGGCACCAGGATCTTTGCGGCAAAATCAATATTCGCCCGCCCCAGGTAACAGATCGCCCCCACGTATAACACGGTCCATGCTGCCCAGCCGATATCAATACCAAATCCTTGCATGGTCATATTCGTGTAATACCCGGACGCCACTGCAATCGCCGTGGTAATCGCCAGATAAGAGGCTAAGGCAACCCATGCCGCCCCCGCTCCTACGCCCCGCCCAAAGATCACCGTGAGGTACTTGTAAAATGCGCCGGCCCCCGGGATTGCCCGGATTAATTCGCCATAGCCTATCGAGAAAAAAATCATCAGAATTCCCGCCAGCAGGAATGCTCCGGCAAGGCCAGCGCCATTACCGTGCTCAAAAGCGATGGGGGCCGCGGTGAGAACTGCCCCTAACGGTCCTGCGGCTGCAATCACCAATAACGCGATTTTATAAGCACTTAGATTACCTTCTAATTGCTGGCCGCCTGCAGGCACATCTGCAGATAGGGGCTCGGATAGCTCTGTCATCCCAATTCTCCACTCTAATTATTTTATGAATAACGGAAATAAATCGATGCAGCAGCATCCTTGCGGACCAACGCGAGCGCTCCTCAAGCGCAAGCGAAACCTGCCCGCTGCCCCTGAAAACCGCAGCCTGGCTATTCTTTACATCGCTCTTCACTCGTTGCCAAGTTCATCAAACTCTTACCGCGCCAAAGGACGATTACTCAGGAACTCAAACCAATCACTTGTCTTCGATTCATGACCTCTATTCAACGAGGCATCGATGTGAAGTGTATATTCCTGGCCTTGGCAATCGGATTGAATCTGATTCAAGCGTATCCTTCTAATCTTCGACGCGATGTAGATTGCGCATCACATGTAGCCGGGCTCATATGGGTGTACGGCCTTCCGGTATCCTTGCAGTACTTCGTCGCGAAAACGATGACACCGTAAGCGACATTCGTTGTACAGATTGCAACGCTGCAACCTTATGGGTGACATCCCTGATCAGGTCCTTCGTCGCCCGAGAAGGAACTGAGTCACTTTTTAATTGCTCCGTCTGACCCGCGTGCTTGCTGCGCTCGATGACGAACGCTGATTTATTCAAAGGAACGCGCCAGCAATGGCACATAGACGTGCGTCGTCACCCTTTGCTCCGATGAGTTGCAGGCTGGTTTTAATGGAGGAACCCGGATAGGGAATTGGCACACTCAATGCCGGGTGCCCGCTCAAGTTGAACGGCCTGAGGAAGCGCGTCAGATCGATCACCGATTCACCCTTGCATACATCAACCAATAGCGGTGGCAGACGAGGCAAACTCGGAAGGACGAGTGTATCGAAGCGTTCCAGCAAATGGTCTACTTGTTCGCTGAATGCCATGCGCACCGCATGCGCAGCTTGTACGGCTACGGCATCAGTGTTGGCCGCACGCAGTAACCTCGCCTCAATATCGGCACCCAGTAAAGCCTGGCCGGTGTAATGACCATAGGCAGCCCACGTTTCAGCATTAATGACGGTCAATGCAGCTTCGAATGCCCGATCAAGAAGCGGCAGCGTGACGACTTCCCAGGCCCAGCCGCGACGATTCATCTCGTCCCGTATGGCTTGCTCAATCGCAGGATCGCAAGAGACATTGACTAAACCTACCCGGAATTTCCCGAGAGGCTTATGCGCCGAGAAAGTTGAGTCCATTGAAGTCATCGCAGCCACGAGCGTCTCGAGATCACGAGCCATGGGTCCTACAACATCAAGAGAACTGGAAGCCGGATACACACCGTGACGACTCAAACGACCGAACGATGGCTTGAGACCCAAGACCCCACAGCAGGCAGCCGGCATGCGCACAGAACCTCCTGTATCAGTACCCAATGCCACATCCACATTTCCCTGAGCAACGATGACCGCTGAGCCACTGGAAGAGCCACCAGGTATCCGATCCGGTGCCTGTGGATTAATTGGCGTTCCAGCCCACTCGTTGATACCGGTCACACCGAAAGCCAGCTCATGCAGCACAGTCTTGCCAATGATTTGCCAACCATCGTCGAGAAGCGCCTTCACAACAGTTGCATGGTTTTGGGCTGGCGGGGCGTGTTCGAAAGCACGACTCCCACACCGTGTTGGCCAACCTGCCACATCCAAAGAATCCTTGATGGCGACCGTCCGACCTGGCCCCCCGATGCAACCTTCAATGACCAGCGGGATCACAGTGACGCCCCCTGGACATTCTCGAGACGAAAGGCATCAACGCGTTCAGTTGAAAAAGAGGAGATGCGCCAGGCGTCTGCCTCCCAGAGAAATTCCACGCTGAGGGCGGCGACAATTGATCCTGATTGGCCAGACTCGTAGCGACTGAGTTGCTGCATTACCCATCGGCCTTTGGCTTGAAAACCATCGACAGATATCTGCTCACCGGAAAGAAAGTGCATATTTGACAGAAAGTGCGGAGCCGGTGGCAGGTAACTCATGAGCATCTCCACTATCGCTTTGCGTCCGCGTACACGACCAAACTTAAGGGCATACCGAGATCCGACCCCCTGCCAAACTGCGTCCTGGCAGAACAATTGGCCCAGCTCGCTTTCACGTGTTTCAGGCCCGGGAACGTCGCACAAATACATATACCGATTCAGTAAATGGCGAACCGCAGATTCGGCCTCAAGTACCCGAATACGCTCTTCCAGCAGGGAAATGTCAGAAATGGGGGAAATCATGAAAAGGCTCCTGTCGAATCTGCAAAAACAAGACAAGGAAATTACTGACATAGAAATCGGGCCACAATCACAGCAACCAGGGATCATGTTGCTTTTTAGGCAATGATGTTGATCGGTGCTTGACCGGAATAGCCGCTATACCCTGCTAGCGCAAGCGTTGTCATTACCACAACAAGTGTCGCCTCGAATGTCATCGAGTTCAAAAAAACGAACTGTAGGATAAGCGTGGTCTGTTACCTAGTTTAGCTTGAGCGCCAGAACTCATGCCGAATGCTCCAAGGCGGATTTGGAGCAGTTAAGCGCCGAAAAAAGCGCATAACCGTCATGGCTCACCCGATTATTCGAAGGCCCTGCGATTTGGACCGTTCGATTCAGAATGACAACGGCGTTGAAGGTTAGAGCCCAACCGGTCAGATCACGTCCCCGCTGAGAAAGGTTCGTATCAGCGGCAAGAGCAGTATTTCAAAATGAGCATCAACGACTATGCACAACTTACCAAATATTGATTTCATTTACCTCTCCGAACCGGACATGATTCAGGCGGGCGTCACCAATATGGCAGCCTGCGTTGACACGATGGAAGAAATGTTTTCCCTGATGTACCACGGCGACTACCGGATGGCAGGTCCCAATAACAATTCCCACGGATCTGTGGTGGTATTTCCCGAAGACTCACCTTTTCCGGACATGCCCAAACCTACCCCCGATCGACGCTTCATGGCGATGCCTGCGTACCTTGGCGGTCAATTTCGAACAGCCGGGATGAAATGGTACGGATCCAACATCGCGAATAGAGAGAAGGGCCTCCCCCGCTCCATCCTTCTGTTCGTACTCAACGATGCCGATACGGGCGCTCCTCTGGCAATCATGTCAGCGAATCTTCTTTCTGCTTATCGAACAGGCGCCGTGCCTGGCGTAGGCGCCCGCCATCTGGCCAAAAAGAATTCGAAGGTGGTTGGCATCCTGGGTCCAGGTGTGATGGCGAAGACCTCACTTTCGGCATTCGTTGCCGAATGTCCTGAGATTGACACAGTTAAAGTCAAGGGACGCGGCCAAAAAAATATCGATGCGTTTACATCGTGGGTTCGTGAGACTTTTCCGCAGATTGTCAACATTCATGTGGTTGACACCAACGAAGCTGTGGT
Organism: Pseudomonas sp. S3_E10; assembly: GCF_054667615.1. Lineage (NCBI taxonomy): Bacteria > Pseudomonadati > Pseudomonadota > Gammaproteobacteria > Pseudomonadales > Pseudomonadaceae > Pseudomonas > Pseudomonas sp. S3_E10. The sequence goes on from NZ_CP162743.1 coordinate 5,819,061, forward strand.
ACGCGACTGTGACATCGTCACATTCTGCAATTCCGGAGCAATTGGTGATGCCTCTGCCTATCCTGTGGTGAAGCGTGAATGGGTAAGCCCTGGTACGTTTCTGTCCATGCCCGCCTTGACGAGTATCGATGAAGGCATGCAGTCACCCGACATCCGCAAGGTTCTGGACAATCCTTCTCTCTACCAGGCATGGCATGAAGAAAATCCCAAGCCAGTGCACAACATCGTGCCAGTAGTGGGCATCCAATTCCTGGATCTGATAGACGAAGGAAAAATGTCACCTGACCAGCTCGAGGATCTGGGCAAGATTGTTGTCGGTGAAGCACTTGGCCGCAAAAACGACGATGAGATCATCATCATGTCGGTCGGCGGTATGCCGGTAGAAGACGTTGCGTGGGGCACCGTGATTTATCGCAACGCCTGCGAAAAAGGCATAGGCGTCAAACTTAATCTCTGGGAAACCCCAACGCTAAGTTGATCCCGCACGGCCACCGCGCCTTCTGAGTTTTCATTGAATATCGGACACTCCACATGAAAGAAGTTATCGACGTTATTAAAGTTAAAACCGGATCCAAGTTTGAGGAGCTGGGTAGCTATTCGCGCCTCATCGCCGTCGGCGATCTGATTTTCGTATCCAATACCGCCGGCCGCAATCCCGCCACAAAGGAAATGCCCGAAGACCCGGCTGAGCAGACCCTTCAAGTCTTGGCCAATATAGAACATGCCCTTTCGGCCGTTGACGCTTCGCTTGGCGATATCGTTGCCGCGCGCGTGTTCATACCGTTTGCGAAGGACATAGATATCGTAATGGCCACCTACGCAGAAAAAATGCGCGGTATTAATCCAACCCTGACGCTGACCAGCCCTCCTCTGGGATCTGAGATATACAAAGTTGAAATTGAAGTCACCGCCTATCGCGGTGTCTCAAAGGCCAATGTCAAAGAAATCACGATTACTCATAACAATACGTGACACTTAGCAGCCTCAGGGCGTAGCGATTCAGTGCACTTTCGATAACGTATACAGTATCAAGGACAAGAAACTTGGCCCCCTCTATCTCTCCCGTTCAGACTTCTGTCGTTCTTCCTGCCGCCACGACAGTGGTGGTGATCGGAGGGGGCATTATCGGACTCACTGCGGCATTGTCGCTGGCAGAACGTGGCATCCCCGTCACAGTACTTGAAAAGGGCCGAATTGCTGGCGAACAATCCTCGCGAAATCTGGGGTGGATCAGGAAAATGGGGCGGGCCAAACTGGACCTCCCTCTTTCAATCGCCGCAGAAAAACTATGGGGCACCATGGCACAACGGCTCAATGCCGATGTTGGCTACAGACAGACCGGTATTTTGTATACCGCCAGCTCAGCCGGGGAAATGGCTTCACATCAAGAATGGTTGAACTCAGTCGCTGATGCCTCGCTCGACTCACGCCTGGTCACGGCGAGAGAAATCGCTGATCTTTCTCCAGGGTGCACCGTCGATTGGGCAGGCGGAATTTATACAGCCTCTGATGGCCGTGCAGAACCTACTCTTGCCAGCAGTGCCATCGCACGGGCGGCTATCGCTAAAGGCGTTATCATCGTGGAGAACTGCGCGGTGCGAACGCTATCCATGTCGGCAGGCAGAGTAAGCGGTGTTGTAACCGAGCGGGGGGAAGTGCGTTGCGATAACGTAATCCTTTCCGGCGGCATGTGGTCGAGACGCTTCCTGGCTACCTGCGGTGTTCCCCTCTTGACGTTACCGGTAGTCGCCTCAGTCCTTCGAACGGCTCCTCTGACGATAGAGGGCATGACTGAAGTCGCAGTAGGCACTCCAGATATCTCTTTTCGCAAACACCAGGACGGCGGATACATCATCACGAACCGGGGAGCTTTCATGGTGCCGATCGTACCTGACAGCTTGCTGATCGGGCATCACTACTTTTCCACACTGCGTTCCCAATGGAAAAACATGAATCTTTCCCTGGGACGAGAGTTCATGACAGAACTGGCCCTGTCGCGACGCAATTCTGACCAAGGTACCTCTGCTTTCGAGCAGAGACGGACAATAGACCCAAAGGTCAATCACGGACTGAATCGGGCTGCATTACGCAATCTCACTGAAGCTTGGCCCGCTTTTAAAAAAGCCACCATAGAGCTCGAATGGGCTGGCATGATCGATGTAACGCCGGACGGCCTCCCAGTGATATCCCCCGTGGATAAAATCCCGGGCTTGACGCTTGCTTCCGGATTCTCAGGGCATGGTTTTGGCACCTCTCCAGCAGCCGGACAACTGGTCGCTGATCTCGTCACTGGCGACACACCCATAGTTAATCCCGCACCGTATCACCTCAAGCGCCAGCACAGCTGATCAAGCCAGGAAATCAGGGGTACCTCAGCAATCAAGAGCTCCATAGAACGTTAAACGTGCAACCTGGAACCTGGAACCTGGAACCTGGAACCGCAAATTTCGGCGCAGACAGAAACGCCCTCTTAGATCAAAAAGCTATAAAAATATTGTAGGTCACTGACCAAAAAAACTAGCCCGCAGTATTGCTTCCCGGCATTCACTAGCATAGATTCGTCAGCATAATAAAAACTTGATGATGCGAACCGTGCGAGGCACCCATGATGAATTCCCAAACTGAGCTTCAAGATCAACGCTTCAAGTATCTGTATTTGAGCTCCAGACTGGGAACCATGCGCGCGGCGGCCGAAGAGCTGGAGCTCGCCGTCTCCTCCATCAGTCGCCAGATTGCGAAACTGGAGTCCGATCTAGGTATTCAGCTCATACAAGAAGGTACACACAGGATCTGCCTGACCGCCGCTGGTCAGGCTGCAGTTGATTATTATGTTGAGCGTATGGGTCATCACAATCAACTTTTGAAAAAACTCGGCCAACTCAAAGAAGGATATTTAAATAGAACCAGCATTGCGGTGGGCGAAGGACTACTTAGTACTCAGGCAATAGGTGAGCTTTATCAATTTTTCAAAGCTAACCGACAATCGCACACTGAGCTGTTGATTGCGCCCTCTCACGAAGTTGAGCGAATGGTCGCTGAAGACGAAGCAGACATAGGATTGGTGTTTTCCCCTACCAAGACCACCAACATCAATAGGCTCCATTCTTTCGATCAACCCATGAGAGCTATTGTCCACCCCGACCATCCGCTGGCGGGCAGATCGATACTCAGTCTTCAAGACCTGGCTGACGAAGATATTGTTCTACCCCCGCCTGAGTACCGGATTAGAGGAATTATTGATCAGTTGCAAAGTGAAAGCAGCGCTCACTTCCAGCCTTACATTACTTCAAACTCACTGAAGATAATGTTGGACCTCTCGCGCAATGGCATAGCCTCGACAATACTCAGTGACTTTCCCGTCATTGATGAGTTATGCAACGGCACATTAAAAGCTATTCCTATCGATTATCACGCATTGAATGTAACACAAGTACAAATTATTTCGCGCCAATCTAGGAAGCTGTCCCCTCTTTCGCGTGATTTGGTGCATTACTTGGCAATGGCGATAAACGCACAGATTCGGCGCATTCGTGATTGCAATAGCAGAAATCCCAATAAGATTTTCTTGGTTCGGAAAAATGCCATAGCTACGGCAGTTGACTAGCCTCTTTTTTTTGAGCGATATTTTCCATGATTCTCCATATGATTGATTTAGCGTCTTGAACTATTCGTTCATAATTCTCTGCATCCGGCCAATCCACCATGTAAAGCACCATAATGCCATCGATATGTAATAGCACTTGGGTTGCGACCCGTTTGATGGTCTCACGCGATGCATCAGGGTAAACCCTGGCAAGGATTGTAGAAAATTTTCGCCTATTGACTCTGTACAATTTACGCTGAAAAAGGCGAGCCTCTAAATCCCGGAGTGCGATCCCCCAGAGCTCGACGAAGATAGCTGTAACATCCAGTCGCATGAGATCGCTAAACAAATAATCCAACACAGCACGCATCTGTTGTTCGGGACTATTATAGGGCTCCATCATTATGAGTTTATAATTTCTCAGATAGTCATTTACGGTATACCTGACTATCTCCAAAAACAGTTGATCTTTGGTCGGAAAAAAATATTGAAGATGACTCAGCGACATATCGACTTTTTTAGCCACGCTTCTCATGCTGAATCCAGCATTTCCTGAGTCGAGAAATACCATCCTTGCCTCGACCAAAATAGCCGTACGCCTCTCTTCAGTCTTTTGATTGTTTTTAGCAACCCTCATTGAGAATTTCCTTTTTACCTAAAAAATCCAACATATTATACAGCACTCTTAATTCGCCTTAAAGCCTACACTTGTTTGCATTCCATACACGCCAGATATACCTGGCCGGTTAGATGCACTACTTTTTAACCGATATCGTCATCGTCTCAGCTTGGTGCAGTCGTGGTCCAGGACCTAGGGCACGATCAGCGAAAACCAATCCGCCCTACCCCCAGGTGAGACATTGGACGCACCACCTGGATGATTCGCCTTTGTTGCAGCAAGGGCAACAATAGGTACCTCTGCTGTCATTGTCCAACTCTTGACGGTGCGGGATATTAATTTCCATTATATTCCGCTAGTACGATAGCGGCCCCTGAAACAATAACAATGGGCATTCGATCATGACATTGGCAAATAACTACGAACACCTCACCGCCGGGGCTAAATCCAGGATCGGCAGACGTACTCAAATCTTCATTAATGGTGAGTTCAGGGACCCGCATTCAGAAAAATACTTTTCTATCGCCGATCCTAGTAACGGTCTTGAATTAGGTCAAATCGCACAGGCAGACCAATTTGACGTCGACCTGGCAGTGGCCGCTGCACGCAAGGCATTTGAAGACAGTGCCTGGTCCAGAATGAGACCCTGTCAACGTGAAGCTTTGATGCTCCGGCTCGCTGATTTGATTGCGGAAAATGCTCAGGAGCTTTCTGAACTAGAGACGCTCAGCAGTGGCCGCCTTATTCGAAACACTCGCGCATTCGATGCCGACCTGTCGGTTTATACGCTGCGTTATATGGCCGGGTGGTCCACCAAAATCTCTGGAAAAACCCTGGATTTGTCCGTTCCTTACCTGCCGGATCAAAAATTTTTTGGTTTCACAAAACGATCGCCACTGGGTGTAGTAGCAGCAATTACCCCGTGGAACGTGCCGCTTTGCCAAGCGGTCTGGAAATTGGCACCTGTTCTTGCAACGGGGTGCACTGTTGTTCTCAAGCCCGCTGAGCAAACCCCGTTCACTACTTTGCGCCTGGCGGAGCTGTGTAATGAAGCTGGTATTCCACCTGGAGTTGTCAATGTCATTACCGGCCTAGGTCATGAAGTGGGTGCGGCGCTTGTCGAGCACCCTGGCGTGGACAAGATAAGTTTTACAGGCTCGACTGAGACAGGGAAACGAATCGCCGCAATAGCAGCGCCCCTGATGAAAAAATACACGCTTGAACTCGGCGGTAAGTCACCGGTCGTCATCGCCGAGGATGCCGATCTGAACATCGCTATTCCCGGCGCTGCCTGGGCTATTTTCGGCAATCATGGTCAAAACTGCTGCGCAGGTTCTCGGCTGTACGTCCACAAACGCCACTACGCCGAAGTCACTGCGGGAGTCGCTGAAATCGCACGGACCATCAAAATTGGCCCGGGTCTGGATTTAAGTTCGCAGATGGGTCCACTCGTTCATCACGCCCACCGCGACAAGGTGATGAGCATGATCCACCAGGGCCTTGAGTCCGGTGCAGAATTACTGTGTGGGGGCGAAACGATCAACAGCCCTGGCGCTTATATTCAGCCTACCATTTTGACCGACCTTACAAACAACAGCATCACATCCCAAAAGGAAATTTTTGGGCCGGTGCTAACAGCCTTTTCCTTCAAGGACGACCGTGAGGTTATCCAGCGCGCCAATGCGACCTCATTTGGTTTGGGGGCCAGTATCTGGACCAAAAACGTTGATCGGATCACGAGCTTCTTCGGCGGCGTGAAGGCAGGCACTATCTGGATCAATAACCACAATGTGCTGGATCTCAGTCTCCCCTTCGGCGGCATGAAGGATTCAGGCGCAGGTCATGAATTGGGTGAAGAAGGCTTACTCGCCCACACGTCACTCAAGGCCGGTGTTATGCGTGTTTTTGATCAGTCTGAATGAAGATTGGCGAGCTTTTTTAAACCATCAATATGAATTGTCTTCCCGCGTGCGTACAGGTATTACCCGATGAATGAACTCCTAAACGTAGTCGTGCTTAAACGAGTGCTGCAAGGTGATGATGTGGTCGTCATCGAGCTGGCGCGGGCAGACCGCGGCAATTTACCGACCTTTGAGGCCGGTGCCCATATTGATGTGCACCTACCCTCAAATGTGATCCGCCAATATTCGTTGTGCGGCGATCCCGCTGACGCAGGCATTTATCGCCTTGGGGTATTGAGAGATCCTCAATCCAGGGGTGGGTCCATTGCAGTCCATCAGGAATTACTTGAAGGCGTAAAGGTAAACATAAGCCTGCCTCGTAACCATTTCCCGCTGGACTTGAATGCCGAACGTTCAATCCTGCTCGGAGGGGGTATTGGCATCACACCGATGCTGGCCATGGCCTATGCGCTTGAAGCCAGGGGTAAGGCGTTTGAGATGCATTATTGCGCACGCTCACGTAGCCGAAGTGCGTTTCTTGAAGAGTTGGAGCTCTCCGGATTTTCCCAAGCTGTCCAGCTGCACTTCGACGATGAACCTGAAAGCCAACTGGACCTCAAACGCGTATTAGGAGGCAGCCAGGACACGGCTCACATCTATACATGTGGACCGGGAGGTTTTATGAAGTGGGTTATCAATAATGCTCTCGAACTCGGCTACCCTGATGCACACATTCACCGCGAATACTTTCAGGCCGACATTGATACCAATGGGTCTGGTTTTGAGGTTGTGGCGGCGCGCAGCGGTAAAACCGTCAATGTCATGACCGGGCAGACCATTTATCAAGCACTGGCTGAAGTAGGTATTGATATCGAAATTTCCTGCGAGCAGGGTGTTTGTGGCACATGCCTCTGTGATGTTTTAGAGGGTGAACCAGACCATCGCGATGTGTATCTCACTGCTGATGAAAAAGCGGCGAACGATACGATATTGGTATGCTGTTCACGATCAAAATCTCCACGATTGGTGCTGGACATTTAACGTCAAAAGCGGTGCATCGCCGGCGTCATTTGCCTTGGCCGTCCTCAGCAATGTAATGACGCACAGGCTATGGCGCAGGGATTGTCATGCGTTGCCGCTCAAGCAAACCCATTGAGCCCACCGGGATTTTTTCTTGCCGTATCGGCGGTTCAAATCCCCCTGTCTTACACATGACTACTGCTTTGCGCCGGTTAGTGTTGGCGCTAGCCATTCGGCAGTTTCAATCCAGCGCTGCCTGACAACGTGCAGCTGAGAATTTTATGCTTAAGAATAACCTTCAGGGTTTATGGAAATATCGAGTGCCGTTGTTGGGCATATTCAGTATCGCGACTGCTCTTGTGCTGGCTTTTGCCTGGGCAGGAGGATTCTTAGGCACCGGCGTTACCACAAAAGAGTTTCTGGGTGACTCCCTGGATAATTTTCCACCAGGCTATCGACGGGCCCACGGTAAGGGTATGTGTTTCAGTGGGACTTTTCATGCGAGCGGCGAGGCCGTCCCTCTGTCGACCTCACGTATTTTTCTACCGGCCAACATCCCCGCCGTCGGGCGTTTTTCAATCGGCACCGTGGACCCGCATGCGGCGGACAATTCGACGGCGACCGTCAGCATGGCACTCATGCTGGTAGGCGACGACAAGTCACAGTGGCGAATGAAGCTCAACAACGAACCCTACTTCGCGACTCGGGATGCCGAGGGTTTCCTGGCGCAGATCGAGGCCTTTGAACCGGTGGCTGCCACTGGACAACCAGCCCCGGACAAGGTGGCCGCGTTTTTTCAAAAATATCCAGAGGCTCGCAAGTCTGTAGAGCGAGAGGCGAACGCGACTTGGCCGGCCAGTTTTGCAGGAACCGAATATAATTCCATCAACGCCTTCGTACTCATTGCATCGGATGGAAAACGTCAACCTGTGCGCTGGTCCATGCGCCCTCATGCGGCGGTAGAGATGTTGAGCAAAGAGGCTCATGCGCAAGCCAGTCATGACTTCCTGTTTGATGAAATAACTCAGCGTGTGGGTGTAGCACCCTTGTACTGGGATCTGGTATTCCAACTGGCCGAGGCGGGAGATCCGGTGAACGACCCTTCTCAACCATGGCCGAGCAACCGCAAGGAGGTAATCGCTGGGACGTTAGAGGTCAACCAGGTGGTAGAGCAAACTCATGGGGCATGTCGTGACATTAACTTTGACCCGACGCTTGTACCTTCAGGAATAGCGCTTTCAGACGATCCGGTGCTTGCAGCCCGTGCGGGTATTTACTCCCAGTCCTATAACGCCCGATTACGAGAAATCGGTTTTGGTAAAGCCACTGACGCGGTTGGCAAAAAGGAAATCAAATAATGCATACCCAGCAGAAGCACACCGGTGTGCAAAGTTTCAACTTCGCGGCACGGCTTCTCCATTGGCTCATGGCTGTCCTTATCCTGGCTATGCTATTTATAGGTGTAGGCATGATGTCTTCTCTGAGCCTGCGTCCCTGGCTCATTGATCTTCATAGGCCTCTGGGAATCGCCATTCTTCTTTTGGCTATCCTGCGGCTAGGCAATCGGCTTTTAAGCGCCACGCCGCCATTGCCTGCCAACGTACCGTACTGGCAGGCAATGGCGGCGCATGTTTCGCATCTATTGCTCTACATGCTGATGCTCTGCCTGCCACTGCTCGGTTGGGCGACGCTCTCTGCCGGAAATTGGCCTGTCACCATGTTCGCGGGCTGGAACCTTCCACCCATTGCTCCTGTCAGCTCCGCGCTTTACGCTTGGTTTCGGGCAGCACATGGGTTATTCGCCTGGGTTCTGTTTCTGCTTGTGTTAGGACATCTTTGCGCAGCGCTGATACATGCTTGGATATACCGCGACGGCGTCTTTTCCAGCATCACGCGTAAGGCTCGTGGTAAATAAATGACGCACATCAACATGGCCACGATCGATCTGAATCTTCTCAGGACTTTTGTGGCTATTTGGGAACACCGCAGCCTGACAATCGCGGCCGAACGCCTACACCTCAGCCAGCCCGCCGTCAGTCACGCACTGCGTCGACTACGCGATGTGTTTGACGATCCGCTGTTCGTACGAACAGCAACGTCGATGGAGCCGACTGACGCAGCTATTCGCCTGCACGGACCCATTGAACATGCGCTGATTATTATTCAAAGCGCATTAATGATGTTTTCGAACTTTGAACCGAAAACAGCGGATCGTACTTTTCGCATCTCCATGTCGGATATGTCGCAACTTTATGTGCTACCGACGGTGATGGAAGTGCTAGCGCGGGAGGCGCCGAAAGTACGCCTGGATGTGCGTCAAATGCCTATAGAGCAACTGGCTATGGCATTGCGCAAAGGTGATGTAGATATCGCGATAGGCTATCTGGTAGAACTTGGTGAAGAGTGCATCCACGAAAACTTGCTAGACGACGAATTCATTTGTCTGTTGCGCGACGGCCATCCTTTTCAGGAAGATGAATTGAGCGTTGAGGACATACTCGCCCTGCGCTATGTTGACGTTTCGAGCAATATTACCGGCCATGGCGTAACCGCCGATGCAGCATTCGGAAAGGCTGGCATTGCGCGCGAAATCGCTCTGAAAGTGCCTAACTTCACGATTGCCCCGAAAATCGTTGCCAACACTGATCTGGCATTGATTCTGCCGCGTGCCATTGCCATGCAGCTAAACCACGACCAGCGCTATCGGCTGCTGAGTCTGCCCATCGAATTGCCAGCCATCTCGGTGGGACTTTATTGCCATAGCCGTTTCCTATCGGATGCCGGGATAACCTGGCTGCGCGGGTTAATCATTAGTCTGTTTGCCTCCGGCAGCCATACTGGAGTTCATATCAAATGAGGCGTGCGATCATTCTTTATAAACCCCGTAACCCACGAATGGGGAACTGCAATTATTCAGGATGCCGAGGTCTGTACGTTGACGGCTGCAGCCCGCCCCAGACGGTGAAAGTTTCTCCCAAAGTAAATCAGACTCTCCCCCTCTTCACGGACCTGAATTTGGTTAATTTGTACAAATAATACCGAATGCGATCCGACTTCCTTGATATCTACTATGTTTCCTTCGAGGCTTGCTAGGGCGTCGTTCAACACCGGTAGGCCCGAGGAGCCTGTCCGCCAATCCTGGCCGGCAAAACGTTCAGCAGGCGGCAGGTCGGTCATACCAGCAAACTGTCGCGCAACACCCTCCAGATCACCGGTCAGTATATTTACGCACAACGCCCTGTTGCCCAGCAACGCTTCATGAATTGAACTGTTACGGTTGATGCAAACCAATAATGTTGGGGGCGTATCAGTGACCGAACAGACCGCACTCGCAGTTAATCCGAAGCGACCATGGGGGCCATCGGTAGTAATGATATTCACCGCCGCAGACAATAATGACAGCGCTTGCCGAAAATGTTGTTTTGATTGATCGCTAACCATAACCTTCACCTTTTAATTATTGACTTGGTGAATCCATGTTGAGAGGGATTGTTCATTCGGTCAAATTCGCTTTACTCATACGCACTATTGACAGCAGGAATAGCCATCGCCCTTAAACGCCCTCCCCTTTAGAGGCGCATGGCACGACAGTTAATTCGCACGGATTATTTAGCTTATTCATATTCCGAATTTGATTTTTTCTTATCAGCCCACGCATTCTGAACGTGTATGCAATCACCCTAGCCAGAGAACAATAAACATGAACAGCAAAAACAATTTCGATGATCGTGACACACGTAAAGGCGCTCCAATCAGCATCAAGGCGATTTCCCTGGATGATGTGATTGCGGAGATTGCCGAGCGTCGCAGCGAGTTTAACCAACGCTCCCATGTCCCTTTAGACATGATCGAAAAAATGAAAGCAGTGGGTATCTTCCGCGCCAGTACTCCCAAATGTTTCGGTGGCGATGCGCTGCCTCCAGCCGAGTTCCTACGCATCGTAGAGCGGGTTTCCGAAGCCGACGGTTCGGTCGGTTGGGTGACCGCGTTCGGCTCAGCCAACATCTACCTGGCGGCACTCCCCCCGGCAACCCAAGCGTTGATTTATGCCAACGGGCCGGACCAGGTCTATGCTGGCGGCCTTTACCCTCTACAACCCGCCAAAGAGACTGAAAATGGCTGGGAAGTCAGCGGGCACTGGCGGTTTGCTAGTGGGTGCAAAGGCGCCAACTGGATTGGTGTAGGCATCGGTGGCACATCGGCCAACGGTGGAGGACCGACGGCAGGCAAACCGCTGACCGCTGTGTTCCCGGCAAGCGAAGTGCAGATCGTCGACAACTGGAATGTTGTCGGGATGCAAGGGACGGGGAGCCATGACCTCAAATTGCACCAAAAGAACATCCAACGCGAGTGGACTTTCGTGCGGGGCAGTGCCTCCACAATTGACGAGCCCCTCTATCATTACCCGTCCGTTTCCTACCAGGCGCAAGTTCACGCCGCCGTTAACCTTGGGCTGGCACGCGCAGCACTGGACTTGGTGATCGCAATGTCGGGCAGCACCAAGACTGTCACCGGTGCCCCGCGCTTGGGTGATCGAGCTTATTACCGCAGCGAACTGGGTAAGGCAGAGGCGATGCTGCGAAGCGCCCAGGCGTTTTTCTACGAATCCGCCGAAGCTGTATGGGCTTCGCTCATCGCCGGTAATGCGGTGACCCTGCAGCAGACTAACTTATTACGCCTCAGCGCCACCCATGCCGCTCATACCGGAGCGGACGTGGTCATGAAGGCTTATCGACTGGCGGGGACTGCAGCCATCTTCAATGACAATCGTCTGCAATGGATCGTACGCGACTCCATGGTAGTGACACAGCACGCTTTCCTCGGCGAAGCGACTTATGACGGCGCTGGCGCGGTGTTCGCCGGCATCGAACCGAACATGCCCTATCCTTGAGCACCATTATGCACAGCATCTTCTGGCACGCTGCCGCAGCCTCTAGAGCTGATTCTGCAAGAGAAATATGCAACCTTGTTAGCGCGTCTCTACCAACTGAACGAACGTCGCGTCCAGGTCGTTTCGGTTGAAGATTGTCGCCATCGGGCTGCATCGGGCCAACATCAGTCGATGTCTGCAAGTTGGTGAGTGGGCAATAGCAGTTTTACTATGCGGCACACAGCTGTTTTCGCTCAAGTGTGCCATCAGGCGACCGATAAAAACTTATGCGCTGGGCCATCCGCCGCTGCTTGCGGGGAGCACATTCCACGCTTTGGGAAAACCATGACAATAAGAACAATGAACATTGCTCCGCGCGCATTTCTGGGGTTCTCCCTGATAGGCGCGCTCATGCTGATTCTCGGCCTCTTCGCCCTGTCTCAGATGAGCAAGATCCGAGCAGCTGGCGACGACATCGCGATAAATGGCGTCCCTAGCTTTCAGACCCTGAATGCTCTCACGGTGACGGGCGTCCGCATGCGGGTTTTATCGCATCGGCTGTTAACTGATCGCGAACCGAATATTCAGAACAGGACCATCGAATTACTTGGGGAACAAAACCAACAACTTAACCAGTCGCAGGCAGCATACGCCAAACTGATTTCATCCCCTGTAGAGCAATCCGACTACAACGACTATATGCGGCTGATGGGTGAATATCGCAAGATTGAAACGCGCCTTGTTACCCTCAGTCGGGCTGGCGATCTGCAGGAGCTAACGCGCGTGCTGAACGCCGAGTCTGCGGCTAACGCTGAGCAGATAAACGTGGCTTTGGGTAAGCTTACTGACTTCAATAACGCCCAGCTGGCTATCATCAATCAATCCGCTGCTGACCAGTACAGCTCTGCGTTCAACTGGGTTGTCGGCCTCCTCATTATTGCCTCGCTGCTGACCATGCTGTTTGCCTGGCTGCTGACCAAGAGCATCACCCAACCTATAGCGTTGGCACTTGAAGCGGCTGAAACCATAGCCGAAGGTAATCTGACCCGACCGATAAAGGTTGATGGCACTGACGAAGCGGGCCGGTTGCTGCTCGCCATGCAAAAAATGCAGGAGAAACTGCGCGATACCTTGATGCGTATTTCCGGATCCGCAACACAACTGGCTTCCGCTGCCGAGGAGCTGAACGCAGTTACCGATGAAAGCGCCCGCGGCCTTGCGCAGCAGGACAACGAAATAGAACAAGCCGCCACTGCAGTCAACGAAATGACCAGCGCCGTCGAAGAAGTGGCGCGTAACGCAGTGAGCACTTCAGAGGCGTCAAAAAACGCGACGGCGTCAGCAGGCGATGGCCGGGATCTAGTTCACGAGACCGTCAACGCTATCGAACGCATGAGCGGGGATGTGCAAAGCACCGCCGATCTGATTGGTAATCTTGCGGAAGAGTCCCGCGACATCGGCAAGGTTCTGGACGTGATTCGTGGCTTGGCGGATCAGACCAACCTGCTGGCGCTGAACGCAGCTATCGAAGCCGCCCGGGCCGGTGAAGCCGGTCGCGGTTTTGCGGTTGTCGCCGATGAAGTACGCGCTTTGGCCCATCGCACCCAACAGTCCACAAGCGAAATTGAACGTATGGTTGGCAGCATTCAAGGCGGCACCCAAAAAGCGGTCAGTTCAATGCGTAACAGCACTGACCGTGCTGAATCTACCCTGAGCATCGCGAAAGGCGCAGGCCTGGCGCTGGAAACCATCAACACCGCAGTGATCGAGATCAACGAGCGTAACCTGGTCATCGCCGCCGCTGCGGAAGAACAGGCTGCAGTCGCCCGTGAAGTGGACCGCAACTTGGTCAACATCCGGGACCTGTCGACGCAATCTTCCAACGGCGCCGCCCAGACCAGCGCCGCCAGCGGCGAGTTGACCCGCCTGGCGGTTGACCTGAACAGCATGGTGTCGAGGTTTCGCTTGTAAGAGGTATCGGAGGCCATCTGTTGGAGCGGGGCTTGCCCGCGCGTGCGATGAATAGGTCTGCCTGATACACCAAGGCGCCTAGTTCGCAGGCAAGTCTGGCTCCCATAGAGTTCAATTTGAACCCTGATCCGCCCACAAAGTTACGGCCATTGGCGCTAAGTGTCCCGTTGGCGTGTGGGCCAACCGTGGCGCTGGATAACGGCGCCAGGTGGTCCTCTGTGTTGCCTCCAAATTGCCCCGACTACAACGAGATGGCCACCCTCTCCGCCCCATCGCTGGTGCGGAAGGTGACGGCGTCTGTCGATACATCCAGCGGGCCAGGCTCGAACGCAGCGTGATCGATTTAGCCAACCCGTTGCTGCGCACTGAGTCGCTTACCTCGATCGCTTAAAAATGATGTTTCACAAATTCCGCTCATTTCAGCCGCTTCTTGAAAAAACACTTTGAACTGAAGCCTAAAACACTTTCGTGCGCATGCATTGCGCGGAGCGCTGGCAGGTGCTGCCTGGCCACTAAGAAAATAACGGCTTGACCTTGCCTCTCGGTTCTCGTTAACTTCACGCCACTTTCCTACCTTCCGGTAGGAAGCCAATCATGAGTTTGTTATGGAAAAGAGTCATTTCGGCAATCCTTCACTGAAGTTTGCCATTGCCTTGGGGGCCATCGCCGCACTGGGGCCCTCAGCCGTCGATATGTATTTGCCAAGCCTGCCCGAAATGGCGGTTGATTATTCGACCAGTGTTGCCAGCATTCAGCTGACGCTCACGGTCTTTTTATTGGCAATGGGGCTTGGACAATTGCTGTTCGGGCCGGTAGTCGACGCCTTGGGCCGTCGACGTCCACTGATAGCAGGCTTGTTGCTGTTCAGTTTGAGTGCGCTGGCTGCAGGAGCGGCACCAACCCTTGAGTGGCTACTCGTGGCACGATTTGCCCAAGGGATAGGCAGTGCTTTGACGTTGGTGGTCATCATGAGCATGGTGCGTGACGTCACTCAGGGCGTTCAGGCAGCAAAACTTTTTGGCCTGCTGCTGACCATTCAAGGTGTTGCTCCCATCATCGCCCCGGGGTTGGGTGGTTACATTGAGGCGCATTTCGGATGGCGGGCCGTCATGCTGGTACTGGCTGTTCTCGGTGCGCTGGTGGCGGTGAATTCGATGGCTGTTTTGCCTGAAACACTACCAATGCAAAAGCGCGAGCCATTGAATATGAGCCTTGCGATACGCACGTATGCGCGCCTCGCAAAAGACGGTCGTTTTCTAAGGCCAGCTTTAGCGCTGTCAGCCGTGTTCTTCTTTCTCTTTGCCTATGTGGGCGGCGCTACATTTGTTTATCAGAAGGAATACGGACTGCCTGCTGCCCAGTTCGGTACGCTGTTTGGCGCAACCGGCATCGCGATTCTCATAGGGGCCGTCGTGGCTACCAGACTGGTGGGCAAGTACGGTTTGGCCCGCATGGCAACGGCTGGAGCTTTTTGCATCTTTGCAGGCTCTGTCATGGCCTACGGCGCAGCAGTATCTGGTTCTAGTTTGTACTGGCTGGCTGCAGGTGTCGCGATAGCACTGCTTGGCTTGGGGATTGCAGAAACCTCACTGATGACGCTGGTGATGTCTTCGCAAACCACTGCCCTGGGTTCAACGGCTGCATTGCTCGGCGCGTTTCAGCTTGGCATCTCGGCCTTCGCCACACCGTTGACCGGTTGGGCGAGCAGCCATGGCGCCATTGCCTGGTGCGCATTCCTGATAGTCTGCGCTGTTATGGTGGGTGCGCTGACCTGGGTCAGTGTGCGCGAAGGCAGGGCCGAGCACATCACCGCGTTAAATCACTGAATAAAAGGTCATCCCGATGAAAGTGCTGAGCCCTTCGGCAAGCAGAATCTGTGATATCGCTCTGGTGCATTTCGCTGAGCGGGGATACGACGCCTCGTCGCTCAATGAAATCGCTGTCGTGGCAGGTATGCGCAAGCCCTCGTTATACGCGCACTTCAAGAGCAAGGATGATTTGTTCAACGCCGTGCTGAATCTGGCGCTGGCGACGGAGAGGCACTATATCGAAGAGATGTTTGCAAGGGTCCCGGCGAATGATGACTTGCCCGGCAAGCTGTACACGGACAATCTTTCAAACCGCTACGAGTCTTCCGCTGCTCTGCGTTTCCTGCTGCGCACGGCATTCTTTCCGCCTTCGGAGTTAAAGGCATCGGTTACAAGTGGCTTTGAAGCCTATCTGGACCGTCTTCGTGAACGCTTCGGCGTAAGCCTTGAGAACAGGTATCCAGCACTGTCGGCGAACGAGATTTCGATGTTTCAGGATGCTTATATCGCGGTTATCGACAGCCTTCATGTCGAGTTGATTTACTGCAGTGAAGGTACCTACCGGCGGCGCCTTACCGCTTTATGGCGCATTCTTGGTGATTCGCTGTCTCTGGCTGTGGGGAACGTGGCACATGGGTAGCTCATCCATGCAAACGGTGCAAAACGTAGCGAGCGAGTCGCTTACAAAGCGCACTAACATAGACTTCACATTTTAAAGCACGACAATTAATTCCATGGAGATCACAGAATGAAGCTCTACTACAAGCCTGGCGCCTGCTCCCTTTCGCCACACATCGTTGCAAACGAACTTGGCCTCAATGTCGAATTCATCAAGGTCGACCTCAAAGATCATGTAACAGAACAGGGGAAGAACTTTTACAAGGTCAACCCGCACGGCTACATTCTAGCGCTTGAGCTTGATAATGGTGAAATGCTCTTGGAGGGAGTTGTAATCATTCAATATCTTGCGGACCAGCACCCCGAAATAGGCCTAGCTCCAGCCAACGGAACGTTTGAAAGATACAAGCTTCAGGAAATGCTCGCCTTCCTCTCAACGGAAATCCATAAGGGCTTTATTCCGCTCTTTTATGCTGCTCCGGCAGGAGACTACATTGAGATCGCAAGACCGAAGCTCGAGAAACGCTACGCTTGGATCAATCAGCATCTCTCAGACAAACAATTTCTTATGGGTGAAAAATTCACGGTCGCTGACACCTACCTGTTTGCGGTGACTGGATGGGCTAAGGCGTCCTGGCTTAAGTCCTACGAGGATACGCCACTTCATCTTGACAGTCTTCATCACCTGCAAGCTTGGTACGAGCGTGTGAAGAGCCGTGAAGCCGTGCAAAAGTCCATACTCGAGGAAGGTCTCGACTTGAACTAGCGTCTTGATGCCCGTTGCCAACGGGTAGCCCACTGCAGACAATCGCCGCAAGCAAACACCGAGCTTGTCCAGGTTGGCTACAGGCGTCCAGTGGATTGACGTTTCATAGCAGCGTATGCGTCCGGCCAAGTCATCTACCAGTGCCGGGAATTGATCGGTTTCCTCGCATAAACTCTTTCCGATTTACCCGTCTAATCCCCTCTCTTGCGTTCGCTTACTGTCCTCCCAACGCCAAACAACGGGAGATCAGAATGCAGGAGCGAACACTCGGAAACAGCTCGCTCACAGTGTCCGCTCAACAATCATGAACACACATCGATGAACACATCTTTCTACTCATCGACCGCTTAGCTAGCTCTGACAGCCCTTTTGTAGACTTATGAACATCTGACATCGCCCACTTGTTAAATCATGTGTCTGACTTGTCACCAAGCCCACCTCAATCACCTCGGTCTTGCTGAACCTTGAGGCGCATTTGCTTTCCCCTCGTCCCGCCTTTGACGTTGAATCGTAACCGGGCATTGATTCTGCGGCCAGATACGCTAACACTCTACGGGCTACGCCAACTTGGAAGGCAATTTATGGCAATAACACAAAACACCCGTTGGGTGCAGGTTGACAGCCCCCTCGGCGGCGATGTCCTGTTGTTGCAGAGCATGGCCGGCAGTGAAGAGCTGGGGCGTTTGTTTCACTACGAATTGGACCTCACTTCCGAAGATCAAGCGATCAAGTTCGATCAGTTGCTGGGTAAACCGATGGGTCTGTCCCTGGAACTGTTCGAGGGTGGCCGTCGCTACTTTCACGGCATTATCAGCAGTTGCCGGCAACTGACCGGCCATGGTCAGTTCGCGGGCTATCGCGTCAGCCTGAGGCCTTGGTTCTGGCTGCTCACGCGCACCTCCGATTGCCGCATTTTCCAGAACAAGACCGTGCCGGACATCATCAAACAGGTGTTCCGCGACCTCGGTTTCTCCGACTTCGAAGACAGCCTGAGCGGCAGCTATCACGAGTGGGAATATTGCGTGCAGTACCGCGAAACCAGCTTCGACTTCGTCAGCCGGTTGATGGAACAGGAAGGCATCTATTACTACTTTCGCCATGAAAAGGCGCGCCACGTATTGGTATTGGCCGACGCCTACGGCGCTCATTCCACTGCGGCAGGCTATGCGTCGGTGCCCTTCTTTCCACCTGATCGGCAAATGCGCGAGCGCGATCATTTCTACGATTGGCAACTGGCGCGGGAGGTGCAATCCGGTTCGCTGGCGCTGAACGACTATGACTTCCAGCGCCCCCGCGCCAGCCTCGATGTGCGCTCCAGTGTGCCGCGCGACCACAGCAACGGCGACTACCCGCTTTACGACTATCCCGGTGAATACGTCCAGAGTAACGATGGCGAGCACTATGCGCGTACCCGCATCGAAGCCATTCAAAGCCAGTTCGAGCGCGTGCAGTTGCGTGGTTGCCCCCGTGGTCTGGGCTCCGGCCATGTGTTCAGGCTGACTGGATACAGCCGTGAGGACCAGAACCGCGAATACCTGGTGGTAGTCGCACGCTACCAGATCCGCCAGGAACTCTACGAAAGCGGGCAGTCGGAATTGTCCGAGCAGTTCGTCAGCGAGCTGGACTGCATGGACGCCAGCCAGGCGTTCCGTCCCCTCCCCCTGACCCCCATGACCATCGTCCGCGGGCCGCAGACCGCCGTGGTGGTCGGCCCCAGTGGCGAGGATATCTGGACCGACCAGTATGGCCGGGTCAAAGTGCACTTCCACTGGGACCGCCACGACCAATCCAACGAAAACAGCTCCTGCTGGATTCGCGTGTCCCAGGCCTGGGCCGGCAAGAACTGGGGCGCCATGCAGATCCCGCGGATCGGTCAGGAAGTAATCGTCAGCTTCCTCGAAGGCGATCCGGATCGGCCGATCATCACCGGTCGTGTCTACAACGCCGAACAGACAGTCCCCTACAAGTTGCCGGCCAATGCCACCCAGAGCGGAGTGAAAAGCCGTTCAAGCAAAGACGGCTCACCCGCCAATTTCAATGAAATCCGCATGGAAGACAAAAAAGGCGCGGAGCAGCTGTTTATCCACGCCGAAAAAAACCAGGACATCGAGGTCGAGAACGACGAGACCCACTGGGTCGGCCATGACCGCAGCAAGACCATCGACAACGACGAAACCGTTCACGTCAAACACGACCGCACAGAAACGGTGGACAACAACGAGACCATCACCATCGGCGTAGACCGTACCGAGGACGTGGGCAATAACGAAAAAATTACCATCGGTGTCAATCGCACCGAGCACGTGGGCAGCAACGAGACCATCACTATCGGTGCAAACCGCACGGAAAAGGTCGGCGCCAACGAAAAAATCACCATCGTCAGCAACCGTACCGAAGACGTAGGCGGCAACGAGACCATCGACATCACGGGCAACCGTAACGAAACGGTCAAGGGCAACGAAGGGATCGAGATCAACGGTAACCAGCGTACCCAGATCGGCCAGGACGAATCCCGTGACGTCGATCGCAACCGAACCACCAGCATCGGGCAGAACGACAGCCTGGACGTCGGCAAGCACTTTGCCCTCACCGCCGGCGACTCCATTACCCTGACCACGGGCGCATCCAGCCTCACCATGAAGAAGGACGGCTCCATCACGATTCGCGGCAAGAACATCATCATCGACGGTTCCGGCGCCATCAACATCAAGGCCAACAAGAACGTGGTGATCAAAGGGCAGAAGATCCTGCAGAACTAGGACATGGAGGTATATATATGACGGTTCAGTACCCGCTCCCCACCCAGGCCCGTATCGATGGGGTCATCATCGGCAGCCTGCTCGCCCTGCCCCATGCCGGCGCGCCCACGGTCACCTACCCCGGTTGCCCGGACAGCAGCGGCCTCGTCGCTCGCTGCACCGCGCGGCTAAGCCCGGCGGATATCGGCAGCCCGGTGGCGCTGATGTTCGAGGACGGCGACCCGATCCGCCCACTGCTGATCGGCCTTCTGCTTGACGCCCAGGCCGCCGTCGCTCCCGTCGCCAGTGTGCGACTGGATGAGCAGTGCCTGGAATTGAGCGCAGAACGCGAGATTGTGCTGCGTTGCGGCAAAGCCAGCATCACCCTGACCCGCGCCGGCAAAGTGATCATCCAGGGCGCCTACCTGTCCAGCCGTTCCAGCGGAGTCAACCGCATCAAGGGCGGCTCGGTGCAAATCAACTAGACAGGTAATCGGCCCATGGAATTGCTCAATGCCAGCAGACTGACGGCGGCCTATACCCTGGGTATGGACCGTGATGGTCGCGAATCCCTGGTCGTGGTGGCCAAAGGCACGTTTGATCTACCGCTGGACGGTCGCGCCTTGACGCTCGCCGACAGCCAGCAACCGCTGCTGATGGCCGACACCTTTCTCGGCGAACCAGGCCTGAGCGCCCCGCTGCAGGAAATGGACTTTGCGCCGGTCAAGCCCTTCTGCGATGTGCTGGTGTGCGGCAAGGCCTACGCGCCCGGCGGGCGGCCCGTGACGCAGTTGACCGCGGGTATTCGCGTGGGTCGGATGAGCAAGGCTTTTTCCGTCGTTGGCCCGAGGCAATGGCAACTGGGGCTGTTGGGCCTCTCTCCCGGCTCGCCGCAGCCTTTTACCGAACAGAACATCTCCTATGCCCAGGCCTACGGTGGCTCCCATCCTATGGTGAATGCCCCCGATATGCGTGACGGTTACCTGGACAACCCAAGCGGTTGCGGCTGGTACCCGCGCGGCCTTGATAACGCCTACATCGTCGGCAGGCCAATGCCCAACACCGAAGAGCTGGGCAAACCGATCGAAAACCCTTTTGGCAACTTTCGCCCCGTGGCCCTCGGCCCCATCGCTCGTAGCTGGCCGCAACGCGCCCGCTTCGCCGGTACCTACGACGAGGCCTGGAAAGCCGACTGTTTTCCGTTTCTGCCGGCGGACTTCGACACCCGCTACTATCAGGCCGCACCCGACGATCAGCAGGTTGATTACCTGCGCGCAGGCGAGGAGGTACTACTGCTGAACCTCACTGCCCAGGAGCGCGCAGGTTTTCGCATCCCTGAGATGGAAGTGCCGGTGACCTTTTTCCTGAAAAAAGGCGGCCATGAAACGGTGTCAGCGGTGATCGACACCCTGCTGATCGACACAGACGCCCGCCAGGTGCAGTTGACCTGGCGTACCTCCCGTCCGCTGCGGCGCAACATGTTCGAGATTGCCCAGGTGCTGGTCGGCACGCTGTCCATCGGCTGGTGGCGCGCCCGGGCATTGGGTAAAGACTACTACCCATCGCTGCGCCCCCTGGTAAACGCCAAACGCACCCGGGAGCAAACGCACTGATGCGTGCTTTGAGCATTATCGGCTCCGGCATGGTCAGCGCTGTCGGCCTCAGCGCACCGGCCAGTTGCGCGGCGATCCGCTGCGCCATCGACAACTTCCAGGAAACCCGCTTTATCGATCGGGGCGGCGAATGGCTGATTGCCGCCAGCGTGCCGTTGGAACAGCCCTGGCGCGGCCGCACCAAGCTGGTCAAGATGGCCGCGCGCGCCATTGCCGAGGCCCTGCACAGCACGCCCAACGTCGAACCGGAAAAAACCCCGCTGCTGCTGGGGCTGGCAGAGCTCGAGCGCCCCGGCCGTCTAGAAGGTCTCGATAAAGGATTGCTGCAGGCCATTGAAGCCGAACTGGGCCTGCACTTTCACCCCGCCTCCAGCATCCTCGCCCATGGCCGGGTCAGCGCCGCCGTGGCGCTGCTTGATGCACGCACCCTCATTTATGGCGGTGGCCATCGCCACGTGCTGATTGCCGGCGTCGACTCCTTCCTCAACGGGCCAACGCTGGCTGCCTTCGAGCAACGCGAGCGCTTGCTCACCAGCCAGAATTCCAACGGTTTTATCCCCGGCGAAGGGGCTGCCGCCGTGGTGCTGGCCGCCCCCGTCGCGAGTGACACGCCGCAATTGGCCTGCATCGGGCTGGGGTTCGGCACGGAACAGGCCACGGTGGAATCCGAAGACATCCCGCTACGCGCCGAAGGCCTGACCCAGGCCGTGCGTGCAGCCCTGGGCGAAGCCGGTTGCGGGTTGGAACAGATGGATTACCGCCTGACGGACATCTCTGGCGAACAGTATTACTTCAAGGAAGCTTCCCTGGCCCTGAGCCGCAGCCTGCGGGTACGCAAGGAGTTCTTCCATCTCTGGCATCCGGCCGACTGCATCGGTGAAGTCGGCGCCGCCATTGGCCCGGCGATGCTCGCCGTGGCGCTGGCCGCCAGCCGCAAGGGTTATGGCGAAGGGCCGAATATTTTTTGCCACCTGGGCAACGACGCCGGCCAACGCGCCGTCGCGCTGCTCAGCTACCAGACCGTGAGGGCTGCCTGATGGCCAACCAAGTATTTGCCAACAACATGGAAGTCTCCTGCAAGTCGGCCGACGGCAAGTCGATCGCGTGTTTTCCGGACGTGTGCTTCACCCCACCCGTGGCCCCGCCTACCCCGCTGGGCGTGCCCATCCCCTACCCCAACACCGGCATGGCCAAGGACACGACCAAGGGCAGTCGGACGGTAAAGATCACGGGTAAGGAAATCATGCTCAAGGACCAGAGCTATTTCAAAACCAGCTATGGGGATGAGGCTGGAAACGCCCCTAAAAAGGGCATCGTCACCAACAAGATCAAGGGCAAGGTGTATTTCACCTCCTGGTCGATGGACGTGAAGTACGAAGGGAAAAACGTTGTTCGGCACATGGACCTGACCACCCACAACCATGCCTCCCAACCGGGCAATACCATGCCCTGGACCTATACGGACCGAATGGCACTGGCCAAGGATCTGGCCCAATGCGAGGGCGAACGAGGCCGGGCAAAAGACGCTTGCGGGGACCTTGAGCAGAAAATGATCTGCCCGGACATCAGCCCGCTACAGGCCGCGACCAAAGCCCGCAAAGCCGCTAAAGACGCGGCGGGCGACGGGTTTAAAGACAACGCGGCCTATCTGGGCACGCACGCCGACGTCCAGGGCGAGTATGCGTCCCTGGCCAAAACCATCAACAGCGACCCTTGCCAAAAGGCGATGCGCTGCTTTCTCGCGCCGTTCAAACCCAACCGATGCTGCCCCGGACAAACCGGTGACCACCTAATCGATTCGGCATCCTTCACCGACGGGCCGGCCTTTCCCGGCCAACCCAGAAGCAAGCACCCGACCAAAGCCGGCTGGAGCAAATACCAGACCGACAGAGCCCCGGTGATGTGCGCGGAGGGGCCCAATCAGACCACCGCCACCCACGGCCAGATGCATACCCGACGTGGGGTGGTGGCCTTGCATGAAGCTGATGCAAACGGTGAATGGCCAAGGTCCAAGGCTACGCAGACGGGGGCCAGGGCGGCGAAGAAAACCTTTCCGGACTCCAACTGTAGTCAGGAATGCCTGGAAGCTCAGTTGAACACCTATCACGACAAAGCAAAGGACCCAGGCGAGGAAAAACCGATCAATGCCTGTGCGTCCATGACCAGCAATCAAGACGAGCGCAATAAGGCTCAGGCCGAAATGTACCCTAGCGAGCCTAGCCGCTAATTTACCCCTATCAGGAGACTAAGATGGACCCTCGAGACCCGCGATTCCGTGGACTTAGTATTGGCACTGGTGTTGTTCGCTACTCAGACCTGAGCTATTTGATTACCACAAACGACATCTCGATCAGTGAGGGCTATACAGGTTCGATACTGTTTGGTCTTGATCGAGGAACCTGGGGCGCCGGCACAGTACCATGGCTTGCCTGCTCCGGAACGGTCTGCCATAAACCTGCCGAACGTTACTTGGTCCTTGGCACCGATGGATCAGTGCGGGCCAGTGGTGGCGGCTCGATAAAGGAAGAATCCTCCATCGCCAGCTGCGGCACAGACCCCAAAAAACGCGGCCCCCTGCGTGAAATCCGTGGCATCGCCAAAGGCCGAGCCTACGCCGTAGGCGCCTGCCGACAAGCCTATGTTCGCGAGGGCGAAGACCAATGGCGTTGCATCGACCAGAGCGCCCAGGTCGGTGACACCCCGATCACCGACACCAGCTTCGAATCCATCGATGGTTTCAGCGAGCAGGAAATCTATACCGTCGGCTGGGAAGGCGAAATCTGGCGGTACGACGGCGACCTCTTCACCCAGCAGAACAGCCCCACCAACCTTGCGCTCTACAAGGTCCGCTGCGCGCCGGATGGCTACGTCTACGCCTGCGGCCAACTCGGCACCTTGCTTCGGGGGTGCAATGAACAATGGGAAATGATCGAACATGACAGCACCGACGAAGACCTCTGGGGCATGGAAGTGTTCGATGGGCAGGTTTATGTGTCGTCCACCCATTTCGTCTACCGGCTCGAAGGCGACAAACTCAAGCCCGTCGACTTCGGCGACGACGTGCCGCGAACCTGTTATCACCTGAGCGCGGCCGACGGCATCATGTGGTCCATCGGGCCCAAGGATGTCATGCAGTTCGACGGTTCAAACTGGACACGGTGCCTGCAAATTGACTAACCCGACGCGCCTGCCCTGCCCTTGTTGCATCGGGGCCCGGGACTGATGAACACACTGCCCGTCGTCCTTGACCTGCATGCCGAAGAAGCCAGCTTCCTCGCTGTCCTGCGTGATTACGCGTTACGCGCGCCACATTACGACCTGGACGACCTCGGCAAACTGGAAGACCGTATCGACGCTCATCTCGATGGCCTGCGTATCGCCGGCCCCGCAGGCCTGGAAACCGTGCTGGCCCAACTCGGCCCCCACACGGTTGGCGAGCTGTTTGCCGGCGTGGTCCTGGCCTTCGAGACACACCACACCGATGGGTTGTCGCAGCTCAGCGAACACGTGAGAAACGCGGTGGAAACCGAGCGTGGTTATCTGATGGCCCTGGGGTGGCTCGACTGGGAATGGGTCGCGCCCTGGATCGACCGCATGCTCGCCTCCCCAAAGCCCCTGTTCCGTCGCCTCGGCCTTGCTGCCTGTGGTATGCATCGTCGCGATCCCGGCGCAGCGCTGCTCGCGGAGCTTTCGCAAGCCGACCCCGGCGTGCTGGCACGCGCGGCCCGTACCGCCGGCGAACTGCGCCGGCATGACCTGATGCCGACCCTTCGTTCGCACCGTCTACATCAAGATGCAGCAACGCGCTTCTGGGTCAATTGGGCCACCGCACAGCTGGGCGATGAATACGCCCTGGAGCCACTGCGCCCCTTCGCCGAGCAACCGGGTGCGTTCCAGTACCGTGCGCTCTGCGTCCTGTTGGCCTGGCAACATCGGGAGCACAGCGTCGCCTGGATACACCAGTTGCTACAGAACCCTGCCCAGCGCCGCATCGGCATCCAGGCCATTGGGCTGCTGGGCGATCCCGTCGGCGTGCCGTGGCTGATACAGCAGATGAGCGACCCGCTGTATGCCCGTGTCGCCGGCGAAGCCTTCAGCCTGATGACCGGCGCGGACCTGGCGCTGCTCAATCTGGAGCTGCAGCAACTGCCGGATTTCGACGCGGGGCCGAACGACAACGCCGAGGACCCCAATGTCGTCATGGACCCCGATGAGAACCTGCCCTGGCCCGACCCGCAGTCAATCAGCCGCTGGTGGCAGGCCCATGGAGGCGAATTCCAGGCAGGCGTCGGCTACATAGTGGGGTTGCCTCAAAGCGAAAGCGGTTTCAAGCAAGCGCTTGCCCATGGCCTGCAACGCCAGCGCATCGCCGCCGCCTGTGGCATCGCGCGCTTTCGGCCAACCGATGTGCTTTTGCCCATTAGCGCTCCCGTCAGGCGGCAAAAAAAGTGGCTGGGGTAACCGGCTCAATTCGGCAACCCGTTGCGCTTGAACCTGGGAATGTCCAGCCCCAAGCTCTCGCGCAACGTCGTTCCTTCATACGCCGTGCGATACACGCCACGCGCTTGTAACAACGGTATGACCTGTTCAGTAAAGCGATTGAATTGTTCCGGGTGCCCAATGTAAACATTGAAGCCATCCACCGCCCGCGCCTCGAACCAATCCGCCATTTTCTGCGCGACCGTGTCCGCCGACCCCACGAAGGCGCCCGGACGCAGTTGTCGACCGAATTCAACCGCCTGGCGCAACGTGAAGCCTTTCTCGCGAGCCTGGTCTGCAATGCGCTTGGCGGCGGTAAAAAAGCTGCTGCGGGCGGCCTCCAGGCTCTGCTGGGGAAACGCTGCGTCGAGGTCGTACTGGCTGAAGTCATGCCAGCCGAAATTACGCCCGAACTCCTTCAGCGCCAGTTCAAAGCTGTGATCGGCCTGATGGTAATGCTGCTCGATTTCCCGCGCATGCTCGTCCGTGTCGCCGACGTAGATTTCCGCGCCCGGCATAACCAGCAGTTGTTCCGGGTCGCGACCAAGCTGCACTGCCCTGCCCTTTACCTCCCGGTAGAAAGCCTGGCCCTGCTCGATGCTGGCGGCGTGGGTGAAGATCACATCGGCCGTGGCGGCGCCCAGGTCGCGACCTTGCGCTGAATCACCGGCCTGGAATATCACCGGCTGGCCTTGGGGTGAGCGCTGGATATTCAGCGGGCCCACCACCGAAAAGTGCTCGCCCCGGTGGTTCAGGCTATGCAGCTTGCTCGGGTCGAAAAACTGCCCCGTGGCACGGTCGCGCACGAACGCATCGTCCTCATAAGAGTTCCATAACCCTTGCACCACCTGAACGTGTTCGGCGGCACGGCCGTAGCGCGTGTCGTAATCATAATGCTCGTCGCGGCTGTAATTGCCCGCCGTGCCCGCATCTCCGCTGGTCACCACGTTCCAGCCGGCGCGGCCCTTGCTGATCAGATCCAGAGAGGCCAGACGCCGCGCGACGTTATACGGCGAGTTATACGAGGTGGTCAGCGTACCGACCAAGCCTATATGGCGGGTGCTGACCGCCAGCGCGGACAACAGTGTCAGCGGTTCGAGCCGGTTCAGGTAGTGCGACGGCGATCCCGGCGTGATGAACTGGCTGTCGACAATAAACACCAGGTCGAACAATGCCGCTTCGGCCTGGCGCGCGATGTCGATATACCAGTCAACGTTAACGCTGGCATCGGCCGGCAGTTGAGGGTCAAGCCACAGATTGTGGCGGCCTGGCCCGCCGCAGCCCATCGTCAAGGCCCCGAGTTTCAGTTGTCTTTTCATCATGTGGGGGCATTCCTCGGTGTTCAGGGCTGGGTCTTGGCGACGACGGGTTGCAAGGACGCGGCGAATGAATCGTCGAATAAACTGGCCGCCGCATAAGGCTTGACCAGCCCTTGGCCGGCAAAAAAGTCCACGGTTTTTTGTGCCTCTACAGGAGACTGGGCTGTCAGCGGCTCGACCGTTGTGCGTGCCCGGGCAAACCAGACACGTGCAATGTCGGCATCCGCCCGGGTGCGTTTGGCCCAGGCATCGGCATAAGCGTCTGTGTTGGCGGGATGCTGGCGAGCCCAGTCGCGCGCTTTCTTCAGGCGCTGAAGAAAATCGCTGATGGGCGCACGTTTGGTGTCGATGGCCTTGGCGTTGGCCGCAATGAAACTCTGGGCGGGAATCAGCCCTTCAGCCGTCGCGAGAACCCGCGCGCCTTGGCGTTCCTGTTGGGTGACGTAAGGCTCCCACGTCGCGATCACGTCCACCGACCCACCTTCCAATGCATGGGAGGCATCCAGCGCGCTGAGATAGCGCAGTTCCAACGCGTCTGGGCGCACGCCCGCCTTATCCAGCGCGGTCAGCAACAACTGCTGGCTCCAGGAGCCTTTCCAGATCGCCGCACGCTTGCCTGCAAGGTCCGCGAGGCTGTGGATCGACGAGTCCTTTTTTACCAGGATGGCCACGCCGTCGAGGTTTTGCCGGCTGACGGCGATCACCTTGATCGGTGCACCTAAAGCCCCCAAAAACAGCACCGGCGCATCCCCCAGCAAGCCGATGTCGAGGCTGCCGACGTTGAGTGCCTCGGCCACCGGCGAGCCTGCGGTGAATTGCTTCCATTCAAGGGTATAAGGCAGATCGTCCAGTACGCCTGCGGCTTCCATCACGGCCTGGGCGTTGTAGCTTTGATCGCCCACCACCAGTGTTTGCGCGGTCGCGCTCAGGCACAGCAGCAGGCCGGCCAACCCGGCCGCGAGTTTTGTCAGGTAACGCACGCTCGTCTCCAGATGCCTTGTCAGGCAGTTCAAGTCGATCCGCGCGTACGGTCTCGGCACTGTTCAAAGGGGTAGTCAGCCTCATACGATGGGGCCGGGCGTCGGGCATGTAAAATACTGATAATGCATAACGTAATTCTATAATAATGTCATAAGCGTATTTTTAGCCCCGTCGGTTCCATGTGCCAGCCGCATGCCTCATGCTCAAACGTCATAATCCCCGGTTCGCCTGCGTGGTAATCTCGCGCCACCACGAATAGACATTGATCGTCACTCGACGATGACCAGAGCCAGGAAAGAACATGTCCAAAAAATCTCACTCAGCGTTGCGCCGCAACTTCCGTGAACTGCTTGCAACGCCTGCGTGCGTTGAAACCGCCTCCGTATTCGACCCGATGTCCGCGCGTATCGCCGCCGACCTGGGTTTCGAGGTGGGCATCCTGGGTGGCTCTGTTGCCTCGTTGCAGGTATTGGCGGCGCCCGATTTTGCGCTGATCACACTGAGTGAGTTCGTTGAGCAGGCCACCCGAATCGGTCGTGTGGCGCAACTGCCCTTTATCGCCGACGCCGACCACGGCTACGGCAACGCCCTCAACGTGATGCGCACCGTCGAAGAGCTGGAACGTGCCGGTGTGGCCGCGCTGACGATTGAAGACACCTTGCTGCCGGCGCAATTCGGGCGCAAATCCACCGACTTGATTTCGGTTGAGGAAGGCATCGGCAAAGTCCGGGCGGCCTTGGAAGCCCGCGTCGATTCAGAGCTGTCGATCATTGCCCGTACTCACGCAGGCGTGCTGCCGACCGAGGCGGTGATCGAGCGCACCTTGGCGTATCAGCAAGCTGGCGCCGATGGGATTTGCATGGTGGGTGTCAGCGATTTCGAGCATCTGGAGAAGATCGCAGAAAAGCTCACCGTGCCGCTGATGCTGGTGACCTATGGCAACCCCAAACTCCATGACGCCCAGCGCCTGGCAGACCTGGGCGTACGCGTGGTGGTCGCGGGCCATGGCGCTTACTTCGCGGCGATCAAGGCCACCTATGACAGCCTGCGTGCCCAGCGTCAGTTGACCCATAGCACTTCGAACCTGAGCGCTACCGAGCTGACCCACACCTACACCTTGCCGGAAAGCTATGTGGCCTGGGCCGAAGAGTTCATGGATGTAAAAGAGTAAACCCTGCGTGAAGCGAGGGCAGAATCACTCTGCCCCTCTTCCTCAAGCCGCTTGGCTTGCCGGCTTAGCCAACCCAACCGACCGCCGTCTTGGGAATAACCTCGGACTCATCGAGCTTCGACGCGAACATGCTCACCGCCTGCACCGCGTCGCTGGTGCTGGTGCGGATCTGCAGGATCACCGATCCCGCCTGATCCGCAAGGTTGACACCGCGCTGCGCGCCCTCCTGGGTGGCGCTCATGCTGGCGACCGCGTCGCGGGTTTCCGAGAGGATCATGCCGATCATCTCGGCAATTTCCGCGGTAGAACGGCTGGTGCGCCCGGCCAGTTGCCGCACTTCATCGGCGACCACCGCAAAACCACGCCCCTGGTCACCCGCCCGCGCCGCCTCGATGGCCGCGTTGAGCGCCAACAGGTTGGTCTGGTCGGCGATGCCACGAATGGTGTTGACGATGGCCGTGATCTGTTCGGAGCGATCACCCAACTGGCCAACCAGACGCGCCGAGGCGCCGATATTCTCGGCAATGCGGCGCATTTCCGTGGCGGTTTCATGGATCACCTGGGTACCGTGCTCGGCGAAACGCTCGGTTTCGGATGAAATATGGTAGGCCCGCGAGGCGCCGCGTGAGTCTTCCTCGAATTTTTCCACGCGTTCGGTGATGTCGCTGGCGAACTTGACCACTTTGAGCAGCTTGCCGTCGCCGTCATAGACCGGGTTGTAACTGGCTTCCAGCCACACCACGCGCGCATGTTTACCGATGCGCTTGAATTGCCCGGTGAAAAATTCGCCGTTGTTCAAGCGGCGCCAGAAGTCCGAATACTCACTGCTGTTGATCAGCGCCGGCTCGCAAAACATGCGGTGATGTTTGCCTTTGAGCTCGGCCAGCGAATAGCCCATCACGTTCAGGAAGTTGTCATTGGCATCCAACACTTGGCCGTTCAAGTCGAATTCAATTACCGCCATGGCGCGGTCAAGCGCGGTCAACTTGCTGCGGGTTGCGGCTTCCTGCTCGACTTTGGCGGTGACGTCGAGGGCGTACTTGACCACCTTCAACACCTGGCCTCGTTCATCCAGCACCGGGTTGTAGCTGGCTTCCAGCCACACCGTGCGGCCATGGGAATCGACGCGCTTGAACGTACCCGACACAAACTTGCCGGCCTTCAGCTCACTCCAGAACTGACCGTAGGCCGGGCTGCTGGTCAGCGCCGGCAAACAGAAGTCACGGTGGGACTTGCCGGCCAACTGGTCGCGGCTGTAGCCCAGTGTTTTCAGGAAGTTGTCGTTGGCGCTCAGCACCTTGCCATTGAGGTCAAATTCGACCACGGCCATGGAGCGTCCGAGTGCCGATATCAGTCCTTTGTATTCGGTGACTTCGGCCGTCCTGGCCGCCAGTTCTGTTTTGAGTGTTGTGTTGAACATGACGTACCCTCAGCCGCGCAAAGAACCTATTTCTTATAGGGCTATCGGCGTCGGAATACGGGACTTTACGGGATTTTACGGTTTATTTTCTGGCGTCAAATAACCGTGATTGAAGTGGGTGTTCAAGGCGATTTCTGCGGCTGCGCAAGCGACGCCAGCCGCTGCTGGGCATAAGCCGCGGTTTGCCCCTGCGGTTATTTTCGGGGACCATGGCGCCTTTCCGTTCCTGCCAATGAGAGGCGCCCATGGCCAACCACGACCTGTCCTACACCCCCGATCCTGATGCCGACTCCATTTCCAGCGACGTGATCGGCTTCAACGGCATCCTGGTCTCCACCCAGATCCCGACCCGCGCCGACGGCAGCCTGGAGCTGGGCGATATCACCCTGCAAAGCGAATGCACCCTGCAAGCGCTCAAAGTTGCCTTGGAAAAGGCCGGCAGCACCATGGACCGGGTCATGCACCTGACCATTTATCTGACCGACATGGCTGATCGCGCCGCCTTCAATGAAGTCTACAAACGCTTCTTCGCCAAGCCCTGGCCCGTGCGTGCGGCGGTTGGCGTGGCGGCGCTGGCGGTGGAAGGCATGCGGGTGGAAGTCACCGCGATGGCGGCCAAGGCCTGAGTGGATGCCGGTCAGGCATTTCACAGCTACAATGCGCGCCTCAACCGTGACAAGCCTGACTAAAAACTATGTCCTTGCCCAAGCATCACCTGGAACTGCTCAGCCCTGCCCGCGATGTCGCCATCGCCCGCGAGGCCATCCTGCATGGCGCCGATGCCATCTACATTGGCGGCCCGAGCTTCGGCGCGCGCCATAACGCCTGTAACGAGGTGAGCGACATCGCCCAACTGGTCGAATTCGCGCGTCGTTACCATGCGCGCGTATTCACCACCATCAACACCATCCTGCATGACAACGAACTGGAAGCCGCGCGCAAGCTGATCCATCAGCTCTACGACGCCGGTGTCGACGCGTTGATCGTGCAAGACCTCGGTGTCATGGAGTTGGATATTCCGCCCATCGAGCTACACGCCAGCACCCAGACCGACATTCGTACCCTGGGCCGGGCCAAGTTCCTCGATCAGGCCGGCTTCTCCCAGCTGGTGTTGGCCCGTGAGCTGAACCTGCAAGAGATCCGCGCCATCGCCGACGAGACCGATGCCGCCATCGAATTCTTTATCCACGGCGCCCTGTGCGTGGCGTTCTCCGGGCAGTGCAACATCTCCCACGCGCAAAACGGCCGCAGCGCCAACCGTGGCGACTGCTCCCAGGCCTGCCGCCTGCCATACACCTTGAAAGACGACCAGGGCCGCGTCGTGGCCTTTGAAAAACACTTGCTGTCGATGAAGGACAACAACCAGAGCGCCAACATCCGCGCCTTGGTCGAAGCCGGCGTGCGTTCGTTCAAGATCGAAGGCCGCTACAAGGACATGGGCTATGTGAAAAACATCACCGCCTATTACCGCCAGCGCCTCGACGACGTCCTCGAAGACCGCCCGGACCTGGCCCGTGCGTCCAGCGGCCGTACCGCGCATTTCTTCCTGCCCGATCCGGAAAAAACCTTCCACCGGGGCAGCACCGACTACTTCGTCACCGACCGCAAGATCGACATCGGCGCGTTCGACACCCCGACCTTTACCGGCCTGCCGGTGGGTACCGTGGAAAAAGCCGGCAAGCGCGACCTGCAAGTGGTCACCCATGAGCCGCTGTCCAACGGCGATGGCTTGAACGTGCTGGTCAAGCGTGAAGTCGTGGGTTTTCGCGCCAACATTGCACAAGCCAAAGGTGAATTCGAAGAAGACGGCCAGAAGCGCTACCGCTACCGCGTCGAGCCGAACGAAATGCCCGCAGGCCTGCACCAACTGCGCCCGCATCACCCGCTCAACCGCAACCTGGATCACAACTGGCAACAGGCGCTGCTCAAGACCTCCGCCGAGCGCCGCATCGGCCTGGCGTGGGTAGCGCGCCTGCGTGAAGACCAGCTGGAAATCACGGCGACCAGCGAAGAAGGCATCAGTGCCAGCGTCGCCCTGCCCGGCCCGTTCGGCGTGGCCAACAAGCCTGAACAGGCGCTGGATACCCTGCGTGATCTGCTTGGCCAGCTCGGCACCACCGAGTACCACGCCACCCGCACCGAGCTGGATGCGCCACAGGCGTTCTTCATTCCCAACTCGCAGCTCAAGGCGCTGCGTCGCGAAGTGATCGAAGCGTTGACCGCCGCCCGCGTCAAAGCGCATCCGCGTGGCGGGCGCAAGGCCGAGACCACGCCGCCGCCGGTGTACCCGGAAGCGCATCTGTCGTTCCTGGCCAACGTCTACAACCAGAAGGCCCGCGACTTCTACTATCGTCACGGCGTCAAGCTGATCGACGCGGCGTTCGAAGCCCATGAAGAAACCGGCGAAGTGCCGGTGATGATCACCAAGCACTGCCTGCGTTTCTCGTTCAACCTGTGCCCTAAACAGGCCAAGGGTGTGACCGGGGTGAAGACCAAGGTGGCACCGATGCAGTTGATCCACGGCGACGAGGTACTGACGCTGAAGTTCGATTGCAAACCGTGCGAGATGCACGTGGTGGGCAAGATCAAGGGGCATATCCTTGGGTTGCCGCAGCCGGGCAGCGCCGTGGAGCACTTCAACCCGCAAAACATCATCTTCCAGGGTACGCACTGACGTTCGAGCGGGGCCACCACCAGCCCCGCTGCAACCCCGCCGCCGCCAGCAGAATCGCCGCCACCCCCAGCCATTGCAGCCAGCCCAGGCGATGGCCGAAGGCAACCCAGTCCACCAGGATCGCGGCAATCGGGTAGATGAACGACAGCGCGCCGGTGATGGCCGTCGGCAGTTTCTGGATCGCGCCGTACAGCAACACATACATCAAACCGGTATGCACCACCCCCAGCGTGACCAATGCCGCCCAGGCATTGCCCGCCGCCGGCAGGCTGTTCCACGGCACCAGCGGCGCCAGCAGCAACGCGCCGGTGACCACCTGGATCAGCGCCATCAAGTGCGGCGGTACTTCCTTCAAGCGCTTGATGATCAGCGCCGCCAGCGCATACAGAAACGCCGCCCCCAAGGCCAGCGCAATCCCCGTCAGGTAATCCCCGCCCCCGCTCTGCTGCTCGCCATGGGCGGTGACAATCGCCAGCATCCCGAGAAACGCCACACTCAGCCACGCCAGCTTCTGCACGGTGATTTTTTCACCCAGCAACAGCGCCGCCAGCATCACCAATATGAACGGCTGCACGTTATACACCGCCGTGCTGATGGCGATGGACGCGCGCGAGTACGATTCAAACAACAGCAACCAGTTGCCGACAATGGCCACGCCACTGAGCATCGCCAACCCAAGCTTGGCCCAACTGAGCAAATCCAGGCGCAGGTAGCCCAGCAACGCGCACACGATCAGCAGCGTCAGCCCACCGATCACGCAGCGCCAGAAAACCACCTCGATCACCGACACGCCCGACACCAGCACACACCAGCCAATGGTGCCGGAAATCAGCATGGCGGCGACCATTTCCCACGAACCGCGACGGATGGATGAATCCATGATTGATGCTCCTCAAGTGAGGCTCAATTATGGCAATCTGTTCGGCAGCGGCTCCAGCGACTAAAAAAGGCAAAACGTTTAAATCACCTTTTCTTATTAGGCCAATCCCATGATCGACACCATCGACCAACAACTGATCGCCGCCTTGATGGACGACTCACGTTTGTCCCTCAAGGCGCTTGCGGGGATCACCGGGCTGTCTTCGCCCAGCGTGGGCGAGCGCCTGCGCCGCCTGGAAGAACGCGGCGTGTTGACCCACTACACCGTCGATATCGACCCCAGTCACTTCGGCTACCTGCTGCAAGCCATCGTGCGCATCCGCCCCCTGCCGGGAAAATTGCAGGAAGTGGAACGCCAGATCCAGGCGATTCCCGAGTTCACTGAATGCGACAAGGTGACGGGCGACGACTGCTTCATCGCGCGTTTGCATGTGCGCACCATGGACCACCTCGACAGCCTGCTCGACCGGCTCAATGCCTACGCCGAAACCAACACCGCCATCGTCAAGAAAACCCCGGTAAAACGGCGATTGCCGCCGCTGGCCAGCGACTGAACGGGAACAAACCGGCTTCTGTGGGAGGGGGCTTGCGTTTAGCTGAGCGGCATTGAGGCTACCACCGGTGGTTAGTCGTGAAGGCTCTTTGCGGCGCTCAGCAACCCCTGGAACTTGCGATAGCGCGCCGCCAACACCGGCTGCTGCGTCAGGTCTGGCTTATACCGCGCCTTGACCGGCATGCCCGCCGCCAGCAACTCCGCGCCTTGCCCAATCGCCATAAACCCCAGCTTCGCCGCGCCGATGCACGCGCTCAATTCGCTGCCGTGCAAGGTAAAAATGTCTCGCTGGAGGATATTGGCCAACAACTGCGCCCAGTACCCGCTGCGGGCACCGCCGCCTACCAGGGCGCAGGCTGTCACGTCGGCACCGGCCGATTGCACCGCGCGCAGTGCATCCAGCAGGCCGAAACCCACGCCTTCCATCACCGCATACCCGAGCATCGCCGGGGTGCAGTCATGCCCCAGGTTCATAAAGCCGCCCCGCAACAGGGGATCGTTATGCGGCGTGCGCTCCCCGGCCAGGTAGGGCAAGAACAGCGGTGTGCCCAGCGACACGGGTTGGCCGATCGGCAACTGCGCCTGCACCTGCTCCAGCAGCGCCTGTTCATCGGCCGTGCCCGTGAGCCGTGTGACCCAACGCAGGCAACTGGCACCGGCGAGCATGGCCCCCATGGTGTACCAGCGGTCGGGCAACGCATGGCAGAAGCTGTGCACCGCACTCGCCGGGTTGCCGGCGGCGTGGTCGGTAATCGCCACAATCGCCGCGCTGGTGCCCAGGGTAATGAAACCATCACCGGCATTGATTGCACCGATGCCCACGGCGGCCACCGGGTTGTCACCGCCACCGCCGGCAATCACCACTTTGGCGGGTAAACCCAACCCGTTCAGGGTAACCTCGGCACTCGCCGCACCGCCCTCCACCAACCTGGGCAACTGCGCGGGTTCAAGGCCGGTAGCGCGCACCATGGGCGTGAACCAGTCGCGCCGCGCCACATCCAGCCACAGCGTGCCGGCGGCGTCCGACATCTCGCTGATGCGTTCGCCACACAGCCGCAAGCGCAGGTAATCCTTGGGCGAGAGCACGCAGTCGAGGGCGTTGAACACCTCCGGCTCATGGCGTTGCAGCCACAGCAGCTTGGGCGCGGTGAGCCCGGCCATGGGCAGGCTGCCGGTCACTTCGGCCAATTCAGGCCCCAACTGTTCGGCCTCGGCGACGGCGCGCGAGTCGTCCCACAGAATCGCCGGGTACAGCACGCGGTCGTCAGCGCCCAATAACACCGCACCGTGCATTTGCCCGGACAGGCCGATACACGCCACGCGGGCAAACGCTTCATGGCCGCGCAATTGCTCCAGCGCCTGCAGACAGGCCTGCCACCAGTCCTCCGGTGCCTGCTCGGACCAGCCGCTATGGCGCCGCGACACGCTCAAGCGCACGCCGGTGTGCGCCAGCACGGTTCCATCCAGGCCCATGAGGATGGCTTTGAGTTCGGAGGTACCCAGGTCAATGCCAAGGGAAACAGGACAGTTCATAGACGTGTTATTCCAATTTCGAACAGCCACAGGAGTTACGTAATTGCAGGGTCGGTGCCAGGCGCACGCTTTGCGGCGGGGCGTCGGGCGATGCCATGCGGTGCAGCAACAGGTCGACGGCGCGCGCCCCCAGCGCCTTGACCGGCTGTGCGATCAGGCTGAGGCGCGGCACGAAGAAATCGGCCCATTCAAAATCATCAAACCCCACCAGGGCCATCTGCCCCGGCACCTCAATGTGCGCGTCTCGCAGGGCATGCATCGCGCCGAGTGTCATCAGGTTATTACCGGCCATGATCGCGGTGGGTGGCGATGCCAGCCCCAACAGTTGCACCGTGGCCTGGCGTGCCGGCTCGGTATTGGAGCCGCCGTTGACCAGCAACTGCGCGTCGAACGCCAGCCCCTGCGCCTGCAACGCCGCACGATAACCGGCCACCCGCTCATCGGTGGTGCTGAACCCGCCGCGCCCGGCGATAAACCCGATACGTCGATGCCCGTGAGCAATCAGGTGCTCAATCAGGGCCTGGGTGGGCTGGATATTCTCCACCCCGACCTGATCGAACTGCTCGCTCATCATCCGATCCACCAACACCGCCGGAATCTCGTTGGCCCGCAGATATTCCAAGGCCAATGAGCCGTTCGACGGCGCCAGCACAATGCCGTCGACCCGCCGATGATGCAGCGCCGTGACCACCCTCAGCTCTTGCTCCGGGTCGTCATGGGTGTCGACAAACAGCATCATGTAACCGTGTTTGGCGCACTCGGTTTCAATCGCGTGCACGGTTTCGCTGAAGTAGTGGTTGGACAGCGCCGAGATCGCCACGCCGATGGTGTTGGTGCTGGAACGGGCCAGCGAGCGCGCCAGGGTATTGGGAATGTACCCCAACGCCTGGATCGCCTGCTGCACCGCCAGCACCGTAGCCGGGCTGACTTTGCGGGTGCCGTTCAGCACATGGGACACGGTCGACGTCGACACCCCTGCCCGGCTTGCCACGTCGTCCATGGTGACCATGGCGCTGCTCCTCTCTGTCAACGCAGCGGGATCAATGCTTGCTCGACCAGCCGCTGTACGTGCCGACGTTGTCGCGGGTGATCAGTTTTGGCGTCAGCAGGGTCACCGCTTCGGCTGGGGCTTTGTCGTTGAGCAGGTCGTTGCCCACGCTCACTGCGGTCTGGGCCATGGCCCACGGGTCCTGGCTGGCGGAGGCCTGGATCTGCGTATCGGTCTTCAGGGCGTTCTCGATATCCGGCGCACCGTCTACTGAGGTAATGATGATGCCGCTGCGCTTGAGCTGCTTGGCCGCCAGGTCGCTGCCGATGGCCTGCGGGTCGTTGATCGCGAACAGGCCGTCGATTTTCGGGAAGCGCGTGAGGTAACCCTGCATCACGTTCAAGCCGCCTTCACGCGAGCCCTTGCCGTCCTGGTCGTCGGACAGCACCTTGATCTCCGGCGCCCCGGCCAGCGCGGCTTTACAGCCTTTGACACGGTCGGTCACGGCGGT
Organism: Pseudomonas sp. S3_E10; assembly: GCF_054667615.1. Classification (NCBI taxonomy): domain Bacteria; kingdom Pseudomonadati; phylum Pseudomonadota; class Gammaproteobacteria; order Pseudomonadales; family Pseudomonadaceae; genus Pseudomonas; species Pseudomonas sp. S3_E10. The sequence continues at coordinate 5,857,076 of NZ_CP162743.1, forward strand.
CACCTGCGGGCCATTCTGGATAATCACATTGCCTTTGCCCGAGAGTTTGTCCACCAGGAACTGGCAGGCCAGCTTGCCGGCTTCCACGTTGTCGGTCTGCACCGTGGCGTTCACCCCCTTGGCGTCCACATCCACGGCCACCACCACGATACCGGCGTCCCGCGCTTTCTTGATCGCCGAGGCCATCGCGGACGGGTCGACGGCATTGATCAGGATCAGGTCGACCTTGGACGAGATGAAGTTGTCGATCTGCGAAAACTGCTTGCTCAAGTCATAGTCGGCGGACACTGAAGTGACCTTGACGTTGGGATTCAGCTCTTTGGCGCGAGCGGTTGCACCGTCGGCCAGCGTCACGAAATACGGGTTGCCGAGCGAGCCCATGCTGATGCCAAGGGCCTTGAGTTCACGCGCTTCGACGGCTTGGGACATCAGGGCAGCCAAAGCAACAACGGGAAATATGCGTTTGAAGTTCATGCGGGTCTCTCTTGTGATTGTTGTATGAGTGAAATCAGGTACGCGCACCAGACTGGCGATAACGATCCAGCGCCACCGCGCCAATGATCACGATGCCCTTGATGATGTATTGCCAGATATCCGACACCCCCAGCAGCACCAGGCCATTGGTGAGCACCGCGATAATCAGCGCGCCGATCAGCGTGCCGCCGATGGTGCCGACGCCGCCGGTAAAGCTGGTGCCGCCGAGGATCACCGCGGCAATCGCATCCAGCTCATAGGATTGTCCCAATTGCAGGCCATTGGCGGCGAACAGGCGCGAGGCGCTCATCACCGCGCCGAGCCCGGCCAATGCACCGGACATGGCGTAGACGAACAACAGCACCTTCCACACCTTGATGCCCGACAGCCGCGCCGCTTCCGGGTTGCCGCCCACCGAATAGATCTGCACGCCCATCACCGTGCGCCGCAGGATGAACCACGACAGCGCCACCACCGCCACGGCGATCACCACCAGCCACGGCACCCCCAGAATCGAGTCGTTGCCGATAAAGGCGAACGGCAGGTCAGGGTTGAACACGGTCTTGTCGTCGGCCAACAGGCGCGCCAAGCCACGCATGGCGGTAAGGGCGCCGAGGGTGACGATAAACGGCGGCAGCCGCATAAAGGCGATCAACCCGCCGTTGACCAAGCCCAGCAACAGGCCAAAACCAATCCCGGCGGCGATCCCGAACATACCGAATTGCGGCGACATAGAGGCCTGCAACGCCACGACCGCCGACGCCGCCAGAATCGCCCCCACCGACAGGTCGATGCCCGCCGTGAGAATCACAAAGGTCATGCCCGCCGCCAACACCACGTTGACCGAGGCCTGCTGGGTGATGATCGACAGGTTCTGCATGGTCAGGAAGTTTTCGCTGGCCAGGGCAAAGCCCACCAGCAACAACACCAGCACCGGCAACATGCCCACGGTGCGCATCAGTTCACGTGCGCGCTCTGCCCTGCCTATTGTTTGTTTTGTTGCAATCATCGAATCAGCCATTGGCAACCACCTGATCGCCACCGGTGGCGAGGTCAATAATACGTTCCTGGGAAATAGCGTGGCCCGAGGCCCCGCCCACTTCGGCCACCAATTGGCCTTCGCGCATGATCAGCACCCGGTCGCAGGTGCCGATGATCTCCGGCAGCTCGCTGGAGATCACCACAATGCCGACACCGGCCTGGGCCAGTTGATTGATGATGCGGTAGATCTCGGACTTGGAGCCGATGTCCACGCCCCGCGTGGGTTCGTCGAGGATCAGCACATGCGGCTTGACCTCCAGCAGCCGCGCCAGCAACACCTTCTGCTGGTTGCCGCCGGACAACGCGCCCACATTGACCTTGCCCGACGCCACGCGGATCGACAGCGATTTGATCGCCTCATTCGCGCGTTGCGCCGCGTGGCCAAGGTCGAGCACGCCGCCGGCACGCGCATCCGGCACACAGGCGCAGACGTTGATGTTGTCGGCCACGCTCATGTCCAAAAACAGGCCCTGGGCTTTGCGGTCTTCGGTGAGGTACACCACGCCGGCGCGGATCGCATCGGCCGGGGTGCGCAGTTGGGTGACGGTCTTGCCCACCACTTCCAGGGTGCCGCTGGTACGCGGGTCGGCGGCGAAGATCAGCCGCGCCAACTCCGTGCGCCCTGCCCCCACCAGGCCGGCGATGCCCAGCACTTCACCGCCGTGCAAATCAAAGCTGCAGTTGCGCACGCGCTTGCCGTCGGCCATGTCCCGCACACGCATCACTACGTTGCCGGGGTTGTAGGCGGCGTGTTCCTTTTTATAGAAACCGGACAGGTCGCGGCCCACCATCATTTTCACCAGCACCTCGGCCGACAACGCGTCGCGGGTCAACTCGCCGATGTACTGGCCGTCACGCAGCACCGAAACCCGGTCGGACAACTCATAGATCTCGGCCATGCGGTGGCTGATATAGATAATCGCCAGGCCCTGGCCGCGCAGTTGTTTGATCAGCGCAAACAGCCGGTCGGTCTCGCGGGACGACAGCGGTGTGGTGGGTTCGTCCATCACCAGGATCCTGGCGTGGGCATGCAGGGCGCGGGCGATTTCCACCAACTGACGCTCGGCAATCGACAGGCTGCTGACTTTGGTCGCCGCGGTGAATTCCGCGCCCAAGCGTTGCAGCACCTCCTTGCAACCGTCCTGCATGCCCTTGCGGTCGATGGTCCAGCCGCGCCGCAGTTCACGGCCCAGGTAGATATTCTCGGCCACGCTCAGGTTCGGGCACAGGCTCAATTCCTGATAGATCACGGCGATGCCGAGGGCTTTGGCGGTGGCGGGGTTATAGGTGGCGATGGCTTGGCCACCGATGCGGATTTCGCCGCCGGGATCGGCCTGGTAGGCCCCGGAGAGGATTTTCATCAGCGTCGATTTGCCGGCGCCGTTCTCCCCCATCAAGGCGTGGATTTCGCCGGGGTAGACCTTCAGGCCGACGCTTTTAAGCACGCGCAACCCATTGAAGGTTTTGCTGATGCCCTGCATCTCGAGCAAGGGTTCAAGGCTCATGGGTGAGCTCCTGGATTTATTATTTTTGTAGGTCGGCTCCCTTTGAATCAGAGCCGATTGCCACCGACTCTAATTCAGATACATTTGCTTACGCAAGCGCTTGCGTCGCCCGTTTGTCGCTAGAAGAAACGTTTCACCCAGCGCTATAAGCGTAACTTTCGCATTTCTAACGTTTTGGCAGCATTCGCGTCAGGGTGTTATCCCGCACCCAGTAATGGTGGAACAACCCAGCGGCCGCGTGCAGGCCAATCAGCCAGTAGCCGGTACTGCCCAGCCACTCATGCCAGTGCTTGAGTTGCTTGGCGTGGTCCGGGTCTACAGCCACCAGCGACGGCAGCGCCCATTCGAAATACGGCACCGGCTTGCCCGCGGCGTTGAGCATCAGCCATGCCAGCAACGGCGTGCCGATCATCAGTGCGTACAGCGCCAGGTGCATCAGGTGCGCCACGACGGTCTGCCAGGCCGGTGGGCGCGGCAAAATGGCCGGGCGCGGCGCGAGGCGGCCCAGCAGACGCAGCCATACCAGCGCGAAGATGCCGAGACCAAACAGCGCATGGCCGCCCAGCAACAGCCCCTTGAGCGCGTGCCCTCGAGGCAACAGGCCCTTGAGTTCGATACAGGCGTAGACGCCGACAAACAGCGCCAGCATCAGCCAGTGCAGGGTCATCGACAGACGTGTGTAGCGCTGGGTCAGCAGATGTTCGCTCATGAAAGGGCAACCTTGTGCGGAAGTAGAGGCCGTGTCCGGCCTGGGAAAGTCGGCGCCAACCTGCCTGCACAGTCTTAAGGCAGTCTGAAGATCGACAATACCGCTGACTTTTCCCACCTTCAGACTTCGTTAAGAAACGCCGCTGATACTCCTCCCAACTTCACTTGGGAGGCACACCACCCATGCCCCGGATCGATTGGAACATCCCCTTGCCGCTGCTGTTCGGCCAGCCCGACAGCACCACCCTGCAACTTGCCCGCGCCCTGCCCCATGACCGTGAACGTGCGGCCTTCGAGGCGTTTATCCAGCAACGTTTTCGCCTGGCCCACGGCGCCGATATCCGGCACTTCATGCCGCAATTGTTCGGCGTCAGCCAGGTCGGCGGCGAGCTGTGCGCCGTCGCCGGGGTCCGCCTGGCGGGGGCCGAACCGCTGTTTTTGGAGCGCTACCTGGATCATTCGATCGAGCCACTGATCAGCGCTGCCGCCGAACGCGCGGTGGAGCGCAGCGCCATTGCCGAAGTGGGCAATCTGGCGGCCAGCGATACCGGCAGCGCGCGCCTGAGCATCATCGCCATTACCTGGCTGCTGGCCATGGCGGGCCTGGAGTGGGTGGCGTTCACCGGCAACGTCGGTCTGGTCAATAGCTTCCACCGTCTGGGTTTGAAGCCCGTCACCCTGTGCGCCGCCGACCCGCAGCGCCTGGGCGACGAGCGCCATCACTGGGGCAGTTATTACGAGAGCCAGCCCTGGGTGCACGTCGGCAATATCCGCGCCGGCTTCGTTCATTTGCGCAACGTGGGCCTGTTTTCACGCCTGGGGTTGCCCACGCTTCTAGAGGACACTAGCCATGTCGCCTGAAACCCGTCGTTTCCATGCTGTACTGCGTGGCTATGCCGAACGCAACGACGGCGCTGTCGCCCTGTGGGGCGACACGCTGAAAATCAATTACACCGCGCTGTTTGCCGAAGTTACCTACCGCCAGGAACGCCTTCGCGATGAGGGGGTCAAGGTGGTGGCCCTGGCCCTGGACAACGGCGTCGACGCCATCTTGTGGGACTTGGCGATTTTGTTTGAAGGCCTGACCTGCCTGACCTTGCCACCGTTCTTCAGCCCTGCCCAGCGTGACCATTGCCTGGAACAAAGCCACGCCGAGCGGGTGATCGCCGAGCCTCATTTGGACGCTGAGTTACACGCTGGCGGGTATCGCAAAACCGGCGAGTTCTGGTGCCGCGCGTTTGAAGGTCGGCCGTCAATGCCGTCTGGCACCGCCAAGCTGACCTTTACCTCCGGCACCACCGGCACGCCCAAAGGGGTGTGCCTGAGCGCCGACAGCGTGCTGCGGGTCGCGCGTGAGTTGCACCAGGCCAGTCATGCCAGTGATCCACGCCATCACCTGGCGCTGCTGCCCATCGCCATCCTCCTGGAAAACCTGGGGTGCTACGCCGCGCTGTATGCCGGTGCCACCTTGAGTGTGCCGAGTCAAAAAAGCCTGGGCATCCAGGGCGCCAGTGCGGTGGACGCTGCACAGTTGCTCGGTTGCCTGGCGCTGCGCCAGCCCCACAGCCTGATTCTGGTCCCGCAATTGCTGCTGATGCTGGTGATTGCCGCCGAACAGAAGGCGTTCAGCCCCCACGGCCTGCGCTTTGCTGCGGTTGGCGGCGCGCGGGTGTCCAAGGCGTTGCTGCACCGCGCCGGACAACTCGGCTTGCCGGTCTACGAAGGCTACGGGCTGTCGGAATGCGCTTCGGTGGTGAGCCTCAATCGTCCCGAGGCGCAGCGCCCGGGCAGCGTCGGCAAACCCTTGCCCCACGTTGAGATCCGCCTGGCCGAGGACGGTGAAGTGCTGATCAAGGGCTCAACCCTGCTCGGCTACCTGGGTCAGGCCGAAGCGCCCGGAGAGTGGTGGCCCAGCGGCGACCTCGGCGCCTTTGATGCCGATGGGTTTCTTTACCTCAAGGGCCGCAAAAAGCATCAATTCGTCACCAGTTACGGGCGCAACGTCAACCCGGACTGGATCGAAGCCGAACTGACCCAGAGCGGCGTGATTGCGCAGGCCTTTGTCTACGGCGAGGCCCAGCCGCACAACCACGCCCTGCTTTGGCCACTGCGCGCCGATTGCACCGAGGCACAGCTGCAGGCGGCCGTGGACGCGGCCAACAGCGGCCTGCCCGACTACGCGCACGTGCACCGGTGGACGCGTCTGGATCAACCGTTCAGCGCCGCCAACGGCTTGCTCACCGCCAATGGCCGCCCACGGCGCGACGCCATAGTCGCCCGCTACCAAACCCTGCTTGCCCCTGCCTTGAACGAGGAAATGTCATCGTGAACTTTTTCGATACGCTCCAAGATGCCACCCAGCACGAACGCCAGGCCCTGTTCAGCCTGCCCATCATCCGCGATGCGCTGGAGGGCAAGGTCAGCCTGGAAAGCTACCGCGCCTTCCTGGCCCAGGCCTATTACCACGTTCGCCATACCGTGCCCCTGATGATGGCCTGCGGCGCTCGCCTGCCGTCGCGCCTGGAGTGGCTGCGCAAGGCGGTCTGCGAATACATTGAGGAGGAGTACGGCCACGAGCAGTGGGTGCTCAATGACATTGCCGCCTGCGGTGGCGACGCCCACGCGGTGCGTGAGGGCCGCCCCGGTTTGCCCATCGAGCTGATGGTCAGCTACCTGTATGACCTGATCTCCCGTGACAATCCGGTCGGTCTGTTCGGCATGGTCAATGTGCTGGAAGGCACCAGCATCGCCCTCGCCACCCATGCGGCCGGGAGCATTCGCGAGCGCCTGCATCTGCCGGAAACGGCGTTCAGCTACCTTAGCTCCCACGGTTCGCTGGACATTGGCCATATGCAGACCTACCGCGGCTTGATGAACCGACTGGATGACCCGGCCGACCAGGCCGCCGTGATCCACGCGTCAAGGGTGGTCTATGCGCTCTACACCGACATGTTCCGCACCCTGCCGCGCATCACGGAGACGCAACATGCGCCTGTCTGACGCGCGCGTGGTGCTGACCGGCGCCAGTGGCGGGATCGGCCTGGCGATTGCCGCCGTGCTGTGTGCCAGTGGCGCCCAGGTGCTGGCGGTGGCACGTCATCGCGCCCCTTTGGAGGTGTTGCTCGCGCAGTATCCGCAGCAGCTGTGCTGGGTGAGTGCCGACCTGACCTTCCTCGCCGACCGGCGCAAGGTGCTGGCGGCGGCCGATGCCATCGGTGGCGTCAACCTGCTGATCAACACCGCCGGGATCAACCACTTCGCGATGCTTGAGCAACTGGACGACAGCGAAATCAGCGGCATGCTGGCGTTGAACATCACCGCGCCGATCTGCCTGACCAAGCTGTTGCTGCCGCAACTCAAGCTCGCGCCGAGCGCCATGGTGGTCAATGTGGGCTCCACCTACGGCTCCATCGGTTACCCCGGCTACGCCACCTACTGTGCCACCAAGTTTGCACTGCGCGGGTTTTCCGAAGCCCTGCGCCGCGAGCTGGCCGACACCCGCGTGGGCGTGTTGTACGTAGCGCCACGGGCGACGCGTACGCGCATGAACAGCCCGGCGGCGCAGGCATTGAACGACGCGCTCAAGTCCAACGTCGACGACCCGCACACCGTCGCCTCGGCGGTGATCCAGGCCATCCTCAAGGATCGTCGCGACCTCTACCTGGGCTGGCCGGAGCGCTTCTTTGTGCGCCTCAACAGCCTGCTGCCAAACCTGGTGGACCGTAGTTTGAGCAAACAACTGCCACTGATTCGGCGCTTGAGTCACACACCTATCGATAAGGACCCCATCCCATGAAACGACTTTTTGCCGCCCTGCTGTTCACCCTGTTGAGCCCTCTGACCTGGGCAATGGACGCCGCCGACCAGCAACGCCTTACCGAAATCCAGACCCGTTGGGCACACATCCAATACAACCTGCCTGAGGAACAACGTTCCAAAGCCTTCGAACAGCTCGCCAGCCAGACCACGGCGCTTACCACGCAGCGCCCCCAGGCCGCCGAAGCGTGGATCTGGTCCGGTATCGTCACCAGCAGTTGGGCCGGCGCCCAGGGCGGGCTTGGGGCATTGAGCAAGGTCAAGGCGGCCAAGGCCGACCTCGAAACAGCGCTGGCCCTGGATCCCAAGGCCCTGCAGGGTTCGGCGTATACCAGCCTGGCGGCGCTGTACGACCGCGTGCCCGGCTGGCCCATCGGCTTTGGCGATGCGGACAAGGCCGATGCGTTGCTCAAACAGGCCTTGCAACTCAACCCGACGGGCATTGATAGTCTGTACTTCTGGGGCGATCACCTGTACCGGCAAAAGCGCTACGCCGAAGCGCGTGACGCCCTGCAAAAGGCCCTGCTCGCCGCACCACGGCCGGGGCGCGAAACTGCCGATGCCGGGCGCCGCAAAGAGATCACCGACCTGTTGGCCCAGGTCAATCAAAAACTCAACTGACAGGAGTCCATGTGCGCCTATTACTGATCGAGGATGATGTGGCGCTGGGGGAAGGCATCCAGCAGGCGCTGGTGCGTGAGGGCTACACCGTCGACTGGCTGCAGGACGGCGGCAGTGCCTTGCACGCCTTGCTCAGCGAAACCTTCGATGTGGTGGTGCTCGACCTGGGCCTGCCACGCATGGACGGACTGGAGGTATTGCGCCGCCTGCGCGACAGCGGCGCCGTTGTGCCGGTGTTGATCCTCACTGCACGGGACGCCACCGAAGACCGCATCGCCGGGCTGGATGCCGGCGCCGACGATTACCTGATCAAACCCTTCGACCTGTCGGAACTCAAAGCCCGCCTGCGCGCGCTGCTGCGGCGCAGTGCCGGGCGCGCGCGGGTGCTGATCGAACACGCCGGCATCTGCCTGGACCCCAGCACGCAACAGGTCACCTACCACAACCAACCGGTGGTGCTGACCCCTAAGGAATACCAGTTGCTGCACGAACTGCTCTCCCCGCCCGGCCGCGTGATGACCCGCGATCAGTTGATGCAGTTGCTTTACGGCTGGAACGAAGAGGCGGAAAGCAACACCCTGGAGGTGCATATTCACCACCTGCGCAAGAAATTTTCCAGCGAGTTGATCCGCACCGTGCGCGGGGTGGGCTACCTGGTGGAGGAGCGTGGATGACCTCGATCCGGCGGCGCACCCTGACCCTGATCATCGGCCTGATGCTGACCGGCCTGCTGGTGATCAGTTGGCTCAACCTGCACGACAGCAACCACGAAATCGCCGAAGTCTACGACGCGCAATTGGCGCAGAACGCGCGGCTGTTGCAGGGCGTGATGAGCATGCCGCTGGGCGGCAAAGACCAGGCCGAGCTGTATCGCGCGTTTAACAAGGCCTTGGGCAACGCCGTGCCTAAGCTGGACGGGCATCCTTACGAAAGCAAAATCGCCTTCCAGGTATGGAACCCCCAGGGCGAGCGCCTGGTGTTTACCAGCAGCGCGCCAGCGCTTGCGGCGCCTCCCGAGACTGCCGGGTTCGGCAACGTCGAGGATGTCAGCGGTCGCCAATGGCGCGGTTTCGTGCTCAAGGACAAGGACAATGGCCTGCGTATCTGGGTGGGTGAACGTGACGACGTGCGCTCGGACCTGGTGGGCCGCATCGTGCGCCATACCCTGTGGCCCAACGTGTTGGGCAGCCTGATCCTGGCCGCATTGGTGTGGCTGGCCATCGGCTGGGGCCTCAAGCCTCTGGCCGATATGGCCGCCACCCTGCGCGCCCGCCATTCCGGCTCCCTGGAGCCGATGCAACTCACACCCCTGCCCACGGAGCTGGAGCCGATGCAGGCGGCGTTGAACCGCATGCTGGCGCAAATCCAGGACATGGTCGGCCGTGAACGGCGCTTTATCGCCGACGCCGCCCATGAAATGCGCACGCCCCTGGCGGTGCTGCGGGTGCATGCGCAAAACCTGCTGGAAGCCGGTACCGAGACCGAACGGCGTGAATCCCTGGCCTTTTTGATCAGCGGCGTCGACCGCACCAGTCGCCTGGTTAATCAGTTGCTGACCATGGCGCGCCTGGAGCCCAGCGACGAGCATCTGCCTGTGCAGGCCATCGACCTGGCGGCGGCAGTGCGCGAAACGCTGATTCAACTGACACCCTGGCTGCTGAGCAAAGGCCTTGAACTGGTGTTCGACGTGGACGCCGCCGCCTATGCCGCGAGTACCGATGCGGTGGCGATCAATATCGCCCTGACTAACCTTGTGACCAACGCGGCCAACTTTTCACCGGAGCACGGCGTAATCACGGTGGGCTTGCGCAAACACGCCAACCGCTTCGCGCTGACCGTGGACGACCAGGGGCCCGGCATTGACGAGAACGAGCGCGACCGGCTGTTCGAACGGTTCTACAGCCGCGGCAATGCCCAGGGCGCCGGCCTGGGCCTGACCATCGTGCAAACCATCGCCCAACGTCTGGGGGGCCGGATACACCTGGAAAATCAGGCATCCGGAGGCTGCAGAGCCATCCTGGAGATCCCCGGTGATGCGCCGTAGGCGCAGCCGTCACGCGGCCACGGTTCCCAGCCACATCGCCCCGGTCAGCAGCAACTGCCCAGGAATCACGTAGGCCGCAAAACGCCGGCCGCCGGTGACCCAGGCCACCAAACATTTGCTCAACGCGTTGCAACTGATGGCCAGCAACACGGGGGTGGACGCGGCAACCAGCGTCAACTGGCCGCTGCTGGCCAGTGCTGCAATCGAGGCGGTCGAGGCATGGGCATCGGCGAAGCCAGCCAGGGTGGCGCTGACAATGACCCCCATTTGGCCGAAGTGATAGAGCATCACTGACGACACAACGCCAATGCCCGTCAGTGTCAACACCATGATCAAGGCCAACTTGAGGTCGAACGCGCCGCCAACCTGAACCGGCTGGCCGGTGGGCGCGGTGCGCGCTCGCAGCATCACACCCAGCGCATACAGTGCGGTGGCAGCCAGGCCCGCCAGCAGCGGCCAGGCCAATTGGCGCAGTAATGCAGGCTCCACGGCGCCCAGAATCAAAGCGGCCTGGGTCATCGTTGCCAGGTTCGACAGAATGGCGGCTGCCGCCAGGGTTCGCAGGTGGTCCGGCTCTTTGAGCGCCCTATGCCCCATGGCGGCGATGGTCACGGTACTGGACGCAAACCCCGAAGCGATGGCCCCGATGGCATACCCGTAACGGGGGCCCAGAATGCGTTCCGCCACGTGCCCCACCGCGCCTACTGCCATCAACATCACCGTCAACGTGCAGATGGTGCGCGGGTTCACCGCCTCGTAAGGGCCGATAAATCGATCCGGTGCCAATGGCAGCACCACCAACGCCACAACCAGCAGCAACAGGCCGTCGCGCATTTCTGCATCGGTCAATTGGCTGCGGGCGAAATCGTGCAGTTTCTGGCGGTAGACCAGCAAACCGGCCATCACCACGCCAATCGCCGTCGCCAGCGCAGGCGACGCGGCACACAGAGCGCCCAGCACCAGGACAGTCAACAAGGCGACTTCACTGGTGATGCCTGGGTCTTTGTCCTGACGCTTCCAGTAAGCCGTACTCACCAGCACGGCCAGGCACAGCGCGATCAGCCCAAGCAACAGCGCACCGCCGACTTGTTGGGTGACATAGCCCAGCAAACCGGTGATGGAATAGGTACGCAAACCGGCAAACGCGCGGTGTTCGCCCTCGCCTTTATGGCGCTCACGCTCCAGCCCCACCAGCATGCCGATGCCCAGCGCCGCGGCGGCGCCGGCAATGCCCAGGGTTTGCGTCATGCTGTGCCCCTATTACACGCAAGTGTGCGGTGGGTTACCAGACTGCACCGCAACGGCACGATACGTGTTGATCATGGTCAACGACGCGCCGCACCGCTCGACCGACCGTCGCCCGGCCGCTCCCCCCTGCGCGCCCCTTGATGCAGGTCAATTCAGGCAAGGCGCCTGGGGCGATGATCAACCAGAGGCGTCACGGCCCAAACCCCTTCGTTGCCACGGGAGATCAGCATGTCTGCTCAAGCACGTTTCCTTTTATTGGTTTCACCGTTGATGGAACACAGCCCCGCCCTGGAAAGAGCCGCCGCCCTGGCGAAAGCCGAAGGCGCCGCGCTGCATATCCTGGCCTTCGACTACCTCGATGGCCTGGCAACCGCGGGCCTGGTGAACGAGCAGGCATTGGAGCAGATGCGCCTGGGGTACGTGGAGCGCCACCACCAATGGCTGGAGGACCAGGCCAGGCCGTTGCGCAAGCTCGGGCTGACGGTCACCACCGAAGTCGCGTGGGTCGAACACCCGCTCAAGGAGTTGCTGCTGCGCCTCAAGGAAGAACCCATGGACCTGGTGATCAAGGCCCTGGAGCAGGAATCGTGGCTGTCGCGCCTGGTATTTACGCCGCTGGACGTGCACCTGTTGCGCGAATGCCCGGTGCCGCTGCATTTTGTGCGTCAGGTCAAACATGCGTTGCCGCGCAAAATCGTCGCGGCGGTCGACCCGTTTCATCGCGACGGCCGCTACGAGGGGTTGAACGACCGTATCCTGCATGAAGCGACAAAACTGGCCATCGCGTGCGATGCCGAGGTAGAAGTGGTGTATGCCCACGACTTGTCCGACCTGAGCGCCCAGGAGTATGGCTTTGGCAGTGGTGCGGGGTTTTTCTCTTCACAGGCCGCCAAGCTGCTGTTCGACGAGCAAGGCAAGACTTTCGACGACCTCGCGGCGCGCAACGGCATCCCGCCCGAACAGCGTTACATGATCCTCGGCAGCCCGGCCCGTGTGCTGTCCAGCTATGCCGATGCTTACAATGTCGACGTTATCGTCATGGGCCGCGTCGGCCATCACGGCCTCGATCGCCTGCTGGGCAGCACCGCCGAATCGCTGCTGTACAAGATGCCGTGCAGCGTCTGGATGGTCTCCCCCGAAGTTATCGATTGAGTACCTGACGCACCTGTCAAGGGCGGCGCTCTGCCGCCCTATTGAATTTCTGCCCATCCAATTGAGTGCAGCGACACCGCGCCGTGCGTGGTATCTGCTATTGTCAGGGCACTTCATGTCCTCCCCGTCGCCTTCGAGCGACTTTGTGTGAGCATGCTCTGCGCCCTCGCCTGACGACGACGGCGGGCCTGAACCCCATGGAACGCACAAGCGATGGACACTCCCCCGCCCTTACCGCCGCAGTCACGCGCGGAAAAAATCGTCGAGTTCAAACGGCAGAAAACCCTGCTCAAGACCGGTGCGCTGCAAGACGCCATCTTTAACAGTGCGTACTTTTCCAGCATCGCCACCGACGAAAAAGGCGTGATTCAGATCTTCAATGTCGGCGCCGAACGCATGCTTGGTTACGCCGCCGCCGACGTGGTCAACCGCATCACCCCTGCCGATATCTCCGACCCCGCCGAGCTGATCACCCGCGCCGCCGCCCTCAGCCTGGAACTCGACACGCCCATCACGCCAGGCTTTGAAGCCCTGGTATTCAAAGCCTCGCGCGGCATCGAGGACATCTACGAGCTGACCTACATCCGTAAGGACGGCAGTCGCCTGTCGGCCATGGTCTCGGTGACCGCATTGCGCAACCGCAGCGACACGATCATTGGCTACCTGCTGATCGGCACCGACAACACCGCGCGCAAACAGGAAGAGGCCCAGCGCAAACGTTTTGAGCGCGCGCTGGAAGAAAAAAACCTGGAGCTGGAACACGCCAGCCGCATGAAGTCCGAATTCCTCGCCACCATGTCCCATGAACTGCGCACGCCGTTAAACGCGGTGATCGGTTTTTCCGAGGCGTTAAAGGACGGGCTGGTGGGCGATATGAGCGATACCCAGCGTGAATATATCGGCGACATCTTCACCAGCGGCCAGCACCTGCTGTCGCTGATCAACGACATTCTCGACCTGTCCAAAGTCGAGGCCGGGATGATGGACCTGGAGCTTGAACCGGTGGAACTGACCGGTTTGCTTGCCAACAGCCTGCTGATCGTGCGGGAAAAGGCCGCCCAGCAGCGTATCCAGTTGAAGCTCGACAGCCAGGGCGACCTGGGCACTCTGATGCTTGATCAGCGCAAGACCAAACAGATCGTCTACAACCTGCTGGCCAACGCGGTGAAGTTCAGCGCGCACGCAGGCTTTGTGAACCTGGTGGTGCGCGAGGTCAGTCGTGATCAAGTCGGGCAGGTGCCGGGCGATTGGCCCGTGCACGGCTTTGCCCTGCAGCCCAGCGTGCACCAACGCTTTCTCGAATTGAGCGTAAGCGACACCGGCATCGGTATTGCCGCCGCTGACATGGGCAAGCTGTTCAAGGCGTTCAGCCAGATCGACAGCAGCCTGGCACGCCAATTCGAAGGCACCGGCCTGGGCCTGGCGATGGTCAAGCAACTTACCGACCTGCACGGCGGCAGTGTCGCCGTGGCCAGCCGTGAGGGCCTGGGTGCCCGTTTTGTGGTGTGGCTGCCGCTGCACCGCGCCAAAGCTACGGAGGCAGCATGGCCACAATCCTGATCGTCGAGGACAACGAAGCCAATATGCGCCTGGCGCGCCTGCTGCTGATCAACGCCGGGCATAGCGTGCTGTGGGCCGCCGATGCCGAAACCGGGCTGGCCATGGCCCGTGAGCAGAAACCGGCCTTGATCCTCATGGACATCCAGCTGCCGGGCATGGACGGCCTGGCCGCGACCCGCTTACTCAAGCAAGACCTGAGCACCGCACACATCCCGGTGATCGCCCTTACTGCCATGGCGATGAAGGAAGACCGCGAAAAGACCCGGCTCGCCGGTTGTGATGCGTATGTGATCAAACCCCTGCGCTACAAGGAGCTGTACCAGGTGATCGATACCCTGCTGAACCCAACCCTCACACCTCCTGTATGAGTCCTCTTCATGGCCAGCTCACCCGCAACACTGTTGATCGCTGATGACGAACCCCAGGTTCGCAAACTGTTGGAAACCCTGCTGCAACACGAGGGCTACCAGACACGCAGTGCAAGTTGCGGGGAAGAAGCCTTGGCATCGGTGGCACAGCAGCCCCCCGATCTGATCCTGCTGGACGTCATGATGCCGGGCATGGACGGCTTTGAGGTGGCCAGCCGGCTCAAGGCCAACCCGGCCACGGCGAACATCCCGATCATCATGCTCTCGGCCCTGAACGAACCCGGCGCACGGGTCAGCGGCCTGCACACCGGGGCCGAGGAATTCATCAGCAAGCCGGTGGAACACATCGAACTGTGGCTGCGCGTACGGAACCTGCTGCGGCTCAAAGCCCATGGCGACCAGTTGAAACAGCACAGCGCGATGCTGGAACAGCAACTGCAACGCCACAGCGAGGACAGCACCCGCATGAACGTGCATGACCTGGCCCGCCAGGACTTGGAAGCGGCCTTGCGCGATGCCGTTGAACGGGATGAATTCACCCTGCACTACCAGCCCAAGGTTGATGTGGCCAGCGGACGCATCTGCGCCCTGGAAGCCTTGTTGCGCTGGGACCGCCCGGGTTATGGCGCGGTATCGCCCGCAGTGTTTGTGCCGGTGCTGGAAAGCCTGGGCCTGATCGTGCCCGTGGGACGCTGGGTGATCGAGACGGTCTGCCGACAGATCGCCACCTGGCAACGTGAGGATATTGGCGCGGTTGAAGTCGCGGTGAACGTCTCCGGCCATCAATTGATCGAGGGTGACCTGATTGCCGATATCGGGCTTATTCTCGAGCAGACCGGCGTTCAGGCCCATTGGCTGGAGGTGGAACTGACCGAAGGTTCGCTGATGGACAATACCCAGCACACCATCGCCAGCCTGCAACGCCTGCGTGCCAAGGGTGTGAAGATCGCCATCGACGACTTTGGCACCGGCTATTCAAGCCTGGCGTACCTGCGCCGCTTTCCCATCGACACCCTGAAGATCGATATCGCGTTTATCCGCGAAGTCACCACCAACCCGCAGGACGCGGCCATTACCCGCACGATTATCGAACTGGCCCACAACCTGAAACTGCGCGTGGTTGCCGAAGGCGTGGAAACCCAAGACCAGATGGCGTTCCTGAAGGAAGCCGGGTGTGACCAGATTCAAGGGTATCTTTTCAGCCGGCCGCTGCCGGTGGAGAGCCTGGAGCGGCTGTTGCGCCAGCAGTGAGGCACTCACGTTGCTGCGCAGCCCAACGGGAGCAAGCTTGCTCCCGTTGGGCTGGCCGGGTTATTGAGCGTTGGCTTTGGCCGCATCGTTGATGATCGCCACCACCCGCGCCGGGTTGGAGACCATCACCACGTGGGACGCCCCTTTGATGTCTACGGTTTGCTTGGAACCCGCACGGTCGGCCATGAATTTGAGCGCGGCTTCGGGAATGTTCTTGTCCGCCGAACCGTAGATGAAATAGGACGGCACGGTTTTCCAGGCCGGTGCTCCCGACGGTTCCTTCAACGCGGCTTCTGTGATCGGGCGCTGCCCGGCGGCCATCAGTTGCGCGTCTTTCACGGCCACATCGGCGGCGAACTGGCTGTTGAACTTGTCCTGCTGGATGTACAGGTCAGTCACACCGTCCTTGGACACTACCGGTTTATCCAGGGTCGGGCCCAGTGTGCCGCCGGGGTAACGACCGGACAGTTCAAACGCCGTTTCACCTTGTTCCGGGGCAAACGCGGCGACATACACCAGCGCCTTGACTTTGTCGTTGCCATGCACCGCGTTGGAGATCACCGCACCGCCGTAAGAGTGCCCCACCAAAATCACCGGGCCCGGGGTGTGTTCGACGATATCAGCGACGTAGTCCGAGTCGGTCTTGACGCTGCGCAGCGGGTTGGCCACGGCGATCACCGGGTAGCCCTGGGCCTTGAGGCCGGCGATCACACCGTTCCAGCTGGAGGCGTCGGCGAAGGCGCCATGTACCAGCACTACCGTGGTTTTTTGTGGCGCGGCGAAGGTCGCGGTGGCTGTACCGAGGGCGAGCGCGCCCGTCATCAAGAGGGCAGCGAGGCGGGAGATCTTCAGGGCTTTCATGGTGGTTGCTCCGTTTAGAGTGGCCGTTCAAGGCGTTGAACGTGGAGCCATAATGCCGAAGCGCATTTTACAAATGGAGTCTAATAGTCGAGGATATGCGACATATCGTCTAACAAATCGTTTATCTACCCTCTGGTGAACCATGGATCGTTTATCCACGCTGCTGGTGCACTTTGGCATTGGTGCCGATACCTTTCACAGCGGGCCGCTGCACGGCGCCCTCGACACCCACGACTTACAGCAACGAGGGCGCGTCTATTTGCTCAAGGAGGGCCAGGCCGGCCTGGAGATGCCAGAGGGCACGCTGCGCATCTGCGAACCCAGCCTGATCGTAGTGCCGCGCCCCCTGCCCCATCGACTGGTGGCCGGCAAGGCGGATAACGCCCTGGTAGTGGCGGCCTCGCTGCGCTTTGACGGTGGCCTGGACAACCCGCTGGCGGTGGCGCTCACCGATTCCATCGTCATGCCGCTGGCGCAGATCCCCATGATCGCCGGCACGCTGGACTGGCTGTTCAGTGAGGCCTTCGCCGAACACTGCGGCCGCGAGGCGGTGATGAACCGGCTGTTCGAGCTGATGGTCATCCAGTTTCTGCGCCATATGATGGCCTACCACAGCATGACCACCGGCATGATGTCGGGCCTGGCCGACCTGCGCCTGGCACGGGCCATGACCCTGGTGCACAACCATCCGCAACGGCCGTGGACCGTGAATGAAATGGCTGTGGAGTCAAATATGTCGCGGGCCAGTTTTGCCGCGCATTTTCACAAGGTCGTCGGGCAAACCCCGGCCGATTATGTACTGAGCTGGCGCGTGAGCCTGGCGCAGAAGCGTCTGCGCGACGGCCGGCCCATGGCGTTGATCGCCGATGAGGTGGGTTACGAAAGCCCGTCCGCGCTGGCCCGGGCGTTCCGCCGCAAAATCGGCACCAGCCCGCGCGAGTGGTTGCAGGCGCAAGCGCCCCTGCGGGAGCGGCAAACGGTGCAACCCGCCTGAGCGCAACGCGTTAGACGCCGCCGAAGCCGATCAACCTATGGCTGCGTCGGTATTGCCCGGCTCGCCCGCTTCATCCGGATCCAGGAGCGGCACTTGCGCATCGTCCATCAGCGAGCCGGGGTCTTCGTTGCCTGGGTCGTTGGGTTCTTCGTCCAGTTCTTTTGCCATGACCGGTTCCTCTAGCCGCCCTGGGTATCGATATCGGCATCGGTTTCAGGCTTGGGCTCGCGCTCGGGCTTGAAGTCAGGGCTGTAGTCGTTGTCCCTGGCCGCAGGGTCACTGGCGGGCCTGGGGTCTTTCGGTGCATCGGCGGCGGTGCCGGGCGTCGGCTGCCCGACGTCGATGGCCGGGTCGTTACGGTTGCTCATCTGTGGGTCGTTGTCTGTGCTCATGCTTCACCTCTGCCTGTGCCGGATAACGTTAAGGCGCTGCGGCGGGGCGTGAAGTTCCATGGGATTGCTCATCGGATCGGATTATCGATCTGGATATAGAACGCGTACATCCCCAGCAACAGCCAGAACACCATGAACAACCAAGGGGCGCGCATCGAGAACAGCAGCGACTTGCGATAACCCTTGTGGGATGACTCCACTTCCGAGAACAACGGCGACTCGTCATAGGCCAAGCCCATCACCGGCTCGCTGCGCAGCAGTTCACTTTGCTTGTAGTGCCAGTGATCGATGATTTCGTAGGCCGCGCGAATGCCGGGCCAGGCGTTGAGGGAACTGAGAATGCCCAGCGCCACCAGAAATACCGGTACCACCAGCGTGAATAATTTGCCCCACTCGGGGTTCAGGTTACCCATGCCCGAGACAAAAGCGATCACCAGGAACGACTGCGCCGTCAGGTAGGCGTCGGTGCGGTTGGCGAGGATCGAGGTTTCGTACTGGATCTCGCGGCGATAAAAGTCCAGGCGATCCTTGGGTGAACCGAACATCTTCGCGTTGTGTTCATTGTGGTCGGTCAGGGCCGCTTCGGGGGTGTCGGGGGCGATGATTCTGGGCACGACGATGCTCCACACTGTTGCGAAACCCGTTAGAAGAATCACGGGTGGGCGAAGTTCAAGTTTGTTGCGCACCAAAGCGGGGCGCGCCTTGCTTTATTGTGGGGACAAGCAACAGCCCCTGTAGTGGGCGTCCACCTGCTACCCCATAGCCCGGTTATCCCTACAAAGCCTGCTGATCACCGGGTAATCGACACGCCGCTGCGGTTTAGGCACACGCATTGCTTAAACCATTCATCTGCCCCAATACAGGAACATTCGTTACCCCCCGACCCAGAGCCGACCCCATAAGAAAGTAAGGACCAGGCCTGTTGGCACCCTGCGCCACGGGCTCATAAAAACATGCGTTTTTTTAAGCGGCAGTGCCTCCCCTGCAATGCTGGGCACTGACAAGGTACTGGAATGGCTCGATCTTTCTTTGATGAAATGAATGACGCAAACGGCGTATGCCGTGCGCACTATCAAGACTTCTCCCGCTGGCTGGCCAATACGCCGCCGGAACTGCTGGCCCAGCGTCGCCGCGAAGCCGATTTGCTGTTCCACCGCGCGGGAATCACCTTCACCCTGTACGGCGACGAGCAGGACACCGAGCGCCTGATCCCCTTCGACATCATCCCCCGCAGTATCCCCGCCAGTGAATGGCGCGTGATCGAACGCGGCTGTATCCAGCGGGTCAACGCGCTGAACATGTTTCTTGCCGATATCTATCACGACCAACGCATCATCAAGGCCGGGATCATTCCCGCCGATCAGGTGCTGGGCAACGAGGGTTACCAGAAGGCGATGGTCGGCCTGGACCTGCATCGCGGCATCTATTCGCATATCTCCGGCGTCGACCTGGTGCGCGACGGCGACGGCACCTACTACGTACTGGAAGACAACCTGCGCACCCCCAGCGGCGTGAGCTACATGCTCGAAGACCGCAAGATGATGATGCGCCTGTTTCCCGAAGTGTTCGCCAGGCAGCGCATCGCGCCGGTGGACCACTACCCCAACCTGCTGCTCAAGACCCTGAAAAGCTCCAGCCGCCTGGACAACCCCAACGTGGTGGTACTGACCCCGGGCCGCTTCAACAGCGCGTTCTTCGAACACGCGTTCCTGGCCCGCGAGATGGGCGTTGAACTGGTGGAGGGCGCGGATCTGTTCGTACACGACCTCAAGGTATTCATGCGCACCACCGATGGCCCCAAGGCCGTGGACGTGATCTACCGCCGTATCGACGATGCCTTCCTCGACCCGCAGGCGTTCAACCCCGAGTCGATGCTCGGCGTGCCGGGCCTGGTCGCGGCGTACTGCGCGGGCAACGTGGTGCTGGCCAATGCCATCGGCACCGGCGTGGCGGATGACAAGTCGATCTACCCCTATGTGCCGGAAATGATCCGTTTCTACCTGGACGAAGAGCCGGTGCTGCAGAACGTACCGACGTTCCAGTGTCGCAAGCCGGATGAACTGTCCCACGTGCTGACCCACCTGCCCGAACTGGTGGTCAAGGAAACCCAGGGCTCCGGCGGCTACGGCATGCTCGTGGGCCCTGCCGCCAGCGCCGCCGAGATCGAGGACTTCCGCCAACGCATCAAGGCGCGCCCGCATGCCTACATCGCCCAGCCGACCCTGAGCCTGTCCACCTGCCCCACCTTTGTCGAAAACGGCATCGCTCCCCGGCACATCGACTTGCGCCCCTTTGTACTGTCGGGCAAGGAAACCCGCCTGGTGCCCGGTGGCCTCACACGGGTGGCCCTGCGTGAAGGCTCGTTGATCGTCAACTCGTCGCAAGGCGGTGGAACCAAGGACACCTGGGTGGTGGAGGATTGAACCATGTTGAGTAGAACCGCCGCAGATCTGTACTGGATGTCCCGTTACCTGGAACGCGCCGAGAACCTGGCGCGCATGCTGGAAGTCAGTTATTCGCTGTCGTTGATGCCCCAGGCCGGGCACACCGATGGCCTGGACGAACTGGCCATGTCGTTGCTCAGCAGCGGCACCCTGGACAGCTACCTCGAACGCCACCAAACGCTGGACGCCGAGCGCATGTTGCACTTTTTCGCCCTCGACGAAGAAAACCCCGCCAGCATCTACAACTGCCTGCGCGCCGCGCGCGGCAATGCCCACGCGGTGCGCGGGCGGATCACCGCCGACATGTGGGAAAACCTCAACGCCACCTGGCTGGAAATGCGCAGCATCGCCGCCGGCGGCCTGGCTCGGCATGGCATCAGCCACTTCTGTGACTGGGTCAAACAGCGCTCGCACCTGTTTCGCGGCGCGACCTCGGGCACCATCATGCGCAATGACGCCTACCGGTTCATTCGCCTGGGCACCTTTGTCGAGCGCGCGGACAACACCTTGCGCCTGCTGGATGCGCGCTACGAGATGTTCGGCGAGGAGTCGGAAGAGGTCAGCGACCTCTCGGCACGCGGCTACTACCAGTGGAGCGCCCTGCTCCGGGCGTTGTCGTCATTCGAGGCCTATACCGAGCTGTACCCGAATGCGCTGAATGCGCGGTCGGTGTCGGAACTGTTGTTGTTGCGCAGTGATGTGCCGCGTTCGTTGCATGCCTGTGTCGAGGAATTGAGCCATATCCTCGCCGACCTGCCCGGCAGCTACGGGCGCACGGCGCAGCGCCTGGCGGCGGAGTTTGAGGCACGGCTGAGGTACACCGGCATCGATGAGATCCTGGAAGATGGGCTGCACACTCGCTTGACCGACTTTATCGACACCGTGCGCGAGTTGGCGCGGGCGATACAAAGCTCCTATCTGGAAGTGGTCTAGCCACACCACCGATAAAACTGTGGGAGGGGGCTTGCTCCCTCCCACATGGGGAGTGCCGTCCCCATCAGCTATCGATTGACCACCACTTCGGAAACAGTTGCCGCACCCGCGCCTCGCCAAACCGGTCATCGATCAATATCACCACGCCCTCGTCCTGCTCGCTACGAATCACCCTGCCCGCCGCCTGCACCACTTTCTGAATACCGGGATACAAATAGGTGTAGTCATAACCCGCACCGAAGATCGCGCCCATGCGCGCCTTCATCTGCTCGTTGACCGGGTTCAGTTGCGGCAAGCCCAACGTCGCGACAAACGCACCGATCAAGCGTGCGCCAGGCAAGTCGATACCCTCGCCGAACGCGCCGCCGAGCACGGCAAAACCGATGCCCTGGCTGTGCTCGGTGAACTGATCGAGAAACGCCTGGCGCTCGGCTTCGGTCATGCCGCGCGATTGCTGCCACAAGGTGATTTGCGGGTGTTGTTCGGCCAGCAACTGCGCCACTTGTTGCAGGTAATCAAAACTTGAGAAAAACGCCAGGTAATTGCCCGGCCGCTGTGCGAATTGTCGGGCAATCAGCTCGACGATCGGCTGCAGGGATGCCTGGCGATGCACGAACCGCGTAGACACTCGATCAACGATGCGCACGCGCAATTGCTCGGCCTTGAACGGCGACTCCACGTCGATCCACACCGTGTCCTTGGGCAGGCCGAGCAGGTCGGCGTAATAGTGCCGGGGGCTCAGCGTGGCGGAAAACAGCACGCTGCTGCGGGCGGCCGTCAGCCGTGGGCGGATGAACTCGGCGGGCACCACGTTGCGCAGGCACAGGGTAGAACTGCTGCGCTTGGCGTTGAGCTGACGCTTACTGATATCGAAAATGAAGTGTTCGTTGAACAGCTCGGCGACCTTGGAGAACTGCAGGGCTTCGAAGTAAAAGGCTTGCAGCTCGCCGCTGAGGGAGTCGGGATGGTCGTTGAAGTAGTCGCCCATGGCGCTGGCGCACAGGCTCAGGGCCTGCAAGAGTTTTTCCGGTTTGGCGGCATAGGCCTGATACGGCGCGACTTGTTCCTTGTGCAGGGCGTTCCATTCACGGTTCAGGCGCTGCAAGGTTTTTTTCAGCGGTTCGGGCGCCGTGTCGCGAAGGGTCTTGAGGCGGTATTGATCAAGACTCGCGCTGTACATCGCGCGCGCGCGGTCCACCAGGTTATGGGCTTCGTCGACCAGCACCGCAGCACGCCATCCGTTGAGCTGGGCCAGGCCGAAGAGCATGGCGCCGAAGTCGAAATAGTAGTTGTAGTCGGCAACGACCAGGTCGGCCCAGCGCGCCATTTCCTGGCTCAGATAATAGGGGCACACGTTGTGGGCCAGGGCGACGTCGCGCAGGTTGCGCTGGTCCAACAGGCGTACGTTGGAAGCGGCGATACGGGCGGCGGGCAGACGGTCGTAGAAACCCTGGGCCAACGGGCAGGAATCGCCGTGACAGGCTTTATCCAAGTGTTCGCAGGCCTTGTCCCGCGCCACCAGCTCCAGCACGCGCAAGGCCAGGTCGGGGCTGGCGGCATGCAGTACTTGCGCGGCATCAAGGGCCAATTTTCGGCCGGGAGTCTTGGCGGTCAGAAAGAACACCTTGTCCAGTTGCTGCGGCGCCAGCGCCTTGAGCAGCGGGAATAGCGTGCCAAGGGTCTTGCCGATGCCAGTGGGCGCCTGGGCCATCAGGCAGCGGCCGGTGCTGACGGCCTTGTACACCGACTCGGCCAACGCGCGTTGGCCGGGGCGAAACCCGGCATGCGGGAAACTCAAGGCCTGGGCCGCGCGGTTGCGCGCTTCACGGTGGGCCATTTCGCGCCTGGCCCAGCCAAGGAACAGCGCGCATTGGGTGTTGAAGAACGCTTGTAGTTCGGCGGACTGGAAGCGTTGACTGAGCAGGGTTTCGCCCTCGCCGACAATATCGAAGTACACCAGCGCCAACTCGATCTGCGTCAACCCGAGCTTCTGGCACATCAGCCAGCCATACACTTTGACCTGAGCCCAATGCAGTTGCCGGTGGTTAGCGGGCTGGGCGTCAAGGTCGCCGCGATAGGTTTTCACCTCTTCCAGGCGGTTGGCGTTCGGGTCGTAGCCGTCGGCCCGGCCCCGCACGGTGAGTTGCTGGTAGGTGCCTTCGAGGGCGACCTCATTCTGGTAGTGCGCGCTGCGTCGCGAAGCCACGGTGCGGTGCCCGACGATACCCTCCTGGGCGCTGGGCGATGGGGTAAAGCGCAGGTCCAGGTCGCCGACCTTGGCGGTGAACTCACACAGCGCCCGCACGGCCACGCTGTAGCTCAAGCGACGTGCTCCGCCCAGCGCACGTAGCAGACCGTGACCGGCATCTGGTGGTCGCCACAGAATTCCAGCCAGCGCAATTGATTGTCTTGCAGGCGGTCGCCGGGGCCTTTGACTTCGATCATGCGGTAGGTTTTTTGCGCCGGCCAGAACTGGATCAGGTCCGGCATGCCGCTGCGGTTGGCGCGAATGTCCAGCAGCAGGCGTTCGAACCAGTGGCGCAGGTGCGCGGCGGACAAGCATGCCAATGCCTGTTCCAGCAGCGTTTCACTGAGCAGGTTCCAGAACACGAAGGGCGACTGAAGCCCCCATTTGTCCACGTAGCGCTGGCGAATCACGGTTTTGTAGCGCTCGTCCTGCAGTCGTTCGAAACACGCGTCGAACAGCGGCGCACGGCGTTGATGGAAGTCTTCGCTGTGCAGGTCCGCCGGCCCGCGCTGGAACGGGTGAAAAAACGAGCCCGGCAACGGAGCGAAGATCGCGTCCCAACACAGCAGGCCGAACAACGAGTTGATCAGGCCGTTTTCTACGTAATGCACCGGTGCATCGGGTTCGCTGAGGTGAGCCTGCACGCAGTATTCCACCGACATCAGCGGGTCCGGCAGCGCCAGTTCGAGGTCCAGGCGCGTGACCTCGCGAGGCTTGGACCTGGGCGCGACCGGCCCACCCAATTTGCGCCGAAGACGCGGCATGACGCGCTGCAGGTGTTGCTGCTCGGCGGCACTTTGCGGCGCCTGTTGCGCAAGGGTTGCCAGGGCCATGGCCTGCACGTAGTCCTGCTGGCGCTCCAGCACACGGATCAACCGTGAACGCGCATCGGGATACGCGCAGGCCCGGTAGATCTGCTCGGCCAGGGCCAATTGCGCACTGCGTTCACAGAACTGCCCGATCTGGAACAACAGCTTGGCGCGCCGTTTTTCCAGCCAGGGGTTGTCGGTGCTCAGGGTCGCGACCCGGTGCAGCACCTCGTCCAAGGCTTCAGCGTTTTCAAAGGCTTGCTGGCAGTGGTGCAAAAACAGAAAACCCTGTACGTCGGCACGCGTGCGCAGCCCACGGGACTCGGCGCAGAACTCGACTTTTTCATAGGTGTAAATGCCCAGGTCCGCCAGTACGAATTCGGACCAGTCCTGGTGCAGGTTGCCAAAGAACATCAGGCGCAACCGGTCGCACAGGTCCATCACGGTGAGGCTGTACAACGAATCGGCCAACTCGGGGCACCACTGGGCAAAGCTGCGGGTTTGGCTGAACTGCGCCGCCAACCCCTCCAGCCAGTCGGCCTTCTTGCCCTTGGGCTGATCGATCCAGGGGGCGAAGGCACTCAGGATTTCAGCCTTTTGCAGCAGCGCGAACAGTTCGGCAAAGCCCAGCGGGTGCTGGTCATCCACCCAACCCAGTGCCAACAACGGCACTGCGGCGGCGTGGGTGCAACCCACCTCCCCGTAGTTGAGCTTGCCCGCGCGAAAATGCACGCCTTTGCGCATCACCATGCGCACCAACAGCGCCTGGGAGGCCTGCGGCAACCTGTCAAATTGCTGAATGAAATGCTCTTCGTCAGGATCAAGCAGATCGGCATAGCGTTGCCCCAGCCAATGCAGGACCTGGCGGAAGTTATGCAGGTAATAGAGTGGGTCGTCGAGCGGATTGGCCATGGTGCGCGCTGATCAAATACTGGTTATGCATACAGAGTGCCGCCGCCGATGCTGTGTTGCAATCGGTAATAGATAAATGGCGTACGCAACTTTTTGTATAAAAGTGATCAGATGGGGGGTCGATGGCGTAACATTTACGGCCCGCAGCCCTTGGCGCGGGACTTTTCCGAGTTGAAGGTAAGGATAATGAACATGAAGAATTTGGGGCTGCCGCTGGTTGCACTCACTTTTCTGGTATTGGCCGGTTGCGCGACGCAAACCGTCGTAACCCTGCAAAACGGCACGCAGTATTTGACCAAAGACACGCCAAACGCCAAGACCGCCGACGGTTTCTACGAATTCACCGATATCGCCGGCAAGCGTGTACGCGTCAAGGCCGATGACGTGGCTACGGTGCGCAAGGAAAACTGATTTCCTTCAAGCCACACTGATCAAATGTGGGAGTGGGGCTGTTGGGGTGAGCAAGCAGCGCCCTCACCACAACAGGCAGTTTCAGATGATCACGATCCCCTCCCCCGACAACCCGCTCACGCCCACCAATGTCACCGAATCCCCGCCAAAACTGATCACCGTGTCCCCACCCACTGTCTTGGCGTGATCACGATAGTCCGCACTGCCCTCTACCTGCGTAAACACCAGTTTGTCTGTTGGTTGGTAACCGATGATCCGGTCGTGGCCAAACGGCCCGCTGAACAGGAAGGTGTTATGCCCGCTGCTGTCGCGGATCGTGTCATTGCCTTTGCCGCCTTCGATAAAGTCCGCGCCTTTACCGCCCTGGATCAGGTCATTGCCGGCGCTGCCGATGATGAACGTGTCGCCCGTGTGCGGCTGCGCGTTGCGGTTGAGGTCTTGCACCCAGGTGGTAGCGCGCGCCGGGGCGGACAGGTTGGCGACGATAATCGTCGAATCGCGGCTCATCTGCGCATAGAACCCGGAGTCCAGGATGCGCGTCATGCCGTCGCCATACCCGGTGGGCAAGTGCGAGATCCAGGTCGGCAGGTTGATGATGGAAAACGGCAGCGCGTTCCACAGTGTCGAGGCGTAATGGTCGTTGAAGCTGACGATGTTGTCGGTGGTCGACGCATGGGGCTGGTCATGCACGCCCAGCGATGACCCGCTGAAGGATGAGCCGTCCAGCGCACGGAATACCGGGTCGTTTTCGTAGCCGACATTGAGCACCTTGTCACCGGCGCTCTGGGTCGGCGAGGCATAGGCCACATAGTTGGCGTCCTGGTAGAACCCGGCCCATCTGCCCGCGCTCAGGTCGGCCATGCTGTTGACCGCCAGGCCGCCCAGGCTGTGGCCGCTGACCACCACGTCGTGACCGCCCAGGCCATGGGCGGTGGCGTAATCGGCAACGTTCTTGAGCAAACCGCCAAAGGCCTCGCCCGCGTAGTTTTTTGCGTAATCCCTGGGGCCCAACGCGGCCAGCACGTCACTGACCAGGTCGCCGATGGAATCGCTGATCAGGCTTTCCCTGGGACCGGAGGTGCCGCGAAAGCCGATGCCGATTTCGAGCAATTTACCGGCGTCATCGTACTTGCCCAGCACTTCGGCCTGGGCCGTGGTGTAGCCGGCCTTTTCGCCAAAAAAGGTGCCCCGGGCGTCGGTTTTACCGGTATACCCCAGCGTGCCGGCGCTGATCGGCGTCCAACCGGCTTGTTGCACCGCCTGCAGCGCGGCTTTTCCGAGTCCGGGTTCCACGGCACGCCGGGGATCACGCCCTGGGAATCACTGCTGCCCAGCAACGCACCGACCAATGTGGCCGGCAAGCCCAAGCCCAGCCCGTTGTGCTGGTAGCCCACGGCAAAGCCGTTATCCAGGTTGTGGTAGGTGTACAGCGTGATCGCCATGGCATCGGCGAACAACGCTTTGGAACCCTCGGCTCCGAGGCTCTTATAGTCAAACACACCCATGGTATTGCCTCTTTTGTTGTTGCAATTGTCGAGAACGCCCCTTAACGCGGTGCCGGCCCGAAGGCTTCATCCACCTTGGCCAAGTCGGTGTCGCGCAGGTTGCCGGCGTAGTAATGCAATTTGGTCCAGGCCATGAGGTAGTCGTAACGCGCCTGGGCCAGGTCGCGTCGGGTGCTGTACAGCTGTTGTTCGGCATTGAGCGCATCGAGGTTGACCCGCTCGCCGCCGAGGATGCTTTGCCGGGTCGACACCACCAGCGCTTCGGCAGACGCCAGGGCCTTTTGATAGGCGCGCAGTTTGCTCACGCCGGACAAGCAGGCGCTGAACTGGCGACGCAGTTCGATCAGGGTTTCGCGGGTCTTGCCCTCCAACTCGTACTCGGCCTGCTCCATGGCGCGACTGGCCTGGCGGGTGGACGCCGAGATGCCGCCACCGGCATACAGCGGCAGGCTCACTTCGACGCCTATCGTGTTGGTGTCGTAGCGCTGGTTGTAGGTGTTGCCGCTGTCGGATTCCTGCTGGCGCGAGCTGGCATACGCCGTGACCTTGGGCAGGTGCCCGGCGCGGTTGCGTTCCACTTCATAGCGCGCCACTTCCAGGGCCTGGCGCTGGGACGCCAGCGTGGGGTTATTGCCGATCGCCAGGGCATGCCAACTGTCGTAGTTGGCCGGGGTTAACGTAAACGCTGCAAAGCCTTGGTTGAGCGGCGCCAGGTCGTGGATGTTGACGCTCTGCACGCCGATCAGCGCGCCCAATTCTCGTAACGAGGCGTCCTGTTCATCCAGCGCCTGGATCTCTTCGGCGGTGGCCAGCTCATAGCGCGACTCGGCTTCGAGGATATCGGTGCGGGTGCCCTCGCCCTGCTGGAACAGGTGCTGGTTCTGCTGGAACTGCTGCTCGAAGGCTTTCTTCTTGGCGCGGGCGATGTCGATCTGGTCCTGGGCAAACAGCGCCTGGGTGTAATAGGTCAGTACCCGCACCAGCAACGCCTGGCTCTTGTCGCGAAAACTCTCGTCGGCGAACAGCGCCTGGGCCACGCCCTTGCGATAGTTGGCGTAGGCTTCGTAGTCGAACAATGGCTGTTGCAAGCTGAAGGTGGAGCCGTAGCTGTTGTAGTTACGGTCGTCGCGGTAGCTGCCGCCGCGCCCGTCCGGCAAATGCGCCTCGGAGTTGTTGCGGCCCTTGTTGTAGTTATAAGACAGCTTGGGCAGCAGGCCGGCGCGGCCGATGGTGCGGTTCTCCAGGCCCGCGTCGCGCTCCTTGATGGCGCCGAGGAACACTGGGTCGTTGCGCAAGGCTTGCTCGTACACATCGAACGGGCCCATGGCGGCCTGGGCGCTGGTGCAGGTCAACAACAAGGCGATAAACACCGGTTTCATGTTCATTCCTCGGTCAACGCGGAGCCGGCGCGGTCGAGCAGCGGCTTGAACAGGTAATTGAGCAGCGAGCGTTCGCCGGTGCGCACGAACATCTCGGCCGGCATGCCGGGCTTGATCACCAGGCCCTGAAGTTTCTCCAGTGCGGCCTCGCTGACGGTGGTGCGCAACACGTAATAGGGCGCGCCGGTTTTTTCATCGAGCATCTGGTCGGCGGAAACCAGGCTGACCTCCCCCGGCACCCTCGGGGTACGGCTCTGGTTGAAGGCCGTGAAGAGAATGTCGACCGGCAAGTGTGTACCGACCTTGTCCACCAGATGCACCGGTAAGTGCCCCTCCACTTCCAGGCGCGTGCCCTGGGGCACGATTTCCAGCAGGGTTTCGCCGGCCCGCACCACGGCGCCTTCGGTGTGCACGCCGAGGTTGACCGCAACCCCATCGGCGGGCGCATTGATTTGGCTGTGCTGCAAGTCGAACCCGGCCGAGGTGAGTTGCTGCTCCAGGGTCAGGCTGCGCAGTTGCGCGTCGGCCAATTGGCTGCGTACCTCCTTCTGGTACTCCTCGCTGTGCTGCTGCAACTTGAGGCGCGATTCGAGGATGCCCTGCTCCACCCGACCGCTTTCACCGGTGTTCTGCGCCAGGTCCTGTTGCACTTGGGACAACTGGCGCTGGTATTCCATCAAGCGGTTACGCGGGATGTAGCCGTTGTCGGCCAATGGTTGCAGATTACTCAGTTGGTCACGCAGCGATTGCGCCTGGGCGGTCAGGTCGCTGCGGGCACGGCGCATGCCATTGAGTTGCGCGGTGGCGCCGTCGATATTGGCGCGAATACCCGCCTGTTCACGGGCGAAGGCTTCACGGCGGCTGCTGAACAGTTGGCGCTGGCCTTCCAGCACCAACGCCAATGCGGGGTCGGGGTTACTGCTCAGTTCGGCGGGAAAGCGGATGCCGGCGCTGTTGTCCCGTTCGCTCTGCCAACGCGCCACGCTCGCCCAGCCCATGCGGTATTGGGCTTGCAGCGAGTGCACATCGGCCTGGCTCTGGGTCTGGTCGAGGCGAAACAGCGGCTGGCCTTGCTTCACCCATTCGCCCTCGCGCACCAGAATACGGCTGACCACGCCGGGGCTGAGGGTTTGCACGGCCTTGCGCTTGCCCGACACCACCACCGTGCCCTGCACCGGGATGCCTTGATCGAGCGGCGCGAGGCTGGCCCAGAGGAAAAACCCGCCAGCGCCGACCACGGTCAGCAGCCAGCCCATCCGGGCAAAAAAACCGGCATCGCGTTCTTTGAAAGGGGGTTCAACAGTGAGGCTGTTCATGCGCCGGGCTTCCTTGCGGCTGAGTACTGACGACTGAAACTGACGCCGGGCTTGTCTTTTGGCGCTTCCTGCTGGCCGGACAAGGCACGCAGCACCTCCTGGCTCGGCCCGAACGCCTGTAGGCGCCCTTCGTTGAGCACCAGCAATTTGTCGGCCTGGGCCAGCGCCGAGGAGCGATGGGTCACCAGCACCACGCTGCTGCCCTGGGCCTTCATCTGTACGATGGCGCTGGCCAGCGCGGCCTCGCCGACGGTGTCGAGGTTGGAGTTGGGCTCATCCAGCACAATCAAGCGCGGCCCGCCGTACAGCGCGCGCGCCAGGGCCACGCGCTGCTTCTGGCCGCCGGACAGGCCGCCGCCGTTGTCGCCCAGCACCGTGTCGTAACCCTGGGGCAAGCGCAGGATCAGTTCATGCACGCCGGCTTGTTGTGCCGCCTTCACCACACACTCAGGGTCAGCCTCGCGAAAACGCGCAATATTGTCGGCGATGCTGCCGCTGAACAACTCAATGTCCTGGGGCAGATAGCCGATATGCGGGCCGAGGTCGTCGCGGTTCCAGCGATGGATGTCCGCGCGGTCCAGGCGCACGGTGCCCGCCAGCGTTGGCCACACACCCACCAGCACGCGGGCCAGGGTGGATTTGCCGGAACCGGAAGCGCCCAAGACACCGAGCACTTCGCCGGCGCCGAGGTTGAAGCTGACCTGATGCAAGCTGGCCAAACGATGCCCCGGTGGGCCCGCGCTGACGTGTTCGACACTTATCTGCCCGTTCGGCGCCGGCAACGCCATGTGCTCCACGTGCGGCGGGAATTCGCGCAGCAGTTCGTCCAGCCGCTGGTAGGCCAGCTTGGCCGAGCTCCATTGCTTCCACACCGCGATCAACTGGTCGATGGGGCTGAGTACCCGGCCCATCAGGATCGAACCGGCGATCATCATCCCGGCGGTCATGTCGCCACGGATCACCAACAGCGCACCCAGGCCCAGCACCAGCGATTGCAGGCACAGGCGCAGGGACTTGCTCAGCGAGCTGATCACAGAACCGGTGTCACTGGCACGGTTCTGCAACCCCAGGAACTGCGCATGCACGGCAAACCAGCGCTGGCGCAGCGCGCCGAGCATGCCCATGGCCTGGATGGTCTCGGCGTTGTGCAAGTGGCTGGTGGCCAGCTGGGTGGATTGCTGGGAAAAACCACTGGCCTCGCCCAAAGGCTTTTTGGTCAGGTATTCGTTCAGGCAGGCCAGGCCGATCAGCAGCAGCGCACCGGCGGTGGCCAGTACGCCGAGCCATACGTTGAACAGGAAAATCACCAACAGGTAGAGGGGAAACCACGGGGCATCGAAGAACGCGAACAGCGCCGGCCCGGTGATGAATTGACGGATATGGGTCAGGTCGCCCAAGGATTGCCCGGCATGCCCCTGGCCGCGTTGCAGGTTGCGTTCGAACGCGGCCTTGTACACGTGCAGGTTGAAACGCCGCTCTAACTGGCTGCCGATGCGGATCACGATAAAACTGCGGATCACTTCAAGTGTGCCAATAAATGCAAAAAAGCCCACGACCATCAGCGTCAACATCACCAGGGTGGTTTCGTTCTGGGAGGACAGCACGCGGTCATACACTTGCAGCATGTAAATCGACGGCACCAGCATCAATAGGTTAATCAAGGCGGTGAAGCAGCCAATACTGATCAAGATGCTTTTATATTCACCCAGCGCCTTGAATAAAGGAGCAGCAACAGGGGGCTTGGCCATAGGTGTTGATCTTCCTTGAACCGGATTGCACGCATAAGCTGCCCGAGCCCCAGATACAGGCCGAGCAACTAATAAAATCGAGTAATACGCGTATAGCGATAACTAAGGCATTCGTTTTAGTTCAATAACGTCGCCGGTTTTATTACGCGCCTGATAACTACCGCCCTTCTGGCGATTCAAGTGTGCGATGCCGCTGCCCACGGCGTTGAACAGCCAGATGCCGTCCGGCGTAGGTGACCAGGTCAGGGGTTTTTCTCCCAGCCACTGTTCGGCGCAGGCGACGTCACCGCCCAGCGCATTCGCCTGTTCGAGCAGGTCCAGGGCGCACACCTGGCCCTGCTGGTGCAACTGCCAATGCCCGGCCAACTGGGCCGTGGTGGGTAAAACAAGACTGCTCGCCATTGCGTGGGCTCCTGCCGACACGAACATCACCTGCAACCCGCAGGCGATCCAATTGAAAAAACGCTGCATCCGCACGCTCCCTCGTGAAGGCGCGACGCGCAAGCGCCGCGCCCTTGTATCACGCGACGATGTCGCTGACTGCCGCCTGGCCGACGGTGGTGACGAGGAAGTCCGCCACGCCGTGCCCGGAGAAGTCCACCGCCAAGGTACCCAGGTTGCTGCCTGCCGCATAGGTCAGGACCGCGTCGCCGGCATGCCCGGTAAACGCATTGACGAAGCTCAGGCCGGCGCCTTTGGTGATGCCGCTGAGGTCGATCTTGTCCGAGCCCGAGGTGAAGTCGAAGAGCTTGTCTGCAGCCCCTGGCTTGGAATCGGAACTGGCGCCGAACACAAAGGTGTCGCTGCCCGCGCCGCCCCACAATTGGTCGGCACCACCCCCGCCATAAATCAGGTCATTGCCGGCCCCGCCTTTGATCACGTTGGCCGCGTTGTTGCCGATGATCAGGTCGTTGCCCGCGCCGCCGAAGGCGTTCTCCACGGTGACGCCCTTGGCGATGGACACGTTGCCCACCAGGCCGCCGACGTCGGAGAACGCGGTTTCATTGAGGTTGATCTTCTGGTTCTGGGTGAACCCGGAGAAGTCCAGGGTGTCATTGCCGCCACCGTCCCACACCGAGAACACCAGCTTGTCGGCGTTGGAGCTGGCGCTGAGAAAATCACGCCCGGTATTGGAGTTGAAACCGTAGGTGGTGTCACCGGCACGGGTGTTGTAGTTGGCGCCGTAGAGCTTCTGGATCGCCGCGATATCGTCGATCAACGGCCCCGAGGCATAGGCCTCGACCCCGCCTTTGCTGAAGTTCTGGTTAGTGTTGCTCTCGCTCCAGTAACTCATCAGGCTGTAGCCGCGCGTGTCCTGTCCATAGGTCGCGTCGTTGTAGGTGGGCGCGCCTTCGCCGGCGTTGTAGTCGCCGGGGTGAGCCAGGCCCAGGGTGTGGCCGATTTCGTGGGTGAGCGTCTGCCGGCCATAGTTGTTCAGGTCCGGGGTTTTGTTCGGCGTGTAGCTGTTGTTGGTCAGGTACCACGAGGTGCCGTCGTAGCCCGCGCCGGTGCCGGGCAGGTAGGCGAAGGCCGCCGCGCCGTCCTGGCCACTGCTGTAGTTGCCGAAGGTCATGTGGCCGTCACCGCCGCTGGCTTTCTCGGTGAACGCGACGTTGGCCACGTCTGCCCAGGATTGCATGGCCAGCACGGCCTGGGCCTTCTGCTGCGCGCTGAACTGGCTGAAGCCCGAAATGCCGTGTTTGTTCAGGGTGCTCGAGGAGGCCGAGGTGAGGAACGTGTAGGTCAGGTCGATCTTGCCGTTGCCGTCGAAGTCCCGGTACGCGGCACCGTCGCGCAGCAGCTGGGTGGCTGCCTGGTCGACGGTGTAGGAGGGTTTGCCATTGATCGTGAGGTTGCCGCCACGGTCATACAGATGGCTGAAGCTATCGATTTGCGCGTAAGCGGTGCTGGCTTGCGCCGCCGACACGATAGCCTTGTCTTTTACTTTTGACATAAACGTACTTCCTTGTGTGCAAGTGCATCAGTCTTTGATCGATAGGAACCCCGCTGGCGAGATCGTCCTATCACTCGCCTCTTTTGAAGGCGTCACGAAACTGACACAACTTGAAATCTTTCGTCCACCTCTATTTCCAAGGTTAAAAACGCGCCATCCGACAACTTAGGGAAGTCGGGTGCCGTATTTATTGGGGCACTCGGATTTTGTCCAACAAAAAACACCGGGCTCGTATTTAAATATTAAATATCGCTAACGCCGCGTAACTTCAGCGACGTCACGAATAATGGGATCCACTCTATTGCCACGGTGGCATTGGCAATATTAAACAGCCACTCCTTCAACTAACGATCAGGTTGTTCGTCATTACCGGGGCACACTCCAACCGCTGTTTTTTAATGCCTGCAACAGCGTGTCGCCCGTGAGGCCCGGCACCCGTACGCCGTCATCGGTGGTCATGTCCTCCCCGGCCAGAATGGCGTTGATGATCGCCTCCTCCACCGCCTCGGCCGCCGCGCTGAACAGCGGCGAAATATGGTCGTTGTTGAGCATCTGCAACGTGCTGCTGAACGGCAGGCCTGCACGCGCGTAATCCGCCGGCGGCAGGTCCCTGTTGCCGGTGGCGAAGGCCAGGAACAGGTCGCCGCTGGAGTCCTCGGTACCGCCGCCGGTGCGGGCGATGCCAATGGATGCGCGTTGTGCCAGGCGCTGGCACTGGTGCGGCAACAGGGGCGCGTCAGTGGCAATGACCACCACGATCGAGCCCATGCCCGGCGTGCCGCGTTCGGCGAAGGGCGAGGCAATGCCCATCAGTTGGCGCCCCACCGGGTAGCCGTCGACCCGCAGCTCCTGGCGCTTGCCATGGTTGGCCTGCACCAGCACGCCAACGGTCCAACCGCCCTGCTCCGCCGGTAAACGTCGCGACGCGGTGCCAATACCGCCCTTGAACTCATGGCAGATCATCCCGGTACCGCCACCCACCGCGCCTTCCTGCACGGGGCCGGTCTCGGCGTTGTGCAGCGCCTGGCGCACGTGCTCAGGCTTGACGTGTTGACCCCAGATATCGTTGAGCAGGCCGTCGTAAGTCTCCATCACCACCGGCATGCACCAGTACACCGCCGGGTCCGCCAGGCGTTCGCGCTCCAGGGCGATCAGGGTGTCGCGCACAATGCCCAGGCTGTGGGTGTTGGTGATGGCCAGCGGCGTGGTCAACAGCCCGGCTTCGCGGATCCATTCAAGGCCGGTGGCATCGCCATTACCGTTGAGCACGTGGTAACCGGCGAAACACGGTTGTTGCCGCGCCTCGCCGGCGCGCGGCTGGACCACGCTGACGCCGGTGCGCACGTGTTTGCCGTTGATACGCGTCTTGAGTGTGCTGTGGCCGACCCGGACGCCCGGCACATCGGTGATTGCATTCAACTCACCGGGCGTACCCAGCCCCAACGTGATGCCCAATTGACGTGCGCGCATACCCACTCCTTACAGTTTCTGGAAGACCGGACTCGACCGGCCGCTGATGCAATAGAAAATCACCGACACGGCCAGCAAGCCGAGGATGACCATGATGTCGCGCACCGAGGCCGCCATGACCAACGTGATCAACAGGTACCCCGCGCCCAGTACCGCCAGCAACGCGGGCAACGGCCACAGCGGCATGCGATAGGGATGCTCGCGGTCGCGCAGCAGCGCACGGCTCATCAGTGCGCTCAGCGCCACCACCAGGTACACCAATATGATCAGCAACACGCTGAACGACGTGAGGTCGGCCAAATTCGAGCTGAAACTGAGCAGCGCCGAGGGGATCGCCAGGAACAGCGTAGCCAGCCAGGGCGAATCCCAGCGCGGGTGGATCCGCGTGAACAGGGTGTTGATGCTGGGTGTCCAGAGCGCATCGCGCCCGCTGCTGAACACCACGCGGCCGATCTGGATGACGATGGCGACGATGGCGTTGAACACCGACAGGAAGATCCCCGCGCTGACCAGCCGCGACAGGGTTTCATTGCCGTGGCTGGTGAGCAGGTAGCCGATAGGGTCGGGGCTGCTGATCATCGCGCTCAGGGAGGGCGCGCCGATCAACAGCGCGGTGATCGGTACCAGTTCGATGATCACCACCAGCCCCAGGGACCACAGCACCGCCTTGTGTACGCCTTTGCCGGCGCATTTCATGTCTTCGGCCAGCAACACTGCGGTGCCGTAACCGTTGTAGGAAAACAGGCCGATGCCCACCGCACCGATTACCAGGGCCCAGGGCGCCAGGTGCAGTACGCCGTTCTCGACGATCTGCGGCTGGAACAACACACTCGCGGGCTGCACCGGGTTGCCGAAGCCGATAAACACGATGACCAGCAACGCCGCCACTTCCAGCAGCAGGCACGTGCCGGTGATCCACGCATTGAGCTTGATATTGAGAACGCCCAAGGCGTAGCTGCATGCCACGATCACCAGGGCGACGGTTTGTGAATCAAAGCGGGTGCCCAAGGCGTTGTTGAGGTAGGTCGCGGCGCCAGTGGCCAATACCGGCGGGATAAACAGCAGCATCACCAGCACGGTGAGGAAGGTCGCATAGCCGGCCATGCCGCCGAACACGCGCTTGGCATACACATACTCACCACCGGCGCTGTTATGGGCGCGGCCCAGTTCGGCGTAGCAAAAGGCGAACATCAGTGCGAGCAAACCGGCCATCACAAACGCCAGGAACACCCCGCTGCCGGCCTGCTGGATGGCGAACGGTGCGATCACGAAGACCGAACTGGCGGGTGTCACGGCGGAAACCGTGATGGTCACCACATCGAAGACGCTCAGGGTGGGTTTCAGCACGCCGTCAAGCGTGGGGGAAGTGCTCATATCGTTATCCTCTGTCGTTGTTCTTGGTGTGAGGCAGAAACGAAAAATGATGTGTTGGCGGGATATGTTTCCCGCTGAATAATGGTGAAATTAAACGCTGCGTTTATGTCAGCCAATTCCCCTATTGGCGTACTCCCCTTGACGGCCTGCGGCAAAAGCCGAACCCTGGGCCGATCTTTGGGTGGCGGGAGCCTGTCATATGAGCCTGTTTCGCGAAGTCGGCATGCACGCCGGCCTGGGCCGCACCGTCTCGCATATCGGCACCGAGCGTTTCTGGAAACCGTTGGTGTTGTTGCTGCACCAGTGCGTGCCCTTCGATAACGCCCTGGCGATCTTCTACCCCCTGGATGGCCCACCCCGGGCCCTGGAAGAGTACGACGCCCAGCCCACCAGCAAACCCGCTTCGATGCTGGTGTACCTCAATGGCCTGTACCTGCTCGACCCCTTCTACCAGGCGTGCCGTGAAGGCAATGCCAGCGGCGTGTATCGCTTGGAAGAAGTGGCGCCGGATCATTTTCGCCAGAGTGAGTACTTCCTCAACTACTTTCACGACAACGTGCTGGAAGACGAGGTGCAGTTCATCCTGCAACTGCCGGGTACCGGCACGCTGTCACTGTCGCTGGGCATGCAGCGGCGCTTCAGCGGCGAAGAGGCAGGCTTGCTGACTACGCTTGCGGCCTGGGTGCTGCCGCTGATGCAACAGCATTGGCAACAGAGCACTCAACGGGTGCCGGCCATGGACAGCCAGATCAGGGATGCATTGAGCCAGTTCGGCAGCGGTGTGCTGTCGGAGCGCGAACTGGAAATCGCCCGGCTGGTACTGCGCGGGTTTTCTTCCAAAGCCATGGCCGAGCGCCTGAATATCTCGCCGGACACGGTAAAAGTGCACCGTAGGCACCTGTACGCGAAGCTGGACATATCGTCACAACCGGAGTTGTTTTCGTTGTTTATCCAGTCGCTGGGGCATGACTTGGAAAACCCCTGAGATCGTTCCCCCGCCAGGCGGGGGAACGATCAAACCCATCAAGACAGATGGTTTTTCAGCGCCCCATGCGAATGGTGTTCCAGACTCGCGTGCGAATCCGGTCGATATTCAGCGGCATGGCTTGCAGGGCAAACAACTTACCCATCATGTCCGCGCTGGGGTAGACCTTGGTGTCGCCTTTGATTTCAGGGTTGACCAGGCTGTCCGCCGCGCTATTGCCGTTGGCGTAGTGCACGGCGTTGGTGATCTCCGCCATGACCTGGG
The DNA here is from genome assembly GCF_054667615.1 of Pseudomonas sp. S3_E10. Classification (NCBI taxonomy): domain Bacteria; kingdom Pseudomonadati; phylum Pseudomonadota; class Gammaproteobacteria; order Pseudomonadales; family Pseudomonadaceae; genus Pseudomonas; species Pseudomonas sp. S3_E10. Next base: position 5,894,863 of record NZ_CP162743.1, read on the forward strand.
GCTCCAGCAGGTAATCCATAAAGGCGTAGCCGGCCTTTGCATCCGGCGCGTCGGCGGGCATGGCCACCATGTCGAACCAGATCGCGGCGCCTTCCTTGGGGATCTGATAACCGATCTTCACGCCATTGTTGGCTTCGGTGGCGCGGCTCTGGGCCTGCAGCACGTCGCCGGAGAAGCCGACAGCCACGCAGATATCGCCATTGGCCAGGTCACCGGTGTATTTCGAGGAGTGGAAGTACGCCACATACGGCCGCACTTTCATCAGCAGGGCTTCGGCCTTTTTGTAGTCCTCGGGGTTCTTGCTGTGGTGCTCAAGGCCCAGGTAATTGAGGGCGATGGGCAACAATTCCGGGCCGTTATCGAGGATGGCCACGCCACACTTGCTGAGCTTTTGCATGTATTCGGGCTTGAAAATCAGGTCCCAGGAATTCACGGGGGCATCGTCCCCAAGCACCGCCTTGACCTTGTCGATGTTGTAACCGATGCCGGTACTGCCCCACAGGTACGGGAAACCGTGGGCATTGCCCGGGTCATTGTTCTCCAAGGCCTTGAGCAGCACCGGGTTGAGGTTTTTCCAGTTGGGCAACTGGCTCTTGTCGAGCTTTTTCAGCGCGCCACCCTGAATCTGCCGGGCCATGAAGTGGTTGGAAGGAAACACCACGTCATAGCCGGAGTTACCGGTCATCAGCTTGCCGTCGAGGGTTTCGTTGCTGTCATACACGTCGTAGCTGAAACCGATCCCGGTCTGTTTCTGGAAGTTCTTCGTGGTATCCGGGGCGATGTAGCTGGACCAGTTATAGATTTTCACCGTCTCGGCGGCCTGGCTGACAGAGGCCAGCAACATCAAGGGCAACAGGGCAATGGCTTTCATGGTTCGATTTCCTGGCGGTTTTAGGGCTGTTTTTATGGCAGGCGATCAAGGATCAAAGCGTTACAGAATCAATACGTAGGTCTTGCGCACGGTTTCCTGGATATCCCACACGCCCGTGCTGTTGGCCGGCAACATCAGTGCATCGCCGGCTTGTATATGCTCATGGGTGTTCTCGTGTGAGTGAAACGGCTCAGTGCATGAAACCTTCCATGAACCCGGCCACGCCGGTCGCCCATTTGCGACGCCACGGGGCGGAGTTGGGGTTGGCCAGCACCTGGTCTTCATGGACAAAACTGCGAATGATCGCGTTGTAGCCCAGCCAGCGGCAGGGCTCGGGTTCCCAGGCCTTGAGCGCGTCGAGACCACGTTCGCGAATGACCCAGGGCTGTTTGGTCAGCGCTGTATCGCGCCCGAGGATCAAGTCCGCCAGGGTGCGACCGCCGAGGTTGGCAGCGCCGACGCCCTCCCCGCCATACCCGCCAGCCAGTGCGATGCCGGACTGTTGATCACAGAGCATGTGCGGCCGGAATTGGCGCGACATGCCGAGATTGCCGCCCCACGAATGGCTGATCCGTGCGTTTTTCAACTGTGGGAACAGCTCACTGAACAGGTAGCGACGCAGCTCGACTTCGCTGTCGGTCAGATCGAAGTTGTGGCGCAACTGTCCGGCGAACTGATAGCCGCCACGGGCGCCGAATACCAGGCGGTTGTCCGCCGTGCGCTGGCCATAAGTGACCTGGCGGCTGCTTTCGCCGAAGGCCTGGCCGTGGCTCAGGCCAATCTCGTCCCAGGTGCTGGCCGGCAACGGCTCGGTGGCGACGATCAGGCTTTGCACCGGCAATTGGTAGCGGCCCAAGGGCGGCAACGTGTTGGCATAGCCCTCGACGGCCGGTACCACCCACACCGCGCGCGCACTGGCCTTCGCCGTGCGCAGGCCGCCGGACTGCCACTGGGTTACCGGACTGTTTTCATAAATCTTCACGCCCATGCGTTCCACCACCCGCGCCAGGCCGCGCACCAGCTTGGCCGGCTGAATCGTGGCGACATGGGGTGCATAGATACCGCCATAGGGCCTGGCGATGCGGAGCTGTTCGGCCAACTGCTGCGGGCTCAGCCAGCGGTAGTCGGCGTCGGTGAGGCCCTGGCAATAGAGCTTGTGCAGATAGGCGCGCAGGCTGGCTTCTTGCTCGGGGTAGCGCGCGGCACAGTACAGGGCGCCCCCCTTGCGGTAGTCGCAGTCGATGCCTTCGCGGGCCAGTACCTGCGCCACTTCGTCGGGGATGCCGTGCAGCAGATCGAACGAGGCGCGGCGCGCTTCGGCGTGCAAGCCGGCCAGCAGCCGATCTTCGCCGAGCAGGTTACCCATCAGCCAGCCACCGTTGCGCCCCGAGGCACCAAAACCGGCGGTTTGCGCCTCGATAATCGCGATGGTCAACTCAGGCGCCTGGCGCTTGAGGTAGTAGGCGGTCCATAGCCCGGTGTAACCGGCGCCGATAATGGCCACGTTGACGTCCAAGTCATGCTCAAGGCACGGCCGAGCCACCAGCGGGTCGTCCAGTTGATCCATCCATAAACTGATGTTGCGCCATTGCGGCATGCCAGGCTCCCCTACCTCATTTCGATAGAGGGGATCCTAGAGCGCGGGGTTATTCGCTGTCTTGCGCGCGTGCACGCAGGGAAATTTGCTTGACGTAGGCTTTGGGCGACTGCCCGGTGTGCTGGCGGAAGGCGCTGTAGAACGCCGACAACGAATTGAAACCGGCGGCGAAGGCCAGGTCGTCGACCTTTATCGGCGGTGTGGCGTCATCCAGCGCTGCCAGCAAGTGCTGGAGCCGGGCCTGGTTGACGTAGCGGTAAAAGCTTTGCCCCAGCACTTGGTTGAGCAGATAGGAAATCTGGTTTCGGCTGTAGCCACACTCCTTGGCGACGCGCTGCAAATCCAATTCGGGGTCCAGGTAGGGTTGCCTGCGCTCGAAGTACTGCTGCAGGTCCTTGGCCATGTGCCCCAATTGCTGGGGCGACAGGCCCAGGCGGCTGACCGTGGGGCGCAAGGCCTGGGTGGGCTGCTCATGCACCAGTGACGCGTATTCATTGACCCGCCAGATCAACCCGTCGCGCACGGTAATGGCTTCGCTGGTACGAAACGACACCAGCCCCTGGCCGCCCCGCAACGTGATGCGGTACTGGATGAAGGCGGTGTCGCCCTCGGCACGGATGCGATCGGTGTGCTCAATGGCCTCATCGGCCTCACGGGGCATGCTGGCGTGCAGGTACTCACGCAGGTCGGCGTAACCAATGACACGGTTCTGGAAAAAGTCGTGGTACTGGATGTCCGGGTGGTAGTAGGACATTACCCCGTCCAAGTCGCGGTGGCGCCAACACAGATGGTGGCGCAACACCAGCTCACGCGTGGCGTGGGTGTGCTGGCAATCATCGGCGGCGGCGATGTCGGGCATGGGCGGTTCTGCGCTGGGTAAACCGTGGAGCTTGCCGAAATTCCACAGTGCCGACAACGGCCAATTGCGACCGCAGAGTAATGGCACTGTGCCCAATCCTGAGCAGGGCTTGACCTGCATCAACCTTATGCAAAACAACCGCCGAACGGGGCAAAAAAACTCGACTCGCGTTTGCGAACGAATGCTATTTTTAAAGCTCCGACGCCACGACCACTGACGGTCATGGCTCCCTGCCGCGAGCTAAAGGAAGCGCTCAATGAACAAGGTGGGCAACATGAACAAAGTGACGTTCCCCAACGCCTGCCAGTTGATGCGCTGGCATTTCCATCCGATGGGCTTCGAGGGCAGCATGGACGCGCCCGGCAGTATGGTCGCCCGCCTGTTCGACCGCGCCAGCGGCGAAACCCTGATTGCCATCGCCGGCATCCCCTGTGCCACGGTGATGAATGCCGCCGATGTGGAGCGCATCATTGAAGCGGTGGAAGACGAGCTGGCGTCCTTTGTACCGCCGTTGTCGTTGCGGGCGTGAGGTGAAGGCGGGAACGCCCACACCTCATCCGGACAGTTGCTCCCACAGTAGAGCCGGTGCGGCTTTCAGCCGCGCTGGTCATCGAAAAATGCCTTTTTTCCATCGACCCGTTCCGAAGCCCTGGGCACATTCACAGCCTGGCCTTCGGGCTTTTCCACATACCAGTAGCACTGGCTGACGGCCCGGGTAATGCCGACGTAGGCCAGGCGCAGCACCTCGTCCTGTTGCGCCGTGTCATACGGCTCGCTGTCGCCGTCCTTGCCCAGACCCGCCATGCGATACACCTGATTCTTGTAGGGCGAACGGGTCACGTGCTGGCAATCCCCAAGCAGAAAGACCGCATCGGCCTGCAGCCCCTTGGCGCTGTGGTAGGTCAATTGCTTGAGCCTGCGCGCTTGAGACGGCAAGCTGGAATCCACATTAACTACCGACTGAATATGCTCTTGAATCAACAGCTTATCGCTGCTTTTTCGATACAGCATTAATATCGAATCACCCTTTTGGTAGTGCTCCAGCAATCGACGGCCCAGCGCTGCGTCATCACGCGCAAACACTTTGACCGGCTCCAGCGCCTTGGGCGTGCCGCTGGCCTTGGCCTTCTTGCCGGGAATCGCCGGGGCGGCCCGCACAATATGCTCGGCTGCATCAATGATATGCTGATGGCTGCGGTAGTTCTCGCCGAGCATTACGCGGGTGGTACTCGGTGCGGGGAATTCTGTGTTGAATTGCATGAAGTATTTCGGCGAACTGCCGCGCCAGCCATAGATCGACTGCCAGTCATCCCCGACGCACAGCAGCGAAGAATGCTGTGCGCCACGCCCCACGTGCATCGCCGGGCCCCGGCTACGGATTTCGCGCAAGCTGGCCCGCAGCCACGAGACGATCTGCGGCGACACGTCCTGGAACTCGTCGATCATCAGGTGCGACAAGGGGCGCAGCAACGGATCGCTGAGCAACTTGAGGTTTTCCGGGGTGTTTTCGCCAAATAACGAGAACATGCGGTTATACGTCATGATCGGCGGCGATTGGTCGAGCAAGTGATCTTCCAGGGCCTTCCAGAAAATGCTCAGGGCCTCGAAGAAGAAGCGGTCCGGATCGTCTTTGGCAAAGCTCATCCGGCCCACGGCGGTGGGCACGTCCAGGCCGAGGTTCTCAATGAAGCCGGCCGCCATGACAAAGCTGTCGAGCAACGGTGCGCTGGCCAACTCACCTTTGACCTTGTAATCAAAGCCCGGCCCGGCGCTGGCATCTCCCGCCAGGCCGCTCGCAAGACGGCCGGATGATTCATAACTCTCGAACCAAATCAGCGGCTTACGACAGAAAGCTTGAAACAGGGTGCGCTTTACCGCCCATTCCGCGCGTACCGACAGCTTGGCATTCGGTCGGCTGAGCTGAGGGTTTTCCCGTGGATCAAAGCCCAGCACCACCCAGGCATCCAATTCGGGGATATAGCCGTGGCAGTGAAACTGTGCGCCATTGACCTCCACGGTCTGACGGTTGGGCTCAATCCCCTTGATCGGCCAGGCGCCGGCGCGGAACCACAGGTCCTCGATCACATCGCACAGCTCTTCATCGCGCTTGGCCGCCAGTTCGGTGACCGCCGCACGTTTCTGTACATCCGGATGGTCACGCTCCAGCTCCTTGAGCTGCAGGCCCTGACGAGCCAGCGGTGCGATCAGCTCGCGGAAACGCGGGTGCTCGCCCTGCAACCGGTGATAACAGGCGTTCATCTGCTGACGCTGGGCGTCATTGATGCGCAGGTCGAAGGGGTTGCTGTCGGCGTCTTCGAAGCCGGAACTGAGGTTTTCGAACGCTTGCAGGCGCTCAAAGCCCGGCAGGCTGCGCACCATCGGCAGGATGCGCGAGTGAAAGGTACGCACCACCGCCTGGGCATCTTTCATATCAAGCGGTTGGCCCCACAAGCTCATCATTTGCATGAGCTTGTGGATGAAGTCCTTGCGTGACTCGCGGGTAAAGGTCACCACCGTCATTGAGCTCAGCTCGAAGCCCAGATAATGGGTGAGCAGCAAAATGCGCAGTACCAGCGAGGTTGATTTACCGGCCCCGGCCCCGGCAATGACGGATGTCGAAGGCGTATCGCTGAAAATCATCTTCCATTGCGCCGCGCTGGGCTGGGCATGGGCCGGCAGCAACCGCGCCACGTCGGCCTTGAGACGTTTTTTCAGGTCGGCGGTCAGGGGCAACCGCCAATCGTCGAACAGGCTGTCGTCGATGCCGGGGGCTCGGTGCTCATCCGGGCGGAAATCACGAATCAACAGGACTTGTCGGCCCTCTTCGATGCCATCGGCCTTGCCTTCGCGATAGCCATACTCCACGCCGGCTTCGTGACCACTGCGAAACCCATCGGCTTGCCCGTGCAACCACGAAAACCGGTGCTGTGCGCGCAAGCGGGTCAGGCCGTGGCCAAACAAACGGGCGGCGAGGCGTTTCAACAGCGGCATTTGTGCCAGTGGGCGCAGTTCAGGGGGCAGATCAGGCTTGTGTTGCGGCACGCGGACTCCTGCGATGAGCTGGGTTTGACAGGTGCGCCATGGTCGCCGGAAACGCCGCGCAGTTCCAGCCAATTGCTGTGGCGTCATGCAGTTAGGCGATGAACTGAAAGTCAAAGCAGCGCAAACCAATCAATTTAGCTGATAGGAATCAGGCATTTTTTACGCTTTTTATCGATGTTGGGCTGACGGATGATGCCGTCATCAACAGGAGGCAATCATGCTCGAACTTCGACCTTTCAAATCCCTGGGCGGCGCCCATCATGGCTGGCTTGACGCTCATCATCACTTCTCGTTCGCCGAATACCACGACCCCAAGCGCATGCACTGGGGCAACCTGCGTGTGTGGAACGACGACATCATCGCGCCAGGCACCGGCTTTCCACAGCACCCGCACCGTGACATGGAGATCATCACCTATGTGCGCGAAGGCGCGATCAGCCACGCCGACAACCTGGGCAATAAAGGCCGTACCGAAGCCGGTGATGTGCAGGTGATGAGCGCGGGTACCGGGATCGCCCACAGTGAATACAACCTGGAAGCCACGCCGACCAAGATTTTCCAGATCTGGATTATTCCCAACGAAGCCGGGCTGCCGCCGTCATGGGGAGCCAAGCCGTTTCCCAAAGGTGAGCGCGAGGGCTTTGTGACCCTGGCCAGCGGCAAGGTCGGTGACAGCGAAAGCCTGCGCATTCGTGCTGATGCGCGCCTGGTGGCGGCCAATTTGAAGGCGGGCGAAAGTGCTGAGTACCGACTCGACAGCGGCCGCCGTGCCTATCTGGTACCGGCCACGGGTGTGATTGACGTCAATGGCGTGCGTGCGCAGGCGCGAGACGGCGTGGCGGTCGAGGATGAGCAGGTGTTGCGGGTGACGGCGCTTGAGGACAGCGAGATCGTATTGGTCGATCTGGCCTGATCGAAAGGTGGGAGGGACGGTGCGACCTGCTCCCGATAGCGGTGTGTCAGTCAGCTGATTGAATAACTGTCGCACCGCTATCGGGAGCAAGCCCCTCCCACATTTTTTACAACTGTGTCAGTTGGAGCTGATTGCGCCATCTACCAGCACTTGCGCCTCTTGCACCAATTGCTTGAGGTGATCTTCGCCAATAAAGCTTTCGGCGTAGATCTTGTAGATATCCTCGGTGCCCGATGGCCGTGCGGCAAACCAGCCGTTTTCGGTCATCACCTTCAAACCGCCAATCGCCTGGTTATTGCCCGGCGCGTGGCTGAGGATCTGCTGGATGCCTTCCCCGGCGAGTTCGGTGGAGGTCACCTGCTCCGGCGACAGTTTACCCAGCAAGGCTTTCTGCGCGGGCGTGGCCTTGGCGTCCACACGAATGGCGAACGGTTCGCCCAGGGCGTCGGTCAGGCCACGGTAGATCTGGCTTGGGTCCTGGCCTTTGCGCGAGGTCATTTCCGCCGCCAGCAGCGCCGGGATCAAGCCGTCCTTGTCGGTGCTCCACACGCTGCCGTCTTTACGCAGGAACGACGCGCCGGCGCTTTCTTCCCCACCGAAACCCAACGAACCTTCGAACAAGCCGTCGGCAAACCACTTGAAGCCCACCGGCACTTCATACAGACGGCGGCCGATGCGGGCCGCCACCCGATCGATCAGGCCGCTGCTGACCACGGTCTTGCCCACGGCCGCATCGGCGCGCCAGTCAGGACGGTTCTGGAACAGGTAGTCGATGGACACCGCCAAGTAATTGTTCGGCGCCAACAGGCCGCCGGACGGGGTGACAATGCCGTGGCGGTCGTGGTCCGGATCGCAGGCGAAGGCGACGTCGAAGCGCTCCTTGAGGCCGATCAACCCCTGCATGGCATAGCTGGAGGACGGGTCCATGCGGATCTGACCGTCCCAGTCAACGCTCATAAAGCGGAAGGTGGCATCGACTTCGGTATTCACCACCTCCAGGTTCAGGCGGTAATGCTCGGCAATCGCCGACCAGTAGCGCACCCCTGCTCCGCCCAATGGGTCGACGCCCAGGCGCAGATCGGCGCTGCGGATCGCGTCCATATCGATCACGTTGACCAGGTCCGCCACGTAGGTATTGAGGTAGTCGTGACGGTGGGTTGTGTCGGCCTTGAGCGCCTGGGCATGGGAGATGCGCTTCACCCCGGCCAGCTTGTTGGCGAGCAGCTCGTTGGCCTTGGCCTCGATCCACTTGGTCACATGGGTATCGGCCGGGCCGCCGTTGGGCGGGTTGTACTTGTAGCCGCCACTTTGCGGCGGGTTGTGGGACGGCGTGATGACAATGCCGTCGGCCAGGCCGCTGGTACGGCCACGGTTGTAGCAAATAATGGCGTGGGAAATTGCCGGGGTCGGCGTGTATTCATCACCTTCGGCGAGCATCACATGCACACCGTTGGCTGCCAGGACTTCCAGGGCGCTGGCGCCGGCCGGCGTTGACAGTGCGTGGGTGTCCAGGCCGACAAACAGCGGCCCGTTGATGCCTTGGGCTTCGCGATACAGGCAGATCGCCTGGCTGATGGCCAGCACGTGCCATTCGTTGAAGCTCAGCTCGAACGAGCTGCCACGGTGCCCGGACGTACCGAAGGCCACGCGCTGGGTGGAGATCGCTGCATCAGGCTGGCCGGTGTAGTAGGCCGTGACCAGTCGCGGGATATCCACCAGCAACTGGGCCGGCGCCGGTTTGCCCGCAAAAGGACTGATTGTCATGCATAAACCTCGGAAAGAAGGATGTGGAAAAATGGCAGTTTACTGAGAGTTGGACTACTGCGCGACGGTATCGATCCTACAACACAAATAGAAATTTCACCCAGTCTGCGCCTGGCGCAAGGCGTCGCTCAATGCCGCCAGGGCAATGTCCAGATTAGGGTGCCCATGGAAGGTGTGGCTCACGCGCAGGTTCTGGTGATGCAAGCCGCTGACGCTGAACAGCTCACCGGGTGCAACCACCACTTGCTGTACCAGCAAACGCTGGAATACCTGGCGCATATCCACGGCACGCGTGGAGGCCAGCCAGAACGCCGCCCCAGCCGCCGGCATTCGAAAACTCACCTGCCCTCCCAACTGTTGCTCCAGGCGCAGGCTCATCCGCACCGCTTGTTCGCCGAGCTGTTGGCGCAGCGTGCGCAGGTGCTGATCGAAACGCCCGCTTTGATGTAAGCGGGCGATGGCACGTTGGCGAATCGACGACAAGCGAAATGAGCGCAACAGGAATTGACGCTGCAACTCAACGCCCAGGCGCCGCGCCAGCAAAAAACCATAGGGGGCTTCCGAGCCGAGCAGTTTTTCGAATGAAGAGAACACGATCACCCGGTCAGGGTTCACCAGATCGCGCAACGCCGTGTGGGACGTATCGAAACTCAGCCGGCCGAAGGTGTCGTTTTCCAGCAGCCAGCAATCGTGTTGGCTCAGCAGCCGCGCCACTTCCAGCCGCTCGTAGAGCGACATCGTCACCCCCGAAGGCAAGCTGACCGTGGAAGAGAACATCACCAGGTGCACCGCTTCGTCGCGCAGCAGCCGCTCCAGGGTCGGGCGGTCCAGGCTACCCTCGGGTGTCCAGGGCAACTCAAGGATGCGCACCCCTGCGTCCTGGAACAGGCGCAGGATGAGCCAGTCACAAGGTGACTCCACGATGACCGTGCTGCCCCGCAGGCCCAGCACTTCAATCAGGATGTCCAGCACGCCGCGCAGGTCGGCACCGATGTACACATTGTCGGCGTGCCAGCAGTGGGTGGGCGACGAGGTGTAACGTGCGGCCAATGCGGCCCGTAATTCCCAGACCCCGTACGGCTGGGACCAGGGCTGCAAGTTTTTCGGGTACTGGCGCACCAGTTCGCGTTCCAGGCGCAGCAGGGCTGTGTCCAGTGAGGCCAGCAACGCGGGCTCATCGCCACTGAGCACGGCCATGCCGGGGCGTCGGGCTGCCGCGTAGAGGCGGTCGAGCAAATCCCCACCCGCCCACGCCGAGGGGTTGGCAGACATGGGCCAGGCGTAATAACCGGACTTGGCCACCGAATACACACGGCCTTCTTTTTCCAGCAACGCATAGGCGTACTGGATCGTCGAGATCGACACGTTCAGGCGCCCGGCCAACTGCCGCAATGACGGCAGCTTTACGCGGGTATCAGTACTGACCTCGTTGATCAGGGTAATCATGTAGCGGTAGACCGCCTGATACGCGAAGTCCGCCTGACGCTCGCCGCGCAGGGTCATTGCCCGGACGAATGCACGGCCAGGACGGCGCCGTGGGTTGCAGGGGCACGCCGTGCGCCATGGACGTCGACAAGGGGACGTTTGCGATACAGGTGCTGCAACAACGGCAAGGGCACGCCGCTGGTGTCCGTGACCCACTGTTGCAGCATATCGGCAGACGGCTTGCCCTGAAGCACCTTGTGCAGTTCCGGCAGCGCCACCAGCATGCCCGGATGGCACTGGCGCAAATAGCTTTCCAGGCGCTCACCATGATGAATGAACGGCGAAAACAACAGGCAGATCAGTTGGGTTTCATCCAGGCCGAAGAATGACTCGGCAAAAGTGCTTGAGAGCAAGCGCCCTTCAGCCGTGCCGGCCTGGGCGAGCAGTTCTTGGGGCATATGCAGGCCAAGCATGTACGGCGTTGCCTGCTGGATAAAATCTTCGACGCCCTCGGCGTAGTCCAGATCCCGCAGGCACTCAGCCTGCAGCCCGCGCAAATGGGCCATCAACAGCGGGTTGGAATAAGCCGGGTGCGTGAAGTGAAAACCCAGCGGGTCGGGGGTGTAGGCCATGAACTCAGTCAACAAGGACGATGAGCCCAGGTCGACGTCCTCCAGCAGGTCTGCCACACCGATGTAGGCGAGGTGGCGGTGGCTGGCCTTGCTGGGATCGTCATGGGCGACATAGTGGTCGCCGAATGCATCACGGTAATAACCGCTGCTCCACTCCTCCATTCGGGCGAACAATGCGTTGAGCGATAGCGCGCGGCCTTTGGCTATCGGCATACCGGCGCCCACGGCGGCTTTCTTGAGCCAGGCGAGAAACTGGCCTTGCTTGCGCGGGGAGTCACCGCTGACCAGCGCATGAACGCCGCCATTGCAGGTGGTGACACGCTGATAGAAGTCTCCAAGGGCCAGGTATGTGTCGTTGCACAGCATGGCGCGGCAGTCGCCGGAACTCAGGTGCCCGATCAACAACCTGGCGCGCCGGCTGATGTCTCGGGCCACTGGTGAGGCCGGGCGCAGGTGATTGAAGGGTTGTACCTCGTGGTTTTCCACCATTAACAACTCCACGCGCGGGTCGTCGTGGAGGAACAAACGGCCATAGCCCCGATTGAGGGTGTCCAATTGGCTTTCCGTGATGCCCGTATGACGCAGCGTTGCGACCCGCAGGTGAAAGGTACGGGGCGCACGCCCGGCAATGGTCAACTGGGCGGCGCGCAACAGCGCCAGGGTGTAGCTGCTGACTTCACCCCCGCCATGGGCCAACAGTATTTTGAAATCCCCCACCTGCTCCATGCCCCCTGCCGCCACAACGATGCGCTGTACCAATAACTGGAGTGCCGTTCGCCCGGAGCGACTGAAGTGCCCAATCAAACGCTGCAGAACTTGTTGGTAAACATGGTTCATCGCCTGCTCGTGAATAGTGCTCATAGTTCTACTACCTGAGTTGAAAGATCAGTTTCAAGCAACTGCTGGACAGTGCGTGCTCGACTTATTTTGCGTGTGGGAAAATCGCGCATTGCCTCGTGCGTCGATAAATAAACACTAGCAGCCTGTTGCCAAATCCCTGGGGCTTTGGCCAGCATCCAGTAGCCAGCACACGCACACAAGCTGCTGATATTTATGAAATAATTTAATACTCCCAATACCCTTAAGACCATTCCTACAGTTTCCTACAGTGTTTTAGCCAGCGTTTTAAAGAAGCTTCCGACAAAGCATTAAAAACAACTTTTCGATATAGGGGCTAGCGACTTTTTATAGAAACACCTATGCGCTGCGCACGCAGAAGCCCTGCCTAGAGTTCGAATAACTAGCGGTGACCGCGTCATTGAATCAATCATTGCTCAATCCTTGAGATGAAAGTGAAGGCGTAATTATCAGTGCTGGAATAATGATTAATAGATACAGAACTTGGCCAAAAACCAGTGCAGATGAACAGGCGTGGCTGCATAAAAAGCGCACACACAACAACGCCGCGCTGTGATTCAGCGCGGCGTCAGGGACCAAGAGCAGGATTCAGGGGGCTAATGCGCCGAACGGTACCTTATGGCGCCCGCAGGTTAAGCCCTGACAAATGGCGCATTTGCCCCATTCGTTGAGAGACTGGAGCATTCATTTGCGAATACTCCTACAGCTCAAACAGCTTCAACCTGCAATGCCACACGCTCGCGGCACGGGCATTCGTCCATATAGCGGTGCGCTTCGACGAATTGGCTGAACGGAAACACGGTAGTTTTCAGCGGCACAAGCACACGGTCAGCGGTCAACTGGTTGATATCACGCAACGCACGTTGCAGTGCAACCTGGTCCTGGATGATGCCCAGTTCCGGTTTTCCGGTGAAATTACCGATGCAGTGCACAAAGAACTGAATATTCTTCTGGAACGCCGCGCACGCCGGGAAGGGTGTCTGGTTACCGCCCTGCAGGCCATACAGCACCAGGCTGCCGCGCGGAGCCAGCACATCGCCGAGCAGCGACATCTGCGGGCCACCCAAGCCATCGAACACCACATCAACGCCGCGGTTGTCGGTGAACTTGTTGATTTGCATCAGCAGGTCCTGTTCTTCGGTGACGATGACCTTCTCCGCACCGAGAGACAGCAGGTATTCACGCTCGTCACTGTTTTTGGTCGCCGCGATCACCCGCACACCCAGGGCTTTGCCCAGTTGTACGAACGAAGGACCGGCGCAATGACTGGCGTCGGTGACCAGCGCAAATTGCCCCGGTTTGACCCGGGCCAAGTCCATATAAGCAAAGTAGGCAATCAACAGCGGTGTGTAATGCACACTCGCTTGAATCGGACTCAAGACGTCCGGGTAGCGGGTCAGGGCCGAACGGGGCAGGACGATCTGTTCGCCATACACCGGGTAATCGTTGGGGCTCTCGGCCGGAAAACTGGCCACTTTATCGCCCACGGCCAGATCATCCACGCCGTCACCCAGGGCTACCACGACCCCGGCCATTTCATGGCCCAAGCCAGAAGGAAGACGTGCATGGGAAGACGCCAGGTTCTGGCGCCACAAAATGTCATACCAGCTGATGCCAATCGCTTCGACACGCACCTGCACTTCGCCCGGCGCGGGCTGTGCGGCTGCATGCTCTTCGCACTTGAGCACCTCGGCCGGACCAAACTTGTGAAAACGAATCGTGCGGGACATCGCAAACCTCGCCAAAGTAACCTCTAATGCCATGAACTCTATCTGGGCTTTCCAGGTAAGGCCACCGGTCGCCGTTAATAGTCGACATGTCTGTCATTGATTCCGCATGTGAGGAATAGACCTCAGGCGTCGTGGGAAAACTCCATTGACCTGTAGGAAAACTCAATTAGCCGGTGCAGAGTACCAGCCTTTCCCCGTAAGATTCACGCCGGGCATTGTTCCTATATGACCGCTCTCGTCAAGTTCGCTGACTCTTCCAGGACACAAGATGAACCGTAACGACCTGCGTCGTGTCGACCTTAACCTCTTGATCGTATTCGAAACCTTGATGCACGAGCGCAGCGTGACCCGCGCCGCCGAGAAACTCTTCCTCGGTCAGCCGGCCATCAGCGCGGCGCTGTCACGCCTGCGCGGGTTGTTCGATGACCCGCTGTTTGTGCGCACCGGCCGCAGCATGGAACCGTCGGCCCGCGCCGTAGAGATCTTCGCCCTGCTCTCCCCGGCCCTGGACTCGATCTCCACCGCCGTCAGCCGCGCCGCCGAGTTCGACCCTGCTACCAGCACTGCGGTGTTTCGCATTGGCCTGTCCGATGACGTTGAATTCGCCCTGCTGCCTCAACTGCTCAAACGCCTGCGCGCGGAAGCCCCCGGCATTGTGCTGGTGGTGCGCCGCGTCAACTACATCCTGATGCCGGGCCTGCTGGCCTCCGGCGAAATCTCCATCGGCGTCAGCTACACCGCCGACCTGCCGGCCAACGCCAAGCGCAAAGTACTGCGCCGCAGCCTGCCCAAACTGCTGCGCGCCGACAGCGTGCCCGGCTCCTTGAGCCTGGACGACTTCTGTGCCCGCCCTCATGCCCTGGTGTCGTTTGCCGGTGACTTGAGCGGCTTTATCGACGAAGAGCTGGAAAAACTCGATCGCAAACGCCACGTGGTACTGGCCGTACCGCAGTTCAATGGGTTGGGCACGCTGCTCGCAGGCACGGACATCCTGGCCACCGTGCCGGACTACGCCGCTGAAGCACTGACCTCGGCAGGCGGCTTGCGCGCCGAAGACCCGCCATTGCCGGTGCGCAGCTTTGAACTGCACATGGCGTGGCGCGGCTCGCAGGACAATGATCCGGGGGAGCGGTGGTTGAGGTCGCGGATTCAGATGTTTTTTGGCGATCCTGAGAGTCTTTAGGCGTCGGCTGGCAGGCTGTTCGGCTGATCATTTCTGCCTTTCCACCAACCATGGAGCTCCATTCACTTCCAGTGGATTGCTACATTGGGGGCACATTTGAGGGCATGCATTGGATGCTTCGAAAAGGATGCCCCCAGCCTAAGGCCAAACAGGCTATTGATAAGGGCAGTTCCGATCGGAGTCTCTGCAAATCGATAGACCGGCCTGAGGCTTTCAACATATCTGTGGGAATCCTGAGAGTTTTTTGAAAAACAGGAAGCACCTGTGATCTGCCCTACCCTGATTATCACAAGACGTGGCGAGATCACCATAGGTGAGTAAAGTAGCCGCTCCGCTATTGGTCCTACGCGATTCCCCCGCACTCTGTGCCGACAACACAATCGACAGCACAATCAACACCGCTCCTGTCAACACCGCTCCTGTCAACATCCGATATGACGGCGCTCCATGGAGCCACCACCACGCGTAGGCCATGGCGTAGACCGGCTCCAGTGAGATGATTATCCCGGCGCTGCGCGCGTTCACGATGAGTTTCTTGCGGCTGAGGCCGCGCAGCAAAGCCCGGTCTTGCAAAAGGGCAAACACCTCCAGGATTAGCTGGGCAAACTCCGCGTGGCCGAAGGTGATCATATTGACACTGGCGTGAATCAGCGGCCCAGGTTGGGGTGATTGAGTCGCTCAGAAATGCGCAGGGCGTCGTCGTGCTTTTCGCTCCAGTGCAGCAAATGCGAGTAGATCAGGATGCCTATATTGCTCTGCTGTGCGATAGACAAGGCTTCGGCCAACAAACGCACCACAGGCTCATCGCCCACCTGGGTCCGAACGCGCGAAATCCCCCGCGGTTTTAATCACCAATTCGACGGTGGAGCGTGGAGGTGCCACTTTCAGCATCTGATAAATGCCCGCGTTCTGCTCCGCCTCTGCGCCAAGGCGCAGGTTGAGCACCACATAGATGCCCGCTACCTCAATGTCGTGACGCTCCTTGACGCTGTTCAATTGCTGGACAGCTGCCCAGTTGCGTCCATCGCAGATTGAAAGATAGGTGGCGTCATAACCCACCGCCTTAGTCATCTCGCACCTGTCCTCAAAACTGTAGGTGCCCATGGAGCTGTAGAAACAGGTGTCCTGTGCGTAAAACCTTGGCGTCATGGTGTTCTCCCGCAGGGCATCAGGAATTGGTTGCAAAGCACCGTCGAACGCCCACTTCGCCCCCACCAACACCGAAAGCAAATGTCTTGACACTAACTGTAGTGATCACTATAAATTGCACGCAATATGTAGCGATCGCTAATTAAGTGGCTTTCAGTGATGCGCTGGACGGGAAGCATTCCCACAAACTGAATGAATCGGGTAGGCAACGTGATAGACCTGGCCGTACACAGCGTCGCCCAGTGGACCGAGATTATTCGCTCGCTCGCAGTCGTCGGGATTGCGCTGTATGCCGCGATATTTGTGGTGGGCACTGTCGCCTTCGTACCCGCCTCGATGCTTACGGCGCTCGCCGGTTTTTTGTACGGCCCGATGGGGGGAACGCTGCTCATCTCGCCCGCTGGCTTGCTGTCTGCAGCGGTCGCATTTGCCTTGGGCAGATCGCTTCTGCGCCCTTGGGTCAAACGACGCCTGGCGAACAGCCCCACATCAGCGGCGGTCGACCACGCAATCGAGTCAGGAGGTTTTCGAATTGTTTTTCTCTTACGCCTAGCGTCCATCGTGCCGTTCGCTCCGCTGAGCTATGGACTCGGAGCCAGCCGAATCGCCCGTCGAGATTTCCTCCTGGCGACTTGGATCGGCCTGTTTCCTGGAACATTTCTGTATGCGTACTTGGGCTCTCTGGCGGCTGATGTCGCACAGATAATCAGTGGCGAGGTAACGACCAATCGATCGACTCAAATGATGACTTGGACGGGTCTGGTCGTTGCATTGATAGCCTTACTGACCGTCGCCAGATATGCACGCAAAGCGATCAACCAAGCCCTTCTTCAACCCTCTTCAAACTAGGAGTTACACCATGAGCAACCCAACTTACGTCGAAGACTACAACGCCATCGTCACGGTGCTGAACCACTACAACGAAGGTGGCAAGCAAGCCAAAAGCAGCCTCATGAAACCTGCCTTCAGCGAGCAGGCCACCATCTTTGGTGTAGATGGCGAAGGCAAGCTGACCGGAGGCCCGATCCAGGGTCTGTTCGACATCATCGACAGCGCCTTCCGTCCCTCACCGGAAGCCAAAGGCGCCATCGTCAACGTCGATATCGTAGGCACCGCTGCCAGCGCACGTATCGATACCAACGACATCTCCGGCTTCTGCTTCACCGATTTCTTCAACTTGCTGAAGGTTGACGGAAAGTGGACTGTCATCAGCAAGATCTACCACACCCACGTTGCTCCTTAACCCAGCCGTTTGAACCGCGCCCTGTTGGCGCCAAAACCATGCAAAGGGGTTTGACCATGAGCAAAAACATCAAAGCTGTACCCACCCAGGACTACAACGCCGTTGTCGCCGTGGCCCAGCAATACGCAGACGGCCTGCGTGCCGGCAGCCCGGAGGTGCTGGAGCAGGCCTTCCACAAGGAAGCGGTGATGTACGGCTTCACCAACGGCAAACTGTTGGGCGGCCCGATCAGCAACCTGTTCGACTTCGTCCGCACTAATGGCACGGCCCCGGATATCAGCACTCGCCTGGACGTGCTGGCGATCACCCCAACCACCGCCGTGGTACGGGTGGACATGGAAAAGGACGCGATCGGTGCCGACTACAACGATTACCTGACACTGATCAAAATCGACGGCACCTGGAAGGTGATCGCTAAGGTTTATCACCAGTTTGAAGGCTGACCCGAGCAGCCTGAACGTAATGCTGTTTCTTAAGGTGATGAATCATGGCAAAAGTTGAATACAGTGCCGTCGTAGATGGCGGCGCCGAGCGCGTTTGGGATGTACTCAAGCGCTTCGGGAAAATCAGCCAGTGGCACCCGGCGATCCCGCAGAGCGTCATCGAAGACGGTCAGCCGGACGGTCTGGTCGGTTGCATCCGTAGGCTGACGTTGCAGGACGGCGCCATTCTGCGCGAGCAGTTATTGTCGGTAGACGCGGTGAATCTGCAGTTCTCCTACCGCTTCGTTGAAGCGCCACTGCCCGTCGACAACTACGTGTTGACCGTGCGACTGATCCCGCTGACCGGCGAGCAGAAAACCGTGATTCTGTGGTCTTCGACCTTCGACACGCGCGAGCCTGATCCCCAGGGGCAATGGACCTCGACCATCGAGTCGCTCATTGTCGGCGGGCATGAAAGCCTCCAGGTTTACCTGAACCAAACCGCCACCGCGTGAATGTGCCCTACCCCGCTCCAGCAATGGATGCGGGGTTTAATTTTTTCTGGAGTTACGATGCACGACCACATTGCCGAAGTGCCGCTTGAAAAGGCCTACCGGCTGATCAATCACGGCCCCACCGTGCTGGTATCTGCTCAACACGAGGAGACTCGAAATGTGATGGCCGCGGCATGGGCCTGTGCATTGGATTTCTCACCACCCAAAGTCACTGTGGTGCTGGACAAGATCGCCAAAACCCGCGAACTGGTAGAGCGTAGCGGCCTCTTTGTGATTCAGGTTCCCACCGTGGCACAGCTGCAATTGACCCGCGATGTCGGCAGCGTCAGCCTGCAGGAAGATCCACAGAAGCTGGCTCATAGCGGCGTGGAGCTATTCAGTACCAGCGGCCATGACGTGCCATTCGTGGCCGGCTGCTCGGCCTGGCTTGCGTGCAAACTATTGCCCGAACCGCACAACCAGTTGACCTACGACCTGTTTATCGGTGAAGTCGTCGCTGCCTGGGCCGACACACGGGTATTCAGCGACGGTCATTGGCTCTTTGAGCGTGCGCACCCGGATTTTCGTAGCCTGCACTACATCGCAGGCGGCCACTTTTATGCGATCGGAGAAGCGCTAACTCCATCAGTGATCTAATGCAGTCTCAACCGAGGCTCGGTGCCTGGCCCCAGATGGTTACCCGACATCAGTAATGCATAGGGTACCAGGCCATAGCGCGCGACTTGCGGTATGCGGTACAGCGATGCATAGAACGCCCGCGCCAACCATCCTTCCAGCGTCACGCAGGCTCTTCGCCAGCGCCACCGTCGACAATCAAAATACGAATTTCATTGAAGGGTCTCAGTGCTTTTACTCGGGAGCACAGGACGGATCCTGTAGCGCCCAGGCACACGGCGTTGCGCCGGTGCCTGGGCTGGGTGATTTCAACGCTTATGACTTACCAATCCTGGCGGGTCGGCGAAATTATCAGGTCGTTGACGGTGACGTTTTCAGGCTGATTCAGTGCATACAGCACTGCGCGACCAATGTCGTCCGGCGAGATAGCGATTTTATTCAGCTCTTGAGCCGCTTTACGGCCTGCCGGGTCGGTGACTTTATCGGCCCAACCGGTGTTGATCACACCCGGGCTGACCGTGTTGACACGGATGCCGTGCTGCACGCCCAGCTCTTTGCGCATCGACTCAGTCATGGCCTGCACGAAGAACTTAGTGGCGCTGTAGATACCTGCAGCAGGTCCGACCTGGTGACCGGCGACCGAATCCATATTCAGGATCTGGCCCGACTTCTGTTTCAGCATGAACGGCAACACCGCCGCGATACCATGCAGGTAGCCTTTGATGTTCACGTTGATCATCTTTTCCCAATCATCGGTGGCCAGGTCGACCCAGTTGGAAAACAGCATCAAGCCTGCGTTGTTGATCAGGATATCCACCGAACCGAAAGAGTCCTGGGCGAATTGCGCGAGCGCTTTCATATCCTCAGGGTTGGTAACGTCGCTGACGCGACCTACCGCTTCACCGCCCTTGCCTTTCAGTTCGCTGACGATGGCGTCCAGGCCTTGCTGGTCCAGGGCTGCTGCGACAATTCGAACGCCTTTCTCGGACAAGGCACGTGCCGATGCAGCACCCAGGCCGGACGATGCGCCAGTGATGATCGCGGTTTTATTCTGCAGATAGTTCATGGGCGTTCCTCTCGTTGGTGACTGCCCGTCTGTGCGGGCAGTTTTTGGGGTTATCGCGGATATAAGCGGATCAGTAGTTGCCGACAGGCCAGTCGGTGTAGCCTTTGGCGCCGCCGCCGTAATACGACTCGCGCGGTGCGATGGTCAGTTCGGCCCCACGACGCAAGCGCTCGACCAGGTCCGGGTTCGAGATAAACAGGCGGCCAAACGCTACCGCGTCGATCTTGCCTTGGGCGCGGCGCTCAATAGCCATGTCCAGGTCGTAGTTGTTGTTGCCGATGAAGGGCCCGTTGAACTGCGCGCTCAATGCGTCCATGTCCACGCCTTCCGGTACTTCACGCGAGGTGGCGGTAGCGCCTTCAACGAAGTGCAGGTAAGCCAGATCGAATGCATTGAGTTGCTGGATCAGGTAGCCATACATCGCCATGACATTGCTGTCGGGCGGCGTGTTGCCGGCATCAGGCGTCACCGGCGACAAACGAATGCCAACACGGTCGTTGCCCCAGATTTTGACGATTGCTTCGGTCACTTCCAGGGTCAGACGCGCACGGTTCTCGATGGAGCCGCCGTACTGGTCGGTGCGATGGTTGGTCGAGTCCCGCAGGAACTGGTCCAGCAGGTAGCTGTTAGCTGAGTGAACCTCTACACCATCAAAACCGGCACGCTTGGCATTCTCGGCAGCACGCTTGTACTGCTCGATGATCCCCGGGATCTCATCGGTTTCAAGCGCCCGTGGCATCGACACCGGAACGAAGCCGTTGGTGGTATAGGTGTCGCCTTCAGCCTTGATCGCGGAAGGTGCGACTGGTGAGGCACCGTCAGGTTGCAACTCGACACTGGAGAACCGCCCCACATGCCACAGCTGGCTGACGATCTTCCCGCCGGCGGCATGCACGGCGTCCGTGACTTTCTTCCAGCCCGCAACCTGCTCCTCGCTCCAGATGCCGGGGGTGGCCGCGTAACCGCGGCCTTGCGCGGAAATATTGGTGGCCTCGGCGACGATCAAGCCCGCGGTGGCGCGTTGAGCGTAATACTCAGCGTGCAGCTCGTTGGGGATGCCATCTTCGGCATAGCGGCTACGGGTTACAGGCGCCATCAAAATACGGTTGGCGAGTTTCATCGCGCCCAGGTTGATGGGGGTGAATAAGTCGGTACGAGTGGCGTTGTCTGTCATGAAAGACCTCAATTAAATAGACCGGTCGTCTAGTAAGTTGGTAAAAAATAACTACGACAAAAGTCGCTTTGCCAGAGTCAGGGATGTTTCAAAGGCGTCGTCGCGCTTGCCGATCTTCATCATCAACGAAGCGCCGAGCCAAACCTGATAGAGCGATTGCGCAAGCGTCGCGCTTGGCGCTGTGGACGTGATCGAGCCATCGACAAGCCCCTGCTCAATACAGCGCTCAAGCTTTGCGTGGATAGCCTGCGTGCCTCGGTCGAGCACCAGGCGCATGCCCTCCGAGAGGTCACAGACCTCGGCGCCCAACTTGACCACCAGGCACTTGTCGGTAGGCAAATCAGAGCACTGGGTTTGCGCCCAATACTGGAAGTAACTCAGCAGCCTTTGCGCGGCGGGTGCAGAACCCATCAACAGCGTGTCGACTGTTGCGAGGTAGTCGGAAAAATACTGCTCAAGCAATGCCTGACCAAATTCTTCCTTGGATTTGAAGTAGTGGTAGAACGAACCTTTAGGCACGCTCGCAGCCGCTACCACCTCAGCTAACCCTACGCTGGTGTAGCCTTTGTGAGTCATCAACGTCCTGGCGACATCCAGGATGTGTTGGCGTGTTTCAGAATGATGCTTTTTCATAATGCAGCCATCCTAATTAAAACTAGACCGGTCGTCTAGTAAATTTTAGAATAGCCTCATGTTCTACGACCAACGGCGAACGAAGACAAATGACAGGGTCAAGCTCATGAACACCCTTCCCCCCACGTCAACGTTCAACACCGAGTGCCTTGCGCAATTCAACCTCAATTGCCTGGTGATCTTCGCTGCGCTGTATCAGGAAAAAAGTGTCACCAGGGCGTCCGAGCGGTTGAACATTGGGCAACCTGCGGTCAGCAACAGCCTGTCCAAACTCAGGCTGGTTTTTCAGGACCCACTGTTTTTTCGCCGAAACGCAGAGATGGTGCCCACCGCAGTCGCCGATGATATTGCGAAGCATGTGATACCGCTATTGAGCGGTATTGGCCACGTGCTTGAGCGATACAACGTACCGGCCCTTGGGCACCCGTCACGGCCGAACTGAAAGCTCAGAATTACGCTACGCAACCGAAAATTTCATTTTGTGTATCATTGGGCAGAACTTTCTTCCAGGCATGCTCGTCTGGCGATACGCCCCCAAGGTGCTGCACTCAATGACCAACTCCACCCCAATCTCTGTTCCACGCGCAAAAGGACGCCCGCGCGCGTTTGATCGAGACCAGGCTCTGCTGCAGGCGCTGGCAGTGTTTTGGAGGCGTGGCTACGAGCCGGCCTCTGTGGCGGAATTGTGTTCAGCCATGGGCGTCAGCCCTCCCAGCCTGTATGCGGCGTTCGGCAACAAAGCCAAGTTGTTTCTCGAAGCGGTTGCCTACTACGAAGCGACGTTCTGGGATGCCACGTGGGAGCGCATGGACACCGAGCCCGACATCGTGCTTGCCATCAGCGAGTTCTTCCACACCTCCGCGTCGATCTTGACCGAACCCGAGGCGCCCTGCGGCTGTATGGTCGTCCTCGCGGCAGTCAATGTCTCCGACGATGCCGGTGAAGTCACCGCGACCCTAAAGGCCTTGCGCCAGGAAGGCCGTGACTACTTACAGCAGCGCTTGGATCGCGCAGTGGAACAAGGTCAGCTCAAACCGGAAACCAACACTCGCCTGCTCGCCGCTGCCTTGAATACATTGCTCGAAGGCATGTCCCTGCAGGCACATGACGCTGCCAGCAGGGAAGATCTGCAAGGCATCGGCGCAACAGCCGTAGCGATGCTGAGCCCTTCCCTGTCAGCTTGACTGGAACCAACTCCGCCAAACCACGCGCTGCATTCAAGCAAGCTGTTCACACGCAGCCTTGATGCGCGCGCATGCCTGCTCCAGCAGCACCGTGGAGGTCGCAAAGGAGATGCGGAAATAACCCTCCAACCCAAACGCACTCCCCGGTACCACCGCCACCTGTGCGGCTTCGAGCAGGTACTGGCAGACATCCACGTCATTAGTCAGCACCGCTCCTGCAGGCGTTTTGCGCCCGTACAGCCCCGAGCATGAAGGGAAGAGATAAAAAGCGCCCTCCGGACGGCGACATACCAGGCCGGGAGTGGTGTTAAAAGCGTCCAGGCAAAGATCCCTGCGCTGACGAAACACTTCATTGCGCTCAGCCAGAAAATCGATAGGCCCGTCCAGCGCTGCCACGGCAGCCGCCTGGGATATTGCGCAGGGGTTGCTCGTGGTCTGCGATTGAATGGTGGCCATGGCGGCGATCAACGGTTTAGGACCGCCCGCATAACCAATGCGCCAGCCCGTCATTGAATACGCCTTTGAAACGCCATTCACGGTCAGCACGCGACCATGTAACGCCGGCACCTGCGAAGCCAGCGTGGAAAACACCCAACCGTCGTAACTCAGGTGCTCGTACATATCATCCGTCAGCACGTAGACCTGCGGATGCTCCAACAATACGGCGCCCAACCGATCAAGCTCTGCCGCGCTATAACCCGCACCCGTCGGGTTGCTTGGCGAATTCAAAATCAGCCACTTGGTACGCGGCGTGATGGCTTGCTGGAGTTGCTCGGCGGTGATCTTGAAATGCTGATGGGCCGCGCAGCGGATTTCCACGGGCGTGCCCCCCGCCAGGCGCACCATGTCCGGATAGGACACCCAGTAAGGCGCAGGAATGATGACTTCATCCCCGAGGTTAAGGGTGGCCTGCAGCGCATTGATCAGCACTTGCTTACCGCCGGTGCCGACGCTGATTTCGTCTGTCGCGTAGGTGATGCCGTTTTCACGCTGAAATTTTCGAACGATCGCCGCTTTGAGTTCTGGAGTGCCGTCTACATCGGTGTAGCGGGTCTGGCCTGCATCAATCGCCGCCTTGGCAGCCGCATTGATGTGATCGGGGGTTGGAAAGTCCGGCTCGCCGGTTGACAGGCTGATGATATCGGCCCCATTGCGGCGTAACTCTGCCGCCTTGCGCGTGATTACCAGCGTTGGCGAGGGTTTAACCGCTTTCAGCAAATTTCCGAGCAATTGCATGGGGCCACTCTTTGAGCTTTTGTTGATAGTGCATCAATGCTAGCGGCCTCCAGCAGACAATTAAAACAATATATATGGATGCAAAAAATCAATTTTATTTGTTTATTCCGGGCTGATTTTTTTGGCCTCTTGCGCCGATTGAAGACAAGGCACGTGCCCGGGGCCAAATCTCCCAGGCGCTTGACAGTTTCTGTAGTGACCAATATAGAATAACCCTCAGCGTGCATTCGCCGAGCGCGTTT
This sequence comes from Pseudomonas sp. S3_E10, assembly GCF_054667615.1. Taxonomy (NCBI): domain Bacteria; kingdom Pseudomonadati; phylum Pseudomonadota; class Gammaproteobacteria; order Pseudomonadales; family Pseudomonadaceae; genus Pseudomonas; species Pseudomonas sp. S3_E10. Next base: position 5,919,216 of record NZ_CP162743.1, read on the forward strand.
GCAGGTTCGCTTGAGGGGGACATTTTTGAAACATCGCCTGATCTGGAGGAACTATGCACTCAGTTTTTATCGTCGGTGGTTCGGGTAAAGTGGCCCGAAGCCTTGCTCGACAACTGGCAGACCGAGGCCATGAACCACATTCGTTATACCGTCATGCGGAACAGGCCGAGGGACTCGAAGCACTCGGCGCCATCCCGTGGCGGGTAACTTGCTTGACCTCGACACAGAGGCTCTGGCCAAGCTGATGGCGGGCAGTGATACCGTGGTATTCGCGGCGGGTGCCGGCGGCAAAGGCGGCGAGCAGATGACGGATGCCATCGACGGTCACGGCCTTGAGCTGTCCGTAGCCGCGGCTGAGTTGGCGGGCATTCAGCGCTTTATTCTTGTGTCGGCGTTTCCAGAGGCATCGCGTGGAAAATCAGTTTCCGAGACGTTCGAAAACTACATGTCCGTGAAAAAGCGCGCCGATGTGCACTTGGCCGCAAGCGATCTAGATTGGGTCATTCTGCGCCCCGGCACCTTGCTGGACTCACCCGGCAGTGGCAAGGTCCACGCTGGCCTGGCTATCCCCTATGGCGACGTGCCGCGCGACGATGTCGCCGCAGCCTTGTTGCAGATCATCGAACAGCCCGGCGTCAGTCGCGTCATTATCGAACTGACCCAAGGCAGCACACCGGTCAACGAGGCTATCCAGAGTTTTGTGCCGGATAGCACTCAAGCATGAACGAACCCACAACATTCAAGCTGCTACTGGTCGGCGCAAGCGGGCTGGTTGGCAGCCATGTACTGGATCTGGCCCTGTCGGATCCGCGCGTCGGCAAGGTCTACGCGCCAACACGCAAGACTTTGGCGGCGCACCCTAAACTCATCGCCACGCCCATCGATTTTGATCACTTGGACGAACAGGCTGATCGCTGGCAAGCAGATGCTGTGATCTGCACGCTGGGTACCACGCTTAAAACAGCTGGCTCCAGAGCAGCCTTCGAGCGAGTCGACCACACCTATCCATTGGCAGTGGCCAGGCTCGCACGCGCGCATGGAACGCCGACCTACGTGCTCAATTCGGCTATCGGCGCAGATGCGGGATCTTCGTTTTTCTATAACCAGGTCAAAGGCCGCCTGGAACAGGATCTGGCGAGGGTGGGGTTTGAATCGCTGACGTACGTGCGGCCGGGTGTCATCGGAGGCAAGCGTGAGGAGGTGCGCCATGCCGAGCGTGCACTGATCCGGATGCTCAAACTTGCATCGCCGCTGTTACCTGAACGCTGGCGTCTCAATCCCCCGGCGCTGATTGCGCGGGCATTGCTTGAAGCCGCGATCAGTCAGGAGCCTGGCATTCATGTGGTGCCATCGAGCAGCATGACCAAGCCTGCCGATCGAAACTAAGCCAACAAGCGTCGGCTCATATCAAGCGCAGCATCAAAAGGCTCGCGTGTTCTGTTGACCTTGACCAACAACGAGGCGCCCAGCCACATCTGGTAGAGCGCTTCAGCCAATATTGCTGAGTCAATCGACGCACTTATGGAGCCATCCGCTTTACCCTGCTCAACACAACGAACCATCCGCTCAATAATCAGGGCAGTACCCTTCTCAAGCACACCGCGCATGTTTTCGGACAGGTCACACACTTCCGCCCCCAATTTGACCACCAGGCATTTTTGATCGGTGTGATCAAACGCCTGTGTCTCGGCCCAATAGCGTAGATAGCTCAGCAGACGTTCGGCGCCGGAGCCCTCACTGGCCAACTGCACATCGACACGCGTGAGGTACTCGTCAAAGTACTCTTCGAGCAGCGCTTGGCCGAACTCGTCCTTTGATCGAAAGTAGTGATAGAACGACCCTTTAGGTACACCCGCTGCCGCGAGCAGCTCGGTAAGGCCGACGGCGGTGTAACCTTTCTGGGTCATCAGCGACCTGGCGACATCGATGATGTGCTGGCGCATGTCATGGGCGGGTTTCTTCATAATGCCGCGCATGCTAGCAAAAAAATGATCTAGCGTCAGGCGCCCGTTAGAGCGCCTGACGTTTGTTCACCTGTATCGGAAGCAATTTTACGTAGCGCTTCAGCGACAAAAATATAAATATATTTCGAAGCAAAACATAATTATTATTTGAGCATGATCAAAGAACTGAAAACACTTATCGCTGTGGCGAGAGAAGGCACATTTGCGGCTGCCGGCAGCAAAATCGGCCTCACCCAAGCCGCCGTCAGCGCCCAGATGCAACGCCTTGAGGCGGAGCTAGGGGTACAGCTATTCGACCGTAAGGGACGCTCGGCTCAGCTAAATCGAATGGGTCACCAGGTTTTGGCGCAGGGTCAGGAACTGGTACGCCAATTTAAAGATCTGGGCTCGACATCGGTGGGTCTTCCTGCAAACGTTTTGGTCACCATTGGAGCGATTGCCTCGGTTCAGCGCTCCTTCTTGCCAGACGCCCTGGCTGAATTTCATCAACGATCTGCGCAATGCAGGACGCGAGTGCTCCCCGGCTTGTCGATGGAGTTGGTGAACCAAGTCGATTCAGGCGAAATCGATATGGCCGCGATAATCCGCCCGCCCTTCTCGCTTCACAGTGATCTGCGCTGGACAACCTTGGCGCGAGAACCTTACCGGCTGATCGTCCCCGCCGATATGCCGGGAGACGATTGGGCTGAATTGGTATCGAGCCAACCCTTTATACGCTATGACCGATCATCCTTCGGCGGACGCCAAGTGGATAGGTTTCTGCGACAAACCCATTTTTCATTGCACGAAGTCTGCGAGCTCGATGAACTGGATGCAATCGTCAAACTGGTTGCAAACGGCGTTGGAGTCGCCTTGGTGCCAGAAACGGCCACCCGTGAAGAATGGCCTGCCGAGGTACGTGCAATCGACCTGAAACAACGTACATTCCATCGCGATATTGGTTTGGTGCACCGTGCACGTCGCAGTCTAACTGAGCCAGTAAAACTACTGGCTCAACTGATTACCGAGCATGCAGTGAAGAAGCATTAGATAAGTGCTGACGAGTACTTCGTGAAACTCATCTTCGATTTCGAACTCAATTTTCAGCGCTGCCCTAACTAGTTAAGGCGCTTCATGGGTTTGGAAAATTTTGCTAACGACCGTCCACTTGCCTTCTACTTTCAGCAACTGGAAGAAGTCGGTGAAAGAGAGGCCTGACATGCCGTTGGCGTCGATACGAGCACTCGCGGCATTACCGACGATTTCAATACGAGTAATCGCGGCCTGCGCGTCGGGAGATGGACGGAAATTCTTGTCAATTCCCTCGAACAGGATTGGAATCGCGCCGCCGTCCAACTTGCCATCGGCACCGACGCTGTACATCGTCGCATGTTCATTGAAAGCGGGTTTCATAATACTGCTCTTGGCCTGCTTGCAACCCTCAATATACTTGTTAAGCACCTCTGTAATAGCTTGATAGTCTTCTACATACGTAGCTTTGCTGACTGTTTTACTGCTGAGAACTTGTGGGCCACCTGGTGCGTTTTCCGCTTGAGCCATCGCGCCAAAGGTCGAAATCAAGACCCAAATAAACAACTGCTTAATAGATATAACTTTCATTTAGTCGCTCTTCATAATGAGTGCAATTATTGAAACATGCTCAACCGCACAAACGCAGCAGAAACTCCGGAATTCGACTGTGCGCAAGCAGCTTCGCAATGAGATGACGAGGTGTTTTCAATGACGAAGCCCGCAGTTTCACCGTGACCTACGGGTTCTTTGTTTTTGAAATTACTTGCTCAGGTTGATCTTGAGTTCCTGAGAAGCCTGCGCAATCGCGCTGCGCGGCGTCGGCAGATGGCTGAAGCCATTCGACAGACCGAAATCGTGAATCATGCCGTTGTAGCGAACCGTCTTCACAGGCACACCCGCAGCGTCGAGCTTGCGGCCGTAAGCTTCAGCTTCATCGCGCAGGACATCGAATTCGGCTGTCTGGATCAGCGTCGGCGGTAAGCCCTTCAACTGTTCGGGCGTGGCCTGCAGTGGAGAAGCGTAAATCTGTTTGCGTGTCTCGGCGTCGGGTGCGTAATAGTCCCAAAACCACGCCATCATGTCCTTCGTCAGGAAATAGCCGTTGGCAAACTCCTTGTACGACGGCGTGTCAAAATTGGAATCTGTCACTGGGCACAGCAACACTTGCGAGCGCAGTGCAGGTCCACCCTTCTCGTTCGCCATCAGGGCAACTACGGCGGCAATGTTCCCGCCAGCACTATTGCCGGCTACGGCGAGGCGAGTGCCGTCTACCTTGATATCTTCGCCATGTTCGGCGACCCATTTTGTCGCGGCATAGGCTTGCTCGGTGGCGACGCCATATGCCGCCTCTGGCGAGAGGCTGTAGTTGACGAAGACCGCCACCGCACCCGAGCCTACCACCAGGTCACGCACCAGTCGTTCGTGGGTCGGGAAGTCGCCCAACACCCAGCCGCCGCCATGGAAATACATGAACGCGGGCAGCGTCTTCTGTTGGCTACCGACCGGGCGCACGATGGTCAACTTCAGATCGCTGCCGTTGACGCGGATCGTCTTCTCACTGACATCAGCTGCCGGCAAGGCCACTTGAGGGGCAGCCTGGGCGCCCGCCAGCGCGGCACGGGCATCGACCGGCTTCATGGAATCGAGCGTCGGCACACCTTCAAGCGATTGCAAGAGTTTCGCCGTGTTGTGCTCAACTCCCGGGTATGTGGTGGCGGAGGCACTACCCGGCGCAAGAGTAACGACCGTAAAAGCGAGAGCGGAGGTAAGGGTTTTCATGACGGTTCCATTTGTATGGCTGAGTGCCGGGAAGCAATCAGCTACAGCAGACTCAAGGACGACAGAGGTTCAAGGCGCGACGTGGGTGTGAAAGATCTTGCTGACGACCGTCCACTTGCCATCGACTTTCAGCAGATGGAAAAAGTCGGTGAAAGAAATGCCTGACGTGTCGTTGGCGTCGATGCGCGCGCTAGCCGCCGTACCGACAATCTCAATGCGGACGATAGCTGCCGGTGCATCTGGAGAGGGGCGAAAACCCTCATCAATCCCCTTGAACAGGATTGGAATTGCGCCACCGGCCAGCTTACCGTCGCCATCGACGCTAAACATGGTCGCTTGCTCATTGAAAGCAGGCTTCATGAGGCTGCTTTTTGCTTGCTTGCAGCCCTCGATGTACTGGTTCAGCACCTCGGTGATGGCGTGGTATTCGTGTACGTAAGTAGGTTTGCTCATGGTTAACTCCTGCTTCATAGGATTGAGGATTAGCGCGCCGCAGCGGCGCGCGTTCGACGTGGACAAGTTCAGGCTTGGGTATCAAGCCATACAGAGCCGTAACGCGTGTAGGCAGCAGGAATCTCAATGATTTCTTTCAAATCATCTGCTGCAGTGCGCACCCAGAACGGATCACGCAGCATTTGCCGGCCGACAAACACCAAGTCAGCTCGGCCGTTTTGCAGGATGTCTTCGGCCTGACGCCCACTCTGGATGACACCCACCGCACCCGTCGCAATATGCAATTCTTTGCGCAGCAACTCAGCGGCCGGGACTTGGTAACCAGGATAGGTCTGAACCTTGATCATCTTGATCCCGCCGGAGCTGCAGTCGATCAGATCGACGCCCTGCTCTTTCATCCAGCGACCGTATTCAAGGAACGACTCGGGGGTATTCCCGCCTTCGGCGTAATCAGAGCTGGAGATACGGACAAACAGAGGACGATCGCCCCAATGGGTTTTGACTTCCTCCAGCACTTCGCGCAGGAAGCGATAGCGACGCTTGGCATCACCGCCATATTCGTCGTCGCGGGTATTGGCGAGTGGGGAGAGGAACTCATTCAGCAAATAGCCATGCGCGGCATGAATCTCAAGCACATCAAAGCCCGCGTCACTGGCACGTCGTGCGGCATCGCCATAGAGTTTCACCAAACCCGGAATTTCGTCAGCCGCGAGTGCGCGAGGCACAGGGCTGGTTTCCGTGAACGGGATAGCCGATGGCGCGATGTGAATGAGATTGGGCAGGTCAGCGTTGCGCCCCGCATGGCCGATCTGAGCACCGGCTTTGGCACCAAAGCTGTGAAGCAGTTCGGTCAGCGCTTTCAAGCCGACGATGTGTGCGTCACTCCAGATACCGAGGTCACCGGCCCCGATACGACCGTCGGCGTGGACTGCCAGCGTTTCCGGGAAAATCAGCCCCGCCTGCCCCAAGGCGCGAGCACCGTAATGCACTCGGTGCCACTCAGTGACAAAGCCGTCATCGGCAGCCATGTGCATGCACATCGGCGACATAACGACGCGGTTTTTCAGTTTAAGGCCTTTGATTTCATGAGGAGACAGCAGCAAACTCATCTAACTAATTCCATAGTGATCGATATGGAATAATGTTAACGTGCGCATCCGATTCGCGTAAGTACGCACATTTTTGTGCTGTAGGTACATTTTTTATACCTAGGAGATCCCTTTGAAGAAATGCACCCCACAGAGTGAAGTTGAAGCGTTTGCCTGTCCTGTCGCCTTTACGGTGGATGTCATCGGCGGCAAATGGAAATCGCTCATACTGTTCCATCTGATGTCAGGAACGAAGCGGTTCAACGAATTGCGTCGGCTGATGCCAGATGTGACCCAGAGAATGCTCACACTACAACTCAGAGAGCTGGAGACAGATAAGGTTATCCATCGCGAAATCTATCGAGAGGTCCCGCCCAAGGTCGAGTATTCCCTAACAGCATTAGGCAACACGCTTGCCCCACTGATCAGCGCGATGCGGGAGTGGGGAGCGGTGCATGAGCATGCAATCCTGGCATTCAGGCGCGCTGAGATTGATGCAAATTCATTTGAGTCGCTCGCCTAACTTTAGATTCTTGTCAGGCAGGCGAACGCCTCAGCGCAGGATAAAGAACTAGCACTGGGGCGTGGGCTCTGGTGGATCTCGATCCACCTGGATGACCACCCCCTTACCGAGTGCTTCTGGCCAAATGCTCGTAAGCCAGACGAGCGGATTGACCCGCTACTTGGCGATGGACGTGACGCCCCTCCCCCTGGGATCAGATACGGGTTCAGGCACGCCGTGCTCAACGCGGATTGCCTGAATATCACCGTTGAAGCCCTGGTTAGCCAGGTAGTAGCCAGCGACGTCAAGGTCCGCCGCCAGTTGCCCGGAAATCGGCGCGTAGGGCTCCCAGAAGATCGTGTTGGCAGGCAGCAACTGGTGGTGAAAGCGCATCGTACCCACCGCGTCTTTTAGCCCTAGGTGGAAGTCATACACGTTACTGACAACCTGAAAGATCGACGTGAAAATCCGCGAGCCACCCGGTGTACCAATGACCAGGGCGACCTTGCCGTCCTTCAGGAAAATCGTCGGAGTCATCGAAGACAATGGCCGCTTTCCGGGTTCGATAGCATTGGTATCAGTGCCCACGACGCCCATCTGATTGGGCACCCCCGCCAGTGCCGAAAAGTCATCCATCTCATCATTTAGCAAAATACCGGTTTTTTCTGCGACCACACCGGAGCCGAAAAAGCCATTGAGCGTGTAGGTGTTGGAAACGGCATTGCCCCATTTATCGACGATTGAGAAGTGCGTGGTCTGGGGTTTTTCCGGCGATTCAATATTCAGGCCGGCGACGACCTTATTGGTGTCCGAAGGGACCGACAAATTGATCTGCGACGCCCGGCCCGCCAGGTAGTGCTCGTCGATCAACTCATGCACCGGCACCGTGTAAAAATCCGGATCGCCCAGGTACTGCGCCCGATCGGCAAACACCCGCTTCTCGATCTCCGCCACCAGGTGCATATAGCGCGCGGAATTGAGCGGCACGCCCTGGAAATCCTCGCGGCGCATCTCTTTCATCTTCAACAGTTGCACCAGCGCGACCCCGCCGGAGCTGGGCGGTGGAGCGGTGACAATCTGGAAGCCATTCCAGTTGGCTTGTATGGGATCTCGCCACACGGCTTTGTAGTCGGCCAGGTCCTGCGTGCTGATCAGCCCGCCATTGGCACTCATATCGGTCACGATCAACGCAGCGGTTTTACCGGCGTAGAATCCTTTAGGACCTTGCGCGGCGATGCGTCGGAGTACCGCCTCAAGTTCGGGCTGCTTAAAGGTGGTACCGGCCTGCAGCTTGCCGAAATGTTCAGCGAAGTTGGTTTTACCGGCGAAGCGTTTTTCGTTTTCGCTCGTAGCGATACTGGCCAGTGCTTCATCGACGACGAAACCATGGCGCGCATAGTGAATGGCCGGTTCGATCAGCTGCGTCCATTTGAGCTTGCCAAAACGTTTGTGCGCTTCCCACAGACCGGCGACCGTCCCCGGCACACCCACCGACCGGTGGCCGATCACACTGCCTTGCGGTTGGTCGGCAGCAATCACTTTTTTACCCGAGCTGTCGACGAACATGTCTCGCGTCGCTTTCAGCGGCGCACGCTCGCGGTAATCGAGAAAGTAGGGTTTGCCCTTGAAGTAGACGGTCATGAAACCGCCTCCGCCGATGTTCCCGGCTTCGGGGTAGGTCACGGCCAGGGAAAAGGCAACGGCGACAGCCGCATCCACGGCATTCCCGCCTTTGGCAAAGATTGCGTTGGCGGTGTCCGCAGCAAATTGGTCAGGTACGGCCACCGCAGAGTGCGTCAACGCCGTGCGTGGGCTGGCGACCGCCAGTTGATAAGTTCCCATAAATAGCAACACCATCCATAGTGCGACGCAGCGACGCGTCCGATAGAACACTGATTTCTTGCACATAGACCACCTGTTTTTTTTATAAATAATGGCAGCACAGTGGCAACTAACAGGGCACGATTATTTATCTGAACCGAGCACACGGGCGCCTGAAAAGAATCAACACGCAACAACTTCTTATTGGTTTGTCAGCCAAAAAAAGAGCCCTCGACGCGGTTAACGTGGAAGGCTCTTGTGTGTTGCTGATTAAGCGTTCTGCTCGACCCCTACTGAGCTTTTTCGCTCCAGGGGGGCTTTCTCCCACTTGGCGATAACCAGGGGTGCGATTGCATTACCCAGCACGTTCAAGGTGGTAGTGCCGCTGTCGATGATCCGGAAGATCCCGGCAATCAACGCGACCCCTTCCAGCGGCAGCCCGGCAGACGCCAAAGTAGCCGACAGAATGATGATGGCGAACCCAGGTACACCCGCAGCGCCCTTTGACGTCAGCACCATCGTGACCACCAGCAGAATTTGCTGAGTCAACGAAAGATCGATGCCATAGAGTTGGGCAATGAAGATCGTCGCCACACCCAGGAAGATCGAAGCACCGTCCAGGTTGAACGCATAACCCACCGGCACCACGAAGCTGACGATTCGCCGAGGCACGCCGTAGGCTTCCAGCTTGGTCATCAACTGCGGCATGACAGCCGCAGAAGCTGCACTGGAGAAGGCCAGGATCAGCTCATCGCGGAAGTACTTGATCAACTTGAAGACGTTTTCGCCGATCAGGTAGCAGATACCGCCGAGCATCACCAGGGCGAAGGTAATCAGCGCCAGGTACACCACACCGATCAACTTGAGCAACGGCAGCAACGAGGCAAATCCGAAGGTCGCTACAGTGGCGCCGATCATGCCGAATACACCGATCGGTGCGTAGGCCATGACAAACGACACCACCTTGAACATGGCGTCGGAGAAGCCCTGCACAACCGCTACAACCGGCGCACTTTTGGCTTTGGGCAACGTGTTCAACGCCATGCCCAGCAGCACCGCAAAGAACAGCACCGACAGCAACTTCCCTTCCGACATCGCGACAATCACGTTATCGGGCACGATGTTCTGCAGGATGATCAGCGCGCCTTTCGACGGCTCCATATGCACGGCTGCTGCGTTGTGCGCGATGCCCGCGATTTCGGTGCCTTTACCCGGCTCGAACATGTTGGCGAAGCACAAGCCAAGCACGATGGCGAGACTGGTGATTGCAAAGAAGTAGATCAACGACTTTGCGCCCATACGACCGAACGATTTGTTATCACCGCCCCCAGCAATGCCGAGGATCATGCAGCAGAAAACAATCGGCACGACGACCATTTTCATCATCTTGATGAAGATATCACCGAGCGGTTTAAGGATTTCGGTACTGACCCAAACTTGATTTTCCGGGTGGGTATTGAAATACCAACCCACGAGCACGCCAAGCAACAGCCCGGCAACGATTTGCCAAACTAAGGGGATACGTTTCATGTCTAGCCTTTTTGTTGGAATGAAAGGACTGCGTGACGGCAGTAGCTAGATTCATGAGCTTCCAGCTCATTTATATTTTCCTGACGCACTCTTTGGCGTGCGCCAGGTTTTTATTATTTAGAGAAGAGCTGGCTCATATCCTTGAACGCCTTGAACTCCAGCGCGTTGCCGCACGGGTCGAACAGGAACATGGTGGCTTGCTCGCCGACCTGGCCTTTAAAGCGAATGTAGGGTTCGATCACAAACTTGGTTGCGCGCGCTTTCAAGCGCTCGGCCAGGGCTTCCCATTGTGCCCACTCCAGGATGATGCCGAAGTGCGGAACCGGCACGTCGTGGCCGTCTACCGGGTTGCTGTGCACGCTTTCCTGCGAAGCAGTCTTAGGGTGCTCATGGATGACCAGTTGATGGCCGTAGAAATCGAAGTCTACCCATTGGTCGCTGGAGCGACCTTCGGAAAGACCGAATACCTCACCGTAGAAGTGACGTGTGGCGGCCAGGTCATACACAGGGATTGCGAGGTGGAAAGGAGAAAGACTCATCAGGACTCCGATAACAATTTTTTATTGGTTTGTGGTGCCGGACACCGTGGTCGCTGCCCGACGGCTTTTTGAAGGTGGATTTATGCTAAAGCCGAACCAACTTAAAAAAAATCAATATAAATTTTTCAAAAGCACAATTTTATTTTGTTAATCGGCAATCTCTTTTTACTGCTCCCAGCCCCCCTGAATCGCATGGGTAATTTTATCGACAAACACCCTTGTCTTCGTCGGAACCCACCGCCCCGGGGGCATCACGGCATAGATACCACCCGTTGCCGCTCCTTCCCATTGCCTCAATATTTGTACAAGCGTGCCACCACGCACCGCCGCACCGGCCAGCCAATCAGGCGTCAGAATGATCCCTGCGCTCTCCACAGCAGCCTGTAAAAGCGCCTCCGAACTATCCGAGATCAGCGGCCCCGTCTCAATGCTGATTCCGTGTCTAGGCGACTGGAGTCGATGGACACGCGGATCGATCCCCCTGGCAACCGCGCATTGCACATCGCGCAGAGCATGAGCATCTCGCGAGCCAATTTCTGGATAGATGAAGAGAGACAGACCCGAAAAGTCCGCTTAGGGATATCAACTCACAACCCATAATCCTCTTCCGAGCGACCACGGATTTGCCCCATTCGGGTTGCTCATCCAGTATATGGAGGCGCACTGAATACCAGCCACGGCCACCCAGGTCCGTGTCGGCAATCGCCGTTCGCGATCGCTCGTACGCCCGGTGTGAATGGGGGCGTAACTGGGGGCATAATTCGTTTTTTTCAGGCTGTAACTACCGCCCTAGAGCCAAGTCAAAATGTTTTTTGGCGACCCTGAGAGTCTCTAGGGGCCGGATGGCGGGCTGTTTATCCGATCACTTCTGCCTTTTCAAGGACCATGGAGATCCATCCACCTCCAGTGCATTGCTACATTGGGGGCATATCTGAGGGCATGCTTTGGATGGTTCGAAAAGGATGCCCCCAGTCTAAGGTCTAGCAGCCCAAATCTCGAAAAATCACACGCTGATGACGGGATTGGCAGGGGCAAACTCGGCGTAGGACTACAGGAAGTTGGCGATGGAAAACATCCCATTGAGCGCGATCCAGTCCCACGAGATGAGAATCAAATAAGCCAGAAAATTCAGCTAAAGAACCCAATGACGAATAGCTTATGAACACTTAAGCTGCGAGCTATTACAAGCAGCTCGAGGGTCGACTGATGTCATTTGATTTCCACCACCTTCTACTCGTTTTTACCGCCTACATTGTTGGAGCGGCAAGCCCGGGGCCCAGCAATATGCGGATCATGGGCGTTGCCATGCACCAAGGCAGAAAACCTGCGCTGATGCTTGCAGCCGGAGTGATCAGTGGTTCTTTTTTTTGGGGATCGATGGCCGCCACAGGCGTCTCGGCCATTCTGCTTCAGTTCGCAGAGGCACTCTTCGTGCTCAAGATCGTCGGCGGAGCATACTTGCTGTTCCTAGCCCTGAAAGCGGGACGTTCTGCCCTGACACCTGACGAGAAAATTGAGAAAGCGCTGGGCGCAGCACCGCCTATCTCGGGTTTTGGCCTCTACCGGCGGGGCTTGCTTATGCACCTGACCAACCCAAAGGCATTACTGGGTTGGATCGCCACGATGACGCTCGGCCTGGGACCACAAGCGACACCTGTAACAGTTATGATCATCCTGGCTGGCTGTGCCGTGTTGAGCATTTCTATTTTCTGCGGTTATGCGATCGTTTTCTCCACGGCACCGATGATTCGGGGTTATCGCAGGGCGCGCCGATGGATTGAAGGCACCCTTGCGTTGGTCTTTGGCGCAGCAGGTTTTAAGCTGCTGTTCTCGCGCGCGTGATTCAATGCCTGCTCTTGTAGGGATGGCCTAAGTTCGAAAGCCATCCACCAGCTGCTTGAGTCGTGTGGCTTGTCGTTCAAGATCGTCACAAGCAAGCAGTGTGGCCTGCAGGTTTTCCACCCCTTCCTGGTTGAGGTTTTTGATCTCGGTGATGTCGATGTTCAGTGAACCGATGACCGAAGTTTGCTCTTCAGTTGCTGTCGCCACCGACTGGTTGATTCCGTCAATCTCGCCGATGCGCTGACTGACGCTGCCCAGCCGCTCACCGGCCTGGTTGGCGATAATCACGCCGTCCTTACTGTAGCGCTCGCTTTCGTTCATGGTGAGTACCGCCTCACGTGCGCCCATCTGAAGCTCTGCAATCATTGTATGGATCTCTTGGGCTGACGTCTGCGTGCGGTAAGCCAGGCTGCGAACTTCGTCAGCTACAACAGCAAACCCACGCCCGGCTTCACCCGCCCGCGCGGCCTCGATCGCGGCATTGAGTGCCAGCAGGTTGGTCTGTTCGGAAATGCCCTTGATGACTTCAAGAATTCGACCGATATTTTCGGTCTTACCATTCAGCGCCTCTATGTTGCTGCATGACGTGCGGATTTTCCCAGAGAGCGCGCCCATGGCATTTATCGTTTGGGTCACCACCTCGCGGCCATCTTCAGCCTGGCACCGGGCATCCGACGCCTGAAGGGAAGCGTCACCTGCGTTACGCGCGATTTCCTGGGCCGCCGCGCCGAGTTCGTTAATCGCGGCCGCAATACTGTTGGTGCGATTGGCCTGGTCGTCCGAGTTCGACATTGACGCACTAGAGGTCTGCGTTACACGCCTGGCCACTTCATTGACATGCTCGGTAGCAGAAGACACTTCACGTATTGAGTGCTGAATACGTTCCACGAAAAGGTTGAAGTCTGCGGCCAGTTCTCCGAACTCATCTTTCGAATGCGCACTCAAGCGGCGGGTAAGGTCGCCCTCTCCCTGGGCGATATCCCGCATGGTTGTACCTATCAACCTCAGGGGCCGCATCAGTACGCGAATAAGCAAGCCCAGCAAAAGCAGCGTGGTCGCAACGGCAATAACCATCGACAAAATGGCGGAAGTGCGAAAGTCATCAAGTGCCGCATAAGCTTTGCTTTTGTCGATGGACAAACCGATATACCAGTTCACCGAAGGCAGTCCCTTGATCGGCGAGAACATCAAAATTTGAGGTTTTCCGTCCTGCTCCGTCTCGCTGATATGGGAGCTAAGTGATGGCGTGTTCAGGGGGTAAATATCGCTCAATTGCTTCATCACCCGTTCTTTTTCTGGATGAACCAACACCCTGCCATCTGCGTTGACCAGAAAGGCATAGCCAATTCCACCTAGGTCGAGCGAGCTGACAATGGTCGCCAGCGTCTCCAGTGTAAGATCCCCGCCTACCACTCCAAGCGGCTGGCCGTCCTGACTGACCGGCGTTGCAATGGTCATCATCAGTTGCCCTGTCGTCACATCGAGGTAAGGCTCAGTCAGCGTTGTCCCTCCTGCAGCCATTGCGTCGGTATACCAAGGCCGGGTGCGAGGATCGTAATCAGCAGGTAGATCGTCCTTTGGCCGGATGACGAAACTACCGTTACGACTGCCTAGATAAGTGAAGGTAAACGTCGATAGCAACGACCTCTGCTCCAGCAGCCGCGTGATGTTTTGCGACGCGGGATCATTGGCAACCTCCTGGGCAACATGATCTATTAGAAGTACCCGCCCAGAGAGCCAGAACTGAACGCTTGCAGCCGTGATCTTGCTCATTTCCTCTAGGTGGTTTTCAAGGTTCGAGCGAATGGTTTTGCGCTGAATCGAGTCGTTGTAAAGCGTAAAAAGCGAAAACGCTGCGACAACAACGAATGATGCTGCAAGCAATACCTTATGACTGAACTTCAGGTTCGCAATCATCATGGTTTATCTCTAGGCGTGAAGTGTTGTAATTGTTATTCGATACCAAGGTGCGTCGATGAAGGCTTGATGACGGCCAGCTGTGGATAGGCCACTAGTTTCTCGAGGTGCAGTTCAGTGCTCTCCAGCCATGATTCAGTGATTGATCGGAAATGCTCCATATCCCGGCAGCGTATTCGGAGGCAGTAATCAAGCGCACCACTCACCAAGTGACACTCAATGACTTGCGGGCAAGCACTGACAAGCGCCTCAAATACCTTTTGCGTGCTGCATCTCCTGCCCTCATCCAGTGTCACTAGAACCACCAGTGATAAACCGGGTAATAGCTTGCGCTCGTCAATAAATGCCCCGTAACCGCGGATGACGCCCAGCCTCTCCAGCTTGCGAACGCGTTGCTGACAAGGGCTCTCGCTCAAGTGCACCAGTGAGGCGAGTTTTTTATAGGTGATGCGCCCATTGCGGCGCAATACGTCGACGATGGCCGCGTCGATGCGTCCCAAACCCTCATGGGCCGCGTGGTTCTTTGTTCCGCTGGTCATAGCCAAAGCATTTCACTTAAGCCCGTTGGACAGAAACTGCTGCAGGCGCTCGCTTCTGGGGTTATCCAGAATTTCAGGTCCGCCCTGCTCTTCAACCAGTCCTTGATGAAGGAACAGCAGTTGGTTCGACACTTTGCGTGCAAACCCCATTTCATGGGTCACCATGATCATGGTGCGCCCCTCTTCAGCAAGCCCCTGGATGACTTTGAGCACCTCGCCCACCACCTCAGGGTCAAGCGCCGAGGTGGGTTCGTCGAACAGCATGACTTCGGGCTCCATGGCGAGGGCGCGGGCGATCGCTACCCGCTGCTGTTGACCACCGGAAAGAAATGCAGGGAACTGATCGGCAACACGGGCAGGCAAGCCGACTTTATCCAAGTATCGCCGCGCACGGTCTTCTGCGTCTTTTTTGCTGATGCCTAGCACCCGACGCGGGGCAATGGTGATGTTTTCCAACACGGTCATGTGTCCCCACAGGTTGAAATGCTGGAAGACCATGGCCAAGCGGGTACGCAGTCGTTGCAGCTCGCGGTCATCCGCCACACGTAATCCAGCATGATTTTTAACCATGCAAATTGGTTTGCCATCCAAACTCATGGCACCGTCGTTGGGTGTTTCGAGAAAATTGATACAGCGCAGGAACGTACTCTTTCCCGAACCGCTCGCGCCGATCAGGCTAATGACATCGCCCGTTTTGGCCTGCAGGGAAACACCCTTGAGTACTTCATGGGTACCGTAACTCTTGTGTAGTCCGTCAACCGTCAATTTGTACATGTTCGCAATCATCCTCTAAGCGGGTTGGGAGCGGCCCTGTCAGATACAGGGCTCAGTGAGTCGGCCCTAAAAAGGCCAGCCAATGACGTTCGGCAATTCGGAACACTCCGACCAACGCAAAGGTGACCGCCAGGTAAATCAGTGCCGCAATCCCAAACGATTGAAAGGTTAAAAAGGTCGCTGAGTTCGCGTCACGGGCAACTTTGAGAATGTCCGGCACCGTGGCGGTGAATGCCACCGTGGTTGAGTGCAGCATCAAGATCACTTCGTTGCTGTAATACGGCAGCGAGCGACGCAAGGCTGACGGCATGATCACAAACGCATAGAGTTTCCATCCCGAGAGGCCATACGCTTTTGCCGCCTCGACTTCGCCATGAGCGATGTTGCGAATGGCCCCGGCAAATATCTCGGTGGTGTAAGCGCACGTGTTCAGAGCGAAGGCAAGAATGGTGCAGTTCATTGCATCGCGAAAGAATGCGTCCAACACAGGCTGAGCGCGTATTGCGGCGAGGCTGTAGATTCCGGTGTAGCAGATCAGCAGTTGGATGTAGAGCGGTGTCCCCCTGAACAGGTAGGTATAAAACTGCACTGGCCAGCGCACGTAAAACCTGGGGGACACGCGTGCGATGGACAATGGAATAGATACGATAAAGCCGATGAAAAGCGATGCGCTGAGCAACCATAGTGTCATGGCCAGACCAGTGATTTGCTGGCCATCGCTGTAGACGAATGACCTCCAGTACTCCTGCAGTAGTTCGATCATCGCACTGCCTCCCGTAAACCCGCGGCGTAGTGTTTTTCCAGACAGCGCAGGACGAAGTTGGAGATGCTGGTGATGATCAGATAGGTCAGTGCAGCCAGTACCAGGAAAAAGAACAATTGATAGGTACTTTTTCCTGCGTCCTGGGCAGCCTTTACCAAATCAGCCAGGCCGATGATCGACACCAATGCGGTGGCTTTAAGAATTACCATCCAGTTATTACCCAGCCCCGGGAGGGCAAACCGCATCATTTGCGGGAATACCACAAAGCGAAAACGCTGGGCGCGACTTAACCCATAGGCAGTAGCGGCTTCGACCTGTCCACGGGGTACGGCCAGCATGGCGCCGCGGAAAGTTTCGGTGAAATAGGCGCCGTAGATAAAACCAAGGGTGATGATTCCTGCGACGAAGGGATTGATTTCGATGTACTGCCAGCCCAATGCCACTGTGATGACCGTCAGCCAGGTTTGCAGACTGTAGAAAATCAACAGCATCAGCACCAGATCCGGCACCCCACGAATCAGTGTGGTGTAGAGCTGCGCGGGCATACGCAGCAGCTTGAGACTGGACAGTTTAGCGCTGGCGCCCATCAACCCGAGCAATACGCTAAGCAAAAGAGAGCACAGGGACAGCTTGACGGTCATCCAGGTGCCTTCGAGCAGCAGCGGGCCGAAGCCTTGCAAGCTGAATGCAGAGAGCCCCAATGCGCCTAATAATGGTTCAAACATGATCAACAACCTATAGCGAAAACGCCCATCCAGCGGACGAGCGCCGGGTGGTTATTTGCCGCTGTAAAGATTCAGATCGCCAAAATGCTGCTTCTGGATCGAATCATAGGTGCCATCGTCGTGAAGAGCCTGGATCGCTTTATCCAGCAAGGCCTTGAGCTCTGTATTGCCCTTGGCGATGCCGATGGCTGTTTTGGAGGGAAGATAAGGGCTCTCGACCGACGGGCTCATTTCGTAGTCAGCGCCCTGGGGGGAGTTGATAAAACCCAGTTGGGCTTGAAGCGCATCCTGAAGGGATGCATCCAGCCGCCCCGCTACCAGGTCGTAATACACCTGATCCTGGTTCTGATAGGACTGGATTTTTATCCCGGCTTTGTCCAGCACGGCCTTGGCGTAAGCTTCCTGGATACTGCCTTGAAAATAGCCAACCGTTTTGCCTTTGAGTGATGCCACATCCGTGCTCAGGTCCGACCCCTTCTTGAACACATAGGACGTGAATCCGGAGAAAAGCTCGCTTGAAAAATCAATGGCTTTTTCACGAGTGGCCGTCACGGTCATGGATGACAGGATACCGTCGAACTTGCCGGCCCTGAGGCCTGGAATCAGGCCATCAAAATCGCTTTCCACCCAGATGCATTTGACTGAAAGCTTGGCGCAAATCGCGTTGCCCAAGTCAATATCAAATCCCTTGAGGCTGCCATCGGCGGCCTTGGACTCAAACGGCGCGTAATTGGCATCTACGCCGAAACGCAAGGTGGAGTATTCTTTGGCAGACACTGCACTTGTGCACAACGCCAAGCCCATTACTAAACATAGCTTCTTTAGCGAAATCATAATTACATCCCTAGATATTGTAGTTGGATTAAGGGCAGTAAACATCCGACAGCATTAACCATGACGCTCGTTATTATTTAGCGAGACCTGCGTCTGGACTTGAACGTTACCTGAGTACGGCGACTTTACGAATATGGCAAATTGAACGTTATCACGAGCAAAATGCTCGCCTTTCAAGCAGACACCAATTTCATCATTAACAGTCCACTGACAATCAATACGGCGGCCACGATACGCAACAGCGTGGCGGGTTCACCCATGAAGAAAATACCTGCAGCAAAAGCTCCCACAGCGCCGATCCCCGTCCAGATGGTGTATGCCGTACCCAGCGGCAAGCTCTTCATCGAGAAGGACAACAGCGCAAAACTGGCAATCACGGTTACAAATGTAATGACCGTGGGCACTAATCGCGTAAACCCTTCAGATTGCTTCATCGAAAAAGCCCACACAACTTCAAATATCCCCGCAACTATCAAACTCACCCAAGCCATGAGCAACTCCCAATCAATAAAAAACACCAAGACTGTTTGCGCCAGGCGCAATTAACACGTCAACGTTATTAAAAAAGACCCCCGCGAGGACGGGGGTAAAGACGGGTTGACCAAACCCTGGTTACATAGCGCCCGTATTCAAATCACTTGAATGTTGCGTCCAGCGCGAACGCAATATCCTTGATCAAGTCTTCTGGGTCTTCCAGCCCTACAGAAAACCGCAAATGACCGTACTGGCGGAACTCTTCGGGGTACTTGTCAAAGCCGCCTCGACCCTCTGCACCTACGTGCACGATCAGTGATTCGTCATGCCCTAATGAAACGGCCGACGTGATGATGCGCAGGTTCGAGACAAAGCGATTCTGGGTATCAGGATCACCCTCTACGGCAAACGCCATCACAGCACCATAGCCCTTGCCCGCAAATTGCCGGCGCGCCAACTCATGCTGCGGGTGGGAGGGCAAACCGGGGTAGTAGACGTAGGCAATCCGATCATCGCTATCCAGAAACTGAGCCAACTTTTCGGCCGAGTTCAATAATTGCTTCAAGCGCAGAGGCAACGTGACCGAGCCGCGCATGATCATCCACGCGTTGAACGGCGAAATGGTCGCGCCGAGGTCAACCAAGGCATCATTCTTGATCTTGTTGATCAACTGGTTGGAGCCGATCACTACCCCGCCCATGGCATCACCATGGCCATTGATGTACTTGGTCAATGAGTGAATGACGAAGTCGACACCGTGTTGACTTGCACGAAAAAATGGAGGCGGCGTGAATGTGGCATCCACAGAGATCAGCGCGCCATGAGCGTGTGCAATCTCAGCCAATGCCGCAATGTCTGCAACTTTCGTGGTGGGGTTGGCGATCGTTTCAGTGTGGATCAGCTTGGTATTGGGGCGAATGGCGTTACGTACCGATTCCAGGTCACCTACGTCTACGAAGGTTGCCTCAATGCCGTAACGTTCAGGCAGTAGTTCGGCGAAAAGCCGCCAGACTGCCTGGTAGGTGATGTCACTGACGATGACGTGATCACCACTTTTCAAGAATGAAAAAAATACCGAGTGCAAGGCAGCAACACCGGTCGCGAATACCACCGCGTCTTCACAACCCTCAAGGGCTGCGAGTTTTTTCTCAAGGCAAACCTGGTTGTGGCCTTGATTGCGTGTGTACACGAGCCCGTCCGGGCTCGACCAGTCCATGGTCGCGGGGTCTTCCGGCAAGAGATAGGAGTTCGCCATAACCAATGGCGTACGGACGGCGCCACTGGTGACATCCGCGACATTGCCGCCATGAACAGCAAGTGTCGCTGCAGATAATGTCGAAAGGTTGTGCTTATCGGGGCGCATGTCGATTCCTCGTTATTGTTGTGTAATTCATTCTTGAGTTGAGCGAATTGTTTAGCTTCCACTCACACCGTTGATGCAAATGACCTTGGGCTGCGTCATATCTTCGTAAGCAAAACGTACGCCCTCGCGGCCCATGCTCCCGTACTTGAAACCGCCGAAAGGCATTGCATCAAAGCGGTAGTCGGAAGAGTCGTTGATCATCACCCCGCCCGCCTCCAGTCGTTTAGCGGCGGTCATTGCAACCTTTAGATTGCTGGTGAAGATCCCAGCATGCAGGCTGTATTCAGGCTCGTTAGCCAGCGCTAACGCTTCATCCAGGGAGGCGACGCTCTGGAGGATGACCACCGGGCTGAACACTTCTTCGCACCACAACTTGCATTGGCGGTCGACGCCTTCCAGCACGGTAGGTGAATAGAGCGAGCCGTTACATGTGTTGCCAAACAACAACGTGGCGCCTTTGGCAATGGCGTCATTGACCACTTCCTCGGTACGCTTGGCTGACGCCTCGGTAATCATCGGCCCTACGTCCGTCTGCTCATCTGCAGGGTTACCGACGATCAACTTAGAGGTCTGTTCAACAAAGCGCGTTTTGAAGGTTTCATAGAGTGAGGCCTCGATGAGGATCCGTTGGGTACCGATGCAGTTTTGTCCGGCCGCCCAGAAAGCCCCCGACACGCATGAATCAACGGTTTCATCCAAATCACAATCAGCCATCACGATGACCGGCGCATTACCGCCAAGGTCCATCGCTAGCTTCTTGAGGCCAGCTGTACGAGCGATCTGCTCACCCGTGACAAAGCCGCCAGTGAAAGACACCATGCGCACCGCACGGTGGGCCACAAGAGCCTTGCCCAGGGCGGCGCCGCCTGTTGCGACGGTGGCAACAACCGGAGGCAGACCCGCGTCGATCAAGCACTCCACCAGCTTGATCGCTGATAGCGGTGTGAGCTCAGACGGCTTTAGAACAACTGCATTTCCTCCTGCAATGGCAGGCCCCAATTTATGCGCGACCAGGTTAAGCGGGTCGTTGTAAGGGGTGATGGCAACGATGACGCCCAACGGTTCACGGGTGAACCAGCCCTGACGGGATTCAGACCCGACATAGGCGTCAAAAGGAATGACTTCACCGGCATTGCGCTTGGCTTCTTCGGCAGACAACTTCAAGGTATTGACGCATCGCAACACCTCCTTTCGCGCCTGCTTCAGCGTTTTTCCTGACTCCGCGACGATCAGTTTGGCAAAGGAGTCCTTGTCACGCTCGACTGAGCTTGCGGCCTTTTCCAAGATACGCGCACGCTCATGGCGCGGCAGATCCTTGGCAATCAAGGCACCTAAAATGGCGGTGTCAACTATCGTGGTAGCGGATGATGCGGGTATGTCTGCCACTTCACCCACTTTGCTGCCGTCAAACGGGCTGAGCACCGTAATGGCCTTATAATCAGCAGCGAGCGAGAGACTCAAGCTATTCATGATTACTTACCTGACGTGGTTTTGTGGTTGTGGATGCTTACGATGTCGGCGAGCAAGGCAAATGCGGTTTCAAAACGACCTGCCCCCGCACCCACTACAGTGACGGGACCGAGAATGGCCGTGTTGAAGGTAATTGCGTTGGTGGCTCCGCTCACGGCTGAGAGCGCGTCGCTCGCCGGCAAGAGCTTCGGACTCACTGATGCTGAAATCGAACCATCGCTCCGTTTCTCTGCGCTGCCAATCAGCTTCCAGCGGGCATTTGCTTTCGTCGCCTCGGCAATATCCTTGGCCGTGATTTCAGAAATCCCTTTGCACAGGACGTCGCTTGGTTTGAGTTTTGCGCCTAGCAGTTCATTGGCGAGGATGACAACCTTCAAGCGCACATCGTGCCCTTCTACATCCGCTGTTGGGTCAGCTTCGGCATACCCCAGTTCCTGCGCTTTTGCGACAGCACTGGAGAAGTCCAACCCCGTCTCCATGCTGGAGAGGACAAAGTTTGAAGTACCGTTGAGAATCCCCTTGAAGCCGGTGATTTCCGAGCCTGCCAGTGACTCCTTGGCCAAACGGATAACCGGGGTCCCACTCATGACAGAACCTTCAAATTCAAAGCAGGCGCCGGTGCTATCGGCCAGCGTCTTCAAGCTTTGTGCATGCAGCGCCACGGGCCCTTTGTTGGTGGTCACGACACTGACGCCCTTTTCCAGAGCCCAGCGGCAGAAGGTCGTAGCCGGTTCACCATCCACAGGATTGGTGAACGTTGCCTCAGCGACAATATCGGCGCCAGAGAAGCGGATAACGGTTTCGTTTGCCGGCTCAGCAGTCCCGCCGGCCAGGGTCCTGAAACTGCCTTTAGCAGCAGGCACTGCTGCCAATTCACGAGCGTCCAGGCCGTCTTTGTTAATGATCGAACCGAGGTAAAGGTCACTGACACCGACAATCTTCAAGGTAAAACCTAATTCATCGGCCCAACGCGAATTCTTATCGGCAATAAGCTGGGTCAGCGCGCGGTTAACGCCACCAAATCCAAGCAACGCAATTTTGTATTCAGTCACGACAGGGTTCTCATTGTTATGTTGTGGTGCTGAGATAGTAAGCCGCCAACTTAACTTTACGAATATGGCAAACAGAACGTTGTTGCGAGCAAAATGCTCGTACAACAGCGCAACTTGCTATTTTGTGCTCGACAGAACAAAAGACGTTACGGTATTCAGGACTCCCGGCAGCGTCGAGATCTCACTCCATACCCTGTGGATACGATCTGCATTCATCGCCTGAACCGTCAGTACAATATCGAGGTCGCCACTCATCACATTGCAGGAAATAACTTCAGGCATTGCACCAACGGAACGAACAACTTCTGAATCTCGCATACGATCCTTACGATAAACGAAGATTAATGCATTAATGGGTCCTGCATCAGCTGAAGGCATACCTTTAATAATTGTGTAGCCTCGGACATACCCATCGCGCTCCAATCGCTCAATCCGCAGCCTGACTGCGTTCCTGGACAAATTGACTTTTAGGGCAATATCGTTGTGGGCCAACCGTGCATTGCGAGTTAGCTCCTCCAAAATCTTTTCATCAACTTTATCTAAAACACGTTTCATCTCTGGCTCCGGACTTATAACGAGTGAGACTCCGTGTCTTTTGATAATGCCCTGACCAGTGAGATCAGCGACCTGACGTCGTTGGGAATTGAAGTACAGTCTTGTTCAGCAACTACAGGAACACCAATTGTATTTAGGTGGCCAACAATCTCTGACTTTTGGGTTGCAGTGCCAACTTTCGACGGATGTGTGGTTGCCAGGCAAATCATGGGGATCATCAAGCTGCGTCTGCTTACACGTGCAGCGCGCAAGCCGATGGCGGTATTGGGACTGACCAGATATCCACTCTCTGCAAAGACCTCATGAATACAACTGAATGCGTCTGCATCGTCCACAGCCAGTGAGTCAAACAGTTGGCGTGCCTCCAACCATTCATCCTGCGCTAACTGAATAGTTCCCTCGCCTTCTAGCAACTGCATATTACGAGCTACTTTTTCTCCGCATCGATTTAAAATGCTCCACTGTAGGCGCTCAAAATTAGAGGCTAATGAAACATTCATCGTGGGAATTTTGGTAGCACGAATTTCATTTCGACTGTACAGATTTGATTGGAGAAAGTTATGCAGTCCGGCGTTAGTATTCGTGGCAACGATAAGCTGTCGAATCGGCAGTCCCATTTGCTTGGCAATATAACCAGCGTACAGGGCGCCAAAATTTCCAGTCGGGACACTGAAAGCAATCTCTCTTTTAGGCGCACCGAGCTGAAGAGCAGAATAGAAATAGAAGGAGAGGTGCGCAAGTACGCGAACCCAATGCACTGAGTTGAACGAAATAAGATGCTGCCGTGCATTATTACTTTGTTTCAGGAACTGCTCACACAAACGATGACAATCAGAATAGTCTCCGTCGACCGCAACATTCACAACATTATCTTCGTGCGTACTCAGTAAGCGTATGCGATCCTCCGCCGTTAACCCCATGGAAGGATGCAATACCAACAACGTAACGCCCTTCATTCCCGAAAATGCTTTTATTGCTGCGGCGCCAGTATCTCCACCTGTACAACCTATAATCAGCGCCTTCTTACCAGACCTGAGTAAATCATGATCGATAAAGCGAGACATCAACTGAAGGCCAACGTCTTGGTAGACGCCTGACGGCCCATGAAACAATTCGAGTATCCACTCGTTACTTGCGGTCTGGTACAGCGGTGTCACTGCGTTGCTTTTAAAACAATCAAAAATCTCGTCAAGCATCCGAGACAACAGATCCTGCTCGATCCATCCCCCCAGAAAGGGCTCGATTACGTAGCGAGCCAATTCATGGAAGGGCAACCATTCGAGCTTTGAGAGCTCCTCCTTTTTGAAGCGGGGAACCTTGTGCGGCACGTACAAACCACCGTCAGGCGCGTACGCCCCCATCAGCACCTCGCTGAATTCGTACGTTCTACCAGGGGTCCGTGTGCTGACGTATTTCATGATCCAAGACACCCTCAAGCCATTTCCGAGCCGGCCGCCTGCAAGCTGGGGCTTCTGCGGAATTCAATGCGGTAGCGTTAATCGCCTTTGATCCAGCTTCATACCAATGACCATAAAAGTCAATATATCGACTATTATATCTCGCTAACGGTATTCCGTTCCCGTTACACGAACCCCCCTTTTGTCCAAGCCCATGGGATGTGCGAGGGCCGACAATGCTTAGAAATGGGAGAACACCATGTGTGCCAAGAATCTGCTGCACTCGCTTTATCAGTACAAGGCATGGTCTGAGGATGTGTTATTCAGGTGCTTGAAAGCGCCCATTTCGCAGTCGTTTCCTGTGGAAATGGAGAAGGCCTGTTATTGGCTCAGGCACATCAATATTGTGGACCAACTATTCATCGCCAGACTGCAGGGAAAACCGGAGGAATTTGACGACGTCGTCACTGAGCAGCGGCAAGACATTCGTCAGTTGGAAGAGGCTTTCACAGCGGCAAATCAATGGTTTGTCGATTACACGAAATCAGTCACTGCAAAGGAGCTGTCTGAACCGGTGGAATTTATTTTCAAGGATGGCAAACCCGGCAACATGACCAAAGAACAAATCCTTGCTCATGTGCTTTCTCATGGCCTGCAGCATCGAGGAAGTGTTAGCACGATCCTACCCAGGGAAATCCTGGAGGGACACCAAGATCATTTCACAACGTTTTTGAAACTGTAGGCAGTTGGATTTCTGCCTCCTCAACCATGATGAGGCAGAGTGTTCACCGCAGTGCTCAGCTCAATTCGAGCGCGTCTATCACCGCTGCAATTTGCTTGCGTCCTTCCCCTTCGATGGTTCTAAGCGGCAAAGGCACGCTCGGAGAGTGAGTAATGCCGCGTAGCTCCGCTGCAGTGGCTATCACGCGAAAGCTACCGCCAAATTGGCTGAACAATGCCCAAAGCGGCTTCAAGGATTCGGAGAGGCGCATAGCCTCAAAGGCGTCACCTGACAATGCTGCTCGTGTGATGGCGAGCGCTGTATTGGGGAACAAACCGCCCATGACCGAATACCAGGCATCGCAGCCGGCATTCATTCCAACAGCGGCAAACGCATCGCCGCTTATTCCAATAGTCACGTGACTCGGAATCAATTTCCGCAGGCGCTCCACACGCTCCCTGGCCAGATGTGGCGCCTCGGGGACGCCAGGGATTTTGATTGAGCTGACATTGGGTAGCTCTGCAATACGCCCGTGTAACTCATCGGTAAATTCGAAATGAGTGGTACCAGGATTGTCATAGACACATAGCGGGATTGAGACGTTGGCCGAAACCATTTCGTACATCGAGAACACATCGTCCTGAGTCAGTTTTTGATATGACACGGGTGGCAGCAGCAAGGCTTTGACCCCCACGGCTTGCGCATCCTCAGCCAGCAGCAAAACGTCGCGTGTACGCAGCGCGCCGATGCTCACCATCACAGGCACGTCCTCCGCGGCCTCTACTGCCAACTGAGCAACTCGAGAACGTTCGGCTCGAGAAAGATACGCATAGCTTCCGGTGGATCCTAGAGCCCCGATGGAATCTACTTTAGCTGCCACCAATTGCTGCACAAGACAAGTAAAAGCATTTTCGTCCACACCCTGCTCATCCATAGGGGTCAGAGGAAATGCACTAAGACCGGTAAACATCGTCATCACTCCTTGCAGTGGTCTATGGACTATTTGGCCCCAGGACCAATCAGTGAGCTTTCGATCTGGACGCCTGGCATCATTTGCTGCAACCCTTCGATGAGTTTGTCCCCCGCTTCCGTCAGGGCTTCAAGCGGCATCGCCGGCAGACTCTCCAGAATGAACCACATGCTCCTCGCGTCAGCACCGAGACGGGTCCTGACACCTTGCCGCCAATTCCAGCGACGGCAGGTCACGCCTTTGTCATCGCGCCAGACAACCTCGCCGGCATCCGGATACTCGAAGGCAGCAGCCCCCTCTTTCATCGTGTCAAAAGCCTCAGTGCCATCAGCGACTACGAGCCGTGGGGAGCCCACATAGGCTTCAATGTTTTCCCCGCCAACCGGGATGGCGTACTCAATGCTGATTGCGTTGTAGAGATCGACGATGGGATCCAGGCTAGGCAAGCTGCCGTCACGTAAAACTCGTTTACGCAGCGCTTCAGCTGAACAAGGTGTGCGCTGCGGCTTGGCCCCAAACTTTCGAAAGGTCTCAGCCCATGCAGCCAGATGGCCTTCTCCCCAGCTTGGCCCACCTTCCTGCACAGCCTTGCAAGCACGGTCCAGCGCAGCCTGGGCCACCTCAGGATGAGCCAGTGGTGCAGCTTCCACCACGATACTCAGGGCCCTGAACTCCGGCGCCAGCTCGGCAACGGCTTGATCGATTAACGGCAGTACGGACAGCATCAAAAACCTCCAGGAACCTAAATGTCATTTCATGCTAGTCAGCGACGACCAATAAAGTCAATATAATGACCATTATCATCTAATATAACGGCTGAGCCGATTGACGGAGCTACTTATAAAGGCCGAGAATCCCAGCACATTTTTCTCATGACCTTCATCAATGACCACCAATACCAGCCTGTCGACTACCCCTGGCGCTGATGCTCATGCCGTCAGCCTGGCCGTTGCGCGCACACTTAAACAGGCACGCAAAACACAGAAGATCACGCTGGATGAACTTTCCCGCCGTGCTGGCGTGAGCAAAGGAATGGTTGTCGAAATAGAGAAATGTACGGCGAACCCCAGTATCGGCATCCTTTGCAAAATCGCCGCCGCGCTTGGACTGTCTGTTGCAGACATCGTCAATGTGACCGAAGCCCCATCCGCCCATATCATCGACAGCCAAGACATCCCCACGCTCTGGACCGGTGACCTGGGAGGAACGGCGCGCCTCCTGGCGGGAACGTCCGGCCCTAATATGATCGAGCTGTGGCGTTGGGAAATGCATCCAGGCGAATCTTTCGCTTCACAGGGGCATCCTCAGGGCACGCTTGAACTGTTTCATGTGGAGAAAGGCACGCTGAAATGCGTGGTAGGGGAAACAGAGTTGGTCATCCCTGCGGGGAGTTCGGCAGTGGCGAAAACCGATGTACCTCATTCCTATTCCAACGCTGGCAGATCCAAGTTGGTGTTCACCATGTCCGTGACGGAGATGCATCAGTAGATACCGGCAGACTCGCAGCCAGTGAGCATGTGTAAGGCGAGCGAACCAGCCAATTTCAAAAGGGCTGCGCCACCGAAAGCCATCAAGCCCCACGTAGCATCACCGCCAGGGCGTGCACTCGCAATTGCGAGTGCATCGCATGCAACTGGGGGCAAAATTGGGGGCATATTTGATATTTTTCTGCCTGAAAATATCGTCCTAGAGCCTAGTCAAAATGTTCTTCGGCGCCCCTGAGAGCCTTTAGGCTTCGTCTGGCAGGCTGTTTAGCTGAGCATTTCTGGCTTTTCATGGGCATGGAGATCCATTCATTTGCAAGCCCGCCAGTCCCGTTGCCTCACCGAAGTCGCCATCAATTTATTCTGGCCCAGCAAATACAACCGCGCCCCGTCAATAAATGGTTCAGGCACCTGATGTTCGATCTGTTCGGCGATTAACTGCGCGCGCAGCCTTTACTGCCAATGCGAAAACCTTGGAGCGCAGGTGCGACACCTTCGGCCAGACCGCATGCACATCAGCGTTACCGAAAAACAACTTGCGACACGAAGCAGACATTAGAGCAGGTAAATAAGCCCGTCGTTTTTCTTCCTTTGGCCTCGTTTTTTGCCAGCAGATTTCAGGTTGCTCACCGAGCACTCCGATAGAATCAGGCAATACTAAAATCGAATCAGGCATAGTTCCCAGCCACTCTCCGCCCTAGCATAGCCTGACCTTATATATTCAGGAGTGCGCCCCATGCGTGCAGAAAAAACCATTTTTATCACGGGCGTTAGTAGCGGCTTTGGCCAGGCCCTGGCTAAGGAAGCTCTCGCTCAGGGCCATCGAGTGATCGGCACTGTTCGCAGCGAATCCTCTCTGGCAACGTTCCAGGCGCTCTTGCCTGAGAGAGCCCATGGCGTGGTGCTGGACGTTACCCACTTTAATGCCATCGACGCCGTCGTCGCCGCTATTGAGGGTCAGTATGGCCCGGTGGACGTGCTGGTTAACAACGCGGGTTATGGCCACGAAGGGGTTTTCGAGGAGTCGTCGCTGGAGGAAATGCGCCGTCAGTTCGACGTCAATGTATTCGGCGCGGTGGCGATGACCAAGGCGTTTGTGCCCTTTTTTCGCCAGCGGCGGGCGGGACGTATCCTCAATATCACGTCCATGGGTGGCTATATCACCATGCCAGGTATTGCTTACTACTGCGGCAGCAAATTTGCCCTGGAGGGCATCTCTGATACGTTGAACAAAGAGCTTGCGCCCTTCAATATTTTTGTAACGGCCGTGGCGCCGGGGTCTTTCCGAACGGACTGGGCAGGTCGTTCGATGCAGCGTACGCCGCGCAGTATCAGTGACTACGATGCGACTTTCGACCCGGTGCGAAAAGCCCGTGAGGAAAAAAGCGGCCTTCAACTGGGCGACCCGCAGAAAGCCGCACGCGCCATGATGACTATTATCACCAGCCCTAATCCGCCGGCTCAACTGCTGCTGGGCAGCGACGCCCTGGCTCTGGTGCGTGACAAGCTGCAGCGGACGGCGGAGAGTATTGAGCAATGGGAAGCGCTGAGCTGTTCCACGGACGGCTGAGCATAAAAGTGGAGAACGTACAATCGATGCCGAAATCCAAGGACCCGAGCACTGCGCGTATGGTGCAGTTGATGGGCCAGCTTGCACCGCTGGAGGGTTACAACCTGAGTCCGCTGGATGATGTGCGTTTTCTGCGTTCCAACCGGCCGCTGAAGCGCACCCCGGTTCTATATGAGCCGGGCATCGTCATCCTCTGTCAGGGGCAGAAACGCGGCTATCTGGGTGATGAAATTTACATCTATGACGCCCAGCATTATCTGGTGGTGTCAGTGCCAGTGCCTTTTACAATGGAGACCGACGCTAGCGAGGCGGAGCCAATGCTGGCGGTGTACATACGTCTGGATTTCAATCTGGCCGGCGAGCTGATTCAGCAGGTAGATGAGGTATGGAACATCCGCGTGGCTCAGCCTATGGGTATGTACGCCTCGCCCATGGACGAACCGCTGCGCCAGTCGACCCTGCGTTTTCTGGAAGTCATGGGCGACTGCACCGACGCGCAAATCCTCGGACCAGCGATGTTGCGCGAACTCTACTACCGCATTCTCACTGGCGAACAAGGCGGTACCCTACGCGCGGCTATCGCCCAGCAGGGTCAGTTCGGCAAGGTGACGCGCGCCATTCACAAAATCCACCGCTGTTACCACGAGCATCTGGATGTAGAAATCCTCGCCCAGGAAGCGCAGATGAGCGTGCCTAACTTTCATCTGCATTTTCGCAAGGTGACCGATTCCTCGCCTATGCAGTACCTCAAGTCGACGCGGTTGCATCAAGCGCGATTACTGATGCTGCGTAACGACCTGACAGCGGCCAAGTCGGCATTTCTGGTGGGTTATGAAAGTGCTTCGCAATTTAGCCGCGATTTCAAGCGCCTCTTCGGACGCACGCCAATAGCGGAGGTGGCGCGGATGAAGCAGGCTTATACGTTGCCGGCACCGACAACCCCGTCGCCCTTCGTGTCATCACACTGAGTTTCAAACAATCCTGTCTTGCCCGTCGCCAGTAGGCGTGGGAACGTGCGGATGGCGTGCCTGCCGACACAACGGGCGAGTGAAGTGTCACATCTGCTGCCGCATAGATAAACACCCATCCAGGATTTGTATATTCAGGGGCCTATCAGAAAAGCTATCGCTCTACGGCGATGCATTTGATCTCCACGAGAAGGCCGGGGCGAGCCAGTTCACCGACACCTATGCATGTCCATGCACAAGTACTCCGAGGAAAGACTTTATCCTTCACGCGTCTAAAAATTGGCATGTGGCGGTGCATATCGACGTGATAAGTTGTCATTTCGACGACATCTTCAAATTCGCACCCGCCGGCTTCCAAGACGAGCCGGAGATTGTCCCAAGCTGCCAAAAACTGCTGCTCTGGGTCTTCGATAACTGATAATTCCGGCGTCCGGCCTACCTGACCAGCGCAGTAAAGAGTCTTTCCTACCTTTACAGCTGGTGCATAACCAGCATGCTCGCAGAGCAATCTCATGCCATCTGGAACAATGATCTGACGATCAGTCATGGTTGTGGAGCCCAAAATATAAACGGATACGAAAGCTAACTCACGTGCCAGAACGGCGTCCAATCGGGTCACTGGGACTCAGCCTCATAAAACCGCATTCGCCACTCTAGAAACCCCGGCCAGTAAGCGAACGACAGACCACTAATAAATAAAGACGCGCATTGGCGTAGCTGCTTTCTCGATAGAAATACTAGCCCCGCGGCGAAAGAGCTATCGAGATCCGCCCGTTTAACGCCCTTACTCTGAAATTGACTTGTCGAGAAGGTGGCTCTCGACTGAAGAGGACTTGCGACGGCGAAAAATCCGTACGCCAGGCGACCGTAGCGGTGCTCTAACAATCTCAATCGGTAACCAGGTGAGGGTTATCGGGGAAAGAGCCACTGCGGTAGCGAACGCATTCAATCCCTCTTTGCAGATCACATCAGAAGAGAATTCGCTTTCCTCGCCATTGAAAGTACACACGATTCGCTCATCAAAGGACTTTGAGTAGGGCCGTCTACCCTCCTCATTTCCGCAGGTGTGTTTGATAATCTCACTGCTATCCAGAATGTTTCGATCAGGGAAGTTGAAGTCCGCAATATCCAAGCCACTGGCTCGCGTACCTGGCACTGATCGGCCCGGTCTGCTGAAAGAACCGTCGGCGTTCCTTCGCCATGGCAACAATTGAAGCAGCGCTCGCATCTCCGGCCGGCATGACAGGTTTGTGGTCGATTCCGATAACAGATGAGCGCGGGTTGTATCCGGCTCCTGCACAGGTGATCTGGACTGAGCCTGCAATTGGGATTGGAAATCTGCACTATGGGTCGTTGCCCGCTTCTTGTTTTCTGAAGTCGGTAACACTGATGAAGCTGGCGGTACCGCAGATATATAGGTCATGGGGACGCCTCATATCAGGTCTGGTGTCATGAGTCTCGCCAGCATTCCTGGCGTGGCTGTTCAGTTTTTGCGCCATCAGATCCCGCTGAACCAGTTGTATCCCTGGTCTTCCCAATACCCGCCCGGGTTGTCGTTGCTCACGAAAATCTCGACAACATGCTTGGGGTTTTTGAAGCCCAATTTGGTGGGTACTCGAACCCGCAGCGGATAGCCGTACTCGGGCGGCAACGCGACATCAGCGTAATCCAGCGCCAGCAGTGTCTGTGGGTGCAAGGCCGTCGGCATGTCCAGACTGGAGTAATAGCGATCAGCACATTTGAAACCGACGAATTTCGCTGTGGTATCGGCACCGATGTGTTCCAGAAAGGTTTTGAGCGGTACACCTCCCCATTGTCCTATGGCGCTCCAACCTTCAACACAGATCAAACGGGTGATATCGCTACGTTGCGGCAGTTTGCGCAAGCTTTCGAGTGTCCATGGAGCCTTGTCCCTGACCCGGCCGGAGACGGCGAGCGAGTAACTGGCGAGGTCCACTTCAGGGATATCGTCCTGGCCATAGAATGCGTTGAACGGAAATGGCGTAGTGATCTGCGCGCGGGTGAAGGTCGGCGCCAGTTTCTGTCCGCTGAACAGCCATGCCTGGACCCTATCGTTCCAGCGCGACATGGCCCAAAGGACCTTGTCAACCTGATCGCCGTCCTGCAGGTTGCAGCCGGTCAGCATCGACATCGCACCCACGGTCAAGCCGGCACGAAGGAAATGCCGGCGCTGGATATTCTCCAACTCAAGCTGTTGCGCAGGTTCAAGCCTGACGCGCTGAACAGTTCCTTTTCTGGATTCAGTCATGGCCATTTCTCCTGATATCAAGCGACCGCACCCCACCTGAAATCATTGGCAGCAGGGTTTTGGGTACCAGCATTACCAACCCAAGATGAATCACGACGAATGCAGCAATTACCGCCATCGCCGCAAAATGTACGTAGCGAGCGACGTCATAGCCGCCCAGTAGCGCGACCAGCTCTTGAAGTTGAATGGGTTTCCAGATCGCCACACCCGAAATGACGACGAGTGCGCCTCCTGCCAGCACCATCCAGTACATCAGGCGCTGCACAGCGTTATAGACACCCTTTTCATGCACGAGCCGGAAGCGCAAAGCGTCCGTAAAATCACGCTTCAATGCGACAAGCCCAATGGGCAGCAACTCACGTTTGAAATGGCGACTGACGACGCCATACAGCACATAGATTGCGCCGTTGATCAGCAGCAGCCACATGAATGCAAAGTGCCAGGCCAGCGCCCCACCCAACCACCCGCCCACGGTTACCGACACTGGAAACCTGAAGCCGAACAGTGGCGAGGCGTTGTAAATGGCCCAACCGCTCATGAACATGCAGACCATGCAGGCGGCGTTGAGCCAGTGGGTGAGGCGAACCGGCCAGGGATGAAGCTTTTTCTGTCTCACGTGTTTCCCCCTCGAAACCAGCCATGTAGCGGAGCGTTGCCAAGCGGCAGCGCCCCTGCCTTTTCAGGTGATTACATCGGTGGCTGGAAGCCATCCTTGCCAACTGCAATGCCGCGCGCGGTGGTTCCATCTGCGGCGGGGAACACGACAATTTTCGTACCTTTGACCAGTTCATCGGCTTTGCCTGGCTCGACGTAGGCAATTGGCACATCGTCCGGTACGACGATTTGTTTCTCGCCACCCTTGTAGTTGACGGTCAATGTGCGGCCGTCAGCTTTGGACAGTTTCCCCACTGTACCGTTGGTCATGGTGCCTGTGCTGCCATCCGCGTTCTGCCAGCCATAATGACCTTCGCCGCTGCCCTTCAGGCTGGCGTCAAAAACCGTCACCTCCAGCGCCTTCAATGTTCCGTTGGCCTGCGGGATGGCCGCCGAGCCAATGAAGCTGTCGGATTTGATCGATTCGATATTGGCCTTCGATACCCGGTTGATACCGGTCTTGTCAGTCAGTCCGATAGTCTGCTGGGCGCCGGAGCGGACAGTGAATGTCAGCGTATTGTTGCTGACGCTTTCCACCGTGCCACGCAGCGGTTTGATCACCGGCATGTCAGCCGCGGTAGCAATGACGGCAGCACTGAGCATCAACAAACCGAATGTGGTAGACAAGGCGTTTTTTAGTTGCATGGTGACGATTCCTCATGGGGTGATGTGCCGCCATCCTCGACCGCAGACCGGGACGTCACGATGACCGCCGAATGACATTTTTGTCATTCGTCAGCCCTGCCCATGAATGACAGAAATGTAACCGACTGCGCCCGCTCATCCCGTTACACTGCACAGCCGAGATACCGATGTCGCGGGCTGAATCCTGTCATGAAGAGACCCGAGCGCGCCTCACGATGCATATCCTGCTAATCGAAGATGACACCAAAACAGGTGAGTACCTCAAAAAGGGGCTCGGCGAGTCCGGTTACAACGTCGACTGGACCCAGCACGGCGCCGACGGCCTGCACATGGCCTTGCATACGACCTACGATCTGATCGTGCTGGACGTGATGTTGCCCGGGATTGACGGGTTTCAGATCATCGAGCTTTTGCGCGCCAGACAAGACGTCCCCGTGCTGTTCCTGACCGCGCGCGACCAGTTGCAGGACCGCATTCGCGGCTTGGAACTGGGCGCCGATGACTACTTGGTCAAACCTTTTTCGTTTACTGAACTGCTGTTACGCATCCGCACCATCTTGCGTCGTGGTGTCGTGCGCGAAGCCGACCATTTCCACCTCGCCGACCTCGAGCTGGATCTGGTCCGGCGCCGCGTTACACGCCAGCAGCAGGTGATCGTGCTGACCAACAAGGAGTTCGCCCTGCTGCATCTATTTCTGCGCCGGGCAGGCGATGTGCTGTCCAGGACACAGATCGCTTCGGAAGTCTGGGACATGAATTTTGACAGCGATACCAACGTGGTGGACGTAGCGGTCAAGCGCCTGCGCAGCAAGGTCGATCAGCCCTACCCTATCAAGCTGATCCATACCATTCGCGGTATCGGCTATGTCTGCGAGGTGAGGCCATGCGGTCCCGACGCCAACCCTCTCTGACCCTGCGATCGACCGTGGCGTTTTCCATGGTAGCGATGCTGGCCGTGGCCGGTGCAGGCGTTTATCTGTATCAGACGATGAAAGCCTCGGTATTGGTGTACAGCGATCATGCGGTCATGGGCCGCCTGGAACATTTTCGCAAGCTGCTGCACTACGAGCTCGCCATCGAAAAGCTGCGCGACAGCCCGCAGATTTTCAAGAACATGCTCGACAGCGAAGACGACATCTTCATCATTGAAGAGCCCGGACAGCAACCGGTAATCCAGGTAAATCCACTGAACGTCACGTTGCCTGAACTGCCCGTGATCGGCCAGGATACAAAGCTGAGCGTCAGTGACCTGCGTAGCGGCGTGACCGACTCGGGAACAATGCTGCGCGCCGCCTCCGTCGTCACGACGTCGGGGGGACGTGAAGTGCGCCTGACCGCCGCGCACCTCATGGGCAAGGAAATGGCTATGCTCGCGGCGTATCGCGAACGTATCTACCTGGCCGTTGCCCTTGCGTTTCTGGCCACCGCGTTGCTGGGTTACCTGGTACTGCGTCGAGGGCTGCGTCCGTTACGCAAGATGGCCGCGCATGCGGCAGCGATAACACCCGAGCGTCTGCACAGCCGTATGGACAGCTCCGATACGCCGGTTGAACTGCAACAGCTGAGTGACGCCTATAACGCGATGCTCGATCGTCTTGCCCGGGGTTATCAACGATTGACGCAATTTTCCGCTGACCTTGCCCATGAAATCCGCACGCCGGTGGGGTCGCTGATGGGGCATTGCCAGGTCGCCCTTCGCCAGCGCCGCAGCGAGGATGACTATCAGGCACTGATCGCTTCGAACCTTGAAGAGCTCGAACGGATCTCGCGCATCGTCGAAAGCATTCTGTTCCTTGCGCGCGCCGATGAAGCGCACGCACTGGTGGAGCGCCAGCAACTATCGCTGCATGACGAATCGCAGCGCATTGCCGACTATTTTGAAGGCTTGGCTGAAGAGCGGCGAATGACCGTACAGATAACAGGCGATGGAAACGTGCTCGCTGACCCTTTGCTGCTGCGCAGAGCCTTGAGCAACCTGGTGGCAAACGCCGTTCGCTATGCCTACGAGGGCACCGAGATTCAGATCCGGGTGATGGAAACCCCCGGCGGAGCCCGCATTGAAGTGAAGAACCAAGGGCCTGTGCTGAGTGATGAAACCGTGGGCAAACTCTTCGACCGCTTTTACCGCGGCGATGCGTCTCGCCACCAGAACTCTGACTCCTACGGCCTTGGCCTCGCCATCGTCGTGGCAATCATGCAACTGCATGAAGGTCACGTGCGTGTCGAACAGCCAAAGCCCGGGGTTATCTGTTTTTCGCTGTCATTCCCTGGAGCTTGAACGACGTCGGCGGACAGTGCTTGTCGTTCGCTGCCCCCAACTGAAACTCATGCGCGCAGGTCAACTGTCTGAGGGCTTGCCCAGGCTCTGGTGCTCGACCGGCGCATACTTTTCTTCGCCAGCAACGGGTACCCAGTCCTTCAAAGGTGTAAGAAAGTGCAGTTCAAAACGACGTGACAAGAACGCCCATCTTCCGTCCCGACGTTCAAACCTGTCGTGGTACAGCCCGCTGACTTGCACCGGGCCTTTTTCAATGTCGTGAAACAGGCAATCCGCAGCCACCGTACCCACCGCGCTGTCACCCTTAATATCGATCAGCGGGTTGGCCATCCAGTGATGCATATGTGGCATCTGGCGCCAGCTGTTTTGCGCCATCGCGAGGATTTCGTCACGGTTTCCGGCTTGGCCAAAACCCGGTAGATCCAGTGTTGATTCTTCGTGCCAGATACCGCTCAGGAGCGAGGCGTCGATGCGGTCGAAGGCATTGGCGTAGGCGTTTATCAGCGACTCGATGGCGGCGCGACTTTCCAGGGCGTCCAGTCGGGCGGTCAGTTGTTCCATGTTCATGATGGGGTTTCCTGCTGAGGCTTCGCATAAGCGACGAAGGCAGCCCTCCGCGAGGGCTGCGCTACGGTTGAGCACGTGTTCAGATCTGCGACAGGCCGCCGTCGACCATCAGCTCCACACCGTTGACATATTTCGCATCGGCAGATGCAAGGAACAGCGCCGACGAGGCGATTTCTTCAGGTTGGGCCATATACCCCAGCGGAGTGATCTGCTCGACGTGTTGGCGCAGCGCGGCAATGTCGCTCTCGCTCATCTTCAAGCCGTTATCCATCAGAGGCGTGCGGGTGAAGCCAGGGCTCAGGACATTCGCTCGAATCTTGCGACCTTTGAGTTCGTTGGCCCAAGTCCTGGCGAAGGACCGTACTGCGGCCTTGGATGCGTTGTAGAGGCTCAGTCCTTCCATCCCATTGCTGGAACAGATAGAGGCCGTCAACACGATCGACGCACCGTTTTTCAACAATGGCATCAACGTTTGAACGGTAAAAAAACCCCCTTCACGTTAATGTCGAACATGTTGAAATAAGCCGCCTCGGTGGTCTCGCCCAGCGGGTTCTTTTCGCAAATACCCGCGTTGGCAAACACTGAGTCCAGCTGATCGTCGCGCGCCTCAATTGTAGCTTTGAGTTTATCGAGATCAGCCTGGCTGGCGACATCGGAAATGACCGCTACGACTCTGTCGCCTAGCTTCGCCACCGCCGCCTCCAGCGTGGCTGCAGAACGACCCGTGATGTAAACACGCTTGGCTCCCTCGGCAATCAAACCTTGCGCAATTGCAAACCCGATCCCTGTGGATGCCCCGGTGACGACTGCAACCTGATTAGCGAATTTGCCTGACATATCTGACTCCTCAGTCTCGATTGTGTGGCTCGACTGGAACCACAGTGCGGCCATTTTGAGAGGAGTCAGGGGCTGAGCGGCACTGCCATAAATGAACATTGGCCGTTCATTTATGTGAGGCGTAAGGGAAGGTTTGATCGTTTAGATTGGAGTCAGCTGATTCAGAGCATGACCTGCAATCGAGAATATTCTGGAACCGAAGGGTTCCAGGAAGGAGACCTTATGCCTAAGACAAAAGTCGCCCCCCCGGAACCGCGGCGTTGGTTGATGTTCACCATCTTGTTGGTCGGTGCATTTTTACCGCCGCTGGATTTTTTCATCGTCAACGTAGCGCTGCCTTCAATTCAGCAATCGCTAGGCACGGCCTCCTCCGCCGAACAGTTGATCATCTCCTCGTATGCGGCGCTTTATGCCGTGACACTGATTACCGGTGGACGGCTGGGTGACATCTATGGCCGCATGAGAATGTTCTTCGTTGGTCTGGTTGGCTTTGCCGTTGCCTCACTGATCTGCGGTGTAGCCGAGTCACCCTGGGTGTTGATCGCCGGACGTTCGCTGCAAGGCGTGACGGCAGCCATCATGGCACCTCAGGCACTCGCATCAGTGCAGGCGATATTCCCCGACTCCGAAAAGCCCTTGGCACTGAGCCTGTATGGCGCGGTCTTTGGTCTGGCTTCGGTAGTCGGCCAGGCACTTGGCGGAATATTGATATCGCTCAACCTGATGAACCTGGGCTGGCGGGCGATATTTCTGGTGAATTTACCGATTGCGTTACTGGTCATCCTTGTCGCCATTCCAGTGGTCAAGGAAACCCACGCACCACAGACAAGCAAGCTGGATCTGGGCGGAACGCTATTGTCGATGGTGACGCTTGCGGCTCTGATCATTCCTCTGATCGAGGGGCGTGAATCGGGTTGGCCTTTGTGGGCCTGGCTGTCGCTTGCAGCGGTGCCGCTGCTGGCCTGGCTGTTCTGGCGCTACGAAGCCCGCCTGCATCAAGCGCAAGGTGCTCCGTTGCTGAATCCTGCCGCACTGCGCGCGCCCGGTCTTGCCCGGGCACTGCTCGTCGCCCTCACCTTTTACGCGATCGGCGTGTTTTTCCTGCTGCTTTCCATTTATCTACAGGGAGCGCTGCACACGAGCCCACTCAATGCAGGCCTCGTCTTCCTTCCTTTCGGCGCGGGATTTTTGCTGGGACCGCTTTCCACCCCTCAGTTCAGGCGTTTTCTGGGGGCATACGTCAATCCCGTCGGAATGGGGCTTGAAGTGTTGGGATTTGTGCTCTTGGCCTGGCTCGTGGCGCACACGCCGATGTCCGCCAGCCCCGCTGCGCTGCCCCTTGCCGTCATTCTGTTTCTGATCGGTTTCGGACAAGGATTAGCCCTTCCGACATTGATGCGCATGATCACAGGACGTGTGGCACCCGCATACTCCGGCATGATTGCAGGCATTACCAGCTCCACCCTGCAAATCAGCACGTCACTGAGCGTGGCAATAATAGGCGGCATTTTCTACACCCTTCTAGGCACGGATACGGACGCGGCTGCCATCACCCACGCTTTCACCGTCTCCATACTCTGCATCGCAGCATGCCTGGCGGTAGGCGCGGGATTGAGCCTTACCCTGACGCGCCAACCTGCTACTGATCCGCAAACGGCGGCCATGCACCCAGCAGAGTGAGTCAACCGCATGCCTGATTGCCGATCATGATGGAAGCAAGATCGGCAAGAGCACGAAGGCTGTCCATCTGGCGCATGTCCTGGTGGTAGCCCATCCATATGTCGCGACCCGGTGGCGGCTCGTGCGGATCAATCAACCGCAGCGCCGTTAATTGGTCACCCAAGGCGCGGGGCAATACGGCAACGCCCTGCCCCTGCGTGCACATTTGCGCCTGGACTGTGCGGCTGCTACTGGTGAACAAGGTACGCGCCAGAGGGTAACGCTGCTGCAGCCACTGCACATCGGGATAATGAGACTGGGCAACACTCATGGTAATCAAACCAACCCCCTCGCCCTGTGGCTCGGGATCAGCAGATCCGACGGCCGTGTATAACCCATAGCTCAGGGAGATCAGCTTGCGGTGAACAATATCGGGTTCGGTGAAAGGGACGATTCGAAACGCGATATCGGCGTCGCGACGAGCCAGGTCAAACAATCGATGCCCGGCGATAACCTCAGGCACAATCAGAGGGTAACGTCGCCCCAGTTCACTGAGGACGGGGGCCAGCACATAACAGGCAAACCAGTCAGCGCAAGAAATGCGCAACACACCTTCTGGCTGGGCGCTGTCGCCCGCCAGGCGCCTTTCGATGGCCAACGCACTCTGCTCCATTTCCTGCGCTAGGCTGAGCAGCTTCTCTCCGCTGTCGGTCAGTACCAAACCTTGGGTGGTACGCAGGAAAATGGGCTGGCCACTGGACTGCTCAAGCACCTGCAAGCGCCGCCCCACGGTCGGATGGCTAACACCCAACAGCTTGGCAGCAGCGCCCAATGACCCACTGCGGGCAATCGCGAGAAAGATCCGCACATCACTCCAGTCCATACTCTACCCCGTACAAAAATGAACAGTGAGAGTGCAGTAATGGCAGTGCCGTAGCAATCCCAGGCTCGACATACTTCTCTGCATACACCTTCGTCGAAACACCAACCGAGGGACTGCAAATGAAGATTGGCTTTATCGGTGTGGGAAGCATGACCAGAGCGATCATTCCGTTGCTCATCCGGGCCGGCCATCACGTATCGGCATGGAACCGTAGTCACGCTGCGATTATGGATCTCGAAGGAGTAAGCGTTCTCGAATCCCCGTCCTCGGCCTTTCAGCAAGAGGTCGTCATCAGCCTGCTGGCCGATGATGCCGCCGTCAGGGAAGTGCTGCTGTCCAGCGCTGCTCTGGAAAATGCAGACAAGGCCTGCGTGCATGTCGTGATGTCGACTTTGTCGCCTTCACTCATGGTCGAGTTGCAGGGCATGCATGATGCAATCGGCATGGCATTGGTCGCGGCACCGGTTTTCGGCGTGCCCGCCGTGGCCGCGAGCGGCGAGTTGAACATCCTGGCGGCCGGATCGCAGCTAGCTGTCTCGACGGTTCAACCGCTGTTTGACCTGCTCGGGAAAAAAACCTGGTATCTGGGCGATCAGCCTGAACACGCGTGTATCGCGAAAATCGCCGGCAACATGATGATCACTCAAGCCATCCAGTCGCTGGGCGAAGCAAGCGGACTCGTTCAACGCCACGGACTGACCCCTTCGATTTTCGTCAACCTCATGACCCAGACCCTGTTCGCCTGCCCCAGTTATCAACTGGTATGGGCAGAACATCGCCAACAACAGCTTTGAACCGGGTTTCAAACTGTCTCTTGGCCTCAAGGATATAAATCTGGCTATTGATGCGGGCCGTCTCAAGGACCTGGAACTGCCTGCTGCGGATGCAGTGCGATCGAAAATGACGTCGGCAGTTGCCCGGGGAGACGGGCACAAGGACTGGTCGGTCTTCGCTACGCAGACACTTACCCAATCAGCCGATCATGCCCAGCAACCCTGGCGAAGCGCACCGATAAAACGTACGCGGCGTGGCAACTTCTGGGTGACCGGCGCCCGTGTTACCCAGAACGGTAAAAATTTCCAGAAGGGTCCGATGTACGTAGCCTGGGAATCCCCTGAGCACATCACTCAAGCCTATCCCGTGGTGCTGGTGCACGGCGGCACGCTGCAGGGCACCGAATGGCTGGATACACCCGATGGTCGCCCGGGATGGGCGCAGCGGTTCCTCGAAGCGGGCTTCGTAGTCTTTCGCGTCGACAGACCCGGCCACGGGCGATCGCCGTATCACCCCGACATCATGGGACCGATGGGGCCAGCGTTCTCCTATGAACGCGCCCGCGAAGTTTACTTTCCAGAGGGAGGTGGAGAAACGCAGTGGCCGTTTGAGTCGGATGACGAAGCAGCGTTTGACGCCTTCATTGCAGCTTACGGCCCCATGCCGGCTGACCTTGCGGCCTCGCAGACCCTGGACGCGGACCGACTGGCCGAACTGCTCGACAGAATCGGTAAGGCCATCATCGTTACGCATTCCGCTTCCGGGCCCAGTGGCTGGTTGGTCGCCGATCGTCGACCCGACCTGATCGCAGGGATTGTGGCAGTGGAGCCTATGGGGCCGGTATTTGGCCATACGCCGGGTATAGGCAGCCTCGAATGGGGACTGACCGCCGCCCCTTTGACCTTTGATCCGCCTCGCGAGACGGCGGAGCAAGTCCGCACAGCAGAACCATCAACCCTGAAAATTCCCGGATTGCAGGGCGTTCCGGTAGCGCTGATGACAGGTGAGACATCAGCGTTTGCTTCTTACGCATCCAGCATTGTCCCTTTCCTGCGAAATGCCGGTGCCAACATTCACCACCTGGATCTACCGGCACTGGGTATTCACGGCAACGGCCACGGATTGATCTATGAACGCAATTCAGACTCGGCTTTCAAGGTAGTCATGCAGTGGCTGGAGGAATCGTTGAACATGCCCGATCCCGCGTAAAGCGCCTGCTCAGGTTCTCCGTCCAATCATGGAAGGACCAAGGAAGGGTACAGACAAGCCCCTTAGAACAACTGCCACGAGGTTATCCATGGACAATTCCGACATCACGCGTCAACTCTCGGCATTCAGACAAACCATCGACAATATCGACGCCGCGCTCATCCACATGCTTGCTGAACGGTTCCGCTGTACTGATGAGGTCGGCTTGCTTAAAGCCCGACATCAATTGCCAGCGGTGGACAAGAAGAGAGAGCAGCATCAATACGAACGTCTGACAGCCCTCGCCCAGGAGGCCAACCTCGATACGGCCTTCGTCCAGAAGCTGATGCAGTTTGTCATCGGTGAAGTGGTCGACCGCCACAGACAATTTGCGGCCAGGCATAACCCAGGACTCTGCGAGGGCGCTGTCCTCAAACCTGAAAACACCGCCGTCTAACCCGCCGCCTCCCCTCACTAGACGCCCGGGAATTGCTGATAGATCGCAGACAACTCGATAGAGAAGCGACTGAATAAGCCCCTTTCTCCGACCGATTCCTGAAAGGCAATTAGACTATCAAGACGAGCAGAACCGCATGAAATGGCCAATGATCGATCAGATTCGCAGTTTCACTGTTTTACCCTCTGGCTACACATGGGATTACCTGAAACGCGAGGAGATCGATGTAGCGATAATTTTTTTCCAGACGTGGTTTCCCTCCATTACGGTGGGGTTAGGGAGCCCTTTTCTGAACCAGCAATTTTATGAAGACAACGTGGTGCTCGAAGACGATCTGGAGCGGGCGATGTTCGCTATAGTGGTCCGCCGAAATCATGAAATCGTCGCGATAGCAACGTGGGAAAAAATTGACGGCGCTGATGTCATCTTCGGGCGAGTGGGCGCGGTAGCCAAACATCATAGACAAACCAAACTGGCCGTAGCTGCCCAAGACCTCGGAGAAAAAATGGGAAGGTTCATGGGAGCGGGCTTGATCTATGGTATGGCGACAACCAGCGCTCCGTATATGCAACAAGCACTGGAGCATGCGGGTTACAAAGCCGTAGGAATAATGCCTGGCTTCGACCAAGAGGAAACAGAGCCAGGAATCGTTCGCAGGGTTTACGAAGTCATCTACGCAAAACGACTCGCCCCCAACTCAAATTTTCTGATTCCTTCAGTACACAACCTCACACCGACCGTCGCTCGGCTTT
Organism: Pseudomonas sp. S3_E10; assembly: GCF_054667615.1. Classification (NCBI taxonomy): domain Bacteria; kingdom Pseudomonadati; phylum Pseudomonadota; class Gammaproteobacteria; order Pseudomonadales; family Pseudomonadaceae; genus Pseudomonas; species Pseudomonas sp. S3_E10. The sequence continues at coordinate 5,962,284 of NZ_CP162743.1, forward strand.
ATGCAGAAATATTTCACGAAACAATCAGGGCTGAATGAGAGGCAAGCATAAAACCAGTGTGTTTCGGATCAAATAAAGATCCTCGCTCACGCTGATTGCGTTGCTCGGGAGCGCCGCTTTAGCTTGCGTGCACCGAATACCAGGTACTGCCATACTGGAGTCAGTCGCAGGTCACCATTCAAGATCACTCGCACACTCAATGCGATTGGGGGCAAAAGGGGGGGCAAATAACAGCATTATCGACCTGAAAACGCCTTCCTAGAGCCTAGTCAAAATGTTTTTCGGAAGCTCTGTCAACATGGAGCAGCTATGACTGACAGCTCTCGGCCAGAAGTGGCCATTCAGCTTTCACAATCCGGGCCAGTCAACTGCGCTGAATTGAAGCCTCATGCGAAGGACGACACACGCACACCGCAATGGCGCACTGGTTTCTAACCACCAAGTCTTTTCGCAGGGGCACCACGCAGCAGCTTCAAGCGTGCGCAGCGATACTGGCTTTGCTTTGGAACATGTCGGTGTCAGCCTTGAAAATCAAATCGTCGAGGCCTTCACCATCTTCCGGATACCACGCCACCCCTAGGCTAGCGCTAACCTTGATCTGGCTGTTTTCCCATGGAATGGGCAAGGCGACGGCTTCGCAGATTTCACCTGTGATGCGCTGGATATCGCTTCTGCGATGCGCGCCGTCGAGCAGCAAGATAAATTCATCACCGCCCATGCGGGCAGCTATTTCGAACTCGCAAATATTGGATTTGATCGCCGAGGCTGCGTGGATCAGCATGGCATCGCCCGCCTGGTGGCCATAACGATCATTGATCTGCTTGAAGTGGTTCAAGTCGATATAGCACAGGGCCAGATGCTCTCCACGATTCTTTGCATCGAGCAGCCTCTGACTAGCGAAGGGAATAAAACTATTGCGATTGGGTAAGCCAGTCAGGCTGTCATAGAAAGCCAGCTTGTGTACTTCCTCTTCGGCGAGTTTGCGCAACTTGATCTCGTTGCGTAGATGGCGCTGGGAATTCAACAGAACCAGAGCGAACATCAGGACAAGCACAGCGCCGATGCTGATCAGAACAATGGTCTTGCGCAGTCGCTCAACGAGTTGCGGCGGGTTGGGATCGTAAATGAAGTTTTCCAGCCCGGCGATAGTGTCGACCATACCCAGTTCGAGGAAAGTTTCAGCCATACGTTGCCAACGCCCTGGGTTCATATGACCGATCTCGATCAGGTCAGATACCACCAGCGGACGCATGGCCTGAGCTTCGAACTGCAAGTGCGCGCGACTTTTGTCCACCGAATACTGATTGAGCAGCAGGTCTATGATTTGCTCGGGGTTATCCATCGCGTAGCGCCAGCCGCGCAGGGTAGCGCGGCGGAAGGCCTCGACGCGCTGTGGATGCTCGTCAATCTCGGCCTGGCTGGTGAACAGGATGTCGCTGTAGAAGTCGATCCCGTAGGTGACGGGCGAGATGATGTTGTATTCCACGCCCCGCTGTTGCAGGTAGAAGGGCTCGTTGGTCAGGTACGAGTTGAACGCCGTCACTTTACCGCTGGCCAGATCCCCAATTTGAAAACTGCTGGGTAGCAGTTGTAGTTTTTCGAGGGGTATACCCTCGCTACGGAACATCGCCAGAAAATCGGCATCTGTCTGCGCATCCATCAGCATCAACGGCTTGCCGATCAGGTCGTGCGCAGTGCGAACACCCTGGTCTGTGCGAGCCACGAGCACGGAAGGTGAGTGCTGAAAAATCACCGCCAGCGCTACCAAGGGCTTTCCATGCAGGCGTGCGTAGAGCAATTCGCTATTAGCTTCGCCGTATTGGGCACGCCCAGAGAGCACTTCTTCGACCGGTGTGACATTGGGGCCACCTTCGTGCAAGCGCACGTCCAGTCCTTCTTCACGGTAATAGCCCTGAGCGATGGCGGCATAGTAGCCCGCGAACTGAAACTGATGCCGCCAACGTAGCTGTACATCAATAACCTGCTCAGCACTATTCTGTTTAGTGACCGGACTCGCCCACGCAGCCTGAGCCGAGAGCAACACGAAACACAGTAGTCGACGCAGCCGAACCAACAGAAGTCTCTCCGGCCGGTCGAGCGCGTTAGAACAGCAACAGCGGCTGGGCATCGTGAGAGTCCATGGATCGCGCTCGTGGTTGAGCGTGCAAGGCGTGGCGCGACATTGTGACATCACTCATACAGGGCCAGCAATCGCGCGCCACGCCGCAAGCGGCCGCTATACTCGCTTGCGGCGTGGCTGGCGTTTGCTTCCCTGGAACAGACAGCTCCCGGCCATTTCCGGACATTGGAGAAACTTAGGTGTGCGAGTATTAAGTAAGCGTCCGGAAACTCACTCTCCGGACGGTGAGTAGCAGTGGGAAGTTGCTAGCTGGCCCTGTTTTTGTTGCTGGCGCTTGCTGCACCGTATGCCTACACTCCAAAAACCTATAATACCAGTGCAGAACGGCGGACAAGCTCGTGCAAGGGCGTTCACAAGGATATGTGGAGTTGGATAGTGAGCAATTACCTACCAGCAGGAGCATTTTGAAAACAGAGCCGCGCTTGGGAGCGTTGCTTGCACTGGTAAGCTTGTTGGTGTTGGGCATGCCATGCGTGGAAGCACGTACGCTGTCCCAGATTCGGGAAAGCGGCGTCCTGCGCATATGCGTGGCTGGCTCAAGCGCTTCTTTCTACCGGACTAACGCGGAGGCGTTCGCGCGGTCACTCGGTTTACGCCCACAGGTAACGGAACTGCCGAGTTTCGATGCGCAGTTTCACGACGATCGGGGCGAGACCGTACGCGAGGCAAGCTACGACCCGAAGCTACTCGCCGAAGGCCGCTGTGATCTTTATCCAAATGACTTGCAGATCGTCCCTTGGCGCGAAACGAAGATGTTGCTCGTGCCCTATTACCGGGTACGCAACCTGGTCATCGCCCATCGCTCCAACCAGTCCCTTGGCAACGAGGTGTCTGATCTGCTCGGTCTGACGGCGGCAGTGCAGAAGGGTACGGGCTACGAGCAGTGGATCGATGAAGCCAACCGCGGTCCTCTATCCAGTCAGCCGGTCAGAATCGTCTATGCGCCAACCGAGCAGGCGGTGAAACTGGTAGCCGATGCGAAGGTGGACTTCACGGTGTTGGGTAGTGAAAGCGCGCTGCGCTGGGCTCGTGAAGATCCCGAACGTCTCTCCATTGCGTTTCCGGTCAGCGAAGCGACCAGCGTTGGGTGGGGTGTTGCGCGCAACGCGCCGGATCTCGCACGAGCGCTGGAGCAGTTCTTCCAGTCCAGCAATCGCATTGATTCGCCGCTCGATGCGAGCTGGCGGCGGTACTATCGCGTATCGCTCATGGAATACCGGCTGTTCGAGGAGTCCCTCAACGAGGACGGCCTCGATATTAAAACCGTAATGAGCTGGGCGATACCGAGCTTGGTCGCGGTCCTGCTGTTGCTCGGCGCCATGCTGGCCTGGAACCGACGCCTCAACCGGGAAGTAGACGAGCGCAAGCGCGTTGCCGCAGAGCTAGCCGAGCGCGAGGCTTTCACCCGCGCGCTCATGGATACCAGCCCCGCCAGCCTGGTGCTGGCAGATCGGAACGGAGCTGTCAGGGAAGTAAGCCAACGCTTTTCACAGGCGACCGGTTATGTCAGCGAGGACCTGCTCGGGCGCAACGCCACGAGCCTGTATTTCGACCCTGAGGAGCGCGAACGCTTCCTCGAACTGCTGACACGAAACGGCAAGGTCGAAAACTTCGAGACCCGCCTGCTGCACAAAAATAGATCAATTCTCTGGGTTCTGGTCGGTGCATCATTCGTGACAATCCACGGTGAGACCCTGGTCGCCAGTTGGGTGCGCGATGTCACGGATCATCATGCGGCAGCAGTGGCGCTTAGCGAAGAACGCGCGCGGCTGCAGGCAATCCTCGATACGAGTCCAATCAACATAGCCTTTTCTACCCAGGGCGTGATCCGCTTCGCCAACCCCCGCTTCTGTGAAACGTTCGGCGTAGGCGTCGGTGACGCTGCTTCGCAGATTTACGCGAATGGGCATGATCGCGAAGCCATCGTCGAACGCCTCACGGACGACGGCATCGCAAAGGACCAGGAAGTGCCGATGCGTGACCGGCAGGGGCGCGAACGCACCATGCTTGTCACCTACCTGCCAATCCAGATCCAGGGGGAGCAAGGGCTGCTCGGCTGGCTGCAGGACATCACCGAGCGCAAGGCAGCAGAGCACGCGCAGCAGCGGGCGAAGGAGATTGCTGAAGAGGCGACGCGGGCAAAAAGCGACTTCCTTGCAAACATGAGTCACGAAATCCGCACGCCCATGAATGCGATCATCGGCATGTCTTACCTTGCGCTGAAGACTTCTCTGGACCAGCGGCAGCGCGATTATGTCTCGAAGATCCACAACGCGGGCACTTCGCTGCTTGGCATCATCAACGACATCCTCGACTTCTCCAAGATCGAGGCCGGCAAGCTTAGCGTCGAGGCAGTGCCATTTGAGATAGACGCAGTGCTCGACAACGTGTCCTCGCTGATTGCGCAAAAGGCCTACGACAGGGGCATTGAGCTGCTGTTCGACCGGGCGTCGGACGTTCCCGATACGCTGCTTGGAGATCCGCTGCGTCTGGGCCAGGTCATCCTGAACCTGGTAGGCAACGCAGTGAAATTTACCGAACAGGGGCAGGTGACGGTCGTGGTTCGCAACCTGGGCCGCACCGGCGACAAAGTTCAACTGCAGGTTCGTGTCCGCGATACCGGTATCGGCATGACTCCCGAGCAAACCGGGCGACTCTTTGAGGCCTTTGCCCAAGCCGATAGCTCCACAACGCGACAATTCGGCGGTACCGGCCTGGGCCTTGCCATCTCGAAGCGCATCGTCGAGCTGATGGGCGGAACGATCGCGGTTGACTCAGAACCGGGCAACGGCAGCACTTTCTCTTTCAGCGTCTGGCTTGGTCTTGACCAGCACATGCGTACGCAGCGCCAGATTGTCCCCGCGGAGCTCGCCGGAGCGCGCGTCCTGGTCGTCGATGACAATGCCGACGCGCGCCAGATCCTTTCCGATATGCTTCGCGTAGCGGGACTTTCACCGGTCGCGGTGGCGTCAGGCGAGGCTGCTCTGGAGAGCCTTCGCGGTGCGGCGGCCGACGACCCGTTCCGGGTGCTATTGGTGGATTGGCAGATGCCAGAGATGGATGGCATCGAGACGACGCGCCGGGCGCTTGGCCTGCAGCCTACATTGTACGCCGTCATGGTCAGTGCATTTGGGCATGACGAAATGCACGCCGCTGCGCAAGCGGCCGGCATTCGCGCGTTCCTGGTCAAGCCGGTCAACCAGTCCTCGCTGGTAGAGGTACTGGTCAACTTATTCGCGCCGCAAACGGGCGTGGTGGCGCTAACCGTACCCATTGCGCAGGCGAAGGTGCTCGCCGGAGTGCGCCTGCTCGTCGCGGAGGACAACGAAATCAACCAACAGATTGCCAGGGAGCTTCTCGAGGCTGCCGGTGCCCTGGTGGAAGTTGCCGGCAACGGCTGCGAGGCGCTGTCGATGTTGGCTGCAGCGCAATACGACGCGGTGCTGATGGACGTACAGATGCCGCAGATGGATGGTCTCGAGACGACCCGGCGTATTCGCGTCGAGCCTCACTGCGCACAGATCCCGGTGATTGCTATGACCGCACATGCCAGGGTCGAGGACCGGGAGCGCTGTATCGAGGCGGGCATGGTCGACCATGTGACCAAGCCCGTGGATCCGCAAGCACTCATCGCCACGGTTCTGCGCTGGGTCGTACCTCGGTCGGCGGCAGTGGAGCCGTCCAGCGCCGCATCGGGCGAGGAGCGCCTACCGGACATTCCAGGGCTAGATAGCGCCGACGGACTGAGGCGAGTGGCGGGCAATCGCCAGCTATACATCAAGCTGCTGGGTCAATTTGCCGACCGCAGGGCTATGGAAGGGCAAGCGCTGGGGAACGCGCTACGTGCGGGTGATCGGGCGACGGCCGAGCGAATGGCCCACACCGTGAAAGGCGTTGCAGGCAACCTCGGTTTCAGCGGCCTGCAAGCCATGGCCGGTAAGCTGGAAACCGCGATCAGGGCACACGCTGAGTCGGACGCATTGGTGAATGAATTGATCGAGGCGCTCTCGCTGGCCGTGCATGCAATCCGTCAAGCGCTGGGTAGCGGCCAGGCAGCACCGGCGGTGGTATCGAGCGTCGACTGGGCACAGCATGCCATAGCGCTCATCCACCTGCTGGAGGCCAATGACGGAGCAGCGCCGGATTATATGGAACAGTATGCGGATTCGTTGCGCGGAGCACTCGGCCAGGACAGTTTCGAGCAGTTGATGAATGAGGTGAACAACTTTGACTTCGAGGCCGCACGGCTAACCCTCAAACGTGCATCGACGGCCCGCGATACCCCGTACTGGAGGGAGCATCATGAGTGAAACGCTAAACTACTCACTTCGCCCGATCATCCTCATTGTCGATGATACGTCGGAGAACATTACGCTGATCAATGGCCTGCTGAAGGACATCTACCGCACGCGGGTGGCCATCAGCGGTGAGCGCGCGCTGAAGGCAGCGGTGCAGGAGCCTCGCCCGGATCTGATTCTGCTCGACATCATGATGCCTGATCTGTCGGGGTATGAGGTGGCAGAGCAGCTCAAGCGCGATCCGCGCACCGCTCATATTCCGATCATCTTCATCACCGCCATGGCGACAATGGAAGACGAGATCCTGGGTTTGCAGATGGGCGCCGTGGACTACATCACCAAGCCGATCAACCCACCCATCGTGCTGGCACGGGTGGAAACCCAATTGAAGATCAAGGCGGCCGCCGACTTTTTGCGTGATCAGAAGGCTTACCTTGAGCAGGAAGTCCAGCGCCGCACCGCCGAGGTCATCGCCATCCAGGATGTGACCATTCAGGCCATGACCTCGCTGGCCGAAACCCGCGACAATGAGACGGGTAACCACATTCGACGAACTCAGCACTACGTCAGACTACTGGCCGAGATGCTTCGCGAACATCCGAGGTTCCAGCAGTTTCTTAATGACGAGAGTATCCGCCTGCTGTTTAAGTCAGCTCCGTTGCATGACATCGGCAAGATCGGCATCCCCGATGACATACTGCTCAAGCCGGGGCGCCTCACGCCGGAAGAGTTCGAGACGATGAAGACCCATACGATACTGGGACGCGATGCAATCCTGCATGCCGAAGAGCAGTTGGGCACCTCGGTGGGATTTCTGCGCCTGGCCAAGGAGATCGCCTACAGCCACCACGAGAAGTGGGATGGTACCGGTTATCCCGATGGGCTGAGTGCCGATGACATCCCCATCAGCGCCAGGCTCATGGCATTAGCGGATGTCTATGACGCGCTGATTAGCCGACGCGTATACAAGAAAGGCATGTCACACGATCAGGCGCTGGAGATAATCCGCCAGGGATGTGCTACGCATTTCGATCCAGATATTTGCGAGGTTTTCCTGGCCAACCATGAGCAATTCCAGGCTATCGCGGTGCGTTTTGCTGATCGCGGTCAGGATGGCTAATGAACGCGTCGCCGTGAAATCAATGCCATGTAAGGGACAACCACCGTTTCGCGGATCGCGTGCTGGCCGACCAAGGCGCTCAAGGTGTCTGACTGGATCGCTTCACCATTCATGGCGCCAGATCCCGCCGGCGGCGTGCGGCGGCATCTTCAACAGCGATAAACAACCGCTCAATCGTAGCGGGGGTTAGCGCACGTGCGGCTTCCACCCCCTCCACAAAACCTTCTGCGCGCTCTTCGGCCAGTGCCAAGGCAGGCACATCTGCTGCGCGGCCGAGGCGTGCCAGGTCATTGGCGAGTTTGGTGCGGACCAAATCGGGCATGCTGACACCATTGCGCGAGAATACGACGCTCATTCTTTCACCCATTATTGTTGAGGTGAGGGATAACACCAGGAAGGCGCTTCCTGATCGAATTAGCGGTCACTGCGTAAAACCACCGCTGTGGGGGTTGGTCTACCAGCGCAGGGGGGGCTGGTTTTCACCGGCCCACAAAAAAGCCCCCACACTGGCTTCAAGTGTAGGGGCCTTTTGAACATAAGCGGCGTTATTGGTAATCAGGTACGGCTGGCCCGACCGATCAAGGCATACAGCGGCTCTAACTTCGCCTGCACACTGGTCTTGTTTGCCACGCTGATCAGGTACTGCTGGGCAGCTACGCCTCCGGCTTCCGCCAGGGCCGCATAAATGGGCTGGAGCTTTGCGTCCACGCTAGTTTTATTCGCCTGTTCGATCAGGTAAGTAACGCCTGGGTTTGCTTCTACTGACATGCTCGTACTCCGGGTATCAGTCGTACTCATGGTGGGGGTTGCTTTCTACAGGCTCTGCGCGGCCGTGCGCGCCTCGGCAATCATTCCGGCAAGCTCGGCACCGTCCTCGGTGTTTAGCGTCACCTGCCAGAACTGATTATCGCCAGCCTCGCCGCTCACCTTGCACACCGCAACCCCACCAAAGGTAGCGGACTCGATACGCACTCGCTCAAACGGGGCACGTAGGCTGATATCTGGATTGCGCACGTCGAATTGCACAAAGTTGATGGCTACCGTGACCGTAACCGGCAGCGCGCCGGGCACTTGGGCCAAGGGGTGATATGTGCGGGTCATCATCATTTCTAAGGGTCCTTTCTGTTTGTCATGCGCGTCATTGGAATGCTTGCCATAGCTGATAGCAGAAAAAACCCACTAAAAGAAAGCCAGCACTAAGCCCACTAATCAAAGATGGGATTAAGAAAATCCACCATACCCGCTGGGAACGAATTTGAAATTTTTTCGTAGATGCAAGAAACAGTTGTAGAAGTTTAGGCCCTCTCATGCTCTCAATCATCGCGTTTGTTCTGGCCATATGGATACTTCCCCAGATCATTTTGATGATTTCCCATGATATGAAGAGCATCAAGGACAGTAAGCCGAGGAGCCCGCAAAGCGCGTAAAGCATGGGTGGGAGTTTCGTGGACAAAGTGGACCAAAAACCAAACAGGCCCGCATACCCAGCGACCAATAGGAGATTTGTGTAATTGGTTGCGCCCGCCATCTGCTTTTCATTCAGTTGCATCAACAGGTCAGCATCTTTATCTCTTTCGAGATGAAGCTGAAATTCCTTTAACTCCTGAATCTCTTTGGCGTGCGCATTCACTACATCGCTTGCCCGCTCATTCCATTGCTGCTGATCCATTCTTCTCCGCTCCGTTGAGAGTTGGGTTATAGGAAATTCTGATCGGTCCAAAGCGCGAATATGCCCTGGTAAGCGTCATCAGTGAGCCACATTTTTTCGCACCAAAACAGCGCGCCAGTCCCATGGCGGTCCCATGAGGCTATTTTTTGGACGCCAAAAAGCACAAACCCCCGACTTTCTCTAGGAAAATCAGGGGCTTGCGTTTTTTCAATTTGGCGGTGAAGGAGAGATTCGAATCCTCATCACCTCACGTGTCCACAGCCTCCGATTCAGCGCCTAAGCAATGACTGCTATTGGCCGATTTCTGCCTGTCGCGACCGGCTGAAACCGACCCAAAGCTGACGGTGGCGACAGTCAGAGATCGGCCAAAAGCAGCTCCTCAATTCAGGGGCGTTTTCGTCCGAAAAAACACCATTCGGAAATGTCTGAAAGAGGACGCGCAGGCACCTACCTCAAGGACGATGCAGCCCTGTCGCATCCCGCCAGTACAAGGTTTTTTCGAACTGAAAGCTAATAAGAAAGAAAGCCGAACACGACTGAGATATGGACCGAGCGATTTTATTCAGATCTTCCATAGCCGACTCCCCCTCTGGTTCGGGCCCTTTAATTCTGATGGTGCAACGCACAGCGACAGGGAAGTCGATACCCATTGTATTCTCAGCATAAATCGTAGGGGCATCGAGTACGTCATTGGTACTCAATTTAAGTCCCGAGGTAAATTCAGCGTATAGCCCATTTCCTGCGACCTCTATTTCCCAAGCACCGGCATTCGCAACTGCCTTGCTCAGCGTCGAAATTGTGAGCGTACTATCAGCTTCCAAGCACAGATCAAGACTCATGAATCCTCCCTTTTCCTTGGCTGCACACTTGCACCAAAATTTTTGAGTGCGATCTTCGCGACAGTGTATTTGGCTAGGGGTTTGAACGACCTCCGCCGTTCACTATGGGCGGGAGTCGACCCAAAGCCGACATAACTCCGTGCATTATCGTTTTTCCACAACAACCACATAATCGGAGAAGTCGACATCACCCACCCCGTCGCTACATTCCAACGTCATCGTGCCATCGGTCCCGTGGACGTGAATTCCAGCATTGCCAACCCATGCATTCATGCCAAAAGCGCTCTTCCAGACGTTCCAGATTTTTAGAACGTTTCCACCTTTAGAAAACACTTCTATCTCCAAAGCATCGGGACTGGTATCAGACCACAAAACTATTTCGGGACAGCCGTTGCCAGAGCCTTCGACGACGATTTGCCCGCCCATCATCTTTAATGCCAATCCTTGCACTCGACCGTTCGTAGCGCCCAATCGACGAACTGAAAAGACGGTTCTGGGTTCTGTGATCTTGATCTCCATTATCGCAACGATAGTTTTTCCATTGAAACTTATGGGCTTCCCTTTGGTGCGCATAAATGTAGAGGAGAGTGTTTCTTCCATTTTTTGATCCCCGGAATCTCTCAGGTGCCTTGCCTCAGTTTGGCCTAGCGAGGTTAGCATCCCTATACCTTAAGGGATTATGAATGGCTGCTTTTGGCCGAGGCTGTGGAAAAACGTTTTTGAGCGCGACAGGTACTCAAAACCGAACCGAAAATCGCGTTTCTACGCAAAATCCACATCTGCTGACGTACCGATAAATTTCAGATTTGACGTAGACGCGGACACTTAAATTTTGGTGAAGCGTTTTTACACACTCTGGGCCATTAGCCGCCATTTACTAAAAGCCGCTTTCGACTCAAAGCTGGCAATGGCGATACCCCAGACTGATTCCGGCTCGATACGATAGAAGCATTTACAACACTTGGTCGTGCCCAGCCCCATTGTTCGGGAACCTTCTGGCCACTTAATAAGAACTAATGCTGATCGTCTGGAGGGACGGTAACGGGATGAAGAAAAGAGTTCCAGGCCTTGTATGCTTCATGATGCTTTTTGACTTCCTCATCCCAATCAGGCGCTGAAACTCTCTTCGAGACCACCATCATCATCATTTTGGTATTGGCGGCATCAAGCTCAACTAGTAGCTCGTGGCATCTAAATCTAAAATCATCTATGTCTTCCATATACTCACCTTGCGACAGGTCTAGCCGGATATACCGGGTCATGCCCATTTTCGTAATGACAAGTCCCCAAAGACAAAGGTTCATTGAGCAGCCGAGTTTCTATTCGGCATGTTTTGAACAGACTGCATCGCACAGCAGCTCCAACAACTCATTCGCCAGGACCGCCGCTTCTTGTCGATAGTCGGCGTTCCAGCGGCACGACCAGTTATCAGGCTTTCCCTCATCCTCCCATTGCGCCAATGCAAGCCCGTTGAGTATTTCCAGCTCGAACCAAACACGCTGCCAAGCGACGGCGTCCTGGACTGACGCCGTGTCTTGCCATAGGAATTCTGTTTGCACGACAAATGCCGACCATGCAAACAGATCCTCTGAGGCTCGCTCACCGATCATTCGGAAGTATTTTGCGCTAGCCAATCAACGATTCCTTGTAGTCGTTTACCTGTTTAGTAAACGTCTATCCCCGGATAGAGATCCGCGGGTGGACGATAATTGGGGTTCTCAAAGCGGCTGTTCTCGTAATGGGTTTTGGCCGTCGGTCCATCGCCGTTATAGGTCACCTGCGGGTTTGGCGTGAGATGCCAACCGCTTCCTTCCTTGTCGCGCTCGATCAGTGATGCGTATAACCTACAGTTGCCTGATGAGCCGGATGTCAGCCTGAACTGGTAATAGCGTCCGGCTTGGGGCGTGAACTTAGTCGAGACATAGCAGGAACGAGTGCGTGTCCCCTCCCAGAATAGATCCACTTGCGTTTCGATACCGGGTCGGATCTGCGTTTCGTAATAGTCCCATGTAAGGTCTTGCCCTGCCTTTGGCATGCCCACGTCCTGTGTGTGGGTGAACGGCAGGGGGCCGGTGCGAACGGCGCCGCCCGAACGTTTGCCGTTTTCGTATTGGTAAATTTCGGCGTGCTGCGTGTAGTCGACGATACGTACCCAGGCAGGGTTGGGCTCGTTTTCGGGCGCGGTAAAGTAGTTGGTATGGGGCAAAAACTGGCAGCCTGCGAACAACGGCAATGCAAGCAGGCAGAGCAGAGGGCGTATCGACATGAAGCCTTTCCTTTTGCGGAGTCAGGGTTACAGACAGCAAAAGAGGAGGCGCATTGCGTAAAAGCTGAAAATTTTGTGGCTGAATCGTCGCGACGATATCGGTTTCAACCGGTCGCGACAGGCAGAAATCGGCCAAAAGCGGCCCTTCGCAACAGGCATAAATCGGCCAGAAGCGGTCATTCATACGCGTCTACCAAGTTGGCATTCAGAACGGCGCGACAGGCTAGAACCTACTATTCAGTGCAGTCGTCCTGTAAATCGCTCTTCAGGGGATCCGGCAGCTAAAACGGCTTCGGCTTTTATCAGCGTGCCATCGAAATCTGCCGGCTTATCCAGCCCTATCCGTGCGCTGGTGCAGTAAAGCGTTTCATAACCAAGTCCCGCTAACACCGGACAAGTGGTCTGAATACACGGGGAGTCGATCACGCTGTCAACTTTGCCGTCAGTCGCGTAACGCACGACTCTGCTACCGCCCCATTCCGCATTCCAGAGAAAGCCCTGCGCATCAATACAAGAACCGTCTGGAGCACCCTGACCGTTGACTGTAGTGAATACACGCTGGTTTTCTAGCGACGGGTAATCGCAGCAGAAAATGCATCCTTGCAGGGAGTCCGCGTAATACATGGTGGAACCGTCCGGGCTAAAACAGATGCTGTTCGGGATCGCCACTTCGGGAAGGTCCAGCGTTTCAGTCTTGAGCGTCGCGGCATTGAACCGGTGAAATCGCCCTATAGTTTGCACCGCCTCACCGGCATCCATAGTGCTAAACACAAAGTTGCCCATACGGTCGCAGCGGCCATCATTGACCCGGGTTCCGGGTACTCCAGGCGTGATGGTAATTTTGGTGAAGCGAAGAGTACTCAGGTTGTAATAACCTAGGCAGGAGGCCAATCCCATTAGCAATACGTCTGTATTGGTCGTAAGGGCGAACGACCCCAGCGGCTCGGGCACTCGCCAGTGCTGTACTTCACCGCTCACGGGGTCCAGAGCAAGCAGTTCGCAACCAGGGATATCGGTCCAGAACAGGCGTTCCGTTCTTTCACACCAGACAGGGCACTCGCCAAGAAGACTGGTGGTGCCGCTTAGGGTTTTAAACATGGTTGCGTCCTACGAAACAGGATGGGGCAAACAAGGCAGTCAGTTGGAGAAAAGCGCTGACCACCTGTCACCGAACAGGGCGATGGCCAGTCCTGCGAGCATCACCATCGACCCGGCCAACTTGATGAGAGACACCGGCCTTTCCGATGCCCCCATCAATCCGAAATGATCGATAACCAGTGAGGAGATAATCTGACCTGCGATAGCGAGGCCCAGCAGGGCTGACAGGCCGATTTTTGGCGCAAGCACCACATAACTAAGCAAGGCACCGGCACCCAGCAGACCGCCCAGCAGGCTCCACCAGGGCTGGGCAGGTATAGCCGCCAGTGAGGCCACTATCCCGCCACGCATCAATGAAAAGACGCCCAGGCACACCGCTCCGGCAGTAAATGAGAACAGCGCCGCCGCTACGGAATCTCCACCCACACCTTTAGCGAGTTGACCATTCAGCGTGGTCTGCAGGGTAATGCCAAGCCCCGCGGCGATGGCCAGCAGGTAGTAAGCTGCGTTCATTTCGCGCCTCCTTACTTGGCTGACTCAAGCGGCATGAATGTCTCGGCAAAAATATCCGGCTGGTAGCCTGCGGCAGCAAACAGATGCTCACGGGATTCGTCGATTGCTGCACGCAGCCTTTCGCTGTCCACGCCCAGCACCTTGCCGCCGCGCTTGACGATGCGCCCGCCAATCATGACCGTGTCGACATTGCTGCGTTCGGCCGCGTGTACCACGGTGCCGAATGCGTTACCCGACGGGTAAAGGTTGATGTCCTGCGCATTGATAAGGATCAGGTCGGCCTGTTTGCCGGGGGTCAGGGTGCCGACTTTGTCCTGCAATCCTGCACAGGTGGCGCCGTCAAGAGTGGCGGCTTTGAGCAGGCCATGAGCCGGCAGGGTCACCGGATGATGCTCTGCGCCGCAGCAGCGCTGCTGGTGCATGCCCATGACGCGTTGCAGGTAGAACGCCACCCGCATCTCCATGAACATGTCACCGCTATAGGAGGTTTCGTTATCGACACTCAGCCCCGGGCTGATGCCGTGACGCTGGGCCGACTGCATGGCGAACATTCCATCTTCAATGCCGTAGTGGGCATCTGAACGCGGGCATACGTTGACCCGCACGCCAGCCTCGCGAATGATTTTCCAGCCGGCGTCCGGCAGCGCTGTGCAGTGGTTGAAGATGTTATCGGGGCGCAGCAGACCCTCGCGATGCAAACCCTCCAACTCAGCTGCCATGTCCCCGCCGAAGAATTCGGTAATGATAGGCAGCCCCAAGCGCCGGGCCTCAGCCCATAGCTCAGGCTCCAGCTGCGCCATTACCGCCAGCGAGAGCAGCGGGTTGTCACCGTTCTTGACGTATTTCCCCTGGAGACGCTCCAGGTTGCCGGGCCAGTGGGCTTTGTCCCACTCACCAGAAACTGGCGCACCGGAGGCGTGTACAGACCGGATACCAGCATCGAGCAGCGCCTCGACCGCGGCGTCGGAGTGCGCGCCGGTGCGGCTGTTGTGCGAGTTATCGACCACGGTCGTGATGCCCGCATCGATGCACCCCAATGCAGTCAGTAGATTGCCAATATACATGTCAGCCGGGCGATAGTATTTGGCGAACGAGAAGTGCGTTGCGTTGCAGTAGTCTTCCAGGGTTTCGGCATTCGGATTGATTCGACGCAGTTGGCCCTCCCAGGAGTGACGATGCGTATCGACCATGCCGGGCATGGCAATCATGCCGGATGCCTCGATAACCATAGCGTCGCCGGCCTCGATGTTTTCACCTATGGCCGTGATGGTGCTGCCTTCGATAAGGATATCGCCGCGCGCCAGATTGCCGATATCACCGTCCATGCTCAGCACAGTGGCGCCGCGGATAAGGGTGCGGGCGGCCTGAGCGGTCGGGGCCTGCACAATGCTGCGGTTATATTCAGCCATTTTCTGTACACCTCTTCAAATTTCGTTGGAAGCAATGTACGCAATGCGATACTGCGGGAAAAAGATGGTTAAACTGTTTTTATTATTCAATATCTACGAATAATAACGACTTTACCCGATCACTGCTTTGAGGCTGCTAACAGTCATGGACCGTATTCAAGCGATGCAGGTTTTCGTACGTGTGGCTGAAGCAGGAAGCTTTATCCAGGCGGCGCAGACGCTCTCTCTGCCGGCCTCCACAGTTACCAGCAGCGTTAAAAATCTTGAGAAGTACTTGCAGGTACGCCTGCTGAACAGAACAACGCGTCGGGTCAGCCTGACCTCTGAGGGCGCACAATATCTGGCGCAATGCCGGGAAATATTGGAGCTGATCGAACACACAGAGACCAGCCTGACGGATTCCGTAAAACGGCCACAGGGGCGTTTGCGTGTCGATATGCCGGGTGGCATTGCACACTTCATCGTCATGCCAAACCTGCAAGACTTCTACAGGCGCTACCCGGATATCTACCTGATGATAGGCGTCAACGATCGGCAGGTTGATCTGGTTCAAGAGGGTGTCGATTGCGTTATTCGTACAGGCGAGCTCGATGACTCAACGCTCGTTGCGCGCCCACTCGGTCGGTTTCGCTGGGTAACCTGTGCGTCTGCCGCCTATCTCGAAGAGAACGGCACTCCGCAAAATCCGCAAGATTTGTCTCACCACCGGGCCATCCATTACTTCTCGGGCCGCGCAAGGCAAGCAGGTGAAATGCGCTTTGCCCGTGGTACCGAAAAAATCTCAGTCCCGGTGAACGGCACAGCGGCCGTCAACGAGACTGGGCTTTACATCAAAATGTGCCTTGAAGGCTTCGGGCTGGTGCAGCTCGCTGAGAACGTGGTCAGCGAGCATCTGCGAGAAGGGCGACTGGTCGAAGTGCTTGCTGACTGGCAGCCCGCATCGGTTCCTGTTCACCTGCTATACCCGCATCAGCGCTTTTTATCGCCAGCTGTGAGCGCATTCGCTGACTGGATTGCTGGGCTTGTTCGCGACGATGATTCAGCAGATTCAAGTTGAACGTTGCGCCCGGCCAGCATGCCGGTGAATGCTCCGGCTACGGAGATTGCGGCTGTGATCAGCAGCGGTCCTGTCCAGCCACCGGTCCAGTCGTGCAGTTGGCCCAGCAGCAAGGGGCCTGCGGCTGCCATCAGGTAGCCGACGCACTGCGCCATTCCTGAAAGTGCCGCCGTGTCACCGGCATTTTTTGTGCGCAAGCCGATGAAGGTCAGGCCGAGCATCATGCTGGCACCATAGCCGAAGCCCAGGACCGCGGCCCACAACATGGCGTAGTCTGGCGCGTAAATGAGCCCGATCAGGGATGAGGCGGTTAACAGGCTGACGGTAGCGGCTGCCAGTTTCTGGTCTTTGAGACGACGAAGCGTGGCCGCCAGAATCAAGCCGGGAATGGCCGTCGTCAGTTGAAGCGTGCCGTGTACCGTGCCTGCTTGCTCCGGGGATATGCCATGGTCCATCAGAATGGTCGGCAGCCAGCCGACGGCGACATAAAAAGGCATCGCGTTCAGCCCCATGAACAGTGTGACCTGCCATGCCAGCGGCGAACGCCAGACGGCCACGGTTGGCGCTTGTTTCGGACCTGACAGATTTACGTGTTCGTGTTTTTTCAACTGCGGCAGCCACACCACCAGCGCCAACAACGGGGCTGCGACCAACAAACTCAGGGCAATCGGCCATCCCCATGATTGGGTCAGCGGAACTATTACGGCTGAACCGACAGCGCCCGCTGCACCCATGGTGATGGAATAAGCGCCGGTCATGGACGCCATTTTTGTCGAGAAGTCGCGTTTGATCAGGCCGGGCAGCAGCACGTTGCCCAGGGCGATCCCAGTGCCTATCAATATCGTACCGGCGTACAACACCCATGCGCTGCCTGCGGAGCGGAGCAGGATGCCCGCTGAAATGACCAACAGTGCACCGAAAAGCGTGCGCTCGATGCCGAACCTGCGGGCGACCGATGCGCTGAGCGGGGAGAAGGCTGCAAAGGCAAGTAATGGCAGTGAAGTAAGCAGGCCTAGAGCTGAGGCGCTCAAGCCAAAATCATTCTGGATCAGCGGCAAAACGGGCGCGATGCTGGTAAAGGGAACGCGCAGGTTCACGGCGATAAGCAGAATGCCTGCGACGAGCGCGATGGCATGCCACTTGTTTTTTGTATCTGACATATTCTTTATCTGTCCTCTTAAAAGAAGACAACTGTAGAGAACTTCAGAACCGGCTAATATAGATATCAAGACACCTGATATCTAAATTATGCCAAGCTCAAAAAATGTCGTTTTCTCGCCGGAAGATTTCGATTCAGACCTTTTCGCCCAGGCAGCGATTGCCCTCAAGGTTGCGCCTGACCTCAATGATTCGGGTGCCCGTCCGCATGATCATCGCAAAGGCCAGCTCATCCTGTCTTTGCATGGCGCAGTGAGCTGTGAGGTGCAAAATGCACTCTGGCTTG
This sequence comes from Pseudomonas sp. S3_E10, assembly GCF_054667615.1. Taxonomy (NCBI): domain Bacteria; kingdom Pseudomonadati; phylum Pseudomonadota; class Gammaproteobacteria; order Pseudomonadales; family Pseudomonadaceae; genus Pseudomonas; species Pseudomonas sp. S3_E10. The sequence goes on from NZ_CP162743.1 coordinate 5,980,137, forward strand.
TCCCTCCCCAGCACGCCGTATGGATCCCGGGCGGCACGCCGCACAGTTGCCGAGTGACCGAAAACGCCCGGACCTGCTTTCTGTTCGTTGAGCCCGGTGCGGCAGCCATGCCTGAAGAATGCTGCACGGTTGCCATTACGCCCCTTGTTCGGGAGATGGTCCTGCATCTCGCTGAACAGGAACCTGCTTACCATTCCGAGGGCAAGACAGCTCGGCTGGTTGCAGTGCTGCTTGAGCAGCTTTCCGATGCCCCGCTGAAAGAGCTGCATTTGCCGATATCAGACCACCCCAAGATCAAACAAATCGCGGATACGCTCTTCTCAGATCCAGGCGACCGAACCACGTTGCGCGAGTGGGCCACTCGGCTTGCAACCAGTGAACGAACGCTGGCCAGGCTTGTAGAAAGCACGACCGGGCTGAGCTTCGGACGCTGGCGTCAACAATTGCATTTGATGATCGCACTGAGTCATTTGGCGGAGGGGGTATCCGTGCAACGTGTGGCGGGCATCCTGGGATATGACTCTGTTAATGCATTCATCACTATGTTCAAGAAAGCACTGGGTAAACCGCCTACTCAGTATTTTTCCTCTCTGCGCTAGTGCTCTGCTGGCTGATACAAAGCGCCGAGGCTGTAGAACGATCTGTCTGCTATTGGCCGTCTGCTGCCTGTCGCAACGGCAGTTTTTGGCGAATGCTGGCCCTCACTCTAAACCGTTTCATGCACTTAACTCACGGGTGGCTCAGGACATCCGCCTCCCCCGCTGCTACGCTTTCGGCTCCTTCATTGGAGTCGAAACAATGCCCACTGAATATTCACTGCCTGATGTCCTTGAGCGTCTGTACCAAAACCAGCTCGTCTTAGAGGCGGCGGTGATGGAGTTGACGTTGTGGATTGAGCGCAAGGGTACGACGGACACAGGCGACAATATCCGCGGCGCGCTACAAACGATTGGAGAGAACGCCGGACACATCAAACAAGGTTTGGCAAAACTGAAGGCCCGAGGCCCACACTAATTAAGCTGTCCACGACGTCCCGCATGCGACAGCCTTGCTTGGACTTTGTGCGCTTACAGTCCGGGCCATCTGTTCGGCGCAAAGGATGACCCCACACTTTACAGTTCGTCAGGTACAAATCCTAAACTCCCTGCTTTTATGTAAAATGGCATAATATGCCAACGTTCGAAACAATATGTTTGCCCAGAGTTGGAGCTAATGATGGCGACGCGAAACGTTGTGCTCACCCCTCACCAAGAACAGGTTATCCAGGACCTGGTCCAGTCCGGCCGTTATCAAAATGCCAGCGAAGTAATGCGAGAAGGCTTAAGGCTATTGGAGCAACGCGTCGCCGAAGATACCGCCAAAATTGAGGCCCTGCGTCAGGCGACCTCGATCGGCATCATGGACCTTGAGCACGGGCGCTTTACTCAGGTGAACGAAGGAGATCTGGAGCACTACCTCGAGGGCTTGAGCCTGGAGGCCACCCTCCCCGCGCGAGAGAAACACTGAGCATGCCGCAGTATCGGATTTCCAACGCGGCGCGTGCCGACATTGTCGACATCCTCAGGCTCTCCCAAGCGCAGTTCGGCGATCAAGCACGCCAGCGCTACCAGGCGCTGATCCTCGCGGCGCTGCAAGCGCTTGCCGACACGCCTTATTGCATTGGCAGCCATGACCGCGATGAGCTTGCACCGGGCCTTCGCAGCTATCATCTCACCTATTCACGCCAGCAGGCCAGACATCCCCATGGAACGGTCAAAAGCCCACGCCACGTCGTATTTTATCGTTTGGCAAATGACGACGTGATCGAGGTCGTCCGACTCCTTCATGACGCCATGGAAGTGCAGTTGCACTTACCTAACGACTGATCAGCGACCTGGCCCAACGGCTTAACTGGCCAGGAATAGCGAAGGTAAGGCGTCCCCTCTATATCTCAACCTGAGCGCCCTCGTTGTCAGCCGACTTGGCGGCCAATTGAGGCGGGAGGTTCGGTGTCCACCGGGCTATCGAGACCCACGACCAGAGCCCTGGCAACATCACGCAGAGCACGAGCATCTCGCGGGTCAATTTCAGGATAGGTGCAGAGAGACAGACCCGACAACTCCACTTAAGGATGTCGACTCATTACCCAAATCCTCTTCCGAGCGACCAAGGATTTGCCAGATACGGGTTGCTCATCCAGTATACGGAGGCGCACTGAATACCCGTGACGGCCACCCAGATCCATGTCAGAAATCGCCATTCGCGATCGCTCGCACACCCTGTGCAATTGGGGGCATAAATGGGGGCATAATTCGCTTTTTTCAAGCTGAAACTACTGTCCTAGAGCCTAGTCAGATGTTCTTTGGGGACCCCGATAGTTTGTAACTGGGTACATAGCCCCCGTACGGCGCGGGTGGGTCGGGGAGTACGACACCGCGTTAGGCAAGCTTTGCGCACGAGCTCATGCGGGCTCCTTGTGATGGACAGACCGTCGGGAGCCGACAGCCTGCCCTCCGGAAACCTGCGGTTTACTTGCCCAGAATGTTCTTCAACGCAGCGGTATGGCCGGCCGGGTCGTTTACGCTGGACATCACTTCGATAACGGTGATCGTCTGATCGTTCATCGTCATCAACGAGGCCACCAGTAGTTTCAGGCCGTTGAAATCGTCGGTGCCGTCCAGGCGGTACATCTTCAAGCCGTTCACCTGAATGGTCTTCTCGCTAGTCGTGCGAAAGTTGGGTGACGCGGCCTGCTGCTTTTCTTTCAAGGTATCCACGGCAAGGCGAAACGCAGCGTCCGGGGTGGTGCCCGCAGTCGGCGCCGGACCTTCGGTAACGATGATGGCCTGCTCGCTTTTCGGATCGAAGTACATCGTGCCGCCGTTCTCGCTGTTCAAGGTGCGGGCCTCGACGCCTTTGAGCACGAACTTCAGCTTGCCGCCTGCCAGGGACACCGATTGCATGTCCGCTGCCGCCATAGCGGTTTTGTCAGGCAGCGCAGCAACGGCCATGGAGGCCGCGCCGCTCAAGGCAGCAAGCACGCACAAGGAACGGGTCCAGCCCAACAGCACATGTTTCGACATTAATAGCGCCTTTGTTTTCAGGCCGGCGAATACCGACGGCCTATCCTGCGAACAGCCTAGCTTAGTTGCCTGCTCACTTGCCCAGGATGTGGTTCACCGCCGCAGCGTGTCGCTCATATTTGCGGTCAGCATGGGGGTTGATACTTTTCGCGAAGAGCACCCGGTTTTAGGGGGCGTGTTGGGGTATATGTCAGTTCGATAAAAGGCAGTACCCCTATGTCGCGCTCAAACAGATCCATTCGGGCAGTACCTCTGTCAGGCGTTTTGTTTCAGTTGCGCGAAGTAACGTTCCACTTCGCCGGACAACCAATGGGAGAATTCGCGTTGTTTGTCTTGCGAGCTTTCCCTGGGTGGCCACACCAGCCAATAGGGGTAGGCGTACGGCGCACTGACGTCACACAGCTGGACCAGCTCGCCCCGCTCGATAGCGTCATGTACCAGGCTGCGTCGCTCCAGCGCGATGCCTTGCCCCAGGCGAACGGCTTCCAATACCAGGTTGGAATCATTGCTGCATAACCCCTTGCGCGCGTCGCCCATCTTGACGCCGGCCGCTTCGCACCAGGGCAACCACGATTCAGTGTTGTAGATGATCGGGCTGTCGATGATTTCTTGCGGCGTCTGCGGCAGGCGTCCGCCATTGAAATGGGGAGCGGCAACTACCACGACTTCATCGTGAAACAACAGTTTTTGCTCGACGCCCTCCCAATCACCCTTGCCCATGCGGATGCCGATATCCACCGACTCCTGATGCAGGTTGGAAATTGTCAGGCTGGCTTGCAGGCGAATGCTGATATGCGGGTAAAGCTGCTGAAAACCCGGTAGGCGCGGTATCAACCACGACCGGCCGAACGACGGCAGAACCGCCACCACCAACTCCCCCATCTTGGGCTGGGCCTGGATCAATCGAGTGGCCTCGGCGATGTCGCCCAGGGCTTTACGAATCTGCAGCGCATACAGTCGCCCATCCTCGCTGACACGCAAGCCCCGCCCTTCGCGCACAAATAGCGTCAACCCGACAATCTCCTCCAGTACCTTGATCTGCTGGCTGACAGCTGAATGCGTGACGTGCAATTCCTTGGCGGCGAGGGTGACGCTTCCCAACCGGGAAGTGGCTTCGAAACTGCGCAGGCAGGTCAAGGGAGGAAATGCACTCATGTAAGCCAACCTAACCTTTCTCGGTAATATTTATCGATATTTTGCGGCCCGAACACAGGCTAAAGTAATCTCAAATTAACAATCCTGCCAGCCACAGGGTCTTTCCGCGCCACCCTCACCTCGCGAACTGCGAGCTACTGCTCAACCTGTACAAGTACCTCAAGTATCCCCATTGAAAATTACCCTGACGTAAATGGAGGCTTCATGAAACTGGTCGGCATGCTGGACTCGCCCTACGTGCGCCGCGTAGCAATTTCCCTGGATCTTTACGGCGTCGATTTTGAGCATCAGCCACTTTCGGTATTCAGCACCTACGAACAATTCGCCAGGATCAACCCGGTGGTAAAGGCGCCCAGCCTGGTGCTGGATGATTCAACCGTGTTGATGGACTCAAGCCTGATTCTCGATTACTTCGAAGCGCTGGCTCCGGCTGATAGAAAGCTGTTGCCACAGCCAGCCAGCGCGCGAGCCCAGGACCTGCAATTGACGGGGCTCGCCCTGGCCGCTTGTGAGAAAACCGTACAGGTCGTGTACGAACATAACCTGCGCCCCGCAGAAAAACTCCACGAGCCCTGGCTCGACCGGGTAACCGGCCAGTTGCTGGCAGCCTACTCGGCCTTGGAAAAACGCCTGGCCCATGCGCCGAATCAAGCCCTGACGCAAGGTGCCGTCAGCGCGGCAGTGGCCTGGTCTTTCAGCCAGTTCAAAATCGCCTCGATGGTTGACGCCGAGGCCTTCCCGCACTTGCAACTCCATGCCAGGCGTCTTGAGGAACACCCAGCCTTCAAGCGATACCCCATCGAATAAGCGCCCTGCAACGTACCGCGATCAGCAACACCTTCACGCCTATCGGCACCGGCCGTGACGCGGATGCAAAACCCGTGCGCCTGCAAGGCTCAGTCAGTTCTCCGGCAAGCTGACAGCGCCCGGCTGAACCTCAGCTGAAGGCAATGGTTATCGGGCTTAAAGCGTTTGATAAATACCCGCGCCTATTCAGATCATGGCAAGCCTGTTTCGCAAGGCTTGGCCGCTGGTATTCAACCTTCAGGAATATGCCGTTGACGTTCCCGATTCCCCAGTGTCTTTCAGCCCTCGTGTTAGCTGCCGCTGTGCTGGTAACGCCGGCTCTGGCGGCAAGCCATGCCGAGGGTTTTGCCAAAGACGTAACCGGCGGTGGCCAAGTTGCGGCCGTGCGCCCCGCCACACCGGCCGCACTGCAAAAGGCGCTGTGTGCAAGCTTCGACCCACGGGGCAACTGCACCGATGACACCCCGCGCGTCATCGCCCTGGACCATACGTTTGATTTTCGCGGTTCGGTTGTGTCCGACGGCAGCGCCACGGTCACAGAGGCCGGGTGCATGGCCAACGCTTGCCCCCAGGGCGGCGGGCAATGGGCAATCGACGGTGCCAACCATTTCTGCCAGTCGAAACCGCCGGCCACGGTGACGTATGACAAGGCTGGGGTTGCAGCGTTTGAAGATCGGTTCGAACAAGACCCTTATAGGCATAGGGGCTCATGCCGGTATCCAGGGCATGGGGTTGGTCATCGGCAGCGCCTGAGTGGCGATGACTACCGCCCTCGGGATGCTTCTGTGCTGGAGGCGTTCAAGACCTATCGTCAATACCTTGTTGCACCGCAGCCAGCCGACCTTGCGCGAATTGCAGTGCGGCGCGATGCCGGTACGGGCCACCTGGATTTGGGTAGCCACTGATGCGATGTCTACTGCTGCTCATGCTCTGCTCACTGGCGAGCCCTGCCTTCGCCGGTTCTGATCAATCGGCAACCATAAATCAGTCACCCCGCAGTTGACAGCGCGCGGCTGTTCGGCACAAGCGCCTTCTTTGACTATCTAGCGCAGCGGGTCGACGTGTTCGACGACTCGGCCTGGAAACCCGCTCACCCTAAAGCCGTGTCTAAAAACATCATCACGGCAAATCCGAGCATCAAGCCGAGGGTCGCGGGTGTCTCGTGGCCATTGCGATGGGTTTCGGGAATAACCTCATGTGACACGACAAATATCATTGCGCCCGCTGCCAGCCCCAGGGCGACGGGATAGCCCAAGGCATATCCACTTGAAATGCCCAAGCCCACCACAGCGCCTATTGGCTCCATCAATCCAGAGCCGATGGCAATCAACATCGCGCGATACGCCGAGAGCCCGGTGACGCGCAATGCAAGCGCCACCGCCAAGCCTTCGGGTATGTCCTGGATCGCGATGGCCGTGGTCAAGGGCACCCCGACCTTAAGGTCGCCATCGGCAAAGCTGACACCGATGGCCATACCTTCCGGGAGGTTGTGCAACGTAATGGCGAGTACAAACAACCACACCCGATTGAACCGTTCGGTATGCGGGCCTTTACGTCCGCTTTGCGAATGCTCGTGTGGAACAAAGCGCTCCAGGCCAACCATGAGCGCGACGCCCAGCCCCAGCCCTGCCACCACTACGCAGGCAGCCCAGACCTGATTACCCGTCATTGCCTGTGCGGCATCGATACCGGGAAGAATCAAAGAAAACGAACTCGCGGCGAGCATCATCCCGGCTGCAAAGCCGAGCATGGTGTCTTGAGTGCGTGAGCTGATGCTGCGTAGCGCTATCGCTGCGATTGCGCCTAAAGCCGTCGCGCTGAACCCGCTCAGGCCACCCAGGAGGGCAAAACGCAAATTGGACACATCGGCCTTGAACAGGGCGCTGTATCCGCAGACCAGCAGCAGTAGCATCACACTCAGGATCGCCGCCCAGAACAACGCGCCCGCCCATCCAAGCTCGAACGCACGACTTAAATGGCCACGCGAGGCTGACTGCGCGGACGTAGACCTATCAAGCATCGTTATCTCCTCGGTGGCGGGCGTATCGTTGAGGGTTCAATCACGCACTGAGTCGCTGTCATGGGATTTTACCGGCGGCTCCAAAGTTCCAAAGCGTTGCCCGCCTTTACGTTGTTCCGCCACTGTTTATAACGCTTCGCGTCGAACGGGCTGTTGGCACTTCACACGCGCACTTAAATGCTATCAATCTAATATTGCAGACGTTAATAAAGTTAGACGAAGCGGCACTGTTGCGCGGCGCTTGTATAAGTTTTTTCACCGAGTCGACCGTTCGTCGCCAATTCATCTCATTGCTCAAAACGTTTTCGCGGGCCGCGTTATCGGAGTAGATATCCATTAGCGAAGTGGATAACTAGCGAAACGACAACTCACCGATGGAGAAATACCATGACGACGAGTAATAAGAACCCGGGCAACTTCGCCAATGATCCTCAGAAAGCATCGGAGGCGGGAAAGAAAGGTGGCCAAGCGTCCGGCGGTAACTTTGCAAACGACCGTGAGAAAGCGTCGGAAGCGGGCCGTAAAGGTGGCCAGAACAGCCATGGCGGCGGCCGTAAGTCCTCATAGCAAAGCGGCCCAGTCGCCCTCCTAGTTATCAAAGGGAATAAACGATGCGAACAACAGTGGATGGCCAACAAAGCGATTTTTATCGCGGATCGGTTATGGAAAGGCACGCTGATACAAACACAAGCGGACGTTCTCATACGACGGCGAGTTATGAATACCAGCGAATGCCAGAAAGAACCGAAGTAACAATAGGTGTTTCACACACACCTCCCTTGTGCGAAAGGCACTTATAAGCAGTGCACACACAGTTGTTTAGTGTGGCTTTCGTAGCATTAAAGCGACGTAACCTAACCCACATAGCAACGAGGTAAATCAACATGAGCACTCAAGACAAGCAAGGCCAAATGAGCGTCAATGAAGCCGGTAAAAAAGGCGGCGAAGCTACGTCCGCTTCTCATGACAAAGAGTTCTATCAAGAGATCGGTAGCAAAGGCGGCCAGAACAGTGGCGGCAACTTCGCCAACGACCGTGAGAAAGCTTCTGAAGCGGGGCGTAAAGGTGGCGAACACAGCCATGGTGGCGGCCGCAACAGTTGATGTGCTGGATGCAGGGGAGCGGCGCTCCCCTGTCTTTATGGATGAGGGACACCATGCCTTTACACATTATCAACTTTACCGGACCGATCACCGCGTCGACCTGCAGCCAGCTTATCCAACAAGCCTCGCTGGCCGTGCAGCAAGACGCCTCTGGCCTGGTCCTGAACATTGCCACCATGGGCGGTGAATGCAGCTACGGTTTCACGATGTATAACTTCCTGCTGTCACTGCCGATCCCGGTACACACCCACAACCTGGGCACCGTGGAATCGATGGGCAATATTATTTTCCTGGCCGGTGAGCGCCGGACCGCCTGCAAGCACAGCAAGTTTCTGTTCCACCCGTTCCATTGGCATTTGCAAGGTTCTATCGACCATTCGCGCATGTCCGAATATGCGATGAGTCTTGACTACGACTTACAGTTGTACGCACGCATCGTCGCCGAGCGCACGCTGGATGCCGCCGAAAAACTGGAAACCGAAAAATACCTGATCGCCGCGCCGCGCATTCTCGACCCGCCGAATGCCATGACCGCCGGATTGATCCATGCCATCGAGCTGCCTGTTATCAAGGCAGAGTTCGTGAGTAGTTTCATACACTCCTAGTTATTCAGAGGGGAGCACGGCAATGAGTAACGGAACACGTCCATCATTATCGAGTACCGATAAGTGTGCCGTATGTTTCTCAGCGCGCAGCCTGCTCACTTAGAACCTCCAGAACTCCTGTTTTGCCCGTACTCAGTACGGGCTTTTTTTTGCCGACTGATAGAGGCCCTCTGTGGGCTTGAACCCGGTCAATCATCTTCGTGCAAGTGAGCATCCGCGCAAGGTAATCGCCCCGACTCTCCGCCGGCGATTCGTTCCGCCTGATCAATACCGCGTTTGAGCGCATCCCGCACTGTCCATTCAGCGCCCGGCAATTGTTGGCTGCGCTCGGCAACACACTGCCCCGTAGCGGTATAGACGCAGACCAACACTTCTATATCCGCGTCCGTACGCTCTCGCGCCCTGACTTCGATATGACAACCGTTTTCCACCTCTTGGGTAAAACACTCTTCTTTCAATTGCTTTTCGATCCAAGTGTTGTAGGCATTACCTCGAATAAACATAAGTCATCTCCCGCATCGTTAGTTGGCCGGCCGTTACGTGAGACCTGAATCCTTATCCGGGATTCCGTATTTTTTTGCACGAGATTCGAACAAGCGCTTATACAAAAGCACCCGCGTTTCGCTTGTTAAGCCGTTCGTCAGGCGAAGTAACAAATTGTTAAACCAACCCTTCACGTCCAATTCAAATTGTTCGGGTAAGGGGTTTTAACACGCACAGCGTCAGCGGTTCGCTTGAATGACTTGGGCATACAAGCGCAACGCACTCATCGCGGATATTTATCAACACAGGAGCACGGCATGAAACGCGCGAGTTATGGCCTGGCCTATATCGCCAGCCTCTTCTTATTAACCGGCTGCAATCTGGTGGTGTTCAACCCAAAGGGCCAGATTGCAACCGACGAGCGCAACCTGATTATCCTCGCCACCGGCCTGATGTTGCTGGTGGTCGTGCCGGTGATCGTGCTCACGTTCGTGTTTGCCTATCGCTATCGCGCGACCAACAAAAAAGCCCGTTACTCGCCCCGTTGGGCCAGTTCGCACAAAATCGAAGCCGTGGTGTGGGGCGTTCCGTTGCTCATCATCATCGCCCTGGGATGGGTGACGTGGGAAACCACCCACGCCCTCGACCCCTATCGCCCGCTCGACTCCGACAAACAACCGCTCAATGTGCAAGTGGTGGCCACTGACTGGAAGTGGCTGTTTATTTACCCCGACCTGGGTGTCGCCAGCGTGAACGAGCTTGCCCTGCCGGTGCATACGCCGGTGAGCTTTACCATCACGTCCGACGCCGCCATGACCTCCTTTTTCATCCCGGCCCTGGGCGGGCAGATCTACGCCATGGCCGGGATGCAGACCAAGTTGCACCTGATCGCCAACGAGACCGGCGAGTTCAGAGGCATTGCCGCCAATTACAACGGCCCCGGTTTTTCCGACATGCACTTCTCCACGCTGTCACTGAGCGACACCGACTTTCAAGCCTGGCTGACAAAGGTCAAGGGTGCGCCGACGCAGCTGGACCACACCAGCTATGCGCAATTGGCCAAGCCTAGCACCCGGCACCCGGTGACCTATTACTCGGCGGTACAGGAGCGGCTGTTCCTGGACATCGTCGACAAATATGAAGGCATGAACAAGGCCGACAAAACCCAGCGCCGCCAGACCCGGTTGAACAGCACCGGCGAGCGCGCGGATCACTACCTGGTGCAGGAGCGTTAACAATGTTCGGAAAACTTTCGTGGGAGGCGATCCCAACAAGCGAGCCCATTGTGATGTACACGCTGGCCTTCGTTGGGCTGATCGGTGTGGCGTTGGTGGGGTCGATTACCTGGAAACGCAAATGGGGTTATTTGTGGCGCGAATGGTTTACCTCGGTGGACCACAAGAAAATCGGCTGCATGTACATCATCGTGGCGCTGGTGATGCTGCTGCGCGGCTTCTCCGACGCGATCATGATGCGTACCCAGCAAGCCATGGCCGCCAGCGGCGGGCCAGGTTACCTGCCGCCTGAACACTACGACCAGATCTTCACCGCCCACGGCGTGATCATGATCTTCTTTATGGCCATGCCTTTCGTGGTCGGCTTGATGAATATCGTGGTGCCGTTGCAGATCGGCGCGCGCGATGTGGCCTACCCGTTTCTCAACGCGCTGAGTTTCTGGCTGTTCGTGGTCGGCGCGGCACTGGTCAACATTTCGCTGGGGGTGGGCGAGTTTGCGCGCACCGGCTGGGTTGCCTATCCGCCGTTGTCCGAGCTGGGTTACAGCCCAGGCGTCGGCGTGGACTATTACATCTGGTCACTGCAGATATCCGGCATCGGCACGTTACTCACGGGGGTGAATTTCTTCGTGACCATCCTGAAGATGCGCACCGAAGGCATGACCCTGTTCAAGATGCCCGTGTTCACCTGGAACGCACTGTGCACCTCGGTGCTGATCCTGGCGTCGTTCCCGATCCTGACCGCCACCCTGCTGATGCTGTCCCTGGACCGTTACCTGGGCATGCATTTTTTTACCAACGAAGCCGGTGGCAACCCGATGATGTACGTCAACCTGATCTGGGCCTGGGGGCACCCGGAGGTGTACATCCTGATCCTGCCGGCGTTCGGGGTGTTTTCCGAGATCGCGGCCACCTTCAGCAGCAAGCGGCTGTTCGGCTACGTGTCGCTGGTGTGGGCAACGATCGCGATTACCGTGCTGTCGTTCATCGTGTGGTTGCACCATTTCTTCACCATGGGCTCGGGCGGTAACGTCAACGCGTTCTTCGGCATCATGACGATGATCATCGCCGTACCAACCGGGGTAAAAATCTTCACCTGGCTGTTCACCATGTACCGTGGACGGGTGCGCTTCGAGACGCCGATGCTGTGGACCCTGGGCTTTATCGTGACGTTCAGCATCGGCGGCATGACCGGCGTGCTGCTGGCAGTGCCCGGCGCCGACTTCATGCTGCACAACAGCCTGTTCCTGATCGCTCACTTTCATAACGTGATCATTGGGGGCGCGGTGTTCGGCTACATGGCCGGCCTGACCTATTGGTTCCCCAAGGCCTTTGGTTTTCGCTTGTACGACAAACTGGGGCGTATCGCATTCTGGTGCTGGCTCATCGGCTTTTATTTCGCCTTCATGCCCTCGTACGTGCTGGGCTTCATGGGCATGACGCGCCGCCTCAACCACTTCAACAACCCGGAATGGCGGCCCTGGCTGCTGCTCGAACTGGTGGGCGTGGCGATTATCCTCTGCGGTGTCGCGTCCCAGGCCCTGCAACTGTTTGTCAGCATCCGCTACCGTCATCGCTATCGCGACCTCACCGGCGACCCTTGGGACGGCCGCACCCTGGAATGGGCCACCGCCTCTCCGCCACCGCTGTACAACTTCGCCGAGCAACCCAAGGTCAGCGACCTGGATGCGTACTGGGGCATGAAGGAACGCGGCGTCAGCACCCTCAGCCACACCGACTACCGAAGCATCCACATGCCGCGCAACACCGCTTCGGGCTTGGTCATCAGCCTGTTCGCACTGGTCTGCAGCTTTGCCCTGGTCTGGCATATCTGGTGGTTGGCGGCCTTCGGCCTGGTGGCATCGGTGGTTGCATTCGTGGTGCGCAGCTACGACGAAGACACCGATTACTTCGTGCCCGCGCAAGAGGTCGCGCGCATCGAAAAGGCACGCCTGAAAGACCTGGCAGAGGCTTGACCCATGTCCAACATCATCATCGAAACAGACGTTGCGCATACCCACGAACAAGGGCACGAAGACGCCGGTTCCCTGAGCCTGTTCGGGTTCTGGATCTACCTGATGACCGACTGCATCCTGTTCGCCACGTTGTTCGCAGGCTATGCCGTGTTGCGCGACAGCGTGGCCGGCGGCCCTTCGAGCGTGGATATTTTCGAACTGCCCTATGTGCTGGGTGAAACCATGCTGCTGCTGTTGAGCAGCATCACCTACGGCTACGCGATGCTCGCCATGAACCGTGGCCAGCAAGCCCAGGTCCTGCGGTGGTTGGGGCTCACATTTGTGCTGGGTGCGGGCTTTATCGCCATGGAGTTCAACGAATTCCACCACCTGATCGAAGAAGGCCATGGGCCGGACCGCAGTGCGTTCCTGACCGCATTCTTCACGCTCGTGGGCACCCACGGCGCGCACGTGCTGACGGGGTTGATCTGGATGGCGGTGCTGATGGCCCAGGTCTATCAACGTGGCCTGACCAACACCAATGCCACGCGCCTCAGTTGCCTGAGTTTGTTCTGGCACTTTTTGGACGTGGTGTGGATCTGCGTGTTTACCGTGGTCTATCTGTTAGGGGTGGTGTGACATGTACAAACAAAGTTCGATTCACAGCAGCGCCGGTACAAGCCATGGCAGCAGCCGTTCGTACCTGGTCGGGTTCCTCGTTTCGGTGCTGCTGACCCTGGCCCCGTTCGCCCTGGTGATGTTCCCGTCACTGCCGCGCACCGTTACCGCATGGCTGGTGGTGGCGCTGGGCGCGATACAAGTCATCGCCCACCTCAAGTACTTCCTGCACCTGGACACGGCGGCAGAACAACGCTGGAACTTGATCGCATTGGTTTTTTCAGTGGTCATCATTTTGCTGCTGGTGGGGCTCTCGCTATGGATCATGGACAATATTCATCACAATATGCTGGCGCACTGAAACACTGGATAGGGCTACTCAATGTCGGGGTTCAATTGACGAAGCCCGGCATCATTTTCGGTAACCTCGCGTCAGTGCTCGGCGGTTACTTCCTGGCCTCCAGCGGTCATTGGGTGGCACCGTTGCGTTTGCTGGCGACCCTGCTCGGCACCGCGCTGGTGATCGGTTGCAGCTGCGTGCTGAACAACTGCGTTGACCGCGACATCGACCGGCGTATGGTGCGCACCTGTCACCGGGCGCTGGCCCTGCGAGCGATCACGGTGCCCAGCGCCGTAAGCTATGCCCTTGCGCTGGGCATCGCCGGCTTCAGTTTGTTGTGGGCTGCCAGCAATGTGTTGGCCTGCATCCTGGCGATGGTCGGCGTGGTTATCTACCTGGGGGCTTATACCTACTGGTTGAAGCGACGGTCGCATTGGGCAACCTTAATCGGCAGCCTCTGTGGGGCGATGCCGCCCGTTATAGGTTATGCCGCGGTCACCGGCCGGTTTGATGCCACGGCGATGCTGCTGATCGCGGTGTTCGGCTGCTGGCAGATGCCTCATTCACACGCCATCACCGTGATGCGGCGCGAGGATTTTCGCGCGGCGCGCCTGCCCTTACTGACGCTGTCCCAAACCCACAGGCAAATACAGGCGTACATGCTGGCCTTCCTGGCCAACGCTGTGTTGCTGGGTGTGGTGGCCCAAATGAACGTGCTGTATTTCACCGTGGTAAGCGGCCTTAGCGCTTACTGGCTGGCACTCGCCAACAGCCCTGTGCGCCTGATTGATCCGACACGCTGGGCACGCACGTTATTTGGTTTTTCGATTCTGCTGATACTGGCTCTGGATCTTTCGCTGGCGTTGAACAGCGGGCGCCAAGGCTCACTTTCATGCGGGGTGCAGGCGCCCGCCATCATGCGGTCGGGCGCCTGACGCAACGTCAGCGCTTGGCCTCTTCATCGGGGGCCGCAGAGCGCTGCAGAAACGCTTGGGTGAGCTCGGGCAAATGTTCGCGCAACCAGTCAGCCATGGCGACTTCCTGCGGCAGGATCTTTTCACAGGCCGCTTTGGTTTCGGCGTCACCGGCCTCCTGCGCGGCCGCGATGAGCACCGTGTAGCTGGCGATCTCCATATTTTCAAATACGTAGCCGGCCATGGCGCCCTTGATGACCTCATCGCTCATCAGTGAGCCACCGACCGCCTGCCCGAACGCCATCAACTTGCCGCCGATGTCTTTGAGCGTCGAGGAGCTGCCGCCCAGGCGCGTCAGGCATTCGTCAATCAACCTCTGCTGGTCGAGAGTCTCTTCTATATGCTGGTCGATGCGGGCCTTGAGCCGTGGGTAGTGCTCCAGGCGCTCGGATTGTGCCTTGAGCATTTTTTCGGCCTGTTGCTCCATCGCATGCGCATCGCGTAGCCAGTCGAGCAGGTTTTCCTGTGGAGTTGCCATGTCGTTAATCCTCGTCAAAAAATGCTGAACCGCCGCACGCCGGCAAGCGTGCGGTTGCCTTGAGTCAAATGGCAGGCTTGGGCGGGATACCCGCCCCCAGGTCAGCCCCGGTAGTGGGGTCGCTGGCGGGGTCCGAGAGCGTGCGGATCTTCATCGCACTCAGCTGCGCTTCCTCGTCGGCGTCCAGTTGCACCGTGGCCATGCCGTCGCCGCCATCCATCGCGGGTTGCGGGTTTTCCACGAACGTCCATTCTTCGCCCTGGTTCCAGGGCCCGCGAACATTCCCCTCGCCCTGCGACATGTTGAAGTACACCTGGGTGAACTCAGGCATGCCCGGCAACTTGCCTTGGGGGAAATTCGGCTGAATCGCATGCAACGCCTTTTCAAAGGACAGTTGATGCGCAATCTCGCGCGTCATCAGAAAGCCCAGCGCCTCCTTGACGCCCGGGTCGTCCGTGACGTTCATCAGGCGCTCATACACGATTTTGGCGCGGGCTTCAGCGGCAATGTTGGAACGCATGTCGGCGGTAGGCTCACCGATCGTGTCGATGTAAGCCGCTGTCCATGGCACGCCGGCGCTATTGGTCAACGGCGAACCGGCGCCATACAGCAGGCTGGTGATATGCGAGTCATTGCCCGCGCCGTTAAGCGCGCGATACAACTCGCCCTCCTCCTCCACGCCCTCGGCCATGCGCCCCTTGGCGCCCTTGTTGAGCATCACGATGATGGATCCCACAACCTCCAGATGGCTGAGCTCCTCGGTGGCGATGTCCATCAACAGGTCTTTGCGCCCCGGATCGTCCTCGGCCAGCGCTTGGGTGAAATAGCGCGACGCTGCCGCCAATTCACCCTGAGCGCCGCCAAACTGCTCAAGCAAAAGGTTCGCCAACCCCGGGTTAGGCTCGGCCACGCGCACGGTGTATTGAAGTCGCTTGTTATGTAGAAACATGAACAAATCTCCTCAGGCTTATTGAAAAGGAGACGGCCCCTTGGAAGGCGCGCCTACTTTTATGTGAAGCGAGCACCCAGAGGAAATTTCAAAATAAAGCGATGCATTTCGACCAGCGGTTATGTGCTACAGGCCAAGCGAAACGGCGGCCCTGGCGTGCCGAGTGCCGTCAGCGTTATCGCGATTGAACGCCTGTTTGGCCGCACCTTCTAATGCTTGCACTGCCTGAACCTGGCAAGCGCCCCCCATGCACACCTCGATCAATCGACCATGGAAGGTATCCGAAATGAACCACACCACACTCCACGTACTCTGCCTGACTACCGCCGTTACTCTGCTCACAGCCTGTGCCGGCAATAACTCGGCCTCCAATGTCGTGGCGCCTGGTAAGGCGAAATCACCAACCCTGCAATCTCTCGACGCCGGGGCGGCGCTGCTCCAATCGCGCCCGCCCATCGATGCGCTGAACGCTTACCTGGACGGCTTCCACTTTTATAATGGCCACCCCGACGTGCAAATGGAGGCCCATCATTACTGCTCGGTGCTCAACGAAGAAGTGATCCAGTGCGTGATCTACGACGGCAATCGCAAGGATGCAAAGTTGATGGGCGTGGAATACATCATCAGCGAACCATTGTTCGGCACGCTGCCGGCCGCTGAAAAAGCGTTGTGGCACAGCCACGTGCATGAAGTGAAATCAGGCCAGTTGGTCGCACCCGGCATCCCCGAAACGGCCGAGCACGCCCTGATGGAAAAACTCGTGCATACCTATGGCAAGACTTGGCACACCTGGCATACCGACCTCAACAAGCGTCTGCCGCTGGGTGTCCCTCAGCTCATGATGGGGTTCACCGCCGACGGCCAGGCCGACCCGGGCATGGTCGCCGAGCGCGACCAGCGCATGGGCATCGACAGCGCCGAAAAAAAGCAGGCGCGCATCGACATCGTCGCGCCGCCGATCGCACCCGGCGCCGACGCATGGCGCCAGGGCACTGTCATCCAGATCATCGACCCGACCGCAACGGCCCATCAGCATTGAACGCGGCGCTGGCCATCCGAGCCTGCCCGGCACGTCAGTCGATCCAAGGGAACAACCGGTCGAGTGCAGCGTCATCATTAAAAACGCGGGGCATTTGGCCCCGCTATCGCGCATAAAGGATGGCAATCATGTTCGATAAAAAAACCCGCTACATCGTCAGTTTCATCCACGACAACCAGCCGCAAAGCCGGACGCTGGAGCATGACAGCGACAGCCTCGCAAACACCGCGCTGACGCTGAACGGCTTTGGCTATCGCTGGTTTCGATGCCACGGTTCAGAACCACAGCAAAACCATCGCACCGACCAGCGCCAACACCGCGGATAACGCCGACACCTGAGTGGAGGTCAGCGCCAGCGCGCTGTCGCGGGAGCGGCCGACGAAACGGCCGCGAGTGCGGTGCAGTTCAGCGCTCAGCGGTTGGCACAAGTTGTCGCCGTGGTCGCCGCTCTCATCTTCCTGGCTCATTTGGCCCGGATAGCACTGCCGCGCGAGCATATGATCGAGCAGCCCCGGGATCAGGCAACTGCCGACAATCGCCTTGATGCTTTCCATGCCCAGCCACAACTCGCGCGGCGTGCGCCGCACCACACTGAAGATCGCCCGAGCGGCCACGTCGGGGTCGTGGATGGGTGGCACCGGTTGCGGGCGTTTGTCGAGTTTGTTGCGCGCCCAGTCGAACTGCGGCGTGTTGATCGCCGGCAACTGCACCATGCACACACGAATGCGACTGCGCTCGTGCAGCAGCTCACAACGCAGCGCGTCGGTAAACCCGCGAACGGCGAACTTGGCGCCGCAATAAGCCGATTGCAAAGGAATGGCGCGATAGGCCAGCGCCGAGCCCACCTGGATGATCACGCCGCTATTGCGCGGGCGCAGCAATTTCAAGGCGGCCAGCGTGCCATTAACGGTGCCCAGGTAAGTGACGTCGGTGACGCGGCGGATTTCCTGCGCGGTGAGTTTTTCAATGGGTGAGAACGCCGTGACCATCGCGGAATTTACCCACACCTGCAGCGGGCCCAGTTGCGCCTCAAGCGCAAGGGCCGCCGCTTCAAGCGCCTGCGCATCGGCCACATCGACACTTATCGCCGTGACCGCCTGGCCGTACTGCGCCAGCTCTTCGCGCGTTGCCGCCAGAGCGGCCTCATCGCGTGCCAGCAGGCCGATGCGGTAACCGGCGGCGGCGAAACGATGCGCCGTGGCCCGCCCTACCCCCGCGCTCGCACCGCAGATCACCACCAGGCCGTTGTTCTGCTGATCCATTGCCACCTCCCACACGTTTGTGACGTCGCCTGCCCTCAACAAAATGGACGATAGGCAAACGCCGACAGTTCGATATTTTTGGAGGCCATGGTCGGCGCAGCGCCTGTGCAGCCGCTTACCACACCGCGATATGTGAGTCGGCCCTGGGCTCGGTGCCGCCGCACAGCACGCCGCTGAGCGGATCGCGCAGGATGATCTGCCCACGCCCGTAGTCGGTCAGGTCGCTGTCGGTCTGCACCTTGTGCCCGCGCCGTGCCAGCGCATTGACCAGGTCGCGGGAAGCGCCATGTTCGATGCCGACCTTCATGTCGCCCAGCCATTGCCAGCGCGGCGCGTCCAATGCCGCCTGAGGGTTGAGGCCGAAGTCCACCAGGTTCATCACCATTTGCACGTGGCCCTGGGGTTGCATATAGCCGCCCATTACGCCGAACGGCCCCAGCGCCTGACCACCCTGGCTGAGAAAGCCGGGGATGATGGTGTGGAAGGTTTTCTTGCCGGGTGCCAGGCAATTGGCATGAGTGGGGTCAAGGCTGAATTCCTGCCCGCGATTCTGCAGGGCGATGCCGCTGTCGGGCAGCACCACGCCGGAACCGAAGCCGTGGTAGTTGCTCTGGATAAACGAGACCATATTACCTTCGGCATCCGCCGTGGCCAGGTACACCGTGCCGCTGGCATGGGGGTCGCCGGGCTTGGGAGGCTGGGCCTGTTCGCCGATCTGGCCACGCCGGCGCGTGCTGTAGTCGTCGCTGAGCAGGTCGGCCACCGCCACGCGCATATGCGCAGGGTCTGTGATGTAGTGCAGGCCGTCGCTGTAGGCGAGCTTCATCGCTTCCAACTGACGATGCCAGGTTTGCTGGCTGTCGCGGTGGTCGAAGCTGAAGCCTTCAAGGATCTTCAACGCCATCAGTGCGACCAGGCCCTGGCCGCTGGGCGGGATTTCCCAAACGTCGACGCCCCGGTAATTGATGTGGATCGGCGCGACCCACTGCGCGCGGTAATCCTTGAGGTCGCTGGCGCGCAGGTAACCACCGCTGGCGCGCGAGTGCGCATCCAGGCGCTCGGCCAGGGCGCCGCGATACAGGCTTTCGCAGCGGGTGGCGGCCAGTTCTTCCAAGGTGCGGGCCTGGGCCGGGTTGCGAAAAATCTCCCCCGCCTGGGGCGCACGGCCGTTGATGAGGAACGTGTCGAACCAGGCCGCCAGCACGTCATCGCGGTGGGGGCTGAATTCGTTCAAGGCCAGCTGCCATTGATGGGCAACCACCGGTGACAACGGGAAACCCTCGCGCGCCAGGCTGATGGCCGGCTGCAGTAACTCGGCAAACGGCAACTTGCCGAAGCGTTGCGACAGCTCAGCCCAGGCCGATGGGCAGCCCGGCACGGTGACGGGAGTCCAGCCGTACAGCGGCATCTGTGGGTGCCCCGCCGCCTTGACCGCCTCGATACTCAAGGCCGCCGGCGCATGGCCGTTGCCGTTCAGGCCGTGCAACTGGCCCTTGCACCAGACCAGGGCAAACGCGTCGCCGCCCAGGCCGCAGCCGGTGGGTTCAACCACCGTAAGCGCCGCCGCCGTGGCAATGGCGGCGTCGATGGCATTGCCGCCGTTCTGCATGATCTGGATACCGGCCTGGGCGGCCAGTGGTTGGGAGGCGGCGACCATGCCGCGTCTGGCAAACACACTTTGGCGTTGCGACGGATAAGGGTATTCGTGAGCAGAGAATTTCAACATGGCTAAGGCTCTTGAAAAAGGGTCATAACACGCGGCTGAGAAACGCCCGGGTACGCGGATGGCTGGGGTGGCTGAAAATCTGTTCCGGCGGCCCCTGTTCGATCAGCTCGCCCTGATCAAGCACCACCACGCGGTCGGCCACTTCACGGGCGAAGCCCATTTCATGGGTGACCACCACCATGGTCATGCCCTCCTCGGCCAGTTCTTTCATCACCTGCAAGACCTCGCCGACGGTTTCCGGGTCGAGGGCGCTGGTGGGTTCGTCAAACAGCATCGCCTGGGGTTTCATCGCCAGCGCACGGGCAATCGCCACCCGTTGCTGCTGGCCACCGGAGAGCATCGACGGATAATGGCCGGCCTTGTCCGCCAGGCCGACCCGCGCCAACAAGCCACGCGCCTGCTCCAGCGCCGCCGCGCGCGGCACGCCGAGCACCTGGATCGGCGCTTCGATGATGTTCTCCAGCGCCGTCATGTGCGGGAACAGGTTGAAGCGCTGGAACACCATGCCGATGTCGCGGCGCTGGCGGGCGATGTTGCGCTCCGACTCGCGCACCAGGCTGCCGTCGCTGCGTTCGCGATACCCCATGGCGCGGCCATTGACGCGTATGCGCCCGCCCTGAATGTCTTCAAGCAGGTTGATGCAACGGATAAAGGTGGTCTTGCCGGAGCCGGAGGCACCGATCAGCACCACCACTTCGCCGCGCCGCACTTGTAGGGAAATGCCCTTGAGGATCTGCAACTCGCCGAACGCCTTCTGAACATCCAGGGCCTCAATGATCAGCTCTTCACTTTGGTGCGCCATGCTTAACGTCCTCTCAGCAATTTGAGGGTGCTGCGACCGAACATGCGGCTGGCGGCCGGCGGTGGCGCTGACGGTCGATCGGACTGGCCGAAGCGGTGTTCGAGCCAGCGCTGGAAAAAGCCCCACAGCGTGGTCAGCGTGAGGAAATACAGGGCCACCACCAGGTACAACTCGAACACGCGAAAGGTCGCCGAGGTGATCATCTGCGTGCTGAGCAGCAATTCCTGCACGCCGATCACGCTGACCAGCGTGGTGTTTTTGAGCATCACGTTGAACTCGTTGCCCAGCGGCGGCACGATCACCCGGAACGCCTGGGGCAGCACGATGCGCCGCATCAATTTGGCAAAGCCCATGCCCAGGGAACGTCCGGCTTCGTATTGGCCCTTGTCCACCGCGCCGATGCCGGCGCGGATGATCTCGGCCATGTACGCGCCTTCATTCAGGCCCAGAGCAATGATCGCCGCCTGGATATTGCCGGGGATCATCAGCCCGAACAGCTCGATGTCCTCGAAGCGGAAGATCCCGCCGGCCGCCAGCGCGGTGTACAAAAACACGATCTGCACCAGTAACGGCGTGCCGCGCATCAGCCACACGTAAAAGCGCACCGGCAGGTGCAGCAGCGGGTTCTTCGACAGGCGCAACAGCGCCGCCCCCAGGCCCAGCGCGCAGCCGAGCAGCATCGCCAGCACGCTGATCAGGCACGTCAGCCACAGCCCGGTGAGGTACACCCCACTGGGCTGCAGCAGGTACTGCCAGAACACATCCCAATTGAAATTCATCGTGCGGTTGCCTCAGTCGAGTGTGTCGCTGCTGACATGCCATTTGTTTAGCAACTGCACGTAGCTGCCGTCGCTGCGCATGTCGCTGATGATCTGCTGCACGGCGGCGCTCAGTTGCGGGTCGTCCTTGCGCATGCCAAGGCCTGTGAGGATGCGGCTGAACGCGGGCACGCCTTCCTGGAACAGGTCCGGGGCCATCGCGGCGTAATAGCCGGCGGTTTCCACGGTGGTGCCATAGGCATCGACCTGGCTGATGCGCAAGGCCTGGAAGGCATCGGTGTCGGTGTTGTACACCACCAGTTTCATCGGTGGCTTGCCGGCCTTGGCGAGGCTTTCGTTGTGGGCGTCGAGCAGGGTCTTGATGGTGGAGCCGTTGAGCACCGCCACTTTGTGCGTGGACAGGTCATCCAGGGTCTTGATGCCCTTGGGGTTGCCCTTGGGCACCACCACTGACTGGCTGGAATACATGTAGTTGACGATGTCGATTACCTGGCGCCGCTCGGGCTTGTCGAACAGCTGGTCGACGATCATGTCGCACTGCTGGGCGAGCAGCGCGGGCACCAGGCCGGAGAACGGAATCACCCGCCACTGCACCTGTTTGTCGCCCAGGCGTTTGGCGATTTCCAAGCCCAGGTCAATGGTAAGCCCACGCGGTTTCTGGGCTTCGTCGAAGGACACCAGGGGCGGTGAATCCATCCCCGAGCAATAGGTGAGTTTGTCGACTTTTTGCAGGCGCTCCGGCACCTGCGGTGCGGCAGTTACCCATTGGCTGCAGAAAGCGAGAGAGATAGCCACCAGCAAGGCGCGGCGTTGTTTATGCATGACCAGACACTCCAGTTCGTTGAATAACGGGGCAGGACACAACGTCAAAACACGACAGCTTTCTTAGTGTTCGGATTGCAGAAATTGAATCAGCGCCGGCACCGTGCCTTCGATGTGCTCGCGCACCACGGCTTCGGCGCGAGCGGCGTCGCCGGCGCGAATCGCATCAAGGATCACGGCATGTTCCTGACGCGCGCTGAGGGGTTTTTCGCTGTGCTGCAGCCACAAGCGCATGGGCGCCTCCACCAGCGAATACAGCGCCGATATCTGCTTCATCAGGCGCGGGCGGCCGCTGAGGCTGCACAGGTACTCGTGGAAGGCGCGGTGGCAGCGGACCCACGCGGCGCTCTCGTCGCGGTAGTCATCCATTTCGTCCAGCAGACGCTCCAACGCGGCCAGTTGGCGCTCACCGATGCGCCCGACGGCAACCCGCACCGCCAAGCCTTCAAGAGCGCTACGCATCTCGAACACCTCGTGCAGTTCTTCGATATCCAGGCCACTGACAATCGCGCCGCGGTTGGGGCGCAGGGTTACCAGGCCCTGGGCATCCAGGCGCCGAAACGCTTCGCGCACCGGCATGCGGCTCATGCCGATCTCGCTGGCGATGTCCTCGGCGATCAGCCGATCACCTTTGCGGTAGCGGCCGCCGCAGATGGCGTCGAGCAGGAAGTTGTAGGCCTCCTCCTCGGCAGTGAGGGGCTGTCGACGGTCAATGTAAGCGGGAGCAAATTGCATGGGCGGGATCTCTGTATTTTTGTATCCAATTATCCACGGATACAATAAAGCAGAATCTGTGCCAGCCGACCCAGCGCCGCGTTAAGCGGCTGATTTGAATGGATTCGTTCGTTTATTCGCAGCAGAGATGGCAACCGAAGGGCGCGCTACGTGCTACCTAATGGCACAGCGACTGCCCGTTTCTGTGCCGCAAAGTAGCGGGTGAGCGCTGGACGGGCTAGCGCAGTTAGCTCGCGAGTGGGTCGCCTTTTGGGGTGTCGCCCTGCAGGAAAAACCGATTGCGGCCCGCCGCTTTGGCGCGGTAAAGCGACTGATCGGCGGCTTCGACAAACCCGAGCACCGGCTGCAACTGCGCGCCGGTCGCCGTAGCAATGCCAATGCTCACACTCACGCGCGCAAACGGGCTGCCCGGATGGGGAATGTTTTCCTGGTGCAGACGGTCGAGTATCAATTGCGCCACCACCTCTGCGCCCTGGCTGCCGGTCGCGGGCATGATGATTGCCATTTCCTCGCCGCCGTAACGTGCGACCAGGTCAGACGGGCGTCGCACACACGCTTGCAATAGCGTGGCGACCGCTTGCAGACAGGCATCGCCGGCAACGTGGCCGAGCGCATCGTTGAACCGCTTGAAGTGATCGATATCGATCATCAGCAAGGCCAGCGGTAAACCGTCGCGCTGTGCCCGGCGTGCTTCCACCGCCAGTGTTTCATCGAAACAGCGCCGGTTCGCCAGGCCGGTCAGCGCATCCTTCATCGCCAACAGTTCCAGTTGCCGGTTCGACTCAAGCAATTGTTGCTGAGCGATGTGCAACGCCGCTTCCGCGAGGGTGCGTCGGCGTATGTCCAGCAGCAGGAGCCAGCCGATCAGCCCGGTCAACCCCAAAAGCCCCGCCACCACCACCGCCGATAGCGCCGCCTCGGTGCGCCATGCGGCGAGCGCTTCGTCCTTGCCCAACGCCACGGTGGTGATCAGTGGCAAGGTTTCGCTTTTGCGATACGCATACAGCCGCTCCACGCCATCCAGGCTGGAGGTGTACGAGGCGGTGCCTACGGATTGCTCGACCAGGTATTTGGCATAGATCGGCGACTTGGAAAAGTTGCGGCCCATGTCCTGCTCGCGGAAGGGATAGCGCACCAACAAGGTGCCATCGGTGTAGGACAAACCAATGGCGCCGTCCCGGCCGACGTCAATTTTGCCAAACACGCGCAAGAAATTCTCCACCCCCAGCGTCACGGCCACCACCCCGGCGAACTGCCCCTGAGCGTCATTGAAGCGACGGCTGATGGTGATCACCCACTCCCGATTGGAACGGCTCTGGATCGGCGGGCCAATAAACGGCTCACGGCTGGGATCGTCGCGATGGTGAATGAAATAAGCACGGTCGCGGCTGTTGGCCCCCACCGGAATCGGCCGGTTGGACGACATCAACCAGCGCCCCTGATTGTCATAGAGCGTGATGCCACTGAGCTGCGGCATCAAGGGCAGCTTGCGGTTGATCAGCGCACTGATTCGCTGGATCTGCGCCGGGCCATCGCCTTCGGTTTCCAGGCGCTCGACCAGCCCGAGCAACAACAGCGAGCTTTGCCGCACGACGCCTTCGGTGTAGGTGTTCAGTGCCTGGGTCAGGTTCAAGCCATGAACGTCTACCTCGGCCAGCGCCCGCTCACGGGACGACAGGATTTTCCAGACTGTCAGCGAAGTCAGCGAGCAGCCAATCATCAGCAGCAAGAGCATTACAAGGCGGGTATCACGCTTCACATCAGTACCTTAAGGAAGTCCGGTTTCCATTCCAGCCATCATTTGAACATCGGCACTTTACGGTGGCCACGTGTTCCCAGGCGCGAGCATACAAGCAGTGCGACGCGGCCGCAGCAACAGAGTGCGTGCTCGCACCCCCTTATTGATCGGACTCAACGCATGCTCCAGGCCAAGCGACGCCTGACGTTCAGTCAGCTGCGTCGTTATCGGACGAGGGCACGCGGTCAATCCCGGGAGTGCCGTTGGCAGGCTTGGCGCTGTCTTCGCCCGCGGGAGGACCGCTCTCGGGGTGGTCCCAATCGGTTGTCGCGTTAGGGTCTTCGTCACGGCCGGCTGTACCGATCACGCAGCCGTCTTCGTTGGGTGTGCCAGCTTCTTCAACGGGCCGGTACTGTTGGTTGGATGGCTCATGTTTCATGGAAAAATCTCCAGTTCACAGGATAGGAACCCGTTTGGAGCGACCGCTGAAGACCAAGTGCAACGAAAAGGACGAATGGCATGGGCGCAATGCCTTTAACCGGTGACTATTGCGGCCATTGTTCAAGCAGTATCGAAACGAATTTTTCCGCCGCCGGCGACAGTGATGCCCCGCGCCGGTAAACCAGGCCCAACGAACGGTTCACCACGGGTTCGATGAGCGGCACGCTGACCAAGGTCGGGTGATCGTGGGAAGGCATGGCCAGGCTTGGCATCGCCGAAACGCCCAGCCCGGCTTCCACCAGGCCCAGCGACGTCGAGAGGTGTTGCACCTCGTAAAACCACTGCGGGCGCCAGCTCGAGCCAGACAGGGCGTGATCCAGCAGCATGCGGTTGCCGCTCAGGCGCCCGACTCCGATCAGGCGGTAATCGCTCAGTTCAGACCAGGTGACCGACGTGCGCCCGGCCAACTCATGATCACGCCGGCAGGCCAGCACGAACGGCTCTATCACCAAGGGTACGAATTCGATATCCGGGTGTTGGCCACTCATCATGTTGATACCGAAATCGGCCTCCCCGCGCAGCACCGCTTCAAGCCCCTCGTTGGCGCTCAAGTCCAACAGGCGGATGCGGATTTTCGGGTAGCGCTCGTTGTACAGGCGAATCACCGACGGCAGGAAATAGAACGCGGCCGTCGGGATACACGCCAGGGTGACCCGGCCGATCTGGCGCTCGGCGAGTTCGCGGATGTTGAGAATCGACTCGTCGAAGTCATCCAGCAGGCGGCGCGCCTTGGGCAGAAAGTCGCGGCCGACGCTCGTGAGGCTGACCTTGCGCGTGGTGCGATCAAGCAATGCGGTGCCCAACCCTTCCTCGAGTTTTTTAATGCGGCGGCTGAGCGCGGGTTGCGACAGGTGCAATGCATCGGCGGCTTCGTGGAAGCTGCCCAGTTCGGCGATCTTCACGAAAGATCGAATATCGTTGAGCTCATAGTCCATGGCTTTTCTCATCGGCAGAGGGCGACGGGAGGTAATTTAGCGCACATTTTTCATTCGTCAAACGCAATAATCCCGTCAATCTTTGCATTGGAAACATTTTTGAAAGCTTGAGACTCTTGCCTCCAGAGCATCAATTACCTCGATTGATCAACAAGAGTCAGTCCCATGCAAAGAATTCCCTGTGTGCTGATGCGCGGTGGCACCTCCAAAGGCCCGGTTTTTCTCGACTGGGATTTGCCGGCGGCCATTGAGGCCCGTGACGAACTGCTGCTTAACCTGATGGGCTCCGGCCACGAGCTGGAGATCGACGGCATCGGTGGTGGCAGCCCGCAAACCAGCAAGGTGGCGATTGTCAGCCCGTCGCTGCACCCGGACGCAGACGTGGATTACCTGTTCGTTCAAGTGATGGTGTCGCAACGCCGGGTCGACAGCGCGCCCAACTGCGGCAATATGCTGTGCGCCGTCGGCCCGTTCGCCATCGAACAGGGCCTGGTCAAAGGCACGCCGGGGCGCACCCGGGTACGCATTCGCAACGTCAACACGGGCACCTTTATCCATTCCGAGGTGTACACACCGGAAGGTAAAGTCAGTTATGAAGGCGACACCGCCATCGACGGCGTGCCCGGCACCGCAGCACCGGTGCAATTGACGTTCCTCGACGCAGCCGGCAGCAAGACCGGCAAACTCTTCCCCACCGGCAACACGCAAGACGTGATCGAAGGCATCGCGGTGACCTGCATCGACATGGCAATGCCGATGGTGCTGATCCAAGCCAGCCAACTGGGCAAGCGTGGCGATGAAAGCCCGGCTGAACTGGACGCCGATAAAGACTTCCTGCGCCGCCTTGAATCATTGCGGCTCAAGGCCGGCCTGGCCATGGGCCTGGGCGATGTCAGCGACAAAGTGATTCCCAAGCCGGTACTGGTTTCGCCGGCCAAAGCCGGCGGTACGATCCAGGTCCGCTACTTCATGCCGCATAACTGCCACCGCGCCCTGGCCATTACCGGCTCGATTGGTTTGGCCACCGCCTGCGTGGCAGACGGCAGCATCGTCGCGCAGATGCTCGGCGGGGTCAGTACGCCGCGCCTGGAGGCGGTGCGTATCGAGCACCCCAGCGGCGGGATTGATGTTGTATTGTCCTACACCGGCGTCAAGGGTGAGACCATCCAGGCTTCCGTCGTACGGACCGCGCGCAGGCTTTTTTCCGGCTACGTCTATGCCACGGACTCGCAGCGCCTCGCCGGATAATCTCGGCGGCCGTTGGCATTTTTGCATCCGCACAATTCTAAAAATGGGTGATGCCATGAAAGTTGTTAAATCGCTCTACTTCCAGATTCTCTGCGCCGTGGTGTTGGGCATCGTGGTCGGACACTTCTGGGCCCAGCAGGCTATTGCCCTCAAACCGCTGGGTGATGCGTTCATCAAGCTGATCAAGATGATGATTGCCCCCGTGGTGTTCTGCACCATCGTCACCGGCATCGCCGGGATGAGCGACAAACGCTCGCTCGGCCGCCTGCTCAGCAAAACCATGCTGCTGTTCTTCGGGCTCACGGTGATCAGCCTGGTGATCGGGCTGGTGGCGGTGTACGTGTTCCAGCCGGGTGCCGGCATGAACATCGACCCCAGCCAACTGAGTACCAAGGGCCTGGCCCAGTACACCGAGTCGGCCGCGAAGCTTGGGGTGGTGGAGTTTTTCATGCACATCATCCCCGACACCTTTATCGGTGCCTTCAGTAAAGGGGAAGTGCTGCCGGTGCTGTTTATCGCGGTGTTGTCCGGTTTTGCGTTGTCGTCGCTGGGTGAACGTGGCAAGCCGGTGCTCGACGTACTCGAATCCGCCTCGCACATGGTGTTCAAGATCTTCGCCTACCTGATGCGTTTTGCGCCGGTTGGTGCTTTCGGCGCCTTGGCGTTCACCGTCGGCCAGTACGGCATCACCTCGCTGGGCTCGCTGGCCAAGCTGATCATGACCTTGTACATCGCCTGCGGCTTCTTCGTATTCGTCGTACTGGGCAGCGTTTGCCGCGCCAACGGTTTCAGCCTGTGGAAACTGCTGCGTTACTTTCGCGAAGAGTTCCTGGTGGTACTCGGCACGTCGTCCACGGAACCCGTCATGCCGCGCATGCTGGAGAAACTCGAAGCGCTGGGGTGCAAGAAAGGCGTGGTGGGCCTGGTGCTGCCCACCGGCTACTCGTTCAACCTGGACGGCACGGCTATCTACCTGTCGCTGGCGGCGATTTTCATTGCCCAGGCCTGCAACATTGACCTGAGCCTGACGCAGGTCATTACCATGCTGGCGATCATGCTGCTGTCCTCCAAGGGCGCGGCCGGCGTGACCGGCAGCGGGTTCGTGGCACTCGCGTCGACCCTGACGGTCATTCACGACATCCCCTTGGCCGGCCTGGCGTTGCTGATCGGCGTTGACCGCTTCATGTCTGAAGCGCGGGCCCTGACCAGCCTGGCCAGCAACGCGGTCGCGACGGTGGTGATGTCGATGTCTGAAAATGCCTGCAACCGCGAAACGCTGGCGCGAATGCTCGACGCAAAGCCCGATGCGGCCCAGGCAGAAGCCTGGGAAGACCTGAAGGTCGCCAAACGCGTCTAGCGCCAACCGCAAACACCTACCCCTGACTTGACCGAGCCCCCCTCCCCGCCAGGCGCCATTGTGCCGCCTGGCGGGCAAGGGCCCGTGCGCCTCGGCGTCAGCCATTCTTACGATAACAACAAGAGACTCGTCCTATGCTCGCTTTCCTTGGCCTGGCCATGGTGGTCGTATTCACCGTCCTCATCATGACGAAGCGTTTGTCGCCGATCGTCGCGCTCACCGTGGTGCCCATCGTCTTCGCGGTGATTGGCGGTTTCGGCGGCACCACCGGCAAGATGATGCTCGACGGCCTGAAAATGGTCGCGCCGTCCGCCGCCTTGCTGCTGTTTGCCATCCTGTTCTTTGGCCTGATGATCGACGCGGGGTTGTTCGACCCGCTGATCCGCAAAATCCTCAAGCGCGTCAACGGCGACCCGATGAAAATCGCGGTGGGCACGGCGCTGCTGTCATTGCTGGTGGCTCTGGACGGCGACGGCACCACTACCTACATGATTACCTGCGCGGCGATGCTGCCGCTGTATAAGCGCATCGGCATGAACCCGATGATCCTGGCGACCATCTCCATGCTGTCGTTGAGCATCATGAGCGGCATGACGCCTTGGGGCGGCCCCGCGACCCGGGCCATCGCCGCGTTGGGCCTGGATGCCGGCGAATACTTCGTGCCGTTGCTGCCAACGATGATCGGCGGCGCCATGTGGGTGGTGTTCACCGCCTTCATACTGGGGCGGGCCGAGCGCAAGCGTATCGGCAACGTGCAACTGCAAAGCGGTGGCGGCGATTGCTACATCAACGCCATTCTTGAAAACACCCCTCACAAGCGTCCGAAACTCGCCTACGTCAACCTGGCGCTGGTGGTTGCAGTGATGGTCGCGCTGGTGATGGGCCTCATGCACTCGGCGATCCTGTTCCTGATCGGCTTCGTGCTCGCGCTGATGATTAACTACCCGCAATTGGACATTCAGAAAGAACGCATCCTGGCGCACTCGGGCAACGCGATGACGGTGGTGCTGCTGGTATTTGCCGCCGGGATCTTTGCCGGGATTTTTTCCGGCACCAAGATGGTCGACGCCCTGGCGCAGACCCTGGTCGACTGGATTCCGCCGTCCTGGGGCCACCTGTTTCCGCTGGTGGTCGCGATCACCAGCATGCCGCTGACCTTCGTGCTGTCCAATGACGCCTACTATTTTGGCGTGGTACCGATCCTGGCCAATGCCGCGGCGGCATACGGCATCGCCCCGGTGGAAATTGCCCGGGCCTCGATCCTCGGGCAACCGGTGCACCTGATGAGCCCGCTGGTCGCCTCGACCCTGTTGCTGGTGGGCATGGTCGACCGTGATATCGGCGACTTCCAGAAAGCCACCGTCAAATGGGCGGTGCTGACCTCCCTGGTGGTGACCGCGCTGGCCTTGCTCACCGGGGCCATCAGCCTGTTTACCTGATTCATCTCCCTGCAGCCTTCCAGCGCGCCTCGCTTACGAGGCGCGTGTTGCCCTGTACGCCGAATAACAACAACGAGACGTTTGCCATGAACCCTATGTATACCCGTCGGGCCCTTTTTTGCGCGTTCGGCCTGGCCCCCCTCGCCGGTGCCAATGCCGAAGGCTTTATTGATGACAGCAAGCTCAAGCTGCAACTGCGCAATGTGTATTTCAACGAGCACTTTCGCGACGAACACGGCATGAGCGCACGGGCCGCGAGGACGGCAAAAAGCGAGCGCACCGAATGGGCACAGGGTTTCCTGCTGGACTATCAGTCCGGGTTCACCGCAGGCACCCTCGGTGTGGGCGTGGATGCCCTGGGGCTCTATGGCGTCAAGCTCGATTCAGGGCGCGGTCGCAGCGGCACGGGGCTGATGCCGGTGCATGATGACGGCCGCGCGGCCGGTGAATTTGCCAGCGCCGGCGCCACCGTCAAAGCCCGGTTCGCCAAAACCACCGTCAAGTACGGCACCCTGCTGCCCAAGACCCCGGTGCTGATTTACAACGACGCACGCTTATTGCCACAGACCTACCAGGGTACCCAGGTCACTAGCACCGACATCGAGAACCTGACCGTCACTGGCGGGCACCTGGACCGCTTCAAGTTGCGCGACTCCACCGACAGCGTGCCGATCGTGCCGGATGGCTACAGCGGCGAAAAGTCAGGGGACTTCAACTACGCCGGCGCCGAATACAAATGGGGCAAGAGCACCCGCCTGAGCTATTTCTACGGCGAACTCGAAAATTTCTACCGACAGAACTTCGCCGGTATCCAGCACGACCTGCCGTTGGTCGGTGGCGTGCTGACCGCCGACCTGCGCTACTTCAACAGCGTTGATAGCGGCTCGGCGTACGCAGGCAAAATCGACAATGACCTGCTCAGCGGTCAATTGTCCTACGCAATCGCTGGGCATACGCTCGGCGGCGGCTACCAGACCCTGCGCGGCGATGCCGGTTTGCCCTACATCAGCGGTGCCACCGTGTACTCGTTCAGCAACGCCGGTATCGGCAAGTTCATCGAGGAAGACGAGAAGACCTGGATGCTCAACTACGGCTACAACTTCGCCGCCGTCGGCGTGCCGGGCCTGACCTTCTCCGCATGCTACCTGAGCGGCAATGACGGCAAGTCCACCACAACAGTCAAGGAATGGGAGCGTGACGCCGAGCTGGCCTACGTTGTGCAGGCCGGCACGTTCAAGGGACTGGGTGTGCGCATGCGCAACTATGTCTACCGCTCCGAGTTCTCACGGGGCCGCGACAGCAACCGCCTCTACCTGACCTATGACATTGCCCTGTGGTAGTTCAATAAACGATGGGCTTCAGGCGTTTTTGCCCACTGGCCGGGGTCGCGTTCCACCCCCCCCCCGGCCAACCGATCAGCCAGCTCAGGTTACTTGTGCGCTCAAACGCGGCGCGTCGACCAGAACAGCCACTATCTCGCCAGTATTTACGCAGCGGTTTTCTCAGCTAGCCTTGTCGTGTTCCGACTTCTTGCCCCGGTGAATTAATGGACACGTTAACGAAAGCAGAAATTGAAGCGGCGCTGTCGGCGCGCCTGCCCAACTGCGCGGTCAAATGCGCGATCAACCCGGACAGCAGCCTGTCGGTTACGGTGTTGGCGCATGATGCCGAGCAGTTCACCATCGCCAATATCCAACGCGCGCACTATCACGGCCCATCGGGAATCAACCGGCTCACCCGGGAAATACTCGAAGAAATGGTCATGTCCAGGCAGTCGTCCCGACGGTCATCTGCGGGGTAATGGTTTCAAGGCCGGGCCCCGCTCGTCGAAGCGCTAAGCCTGTTCACCTGCCAGGGCGCGTTGATGAAAATGCGCCAGCCATTTCAAGGCATGCTCCGATGCGGCCTGTTGAACGTGCTCACGCCCGCCCATGAAGCGCTCTTTTCGACTGAACACACTCAGCCCGCGTCCGGTGCGAAAGGCCCACGCAAAACACACGGTGCCGGGCGGGATGCCGTCAACCGCGTCCGGGCCCAGTAGCCCCGTCGTCGCGATGGCAACATCCGCTGGGCTATCGCGCAGAGCGCCGCAAGCCATCTCTTGAGCCACCTCGCAACTGGTCAGGTTGAAGGTTTCCAGGGTGTACGCGCGTACGTTCAATAAGCGTTGTTTGGCTTGCGGCGAATAGACCACGTAGCCGCTTTCGATGCATGAACCCGCGCCCTCGACCTGCGACAGCAACGCGATGACTCTGCCGGCCGTGCATGACTCGGCCGTGGTGATAACCAATTGATTATGTTTAAGGTAATCGATGGTGGACGTGGCTACCGACATGCTCATGACTCCTGCGCGAAGGGCGTTTTCCTGATTGATTCTGGTAAAGCCCGGCGGGTTTGTAAAAAAGAATTTCGAGATTTTGCTGCGGTCTACAAAAGACCACAACAGAGGGATTCCATCATGAGCTTCACCAAATTTTGCCAAGCACTTTCCAACCGGGCCGGCAGCCCAAAAACCTTCGTCGTGGCTGTAACGCTGATCGCCGTCTGGGCGCTCACGGGGCCGTACTTCCACTACGACGATACCTGGCAACTGATCATCAATACCTCGACCACGATCATCACGTTCTTGATGGTTTTTTTGATCCAGAACACGCAAAACCGCGACAACGACATTCTGCATTTGAAGCTCGATGAGTTGATCCGTGCCACCAAGGAAGCGCACAACACGGTCTTGTCCCTGGATAAGCTGGGCGCGCAAGAGCTCAAGAAACTGCGCGAGCAGTACAGCGCGCTGGGCCAGAACGACCCCGCTGGCGAGAACCTGCCCAAGGCGCAGGACGACGCCGCAGCGCGGGTGGCCAGCCACGATCAGCAACATTGAATGCCAGCCTCCTTCGGTCATTTGAATTGAACGATCATTTGCAGGCCCGCCTCTATCGCAGGACCCGCGAACGGAGGATGCCTTCATGATTGACTCAGCAACCGGAATGAGACCTGGCGAACGCTACGCAGTAGAGAACCAGGAACGAACGAAGAACTTTGGTGGTTTTTTCCTGGATGGAAAATATTACCTGGGCCCCGAACTGATGACGGCGGTCGGCTGGCTGGAAGGCCAGAGGTTTATCTACGACGAACTCGATGCCACAGGCGAGCCGGTGTTCCCCGACCGCGTTGCCGGCACGGTCGAAGACCTGACCCTGGTGTTGCACGATGGTGCTCGGCTGAAGCTGCGCCCGGTGCCGGTGCACGCGCCGCAGGATCCACCGGCCCCAGCGCCCGTCATGCAAAAACACCACGGCCGACTGCACGGCAAAACGGTGGTGATCACCGGTGCCTCCAGTGGCATCGGACGCGCCGCCGCCCATGCATTTGCCGAGCAAAACACCCGCCTGGTCCTGGCCGCCCGCGACCAGGCGGCCCTGGACGAGGTGGTCGAGGAATGTGCGGTGCGCGGTGCCGAGGCGATTGCGGTTAAAACCGATGTAACCCGCAACGATCAGATGCTGGCCTTGGCCGAACAGGCCGCTGCCTTTGGCAATGGCCGCATCGATATCTGGATCAACAATGCCGGTGTCGGCGCGGTGGGCAACTTCGAAAACACCCCGCTGGAAGCTCACGAGCAGGTGCTGCAAACGGACCTGCTGGGTTACCTGCGAGGCGCCTACGCGGCATGGCCTTATTTCAAGGCGCAGAACAGCGGGATCCTGATCAATACACTGTCGCTGGGAAGCTGGGTCGCCCAGCCCTACGCCGCCGCCTATTCAGCGAGCAAGTACGGCTTGCGGGGCTTGACGCAAGCGCTGCGCGGCGAACTGGTGGGTTTCCCGGACATTCACGTCTGCGACATTTACCCAGCGGTGATGGACACTCCGGGCTTTCGGGACGGCGGCAACTTTACCGGCCACGCCTTGAAGCCGCCGCCACCGGTGTACGACCCCCATCGTGTGGCGCAAGCGATGGTGGCCTGTGCGCTGCAACCGCGCAAAAGCACCACCGTGGGCGCTGCCGCCACCGTTGCTCGAATCGCCAACTTGGTGCTCCCGGCCTTCCCGCAACTGTCCGGTTGGCTTACCCGCTTCGGCCTCAATCGCAGCCCCCGCTGCGCGACGTCGTCGGGCAATCTATTCGCTCCTGCCACCGGCGAACGTCGCGTCGAAGGGGGCTGGCGACAAGCCGGCCATCCACCCTATTGGCTCGTGGCCGCAGGCGCCGCGTTGCTGGTCGGCGGCTTTGCGGTGGCGCGCAACTATCAAGCGAACCATAAGCGTCGCCCATAAATCAGGGGGCAACCGCCCCCTCCTTTGTTATTGGAGGTACCCGCATGTCTTACGATTACCAAGGTTCTGCCAGTGTTATCACCGCGTCACGCCATCTGGGAACGCCATCGGATGAATGTCTGAATGCCGACGTGGGTATCCACCTGAGCCGCTCAGAGAAACCGACCATTGCCACCCTGAAGTTCGCTGCGCCCCTTCAGTGGCCGGGCACCCCTAACGTGGTCACCGTCAACCTGCCGGATGGCACGTCCGTCAGCGGTGTCATCGTCGACCTGCAACGGCCGGCTGAAGGCCCGGGCTGGGTAACCTTCACGGTGGATGACTGAGACATTCCCGGCCCTGGATAAGCCCGCCGGCTCGGCCATCGGTTTGTCGAACAACTTTTTTGAATCTTCGTGGGCGCCAAACATCTGTAGTTCATGAGCATAAGGAGGTCTCGTGAAACACAACTTATTCACTATCCGGTATCAGCTCCATGGTGAGCCCAAGTCCTTCATCGTGCGTGCGGCGCAGATGAACAATGCCCAAGCATGGCATTGGGCCAGTTGCGATGCCGGTGTGGCAGTCATACCCAGGTTTGGTCAACACACCCTCAAGCGTGTGTCCAAACCGATGGCGGAAAAATATGGCATCACGGATGTGCGCTGGAGCGGCTCCGAAGAGATCCAGTGGGCGGAGGGCCTCACACAATGAACAGCCAGACTCTTGATTACACGACCAGACAAATGTGGGACGAGGAGATGGCGCACAACGCCAAGATGTTTTTCGAGGCCGACCGACTGGACGCACAGGCGTACCAGATCATCGAGTCCTACAGCGGCGATGCGGCGACCTGGGCGCGCTTTCTCGAAGCCAAGAAAATTGCCGATGCGCAACGCACCGCAGCGTATCGAGACTGGATGCGCGTCCGACGCGCGATGCGCAACAAGTGAGCGTCAGCCCTGCGCAAGGCAGGGCTGAGAGTCAGGCCCCCGACTCGGGATCTTTCGAAGGACCACCAGGGGCCACACCGTCCTGGTCGACATGCGCGTCAGCTGGGCGGTCGGCCGCTTCGTCTTGCGGTGTACCGTTTCGTTTAGCCGTTTCGGGACGCACCTTTTGCTCGGGTTGCGCCTGGTTGCGGCGTGTTCGCTGATTCATCCTGGCACCTGCCTTTTATTTCCGCCCGCCTCCCGGCAGTACGCCGGCCAGCACTTGCTTGGCGGTTTGTACAATGACGCCCGCTTCATCCGGATCGCCTTTGAGCAACGTGGTGGCGAATTTCTTCGCCTGCTCCAGTTTGATATGCGGCGGCAACGGCGGCACGTTGGGGTCGGTCTTGAACTCGATCAACACCGGCACTTGCGCGGCCAGGGCCTGCTCCCAGGCGGCGGCCACCTGCTCCTCGCGCTCGACAAAAATGCCCTTGAGCCCAAGCGAAATCGCAAACAAGTGGTAGGGCACATCCGGGATAGCCTGCGAAGCTTCGAACTTGGGGTCGCCTTCCATCACGCGCTGCTCCCACGTGACCTGGTTCAGGTCTTCATTGTTGAACACCGCACAGATCCATTGCGGGCTTTGCCATTGCCGCCAATATTTGGCCACCGTGATCAGCTCGGCCATGTTGTTCATCTGCATTGCGCCGTCGCCCACCAGGGCAATCACGGTGCTGTGCGGATGAGCGAACTTGGCCGCGATGGCATAAGGCACGGCCGCGCCCATGGAGGCCAGGCCGCCGGACAGCGAACATTGCATGCCACGACGAATCTTCAGGTCGCGGGCAAACCAGTTGGCGCATGAGCCCGAGTCGCTGGTGATGATGGCGTGGTCGGGCAAGCGCGGCGACAGCTCGTGCACCACCCGTTGCGGGTTGATCGGCGTGGCCTTGGCCAGGGCACGTTTCTCCAGGGTTTTATCCCACGTGGCACGCCAGCCCTCGACCTGCTTGCGCCATTTGCGCGAGGTCTTGCGCTTGAGCAAGGGCAATAACGCCGAAAGGGTTTCGGCGGCATCGCCGAGCAGGTTCACCTCCATGGGATAACGCAGGCTCAGCATGTCGGGTTGCAGATCAATCTGCACGCCACGCGCCTGGCCTTCCCTGGGTAGGAACTCGGCATAGGGAAAGCCCGAACCGATCATCAGCAAGGTGTCGCACTGGGTCATCAGTTTGTAGCTGGGCTCGGTGCCCAGCAGGCCGATGCTACCGGTCACCCAGGGCCAGTCATCCGGCAACACGGCCTTGCCGAGCAACGCCTTGGCCGCACCGGCGCCCAAGGCATCGGCGACGGCAAGCACTTCATCGGTGGCGGCCAGCGCACCGGCGCCGACCAGGATGGCGACCTTCTCCCCGGCGTTCAACACCTCGGCGGCGCGCTGCAGATCGGCCTCGTAAGGCACGATGCGCGGCTTGGTATAACCCACGCCGGAATGCAGGGTGCCGTGGGCCCTGGCGGGCGGCTCATAGGCCGCCTCCTGCACATCGTTGGGCAGGATGATCGCCGTCACCCGGCGCTCGCCGACCGCCGTGCGTACGGCCCGGTCCACCAAGTGGCGCACCTGCGCGGGCACCGTGGCCTGTTGCACGAATGCCCCGGCCACATCCTTGAACATCGAAACCAGGTCCAGCTCCTGCTGGTAATGGCCACCCAAGGCCGCCCGCGCCTGCTGCCCGACAATGGCCAACACCGGCATGTGGTCCAGGCGCGCGTCATACAGCCCAGTGATCAGGTGCGAGGCACCCGGCCCGGAGGTGGCGATGCACACCCCCAACTCGCCCGTGAACTTGGCGTGGGCTGAAGCCATGAACGCGGCCATTTCTTCGTGACGGGCCTGGATGAATTCGATCTTGCCCTGGGCCCGGCGCAAGGCGCCGAACACGCCGTTGATGCCGTCACCCGGATAGCCAAAGATACGAGTCACGCCCCACTGGCTGAGCCGCTCGACCAGAAAGTCGCCTACTGTCATCGTCATCGGATGCCTCGCTGATATCAGAGAATCGGTTTGCCACCCGTTACGCCGTAGCGTTCGCCGGAGATGTAGCTGCCTTCATCCGACGCCAGCAGCACATAGATAGGCGCCACCTCGACCGGTTGGCCGGGGCGTCCCAAGGGCGTACTGCCACCGAAGTGTTTGATCGAGTCTTCGGTCATCGTCGATACGATCAGCGGTGTCCAGATCGGCCCGGGCGCTACGCTGTTGACGCGGATCCCACGCTTGCCAAGCATTTGCGCCAGGCCCGCGGTGAAGTTGGCAATCGCGCCTTTGGTCGCCGCGTACGGCAACAAGGTAGGGTTGGGTGCATCGGAATTGACCGAGCTGGTGTTGATGATCGAGCTGCCCTCGGCCATGTGCGGCAGCGCGGCCTTGCAGATCCGGAACATCGCCGTGACGTTGACATTGAAGGTCTTCAGCCAATCCTCGTCGGGGATGTCTTCGAGCGTCTCGTAGGTCATTTGGTAGGCCGCGTTGTTGACCAGCACATCGATGCGCCCGAACTTCTCCACGGTGTCGTTGACGATCGCCGCGCAGTGCGCCGCGTCGTCCAGATCGCCGGGCAGCAACAGGCATTGGCGCCCTGCCGCCTCGACCCAGCGCGCGGTTTCCTTGGCGTCTTCATGCTCGTCCAGATAGGACACCGCCACATCCGCGCCTTCGCGCGCAAAGGCAATGGCCACGGCGCGTCCGATGCCGCTGTCGGCACCGGTCACCAAGGCAATCTTGTTGGCCAGCCGACCCGAGCCTTTATAGGTTTGCTCGCCGCAGTCGGGCATCGGGTCCATCTTGCGCTGATCACCGGGAACGGGTTGTTGCTGTGGGCTGAACGGCGGTTTTGGATAGTTGCTCATCGCGGGTTCCTCCGGGTTGTGAATATTCTTGCGAGGCCGGGCCGGAAGGGTTAGTTCAGACAAATTTGCAGAAAATCGGATAACCGTCAGGTGCATGCGCGCCGCTCGTCAGTCTGGATAAACCTTTCCAGGTTTTTTCGTCTCAACCGTGAGGTAAAGGTCGCAGGCGTTCTGTTACAGGTAGGTTTTCAGCTATATTTCATTTCCGTTGCGCCCTCCCCCACGCTTGAACTCGTACCCTCTACACACTCTTCACGTGCGCAGTTAAAAAGGTTGGTATTTATGAAGTCTGCCCCCCTGCGGTCTCCGAACGTTCCGCAACGCAAGGAATTGACCCCCAGCAATCTGGATTTCCCGGTGGTGGGAATTGGCGCGTCGGCAGGCGGGCTGCAAGCGGTGAAGAGTTTTTTTGAACACATGCCCAAAGACTGCGGCATGGCGTTCGTGGTGATCCTGCACCTGTCCCCCGACCATCAGAGCGTGGCGGACAAGATCATCCAGGAGTCGACCGGCATGCCGGTCACCCAGGTCAACAGCACCATGGCGATCGAAAAAACCAGGTGTATGTCATTTCGCCCGCGCAGTTGTTGACGATGAATGATGGCTATCTGGCCTTATCGCCGTCGGTACGCGAAGGCGGCTCGCACATTGCCATCGACCTGTTTTTTCGCGACCTGGCCGACACCCATAAAGAACGCGCGTTTGCCTGGTGCTGTCCGGTACCGGCTCGGATGGCGCGGTAGGGCTTTCACGGATCAAGGAGCAAGGCGGCATCACGCTGGTACAAACGCCGGAAGATGCCGAGTTCGACGGCATGCCCCTGGCCGCGCTGGAAACGCAAATGGTCGACCTGGTACTGCCCGTGGTGGAGATGCCACAGAAGTTGCTGGAGCTGTGGCGCAATGCCCAAGCGATCATCCTGCCCACCGCCAATGACCCCGAG
This sequence comes from Pseudomonas sp. S3_E10, assembly GCF_054667615.1. Classification (NCBI taxonomy): domain Bacteria; kingdom Pseudomonadati; phylum Pseudomonadota; class Gammaproteobacteria; order Pseudomonadales; family Pseudomonadaceae; genus Pseudomonas; species Pseudomonas sp. S3_E10. The sequence goes on from NZ_CP162743.1 coordinate 6,019,348, forward strand.
ATCCGCACCATCCCGCCGGCCAACGAGCGCGATGCGGCCGTGGCGGAGCAGTTGTTGCTGGACATCCTGATCCAACTGCGCGCCAGTACCGGCCATGACTTCAAGCACTACAAGCGCGCCACCGTGCTGCGCCGTATCGAGCGTCGCCTGCAAGTGACGGCGCAACCGGACCTGGCGACCTATTACAACTTTTTGCAATCACACCCGGAAGAAACCAAGGCATTGCTGGGCGATATGCTGATCGGCGTGACCAACTTCTTCCGCGACCGCGAGGCCTTCGAAGCCCTTGAGCGGGATGTGATCCCCAACCTGGTCAAGTCCCTGGAAGACAGCGCGCCGCACCGCGAGGAAGTGCGTATCTGGTCGGCCGGCTGCTCCACCGGTGAGGAGGCCTACAGCCTCGCGATGCTGGTGACCGAGCAACTGGCGCTGGATGCCAGCAACGCCAAGATGCAAGTGTTTGCCACCGATATCGATGAGCGTGCGATTACCCACGGCCGCAACGGTGTGTATCCCGAAGCGATCATCACCGACGTGCCGCCGTCACGCTTGCGCCAGTACTTCGCCAAGGAGAAAAACCAGCACTACCGCGTGCGCAAGGAGATTCGCGAAAAGGTGCTGTTCGCCAAGCACAGTCTGCTGGCTGACCCACCGTTCTCGCAGATAGACCTGATCGTGTGCCGCAACCTGCTGATCTACCTGGACCGCGACGTGCAGCGCGACATCCTGCAACTGTTCCACTTTGCGCTGCGCCCCGGTGGCTACCTGTTCCTGGGTTCATCGGAGTCGGCCGACGGTTGCCTCGACCTGTTTGTGCCGGTGGACAAGCGCAACCGTATCTTCCGGGTGCGCGCCGGCTCCTCCGCGGTGCGTCGCGCGCCCACCATGCCGCGTGGCGGTTACCTGCGCCCGAACACCACCGCCGTTGCCGCCGCGGCGCCGGCGCCCAACAAGGTTTCGTTCGCCGATATCCACCTGCGCGCCCTGGCCAAGGCCGCACCGCCCAGCGTGATTGTCGATATCCACGCCGATATCCTGCACATGAGCGAAGGCGCGGGACGCTTCCTGCGTTATGTCGCCGGGGAAATCACCCACAACCTGCTGGCGCTGGTCCACCCCGACCTGCGCCTGGATATCCGCACCACCCTGTTCCAGGTCCAGCAATCGAACACCTGCGTGACTTCGCGCAAGGTTCGCATCCAACGCGAACAGGGCACTTACCTGGTGGACATCAGCGCCCGCCCCTACCGCGACGAGGCCACCGAAAACGACTATGTGCTGGTGATGTTCCAGGAAGCCGAAATCGACCCGCAACAGTCCGAGGCCGACACCGTCAGCCATGCGGAAAACCAGATCATGAGCAACCTGGAGCGCGAGCTGCAACGCACCAAGCTGCACCTGCAGGACACCATTGAGCAGGCGGAAGTCTCCAGCGAGGAACTCAAGGCCTCCAACGAGGAAATGCAGGCGATCAACGAAGAGTTGCGCTCGGCCACCGAGGAACTGGAAACCAGCAAGGAAGAGCTGCAATCGATCAATGAGGAACTGTTGACGGTCAATTACGAGCTCAAGACCAAGGTTGAAGAGACGGACAAGGTCAACGACTACCTGACCAACCTGATCGCCTCCACCGACATCGCCACCGTGTTCGTCGACCGCAACATGCGCATCCGCTGGTTCACCCCGCGTGCCACCGATATTTTCAGCATGCTGCCGGTGGACACCGGGCGCTCGCTGATGGACATCACGCGCCGCCTCGACTACCCGCAAATGAGCGATGACGCGACGAACGTGTTTGAGTCGCTGAGCATGATCGAACGCGAGATCAGCAGTAAGGATGCGCGCTGGTACATCGCGCGGTTGCTGCCCTACCGCTCCAGCGAAGACCACATCGACGGCACCGTGCTGACCTTTATCGATATCACCAAGCGGCGCCAGGCCGAAGAGGAACTGCGCCTGGGCGAAGAACGCATGCGCCTGGTGGCCGAAAGCACCCATGATTTCGCCATCATCATCCTCAATGACCACGGCGCCATTACCGACTGGAACACCGGCGCCGAACTGATCTTCGGCTACACCAAGAACGAAGTGCTGGGCGCTTATTACGACCTGATTTTTTCGCCCGAGGACCGCTCCGCCGGCGTGCCGGAGAGCGAACTGCGCGCGGCCCGCGAACATGGGCGTGGCGAAGATGAACGCTGGCATGTGCGCAAGGACGGCAGCCGGTTCTATTGCAGCGGCGAAGTCACCCTGCTCAAGAGCGCAAGCTTGCAGGGCTACGTGAAGATTGCCCGTGACCTCACCGGGCATAAACGCACCCAGGACGAACAGAGTCAGCGGTTGATGGAAACCCAGACCAACAGCCATCTCAAGGATGAGTTCTTCGCGGTGATGTCGCACGAACTCAAGCACCCATTGAACCTGATCCAGCTGAACGCCGAATTGCTGCGGCGCCTGCCCGCCACCAAGTCGGCGGGCCCTGCGATCAGGGCGGTGGATACCATCTGCGAGGCCGTGTCCAACCAGGCGCGGATCATCGACGACCTGTTGGACGTCGCTCGGGTGCGTACCGGTAAGCTCAAGCTGAAAAAACAACCGGTCGACCTGATTCGCACACTCCAGGATATCCATAGCGTGGTGCTCGCAGACGGGCATCGTCGCCAGGTGACCCTGCAAACGCCATCCGAAGGTGGAGCGCTGATCGTCGACGCAGACCCGACGCGCATCGAGCAAGTGATCTGGAACCTGATCAACAATGCGCTTAAGTTCACGCCGGAGAATGGCCAGGTGCAGTTGGTGGTCAGCCGCAAGGACGGGCACGCCCAGTTGGACGTGATCGACAGCGGCGCCGGGCTCGCCGACGACAGCCTGGAAAAAATCTTCGACCTGTTCGGGCAAGCCGAAAACCAGCACCAGACCCATCAGCGCGAGGGCCTGGGGATCGGCTTGTCGCTGGTACGCCAATTGGTCGAAGCGCACGATGGCACGGTGAGTGTTCACTCCAAAGGCCTGGGCTTTGGTTGCACCTTCTCCATTCTGTTGCCACTGAGCCCGCAACAACACCACCTGCCGGACGCCAGCGACACTCAGGCCGAGGACGAGCGTTTGAATGGCGTCAAGGTGCTGTTGGTGGACGATTCGGCGGAGGTGCTTGAAGTACTGAATTTATTGCTGGAAATGGAAGGCGCCGAGGTCAGTGCGTTCAGTGATCCGCAGAACGCCCTTGAAAACGCCCGCGAGGCTCAATACGACGTGATTATTTCCGACATCGGCATGCCGAAAATGAACGGTCATGAGCTGATGCGCAAACTGCGCACGATCGACCATCTGCACAAGGTTCCCGCCATTGCCCTGACCGGTTACGGTGCCAGCACGGACCAGAAAAAGCACGCCGAATCGGGCTTCAACACCCATGTCAGCAAACCCGTGGCCCATGACTCGTTGATCAGCCTGATCGAAAAACTCTGCCGCTCACAGCGGTAGGTGGGGCTTATTCAAAGGGGATAATCGAAATTTTGCCGTTGCGCTCAAGGATCGCGAATTTGATCTGATCAATCGCCAGAATGCCTTGGGCGGAGCGGGCCGCTTCGAGAATATCGCTCTCATCCAGGCGCGCGTGCTTGAGACGTTCAGCGAGCACCTTGCCGTCTTCGACCACAATCGTCGGCCCGCCATCCAACACCCTGGAAAACCAGCGCGAACGCTGTTTGACCAAGGACAAACCGATATCGATGGCGATCAACGTGACAATCACCAGCACGGCGTTGGTCAACGAAAAATCTTCGCCCAGCAACGCCTGCTGAGTCGCCTCGCTGATCACCATCAATAGCACCAGGTCGAAGGTGGTGAGTTCCGCCAGGGAGCGCCTGCCGGCGATCTTGAACAGAATCATCAACACCAGGTAAATCGCGGCTGCGCGCAATACCGAGTCCATGGCGCCCCCTACGGATAGATGAATTGTGAAAAACGCACGGACGCGCCGTTGGCGAGCGCCACCTGGGTGTCGAAGCTACCCACGCCGTCGCTGCGCAACGTCAGGTACAACACCGCATGCCCGTCATCATCGGTGAGCAGCCACAGTTTCACGCCTTCGCCGGCGGTGCTGGCCTTGAGGGGTTGCGGCTGCAGCATTTCAACATTGAAGCCACGCAACAACTCGCCACTGAGGGCTACCTCCAGGGGCTCGCGCGCCTTGCCCCGCAGATGGATGACCAGCACATCGGACGACCCGTTGCGCAGAAACCGTTGATGCTCGACGCGCAGTTGCCCATCGGCGCTGCGCACGTCGGCGGTGCTGAGCGGCCCCTTGGAGAACAGCCCGGCCAAGGTCAGCGCCATCAACACCACCAACCCATACCAACCCCACCGCTCGAAGCGCCAGACCTTGCGCTGCAGGGTCATGTCTTCATTCACCGGATAGCTCCGGCTGTGCAAGTCGTTATGCGCAGGGGGCTTCATAGGGCACCTTCGGCTCAGCCTTTGCTATGTTCGGGCGAAGATGGGCCTTTGGTCACACCGCGCGGCCCCGCGATACTCCAGATCGCCAGCCCTAAAAACGGCAGCAGCACGACCATAGCCGTCCAGCCCGCCTTGTTGCCGGTTGAATTGTCGCTTCGCCAGACGCTGTTGATGACCCAAAGGTCGAGCAACAGCAGGATGACGGCCAGGAAAATCCAGAAATAAGTGAATGGCATGATGCACCTCCCGTTGATACAGGTTTGGTTTAACCAGGACGGCCGGGGTTCATTCTTTTTCGCTGTTCACAGATAAACGTATCCACTCAGCGAAGCGGCACGAACGCTATCCATGCACTCTCCCAGGCCTTGATAAAAGTTAGACGAAGCGGCGGTATTTTATGCACCTTGTATAAGTTCTTTCACACGACCGACCGTTCATCGCCGTTTTTATACATTCACAAAACGTTTTCGCAAGCGGCGTTATCGGAATAAGTACCTGTGACATTCACGGGCAACTAGCGAAGCGACAACCCGCTACCTGCTATTCAATTGGAGAAAGACCATGACGACTAGTAATAAGAACCCAGGCAACTTCGCCAACGATCGCGAAAAAGCGTCCGAGGCCGGTAAAAAAGGCGGTCAAGCATCGGGTGGCAACTTTGCCAACGATCGGGAAAAAGCCTCCGAGGCCGGGCGCAAAGGCGGCCAACACAGCCATGGTGGCGGCCGCAAATCGTAAGTGAGCGAAAAGGGGGCGGCCTTGGCTGCCCCTTTCTTACTGGGCAAAGAAGTTAGTCATTTGACCCGCACGCTCTAGGTTGCCGTGGACAACTAACCCTGCCTACCCATGCCTAACTGTACCTATTAAGCCTTCTTCTCCTGACACAACTTCATCGCTGTAGATATTTGCCCGCGCTGATAAATACCCACCGCTGGGAAGTGCAATTTAAGTTGCATCCACTTCAATATGACGTCCCCTTCTTTATGCCCCTCCGCACGAGCCGGTGCCCCTTGGAAACAGCAGGCCGCCGCACATGCCCTCGCGCGGATGCGGGAAGACCAATGCTCTGCCCACTGCACCACGCCCCGAACGCCGTCCTGTCAACACGTGAAGGCCACATCGGAAGCGGCATGCAAGGACCTCAACATAAAAACAAATCATTTTATGATTACGCAAGATAACAATATCTGATAATTAGCTTATTCCTAAAAAGACTTTCACTCCGGTTTTTTATAGGCTTATCTTCGCTTCACAGACCGACCCCATGCCCGGCGGAGGACGTACACACCCCCAGCAGACATGGACCCCTCCCCTCATGCCAGACCTTGCCGCCCCCGATCACCTGACTGTCAGCGTCGACGGCACCCACATCTTCGACGTACGCCCCGACCAACACGCGGTGTACAGCAACCTCGGCCTGGCGGCGTACGGCAACCCGCCGTTCTACCCGGGCGGTGGCTACTGGTACACCAAGCTGGCCTACGACTTTTAAGCCAAACCGAACACGAGGGCACTCCATTGAATAAATCGCATCTGCCAAGCCGTCTGCTGGCCGCCGGCGCCCTGGCCTTGAGCCTGGTCGCCTGTTCACCGGGCAGCGACACCCCGGCGGGCAAAACCCTGAACATCGCCTTTTTTGGCGACAACACCACCTTGGTCAGTGTCGACCCGTTCCAGGTGTATTGGCTCGAACACCGTGTGCTGCTGCGCAATGTGGCCGAATCCCTCACCGACCAGGACCCACAGACCGGCAAGATCATCCCGTGGCTGGCCACACGCTGGGAAGTCAGCGACGACGCGCTCACCTTCACCTTCCACCTGCGCGACCATGTGACCTTCAGCAATGGCGAGCGCTTCAATGCCCAGGCGGTGAAAACCGCGTTCGACAGTAACAAGGCCTTGGCCCGCGAGTTGCCGGCCACTTTCGGCGCCACTTACCTGGCCGGGTTCGACCACGCCGAAGTGGTGGACGACCTGACCGTCAAGCTGGTGCTGGCCAAGCCCAACGCCGGTTTCCTGCAAGCGACGTCCACCACCAACCTGGCGATCCTGGCGCCAGCCTCCTACGCGCTCAGCGCCAAGGAGCGCTCGCTCGGCAAGATCATCGGCACCGGGCCGTTCGTGCTGGCCAGCTACACGCCGGAAGTCGGCGCGCACCTGACCAAACGCAAGGGCTACGCCTGGGCCTCGGCCAACATGCAAAACCAGGGCGAAGCGCACCTGGATGCCGTCGACGTCAGCTATATCCCCGAAGAGAGCGTGCGCAACGGCCTGTTCCTGCAAGGCAAAGCCGACATCCTGTGGCCGCGCAACCCGTTCTCCGAGGTGGACCTGAAGCTGTTCCAGGCCAAGGGCGCCACCCTCCAGAGCCGCTCGTTGCCGGGCCCGGCGCTGAACCTGTACCCCAACACCCGTGGCGAGCGGGTACTGGCCGACCAACAGGTACGCCAGGCCCTGCAAAAAGCCATCGATCGCAAGAGCTATGCCAGCACCGTGTACAACGCCGACTTCCCGGTGGTGGACGGCATCTATGACGTGACCACGCCTTACTTCAAGAGCCAAGGCAGCAAGTTGGCGTATGACCCGGCCGCTGCCGCGCACCTGTTGGACCAGGCGGGCTGGGCCAAGGGCGCGGACGGTTATCGCAGCAAGAACGGCAAGCGCCTGAGCCTGAGCTACAACATCACACCGGCCGAGACCGCCGGCGATGTGTTGATCCAGGACCAACTGCGCAAAGTCGGCATCGAGCTCAAGCTCAACGTGGTCACCCGTGCCGAATGGGTCGCCAACAACAGCGCCGGCAACTATGACCTGACCAGCACCTACATGACTCGCGCCGATCCGATCATCCTGCAAACCATCCTCGACCCGCGCACCGCCAACAGCTCGACCCTGGCCACCAACCTTTACGAACCGGCCGCGCTGGACAAAGCCAAGAGCCTGTTCGATGCAGGCATCACCGCCACCCAACAGCAACAACGCGCCACCGCTTACGGCGACCTGCAGGACCTGTTGGTGGAACAAGGCTCGGCGTTCCCGGTGTACGAGCGCGTGTGGCAGGCGGCGACATCGCCCAGGGTGAAGAACTTTCGCTGGACCGCCGAGGGCTTTGCGTTACTGGGTGATATCGACGTGAGCACGCCATGAGCCGCTACCTGATCGGCCGTGTCGGCCAGGCGCTACTGGTGCTCTGGGGCGCGTATAGCATCACTTACTTCATTCTGTATCTGCTGCCGGGTGACACGCTGTCGATCATGCTCAGCGCGTCGGGCATGGAGGCCGATGGTCTGTCGGTGGAAGACCTGGCCAAGGCGCGGGCTTATTACGGGCTGGACAAAGGCGTGTTCGAACAGTACGTCGACTTGCTGCTGGGGGCACTGCGCGGGAATTTCGGCCAATCGTTATCGCTTAACCGCCCGGTGGCCGAGCTGTTGGTCGAACGTTTGCCGCAGACGTTATCCCTGGCCGGCCTGGCCATTGTGCTGTCACTGCTGGGCGGCATCGGCCTGGCTTACCTCACCGCGTATATCCGCTGGCAACCGCTGAAGAAAGCGCTGGCGCGCCTGCCGTCCCTGGGCTTTTCGGTGCCGGTGTTCTGGATGGGCCTGCTGTTGATTCAAGTGTTTGCGTTTGGCCTGGGGTGGTTTCCCGCCACCGGCAGCCGGGGCATTGAAAGCCTGGTACTGCCGGCGGTCACCCTGGCGATTCCGAGCGCGGCGGTGTACGCCCAGGTGCTGCAACGCAGCTTCCAGGGGGTGTGGAAAGAAGCCTACATCGTCACCGCCTACGCCAAGGGCCTGAGCCGGGGCCAGGTGCAGGCCCGCCATGGGTTCAAGAACGCCGCGCTGCCGATCCTCACGCTGATCGGTTTGCAGGTCGGCAATACCGTGTCCGGCGCGGTGCTGGTGGAGACCATTTTCGCCCGCTCCGGCATCGGCCGCCTGGCCCAGGAAGCGGTGCTGCGCCAGGACATCCCGGTGGTGCTGGCGATTGTCGCGGTGTCGGCGGCCGCGTTTGTGCTGGTGAACCTGTTGGTGGACCTGCTTTACCCCTGGCTCGACCCGCGTATTTCACACACGCCAAAGGTGTCCTGAACCATGACCACACTTAATCGAAACCTGGCGCTTTCGGCGCCGCTCTGGCGCCGCCGCAGCCCCCTGCAACGGGTTGCCGCCACCTTGCGGCCCTTGCTGCGTCGGCCGGGGTTCAGCCTGGCCGTGCTGGTGGTGCTGTTTTCGTTGGTTGCCGCCGTGGCGCCGCAACTGCTGAGCAGCTTCGACCCCTACGCCACCGCGCCGGCGGACAAGCTCAGCGCGCCGAACCTGACGCACTGGTTCGGCACCGATGAGCTGGGCCGCGACCTGTTTACCCGAGTGGTGCATGGCGCCAGCCTGTCGGTGCTGGCCGCGTCGCTGGCGGTGGGCATCGCGCTGGTGGGTGGGCTGGGCCTGGGCATTCTGTCCGGGTTTACCGGCGGGCGTGTCGACGCGGTGATCATGCGGTTTGTCGATGTGTTGCTGGCCCTGCCCGGCCTGTTGCTGGCCCTGGCGATTGTCACGGCCATCGGCTTCGGCACGGTGCCGGTGGCCGTTGCCGTGGGGATCGGCATTATCCCGGGGTTTGCGCGCACCACCCGCGCTGAAGTCTTGCGCGTGAAAACCCTGCCCTACGTCGAAGCCGCGCGCCTGGGCGGCGCCAGCTGGAGCCGCACGTTGCTGCGGCACATCCTGCCGAACGCCTGGGGGCCGGTGGCGGTGCTGGCGACGCTGGACTTCGGCGCGGCGATCCTCGCCACCGCCGGCCTCAGTTTCCTCGGTTTCGGCGCCGCGCCACCGGCGGCGGAATGGGGCACGTTGATCGCCAATGGCCGGCACTTTCTGATCACCGCGCCCTGGGTGTCGTTGCTGCCAGGCCTGTTCCTGGTCGCGGTGGTGTTCAGCCTCAACCATATCGCCCGTACGTTCGAGGAGGCCCAGCGATGAGCGCGTTTCTGGTCGATGTACGCCAGCTCGCGGTCGATTACCGCGCCGGCGGCCAGCTCAACCCGGCGGTGCGCGGGCTGTCATTTAGCATCGCCCAGGGCGAAACCGTGGCGATTGTCGGCGAGTCCGGCTCGGGCAAAACCACCCTGGCCAACGCCATCCTCGGGTTGCTGCCGGATAATGCGCGGATCAGCGCCGGTGAGCTGTGGGTCGATGGCAGCGACCTGAGCCACGCCGGCGAGCGCCAGAAACGCAACCTGCGCGGCCGTACCATCGGTCTGGTGCCCCAGGACCCGATGGTCAGCCTCAACCCCACCCTGCGCGTTGGCCAGCAGATCGGCGAAGCGTTGATATCGGCCAAGGGCAAGCGCTACCCCGGCATCGACGCGGACGTTGTCGCGTTGCTGCAACAGGTGGGCATCGATAAGCCGGTACTGCGCGCGCGCCAGTATCCCCATGAACTCTCCGGCGGCATGCGCCAGCGCGTACTGATCGCCATTGCCCTGGCCGGCAACCCGCGCCTGATCATCGCCGACGAGCCCACCAGCGCCCTCGACGTCACCGTGCAGCGCAAAATCCTCGACCACCTGCAACGCTTGGTCAGTGAACGCGGGATTTCACTGCTGATCATCACCCACGACCTGGGCGTGGCCACCGACCGCGCGGACCGCATCCTGGTGATGCAACACGGCGCAGTGGTCGAACAAGGCCCGCCCCGCCAGATCCTCGCCCAGCCCGCTCACGACTACACCCGCGCCCTGATTGCCGCCGCGCCCGCCTTCGCCAAGCGCCGTGCGCCGCTGATCAATCTTGACCTGGGGCGCCAGCCGATCCTGAGCCTGCACCACGTCGGCAAGACCTTCGCGTTGCCCAAGGTCAAGGGCGAGGCCGCTACCTTGCTGGCCCTGGAGGACCTCAACTTACAGGTGTACCCCGGCCAGACCCTGGCCATCGTCGGCGAGTCCGGATCGGGCAAGAGCACCGCGCTGCGTATCGCCCTGGGCCTGGAGAAACCCAGCCAGGGCCGCGTCTGCTTCGAGCAACAGGACGTCACCGACCTGAGCTGGCGCCAGTTCCGCCCGTTGCGCCAACGCCTGCAACTGGTGCAACAAAACCCGTTCGCCGCCCTCGACCCGCGCTTTACGGTGTTCGACAGCATCGTTGAGCCGCTGGTGTCGTTCGGCCTGCTCAAGGGGGCGGCGTTGGAACACGCCGCGCGTGAGTTGATCAGCCGCGTGCACCTGCCGGTGAGCTTCCTCGACCGCCTGCCGCGCGAGCTGTCCGGGGGCCAGTGCCAACGCGTCGCTATCGCCCGCGCCCTGGCCTTGAAACCCGACCTGTTGCTGCTCGACGAACCGGTCAGCGCGCTGGATGTGTCAGTGCAGGCGCATATTCTGGAGCTGCTCGAAACGCTGCAACGGGACATGGGTATTGCCTATGTGCTGGTCTCCCATGACCTGTCGGTGGTCGCCAACTTTGCCCACGAGGTACTGGTGCTGCGCAATGGCCGAGTGGTGGAACAGGGGTCGGTGGAGCAGATCTTCAACCGTCCGGCCACCGCGTACACCCGTGAGCTGATCGCGGCGATCCCAGGCCAGGTGGCCGCCGAGTTCAGTTGAGAACGAACCCTGCACCTATGGCGAGGGAGCTTGCCCCTCGCCACAATAAACACGCCTTTATTGCTTGGCGTGCTTGACCTGCATTTCGGGCATCGCCGACGAATGATGGTTGAGGATCTTCCACTGCCCGCCCACCTGTTCGTAAACGAACGTATAGCGCGCCTGTACCTCACGCTTCTTGCCGTTCGCTTCGGTCAGGGTGAAGGTATAGACCCCGCTGTCCATGGCCACATTGCTGCCCAACTGGCGGATCTCGCGGTAATTGATCTGGCCTACCGGCTTGAGCGCCAGGAAGTGGTCGAAGTAATCCTTGATCTGGTCTGGCGTGGTGCGTACCTGGTTCGACACCGTAGGCTGCAACACCGCGCCCGGCGCATACAGGGCAACCACCGAGTCAACGTTGCCGGTCTGCAAGGCGCTGTTCCAGCGGTCGAACAAGCCGGCGATCTCGCGGTCTTTGAGGTTGGTCGGGGCCTGCGCCACCTCACGGTAAACATACGGGGCGGTCTCGGCGGCCTGGGCAAACGGTGCGCTCAAGGCAAACATCAGGGCGATGGCGGCGGGTTTGAATTGCATGACGAAACTCCAGTGGTGATCGGTGAGCCCACTTTGCCAACCTGCCCAGCCGCCGCCATCGGCCAACCGGAGTCATTTGCCTATGCCATTTGGCAGATAGCGCCCAAGGGCATGGCAAGGTCTAATAAGCGTCCTCGCGACCGGAACATTCAGCATGCACGACACACCTCATGATCCCGGCAGCGCCTTGGCCATGCGCGCGCATTTTCGCCAGTCGCAAAGCCGCGCAGCGCGCCTGCGCCTGTTGGTGGAGACCGGGCAGGAACTGGCTCAACTGGCCCCCGAGGCCATGCGCGAACAGGTGCTTGTCAGGGCCTGTGCGTTCCTCGCGATGGACCACGGGGTGCTGCAGGAATGGGATGCCGAGGGCAGCGCCAGTGCCACCGCCCGCCATGGCAGCCCCGCGCGGGTGGCCAGCCTGGCCGCCCTTGCCGACCGCGACCTGCGTGCGCCACGCTGGCACGACCAGCCGCACAGCGTGCTGCAAGTACCCTTGCGCGGCAGTGACGGCCAGGCCTTTGGCGTGTTGGTGCTGGGCAATAGCGTCAGCCTGCGCGCGCCGGAGCATGAAGACAGCGAATCCGTGCAATTGCTTGCCACGCTGCTGGCCACTCACCTGGAAAACCATCGGCTGTTGACCACCCTCAAGGCGCGCGACCGTACGCTGTCCGACCTGGTCAACCGCTTGCTTCGCGCCCAGGAAGACGAACGCAAACGCGTAGCCTACGACCTGCACGACGGCCTGGCGCAAACCCTCGCCGGTTTGCATCAACGGCTGCAAGGGTTCGCCGGCCGCTGCCCGCCCCTGCCACACGCCTTGGCCGCGGACTTGCAGGCGATTCTCAGCCTGGCCCAGCACTCCGTCGGCGAAGGCCGCCAACTGATTGCGGGCCTGCGCCCCACGGTGCTGGACGATTTCGGCCTGTTCAAAGCCCTCGACAAAGAAGCCGACCGCCTGCGTGACGCCGGCATCAACGTGGTGTGGCGCTCGCACTGTGCGCAGCGGCTGCCCAGCCAGGTGGAAATTGCTGTGTTCAGGATCGGCCAGGAAGCCATCAATAACGTCCTCAAGCATGCGCGTGCCAGCCAGGTGCAACTGGCCCTGGAGCTGCGCGACGAGATGGCCGTTTTACAGGTGGACGACAACGGCAAAGGCTTCGCACACGACCACCCCCGGGATGAGGCCCGGCATCTGGGCCTGGCCACCATGCACGAGCGCGCCAGCCTGCTGGGCGGGCGCTTCACCTGCGCCAGCGTGATCGATGGCGGCACCCGCCTGCAGGCCAGCGTGCCGGCCGGCCTCAACGGAGTTGCACCATGAGCAAGGTGTTACGCCTGGTCCTGGCGGACGACCATGAAGTCACGCGCACCGGTTTTGTCGCGCTGCTGGCCGGCCACCCGCAGTTCGAAGTGGTCGGCCAGGCGTGTGACGGCCAACATGCCGTGGAGCTGTGCGAACAACTGCTGCCGGATATCGTCATTCTCGATATCCGCATGCCGGTGCTCAACGGCCTGGGCGCCGCGCGCGTGCTGCAACAACGCCTGCCGACGGTGAAAGTGGTGATATTCACCATGGACGACAGCCCCGACCACCTGGAAGCGGCGATGAATGCCGGCGCGCTGGGCTACCTGCTCAAGGACGCCAGCCGTGCCGAGGTGATCCAAGCCTTGCAGCAAGTGGCCGCCGGCGGCGAAGCGCTCAACGCGGCTGTCAGCGCACGCCTGTTACGGCGCATGGCCGAACGCCAGGCCAGCGGCGTGGCGCCCAGCGAACACCTCACCCCACGGGAGCGCCAGGTCCTGGGGCTGGTGGCCAACGGCATGAGCAACCGCGCCATCGGTGAACACCTGGGCATCACCACCGGCACGGCCAAGGCCCATGTGGAACGGGTGATCGGCAAGCTCGGCGCGGCCGACCGCACCCAGGCGGCCGTGCGTGGTATCGCCCTGGGCCTGGTGGCACAACCATGAAGCGCCGTTGGGCCGACCTGCCCCTGCGGGGTAAGGCGCTGGTGGTTATTTCGTTGCCGTTGGTGGTGCTGTTACTGTCCCTGGTGCTGATCTACACCACCGAACGCCAGACCGCGCGCGCCGAAGAAGACGTGCGCCGGGTGCTGCGCGTGCAAGGCGATATCCAGGCCGTGCACACCCTGCTCGCCGAAGCGGCGGCCAGCGTGCGCGGCTACCTGCTGACCCGGCGCGAGGACTTCCTGCCCAGTTACCGCAACGCCAGGCCGCAGATTGACGCCGCGCTGCTGCGGCTCGACCGCAACGTTCGCGATCAGCGGGTGCGCGAGCAACTCAACGCGATAAAGCCGCTGATTGACGGCAAGATCGACGGGCTGCAAGACATGCTCGACGACAGCCACGCCACACCGCACTCGATCAGCGCCATTTTGATCAGCAACAAACACATCCTCGATGCCTTGCGCCAACACATCGGCACCATGCTCACCCTGGAAGCGTCTTTGCTGGCCGAGCGCAGCGCGGCGGCGTACGAGACCCGTCAGCGCTTATTGCTGTCGACCTGGCTGGCGGCGGTGTGCGGCTTGTTCGGCGCCATTGTCGCGGTGCTGTTCCTGTCCAAGGGGATTGTCGCGCGGGTACAGAACGTACAACGCAATGCGCAACGCCTGGCGCTGGGCCACCCGCTGTTGCCGCAACCGCCGGAACACGACGAAATCGGCCAACTGGGCACGCGCCTGGTGGAAGCCGGCTTGCTGCTGGCCGAACGCGAACGCGCCTTGCGCGACAACGAGGAACGCTTGCGGCTGATCATCGACGGGGTCAAGGACTACGGGATCTTTGCCCTCGACACCGCGGGCCATGTCACCAGTTGGAACAACGGCGCCGAGCGCATCAAGGGTTACACCGAGCAGGAAATCATCGGGCGGCACTTCTCGGTGTTCTACCTGCCCCAGGAGTGCCCGCAGCACCCGGACATGGCCTTGCGCGAGGCCACCGGCAACGGCGATTACACCGAAGAGGGCTGGCGCTGCCGCAAGGACGGCACGCGCTTCTGGGCCAGTGTGGTGATCACCGCGCAGTACGACGGCACCGGCGCGTTGCGTGGCTTCTCCAAGATCACCCGCGACATCACCGACCGCCGCGCCGCCGAAATCGCCTTGCGCACCGCCCGCGAGGAAGCCGAACGCGCCAGCCGCGCCAAAAGCGAGTTTCTGTCGCGCATGAGCCATGAGCTGCGCACGCCACTCAATTCGATCCTGGGTTTTGCGCAGTTGCTGGACATGGACGCGGCCAAGACACAAAAGGCCCAGGTCGGGCATATCCTGCGCGCCGGCCAGCACCTGCTGACGCTGATCAACGAGGTGCTGGACATTGCCAAGATCGAAGCGGGAGGCCTGGCGTTGAACATTGCCCCGATCCCGTTGGCGCAGGTGTTGCAAGAGGCGTTGACGCTGGTGTCCCCCATGGCGACCGACGCCGCTATCCAATTGCAGCCCCTGCCCCCGCTGGCGGCCGATATCGGCATCGTTGCCGACCGCCAACGCCTCACCCAGGTGCTGCTGAACCTGCTGTCCAATGCGATCAAATACAACCGCCGCGAAGGCCAGGTGAGCATCGAGGTCACGGTCGACGGGCCGCGTATCGGTGTAGCGGTGTGCGATACCGGCACAGGCATTGCGGCGGGTCACCTGGGGCAGTTGTTCACCCCGTTCGAGCGCCTGGGTGCCGACCCGAATGTGGAAGGCAGCGGCCTGGGCCTGGCGCTGAGCAAAAGCCTGCTGGAGCAAATGGACGGCCGGCTGACCGTGCAAAGCCAGGTCGGTATCGGCTCACGCTTTACCCTGGAGCTGCCGTTCGCGCGCCTGCCGGGCTCACCGCTCAGGGTGCCCACGGTGATCGACAGCGAATGGAAGCGCCCTGCCCCCGCTGCTTGCCGGGTGCAGGGCAACGTGTTGTGCATCGAAGACAACCTCTCCAGCCTGGCGCTGATCGAAACCCTGCTGCAACGCCGGCCGGGGATAAAGCTGCTGTCGAGCATGCAAGGCCAACTGGGCCTGGACCTGGCCGCACAGCATCGGCCGCAGCTGATTCTGCTGGATGTTTCGCTGCCGGACATCGACGGTTTGAAAGTGCTGCAGCGCTTGCGCGGCTCGGCGCTCACCCACGACATCCCGGTACTGATGATCACCGCCGATGCCAGCGACCCTACCCGCCGGGCCTTGCAGGACGCCGGCGCAACGGCGGTGCTGAGCAAGCCCATCAACATCCCGGCGTTTCTCGCCCACCTCGACCAGTATTTTCCGGAGCCCGCGTGAACACCGACCTGCGCATTCTGATCATCGACGACCAACGCCCGAACCTTGAACTGGTGGAGCAACTGCTCGCCCGTGAAGGGTTGACCCATGTACTGAGCAGTACCCAGCCGCTGCGCACCCTGGAACTGTTCAACAGCTTCGAGCCGGACCTGGTGATCCTCGACCTGCACATGCCCGAATTCGACGGCTTTGCCGTGCTCGAACAACTCAACCGACGCATCCCCCAGGGCGAATACCTGCCGATCCTGGTGCTCACCGCCGACGCCACCCGCGACACCCGCCTGCGCGCCCTGGCCCTGGGCGCACGCGACTTCATCAGCAAACCACTGGACGCGCTGGAAACCATGTTGCGGGTATGGAACCTGCTGGAAACCCGCGCGCTGTACAAAACCCTGCGCAAGCTAATACCGGCGCAGCAGATCGAGTTGTTGCAACGGCGTGAATCAACGGGCAATCTCCACGCCGCCGGGGACGCTCCGGTCTAGTTCCCCCATCGATCGCACCTCAAGGACGACCCGCACATGGCGGCTTCGAACAAATGGCTGATGTCGTCAGTCGCGTATTACCTGGATTTTTTCACCATCCCCTTGTTCATCGGCGTTGCGCTCTGGCTGGCGCCGCTTGCCCCGTGGCAATTGCTCGCCGGCCTGTTGGCCTGGACGCTGGTGGAGTATTGCGCGCACCGTTTTCTGTTCCATTCGCTGTATCGCCGCGAGCACTGGACCCATCACATTGATGTACTGGCCTATATCGGGGTGTCGAGCTGGAAAACCAGCTCCACCTTTGCCGCGCTGCTGTTGTTTGCCTGGTACACCGGCCTGACCTCGGCGTTCATCGGCGCGGTGACCGGCTACTTCTATTACATCTCGGTGCATTACGTGATGCACCGCCCCGAGCATTGGGCGTATCGCTATATTCCGGGGCTGGTTGCCAACCACGACCTGCATCACCGCCAAGGCATCGAAAAAAACTTCGGGGTCTCTTCACCGCTGTGGGACCACGTGTTTCGCACGTTTATTCGCACGCCGGCACGGGTTGAAACAACGGAGTGAACGTAACGTAGCGGTCATAAACCAGACGGAAGGCATACAGGGAGGTCTAAAGTTACGGCGGTTGGGGCGGATAACTCCTATGTTATTTATATCCGCAACACTGTTCAGGGACCGAACTCATGACCCAGAGTCAATCCAGCCGTACTGCCCTTCCTGGTCATCCGCGTTTTCTTTGGTTCGCTTTCATCCCGGTCATCCCCGCCGCCGCCTGGATACTCGTGCAGTCCGCCTCCCCGGCCAACCTGGCGGCCTGCGTGGGGCTGGCGTTGGTTGGCCTGGGCGCGTGCGCCTGGAGCGCCCGGGCGCAGCGCCAAGCCGTGCAGCGCGCCCTTGCGCTGGCCGCCCCTTGCGCGGCGCAGGCCGGGCAACAGAGCGCGGATGCACGGGCACAACTCGACGAAGTCTTGCTGGGCGCCATGCCGATCTGGGCCAAACACGTGGAAAGCTCGCGCCAGCAGACTGAAGACGCCATTGTCAGCCTGGCGAATCGTTTCACCGGTATTTCCACGCGGTTGCAAGACACCGTGCAGGCCTCGCAGCAAGCCGCCGGCGAGCTCGACGGGCAGGCCGCCGACGGAGCCCTCAAGGTGTTGGCGCGCAGCGACAGCGAATTGAGCCAAGTGATCGACTCCCTCAAGGCCGCGCAATCGAGCCGTGACCAGACCCTGTCCCAAGTGCGCAGCCTCACTGCCTATACCGGTGAGTTGCGCAGCATGGCCGCCGACGTGGCGGCCATTGCGGCACAAACCAACCTGCTGGCCCTCAACGCGGCGATCGAAGCGGCACGCGCCGGTGAAGCCGGTCGTGGTTTTGCGGTAGTGGCCGATGCGGTACGCAGCCTGTCGAGCAAGTCCAGCGAGACCGGCCAGCAGATGTCGGCCAAGGTCGACATCATCAATAACGCCATCACCCAACTGGTGCAAGCGGCCTCCAGCAGCGCCGACCAGGACAGCCACTCGGTCGCGGCGTCCGAGCAGAGTATCCAGCAGGTGCTCGAACGCTTTCAGAACATCACCGGTCGCCTGGCCGACTCCGCCGATCTGCTCAAGCAGGAAAGCTACGGGATTCGCGACGAGATGACCGACGTGCTGGTCAACCTGCAATTCCAGGACCGGGTCAGCCAGATCCTCAGTCACGTGCGCGACAACATGCATGCCCTGCATGAACACCTGCTGCAGGCCAGCCAGTCGCCGGACCAGCCGGTCAACGTGGATGCGCGGCAATGGCTGGCGCGCATGGAGGCCACTTACGCCACCGACGAGCAGCGGCGCACACACCATGGCGACGCCGCTGCGCAACAGACTTCACAAGACATCACCTTTTTCTAGGAGCACAGCATGGCAAAGAATGTATTAGTGGTGGACGACTCCAGCAGCGTGCGCCAAGTGGTCGGCATTGCCTTGAAGAGCGCCGGCTATGAGGTGATCGAGGCGTGCGATGGCAAGGACGCGCTGGGCAAGCTCAACGGGCAGAAGGTGCACTTGATCATCAGCGACGTGAACATGCCCAACATGGACGGCATCACCTTCGTCAAGGAGGTCAAGAAGCTGGCCAGCTACAAGTTCACGCCGATCATCATGCTGACCACCGAATCGCAGGAATCGAAAAAAGCCGAGGGCCAGGCCGCGGGCGCCAAAGCCTGGGTGGTCAAGCCGTTCCAGCCGGCGCAGATGCTGGCGGCGGTGTCCAAGTTGATCCTGCCCTGATCGCCGACGGCCCGGAGGCCCCATGCCTATCACCCATGAAACACTCGACGGCGCCGCCCGCGTGGGCATCGAGGGCGAGCTGACGATCTACACCGTGGCCGAACTGGCCGCTGCGCTGCTGCCCCGGATCAGCACTGCGCCGCGCCTGGAGGTCGACCTGTCAGAGGTCACGGAAATCGACGGCGCCGGCCTGCAATTACTGGCGGTGATCCGCCGTGAAGCCGCCGCCGGCGGCACGCCGGTCAGCCTTGTAGGGCAGAGCCAGGCGATTACCCAAACATTGCATTTATGTGGCGGCACGCTGTTTTAGCGCGCCATAGCCGATCAATGAGCGACAAAGGAATGTCCAGGTGAGTATTAATCTCGATCAGGCACAGCAGACCTTTATCGTCGAGGCACGCGAGCTGTTGCAGGTCATGGAGCAATCCCTGCTGCAATTGGAAAACGAGCCAGGTGATGAGGATGCCATCGGCGCGGTGTTTCGCGCCGCACATACCATCAAGGGCTCCGCTGGGTTGTTTGGCCTGGCGCCCATCGTCGGGTTCACGCATATCGTCGAAGATGTACTCGACCGCCTGCGCGAGGGCAGTGTAACCGTGGATGCGGCGCTGATCGCGCTGCTGCTCAAGTGCGGCGACCACATGCTCGAACTGATCGAGGCGGTCGACCATCACGACGGCGCGCTGCAGCCTGCCACGCTGGAACGCGGTGAGGTGTTGCGCGAGGCGCTGAGCGCCTATCAGCCGCTGCAGGCCGCCCCCGCCGGCGGCGAAATCGCCGTGACGGATGACGCGCCTCAGGCCGAGCTGCTCTGGCATATTTCCCTGCGCTTCGGCGTGGACGTGTTTCGCAACGGCATGGACCCGTTGTCCTTCCTGCGTTACCTCGACACCTTGGGCCAGGTGCTACAGGTCACTACCCTGACCGACAGCATTCCACCCGTGGACGCCTGGGACCCGGAAAGCTGCTACCTGGGATTCGAGATCGACCTGCGTTCGAATGCCAGCCACACAACCCTCAACGAAGTCTTCGATTTCGTGCGCGATGACTGTGAAGTACAGATTTGCGCCGTTGATGAGCCGAGCGACAGTGGCCCCGCCACCGGCACCGAGCTGGTCACCCAGGCCGCGCCCGCCAGCCCCACGCAAGCTGCGCAACAGCGCGTGGCCACGGGCAGCGACGCCAAGCCCCGCGATGGCGCCTACGTGCGGGTCAATGCCGACAAGCTCGACGAATTGATCAATCTGGTGGGCGAGCTGGTTATCGCCAGCGCCGGTGCCAGCCTGCTGGCCCGCTCCTGCAACAACGACCCGTTGCAGGAAGCCACCTCCACCGTGTCGGGGCTGGTGGAAGAGATCCTCGATGGCGCCCTGCACCTGCGCATGATCCCGATCGGCGACACCTTCAATCGCTTCCGCCGCGTGGTACGCGATGTCAGCCAGGAATTGGGCAAGGACATCGACCTGATCATCAACGGTGCGGAAACCGAGCTGGACAAAACCGTGGTGGAGAAAATCGGCGACCCGCTGATGCATCTGTTGCGCAATGCCATGGACCACGGCATCGAAAATGCCGACGCCCGGCGTGCGGCAGGCAAGTCAGCCAAGGGCCACCTGAGCCTGAACGCATATCACGATTCGGGCAGCATCGTGATCGAGATCGCCGACGACGGTGCCGGGCTCAACCGCGAACGGATCCTGGAAAAAGCCCAGGAGCGCGGGCTGGTCGCCAGCGGCGCGCAGCTCAGCGACCAGGAGATCTACAACCTGATTTTCGAAGCCGGCTTTTCCACGGCCGAGGCGGTGACTAACCTCTCCGGACGCGGCGTCGGCATGGATGTGGTCAAGCGCAATATCACCCTGTTGCGCGGCACCGTCGACCTCGACAGCCGCCCTGGCCAGGGCACCGTGGTGCGCATTCGCCTGCCGCTGACCCTGGCGATCATCAATGGCTTCCTGGTGGGCATCGACCAATCCACTTACGTGATTCCGCTGGACATGGTTCAGGAATGCATCGAACTGGACGACCGCCAGCGCCAATCCAGCCGCGACCAGGGCTACCTGGACCTGCGTGGCGAGGTGTTGCCGCTGGTCGACCTGCGCGAGCATTTCAGCCACGAAGGCCCGGCGGCGCGCCGCCAGAACGTGGTGGTGGTGCGCTATGCCGAGCACAAGGCCGGGCTGGTGGTGGATGACCTGCTCGGCGAGTTCCAGACCGTGATCAAACCCTTGGGCAAGCTGTTCGGCGCGCTGCGCGGCATCAGCGGCTCGACCATCCTGGGCAGCGGCGCGGTGGCCCTGATCCTGGATGTGCCGGCACTGCTCAATCAAATCGTACAACAAGAAACGCGCACGCCTCAGGTGCCCCCCCAGGCCTCGGTCGTCGTGCGCTGAAGCATTTGCAATTTCCATGGAGGTTCCCCGATGAAATGGTTCTACGATCTTAAAATTTCCACCAAGTTGATCAGCTCATTCCTGGTGGTCCTGGCGCTCACGGCGGGGATGGGCGCGTTCGCCATCCTCCAACTGGGCGCCGTCAACCATGCGGCGCAGGAGATCCGGGGCAACTGGATGCCGTCGATGCGCGCGGCGGCCGGCATGCGCTTTTTTGCCGCCAACTACCGGCTGAAGGAAAACCGCAATATCAGTACCGAAGTGGCCGAGGAGAAAGCCCAGGCCGAGCGCGAAGCAGTGGAAGCGCGCCAGCAGTTCGAAACCCGGCTGGACACCTACGAACAACTGCTGTCGAACGACGAAGACCGTCAGTTGCTGGCCGGAGTGAAAAGCGCCTGGAACGCTTACCTCGCGGCCAGCCAGCAATTGCTGGAGCTGTCCCGGCAGAACCAGGAAGCCCAGGCGCGCGCCCTGCTGCGCGGCGAATCCAAGACGCACTTCGATGAGTTGACCAACCGCCTGCAGAAAATGGTCGAACTCAACGATGCCGGCGCCACGGTAGCCGGTGACCGGGGCTCGGTGCTGTATGAAGAATCACGCCTGTTGATCATCGTGGTACTGGGCGCGGCGCTGCTGATCGGCCTGGGCCTGGCCCTGTTCATCGCGCGGATTATTTCGCGCCCGCTGCGACTGGCCGCGACCGCCGCCGAACAATTGGCCGAAGGCAATCTCACTGCGCCCATCGCGCCCGGCTCGAAGGATGAAACCGGCATGGTGCTCAACGCCATGCGCGATATGGTCGGCAAGCTCGCGCATATCATCGGCGAAGTGCGCAACGCCGCCGACAACCTGGCCAGCGCCTCGGAGCAAGTCAGCGCCACCGCGCAGTCGATGAGCCAGGCCACCAGCGAACAGGCCGCCAGCGTCGAGGAAACCAGCGCGTCGGTGGAGCAGATGAGCGCGAGCATCAACCAGAACACCGAAAACGCCAAGGTCACCGATGGCATGGCCAGCAAGGCCGCCAAAGAAGCCACCGACGGCGGCGAGTCGGTGCAGCAAACCGTGGTGGCGATGAAGAAAATCGCCCAGCGCATCAGCATCATCGATGACATTGCCTACCAGACCAACCTGCTGGCGCTCAACGCCGCCATCGAGGCCGCGCGGGCCGGCGAGCACGGCAAAGGCTTTGCCGTGGTGGCCGCCGAAGTGCGCAAACTGGCGGAGCGCAGCCAGGTGGCCGCCCAGGAAATCGGCGAGTTGTCGTCCAGCAGCGTGGACATGGCCGAAAAAGCCGGCAAGTTGCTCGACGAAATGGTGCCCTCGATCAACAAGACCTCCGACCTGGTGCAGGAAATCAGTGCCGCCTCCGAGGAACAGGCCGCCGGTGTCGCGCAGATCAACACGGCCATGACCCAGCTCAACCAAGTGACCCAGCAGAACGCCTCCAGCAGCGAGGAACTGGCCGCCACCGCCGAAGAAATGAGCAGCCAGGCCGAGCAACTGCAACAAGCGATGAGCTTTTTCGTGCTCGACTCCGCCCCGAAGGCCGTGGTGCAAAACAGCAACCCCGACAGCCCGGGCAGCAAGCCCAGCCGTCAGCCACCGCGCCCGGCCCCGCAGGCCCCGCGCAAAGCCTTCGCCTACAACATGGCCAGCGCCCCGGACGAATCGGAATTCACCCGTTTCTGATGGCAACCCTCAATGCGGGCTCACAGGGAGAATGACATGGGTGCAGTAATGACTACCCGGCAGGCCGTGGTTGCGGCCGATGAGGATGCGCAATACCTGACCTTCATGCTTGGCGGCGAGATGTTCGCCATCGGCATTCTGGGCATCAAGGAAATCATCGAATACGGCAGCCTGACCGTGGTGCCGATGATGCCCGCGTTCGTGCGCGGCGTGATCAACCTGCGCGGCGCCGTGGTGCCGGTGGTTGACCTGTCGGCGCGTTTTGGCCGGGCTAACTCGTCGATTACCCGGCGCTCCTGCGTCATCATCATCGAAGCCAGCACTGACGATGGCCCGCACCAGGACATTGGGCTGCTGGTGGACACGGTCTCTGCCGTGCAGGAGATCCCGGCGGCGCAGATCGAGCCGCCGCCCAGCTTCGGCGCGCGGATTCGCGCCGACTTTATCGGTGGCATGGCCAAGGTCGATGGCAAGTTCGTGATTGTGCTGGAGGTGAACAAAGTGCTGTCTATCGATGAGATGTCCAGCCTGGCCGAAAGCGCCCAGGCGCCGGCGCTCGACCTCGACGCGCGTTGAGGCTCGATCATGGCAGACACCGCCTCGCTCAACGACCGTGAATTCGGTCAGTTCCAATCCTGGCTGTACCGTGCGGCAGGCATCAACCTGTCGTCGGCCAAGAAAGCCCTGGTGGCCGGGCGCCTGTCCAAGCGCCTAAAGCACTATGAGCTGCAGAGCTATGGGGATTATTTCCAACTGATCATGAGTGACCAGCGCCAGGGCGAGCTGCAAGTCGCGCTGGACCTGCTGACCACCAATGAGACCTACTTTTTTCGCGAACCCAAGCACTTTGACTTTCTGCGCCAGCAGGTATTGCCCAGGGCCGCGCCAGGCAAAGTGTTTCGCGTATGGAGCGCGGCCAGCTCATCGGGCGAAGAACCCTACAGCCTGGCGATGACCCTGGCCGAGGCGCTGGGCACCACGCCCTGGGAAGTGATCGGCTCGGACATCAGCACCCAGGTACTGGCCAAGGCGCGCACCGGGCATTATTCGATGGAGCGCGCCGGCACCCTGCCCCAGCCGCTGCTGACCAAGTACTGCCTCAAAGGTATCGGCCGCCAGGAAGGCACCTTCCTGATCGACAAGAGCCTGCGCAACCGCGTGAGCTTCGTGCAGGTCAACCTGAACGAACCGTTGCCCGGCCTTGGTGAGTTCGATGTGATTTTCCTGCGCAACGTGATGATCTACTTCGACCAGCAGACCAAGCGCCAAGTGGTTGCGCGCTTGTTGCCGCAGCTTAAACCCGGCGGCCATTTCATCATCAGTCACTCCGAAAGCCTCAACGGTGTGAACGACACCTTGAAGCTGGTGGCGCCGTCGATTTACCGCAAGCCATGAAAAAGCCGGTCGATGCCGCCGAGGTGGTCCTGGCGCCAGGCCAGGTCAGCTTTGTGACGCGGCCGACACGCCTGCGCACGCTGTTGGGATCCTGCGTGGCGTTCACCTTCTGGCACCCGCAACGGTTGATCGGCGGCATGTGCCATTTCATGTTGCCGGCGCGCATGCGGGTTGATCAGCCACTGGATGGCAAATACGGTGACGAAGCGCTGGAGCTGCTGCTTCAACACGCGCGCGCCCACGGCACGCGGCCACAGGATTATCAGATAAAGGTGTTCGGCGGCGGCGAGATGTTCCCCACGCAGGTGTACGTGCCGGCGCGCAATGTGGCCAGCCTGAACGTCCTCGCGGCGCTGGCCCTCGCCGAGCGCCATGATTTGCACCTCACGGCCCAGGACATGGGCAGTACCGGCTATCGCACTATTGTGTTCGACCTGTGGAACGGCAACGTCTGGGTCCGGCATCAACCAATGGGAAAACGTTAAAACCATGCCTTCCAAAAAAATCAGTGTATTGCTGGTCGATGACTCGGCCGTGGTACGCCAGGTGCTGCTGGCGATCTTCAACGACACGCCGGACATCCACGTCATGGGCGCGGCCTCCGACCCGATCTTCGCCATGGACAAACTCGCCCGGGAATGGCCGGATGTGATCGTGCTGGACGTGGAAATGCCGCGCATGGACGGCATCACTTTTCTGCGCAAAATCATGAGCGAGCGGCCGACGCCGGTGGTGATCTGCTCCTCACTGACCCAAAAAGGCGCGGAGACCTCCCTGCAGGCACTGTCGGCCGGCGCGGTGGAAGTCATCACCAAACCCACCACTGGCTTGAAAAATTTCCTGATCGAGTCGGCGCCGGAATTGGTCGCCGCGATCCGCGCGGCCGCCCATTCCAACGTCAAGAACCTGGGCAAGCGCAGCGCACGGCCGACACCCGCCCCCGCACCGGCGGGCAAACTCAGTGCCGACGCGATCCTGTCCGCCGCCAGCGGCCAGGCCATGGCCCAGACCACCGAACGTATCGTCGCCATCGGCACCTCCACCGGCGGCACCCAAGCGCTGGAAGCGGTACTCACGGCGCTGCCGAGGGTGTGCCCGGGCATGGTGATCGTGCAGCACATGCCGGAGAAATTCACCGCGTCATTCGCCGAGCGCCTCAACAGCGTGTGCCAGATCGAGGTGCGCGAAGCCCGCAACAACGACCGCATACTCCCCGGCCTTGCGCTGATCGCCCCTGGCGGCAAGCACCTGATGGTCACCCGCAGCGGCGCCTTCTATCACGCCCAGGTCATCGACGGGCCGCTGGTCAACCGGCACCGCCCCTCCGTCGATGTGCTGTTTCGCTCGGTGGCCAAGTTTGCCGGCAAGAACGCCACCGGCATCATCATGACCGGCATGGGCGACGACGGCGCCCGTGGCCTCAAGGAAATGCTCGACGCCGGCGCCGCCACGGTGGCGCAGGACGAAGCCAGTTGCGTGGTGTTCGGCATGCCCAAGGAAGCCATCAAACTCAATGCCGCCCAGCGCATCATGGCGTTGCAGGATATTCACCAGGCGATTTTGCATAAGTAAACCGCCCGTGGCGCAGGCAGCTTGCTCCCGATGAGGGCGTGTCAGTGAATGCATCCGTTCCTGACCCACTGCCATCGGGAGCAAGCCCCCTCCTACATTTGGATCTCTACCCGTGAGCCAGATATGTGTCGGCTATCAGGGCGTCACAGGAGTAAGCTCGGCCGCCAGGCCCCACTGCTTCGTCGGTATTGCTATCACGGCCATCGATAGCACCCTAACGAAAGCCCCAGGCTAGAGGGCTCATCCCGTGCTTATATCATTCCGAATGATAGTTACCTTTGCTTCATTCGATTCGTGACATACCGCGTCCCCGCGCATGATCCGCCCATCTCAAATACATTGGCGGATGCACCTCATGGAACAGTCACTCAAACATTTGCGCTTCCCCCTGGCGATTTTGGCCGTGGTGGTGATGAGCGCGTGCGGCAAGACCCCGGAACAAGCGGCCGCCATGCCGGCGGCCAAAGTCAGCGTGGCCAAGGTGCTGGAGCAACCGGTCAATGAGTGGGACGAGTTCACCGGGCGCCTGGAAGCACCGGAAACCGTACAGATCCGCCCACGGGTTTCCGGCCAGATTGACCAAGTCGCTTTCACTGAAGGCGCTTTGGTCAAGAAAGGCGACCTGCTGTTCCAGATTGACCCGCGTCCGTTCCAGGCTGAAGTGCGCCGCCTTGAAGCCCAGCTTGCCCAGACCAAAGCCGCTGCCACCCGCAGCGACAACGAAGCCCAGCGTGGCGAACGCCTGCGCCAGAGCAATGCGATCTCCGCCGAACTGGCCGACTCGCGCACCACCGCCGCCCAGGAGGCCCGCGCCGCCGTCGCCGGGATCCAGGCGCAGTTGGACCTGGCCAAGCTGAACCTGAGCTTCACCCGCGTGACCGCGCCGATCAGCGGCCGCGTCAGCCGTGCCGAAATCACCGCCGGCAACCTGGTGACCGCCGATACCACCGCGCTGACCAGCGTGGTCTCCACCGACAAGGTCTACGCCTACTTCGACGCCGATGAGCGCGTGTTCCTCAAGTACACCGAGTTGGCCCGCCAGGGCCGTCGTGGGGCCACCACCCCGGTGTACCTGGGCCTGTCCAACGAAACCGGCAACCCGCACCTGGGCCAGATGAACTTCGTCGACAACCAGGTCAACCCGGCCACCGGCACCATCCGTGGGCGCGCGGTGTTCGATAACAGCAAGGGCGAATACACCCCCGGCCTGTATGCGCGCCTCAAGTTGGTGGGCAGCGGCACCTACTCCGCCGTGCTGATCAACGACGAAGCCGTGGGCACCGACCTGGGCAAGAAGTTCGTGCTGGTGATGGACGGCGACAAGCCGGCGTATCGCTCGGTAGAGCTGGGGCCGAAGATCGAAGGTTTGCGCATCGTGCGCAGCGGCCTGAACAAGGACGACACCATTATCGTCAAGGGCCTGCAGCGTGTGCGCCCAGGCTCGCCGGTCGCCCCGGAAACCATCCCGATGGCCAGCAAGGAAACCCTCGCCGCCTTGGCCCAACAACGACAAGCGCTTGAAGCCAGCAACCTGGAACAAGTGGCGCCGGAAAAACCCGCGCCCAAGCTGGCCAGCGTCGCGACTCCACGCGGTTAAGGGATACGACTCAAGATGAATTTTTCCAAGTTCTTCATTTCGCGGCCGATCTTCGCAGCGGTACTTTCGCTGTTGATCCTGATCGCCGGCGCGATCTCGCTGTTCCAATTGCCGATCAGCGAATACCCGGAAGTGGTGCCGCCGACCGTCGTGGTACGCGCCAACTTCCCGGGCGCCAACCCCAAGGTCATCGGTGAAACCGTGGCGGCCCCGCTTGAGCAGGCCATCACCGGCGTCGAGAACATGCTGTACATGTCCTCGCAGTCGACCGCCGATGGCAAGCTGACCCTGACCATCACCTTCGCCCTGGGTACCGACCTGGACAACGCACAGGTGCAGGTACAAAACCGCGTCACCCGTACGCAGCCAAAACTGCCCGAGGAAGTGACCCGCATCGGTATTACCGTGGACAAGGCCTCCCCCGACCTGACCATGGTGGTGCACTTGACCTCCCCGGATCAGCGTTACGACATGCTCTACCTGTCCAACTACGCCTTGCTCAATATCAAGGATGAGTTGGCGCGCCTGGGGGGCGTGGGTGATGTGCAGCTGTTCGGCATGGGCGACTACTCGCTGCGTGTATGGCTGGACCCGAACAAGACCGCTTCGCGCAACCTGACCGCCACCGATGTGGTAACGGCCATTCGCGAACAAAACCGCCAGGTGGCTGCCGGTGCCCTGGGCGCGCCGCCCGCACCGAATGCCACCGCGTTCCAGTTGTCGGTGAATACCCAAGGCCGCCTGGTCACTGAGGAAGAGTTCGAGAACATCGTTATTCGCGCCGGCGATAACGGTGAAATCACCCGCCTCAAGGACATCGCACGGGTGGAGCTGGGCTCCAGCCAATACGCCCTGCGTTCGTTGCTCAACAATCAGCCGGCCGTGGCGATCCCGATCTTCCAGCGGCCGGGTTCCAACGCTATCGAGATCTCCAACGAAGTGCGCGGCAAGATGGAAGAGCTGAAAAAGAGCTTCCCGCAAGGCATGGACTTCAGCATCGTCTACGACCCGACCATCTTCGTCCGGGGTTCCATCGAAGCGGTGGTGCACACCCTGTTTGAAGCACTGATCCTGGTGGTGCTGGTGGTGATTCTGTTCCTGCAAACCTGGCGCGCCTCGATCATTCCGTTGGTGGCGGTGCCGGTATCGTTGATCGGTACGTTTGCGGTCATGCACCTGTTCGGCTTTTCGCTCAACGCCCTGTCATTGTTCGGCCTGGTATTGGCCATCGGTATCGTGGTGGACGACGCCATCGTGGTGGTGGAGAACGTCGAACGTAACATCGAGCTGGGCCTGGAACCGTTCCCGGCCACTGAAAAAGCCATGAGCGAGGTGACCGGCCCGATCATCGCCACCGCGTTGGTGCTGTGTGCGGTGTTCATCCCAGCGGCCTTCATCAGCGGCCTGACCGGGCAGTTCTACAAACAGTTCGCCTTGACCATCGCAATTTCCACGGTGATCTCGGCCTTCAACTCGCTGACCTTGTCCCCTGCCCTGGCCGCCGTGTTGCTGCGCAGCCACGACGCGCCAAAGGACCGCTTCTCCAAGGTGCTCGACAAGATTTTCGGCGGCTGGTTGTTCCGTCCGTTCAACCGCTTCTTCGAGAAAGCCAGCCACGGTTATGTCGGCACCGTACGCCGAGTGATTCGCGGCAGCGGCATCGCCCTGTTCCTGTACGCGGGCCTGATGGTGCTGACCTGGTTCGGCTTTGCCCACACCCCGACCGGTTTCGTACCGGCCCAGGACAAGCAATACCTGGTGGCCTTCGCTCAACTGCCGGACGCCGCGAGCCTGGACCGCACCGAAGACGTGATCAAGCGCATGTCCGAGATCGCCTTGAAACAACCGGGCGTGGACAGCGCGGTGGCGTTCCCCGGCCTGTCGATCAACGGTTTTACCAACAGCCCGAACAGCGGCATCGTGTTCGTGACCCTCAAGCCGTTCGACGAGCGTAAAGACCCGAGCATGTCGGCCGGTGCGATTGCCGGCGCCTTGAACGGCCAGTACAGCAATATCCAGGAAGCCTACATGGCGATCTTCCCACCGCCGCCGGTACAGGGCCTGGGCACCATCGGCGGGTTCCGCCTGCAGATCGAAGACCGTGGCAACCTGGGTTACGACGAGCTGTACAAAGAAACCCAGAACATCATCGCCAAGAGCCATAACGTGCCGGAGTTGTTCGGCCTGTTCACCAGCTACACGGTCAACGTGCCCCAGGTCGATGCCGCCATCGACCGCGAAAAGGCCAAGACCCACGGCGTGGCGATCAGCGACATCTTCGACACCCTGCAGATCTACCTGGGCTCGCTGTATGCCAACGACTTCAACCGCTTTGGCCGCACCTACCAGGTCAACGTGCAGGCTGAGCAGCAGTTCCGCCTGGACGAAGACCAGATCGGCCAATTGAAAGTGCGCAACAACAAGGGCGAGATGATCCCGCTGGCGACCTTTATCAAGGTCAGCGACACCTCGGGGCCGGACCGCGTGATGCACTACAACGGTTTTATCACCGCCGAAATCAACGGCAACGCCGCACCGGGCTACAGCTCGGGCCAGGCCCAGGCCGCGATCGAAAAACTGTTGAAGGATGAACTGCCCAACGGCATGACCTACGAGTGGACCGACCTGACCTATCAGCAAATCCTCTCGGGCAACACCGCGCTGTTCGTGTTCCCGCTCTGCGTATTGCTGGCGTTCCTGGTACTGGCCGCCCAATACGAAAGCTGGAGCCTGCCGCTGGCGGTGATCCTGATCGTGCCGATGACGCTGCTGTCGGCCATTACCGGGGTGATCAT